>JBGSKM010000078.1:0-139421 GCA_041741195.1 Pirellulaceae bacterium
ATGACACTTCATCAGAGCCGACGACTGGGTTCGCACCAGCATGAGCGAGCCAAGAAAGAAACTCGGCCAAGAGCGGTGCCTTTCTGCATCGAGCCACATCGGCTTAGATTGTCGCATCAGTAGCCCGACCAGGAATCGAACCCGGAACTTCTGGTTAGAAGCCAGAGATGATGTCCGTTTCACCATCGAGCCGCTTTGGAAACAGGCGGAAGGCGAGGGAGTCGAACCCTCATCACCCGAAGGTGGCACGCGTTAGCAGTGCGGCCCGGCAAACCGTATCCGGCTGCCTTCCGAAGTAGTCTGTAGCCGATAGCCCGTAGCATTTAGCTTGTCGTCTTTAGCATATTTCTAAAGACTAAAGACTCTGGGCTATCAACTATTGAGTGATCACGGATGGAATCGAACCATCGGTCTCCTGCTTGTCACGCAGGCGTCTTTGCCGCTAGACCACGCGATCAGATAGTCCGTAGCAAATAGTCTGCAGTTATTAGCGTTCTCTGAAGACGGAAGACTATCCCCTATAGACTCATGAGTAGCGGGTTCGGGGGTCGCACCCGACGGTCCAGGCTTATGAGGCCCGGATGAGCCTGGCTCACCCGCAACGAACAGGTTGTTAGGATTTAGGTTTTTAGGCTGTAGGTCGGAGGGGACAATGCGGGGTCACACCAAATTGCGGGCGTTTGAGTTAGCTGATGAAATTGCGATGCTTACGTACAAGTTCACGGCAGCGTTTCCAAGAGAAGAGCAATTCGGATCGACGTCGCAGATACGACGTGCGGCCGTTTCGGTTCCGTCGAACATCGTCGAAGGTTGCAGTCGCGATTCAACTGCGGATTACATACGATTCCTCGACATCGCTTTTGGATCACTTGGCGAGCTCGAATATCAGGTTTCGCTGGTGACCCGACTTGGCTTTGCTCCCGGTGAGTCGGAGTTGCCGAACAAGTGGATCGAAACGTCCAAAGTCCTCGGTGCCTTGATCCGGTCGCTCAGAAAACCTAAACCCTAAATCCCTAACACCTACTCCAAGTACTGAGGGCGGGAGTCGAACCCGCAAGCACTTGTTCCTAAGACAAGCGGCTCGCCGTTGGCCTACCTCAGCGTTTGCGAAAAATGGAGCACCGGGGAATCGAACCCCGATTTTCTTTGTGCAAAACACACGTCTTCCCGTTGGACGAGCGCCCCATGAATTGTCTTGAGACCTGAGCAATGAGTCCTGGGGTTCGTTCTCGAGACTCATAACTCAAGACTCATTCCTCTCGAAGTGCCCAGAGCAGGAATCGAACCTGCAATCAATCGGGTTTAAGCCGGTCCGCTCGGCCGATTAGCGTATCTAGACGTTGTTTTCTGGTGCCGTGGGAAGGACGCGACCGACCGCGTCCTACCCTTGGCTGCCAACGTGTCACGCATGCAGTCGCGGAGTACTGTCGCCCGTCGACTTGCGATGGTTCTTGATTGCCTTGTGTGGATCAGGGATCTGGTCGCCTTCGACGATCGAATCGCTGACGCACTCGACCACCCAGCCATCGACCCAGCCGACGTTGTCATCTTTCAGCCTCAGCACGCGGCCGACCTTCGCAAACTCTTGCGGGATGTACGACGTCGTTCGCATTGATCCGCCGGCGATGTTGCGTCTCATCGCACATTGCACGTACTTCACATTTCTGGACATCGTCGTTCTCCTTGGTTAGTTGCGAAGGGTTAGCAAGTAGCGTGCTAGCAATTAGTGTGAAGCCACTTTGCCAGGATCAAGAACATCTCCTTCCGAACCAGTAACATAGCCAATCGCTACTTCGTTAGGCATGTGACGTGAGCGGGAATCGAACCCGCGGACTCCTGGATGAAAACCAGACGATTCTTCCATCAGAATCTACCACGCCAAAATAGTAGATAGTCGGTAGCCGATAGTCTGTACGAACTCACCCAATGCTAGAGACTGAAGACTATTTTCTATGGACGACCTAGCGCTGGTAACGAGGATCGAACTCGCCACGACCTGATCGACAATCAGGCGCCACCACCAGGTGGCCTCACCAGCGAAAAACTTTTGCTTCGACTCTTCCTGGCAACTGTTCACTGACAGCTGACGACTGGAACGAAGCGACTCAGGTGACCAGCCGGAATTGAACCGGCGACAAACTCATTCACAGTGAGTCTCTGGAAACCAACACCAGATCTGGCCACAGTACCGGAGACTGGAATCGAACCAATGAACTCCTGATTCAGAGTCAGGTGCAGCGACCAGCAACTGCTACTCCGGCGTTTGGTCTTTCATCAACAGCACGGGCGGAAGGAATCGAACCTACATACCACTGCTTCAAAGGCAGCTGGCTTACCGTTAGCCGACACCCGAGTGACATCGTGGATCGTCTCGAAGGAGTGTCCTGCGGGAATCGAACCCGCCTGCTCGGATTAGAAGTCCGACGCCTTTGCCGATCGGCCAAGGACACGGAACGAAGTTTGAAGTGAGAAGGGTGACGTGTGAAAGCTGCGGAGGCAGGAATCGAACCTGCGTCTGCGCGGTTAACGGCCGCGTTCCCGTACCAGCACAGGACCCACCGCATCTTGACTTTTTCAGAATTCAAACTTCTCCCTTCAAACTTTAAAGAGCGCCCAGTGGGAGTTGAACCCACACTTCCGCCATGGCAAGGCAGCAGGCTACCGCTACATCATGGGCGCAAAAATGCATCACTACCAAATTGTCAAAGATCAAAAACGCCGAAGTGCTCAAGAGCACCGAGCCGAAATCGAACCCGCATCACCTCGCTCGCGACGGAGGCGTCTTGCCGTTAGACCATCAGTGCTTGTTTCAAAATGTCTCGAGTGGGATCGGTGAGAATCGAACTCACATCGCTCGGATTAAGAGTCCGATGCATTACCTTGTCTGCCACAATCCCAAATTGTTTGTCGTCGTTGTTTCGTTTCAGTCGGCGTGGCGGGAATTGAACCCGCGACCGTCGCCTTATAAGGACGCCGCTCTCACCCCTGAGCTACACGCCGATGTGTAGCGATGGGGCCGAAGGGAGTTGAACCCTTACCTACACGACGACCAACGCGTCCTACGTCGGTGCCCGAAGTCCGTCATGCTGCTAGTTACACCACAGCCCCGATGTTCAATCGCGGCTATGCGTTTCAAAAGTGCCTGCATGATTCGTTTACCTGATCCCTGTGATCTGCAACCTGTTACCTACTTCAAGTGGTAGCCCCGGGGATCGAACTCGGCACAACCTCGTTATCAGCAAGGTCTGGACAACCAGCCCTGGACTACCTCGGTAGCGGTTAGCCTTTAGCTTTCCTGTTCTTGCTAACAGCTATCTTCCAGTGGGCCAGGAGGCGCTCGAATCCTCGTCTGCGGTTCTTCAGGCCGCCGCTAGACCGTCTCAGCTACCAGCCCAAAAGACGTGTCAGTCCTCAGGCATCAGACTTCAGGATCAACAGCACCTGGATTCCGACACCTGAAGTCTCGCATGCGGACACGAAAAAAGGCTCGGTGTCTGCGTGACACCGAGCCTTCATGAAGAAGTCGTTCGCCCTTGCGAGCGGGTGTCACATCAGACGCGAAAACGCTGGGGCATGATTCCTATTCAGCGGGCAGCATTGATTGCTGGGGCCACCAAAGAAATTGCCTTCGCGTATCTGTTCGAGTCGACCGGATTGCAAATTCAACTGTAAAAACATCAGAAAGCTCGTTGCTCCCACTTCTGTGAATGTGACTTGAGTGTTCGAAGAGATAGACGCAATCGCAACCAGGTGGTTCGCAAAAATCTCGCGCTCACAAACAGAGATGCGCAGGCACCATGTTGTATTTCACCAAATGCCGAAAAATTGAAGAGATAATCGCCACGGGAACTCAATCAAAAAGTTTCTACGGGGCTTCCACGTAGTTTCCTGGCCCGTTGAGTGACGCGAGTAACTGCAGCGTGCGGATGCTCTGGCCTATGGCGACACAATTGATTTGCGCGTTCAATCCGCTGTTGCGATTGAGTCCCGAGACTCGTTCGACAATTTCCGGTTCAAACTCACCATCCGACAACACCACGATCGCTTGGGGTTTGAGTTGGATCGCAATTAAAAGAGCGTCGGTCGGATCCGTGCCACCGCCAGGACCGACCCGTGAGAGTTCCGTCCTCAGTGCTTTCGCCATGGCAATGCTCGCATCGCGATAGCCACCACCCCGGATTTGCATTGCTGAATCGCCACAGGTCTCAATGCGGCGATGGGCGCGACGAGCAACGGCAAACAATCGACTGGAATGAACGCGCCCAACCACCAAGCAGATGATGCTTCGTTAGAGGGGACGGGCCTAACATCGTCCGCGTCTAAGTGCAGGCGCGACGCGTCTATCGGATTGGTCAAGAGATGGAAGAAGAAACGATCGAACGTCGTCGACACCGAAAAATGGAAGAAGACCGCAATGCTGCAAATCAGGTAACGATCAATACTGCCGTGACTGGCCCCGCACCCGAAGCAGTCAGTGCAGGCAGGGGGGACTTGGTATCGCGACTCGCAAAGCTCAAACAAATGTACGACGCCGACTTGATCACGGAAGCTGAGTTTCAAGCCAAGAAGTCTGACATCATTGATTCGATCTGACGAACCATTCAAGAAACCGAAAGCTTGACGAATCTTCGCTCAGCCGCGGGCGATTCGCCTCGCCAGTGATGTTACTTCTGCATTAGGGCCCTCGCGACGGCGGTATTGGCAAGCGTTCTTTCGCGGCGGTGTCACGTATCGCTTCGCTATCGACCAGCTGAATCGGGTCGGTTTCGCGGGTCGTCGCGAAGCGAATCAACGGCCCACTTTAGTAATAGGCACCCACCAAAACCGCGTCGCAGGCGATCGACTACGCCCAATCGTGCTATCTAAGATCGACGTCACGACTGGCAACGGTGTCGACCGACTTGCCCGCCAACGTGATGCGGGCGGGCGGTACCTCGGCTACTGGACGTGCCATCGCTGAGGACTCCCGTTTGGAAGCTGTGCCGTGTCGCTAGGACAGTTTTTCGGTACAGGTTCACGTATACGGGGCCGCAATTTCGTGGTGGCGGCAGCGCGGAAAGTGCACACCGGCGTAAAACACGAAGTTTCGAGAAGCGACGCGGACGGGGCTCGAACCCGCAACCTCCGGATCGACAGATGGAATTTTTCGCTGCCGTAAATCACACTTTCATCAGGCTTTACCGAGACTATCGGCTAATTAGGCTACTTGCAATCACTTGCAGTTTGACGCGGTAAAACGCGGTACTTCCGGGAACGCAAAAATCACAAACGGGATTTTTCCCGTTTGGCTATCTCGGCTCGGCCTCGCGATTCTTGACATTGTTCGGACGCGGGAGGACGAACGGTCTACACCTCGAACCCGCCTACGAATCGACGCCCCTCCCCCTGGATCCGTCACAAAACCATTTTGCTGCACGCGGGAACGAAAACGGGGGCAATGGGTCGTGGGGCAAACGTCGACCACAATTCACCCGCCCCCGGTCATGGGGACGGACTATCTACCGGAAGCACGCAGGGTGCGTAGGGAACGCCACTGACAACGCCCCGGAAAGAACCTGCCCCTTTTCATAGGGCGGTGGTGGGTGGTCTCAAATCATGCGTCGTGCATGCGAAAGTATCGGAGCTGGGATAAGGGAACCCGCGAAAGCGAATGCTCGGAAGGACCCATAAGCTGGGGCCGGGTCGGCAGGTCGGAACATGGCCCCTTTATCTAAATCGCTCCGCTTTAGAAACGGCTCAGTGGTGACGGCACAACGGCCCCCTGACCCCGAAAGCGTTCGTGGCTAACTAACTATCTCGCGATCGATCGGGACTGATTTTGCCGCGCCTCATGAACTCGTCGCCAAGGGACCCACAGGCACACCGGCCCCCAGACCCCCGCCCGAGTCACCGGACGGACGGATTGTTTCGTTTGCAACTGCGCCTCATTCCAACCGCACAGAGTCGCGAATCCCAAGGGGACCCGAAACGCCGCCCCTCCCCGCGACATTCAACGCCGGACTGTGTACGGATCAAGTCGCGGGATTGGAATGCCGCAGCGCCGAGCCAAGCCAGGGAGGACCCAAACGGCGGGAGGCCACTTTCAACATTATTGCCGATGCCCAAATGCAATGCGATTGCAAAAGTCTATTTGCCGGCCTCGATCACGGAGGCAGGCACGATCGGTCGTGGCCTTAGACCGTCCCTGAATTTGCCCACCCCGGGGTGCAGTTTGTGCACCGACGCAACCCCCGCGAAAAACAGCAACAAAAACTAGCCGGTGGGCACGATAGGTAGTGGATTGAACGGCCCCGGAGATTTTGCCCACCTCAGTGTTTTCAGCGGCTACAATCGAGTCGTCACCAGCTACAAGACATATGTGGCCGACCCAACAGGCGATAAGTGTAGTAATTTCCGAACTGCAACCGGTGATAAGTACCAGAAAACCATCTTATCGCTGGCTCAACCGGCGATAATTACATTTTTCGCTTACCAAAGATGAAGGGATCGTACAAATGACTCGTCGCGGTATTTTGGAGCTATTTCGTGCTTTTGGGATCACAACGGGCATCGTCGCTTTAGCCTGCATTTCGGGCTGCGTACCGGAGAGCGAAAGCGATCTCCCCGCATCCTGTCTTCATGATGAGCCCCTCTTCATTGGCGAGTTCTATTCAACTGATGGCAAGAGCTATCGCACGGACGTACGAATCGCCAAGTCTGAAAACCAGAAGGGTCTCTACGACCTACTTTATACCGGGCAAAAAGACGCAGCATCGAAGGTTCGTTTGTACAAGATTGGCGAAACTCTGTACCTTTCGATGAAGACAACAACTAAGGATGACGTCGAAACCGGAGGGTATTGGATTTGCCGTGTAAAAATGACACGGACCCAATTTACCATTGAGATTCTCGACAAGTTCTGGTTTGTTGCGAATCCAGACGCGTTGCCAAATACGCAGGTTCATAACGAGGGGATCGCCAGCGAAGTCAAGATCAAGGCACCTTCTGAAAAGCTCCGCCTCTTCCTTGAGTTGCATGCAGAGTCGAAACGCACATTCGTCGAAACATCGATCCTCTTTAACCGAGTTGGAACGTGAAACACACGAGGCGAACAAAACGCTGTAACCGAGTAACTAATCACGGGTTTTCGAAATGGACTTTCGCTCGCGGCAAACGGGTTAGCTTGGACGTTACTCGCCCCCGACCAAGGCCGGCTCCGGTGACACGATTGTCACGAGAGGCGAACGACCACGATGGAACTCCACGAGCACCAAACCGCAGTCGGCCATTCTTTGAAGTACTCGTCGCGCAGTCTTGGGATGAACTCGGAGTTCCGCCAGGATCGCTGGCGTGAGCTTCACCGGGTTACGACGTTGATATCCGGCCGCGTACCACAAGAGCACGGCCACGGCTTCTGCACGGTCCCCACACGTCGAAGCGGACTTGAACCAGGTCAACGGGATCGGACCACGGATGAAGCGTTCTCCGGCGCCGTGACGGGGGAGCGGTGCCGATGCCAGCGCGGACTTCGCCCGTTTGTCGATACGCTTTTCGCTTTTGACTTGGAACAGTGCCGGTAGGTCACTGGTTCGGGTCGTGAACGTGGTCAAGTCCATGGTGGTTACCTATCTATTAAGAGAACTAAGTAATAAGAACCAGTAATGAGATACTAAGTAGATATGGGGGTACGGGTCGGACAACTCGTTCCGTTCACGGGACAACTCGTTCCACAATTGGGACAACTCGTTCCATTCAACGGAACGAGTTGTCCCATGTTTGGTCGGCATCCGTCGCCAGTCCGAACACTCGATCCCACATCACACGTCCACGGTCGCCGTCCATGTACCGATCGGGGTGCCGGATGATCTTGGCATCGGACTCGAGATTGAACCCGTCCAGTACGATTCGTCCGGCCTCTCGCATGATCAATTGCGTTTGAACGACCACTTCGTCGATAACGTCGTCGTCGGCCTCGATCAAAATGGCGTCGTGGACAGGACAGCAAACCGTGATGCCGTCCTCCGTTGCCATCGAACACGCCAGTCGCATCATCTCCGCGCCGTTGGCTTGCATCGGGAAGTTCGCCAGGGATCTTGGGTTGTCGCCTCCGAGAGTGTGGATCGTCCAGCCGAATACCGTTTGCATCGAACCCAATAGCATCGCCGCGTCCACTTGTTGCTGTGACCAGCGCCAGAACACCGGGAACGTCTCACGGTGGCGACGGAGCAATTGGCGAGACGAGACGACGGGCTTGTTCAACTTCGCCGCCAAGCCGACTTCGGTCATACCGTACTGTGTCGCCAACATGCACACTTTGTACGCGCCGCGTTCGGCCGGGTGGCTTTGCTTCGTGGCGTTCGGCGGAACGGCTCCGGCCATCTTGGCAAACTCCAAGTAAGGATCCCCACTCGCATACGCTTGCGACAACGCGGGATCCCCAGACAACGCGGCCGCGATGCCGAGTTCTTGCTGTGACCAGTCCACGTAAGCCAACGCACGACCGGCTTGTGGTTTGATAAGTCCACGTAACCAAACCGACGGGCCGAAAATGAATTTGTTGTTCGACGGCTGATTGCGCCCGCTTCGACTTGAAAACGGACTCAGCATCGCACGGTTCCGGCCATCGGCGCCGACAGCCAACTTTTCCAGCTTCATCTCCGACAACGCATGACGGAGTTCCCGAAGCGGTGCGACTTGCGGGTAACACTTGGCTTGCTGGCGGAACGTGTCGTCGTCCAGTGCAAGCCTTCCGGAATCCGTCTCGGGCCACGGGATCCGGTGTCGGATGAGATAGTTGGCGAAGCGGTCTAACTTGAATGTCGAGCCGTCATACACGCCGAACTCTCGATCGATGGACTCGATCAAGTTCGCTTTAATGGGCCCCCATTGTCGTCGAAACATCAAAAGCGTTTCGTGATCGATCGGAACTCCGGCCGACTCCATCCGTGACACGGCCTTCATGTATCGACCACGATGGACGGCGCGGGGCAAGTCGATCAACGGCAACATCGACGGCAATAATTTGTCGAGAGCATCAACATCGGTTTGGCAATAGTCGACTAGTGCCAGCATCTCTTGCGACGTGTACGGGCCTCCGGCAATGGCGAGTTCCCTCATCTCTTTCTTTTCGCTCGCCAACATCGAATCGAAACCGAAGTGAGTGAGGCACCCCAGTAAACCGAATCCCGCAGGAGGGAAACTTCCGTTGCAAAGATTGCGAAACTCGCAATAAAGATCGAGAACATACGACGGCAACTCCCAGCCAAGCGACAGAAAACAATTCCACTCTGCCGTCGAAAAATAGGCGACACACAATGAGTGTTCGCCAGTCTCAAACGGTGGTCGCGTCATTGTCGACAACTCGTTCATTCCAACTCGGATTAGTCGCTTCGTGCGAAACTCACGAGCCACCAGGCAAACAACTTTTGGCTGTTCACCCGGTGGCTGTGAGAACTCAAAGTCGATCGACCAAACCGCAGTAAAACGGTTCAGTAAATCCATTAGGCTTGTCCGAATAACTCTTGCAAGAACGGATGATGAATCGAATCGATGAACCGCGTCTTGAACGCCAACTTCAAGAGTTCGGCCATCGTCAGATCAGTCCACTCCGGCTCCGGTAAGTTTCCGGTGGCCTCGAACACCGCGTAGGATCCTGCCGACATATCGGCTTGAACTCGGACCCAGCTTTTCGTGGCGAGTTCTTGCGCTTCGAGCATCGACGTGTGCCAGTCCATCGGCCGACCGTTGGGGTCGGGTAGCTTCGCGGGCCACAAGAACGTCGTACCGTGTCGGTTCACAGCAACACACATCCGAACCAACGTGATGAAGTCCGGTAGTTCAGGCCACAACACCGGAGCCACGAGATAGACTTCGCGGTTCACTTTGTCCTCGACCATCGCCGTGTCGATTCGATACGCGTCACTCGGATGCACACGACAGAACTCCATCTTGTCGGGTTTGCCGACTTTCAGCGTGACAATCTTTCGCCTCACCCCAATCGCTCCGGCAGCCGTGTTCGGATTGATCCGGAGCGATGCCGGGTCAAACGGGTCAAATGGCTCCGGCTCGGGGTCGGCCGGGGCAGCTGTCGCTACTTTGTGCGGTGGTTTGCGGGGAGGCAAATCAGCCGCAACTTGCGGCGCCGCGTCAAACAGGTTTCCCGAAACGTTATTCGGTGTTCGCTTCGACTTCGTTGTAGAATCAGTCATAGTTAAATCTCTTTCGCGGTCGCGCATCGTCACTAGCGGTGCCGACCGTTTTTATTTGGGTGTATGGGTCAAAACTTGTCGCGCAGCAAAAGTCGCCAGCGGACGGTTGATAATTCTTGGGCGGTATCGTCAACCGCTTGCATCGTTCGCAAATACTCGCGAACCGATCCGGCACATGGAAACGGTGGTCCACGGCTTCGCGTTGATGGCAGAACTCGCATATCACTTATGCGTCCTCCGCGTCATCGTTTGCCGCCAGGAACGCGGACCTGATGTCGGTTCCCAGAACCACCGAAGCGTCGCTAATCAGGCGCCGGGATAACTCCGCCCACTGGGCTAGTCTGGCGAGCTGGGCCGAGTAGTCGACCGAATCGTTAAACAGTTTGTGCGACGATTCCAGCGTCGTGATATCGTCGCCGATGGGGATAACTTCATCAGTGACTTCACTCAATCGGATTGCAAATTCCCAAAGCCGATTCTCCGCGCACCGCACTTCGTGCATCGAGCAAATACCATCGGGACTTTGATTGCAGAACGGACAGTCTGGGGATCCCACTAGACGGCCCCCAATTCGCGATCGAGTTCGCGGACGGCTTGGGAGTGTGCCCGTGATCGCTGGGCCGTTGTCGCAGTGGGGATGCCGTGGTCAGCATCGGAGGCGAGTGTATTTCGTTCGTCGTATCGCCGAACGGCCTCGACCGACGTAACACGACGGCCGCCTTGCAACCAAGATTCGAGTTTGATGCCGTAGCGGTTACGGCTTTGGCACCATCGAAGGACAGTGCTCAGATGGGGGCGACGACCGTGGACCTCGTGAACGGCCTCGACAAGAGGCAAGCCGACTTCGTTCTCAGGGATTCGCATTTTGCGGGACTCCGTGTTAGTTGGTGTTGAACTAACGCGAACTCTCGCAAACTGTGCGGACGGTTTACGGACGGGACTCGGACGGTTTACGGATTGTGAATAATCTTCGTGGCGGTCTTATCGCTTTCACTGGCGGTCCAGACGACGCCGGTTTTGCAAGTGATCTCATTCATTGCCCGAATCGCCTTAGCGATCGCGTTATATGAAGGGAACTCGCCTTGCGAGTTGAATACTTTTGACTTGCCGACGGGGTCGACCGCGTCACCTATAACATTTAAAGAAACGATTGTCGCGCGAACCGAGGCCAAGTATCGGGCCAACTTCCCATCACGTTTGCGTAAAGTAGCAGCGAGTTCCGCGAAAGCTTCGTTAGGGTCACACGGCTTGTCGCGGCCGGCGAAACTGTTTGCTCGTTGTTGGTCGATTGAGCCGCGTTCTTCAGTGAGCGACTTTGGGTAACAGGACGCCAGTAAATCATTAGGGGCCTTCCCAATATGGCCCTCCCACCAAGCGAAAACCTCTGTTTCTGTTAGCCACCGAAAGCTAGGCTGGCCACGGAAATCTAAATCAGGAATTCCGCCTTGCCGCATGGCTGCGACGCGTCCGTTAATTCTCAACAGGTAGTGCGATTCGGATTCCTGCGGGCTGTCCGACTCGCCCGAATAGTAGTCCGCGTAGACAACGCAAATACAGTTCGTTGGCACAAGTTCGTAATGGATTTCATGGTTCTGCCCCATAGTAACTGTGACAGGGCGAGGGAAGCGTCGCACGAAATCTCCGTCAGGGTCCGTGGATTCAATTGGGTACTGTTTAAGAGAACCGGTCCCCGTGAAGAATCCGCGACGAATGTATTGCCAACCGGTATCGGAATTATCCATTGATCTCTTTCCTAGTGTGATTGTCGGTGACACGTCGGCCGAAACGGGAAAGAGATTCGTTCCGGCCGACGCACCACGGGGTTAATTACTCCCCTGCCGACTTTGGTTCCAAAATACTGCTTTGCGCTTGTAAAATCACCCCGCCTCACGAGCAACATGTTTGCCAAGTGTTTCGTCACGTTGGGCATAAATTTGTGTCACGTCGGCTTTGCGGTGGCCGAGTGTGACTTGGGCTTCTTCTAAGCCGAACGTCTTGCGTACTTCGGTACCACGAGCATGACGCAAACGATTCGGACCCCATCGATGATCCGATTGCCACTTGGCTAGCTGTTCGAGTTGTGACGCGGACAGCCGACGTTTCCTCGCTCGATCGGATTCGCGGGGGAGTTGTCCCAGCGGAGCCGGAGCCGGGAACGCTTTGTCGCAAGCGTTGTGAATCGCACGACGATAGCTTTCGGTCGTGTAGGCATCGCCGGGACTCTTGCGATAGTTACCACGACGGAACCCACCAGATCGTCGGCCGGAGCAATTGCCACACGATAACGGTGTCGTCCGCTTCGCTGCGTCACGTTGGCGACGGATCGCTACGGCCTCGCACGGCCGGAATAATGGCACATCGTTGTCACGATCGAGATATGGCAAGATGATCGCTTGGGCTTTGGGGCCGACGAACAGCTTGCGAGTGTGCCCGTGGTGCTTTGTTTTGTGCTCCGTGAGCGTTGCCACCCAAACGTCGTCGGATCGGTCGAACGATGCCGGGGTGAGATTGCACACTTCGCCAGGTCGGCAGCCTAGCAAGCGTTGCAGCATCACCATGTCGGACACGATCGGTGACAGCGACTTCACGGTGGCCTCGACCACATCGTCGTCGACGGGTGTAACCGGCTCCGTGTCCGGCGCCGTGGTTCGGCCGGCTTTGAGCGACGGAATCAGTTTCAACATGTCGAATACGGCAGCCGGAATTTTCCCCTCACTTGCCGCCCACTTAAACGCTCGAACGACTTTCTTCATACGAGAGTTGATTCCCTGCCGTGAAAGTCCGGCCTCGATCATCACTTGGCGGACGGCCTTGTAACCAGTCGGACCAAACGAGACGGCATCGTGATCGGCATACAAGTCGCGAAGCGGTTTGACGGCCGGGACGATCCGAACGTACTCGCTCGTTTTTCCAGTGCCGTAGTACGACCGACAAAATCGGAAGTAGTCTCGAATCAACATCGCCACGGTGTAGGCATCGGCTTCGATGCCGAACGAAGGACTTCGACCACTGGCGAGATACTCAGCCACGATTCGGTCGTATTCACGGATCGACGTTTTGCTGTTCCACGGTCCCAAGAGATAGTCACGGCCATTGAGGGTGACACGGGCTTCGCCGGAAGAATGCTTGCGGTATTTGGGTACCGACTTCGTGAGTTTGGGCATCGGATGCACCTTTCAAAAGCGCAAACGGGAAAGTTCCCGTTTGGCATGAATCGAAAGTGTGCTCCATCGCCATCGATGGGTCGCGGTTTGGTGCCGCAAATCACGAGAAATTCAGTGAGCGACGCGGACGGGGCTCGAACCCGCAACCTCCGGATCGACAGTCCGGGGCTCTAACCAATTGAGCTACCGCGCCTCTACGAGCGATTTCTCGCTCGGCCGAGGCAGGATTATATCGACAGGATCAGGCATCGCAAGGCCGACGAAGCCCCCGTTTTTGATTTCGACTGGAAACCGCGATGGGGATGCGACGATCGTGACGACGATGACGCTCCGGCCCACAAAATCAGCGGAATCGTGGCTCCATTCGACGATAACTGCCGCTGAGTCGCGACCTAAAGTTCTCCATCGAGGTCCCACTTGCGACCGACCTCATCGCGTTTGACCGTGTTTACCGTTTGATTGGGTTTACCATGTTTTTCGAGATCCTGGCCAGCTTTTCCCTCACGGATTGGTTCAACGATGCGGTGCATGAATTCGTTCGCTATTTCAACCACATGAACGTAACCCAGTGGGGCATCGTTTCCACCGCATCCGTCGCCTTCGGTTTTCTGTGCCTAAAGGGCCACACGCTGAACCGCTAGAGCAGGTTGCTCGGTATAATCAGGTTGATCGTTTCGGTGATTGCGAAATGGGGCCGGTTTGTTGCCGACTCGAATGCTGATCACCCGTACCGGCTGGGGTACGCCGCCGTGCGCCGGGTTACTTCAACGGGAGAATTGACCGATGCCATTGTTTGAGATCGAAACAGACTCTCACATCATCATCACTTGGGCTGAGGA
Source organism: Pirellulaceae bacterium (assembly GCA_041741195.1). GTDB lineage: Bacteria > Planctomycetota > Planctomycetia > Pirellulales > Pirellulaceae > JBBSJZ01. The sequence continues at coordinate 14,191 of JBGSKM010000078.1, forward strand.
CGAAACCACGGCGCGGGAGGTGGTCGCTGACGCATACCCCCACGACGAGGTGCTTCGATTCACCAAGCGTCCCCGGGACACTTGGGTCATTAGCAAGGGGGCACTCGGTTTGACGGATTCACGGATCGACCCGTGTGCGATCGCCAGGGATTGTTTGAGCAAATCTGCCGGCGACAAAGTCAACGCCATCCGGCTGTATCGGATGGAAACCGGCAGTGATTTGGAGAACGCTCGCAAGGCCATCGAATCCAATATGGTCATGGGTTGGTAGGCCATCGTGTTGTCTGGCTTTCGCTGGCCTGGGTCTTCGTCACCTTGGCCGGATGCGATGGCTGTCGTCCTGGGCCCACGTCGCCCCTCACCAAACCACCGGGAACGCCCGCCGTCGACGATTACACGTCGATGGCGCCGCGGCCAATGCCCAGCGATCGGGCTGCGTCGCAAAATTTTGTGAAGCCGGGGCACTGGTTGACGGCGTCGCAGTCGTTGCGCAGCAACATCGTCGACACACGCGGCGAATTGCGAACCGAGTTGACCGTGCGTCCCAGTGCATTCGCGGAGAAGACCGCCCAGGATACATCCGCCCAGCGAGCGTTTGCCGGTGCGCGTCCGGTGGTGTTACCGAAAGGTCAAATGCGTCGATTCGACGTTCGCCTACTGGCCCAAATTCCGTCGCAGTCACGCGGTGACCTCGTGCGATTGTCCAGCCGGTATACGCCGTCACATTCGACGGCCGGCATCGACACAGCGGAACAGCGCTGCCGAGTGCTTGCACCGGAAGAATTCCTCGTCGTCGTGCTCACCCAAGCACCTGAGCGATTTGCACGATTGCAGACGAGTGATTGGGTACGACCGTTTCATGATCCACTCGCGGTCACGCAACCGAGCCAGCACTACCGGATCGTTTTTCCATCGGACGAGGGATTGTTGCCGTTGCCAGCGACGATGCTCGATTGGACCTACGTTGCGGCGGTGGTCTGGGATGACATCTCGGCGGATTCGTTGACTCCATCACAATTGCAAGCCGTTGAAGATTGGATTCACTTTGGAGGCCGATTGATTGTCAATGGACCCGACGGAGCCGACTCGCTTCGATCGAGTTCACTGGCATCACGATTGCCAATTGGCGTGACCGGCAATACCGAACTCGATCTCGATGCGGCGACGAACATGATGGAAGCTTGGTCGGTCGCCGGTGACGATTCGACTGCACGGCAGATCGACCTGTTGCGCGGACTTTCGACCCGGGTGGCTGCTGGAGGTGACTTGCACCGCGACGCCAATCCCGTCGTGGGAACGGGAGATCTGCTTGCCACACGCGAGCTTGGACGGGGCGCCATCTGTCAAAGCCGCTTCGATCTTGCCAGCGGTTGGTTAGCCAACTGGAAATCGTTCGACAGTTTTTTCAACGCGGCGATCCTTGTGCGTCCGAGTCGAGAATTCGTCAATTCGGATACAAAGGTCAGTGACATCGGAGCGACCGAATCCGACGACGGTTATCCGGTCGTGATTTCCAGATTTCGTGACTCGGGGCTTGCGGAGTCACAGCTGCCGGCATTGAACTCCTCATTCCGATTGTTGTCGCGGGACGCGGTGTTGGCGGTCGAAGAGCAATCCACCGAAGATTCCGCCGCCACCGAGCAAAAGCCGTCGGAAGCCGATGATTCGTTCGTTGATCTCGAGGCCGCGGTTGATGCAAGCTCCAATGTCGTCGATGCGCCGTCGCCTCTTGATTTGACGCGAGTGGATCCTGTGTCGGGTGTGTCCGGATGGTCGGAATCGAGTGACGTGATGGTGCAGGTCTCGCGACTCTTGAGGAGCGAATCGGGCATTGCCATTCCCGAATCAACCTTGGTCATTCGCTCGCTTGGGATGTATTTGTTCGTGCTCGTTGTCCTTAACTACGTCGTGTTCCGGTTGCTCGGACGATTGGAGTACGCATGGCTAGCGGCGCCAGTGATCGCACTCATCGGCGCGGCTTTGGTCGCTAGGGAAGCGCAACTGGACATCGGATTTGCTCGTAGCCAGACGGAGTTGTCGCTACTGGAGTTGCCGGCAAATTATTCTCGAGGACATCTCACCCGGGGGATCGCGATTTACAATTCATTGTCGACTCAATACGAAGTTCAATTCAATCACACCGACGCGATCGCGGCTCCCGTCAAAACATCCGATGAGCGATGGAAGTCCGACCCGCTGGTATTTGAAACGGCGGCGGGAGAGGGACCTCGGTTGCTGGGAATGAATGTGGGTAGCAACCAAGTACGGATGTTGCATACCGAAGAGATCATTGATGTTGGGGGCACCGTCCGACGCGAGAGCGATTACTTGGTGAACGAAACCGATTTTGACTTGGTGGATCTAATTGTCGTGGAACGCTCGACGACCGGACAACGGTCACTCGCGACGGTCGCAACCTGTGCGGCTGGCGGTAGGACGGCACTGCGGTTTCGCGACGACCATGAACTCCGCGTGTCCGAGATGCCGATGCAGACCCAGGACTTGATCCAGCGTTTGATCGACAAAGGGTCGATGGAACCAGGTGCTTCAAGAATCGTCGCCCGCATCGACGACAAGATTGCGGGAATGACGATTCTTCCTCAGGCGAGCCAGTACCGGGGACAAACCATATTGGTGGCGCATCTGGGTTATGGACGCAATCGATACCAGTCCATCACCCGGCCCACACCGGATGTGAACCTTGTCGAAAGTCTGTTGAAGGATCGCCCCAGCGACCTGGAACCCGCGGAAGCGATGATGAAAGACGAGCCATGATTACGTTGACCGGATTCGGAAAGGATTATGGTAGTTTTACTGCGGTCGAGAGTATCGATCTCGTGATCGCAGCCGGCGAGACATTCGGTTTCATTGGCCCCAACGGGGCTGGTAAAAGCACGACGATACGTTTCCTGGCAACGCTGCTTCGCGCCAGTCGCGGAGGCGGCACGGTCGCGGGCATGGACGTGATGGGCGATCCGGTGGGAGTTCGCAAAGCGATCGGCTACATGCCCGATAATTTTGGTGTGTACGACGGCATGCGAGTTTGGGAGTTTCTCGATTTCTTTGCGGTCGCTTATGGCATTGGCCGTACGGAGCGCCAGCGAATCATTGACAATGTGCTGGAGCTATTGGACCTGGGCCACAAACGAAACGACTTTGTCAACGGGCTTTCGCGTGGCATGAAGCAACGCTTGTGCTTGGCAAAAACGCTGGTTCATGACCCACCGGTGTTGATCCTGGACGAACCGGCCAGTGGCTTGGATCCGCGGGCGCGCGTCGAACTCAAGGCTCTGCTCAAGGAGTTGAGGCGAATGGGGAAGACGATTCTCATCAGCAGCCACATCCTCACCGAGCTCGCGGATTGTTGCACGTCCATCGGCATCGTCGAACGGGGCCAGTTATTGATGAGTGGACCGATCGACCAGGTCTACCGCCAACTACGACGAAATCGAATCGTGGTGATCCAGTTCGTATCTGGCCAGGACGCCGGGTTGTCGATTCTGAGGAGTGAGCCTGGACTCCGATCGCTCGAGATCGAATCGGATCGCGTCACGGCAGAATTGGAAACTGATGACGAAGGCTTGGCGAATTTAATGCAAACGCTGATTCGTGAAGGGGTTCGAATGCGTTCATTTAACGACAAAGACCCGACACTCGAAGACGTCTTCATGACAGTCACCAAGGGGTTGGTGACTTAGAACGCGAGTCACCCTTGGGGCTTGCATTCGCCAAGACGGTGTTGATAGCACGGGCAACGCGAATTGCGATCGCGTGACTGCCTCGCCGATTGCTGTGAATCCCATCATCGCTCAATTGCGAATTCGGCATCCATTTACCCGGCGGTGCGATCGGGCTCATCAACACGATCTGTCGCAGCCAAGTGTCTGCGACGAGTTGAACGTCTTTCTCGTAGGCAATCTCTCGCTCTAAACTCGCGAAGGGGTCAAGAATGAACCCTCGCGGAATTTCCAACAACACGACTTCGGATCCGTTGTCGCGACACACGTCAATCATGCGTACCAAATTGGTTTTGGTTGAGGCGCGAGTGTAGCCCTTCAGAAAATCATGGCCACCGACCTCGATCACGACGATCACTGGATTGTGCTCGAGCACGCGCGGCATCAGATCGAGAGCCTGGGTGGTTGCGATTCCGGACACGCCTTCGTTGATCACCGGGTAACGAACGAGTGTTCGGAGCTGCTCGGGATAGCCTTTGTCGGGAAGCATACCATCGGTCAAACTATCCCCGATACAGACAATGGGTTGAGCATCATCGGTCCGAAGAGTCATCGGATGGTTGCATGTCTCAATTCGCTGCTGCTCGTCAATCATGGCGACCCAAGCAATCCACAACGCGACTAAGAACATGGCTCGCGTGAAATGCGTCAAGTTCTGTTCTCGCGTGCGATAACCGTAGACGCCGACGAGCAACAAGATTGCCATGAACACCAACATTGCTGGAGTTCGAGCGACGAGTTTCACGCACAAGATCACGAAACATGTCACCAGCGGAAACCAACCGGCGCGGCGACGCATGATCAAATAGGAATGCCAGCCTAACCAAAACGCGGTCATCCACCCGACCGTACTTGGAAAAGCAAGCAAGGCCAGGGCGACAAGAGATCCGATCACCAGAGTCCGTAGCGCGCGAGGTACATTCCGTCGGTGACTCGGCTTCCTTTGCTGGGTGACGGACTGCGGAACCGACGTCATCTCGATCATACGGATGCCGCTTCAATTGGCGTTGCGATGGGGCAACGGGATTTGATAGTCCAAAGCTCCGTTTCTTCCCCTAGCGAGTGGTCTTTCCCATTCATTCGATCACGTGAACTCGGCTACATCTAGCTCACCGTTCGTGTTTTCGCCAGCCGCGAGTACCACTGTGCACGGTGGAACGGTCGCGAGCGTCGATGCATGGGTGAGTGAAACTCGCCGCGAGATCTCAGAGATTGTACGCGAAGTTGCTGCGGCAGTCCGTGTTCCACGCACGGAGCACCACTTCTTTAGTTTCTTAGCTGACCGAATGCTGCGGGCGATGGCTGGCGAGGGGGTGGTGATTTGGAAACGCGGCCACGATGACCGCGACGCTTTTGCCGAGAGCTGGAACGTCGTCCTGCGTCTAGGAAGGATCACCGATGAGTCCTTTATCGGTATCGCAGCGGATGTCCACGCGGCGCTTTTGGTCGAAGTCGGGCTGGCGGGAAATCCCGTGGTGGTGCCGCCCACACCGGGCGCCAATCAAGCGGACGTTCCAGCCAACCCGGCACGGGTACCGGTGGCCATCGTGCCCATCGAACTCGATACGAGTTTACCGACGAATCAACCCGATGCTTCTCGCGGGCCAGTGTTAGCCGACTATTTATTGGAAGTGTTTCTGGACGGCGAAGGCGGCGTCGCGACTCAGCGCGGGTATCTGCGGTTCGTCGCGCAAATGGCTGACTTGGCAGCCGAGTTCTTGCGATCCAGTGAAGTCCGTCGACTGAAACGGCGTGAAGCCACTCGGCGTGAACTTGAGCACGTGATCCAACGCATTCACGATTGCTATCAAGAGTCGGCGATTGCCACGATACTGGCGGATTCGATTGCCGAAATCTTCTGCATTGACCGAGTGGGAGTTTGCCAGGTTCGTCGTTCACGAGCGGAACTCATGGCGGTGAGCTACGTCGGCACGATCGCTCAAAACTCTCCGGCAGCTGAACAAATACGCCAAGCGGCTTTGACGCCCGATGACTTGCCAATGATTGTGGATCACACTCTCGGTCAAGATACCGCGGGCACGCCGCTACATGTCGTTTGGGTCGCGATGTCGCCAGCCTCGCCGACACTGCGACTGGTCTGTCTGGCTACGGCCCCAGAACGAGAGTTGGATCCAGATACTCGCGACGCAATTCTGTACTGTCTGCGACACGCATCGCTCGCCATCGCTCACCATGCCCGATTGAACGCGGTGCCGGGTGTTCGCGGCTTGACCGCACTTCTTACCGATGGCCGGATCTCGATATCGGGCCGACGACGCGTGTTGGGCGTGGTGGCAATTTTGATGTTTGCCGCGATCATCGCATGCTTCCCCGTGCCATTAACGGTTGTTGCACCGGGCACGCTTCGCCCGGTTGAACTGCAAAATTTTTGCGCGGCGCGAGATGCGATCGTTCAAGAAGTCCACGTTCATCATGGACAGCGTGTGGTTAAGGGCCAGCCCCTGGTGACACTGCATGATGATGCGCTGGAACAGCAGATCACGACATTGATGGGACGCCGGGCGGTGTTGATCGAACAACAGACCAATTGGACGCAAGCACTTGTCGGCACCGCGTCGCATCGGTTGGACCGTACGGGTGAACTACAAAATGAACGGAATCTAGTTGCCGAAGAACTTCGCGGGATCGATCAACAACTGGCGTTGCTCGAAGACGTCCGTCGATCACTCGTGATCCGGTGCTCCAGCGACGGTGTGGTTGACGCGTGGAAAATTTCGCAGCGATTGGGCGGTCGGCCACTACGACGTGGCGATTATCTGCTCAGCACCATCAATTGCGATTCCAAGTGGGTCGTCGATGCGGAGGTACCGCAAAATCGAATCGCTCGTCTGCAGCACTCGTCGCGAGAAAAGACACTTGAACTTGGCGTCACGCTGCAAACCGACGCGTCCAGCGTTTGGCCGGGAAGTCTCAAGCAAATCGGTCCCGCATCAAGCTCGCCTCAGCGACCGGTACCAGCGAACGCGGTGTTGATTGAACTCTCGGACGCCGTCGCGACGCTGCTTGACAATCAACAAACTTCGGCACCCATGAACGGTTCACCGGTGCAAGTGGTCTGTCGCTGTGGTGACACGTCGCTTGCCTACGCGTTGTTTCAAGATGCGATCGTTTCACTGCGTTCGACTTACCAGATGTATTTTAGTAACTCCCTCAGGCTGGATCCGAGTGACACATGACAAAGACGATCGGATTTCTCGCGTTGGTAGTCGCCGCGATGGTTCCATCGGGCACTCCGTTCGCCGCTGAGGGTGACGTCTCCTCCGGTATCGACGTTCAAGACTGCGTCGTTCGTTTCTCCGAAGAGGTCGACGTACCGTCACTGGCGACTGGTCGCGTCGCGGAAGTCTTTGTGATGAGCAACCAGACCGTCGAGGCGGACTCGCGACTGGTGCGTATCGACGATCTATCCTTAAAGATTCGTCGCCAGTCTTATCAGTTACGTTTGAAGCTGGCACAAGAGCAAGCCAATGACGTCATTGAAGTTCAATATGCCGAGACTGCCAAAGCGGAGGCGGAAGCGGAACTCAGTTCCAGTCACACCATTCACAAAGACTTTGGCGGTGCCGTCGCCGCCAACCAGCTGCGACGATTGAAACTCGCGGTCCAGCGGGCTGAATTAGAAATCGATCGAGCAAAGAAACGATTGTCGGAGGCGCACACGGCGGAGCAACTCGCGGAAGCCGAGCTAGCGCTGTTGGACGACCAATTGAGTCATCTGAATGTTCAATCACCGCTCGCGGGTGTGATATTGGAAACCAGCAAGAGCGTGGGTGAATGGGTGCAAACGGGCGAGACAGTCGCCACGATTGCAAGGATGGATCGGCTTCATGTCAATGCGATACTGGATAGCGCGACGATTAGCCCCGAAGCTTGCGTCGGTCTACCGGTGAGCGTGCACTGGGTCGATCGCGCAAGCGGAGAAGATCGATCGCTCCGCGGACGAGTCTTGTCGGTCGATCCACATGTGATGCCCGGTGGCGGGTATCGCTTGCACTCGGAAATCGTCAACGAACCGTTTTCGTTATCGGCGACGACCCCGAGAACGAATCCGAGCTGGAAATTGCATCCTGGTGCTCAGGTGCGGATGAAAGTTCATGTGCCCGCCGCGATCGCGAACCGACCGCGGGTATCGAGGGATTCGAGGTAGGATCGGCATTGAGCGAGTTCAACTCTGGCGAGGGCCGTCAACCGAAGCACGCTGCCGTGCGAGCGGACTTGGTGAGTATCACGAGTTCGAACCGGGGGCGTTCCCAACGGATCGTCATTGACGAAATCGGGGGACGCATTCTGCGAGTCGACAACCGGACTTGGTCGCAAATTGACCAGGGTGTCGCAGAAGAATCGTTGCTACAGCAAGCCGCAAACGCCGGGATGCTGCGCACTCGAATCGCCGCGACGCGCCCACGATTCTCACTGCTGGCGATTCAAGTGCCGCTGGGATCCGTGGATCGAATCGCGTCATGGCTTGCACCGAGAACCGATTGGCTTTTTTCGTCCACGGCGGTCCTGTGCTGGAGCGTGGTCATGATGGGATCGCTGGTCGTGTTGCTTTCGTCACAAGACCAGTGGCTGGATGCGATTTCGAAAATGCCAACCTACGTCACGCGTTTGCATCCGCTGGCCTTGGCGATGGTGTTCGTGTTCACCAAAGTCCTTCACGAGCTATCGCATGCGATCGTGTGTCGTCGCGCCGGTGCGCGTTGTGGGGAAGTCGGTGTGATCATCATGTGTGGTGTGCCATGCCCTTACTGTGACGTGACCGATGTGTGGCGAGTCCCCAGTGTTTTGTCACGGTGCGGCGTGATGCTGGCCGGAATTTACATCGAGTTGGTCATCGCATCACTATCGGTTGTTGGTTGGATGGTGAGCCGCGATCCAACGTGGCAACTATTTTTCGCCTACGTGATGCTGGTGTGTGGTGTGAGCACTTTGTTGTTCAACGCTAACCCACTCATGCGATACGATGGCTATCATGTGCTCAGCGACCTGCTCGGTAGCACCAACCTTCGAAGCGAATCAAGAGACGCGATTACCCGTTTTGTCGACCGAGCGCTGGGCGGTCCCGGGGCGGGACGAACACTACGTCAAAGTCGACGAACGTATGCGTTGGCGATTTACAGTTTTGTCGCATCGATCTACCGCGGGTTCATCGTTGTGGCGATTTCACTGCTATTGGTGCATTTGTTGAGCTATGTCCATTTGCAGACGACGGCAATGGTGTTCGTGGTGACGGGCATACTCGTTTCGCTCGCCAAATCAATCATCAAGCTATTTGATGTTGCCCGCGGGACGGGGCGATGGTCGGCGTTTCCACGTTGGCGAAGAACCGCCGGAGTATTCTTGACGCTCTTGGCAATCATCGGTTTCGTTTTTGTCCCGTTGCCGCGTTATCGACGTTTGACAGGGCGTATCGAGCCCGCGGACGCGGTCGCCGTGTACGTCAACCAAGCCGGAACCATAGACCGCGTTGAAGCCGAGATCGGAACCTTGGTGACCGCGGGACAGCGATTGGTGACGATTGACAACCCCGATGTCGTCCTCGAATCGGTGAAGCTGCAGGGACAACTACGATTGGCAACCTTGCGTCGACAATCAGCGGAAAGGTCGGCGCTGGATCATCCCGAGGCGGCTCGTCACTGGGAGGTCCTGCGTGCCAGCGAGTCGGCAACTCGAGATCGCGTCGATGCGATGCGTGAGCGAGAATTGCAGCAGCACATCCTCGCGCCCGTCAGTGGGATCGTGTTGCACGCGGAGGACTCCGAACGCATGTCGGTTGCGATGACGAGTGGCAAGAGTGCGAGGCACGAGCACGTCGCGGCTGTGCGACTGGCGATGCTACAAGGAATGGGCGCCAGCGCTGCGGGAGCATGGTGTCGCATCAGCCCCGATCGGGCAAGGCAACTGGTATTATTGATGGATGCGAAGGACTACCAAAGCATCCGAATTGGGAGCCGAGTGGTTGTCAATGAAAGTCAAGGTACCAGTGGAGTTTACGAGACGCGAATCGGTTCATGTTCGACGATCGCTAGGGACGTCAATTCGGTCACGAACGAGGCCTACTACGAAGTGACGTGCCCGCTTCGCCGAGTCGAGGATGCCGAGTTTGTAGCGACGACGGGTGCGCAGGTGGATGCCGTGATACGAATGGACAGTCGCTCTTTGGCGGAAGAAATGATGGACTGGCTCATGGTGTGGCTGCGTGACTAGTGGCGAGGAATCAGATTTGCCGGTTGAACCGACGATGGCCGGTATCGACGAGCGTTATCCGGCCACGATGGTCGGTTCGCCTCATCCGGCCGTGATGGATCCCGAGGAGCTATTCAAGCGATGCGAATTGCGGACGCAGCGGCGTAGCGGCCCCGGCGGGCAACATCGCAACAAAACAAGTAGCGGTGTCTTTTTAACGTTGAATCCGTATGGCATCGTTGGAGAGGCGACGGAGCGGCGGAGCCAGATTCAAAATCGCGTCGTCGCACTCACTCGGCTAAGATTTCGGTTAGCCATCGAATTGCGATCGCCCTCGTCGATTGACCAGGAAGTCACGGCGGCGGAGAGCGAGTTGCTGGTTCGCTTCCGTGGTTCCCGCCTCAAGATCAACGAGGAGAATGTCCTCAAGCCCGCCGTTTTGGCGTTGATCCTGAACGATCTCCGTGTTGCGGGCGGGCAACCGAGTCTGGTCGCCAAGGTGTGGGCGACAACGACGTCATCGATCGTCGCGTTCCTAGCCAGCCACCCTGCGGCACTTGTCTACGTCAATGAAATTCGACGTTTCCATTCGCGTCGTCCGCTGAAGGTCTAATCGACACCGGTTACAATCAATGGCAGTGTTGACGGTTTAATCGGTTCCGCGTCGTAAAAAGCAAGTTCAATGGCGATACTCCAGCGAATGAATTGTATTGGTTCTGCGATTTTTCTTGGTGGCCTGCTGTCTTTGGTTGGCGTCGAGACAAAGTCAATCGCGGCAGAAATCTTTATCGAAACCGAAAGCTTCGACGACCATGGCGGTTGGCAGCTCGACACACAATTCATTCAACAAATGGGTTCGCCGTACTTGCTCGCCCACGGGCTGGGCAAGCCGGTCGATGATGCGGTCAAACAAGTGACGGTCGACACCAGCGGAACCTATCGCGTTTGGGTGCGAACGATGGACTGGGTAGCGCGGTGGAACGCGTCTCCGCCTCCCGGGAAGTTCCAGCTTGGCATCGACGGAAAGTTGCTCAGCGAACCATTTGGAACCGAGGGTAGCGAATGGTCGTGGCACGATGGCGGCACCGTCGATCTCGAAGCGGGAACCACCGAGTTTCGATTGCATGATCTCACGGGGTTCGACGGCCGTTGCGATTGCATCTATCTCACGACAGATTTGGATAGCCAGCCGCCGCCCGCGAAAGAGGTTCTGTCATCATGGCGCCGAAAGCAACTTGGGATCGATGGCAAGACATCCGATAAGGGTCCCTACGATCTGGTCGTTGTCGGCGGTGGCTATGCGGGTATGAGTGCGGCGATCTCGGCGGCTCGCATGGGCTGTCGAGTCGCGCTCATTCAAGATCGCCCAGTCTTGGGTGGCAACGGGTCGAGCGAAGTACGCGTGTGGGCGATGGGTCTGGTTCGACGCGGAAAATTCCCTCGCGTGGGTGAGATCGTCGAGGAGTTCGCCGATCGCGCCACCAAGTCACCGGGTCGCGAAGAAGAATTTGGCGACGATTTGAAAGAGCGAGTGGTCCGTGCGGAGCCGAATATCGATTTGATGCTCAACCATCACGCTTACGGAGTTGAGAAGGAGGGTGAGCGACTGACGGCGGTCAAGGCATTCGATACCCGCAGCGGCGCCGACTTACGTGTCGGCGGTGACCGCTTTGTCGACTGCACCGGCCACGGATGGATTGGTCAGTGGGCGGGAGCGGATTTGGACCTTACACCGACAGGCCGAATGGGCATGTCCAACATGTGGGCTTGGGATGAGGCCGAAGCGACGACATCGTTTCCGCAAACGCCCTGGGCACTCGATCTCACCATGGACGACTTTCCCTATCCGCGTGACCATCACGGACAATGGTTTTGGGAAAGCGGCTTTGACAAAGACGCGATCAATGATGCCGAGGGCATTCGCGATTGGAATTTGCGAGCGGTTTATGGGGCATTCAACGCCATGAAGAATCGTGACGGAGCCGCTGATCACAAGAACGCGGTGCTCACTTGGGTCGCGTTTGTCGGTGGCCCGCGCGAGAGCCGTCGATTACTCGGTGATGTGATCCTGTCGCAAGACGACGTGGTCGAAAAACGCGAGTTCCCGGATGGATGTGTCCCAAGCACCTGGTCGATCGACTTGCATTACCCCAAAGAACAGTATGCGATTAAGTTCCCCGAAAATCCGTTCATCAGCATCGCGGTGCATGACCGGCGTGTGGATCGTATGTATGGGTACCCTGTGCCATACCGTTGTTTCTACAGCCGCAATATCGACAACTTATTCATGGCAGGGCGTTGCATCAGCGTCACGCACGAGGCGCTTGGTACGGTTCGCGTGATGAAGACGTGTGGCATGATGGGCGAAGTGGTCGGCAAGGCTGCATCGATTTGTGTCGCGGAGAATTGTTCGCCACGCGACGTGTACGAGCAGCACTTGGATGAACTTCTTGAACTACTCCGATTGCCTGGGGTGGCGCGCCGCAGTACTCCGACGGCCCCGATCGTCATTCCCGACAATGTCCAGCCAATCGCTAGCTCGATGGGGCCACCGGACGGACTCGACCCCAGCAAGATCGAGGGCGTCGTGGTTGACGATCGAGATGCCAAGTTCGAGGGGGCATGGACCGAAGGCACGGGGCTCAAGCCGTATGTCGGTTTCGGGTACCGCTACGCGTCGCCCGGCGCGATCGCATCGTGTCGCTTCACCGCCAAAGTCGACAAAGCCGGACGGTACACCGTCGAGTTGTACAGCGGCTCACACGAGAATCGAGCCACCAATACTCCGGTTGTCATTGACCTGGGCGTGAGTCGGACAGAGTATCGGATCAACCAACGTGATACGAGCGAGCCAACCATCAAGCTGGATACCGTCGATTTGGTCGCTGGCCAGGAAGTGAATGTGGTCGTGAAGACCGACAAGGCTGGGGGCTTTGTGCACGTCGACGCATTGAAACTGACCCCCGTGAAATGAGGCGATTGCCCGTAATCGCGACGGTGCAATCACAACCACCTTTTCGGTTGAAATATCGCGACGTGGTGATTCACACCGGTCGCATGCTGATATTTCTCGCATTGCTCCTGCTGCTGCGAAGACCGCACCCTAGCGTGACGCATGAAAGTGTTCCCCCAAGGTTGGATGCTATCCAAGCTGCGATATCGGACGCTGTAACGGTTGCTCCGGACGTCGACTCCACGGGATCATGGGAGGTCTTGGGCGCCGGCGGAACTACGAAAGGGCGTGTTGCGAGGACAATGCCCCAAGCGGCGAACATTCGTGGATATCGTGGACCGACCGAAGCACTCCTTGTCGTTGGTGACGATGACATCATCCAATCCGTGATGGTGCTGGAAAGCCTCGATACGTCCGAGCACGTTCAAATCGTCCGAGAGAGCGCCGAGTTTCTCAACCAGTTTCGCGGATGGAAGTTAAACGACCCGGAAGCCGCCACTCAGGTCGATGGTGTCTCCGGTGCAACGCTGACTAGTTTGGCGCTCGCGCGAGGCGTGGTAGCCCGACTCGGTAGCAACGCGTCTAGCTCGCTCGTGTTCCCCGAGCCACTTCGCAGCGATGAGATCGAAAGACTTCGGTCGACGACGGCATCCGTCGATGCCTCCACCGACATCCGAGTCTATCGATCCGGGACGTTCACCGATGACATCATTGGCTACCAGGGTCCGACGGAGTTGCGCGTCGCCGTGTCCGACGTTGATGTGGTGATCGCGATCGAGATACGCAGCTCGTTCGACAATGAACCCTACGTCGACTACGTTCGCACCGACAAGTATTTTTGGAAACTTTTTACAGGCAAGACGCTCGGTGAACTGGCGGCGCCGGATTCGCCGGCGGAAGGTGTCGAAGGAGTCTCTGGAGCGACGATGACGAGCCAAGCGGTGGGCGAAACACTCGCTCGCACGGCTCGAGGAATCGCGTTACATCGCGGGCTCGAGCGTCGACCGCCTGAATCGCCGCTATCGGTGGCGCTAGGGCAAATTCATTTTTCGCCCGCCGAGATGGGGACCATGGTGTTGCTCGCGGCATTGGGGCTGATGACGAAAATCAAATGGCGTCGTCATCGCGGCGTACGTGTGATTTGGCTTCTTACCGCCGTCGGCGTGCTCGGTTGGTGGTCCGGCAACTTGATTTCGATGTCGCTGCTCGGCGGCTGGGCGATCGGCGGTGTCGCATGGCAAATCGCGCCGGGGCTCGCGCTGCTCGTGCTGGTGAGTTTTCTTTGGCCGCCGATCACGAAAAAGAACGTGTACTGCAGTCATTTGTGTCCGCATGGTGCCATTCAACAACTCATCCGCCCCGGTGCGCAATCGCGGCGCCTGCGGCGACTCGATCCCCGCACCCAGCGCTGGCTCAAATGGATACCGCCGATCACCTTGGTCGCTGGCTATCTCGCGATCTCGATCTGGCCAACAACGGATCTCGCGGCCTGGGAGCCCTTTCACGCTTACCTCTATCCAATCGCCGGCACGGCAACGATTGTGATTGCCATCGCCAGTCTGGTGATTTCGTCGATGGTGCCGATGGCTTACTGTCGGTTTGGTTGTCCGACAGGAAGCCTACTCGACTACTTGCGACGAAGCTCGGCGAGCGGACGAATCCGCTGGGCAGACGCAGTCCTCATCGTGTTGTGTTTCGTGGCTGCGGTTGCTCACTAGAACCAGCCGAGATCTTTGAGAAACTTGATCGCCTCGTCGGTTGTCAAGCGATAGTACTTGTCGTTGGTTTCCTTGGCATTAAAGAAACCGTGGGGTTGGTCTTGGTAGAGATGCAATTCGCTGCGGACACCCGCGGCTTTCATTGCATCGCGAAATCGATCGGCGGTGGCGACTGGGACGAGCTTGTCAGCAGTTCCCAGAAACACGATCGCGGGCGGATCATCGGCGCTGATGTTGTGCGCCGGTGAGTATTGCTCGTAACGATCACCGACGCGACTGTGGCCCCACTCATCGGGTCCGTTGTCATACACGGGATTGAACAACAGCAGCGCGTTGGGCTTGCGTGAAACATCGCCGATCGCCACATCGTCCATCATGCCGAGGTAGGCGGCTAAATGACCACCAGCGGAACCACCACCGGCAGCGATCCGATTTGGATCAATTCCCAGTTCCGCAGCGTGTGCGCGGACAAAACGGAACGCATCGGAAACATCCGCGATACAATCATCGGGCCCCGCTTTGCTCTTCGCCGGGATCAATCGATACTCGACGCGAAAGCAAACGACGCCCAGCGAGGCGAGTTCCTCGCTGTGTGAAGCGAACTGGCCTGCTTTGCCGCCAGTCCATCCGCCCCCGTGAAAGAATACGACTGCACCACGTCGATCACTGGATTTCCAGTCCGCGGGTTTGGTCCAGTCGATTCGGAGCGATCTACCGTCCACCGTTTTGTAAACGAACGAGTCGGCGGAGGTGTCGATTTTGGAGACTGACGTAGGCTGCTCGGCCAACGCCGATGTTGCGATCGCGAACGTGACGAAAAGACTGTGGATAAGGCAACGCATACGAAGACCTTGACGGCGTGAAAACGAAAAAAGCCGGCAGTGATTACTGCCGGCTTTAATTGTATCCGAGAAACGGCTTGGCGAACTTCGACATCCCGCTGGAAACTTCGTCGCCAGGTTCCTAGCCGAGACGATTGATGCCGTGGCCTAGGCACGCGCCTTGGTGCGAGCTTCGCGAAGGCCACGCGAAAGAATATCTCGCAACATTGGCGAGTAGTCTTCGTACTTGGACTGGTCCGGTGCACCGCTGCTGAATTGATAAATCGCATCGCGGGGTTTGACACCCAGTGCAATCAGCGTGCTGCTGACGGTTCCGTATTCGCCGTTTCGCATCACCATGCTTGGCCGACCGGGTCCCACGGGCGAGCGTGCAAAAACTTTGCTGGCAACCGCCAGGAACTTTACCGGCGAATCGAGCGTCTGTAGCGTTAACAGCCGCCGTGCCATTTGGACTCGAGCATCCTCGGGGTCGTTCAAATCACGCGCTCCGATGATATTCAGACCGTCTTCTAGTTCGACGACCTCTTGCCGATCGTCCGCGTGGATAGCATAACCATCTTTTGCGTCGGCGATGATGATGTTGCAACCCTCGTAACGGGTCTTGGCAAATTCGGCGTGTGCTTTGTCCAACGCCTTACGCGCCGAGCCGCAACGCAACAAATCCAAACCAAGCAACCCCCGCGATCGTTGACCGAACAAGGGCATCGTCGTCGCACGGTTACAGATACCTACGAACAAACCATTTTGATTAACACCCAGCCAAGTTCCGCCAGCCTTCTGGTCGATCCCGCACAACACGCGAGGCTTACCGGATTGGATCGATGGCGGCAGACTAGGCCTATCGAAGTACTCTTCCCGATTGGCCGCAACCAATATGGGACTCTCGGGGACCAAGCGGTACTGAACGGCCAGTAAGCACATCGCGTCGCTTTCTATTTCAAAAGATCAGTGGGTCAAGGAAGCACGTCGGCGGACAACAAGTCCCGGCATTTGGCGAAGGCGACGGAAACGTCGCAATTCACAACTGACCAGGGCGTGTGTCTGATGCGACTAATGTATCCACGCCGACCTGCCGACCACACCCTCTGGTGGGTGGTTTTTGATAAAAAAGAGGCTCCTGGGGCGACGAATTAGCCAATGCTGGCAACTTCTGGGCAAACTTTGACGGAGATTCGGGCCGATAAGGGATGCATCGGGTCTCACGATCGCGTCGAAATTGGGCAGTTCCCAGTCGTGCGGACGCGTTTCGAACTGAGACGCTACTCTCAAGAACACTAGCATTCCCTTGGAAATGACTCACGAAAATCTGCGACCCGCGATGCTGAGCATCAAGACTCCCGTGACAGTGACTCTGGCGAGAAAGCGTGAGTCGCTGGACCGGATTTTGAACTTGGTCCCCGGTTCGATGTTGACGTTTGATACCCATTGTGACGAGCCATTGACACTCGAGGCAGGCGGACATCCCATCGCCACCGGTGAAACGATCAAGATCGGCGATAAGTTCGGGCTGCGGATTCGCGAGATCATCGATACGACCCTGCACGACTGATCTTGAGCCGCATTTGTATTCCGGGGCGTGGTTGTATTCCCGGCCGTACTAGCAAATCCAGACATGTGACCCGGGCACTTCACGGTGACACAGCGAAATGCCTCGGGCGTTCCCCGACCACGCTCGAGGATCTAGTTAGTTTACCCCCGTGGGTAAATGCTTGCCGATCGCTCACAATAACCGAATGAACTCTTCGAACGAAACGCATTCGACCGTGTCGCACACGTCCGCCTCGCGACGGCGTGGTTCATCGGCGGCACGTCCCACTCAATACCCGGTTTCATCGGTCAGTCCCGAATCGAGAGACTCGGGTGAATCCGCGATGGCTCCGCTGGGGAATCGCCCGCGTCGTTTTCCGGTGCCTCTGGTATATGCTCTGGCAGCGATGGTAGCTGGGGCTGGATGGATCGCTTATTCAGTCGGTTGGTGGGCTGGCGACTCGTCGACGAGTGGTGGTCCCACGATCACGGCGATCCCGTCCGAGTATGACGGCGATCGGGCCATGCGGTATCTGATCGAGCTTTGCGACTTCGGACCTCGCCCATCGGGAAGCGATGCGATGCGACGCCAGCAACAGTATTTGTCGCAGTTCTTTCAGGATCGAGGGGCGACGATCCAGATGCAAACGTTTGCGATCCGCCATCCCAACGATGGCTTGGATGTCACGATGTCCAATTTGATCGCGTCGTGGTATCCGACAAGGGTCAAGCGATATTTGTTCTGTGCGCACTACGACACTCGCCCCTTTCCGGATCGAGATCGCAACAATCGTCGCGGCACCTTCGTGGGTGCGAATGACGGAGCCAGCGGCACAGCGGCGCTGATGGAATTGTCGCATCGCTTTACGGACTTGCCGGAGGATGTGGGTGTCGACATCGTCTTGTTTGACGGCGAAGAATTTGTGTTTGAAGACGGTCGTGACGACTACTTTCTGGGCTCCACGTACTTTGCACAACAATACGTCGCCAAGCCGCCGGTGAACCCCTACGCGGCTGGCATCTTGCTGGACATGGTCGGCGATCGCGAGTTGAAGATTTACTTGGAAAAGAACAGCGTACGATTCGCAGGGGAGTTGGCTCGCGATGTCTGGAAGACGGCCGAGGCTTTGGGAGTAACGGCGTTTGTATCGCGAACTCGTCATGAGCTGCGCGATGATCACCTGCCGCTAAACCAGATCGCTCGCATTCCCACGATCGACATCATCGATTTCGACTATCCGCGTCCGGGGCTAGGGGCACCATCGTATTGGCATACCGAGCAAGACATACCGGCCAATTGCAGCGGCGAATCGATGGCAGCGGTCGTGTGGGTGGTTCACACTTGGTTGGTTCAACAATCGGGGCTGAGATAATCGGCATGTTTGCGGGCGGACTGATTCTTGGATTTACCTTGATCGCGTTTGCGGTTTGGTTGCATCACCGCGAACAAGTGGGCTGGGGTGAACGACGTGACGAAAGCGAAATGGACAATTTGTACTTTGCACGCCGGACCGTGGGGCGACGCCGAGTGCACGTTTTGTTCGCCTTTAGCGGCGGGCTGATACTCGTCTCAGCATTCTTTGGCCCCGGCTTCGTTTGGGGTGTCTGCTGGATGCTGGTCATGGTGCAGTTGTTGGTCGTGGTCGTTCTGGCGATCATCGACGCGGCGCGTACCCAGCGTTATCACCGCAGCAAGTTGCCGGAGATCCGCCGTCAATTCTTGGGCGATGACAAGAGTCCCTGACGCGGCGTCACCTTCCGCTACAATCACGCCCTTCATCGCCAACCACTTGTAAATTTGCCCGCACCAATCCTTCAAGGACCTCCCACGGATGAGCACCGCCACCCTACCAAGTCGCCGCGACGTCGCCGCCAGCGATTGCTGGGACCTATCGAGCCTCTTCGCCAACGACGCTGGCTGGGAAGCCGAGTTTGGCAAGTTGAAGGAAATGATCCCGACGTTCGAGACCTTTCGTGGTCGATTGGGCGAATCCGCTAAGACGCTTGCTGAGTTCCTTGCGTTCGACAGCGAATTTGATCGACGTGCCGACGCTCTTGGAACCTACGCGTTCTTGAAGACCACGGAAGACCAGAGCAACAGTGATTCGCAGGCGATGAAAGCGAGATTCCAAAACCTGGCCGTTCAAGCGGGGCAAGCGGCTAGCTTCATGCGGCCAGAGATCCTCGCGATCGACGAAGCAGTGATGGCTGGGTATCTCGATGACGAAGCGGTTTCACCATTTCGGTTGTCACTCGAACGATTGGTTCGTTATCGCCCCCACACATTGAGCGATCGTGAGGAACGGCTACTCGCGATGCAAGGCGAGATGGCCTCGGCCGCCGGGAACGCGTTCCGGCAACTCAACGATGCGGACCTTCGCTTTGGCGAGATCGAAGACCACGCGGGTCGTAAGGTCGAACTCTCTCACGCGACCTACGGTCAACTGCTGATCAGCCCCCAGCGAAGCGTGCGCCGCCAAGCGTTCACCCAGTATTATGAGCAATTCGCTGCACACGAGAATACGCTCGCGGCAACGCTCGCGGGCAGCATCCAGCGTGACGTCTACTACGCCAAGGCGCGTAACTACAGTTCGAGTCTGGAGTCGTCATTGTTCCCGGACAACGTCCCCGTGGCGGTCTATGACAACTTGATCACGGCCGTTCGCCAGTCGTTGCCCGCCGTGCATCACTACCTCGACGTTCGTCGACGAAAGATGGAATTGCCCGATATCCATCACTACGACACCTATGTCCCCATCCTGAGTGACATCAAAAAACACCACACGTGGGACCAAGCCGTCGAAGTCATTCTTGCATCGCTCGCGCCGCTGGGCGACGAGTACTGTGGGGTGCTCGCCGAGGGGCTGCGTGGCCGCTGGGCGGATCGCTATCCGAATCGAGGAAAACAAAGCGGAGCGTTTAGTTGCGGAACTTTCGACGGAGATCCGTACATTCTCATGAACTTCAAGGACGAAGTCCTCAACGACGTGTTCACGCTGACTCATGAAGCCGGCCACTCCATGCATAGCTGGTATTCGGCGCGTAGCCAACCGTTCCAGTATTACAGCTACACGATTTTCGTCGCGGAAGTCGCCAGCACGTTCAACGAACAACTTCTGACCGATCACCTGCTGCGCAACGCCGCCAACAATTCCGAGCGTGCCTATTTGATCAACAACGAATTGGACAGCATTCGCGCGACCGTCGTGCGTCAAACGATGTTCGCGGAATTCGAAAAACGTACGCACGAGATGGCCGAGGCGGGTGAGGCGCTCACGGTCAAGTCGCTACGAGCCGCCTACCGCGAGTTGCTGGTCGATTACTTTGGACCTGATTTCGTCATTGACGAACAGTTGGATTTGGAGTGTTTCCGAATCCCGCACTTTTATCGCGCGTTCTATGTTTACAAGTACGCTACCGGTTTGAGTGCTGCCGTCGCTCTGTCGCGTCGTGTCCTCGAGGGTGGGCCAACGGAGCTGGCCGACTATTTGAAGTTCTTGTCCGGCGGTTGCAGCAAAGATCCACTTGATCTGCTCCGTGACGCGGGCGTTGATATGACCAAGCCAGAACCCGTGGCGACAACTCTCCAGCGGTTTGCCACGCTGACCGAGGAGCTGGACCAATTGCTTTGATCCCGCGTGGTCCACGGACATTGGCACAGCCAATGGACGCGTTGAATCAAGAGCGACTTGATGCCATTGCGAAGCAATTGTCCCGCCGTGATCCGGTGCTTCGTGCGGTTCGAAGTCAATTTGGACCGCCACCGCTGTGGCAACGACCGGCAACGTTCGCCACGTTGATACGAATCATTCTTGAGCAACAGGTCTCGTTGGCTTCGGCCAAAAGCACGTTCGAGAAGACCGCTGGCGCATGCGGCGGGCGGATCACCGCCGCTCGCCTTTTCACTCTTTCAAGCGAGACGCTTCGCGCGATCGGCTACAGTCGCCAAAAATCTCGCTACGCGTTGGCGCTGGCCGATGATGTCATCGCCAAACGGTTCGTGATCGGTCGTCTTGCCACTTTGGACGATGCCACCGTGCGTCACCAGATCACTGCGCGGCTCGGACTGGGTGATTGGTCAGCCGACATCTATTTGCTGATGTCGCTACGTCGCCCCGACATTTTTCCGATCGGCGATCTGGCGCTGGTGAAAGGACTATGCGAAATCGATGTGAATCAAGACCCGTCGCCTCCAGCGATCCTCGAGCGTGCCGAGCGATGGCGACCGTATCGGTCAGTTGCCACTCGAATGATCTGGCTTTCCTACCTCGGCCGGCGAAAAAAGGTCATCCCATGAATCCGTTTCACATTTACTTGTACGGCCCCAGCCTGACGAGCCTTCCGATCGCAGGCCCCTTTTTAACCAGCTTTGAAGAAGCTGTGGCGCGTCTGGAGACGATGCCTGGAGTCAGCCTCGAGCCCGATGGCTCATTCGGATTTGCGTCCGCCGGTGGTCACGAGAAACTGTTCGGAATGCTGTACGACGCCGCGGGACGGCTGCAGTACGTGGATATTCGCGGCGAGGTGACCCAAGCAACGTTACTGCGGGTGGTCCAGGCAATCTGCGGCGCGGGTGAATCCGTCGAGCGTCTCGTTGTGTTGCAACTTCCGTCGCGAGAATTGAAAACATTTCAATCGTTCCAAGCCACGGTCTGGCAAACGCCCTGATGAAACGGGTGTGAAATTCGACCTAAGGTCCTCCCAGATGCGAATTCAGCCGCGTTAAGTCGCAACGGGACGGGCCGCGAACCTGCCGGCCGCTTCAATCGTCATGATTGGCACAGATGTTGCGATTGATCAGCTTCGCATCAAGGGTTTTGGTGCCAGATCGACATCTGCTCGATCCGTGCGGTGTTTCACAGCGCCCCATGCGGGCCTGGCTTTGCTCGGTGATTTGCTTTCAGGAGGAATCCACCATGTTGACGACTACTACTTGTACGGCTGTCTCGGAAGTTCCCGTTTTGACTCAGAATGAGAATTTGCCGACTGACCTAGAGGTTTCCCGACGTGTTTTGGAGATCCGTTCCGGTTGGACGTTGAGCGAACGCGTTCGCCGTCGTCGCGAGGCAGAACGCCGATTTGCCGATTTGCTGGAGTCGTTGGTTACTCCTTGCGAAGCAGCCTAGATCGTCCGTCGATACCACTTTCGTCAGTCGAGACCATCGATTTTTTGCACCGGTCCGTCGATCGGAAGTCCCACTATCTCATCTCGGTAACGCGACGCCTCCAAGAACGATTCGAGGAGCACCAGCGCAGCGATTGCATCAACAGGACGTTTGTTGGATCGCTTGAAGGAACCGCTGGATCGTAGTCGTTCACGTGCGGCGGAGGTCGTAAACCGTTCGTCAAACAGTCTTACGGGGCGCCGAGTCACGTCACGCAACCAGTGGGCAAACTCTCGGCTTTCGGCACTCTTTTGGCTTTCACCGCCATCACAGTGAATCGGTAGCCCGACGACAAAGGCGACAATCCGTTCCTGCTGGGAAATCTCTGCGAAGTAGGCCGCATCGCGCTTCGGGTCGCGCACCGTGTAAACTTCGAGCGGGCTGGCCAAAATCCAATCAGGGTCACAGATCGCCAATCCGATCCGCTTGGTGCCAAAATCGACCGCCGCAATGCGACCGCTACTCGGATAGTGGTCGATGATCGTCATTGCGTTTTCATCAATCGTTCGCGTTCACTCTTTCAACAACACGCGGCGAATCCAACTATGTGTCATTGGGGAACCGCCCATGCACCACGTCTCCACCACATCAAAACGTCCGTTCTGGTTGAGACCTTCTGCCACCAGCTTTTGCAGTCTAGCACGAAATTCTTCGAGCCGCTTTTCGACTGGCTCGTACCCGTCGCGGGGTCGATCGATTTTTGCCGGAAACCGTTTCAATTCCTCCGCATCACGATGGACCGATTTCGTTCCGCGGGCGAGTGCTGTCGTTAAGTCTTCTCCGCCGTTCTCCAAGCTCCAAAACCAAAAGCTTTCTTGGCTGATCAGGAGCAGTGACGTAAACGTCGCACCTGAGTCGAGAATCGCAACGGTGGGCAGCATTGTCGGCTTGTCGTCATCCACTGGCTTGAACGACTCGGCGAACTCTCGAGCGGCGAAGTTCACCAGTGCGACTTGATCGCATTGCATTCCGGAAATCTTCATTCCGGCGGACGCGAGCAAGTCGGTTCGTGCCGCGATCGCCGCCTTCTTTGCCGCACACACGAATGCCGCCCGACCGTGAGCCGAGTCGGCGTCGTTGGCCCCGATCCAACCTACGTACTCGAGGATGTCCGGAGGCATCGGGATTCGCTGCACCCGCTCCATCTCCATGAGCTCCTCGGCCTTCTTGTCCTTCACCGGAGGCAACCGAACGAAACGAGCAATGATTTCGCCCGCTGGAAGATTCACCCAGTAAGCGGATTCCTTATTCTTGGACGACTCGAGTTCTTTGCTCTTGGATGACTCGAGGAACTTGGTGATCGCTTGGCGGATCGTGTCTGCGGCGGTCGTTTCATTGCCAATGCGAGAAGTGGGGGCGTCGAATTCGTCGTAGTACGAGTCGAGAACGGTTAGTTCTTCTTTGTCCAACTGAAGCAACACCGCTCGGATTCCCGAGGTGCCAACGTCGATACCCCACGCCGTCTTTGGTTTCTTGCTTGCTAGTACGGCGAAGCGAGCTTTCTTGACCGCAAAGCCCTCGCTTACCAGTCCCAGCCCCAATCCTTGAAGCGCCAATCCGATGGCTACCGCGAACCGCCCGGGATTCCGCCGCAGCGTCTCGTCGCTCGCGCCAGGAATCGACGTTGGGTAACCGAGATAGCTCGCCTTGCCTCCGATCCAGCTCTCTCGAGTCCCTCGCCAAGGGTTGAAGGGCTGGCGTGGATCTTGGTAGGGCTGTTTGATCGTCTGCAATAACTCTTTAGTGTTGAGCACAGCCCGCTCGTTTTGCGGCGACTCTTTTTCGAATCGCACGGCCAATCGTCCCAAGGTTGACGTCGCGAGCGGTTCGGCAACAAATTGTTTTTCCAACCACTCCACATTCTCAATCAACTGTCTCGCCGACTCGTATCGGCCATCACGCATTTGCGAGGGAACAGCTGACAGCTTGCTTGCCGCGCCGGTGTAATCTTGTTTGTCGAACCGCCGCTGCGAACTCGCGAGCAATTTCTCTGCAACCTGTCTCGCCACTTTGGTGTACCGCTCGCTGTTGGGGACCAACCCCAACAACACTTCGATCGTGCCCGCGACCCCTTCGTAGTCCTTTGCCACTAGTTGCTTTTGAAGGGTCTGTTCCAACTCAGTCAAACGAGCCACGAACATCGAACAACTCTCAAGCATTTGGCGCATCTCTGGAGATCGCATCGCTTCGGGGACTCGCGAGAGCAATTCCACGACAGCCGATCGATCTTCATTGGCCAGAGCCACTTCCGCTTGGGCGACAAGGGACTCAACCGCGGCCGTTCGCTGGGTCTTGAGCTTGTTGATTTTCTCGATCGCCACGTTCGCTTGGCGACTCAGCTCGGCATAACGGTAGTCTTTGTCCTCAGCAACGCGGCCGAGTTGCCCCAGCGCCCGTTCAAAATCCGACAACCGGGCGGCTTCAACCGCGGATGTCAACCATTGTTCATACTGTTCGCGAACTCGCTCCCGCTTCTGCTGTAAATCAGTGCCACACCCGCCACAAAACTTTTGTTCCAATCGCACCGATTGGCTGCACTTGCCACAGGGCTCGAACAACGCCTGCCCGCAACCAGCACAAAATTGAGCTGACTCATTATTGAAGTGTTGGCACGCACCGCACGCGACTCCATTTCGAGCGATCGGCTGAGCTGACGTGTTATCTGCCATTCACTGTATCTTTAAGCAACGTTACCAGAACTTTTTGCGGCCAATTTAAGAAGTTTCCTCGTAAGCCTAGCAGGAACTGACCCGGTCGCAATTCGAAATTTGGCGACGCGAAACGTACCGCCGAGCGTCGCGCTCCAATACCCAGTAAGCTTCATTGAAAATTCGCTTTGGGCGACGCAATGGCTTCACAATGCAACCGCGCAAATCCGAGAAATTCATCCGGCCGGTCGCTGCTCGTCACACAGACCGATGAGCGTCGCGGCGGCAAAACAGCACTAATTGGCCTCCGAGGGGAAGAGTTGCGAGTGTTGGTTCAAGCCACCCGATATTTCTCTTGACGCGGCTTGTGGCGGCTACTAATTGTGGAATTCAGGTTGGACGACGCTTAACGAACCACGTGGATGGCTCACTCGTAAATGAGTGACGAGAGAGCCGCCGCCATCGCGGAAAGTGGAGGACGATGATGCCTGAGGGTGTTGATGATGCTTCGCCAAGACGCTCGACGATCGAGCGTTTTTTTTGCGGACTGAGCGAGTGTATTTTTGAGTCGAAGTTGGGTGTCGCGGATACTCAACTCATCGATTATCTCAGCGACATGTTGTTGCGATTTGTGAGAGTGGATTCGATGCATCGCGTCCGGCGTGGTGACGGACGTCCCGCAACGGAAGTATTCCAAATGCTCTGCGAAGCCGAACAGCGGATCGGTCTGGCGCGACGCGAAACCCATCGGCACATCGGTGATTTCACTTTGTTTTGGTCGGGGATGTATCCAGAAAGTCTGCGGCGGATCCGTCCGAGTGACTCCGTCGATGGGTTCATCGATTACTGTCGCCAAGGCAAGCGTGCCTACGCGATCGCCGCTGAGATTCAAGCGGGCAACGATCGCCCATCGTGCGATTTGCTGCAACGATTGAGCGACCAGTTTGAGTTATGCGCTTACGGACTGCGAGAAATTCGTCGCGAGTGGGAAGAGTCCGAACCTGGCGAAGGGCTTCTTATCGGTTAAGGCATGACGCTGTTCGTCCGCAAGGATTACGCAACGAAGCGTTGAATTCGAACCGCTGATGCTTGGCCTTGAGGAGTGATGTTCACGCTCAAGAACGAGTCACCGGCGGGGGTGTCATCGGTGACGCAGGCGTTGATGGGACAGCCCGGATCGAGTTCATCGCAATTGAGAATTGGGAAGAGACTTCCACCGAGCGAGGAAAGGCTCGCGATGATTTCCACCATTCCGGATCCGGCGCCCAGATTCCCGATGTGTCCTTTGACAGTTGTCACGGGCGGCTGGTCGCTCACGTCGCCGAACACCGCTCGAATCGCCATCGCCTCTTGATGATCCGAATTGGGCGTCCCCAATCCGTGAGCGCTGATGTGACCGACGCCACGCGGCGGTGTGCTCCCGAGGGCAGCACGGATGACATTCGTAAATGCTTTTTGGAGATGATCACTTCCGGCCGCTTCGCCAACCGTGCTGCTGCCGTAGCCAACGATTT
Source organism: Pirellulaceae bacterium (assembly GCA_041741195.1). Classification (GTDB taxonomy): domain Bacteria; phylum Planctomycetota; class Planctomycetia; order Pirellulales; family Pirellulaceae; genus JBBSJZ01. The sequence continues at coordinate 40,502 of JBGSKM010000078.1, forward strand.
CTCCGATGATCGTTGCCCCACGCTGTTGCGCATGTTCCAGCGTCTCGCAAACGATCGCGCCGGCACCTTCGCCGAGAACACTCCCATCGCGAGTTGAATCGAAGGGACGACTCATCTTGGCAAAGTCACTGCGATCGGAGGCCAGGTTTTCCTGCATCGACGCATGCAACGTCCTCAACGGGTGAATGCGTGACCCCGTGCTACCGACGACCAGCACATCGGCATGTCCCCGATTGATGGTCGAGTAGGCTTCGGCGATCGCGGCGCCACTGGATGCCTCGCGAACGGTGATCGAATTGTTGGGTCCCCTTAAATCGTTATAGATGGCGATGTGGCTGGCCGGCATGTTCGGCAAGTACTTCAACAACCACCACGGATTGACTTGAGGCAAACCCAGCTCAGCCCACTTGTCGAAATGAAACTTTCCTTCCGCATCGAGACAGCGCCCGATCCCCTCGGCGAACTCTTCGGGCAAGGACATGATGTAATCACACCCATAGACGACCCCGGTGCGATCGCGATCGCGATTCTCGGGAGTCAACTTGGCATCCGTCATCGCCAATTGAGCCACCGCGACGCCCATCTCGATTTCACGGCACATCAGTTTGGTGCCCTTGCGAATCGTTCGCTGCAGCGTCTTCTCCAGCGGACCGTAGTTTTCGATGTCGCCGGTGAATTCGATCGCTTCGGCACCGTGATCCACGCCAAACACCCCATGGGGAACCTGGGTCAAAGGCCGAATGCCACTGACGCGATTTCGGAGTGACGCGGTGAGTCCTTGGGGATCATTTCCCAGTGGGCTAACGACGCCAACACCGGTGATCACAACTCGGCGCGAGGGAGCAGTATCCATGAACGATTCGAATGCGAGTCAGAATGATGAACTTAAAAGGGCGGAGCGCAAGTTTGAAGGGTGAAATGCGAAATGGAAAGGGAGGCATCGAAATTCCGGTGTCCGATACGGATCGATCCCCACCGAACTTTCACGCCTCATCCGCCTTGACCCAACCGACGCTAGTATCGTCCGCGATTGGGGCCGGAGTTTCCACCAGCAACTTGGGGAACGAGCGGCGTGGTAGTCAGGCTATTGGAGGCGCGTCCGCGAAATTCGATGAACAACAGGGCATCGGCGCGACCGGCGGTGGTTCCGGTCAGCGAGCCGAAATTCAGCAGCGGCATCGCCGCTTGGGGACGTTCGGGGCTGGCGACCACCCCACAAGAAAGTAACAGCACCATATCCGATGGCCAGCGAAATCGTTCGTGAAGACGCCAACTTACAACCTGGGGGACATCGATTCGAGCGCGGTGCGTTTGCCCGCTGGGTAGAGGCAAATCCAAATCCACCGGGACGAGCTTGTCGACTTGGTCGATGCTTGCCTTGATCATGCAATCCAGTTTGCGACCGTCAGTGCTCAATAGGGGGCTAAGTTCGAGTTGGTAGCCTTCTTGAACCTCGCCAGTTTCGGGCTCGTAGGGTGGCCACCCGGTGGGAGCAGGGCGAATGTTGCGGACGTAGTTACGTCCACGGATGCTCGCGAGTTTCTCCGTCTGGCCATTGTGAGTAATGATGTCAAGCGATTGAACTTCGCGAGTGTCGGTGCGCTGGCGCAGCATATTGAGCACAAGCGCCGCGTTTTCCTTGGTCAATAGCCATGCCTGGACGCCGGCGGAATCCACATTCACGTGTTGCATCAACATATGAGCTCGGCTCCGCCAATTCGGGTTTCCGACCGTGAGCACTCGCAAGTTCATGACCTGTGGGTCGCGTTCACCAGCAACAAATCGATCAACGATTCCATTGACCACCTGGTGCATTTCCGGTGTGTGATAGACGGTGAGTTTATCGCGGTCGGCGCTCATGTAGCCGAACGGTTCGCCGAACCAAACTTCGGGTCCAGTCTCACGCAAGATCCAATCGACAATTGCTTGTTCCGGTCGACTGTGCTTGGTCAGATATCCCGTGTAAGGACGAAGGTCGTAATCGCGTCGTTCTTGGCCCGCCGTCCGAGGCAGCGACTCGTTACTAGGCGCCAATCGCCCTCCCGATGCTGTGGACATTTGCTGTTGCTGCTGTTGTTGCAGGCTTGGTGGCAGGCTACTTGGCTGAGACGCGGTTGATACCGGGGCAGCAGGGGCACCGCTGGGAACTTGAAAGTCTTGGCCGCCAGCGTCAACGGTGACGCTCGCCATCAAGACCATCAACGTGCCTGCAATAGTGAATCGGTTTCGTCTCGGTCGCATCGAATTCTTCCATGATCGAGCGGTGCAAAATGGGCAAGCTTGGCTATAGCGGGTTGAATGCGACATTCGCAAGTGAAAAAGTCAGCAAAATGGCCCTACTCCCCCGCGACTGTCATCCAATGAACCACGTTGGTACGTCCGTTGCTATCACTCAGGCGATCGCCGTCAAGTCGACGATTTGCCGCCTTCCAGCGGCCATTACTCGATAATCATTGACCGTGCGGCCACCCCATTTGTGTCGTTCCCCGAGCCCTGTGTGAATTTAAATGCCTATGCATGCTGCCAACGTGAAACATCCTGATTTTCTCTCGCGAGCGACGGCGGTATGGCGAGCATGGCTCAAGAATCCTGCCGAAGTTGCTTCCATTTGCCCGAGCTCCGACCGACTGGTGAACTGTATCGCCAACCGCCACTGCATTCGGCACGCTCGCAATATCGTTGACCTTGGCCCTGGTACCGGAGGAACGACCGCTGCAATTCTAAAGTTCGCGCGCCCGGATTGTCGCGTGCTTGCGATTGAAAAAACCGGCGAGTTCATCGAGCCCATTCAAGCGATTGGCGATCCGCGATTGATCGTACACCGGGGCGACGCGGTGGAACTTGGCCAGATTTTAGCGCAACACCAGATGGCCTCGCCTGACGTGATCGTTTCCGGCATTCCATTTTCATCACTACCCGACGGCAGTGCAGAATCAATTGCCGGAGCCGTTCGGCACCATCTTGATGAACAGGGTGTGTTCATTGCGTACCAGCTCAGAGATCATGTCAAAAAATACGTGAGTCCGATGCTCGGCGAACCAGAAACACAACTCGTGCTATGGAATCTACCACCACTGAGAATCTATACGTGGACGAACCGATAACGCCATTCGCATTAACAATTCAGCGGCAGTTAGTTTGCTGTCGCTACCAGCGGGGGCGATAACGGTGATGTGACAATCGTTAGCCAACCGTCGCTCGACTCAATCTTGGTCGTAATCAGGGAGTGGCCGGTACTCGAACTTTGTAGCTCTTCGGCTGGCAGAGCAATGCTCTCACCCAAACAGGTTTTCGGCAACAGATTTCCAAACATGAGTTTGACCTGCTCTAACAACGCGTGTCCATCGTCGTCGGCTCCCGCCATTGAGGTAGTGGCCTGGACATCATCATCACGGACCAACATATAATTTCCGCCCGCTTGATGCACAGGGCGGTAGACGGCGCGAATGTCGACGTCCCGAAGTGGCGAGGTCTCCCCCGAGTCGGATATGGCTGACGCGCGAAAGCCAATCGTCAACGCACCCTCCCGGGCCTCGAAAATGACCGGGTGAGTCGGCGCCAAGTCGACTTGGAATTCTGTGACAGGAATCAATGGAGCAACATCCCAGGCTGCTAGCGACTGCATCAAAAGCTCCGCTGGTAGATCAGCGATGCTTTTATTGCCGGACGCCAAAGAAACCATCTCCAATTGTGACCTGGTGATTGACTGGCCAGCCAGCCACGGATTGAGCGCATTGCAGATTGCGGTTTCATGAAACTGGATTGCCACCGCAAACGGCTGCTCGACTTCCGGCGGTGCCATGGCGCTGCAGATTTGGTCCTCATGCGCGACGTGGCAATGTACTTCGATGGAATCTTCCGTCGAACTCCAGGCCTGCTTTGGCGCCGGCACATCAAACCGGCTGAACCACGGCATTAACGGTTCGATGAGTTCTTCGGGACAAAATGATTCGCACGTGTTTGTCTGCGCTATAAATTGCTCCTCGATACGACGTTGAAGTTTCGTTTCAGCAATCTGGTCGGCTTCTGCTTTCTGCTTCTCGGCTTGCTGTTGGGCAATTCGACGGACAAGCCGGAGCGGATGCTCGATCGCATCGACGGCACTCGAAAACTCCGTATGGATTTGTGCCGGAGACAACGTGACGCCCGTTCCTTGAATTGCAACCAAGCGGTTGGCTTGAACATCCGCCGCACTGGATGTTTTAAGTCTTACTGGACCATTGTAGCCGCGATTCCGACACGAAAATTTTCCGTTCAGAATGACTTTCAACAACGCCTCGTTCTCGGACGGCTTGACGTCAACGTGTATATCGCCTTCTAAACTTGCCAAGCCAAAAAGCTGGGTGCCCAAAATGCAGTCTTTTATCTTGATCGTTTCATTCACGCGCCGCTGCACGGTGCGTCGCAAAAACTCTTCCGAGATCGACAGTTTGCAGTTGGGCAAATTGAATGCATCGCGAACGGCGTCGGCACCTGAATTCGGTTGGTCCAGCGCAACTAAACAAGCATAAGCTTCTGAAATGGCTTGAATGCTGTTGCGTGACAATGGGTCACCGGATTCGCGGCACTGATTCGCAATTTCTGTCAAGCGACCTCGCAATCGCTCTGTGTGCCGCTCAACATCGGAGGAACGAGGTGCGTCCCCGTAACGACGAACGCTATGCCGAAGTCGCATGATCGTGGGAAATTCCACCCCAGGGACCGGCCCTACCAACCGCCGCTCAAGCTCCGCAGCAATGGATTCGCTACGTGTGTCGTTTTGCTCAAGCGAGCCAATCAGCTCATCGAGTTGCAGGTACGAAATCCATCCGGCACCATTCAAATCCGAGTCCGGCGAAAGGAGAAAGTCATATGTTTGGCGACATGCCAATAATAATTCCTGGCGACACTCATCGCGAGTTGGAACTTGGCCCGCATCGAGTTCGCCTGCAGCGTGAAGCAAAACTTGTGCAATGGAGCACGTATGATCGGGTCTGTCTCGCTCACCCGACCAAGCCTGTGGGCTATATGGCTGCGACAAACAAGCCACGATGCCGATCGTGACTGTAAAGACTGGCCGTTGTGTGATGCTTAGCATGAGATCACCGCTTCGAGTCTAAATTGCATTCTAGCAAACGCTCCTGGTTCCGAATGCAATGACTGAAGGCAATCTACATGCCAAGCGAGGCACGCTCGTAACCGCACCAGTTCACGTCGGGTGGTTTTCCAGGAGTGAAGCGATCAAATTCATCAATCGCGGCCCGTCGATTGGCTTAGGAAAGTACTCATCGCATCCCATTGCGATGCACGCCTCGCGTTCACCCTCCATCGCGTCCGCAGTCAAGGCGACGATCGGTTTCTTGTAGCCCTGTTCTCGTAGTTTTGCTACGGCCTCGCGTCCTGACATCACTGGCATCTGCATGTCCATCAACACCAGAGCAAACGGTTGATGGCTGCTGTTGGCACGTTCCACGGCATCGACCGCTTGCTGCCCATTCTCCGCGATGGTCACATCGGCACCACATTTCTCGAGAAAGTGTTTTCCGACTCGCCAGACATCACGACGGTCATCCGCCAACAAAATTTTGGCATCGATCTTGGGGAAGGTCGGCTGCTCTTGCAGTGTCGTGACAAAATTCATACGTCCATCAGCTGACGCGGACATCTCGGTCAACGACTCACCTTGCGACGCGGTGACGGGCAGCAACAATGTGAAGCAACTGCCTTTTCCCAAGTCGCTACTGACTTGAATCGCGCCCCCCATCCCTTCGGCCAAGCGTTTGCTGATGCTTAGTCCTAATCCCGTTCCACCAAAATGGCGAGTCGTCTGTTTGGTCGCTTGGTTGAATGGCGTGAACAACTTACCGATTTGTTTCTTGGAGATACCGATTCCAGTATCGACGACGGCAATCTCCAGCCTTGACGGCGAAACTTCGTGATTCATCGTCGTGGTAACGACCACTTCGCCCTTCTCGGTGAATTTGATCGCGTTGCTGATCAAGTTGACAAGGATCTGGCGTACTCGCACATCATCCGCGGTGATCTCCGACGGCAATTGCGTCGCGAACTCGAACCGAAGCGGCACGTTGGCTCGGCTCGATCGGTTCTGCATCAAAGTTTCGAGTTCGCACATCAGCTCGCGGATATTCACCGCACGCTGCTCAAACTGGAGTTTACCAGCTTCGATCTTGGAAAGGTCAAGAATGTCATTCAGTAGCGCCAACAAGTAAACGCCATTGCGTTTGATCGTTTCCACTTTATCAATGGTTAGCGGATCCTCGGTTTCGCTACGAAGGATGTCGGCGAAACCGAGCATCGCGGTCAGCGGCGTCCTCAACTCATGAGACATCGTTGCGAGAAAAGAACTCTTTGCCTTGTTCGCGCGTTCGGCGGCCTCGTTCGCGTCTTCCAACGCGTTTTGAATGTTGATTTGGTCCGACACATCGTGCTGGACCCCGATAAAATTGATCAACTCGCCGTTCGGATTGCGCACGGGAGTGATTTGCAAATCGTTAAAGAAAGGGGTGCCGTCTTTGCGATAGTTCAATAGCGTCGTTCGAATGGGCTCTTCACGAGCCAACGCCTCGCGAATCAACGCGACACTTTTTCGGCTCGTATCCTCGCCCTGAAGAAAACGACAGTTGCGTCCGATCACCTCGTCATGATCGTACCCCGTGAGCTGCAAGAAACCTCGATTGGCGTAGACGATCGGATCACCGTCGATTTGAGGATTCGTGATGATAATTCCATTCACGGCTGATTCGATCGCGAGCTGAAGCAGATGAATTTCCGCCTCCGCCTTGCTCAGCGTGGAGATGTCGATCAGCGTCATCACCAGTCCCCGGGTCGTATCGCCGCTCTGGTACGGAAGGATTCGCAACAAATACGGTGTTCCACTGTGATCGCTCACCGTATATTCGCTTTCCACCTGGTCGGCCAATACAAGACGCAAGTCATCGACCAGCGTGGGTCGATTGAGCACATGAGCGAAATGCTCCATCGACCGACCCGTGTCATTGTTGTCCAAGTGAAATACTCGGGCGATCTCGGGTGTGAAGCGACGGATATAGAGCGCCTCATCTAGAAAGATAACGCCCACACGCGTCGTCGCCAGAAGGTTGTCCATGTCGTCATTGGCCTGTGCAAGCTCTTCGACGCGTCGTTGGTGTTCCGCATTGACGGTATACAACTCTTCGTTGACGCTGTGGAGCTCTTCATTGGTGCTTTGGAGTTCTTCATTGGCAGCGATTAGCTCTTCATTAGCAGCTTGCAGCTCTTCGTTCGAGGTTTCCATCTCCTCAATGGTCGCTTGCAAGTTTTCCTCAGAGTATCGAAGCTCGGTTTCCAGCGAATCGATGCGACCCATTTGCAGTTGGTCGAGAGAGGCTTCCATTTCGGGAGGTGGTGTCTTGACGCCAGCAACGGCGAACTCAATCAAGACGTTCTGTGGCTGTTTCGCCTCGTCGCCGAGCGGTTCGATCGTGATCCGGATATTTTCCAGATTTGTGCCCCCATTAAAATTGGCGGAAGCAAAACGAACGGTGTTATGTTTGTTCGCCGCGTGGTGCCACGCTGCAGAGACGGACCCACGGAGTGACTCGTGAATTTGTTCGAGAATGTGATTGGAAGGACGCCCGCCGCGTGGCTTCAGATATTTTTCGGCGCCCCCGAATACGTGCAGAATTTCGCCGCGATCATTCACGAGGATGCTGCATCCCATTTTCTTTGCGAGCAATTGATCGTATGTCGCAATCAATTCTTGATCGATCCGATTCACTCGCGAAGTGGTGACGGGTAGAGTGATATGTGGCAAACGTTCATGACGTCGCGCCATCGAACTGCGGACCGCGACCGGTAGGCGAACGTCCCGGCGTTTGGTGTAGATTCTCCACCGTTTATCGATCACTTGGAATTCGTCCAGCAGCTCCCCTGGCGTCTCGCTAGGCCCGAGAAACAATGCTCCACTAGGTTTGATCGCAAAGTGGAACAGTGATATTGCTTTCTTCTGAGCTTGGGGTTGCAAATAGATCAGCATATTGCGGCATGTGACCAAATCCATCTGGGTGAATGGTGCATCGCTGATAAGATTTTGGGGAGCAAACACGATATAGTCACGTAGCTCGCGCGTGACTTGATAGCCATCGCGGACACGCCGAAAGTAGCGATCCCGGCGCGCGACCGACATTTCGCTTAGCGCATCCTCGGGATACAGTCCCTTGGCGGCGGTTTGCAGAGACCCGCTGTGCGCGTCGGTCGCAAAGATTTTGACGTCAAGCTGAACATCCCGTTGCCGCAATTCCTCATCCACCAGAATTGCGATTGAGTAAGCCTCCTCGCCCGATGCGCATGCGGCCACCCAGATGCGGATGCCGTCGTCGCGATCCGTCTTTGCACATAGCTTTGAGATCACTTCTCGCTTGAGCGAATCAAATGCGTCCGGGTCGCGAAAGAACTTTGTCACACCGATAAGCAAGTCTTTGTAGAGCTCGTTTAGCTCGACGTCATCTTCGCTCAATCGCTTGACGTATTCCCCCACATTTTCCAACCGGAGTAGCTGGATGCGGCGGTTGATCCGCCTGCCGACCGTGGTCGCTTTGTACTGCGAAAAGTCCAATCCATACTTGCGATTCAAGAGTCCAAATATCTGATCGCCTCCATCCATGGTTGCTAGCGCCAAGTCTTCCTCCGCAAGCTTCTCGCGAGTAACCCCGTCATGTGCATAGCGAATCAACGCTTCGGCGATCGCCGTCGGCGGCAACACAACATCGACCACCCCCGTATCCATAGCACTGATCGGCATCCCATCGAATTTGGCCGTCGACGTATCTTGAACGACCACCAACCCGCCGGCTTCGTGAATGTCTCGGATACCGCGCGACCCATCCGTCCCGGTACCCGAAAGGACCACCCCGATTGCGTATCGACCAACATCGCTGGAAAGCGAGCGAAAGAATTGATCGATGGGGTGCGAGAACGCTCGATCGGGGTTTCTCTGGGTCAGCAACAGCTTGCCTTCGCTAATCACCATCTCCATTTTTGCCGGAATCAAGTAGATCGTATTCGGCTCGACCGTCATCGCGTTGGTTACGCTACGAACGGGGATGCTCGTCTGACGCGAAAGCAACTCCTCCATGTGACTTTTGAAATCCGGCGACAGGTGCTGGATGACCACGAAAGCCAGCCCGCTGTCCGCAGGCATCGCGCGAAAGAACGACTCCAATGCCTCCAGGCCGCCCGCCGAAGCCCCGATGCCAACGACATGAAATTCGTGGCACGCTTCGTCAGTAGTCGCGCGGTCTCGCTCCCTAGTCATGTTGGGACAAATTCTCCCGGTAGAACGGCCTGAGATTGAAGCTTTTTCCATCAGAGAGGCTCGCAACTAGCAAATGCCGGGCCAAGACACTGCCAAACGCCGCGTCATCGCTTCCTTCCGAGCGTCGTCCATCGGACGATCACGTACTGGTAATCGTCGAGTCATCTACGGGCCATCGATTTACTAAGTCGCTGGCTCATCTGCAGACGGGTACGTCGTTTGCTAACTGCGTTTGCTGATTGCGTAACCGGCGGCACTTGCGTGCGGACCGATCGAAGTTCGGCTCGAAGATCAACGCGTTGACCTATCACGCGCTGACCTTCCTGTCTCCAAACCCCTCCCCCCATCGAGACATTTATGGCGACAAAGAAATCACGCGGCGCGAGTGCCAATGAGGGCAATGCTAGCGTTGGAAACGGCGGCAAGCTTCACCAAATGGCATCGAGCACTGACCAGCATCTCACCACAAACCAAGGTGTCGTGATTGCCGATGACCAGAACACGCTGACAGTCGGCGAGAGGGGCCCGCAGTTGCTCGAAGATTTCATCCTTCGCGAGAAGATCACGCACTTCGATCACGAACGGATTCCCGAGCGAGTCGTGCATGCGAGAGGGTATGCCGCGCACGGATACTTCCAGGCCTACAAGTCGCACTCTGAGTTGACGAAGGCGGAGTTTCTCCAAGACCCCGAAACTCAGACTCCCGTATTCTGTCGCTTTTCGACCGTCGCAGGCCGCGCGGGGTCCTTTGATACCGCGCGAGACGTTCGTGGTTTCTCGGTTAAATTCTATACCCAGGCCGGCAACTATGATCTCGTTGGCAACAACATCCCCGTCTTTTTTATTCAAGACGCGATCAAGTTCCCGGACCTCATCCACAGTGTCAAGCCAGAGCCCGATCGTGATTTCCCTCAGGCCCAATCAGCTCACAATACGTTTTGGGACTTTGTATCGCTGAATCACGAGAGCCTTCACATGTTGATGTGGATCATGTCGGATCGCGCTATCCCTCGGTCGTTTCGGATGATGGAAGGATTTGGCGTCCACACATTCCGAATGATCAATGCCGATGGGAAGTCGCATTTCGTTAAGTTTCATTGGCGACCTAAGTTGGGCACCTTCTCGCTGATCTGGGATGAAGCCGTCAAGATCTCGGGAGCCGACCCCGACTTTCACCGTCGTGATCTTTGGAACGCCATCGAAGCTGGCGATTTTCCCGAGTGGGAGCTATCGGTCCAAGCTTTCACGCAGGAGCAAGCGAACTCGTTTGATTTTGATGTGCTGGATGCCACTAAGTTAATTCCCGAGGAACTCGTACCGCTGACACCGCTCGGAAAGATGGTGCTCAATCGCAACGTCGACAATTTCTTTGCTGAAACCGAACAGGTCGCTTTCTGTCCCTCGCACGTCGTCCCGGGGATCGATTTTTCCAATGACCCGTTGCTCCAAGGTCGCTTGTTTTCGTATTTGGATACGCAACTCTCCCGACTGGGCAGTCCCAACTTTCATCAGATACCGGTCAACCGTCCGAAGTGTCCGTTCGCTAACTTCCAACGCGATGGCCACATGCAAATGGAGATCCCCCAAGGCAACGTTGCGAACGAACCCAATTCGCTTGATCGTGGCAGCCCGCGCGAGTGCCCCAAGAAAGGATTCACGACCTATCCGGCCGCCGAAAGCGGCGAGAAGCTTCGCATTCGCCCGGAAAGCTTTGCGGATCACTACACGCAAGCTCGATTGTTTTGGATCTCGATGACCGAGCCTGAGAAACGCCACATTGCCGGCGGCTTTGCGTTTGAACTCGGCAAGTGCGATCAAATCAAAATTCGCACACGCATGCTCGGCCACCTGGAAAACATCGACGACGAACTTGCTGGCCGAGTAGCGAAGGCGTTGGGGATGGAGGGAACTGCCGACAAGATTTCGCCAATCGTCGCGGTGGGCAATCCCAAGCCATCAATGCCGCTGTCCCAGTATGCTGCCGCTCCGGAAACGCTGAAGGGCAAGAAAATTGGTTTGTTAACAACCAAGGGGATCGACGACAAATTCTATAGAACGCTTCTTGAGACTGCCAAAACGGAAGGTGCCATGCTCGAAGTCATCGCTCCGCATGCCGGGCCATTGGAACTGAGCAGCGGTGACACCATCATGCCAGAGCACTTTCTGGCGGGTGCCCCTTCGGTGCTCTTTGACACGGTGGTCATTGCGCCGTCGGAGCAGGGAGTGCAAGTGCTCATGGGCCAAGCTGCGGCCATCGATTGGATTCGTGATGCGTACGCGCATCTCAAAGTCATCGGCTTTAATAAGGTGTCGGTGCCAATGCTTGAGCAAGCAAACCTTGAACCCAAGGGGGACGAAGGAATTGTAAGCGTCGAAGGTGCCGATTTTGACGACTTCGTCAACTCAGCCAAGAAGTATCGAATTTGGTCACGCGAGTCGATGATACGACCATGGTAAGATCTTGGCGCGATATCAATGCAGCGGAACGCTGGCGTGGCCGACCGGGTTTGGCAGCAATCGACCGGGGCCAGCGTTCTGCGAAAACCAATTGGTTGTGAGACCGACTCGCTAAGCGAGAACGTTACCGAATTTGAATTTTTCGCGGCTTACTTTCTTCGGTCTTTTTAAGCGTAAGCGTGAGAACGCCTCCATCGAGGCGTGCATCGACGTCCGAACCATCCACCGTTCGTGGCAAGGTGAAGGCCCGTTGCACTCGTGTGTATCGGCGTTCACTCATGTGACGCTTCTTTTTTCCATCGCTTTCTTTCGGCTGGCGAACGGCCTTGATGGTGAGGACGCCGTTCTCAACGTTCACATCGATCTCTTCTTGCTTAAAGCCGGGTAACTCCGCTTCGATCACGATTTGATCGTCATCTTCTTCGACATCAACCGGGTAGTTACCCAGCCCGACTTCGCCACCGCCAACCGATTCCATCATTCCTCGAAACAACTGGTTCATGCGATTCTCCATCGTTTGGAAGGGATCCTCGTAAAGCCGCCCAATCTGGCTACTGTCGTTGTGCCGCGTCATCGTCTTGCTCATTGAATCTGTCCTTCAACTTAAGTGACCCGAAAGATCTGTAATTTTGGCAGGCTACCACCGCCTCGTCACGAATTTTGCAAGCAGCGTGCCAAATACACATCGCGCCAATCAAGCGGCGTGCCAATGCCGTGTGCTCTCCCGGCGAGATGTCCGTCGATAGAATGAGTCTTTTGAATCTCGACCAACTCACGCGGAACTAATTCTTTGAGCGACTCCGTTTCCCGCTTTCCGATCGTTGGCGTGGGGTCATCGGCCGGAGGTCTCGATGCTCTGAGACGTCTGCTCGAAGCGATGCCCGCAGAACCCAATTTTGCACTGGTCATTATCCAGCACCTTGCTCGAGATCGGCCAAGCCTTGCCCCCGAATTGCTATCCAAGTACACGAGCATGCAGGTGGGTCAAGTCGAAGACGGTCCGGTTGTGACCGCGAACCACGTCTATCTCATCCCGCCAGGAAAGTTTCTGAGTATCACCGACGGGCGGTTGCATCTGTCGCAAATGGAAGGCCCTCGCGGAATACCGGTGGTGATCGATTACTTTTTTCGTTCACTGGCCAAGTCGGAGGGCGAGCGAAGTGTCGGGATCGTTCTTTCGGGAACCGGCAGCGACGGAACGCTGGGAGTCAAAGCCATCAAGGAATCCGGGGGCCTGGTGTTGGCTCAAGATCCACAGACCGCAGAGTTTTCCGGCATGCCCGATAGCGCGATCAAATCGGGAGTGGTCGACCAGATTTTATCGCCCGAAGAAATGCCTCAGGCGCTCGTCCGATTCGCGCAGCATCCTTACATGCGCCATTCGGATGCGTCGGGTGAAGACGGCGTCGCTTCACACTCGCCTCCGGCGCTTGACTCTGCGGATAGCCAAGAGCTCGCGCAGATCATTTCGTTGCTCCGAGAATCCGGTGCGAGCGACTTTCGCAACTACAAGGAGGCCACACTCTTGAGACGAACTAGGAGGCGGATGTGCCTGCTGTACATCGATTCGATTGCCGACTATGCCCGTCTCTTGCGTCAAAACTCCGGCGAAGTCGATGCATTGGCCAAGGATCTACTCATCAGTGTGACTAGTTTCTTCCGCGACCAAGAAGCGTGGGACGAGTTGGCAGAGTTGGTCATCCCAGACATTGTGAGTTCGAAATCCAACGAAGACGCGGTGCGTGTGTGGATCGCTGGCTGTGCGACCGGGGAAGAAGCCTACACGGTCGCGATGCTAATGATGGAGGAGTTGAGTGCACAACATAAGACGTGCATCCTGCAAGTGTTCGCGTCCGATGTCGACAAGACCGCATTGGATGAAGCGCGTGCAGGGGGCTATCCGCTGAGTATCGCGTCCGACGTATCACCGGAAAGGCTCAAACGGTTCTTCACCCAAGTTGACGGTGAACCCCGCTACCGAGTCAATAAGACGCTTCGAGAAGCAGTGATTTTCGCGGACCAGAATCTACTCGTGGATCCTCCCTATTCGCGACTGGATTTGGTGTGTTGTCGGAATGTGCTGATCTACTTGAAACCCGATGTCCAATTGAAGATCATCGCGTTGTTCCATTTCGCACTGCGGCGGGACGGATATCTGATGCTGGGAACGGCCGAAACCGTGGGCCGACAACTGGATTTGTTTGACGACGTCAGCAAGCGATGGCGGATCTATCGCAGCATCGGCGAAACGCCCCAAGATCGCTTGGAGCTACCAATTCCGCGAGGCATCACGCGACGAGCCGTACAAGCCTTGCCGCCCCCACGCCACGACATTCGATTGACGAACATGGCCCAGCAGCGGCTAGTCGACATGGTCGCGCCACGCGCCGTGTTGATTGATCGTCACTGGCGAATTCTCTTTATCAACGGCAACGTCGATCCCTACATTCGTTTTCAACAGGGTGTGCCGAACAACGATCTACTCGGCAAACTTCGCGACGGGCTGCGTAGTCGACTTCGCAGTGCCGTGCGGAAAGCCCTCAACGAAAAGTCAACGGTCCGCGTTACTTGTCGCGCCGATCGCGAATCAGGCCACCATGGTGTGATTGTCGAAGTCCGTATCGTTCGAGATGCCGAGCGCCGCGAAGATTTCGCACTGATCATCTTCGATGACGCCCAGGCCCAAATCATCGATGAGTCGACGGACGCTGAAGTGCTCGCTTCGGATTTGGACGAAGCGACAGTGATCGCACAACTTGAACAAGAACTCACGGCAACTCGCGAGGATCTCCAAGCGACAATCGAACAGTTCGAAGATACCAACGAAGAATTCAAAGCTTCCAATGAGGAAGTGATGAGTATCAATAAAGAATTGCAGAGCACCAACGAAGAGCTCGAGACCAGCAAGGAAGAATTGCAGTCACTCAATGAGGAGCTTTCGACAGTCAATCATCAGTTGGCAGCGAAGATCGAAGAGTTGGAAATCAAGCATGCCGATCTGGAAAATCTCATTTCGGCAACGGAGGTCGCGACCCTGTGCTTGGATCGAGACGGAGTCATTCGATGGTTCACGCCGTAGGTGTCGCATTTGATCCGTATTCATCCCGGCGACGAAGGACGACCGCTAAGCCATTTTCAACATGACTTCCTGAAGGATGATCTCGGTCCCCAGTGTCAACTGGTGGTCGAGACTCGCGAAACCATTGAGAGCGAGGTGACATGTCGTGATGGTCGCACATTCATCCGCCGTCTTGTGCCGTACCGTGGCAACAACGAGCAGGTCGACGGCGTGGTGATCACCTTGGTGGACATCACCGCTCGAATTCGACGCGAAGAACAGTACCTTCGCGAACGTCAACAAACCGAAAAACAATTGCGGGAATGGAATCGCACACTCGAAAGCCAAGTCACCGAGCGAACCGAGATCCTTTCAATCCTCCAGGACATCACTAGGACGGCGAACGAAGCCCGTACCGTTGATGAGGCTATGCAACTAGCTGTCCGGCGGATCGCACAATACAACCGCTGGGAAATTGGTCATCTATGGCAAATCGACGAAACCGCGGCAAACGATAACTCGTCGTTCACAAGCACCGGTCTGTGGCATGCGGACGAAGCGCTCAATCGAGATTCCCTGGAGGAATTCCAACGATTGACCGAGCAAATGCATATTCAGCCCGGTGCGGGACTCGTTGGCAAGGTCATCCAGTCCGGCGAAACACTTTGGACCGATCAACTTGCGGACAATATGGATCCGCGAAGCCAATGTTTCGATCGGCTAAGTCTGCACACTTGGATTGCCGTTCCCGTCATAATCCAAAACGAAATTGTCGCGGTGATGGAGTTCTTCTCAATCGAAGATGCGATTCCAGATCGACGATTTCTAGAAATCGTACGTGACATCGGCATTCAGCTAGGGCAAGTAATCCAGAGAATGAGGCTCGAACGAATTGTCGCCGACGTCGCCAGTGCGGAACAACGTCGAATCGGTCGGGAGCTTCACGATAGTATCGCACAACAATTGACCGGTGGTGCGCTCATTGCCGAATCGCTGCGACGATCCGCTAACGCTGAGTCGCCGACCCACCTGCAAGGGAATACACAACTAATCGGCATTTTGAAACAAACGCACGAGGATGTTCGCCAACTATCAAGCGGACTAATGGTTGAAACGATCGACGCCGCAGACCTTGTGCCGACTCTCAGACGCATCGCGGCGGAAGCATCAGATCGGTTTGGCATCGAATGCACGATCGATGATGACGGCTACGACGAGACGTATGTTGGGGATGAATCGGTCGCGCTAATCGTTTACCAGATCGCACGAGAGTCTGTTCATAACGCGGTGAAACATTCTCAATGCCGAGCAATCCGTGTCCACATCTCGACGAATGGCCATTTGGAGTTGACCGTACACGATGACGGTACCGGTTTCGACCACCAGAGGGTGACCGCGAATACCAACGGGTTACGAATCATGCAATTTCGTGCGGAATCGATCGGCGGAACGGTTAGAATACAATCTGCTACCGACACTGGGACGGTGGTGACGTTGACCGTCCCGAGACGCAACTGCCATTGAGAACCGATGCGTTTTCGTGGAGACGCCAATCCTCCTGAACTGGACAGCATGAACGCCTTACCCCCGCAAACGTCGCTGCAGGCGAAATCACGCATTGCCGTCGTCGACGACCATGGGATCGTTCGATTTGGCTATGCGCAGCTGATCAATCAAGAGCCAGACCTCGAAGTCTGTGGCATGGCGGACAATGAAGTGGATGGGCTCGCACTACTCTGTAGCGAACACCCACACCTGGCCATCATCGATCTCTCTCTCCAAGGCGGTGATGGCATCAATCTCATTAAAACAACGGTTCGAGAAGTCCCCGATACGAAGATATTGGTGATCAGCGCCCACGACGAAAACCTTTACGCTCACCGAGTTCTCGCCATCGGTGCCGCCGGCTACATCAACAAACAGGAAGCACCCGAAAAGTTAATTGACGGGATTCGCGCGGTGATCAATGACGACTATTTCTTTGGCGAAGCAGTCACCCGGCGTCTCATTCGTAAGTGCATCGGAAAGCCCAAGCCGATTCGCTTGGTCGGAATCGAGACGTTGACCAATCGCGAACTGCAAGTGTTCGAGCAAATCGGAAAGGGTCAAAGTACTCGTCAAATCGCGGATGCGATGTTTCTCAGCATCAAAACCGTCGAACGGCACAAAGAAAACATCAAACAGAAATTAAACTTGCAACATGCGACTCAGCTCACTCAGCACGCGACCCAGTGGGTGATCGAACGAGGCTATTAACATACACGCTATCTGCGAAGTGACTAGTTTTTGTCCGGCGGATAATTCATCGGAGGGTTCCGCGTCGGCGTGATATCACCGGGTGTTTCCACATAAATCTTTTCGCCACAGTTCGGACATGCCACAGCGCGATCATGAACATTTTGTCCGCAATGGGGGCAGTGCACTTGGTTCAGTGGCGCGTCGTCAGATTGCTTATTCACTTCTTTTCTCCGACCTCATCGTGGCAAGAGTGCGACTAAACGATCAAGGATTGCCCCCCGTCGATCCAGACGGGAGTGCCCGTGATATGGTCAGCGAGATCACTCATCAGGAACGCGGTTAAATTAGCCACTTGGTCGGGAGTCCCAAGTCTGCCACCCGTCAGCGGAATATTGCCTTCGGGGTAGATGATGGGCGTCTCAATTTTTCGAAGGTGCTCGCGTCGTGTCTTGTCGTGAATATTGGATTCGATGGCTCCCGGACAGATCACGTTGACTCGTATTCGCGAGGGTGCCAGTTCGAGAGCGAGCATTTTGGTTAACGCGAATTGCCCCGCCTTGCTAGCCGCATAGGCGGAGGCGCCCTCGTTGCTAAAGGTACGAGTACCGTTGATGGAAGCCATGACGACGATGCTTCCACCGCCAGCTTGACGCATTCGCGGCACGCAATGATGTACGGCCAAGTAAGTGCCCGTAAGATTCACATCAATGGTTTTTCGCCATTCATCGGGAGCCAACTCATCGATCGGCGCCCAAGTCCCGTTGATACCCGCGTTGGCGACTAACCCGTCAAGCCGTCCGTATTGAGAGACCGTTCTCTCGACGGCGGCTGCAAGTTCGTCGCTCTGTGTTACATCGGCGGCGGCCCACATCGCATCACCGCCCGCTTGAATAATTGAGTCCACCACTTCCTGCATGTCTTGCTCGTCGCGGCTCACGATCGAAACCCGCGCACCACACTTCGCCAGTAGTCTCGCGATTCCGGCTCCGATGCCTTCACTACCGCCGGTAACGATGACCACTTGATTGCTCAAATCGATCTTCATTGCTCAAACGCCTTCACATGGATTCGACTCGCCCGGCAGATTGCCTTGGGAAGACTCCAGCAAATGCAAGTATTGTGCCGCGTTGTGAGTCACCCATGCGGCTATTCATTCCCGAGATGGATAAGTTTTTTGTTGACAAATTCGAGGATTCCGAGGTGGGACAGTTCACGTCCGTAGCCCGAGCGCTTGATACCGCCAAAGGGCAACTCGGTTTGCGACCTCGTGGGCCGATTGACAAACATCATGCCCGTTTCGACTCGCTCGGCGACGCGTCGTGCTCGTTCGATATTTTGAGTAAAGACGCTTCCACCTAGGCCGTACGACGAGTGATTCGCCAGCTCGATGGCCGCATCTTCGTCGGCAACCACGTACACCGTGGCCACGGGACCAAACAATTCTTGGTCGAACGTCGGCATCTGCGGAGTCACTCCGGTGAGTATCGTCGGATTGAAATACGCCCCCGGGCGATCCGGTCGATCACCGCCAAGCAAGATGGTGGCGCCGGCGTCGATTGCGGATTGAACTTGCTCCTGCAGTTTCTCGGCTGCGGATTCGGACGACAGCGGCGCGAGCGTGGTCGCTTCGTCCATCGGATCGCCCAACTGAACCTCCGACATCTGGCGCTCGAAACCGCTGAGAAACTTTTCCGCGATCGGCTCCACCGCGATGAACCGTTTTGATGCGACACATGATTGCCCGGCGTTAACGAGCCGGCCTTTCACCGCAAGTTCAACGGCCTTGGCCAGATCCGCATCTTCCAGAACGATGAAAGGGTCATTGCCACCCAGTTCCATCACCGAGCGTTTCAAATTTCTACCGGCGGCCCCAGCGACGGCGGCACCAGCACGCTCGCTGCCGGTCAACGACACGCCCTGAACGCGAGGATCCTCGAGAATTTTCTCGATGAACTCGATCGGAATCAACAAGTTGGTATAAACATCGTCTGGTACACCCGCATCTGTAAAAAGCTGCGAGATCGCTTCGGCACACTGGGGAACATTACTGGCGTGTTTGACCAAGACAGTGTTACCTGCCATCAGATTGGGCGCAGCAAATCGGATCACCTGATAAAACGGAAAGTTCCACGGCATGATGCCAAGCAGCACGCCCAATGGCGCGTACTGCAAATAAGCATCGACGCCTTGGACCGGCATCGGCTCATTTGCCAAGAAAGTCGCCGCACCGTCCGCATAGAACTCGCAGATCCTCGCACAGTAATCGATCTCATACCGGCTTTCGGAGATCCGTTTACCCATTTCGGTCGTGATGAGTGTCGCAAACACTTCACGGCGCTGGCGAAGTTGGTCTGCAACCGTCAATAAGAGCTTCCGACGAAAGGCAAATGACGATTCCCGCCATTGTTGAAAAGCGGCATGGGAATTGGAGATTGCGTCTTGCGTTTCGACAAAGCAAATTGGCGAATACGTCTTTAAAAGTTGATTGTTAAACGGGTTGATGCTTTGGATGTTCATCGTGGTCCGTCGTCTTGCAAAGTATTGATCAACACGACCTTTCCGCGATCGACGCCTGATTCGACACGGCGATGCGCTTGGGCCAATTCGGCAAACGTAAATTGACTATCGATCGTGATTTGCAATTTCCCTTGTTCATGAAGATTCAGCAAGATTTGCAAATCGTCACCCGAAGGACGAGCAAGCATCACGGTGCCGGATTTTGACAACGGCCACGTTAATACCGTCATCAGCATCCCCCGGACATCTGGCTCGGTCGAAACGTATCGACCACCCTCTTGCAGCACGCCTCGCACATCCAAGTAACTAGACTTTCCGGCCGCGTCGAAAATCAAATCCCAGGATTCACTCGACTCGGAAAAATCGACTTTTTCGTAGTCATAGAACACGTCCGCTCCGAGCTTTCGACAAAAACCCTCGTGCTCGCCGCTCGCAACGGCGGTGACGTGACACTGATATGACTTTGCGATTTGGACAGCGAACATTCCGACCCCGCCGCTGGCGCCGTTGATCAAGACTCGATTGCCCGGTGTGATTTTGCCATGATCACGCAGCGACTGGAGTGCGGTGGTACCGGCCAATGGGATAACGGCCGCTTCGTTGAGCGGGATTGAATCGGGGATCTTGGCGGCGACGTCAACGGCGCAGACAGCGAAGTCTGCGCACGCTCCACCCCGGGTCGAATCCAAAAACGCAATTACCCGGTCTCCCGGGCTGAACGGGTCATCGATGGTGCAATCGACCACGACGCCGGCCACATCAAAACCCGGAACTCGAGGAAATCCGAATGGCAAAAGTCCTTTCATTTCCCCGCTTCGAAGTCGGTAGTCGATGGGATTGACACTCGACGCTTTCACGCGGAGCAACAGTTGGCCGGGGTGACGTGGCGGGACCGGCAACTCGGAAAGATGCAACACGTCGGCCGACCCATAGTCATCGTAGACCATCGCGTGCATCATCTGGCGTGTGGATGGTATCGACGTGGTGCTGGAGGATGGAGTCATGAGAGGCCTCATTCGATAGATCATTGCTGTGAACAGTTTACTGCGGCGTCGCCCAGCGATGACAACGTGCAGGCCTCGTGCAGCCTCGAAGGATCGCAACTATCATGCCGCTTCGCATGACCTGGACTTCTCACACTCAGACAAGCAACAATGTTCTCAGAAACCGCCGGAAGCCGCAAATCAATCGGTGATGTTGATGTGCTATTTCACGATGGCTTGTACCATTTGTTTCACTTGGTGTTGCCCAATCATGACTTCATCGCACACGCGGTTAGCACGGATGCCCTCAACTGGCGCAGGGTGACCAACGCGTTGTTCATCGGCGATCCTGGAAGCTGGGATGACCTGATGCTATGGACCATGCACGTCTCGGCAGATCCGTACCAACCGGGTCGCTGGCGAATGTTTTACACGGGATTGTCCCGACGTGATCAGGGCAATTACCAGCGTCTCGGCTTAGCGATCAGCGATGACCTGTTTCATTGGCGCAAGTTCCCCGTCAATTGGGAAGACCACCGGGGGCCGAATGACCCGCAACGGGTCAAGCAAGCCAGACGCCAGAGTCAAGCGCGCGAACCGGATGGACGCAACGCTTGCTACGATCCCAAGAGTTGCTTTCCGCTCCAACCCGATGTTCGATTCTACGAGGACTCGTTGGATCAAGCGAGACACTGGATCAGCTTTCGGGACCCATTTTATTTCCACGATGGAAATGATGGTTGGCTACTTGCGGCCGCTCGCGTCAACACCGGCCCCGATGTTCGACGTGGGTGTGTCGCAATCATGAAAGAAGTCGAACCCTATCGATTTGTAGCACAACCGCCCCTGCATCACCCGCGACTTTACGATGACATTGAAGTTCCGAATCTCATCTGTGTCGCAGATGACCACTATCTCATTGGTAGCCTCCGCGAAGACGCCAAAATCCGCTATTGGCATTCCAAGCAAATATCCAGCCGATGGCAAAGTTATCACGACAACGTCTTACTAGCCCAGGGCAACTACGCAGGACGAGTCTGCCGTGACGACAATGGTTGGCTGCTATGGAACTTCTATTCAAGGGACGTTTCCAATCGGACAGCCGACAACCTAATGCCTCCGCCAAAGCGGCTGGTCAAAACGGACTCCGGCCTATTGAGAGCCGTGACATTTGAGGGTATCGCTGAATATGAACGTGGCCGAGTTGACACGAACTGTATCCGTGGATTGATTGAAGAGGTGGAACAAAATTCACAACGCTGTCACGTTGGCACGGATCAATTGGATCTAGCCTGCGAGAGCGAATTCCAGATGTTTGTGTTTGACGAAAGTCTCGACCACTTTCGTTTCTCCACCCTGATCCAGATGCAAGGTCTTGGTAAATGTGGCCTTGTGTTTCGGATCGATCCAGAATCGAGAGACGGATACTATCTGTCGCTCGACTTACTCAAGGGTGTGGCCCAACTTCGCGCGTGGGGAACGGATCCGACACGCAAGGGCGAGCATATGATGCAGTTTTTGTCTCTGCAGTCGGGGTTCTGGTATTCTGAAGACCGTACAAGAGCGGACATCAAGCTGATCGCGTTTGGCAGCTACATCGAACTCAGCATTGACGGCCGGGTGATACTCTCGCTGGTCGACCAACGATACACGTCCGGCCGAGTTGGTGTCTATTTGGAGACAGCGGACGTGCAAGTCTCCAACGTCAATCTCATTCGGCTCGCGCCGCCGAACCAAACCGACGAGCACCTGGCTAGGGGCTAAGCCTCTCCCGCGACCAAACTTCATGAGGCATGGAGGCATCATTGGGAATGATGGCAATCATCATCAAGAGCAAACCGATGACGATGTGGTTCTGATGAATGGGAGGCGGTGGCGATCCCGAGGTGCGTCCCCAAATGATGAGCGCCAGGGCAATGAACAAAGACCCCAGATGCGCGTAGCGCAACCGAGACCAGTACGAGAGCGCCGCGAGCAAAACAATGGCGGCGGCCACAACCTGGTCGGCCCACAACACCACGAGATCATCTTGAGCTCGAAAAATGAAAGGGCTCAACGCAATCCATACCGCAATCATGATCTCAATCACGCGACCCCACATTATGCCACCTCGCGCTGGAGTAACGTTGTCGCCGCGTGATCCAGTGCTTCGCTGCGAATTCCCCAAAAGGCGTTCCAGAGCACGCGAGCACTGCGATTTTGCATCCAAACAATTCGTAGGTAGGCAAGCGAGACTCGTACTTCATCCCACGCCCAGTACACCAGTATCAATGAGATGCCGGCGGTAACAAGACAGAGGAAACACCACGAACCCACCACAAATGCTTGGCATAGTACCAGCACGACGCTCACAATCCCCAGGGGAATTACATCAATGCCGAAAAGGATGACAAGCCACGGACGGTACTGCCATCGCCTTGTCGACCCCGCAAACCCCAATACCGCGTCGCCGATATAGGCCAGGACGCCCAGTGCAGCGTCGTGAATACCAAGGAACGCGTACATCTGTTTAGCTGTCTTGGACTTGAGTACCGTGTCGGTTCCATCACCAAAAAATGGATCCCAAGTCGAATCAATGAAATCCCATTGATAGAGCGACATGTATGACGAAATGATCGCCGCGACCATGGCCAGAACGCAAATTGGAATCCGCTGGGACCAAGAAGACGGGTTGTACGAATAGGGAGGTACATTGACATTCAAGTAGTCCCCCACGGGCTCCTTATCGAGCATCGTTTACTCTTCCATTCCATTTTTGCGGTACCACTGTGCCGAATCTTTTATCAATCGTGACACGATCTCCGGCAATTCATTTAATAGATTGTGCTTGGGTTGCCAATGCAGAAGCTCCCTAGCACGTGTGATGTCAATGGCATAATGATCGTCGGCCATGCTCACCATGAAGGGCTTGATAAAAGAATCGCCGCCGGCTAAATGGTCACTGACAGCGGCGCCCACTTTCGCCAATGCCTTGGGAACGTAGAGCGTCGTCCAATCACGACCGTGAATCAATTGTCCGAGTGTATCCTGAAGAGTCTCGTAGGACACGGGATCTGGCTCGCCGATAAGGATTGCGGTCTTAGGCTCGATGTCTTGGCGATGCTCGACCGTTGCCACAATCGCTTCGACTGCATCATCAAGATGCACGGCAGACTGACCAGCATCAGTGTTACCCGGAAAGAAATGGCTTTGAAAATCTTTTTCGTAAATCCGCTTGATTTGCTGAACTAGCGTTGGCTGACGCCCAAACTCTGTGTAGACCCCAGCAATTCGTAGGAAGACCGAAGGGACTTCCGGATGGCCATCACGAATCAATCTTTCTGTATCAATTTTACTCTGCGGATAGGCCCACTTCGCTTGCAGAGGGTCACTTTCGGAAATTCGCTTGCCGGGCTCGCAGGGAGCGTGAACCAGCATGGTACTTGTGAAGATGAATTGCTCAAGTTTGAATTCGCTCAAGGCGTTGAGTAGGCGATCGGTGCCGTTGACAGTGATCTTTTCATACAACGGGCTGTCTTCCCCCGAAAAGTCATAATAGGCCGCCATGTGGACCACGCTGGCGAGGACACCTTCCGTCCGTCGGGACACATCAGCAACCGCTCCGCGGACGTTTTCATAGCTCGTGATGTCACATTCAACATCGTGAACGAACGGATGTTCCTTGGGCGGTTCGGGCAATCCAACTCGATCGAAACCGAAAACTTCGTATCCCAGATCCGCGAGCCGTACACAGACTGGACGTCCAAGTAGTCCGGAACTTCCCGTCACGATGACGGCTGGTCGTTTCTCACCCACGTCGGTTCCCACGTTTGTTAAGGAAGTTGATTAAAGGTGCCTACTCACGACCAACGAATATTACACATCCGATGCTAGTGCCGAGCAGGCGAAGATGTTCAATGCAAGTGATATGCCAACGATGCCCCCCACAGTCTCTACTTTTCGAGCAGGTGCTTCAGCACGTTCATGACACCCAAAATTGAAAGCGAGAGCACCGCAGTCATGATCACGATCCAATAAAAGCCGAGACCGGCGGCAGACCCAATCGCGGCCGACACCCATACACTCGATGCCGTGGTGATCCCCTCTACTGAACCACGAGATCGAATAATGCATCCAGCACCCAAGAACCCGACTCCGCCCACGATGCCTTGTAACACACGCAAAGGATCGAGCGAGACTTTCGCTTGAGCGTCGGTCGACGCGATCAGATGTAGTACCATCACCATGAATGCGGCGGACCCAAGCGACACCATCATGTGTGTTCGCAGCCCTGCAGGCTTGTCCTGACGCTCTCGCTCCCATCCGACGACGCCCGCGGCGACGACCGCAGTGATCAGACGCAGACACAATTCGCCGTGCCCCCAATCGAGCGCCAGTGTTTCGCCAATCGCATTCACATGACCACGATGAGCGCGTGGATGATCCCGACTACCCAGAAACACACTAGTGTCAACACGATGTTAAGAAAGAATTGGGTTCCGACGCCCCGCTGCATGAACACGGCGAGCGGCGGCAGCAGAATGGCGAGTACGATTTTCAATACGGTGTTTTCGTTCGTCACGGAAGTGCTCATTTGAAATTCCTTAACAGCGGTAAGTGGCTAATAGCGGTGAGTGAACTTGGGCTACCCAACCCCACCTTTCGCGACTCGACGGTAGGGTTGACACAGCATCGGATTGCAATCGCAATGCCAATCGTCGCATATGGCCAAAGCAACGGGCCGTAAATCCACCAGGGACTAAGCGCGGCGACTGAATCCACGCCGCCGAACACAATGCGTGACTATGCCTCGACTCCTTTTCGGCGCGTCGCGATGGCAAGCACTACAATCGCGCCCAGTATGGAACCAATCCACCCGGTTGCCTGTAGTGGCGAGCCTCCGAACAACAGGTAGGCAAGGAATCCGCCGACAAAGGAACCGACGACTCCGAGAAGAATGGTTCGCAGCATGCCGATGTCCTGGCGGCCCGGGTATAGCAGCCGCGCGATTGCTCCGATTATCAATCCAAAAATAATCCAACCAATGATTGGAATCAGCATCTTCTTCTCCAGTTGAGTTTGCGATTTTCAGTAATACTCGCGTCGCACCGGGCGCCACAGGGTCGCAATGTGCATCAATTCGCGTTGCAGCGGATGTGGTAAAGCGAATGACATGCCGAACCGCAACGTACGGTGCCCTTCCAAAGGCGACCTGCATGGCCGCCGATCATCATGAGCGTCAATCGCGCAGTTCCTCAATCACGAGCCCTTTACTTCGTCCTCTGGCGACACAAGACGCTCGTCGCACTGCGCGCTTGCATACTTTCGGCAACAGTGGTAGTGGCTCTTCGGGGACTTGGCATGCAATCTGCGTTGTAGTTCCCAACTGCAGGGCATATTCCGAAACCTCGACGAAGAAACCTCGACGAAGGAAAACGCAAATGAGCGCAAAGCAACTAACTGGCAAACGGATTGCATTTCTTGCAACGGATGGATTTGAACAGATAGAACTGACGCGGCCCTGGGAAGCCGTTAAAAATGCCGGTGGCGAAGCCGTTCTCGTTTCTCCCAAAAAGGGCTCGATCCAGGGAATGAACCACGATGAGAAGGCGGATACGTTTCAAGTGGACGAAGAAGTGGGTTCGGTGTCGGCTGAGAGCTTTGATGGCCTCGTCCTTCCCGGCGGAGTCGCTAACCCTGATTCGCTTCGCATGTGCGAAGACGCGGTCAGTTTTGTTCGCGACTTTTTCAAGCAACACAAACCGGTAGCCGCGATCTGCCACGGGCCATGGACGTTGATCGAAGCCGATGTGGTGCGAGATCGACAGGTCACCTCATGGCCAAGCTTGAAAACCGATCTCCAGAATGCTGGGGCAACCTGGGTTGATGAAGCCTGTGTTTGCGACGAGGGTCTCGTGACCAGTCGCAAACCCGACGACTTGGACGCGTTTTGTGCTAAAGCGATTGAGGAATTTGCCGAAGGCAAGCATGCCGGCCAAACGGCGTGATTAACGGCTCAATTTTATTACGACCTGCTGGGATAAATCCGATGGACAAGCAAAAGAAACTGATTGATTTGATTGGCGAATTCGACAACGCGATGTTGGTCACGCGCTCGAGCGACGGTGCCTTGGACGCGCGACCGATGGCAATTGCGGAAGTCGAGGCGGACGGCGCCCTGTGGTTTGTCACGGATCGGAGTTCCGGGAAGGTGGCTGCCTTGATGCTCGACAATGACGTTGCCGTAACAATGCAAAGCTCTAACAGGTTCGCCGTGATCTCCGGCAAGGGGGTCGCCGTTGACGACCGAACCAAGTTGGATGAGTTGTGGAATGAGGCGTGGAAGGTTTGGTTTCCCAAGGGCAAGTCGAGCGAGTCCATTGTGCTTTTGAGAGTCGATCCGTCGCATGGCGAATACTGGGACAACTCTGGGGCGTCTGGGTTGAATTATCTGTTTAAAGCAGGCAAGGCTTATCTCCAGGGTCGTCGTCCGGACATTGATGATTCCGTCAACGCCTCGGTATCAATGTAAAGTTTCGATTTGATGTTTGATCCGGGCAAAGGCAAGTGAGGTAATGAAGATGGACCAGCATTGTTTGATCGTCGAGTATTTGAACCGTGAAGACTTTTTGATTGGCTTGGAAGTGCTGGAAAAGGGACGATACACTGCTGACGAAGTGTCAGCCGTCGTCCGCGCGGATGACCAAGCGCTGCAGGACTTGAAACCGACGGAGCAAACCTCAATGCGAGAGGAGAAGGACGGCCACTCCGATCCGTTGGCTGGCGAAAAGACGACGGCAGCGACAACATTGCTCGGAGGCGCTGTCGGGGGCATATTGGGCACGATGACAATGATTGGACCGCTGTTTTTAGCGGGCCCTATCATTGGCATGGCCGCAGGAGCCGTCGGCGGAAGCGCGCTCTCCGCTGTGGAGCAGTGGGGCATCAGTCAACAGGATGCCGAGGGCTACGAGGCCAAAGTCAGCAGCGGTTCGACTCTTATCATCGTCACCGGCGAAGAACTACGGGTTGCAGAAGCCAAGCGTATGCTCAAGACGACCAAATATCATTCGCTTGAGAGCTTTGAACCATCCAAATGAATCAAGCGATTCCGTCGATTGGTGTCGAGGAAGAGTACCAACTTGTTGACCCAGTCTCAGGACAACTAATCCCGCGTTGCAAGCAGGTGATGGCGGAGATCGGAAAATCGATCCGTGCCGACATCCAGCATGAGTTGCATCTCAATCAGATCGAGATGGCCTCCCGGATATGTCACACGCTGGCCGATGTTCGCGACTCCCTCTGCGATACACGGCATCAACTCATCGAAGCGGCTCGACGAACCGGAGCTGCTTTGGTGGCAGCGGGAACGAATCCGTTGCCACTTCCCGAAGACGAGGCGTTGACTCCGAAAGAGCGGTATCGAACGATGAGCCAACGGTACCAGCTGATCGCCCGCGATTTGTTGATCTTTGGCTGCCACGTTCATGTATCCATACCGGACAAACGGTTGGGGCTTCGTGTGATGAACGCGAGTTCTCGCTGGCTGCCGTTGCTCCAGGCGCTCTCGGCGAACTCGCCTTATTGGGACGGCGAGGACACCGGATATTCAAGTTTTCGTCGAGAGCTCTGGGTTCAATGGCCGATGGCCGGTGCACCCCCTCACTTCATGGACGTGGACGATTATGACGCGTGCATCGACCAGCTTATTCGCTGCGGTGCAATCAAGGATGAAAGCTTTATCTACTGGGATATTCGTTTGCCGACCAAAACTCCCACGATCGAGTTTCGGGCCGCCGATGTGATGCTGGCGGTCGACGAAGTCGTCGGTTACGTGGGACTCGTTCGAGCCTTGGTAATGCAAGCGACGCACGATGCGGATGATCCCGCAAGCCAACATCGAATCCGGCCAAGCATCCTTTCCCATGCGATTTGGCAGGCGGCTCGTTACGGCGTCGGCGAAGATCTTGTCGACCCATTCACTTGCGAGCGGTTGTCTGCCACCGTTCTGGCTGAGCGGATGCTGCAGTACATCCGCCCTGCACTGGACCGCTCGGGTGATCGCGAAATCGTCGAACAATACATTCAAAATGTGCTAGACCACGGTAACGGGGCAGACCGTCAGCGAGCAGAGATTCGAAAACAGGGAACCCTCTCCGCGATGGTTCGTTACGCGATCAGCGAAACGGCGAGGGTGGACCACTGTTGATCTGGCGGCTAATGCGGAACCGTCTGGATCAACGGGCGTCACGGGCGAACTGCTATTGGCTTTCATGAGGTTTACAACTCGGAGGCAAACATGCGAGTCAACGTCGCTACGGTCGCGCGGAACCTGGACCGCGATGTAATTCCGGTATCGCATTCTTGCTGCAGTCGTTCGTACCAGTCACTGATCTTGCTAAGCGTCGGTTGATCGTGAACCACAACCGAAAGCTCGTAGTTAAGAAAGAAGGAGCGAAGATCAAAATTCGCCGAGCCAACTAAAGCCACCAGATCATCAACGATGCCGACCTTGGCATGGACCATCCGGGTAGGGTGACGATAAACCTTTCCACCGAGCTTGATTAGATCTTTGAGATAGTCATAACGGACGTAATCAACCGGACGAAGGTCGCTGTGTTGCGGGACGAGGATTCGAACGTCAATCCCACGACGACAAGCCAATTCGAGGGATCGCATCGCCAAGGGTGGTGGGACGAAATAGGGAGTGCAGATCCAAATGCGGTGCTGTGCACGGTGAATCGCGAAGAGCCAGAAATCATCGAGGATTTCGTCGGGGCCATCCGGCCCAATAGGCATCACCGTTAGCCGCGACGCAGAGTCCGTAGAGGCGATCGAGATGTCATCGATCGTGCATGGCGGCAATGTTTCGTCGGCTTCAAACTCCCAATCACTGCAGAATACCGATCCCAGTTGGCTGGCTGCGGGACCCTTGATCGACAGACTTAAATCGACCCAATTATCTGGATTTGGCCGCTTCGCCAATTGGTCCTGCACAATGTTGGCGCCGCCGAGAATCGCATGCTTTCCGTCCACAACCACGAGCTTGCGATGGTTTCGGAAGTTGAGATAGGCGAGTCTCGATAGTTTCGAGAACGGCTTGAAGCGATGTGCACGTCCGCCCGCGTCTCGAACCCGTTGCAATTGATCCTCGGGAAGCAGAAACGAACCAAACCCATCGACCAGCAAACGCACTTGCACTCCGGATCGAGCTTTCTCACAAAGTCTTTCGATCACTTCGTTGCTCGATTCTTTCTCGTCCATGATGAACGTGAGCACGTAAATCGATTCCTCGGCGCTGGAGATCGACTCCAAAATGGTGCTGCGCACCGCTTGAGTGCTGCCGAGCAATCGCACTTCGTTCCCCGTCGTGGGCGGACAAAGATTGCGTTTGAGAAGCAAACGTTCCATCGAATTGCATGGCTCTTGCTGCGAACCCGGCGGTGTTGGCATCTCCACAAGCTCTCGGCGTTCATGCTCTTCCGAGATTTTTCGGCCGCCTAACCAGATAAAGAACAGCAATCCGATAGGCGGCGAAAGCAAGATCAACGCCATCCAACCGACTCGGCCGATACTGTGTGGTTCACGATAGCGCACCATCGTCATCGCCAGCACCGTGATAAACGCACCAGCAACGGAACTCAGATAAGCAACGAACCAGATCATAAAAATGTCAGCCATGGCTGAGGCGAGGACTAAAGGGCGAGTCGACGAACGTGGCTCAAAGGTGACTTTCTCTTTGCGGATACAGACTAAGAACTTCTCCGAGCACCAGAAAGAGCCCTGTGTGGCTCGCGCCGACAGCTCACGTTTTCCAGATAGTTTCCAAGTCCATCGCGGAGCAATCGATGGCAATTGTGACTTTTTGGTCCAGCACAAGCGAGGCAACCGGCATAGGGATTGCCCCACAGTTCTTGTCGTGTGCTAACGCACGAGTATTTCCGTTTCCGTGCAGGAGTTGATGCAATGGACATTCCACAAGTCATTTCGAAATCCAACGCAAATCGCGGTGAGATGGGTCAGCAATATTTGGTGACGGGCAAGGAGGTGGCTCTCCGTCGCTGGGAAGAAACCGCGGGCGAGATGGTTCATGCCACTTCACGCGGTTACGAGACAGTTGGATATGTCGTCCAAGGGGTTCTCGAACTCGATTTGAGCGGCCAAA
Organism: Pirellulaceae bacterium; assembly: GCA_041741195.1. GTDB lineage: Bacteria > Planctomycetota > Planctomycetia > Pirellulales > Pirellulaceae > JBBSJZ01. The sequence goes on from JBGSKM010000078.1 coordinate 71,191, forward strand.
TCGTCCAACTGCGCGAGGGCGATTCGTGGCTTGTTCCGGCCGGAGCTCCGCATCGATATCGCATCGTCGAGCCGATCGTCGCCATCGAAGCGACCTGCCCGCCCGCACGATTCAACGACCGAGACGATCCGGTGGAGTAGACCAACTCGATTTGCATTTCGAAGTGAGCGATTGCTTGCTTCGAGCGAGAATCTCGACGATGATCATAGCCTGAGAAATCCTTCCTTTCGATCGATCGTGGTGACGCCGCCCGGTGTCTTGAGCCAATCGCCACATCGACTACTCCACGGTTTGGTCGCTATGAATCGCTATGTGTGCGCATTAGTCGTCTCGGTATTGTCACTCGCGCCGCTGCGAGCAGATGATGCGTCGGACAAGGCAACGTTCGATCGAACGGTTCACGCGGAGGTACCGCAGGGAAAAGTCACGTCGAGGATTTACGCCGAGAGCAAAACATTCCCCGGAACCACGCGAGAGTACAGCGTCTATGTGCCAGCGCAATACGACCCTGCGAAGCCAGCTCGCTTGATGGTATTCATGGACGGTAACAATTACGCCAAACCCGACGGAGCATTCCGAGTTCCCATCGTGTTTGACAACCTGATCCACCAGAACGCGATGCCGGTCACCATCGCCGTTTTTGTAAACCCAGGCACAGTCGCCGCGAGCAAGCAAGGAGCGCGAGATCGGAGCAATCGATCGTTTGAGTACGATTCGCTCGGAGACAATTATGCGACGTTCTTGATCGACGAATTCCTTCCCGTGGCCCTGGATGGACTCAACGTTTCGCCTGATCCACAACATCGCGGAGTTTGCGGAATCTCGTCCGGCGGGATCTGTGCATTCACCGTCGCGTGGGAGCGGCCGGATCAATTCAGTAAAGTCATTAGCCACATTGGTAGCTTCACCAACATCCGAGGCGGTTGGGCGTATCCGGGCTTGATCCGCAAAACCAAAGGCAATCCGAAACCGCTGAAGGTTTATTTGCAGGAAGGCAGTGACGACCTCGATAACTTATTCGGCAATTGGCCACTCTCCAATCAAAACATGGCTGCCGCACTGCAGTTCGCTGGCTACCACCATCGGTTGGTCATGACCGAGGGAGGTCACAGCGGCCAATTCGCTGGCGTCGAATTACCCAGCGCCCTGCGTTGGTTGTGGGATGACAACTCGGTGAGCATGCCCTTTGTGTCACCGGAAACAAAGCCCGAGTGGACGCCGCATGCCGACGCGATTGTCCGTGACGATGTTCCCCAGGGAACCGTAATGTCGATGCCCGCGTGGGAATCCAAAGTTTTCCCCAAGACCGTGCGAGATTGGGCGATTTATGTTCCCGCACAGTATGACGAAGCAAAGCCTGCTGCATTGATGGTGTTTCAAGACGGCGAGCGGATGCGAGATGTGAAGGGACGTTGGCGTATTCCTACCGTCTTTGACAATCTGATCGCTCGCGGTGAAATGCCGCCGACGATCGCGGTATTTATCAATCCAGGAACGGATCCGTCGCGAAAGAACCAACCCAAGACCAAGCCGAGCAATCGGAGTTACGAATACGATAGTCTGGGTGACCGCTACGCGAGATTCCTGCTCGAAGAAATACTGCCGGAAGTGGAACGTCGATACAACGTGTCCAAAGATCCGGCGATGCGTGCGATCGGTGGCTCAAGCTCAGGAGCGATTTGTGCCTTCACGGTGGCATGGGAACGCCCAAATGTTTTTCAGAAGGTTTATTCCAACGTCGGTAGCTTCACCAATCTTCGCGGTGGTGATGTCTATCCGTCACTGATCCGCAAAACCGATCCCAAGCCACTACGAGTTTATCTGTCCGATACCAGCGGTGACGTGGACAACCAATTCGGAAGTTGGCCATGGGCGAATCAACTGATGGCATCGTCGTTGAAGTACATGGGATACGACGTGCGTTTGGATTGGGCGGAGGGCTACGCTCACAACGCGGACTTCGGTAGTGCCCGTTTTCCCGATGCGATGCGTTGGCTTTGGCGAACTGAGAAACATGAACCCGTGCTCGACACACGAGGAGATTTGAAAGGCGACCTCACGCTGCTCAAGTTGCTCATTCCCGGCGAAAAATGGCAAGTGGTCGCGGACGGCCTTGGCTTTGCGGATGCACCGTGCTCCGACCAAGACGGCAATTTTTATTTCTCAGATATGAAAGCGCCGGCGATCTATCGCATCAGTGCTATCGACGGCTCCAAACAAGTCATTGCCGAACAAGCGGTCAGTGGGCTGATGTTTGGTAGCAATGGGCTGTTGTATGGATGCCTTGGTGCGAGCAAGCGAGTGATGTCGATCGATCCCAAGAGTGGCGAAGTCAAGGTGGTTGCCCAGGGTGTCACGCCGAATGACCTTGTTGTTGGCCGCGACTTTATTTACTTGACGGAAACCAAAGACCAACGCGTCACACGCGTCTCCATCGAAACGGGCGAGGCGACGGCGGTCGATGTTGGAGTCACTCGTCCCAATGGCATTGCGCTATCCAATGATGGTGGAACGCTCGCCGTGTCCGATTCGGGTGGCCCCTACAGTTGGCTGTTCCGCGTCCATGAGGACGGGTCGCTGGACGCAAAAATGCCATCCATGACGATGCGGTTGCCCATCGATCCCGAGGGAGAGTTTCAGTTCAACGAACCGCCACCCTACGTGACCGCCTCACGTGGCGACGGAATGGCCGTCGACCGCGTTGGCCGTTACTACATCACGAGCGCTGTGGGTGTACAAATCTTTGATCCGACAGGACGACTGTGTGGGGTCCTTCCCAAACCGGACGAGACCCAACCGCTGACAAGTTGCACGCTGGGTGGTCCGAACCATGACTATCTATACGTGACCAACGGGACATCCGTATTTCGACGAAAGCTCACGATTGAATGATCTTTACGCCGTGTTGACTGATGAAGAATGAAAAAAATCGTATTGAATTCAATTGCGATCGCAATCGTAGCGATAACCATCCTGGCAATGTCGAGAAGCGTTTTACTGCTTGATACAACGCAAATCGACGACATCGCTTCTTTAAGAATAGATTTGCTGTTTGCTGCAGTTGCGAAGGACAATTTCGCCAGCACGTATGATTCCCTTACGTCGCCAGAACTTCGTGAATCGACGTCACGAAAAGATTACGAAGCGTATGGATTGGCGTTGCAAAAATGTGGAAAACTGGTGCAAAAGGCCATGGACGGTTACAGGATTCGCCAGTCTAGGCACGGGACTTTGGACGTATCGTATCTAGTCAATTTCGAAAACGGTCAAGGCGTGTTTGTCGGGCGATTAACAGAATTAAACGGAGAATGGAAGTTCGATTCATTCTCCATCCAGTCCTGGTCAGGATATCCCAACTCGATCGATGGCTAACTGGCGTTCAGCGCATCTCAATGCTGAATATCTGGCGTTTTCTGAGTTGTTCTGGCGGAGCGTCTCGGCCTTTTGATCCCTACCTTGTTAGGGGCGAGGCGTGACTTGCTTGATGATTCGAGCACGACGATCTAACATGGAGGGGCTTCTTGAGGGCGATCCGGGTCCTCTGGCGAGCCGGCGTGTCCACTGTTCCATCAACCCCAACGACGCTGTGACTCATTCTCGATATTGCCACATTGCCGCGGCCCTGCTGTTTCTGTTTGCGATCTGCTCACACCCTGCGAGTTCGGACGAGCCAACGGCGAGCGCTGAATCGGCCCCCGCCGAAAGCTCCCTTGAGTTTAGCCGCGATGTGTTGCCGATCCTGGCGGACAATTGCTTCGCATGCCACGGCTTTGATGCATTGTCACGTCAAGGTGGGCTGCGACTGGATACGGCCGAAGGAAGTGTCGGCGAAACCGATTCTGGCGAGCCAGCGATCGTGCCTGGTGACGCGGACAGCAGCGAGCTGATTCGTCGCATCACGACCGATGGCGGTGAACAGATGCCGCCCGAAGATTCCGAAAAGAAACTGACGGATGCCCAGCGGGATGTTCTGCGACGTTGGATTGATTCGGGTGCCAACTATTCCAAACATTGGTCGTTCGAGGTGCCGGAGTTGGCGTCGCCACCGGTCATCGAAAATGTCAGTCACCCGATTGACCGTTTCATTCATGCAAAGCTTAAGCGAGAAGGGATAGCGCCATCGCCATCGGCTTCCGACGTCACGCTCATTCGGCGTGTGAGTCTCGACTTGACGGGGCTTCCTCCCACACCGTCAGAAGTGGACACGTTCCTGCAGGCCGCAGCCGAAGATCGCGAAGATGCTTACGCGGCGCTCGTGGACCGGTTGCTTCAAAGCCCGCACTATGGCGAACGTTGGGGACGTTGGTGGTTGGACCAAGCCCGATATGCAGATAGCAATGGATACTCGATCGATGCACCGAGAGAGATTTGGACGTTTCGCGATTGGGTCGTCCAGTCGCTCAACGACAACATGCCGTTCGATCAGTTCACGATCGAACAGCTCGCCGGAGACCTGTTGCCCGATGCGACTCAAAGCCAAAAAGTTGCCACCGGGTTTCATCGCAACACCCAGATCAATCAAGAGGGCGGCATCGACCCGGAACAGTTTCGCATTGACAGCGTTTTCGATCGTGTGGCTACCACGGGAACGGTTTGGTTAGGTTTGACCATTGGTTGTGCCCAATGCCATGATCATAAGTTCGATCCAATTTCGCAAAAAGAGTTTTACCGTCTGTTCGCGTTCTTCAATAACCAAGACGAACCGACGTTGAAGGTTTACTCAAAATCCGTCGATGCCGGAGAGTTGGTCGCGGAACTTAAAGCCGCCGAGCAAGAGCTTGATGAGTACGTCGCCGCCCATGACAAAGAATTCCAAGCCTGGGAATCCGCGTTGACGAGCGATGAGAAATCAAAGCTGTCGCGTGGACTAAAAAAGATTCTGGAGACAGCGACGGAGAAACGGACCGCGGCGCAGAAGCGAGAGCTATTCGCGGTCGAAGTCGGTAAAACCGACGATGTCTACCAATCCCTCAGCCAGCGGGCCAAGAATCTCGATCGGGATGTCAATGGTGTTGCGACCACGTTGGTGCTGCAGGAACGCAAGACGCCTCGAAAAACGAACATCCTGATCAAGGGCGACTTCACGCGTCCGGCTGACGAAGTCGATCCGGGAACCCCCTCGGTGCTTCATCCAATGCAGCGATCCGATGACGAGCCCGTTGACCGTCTTGCGCTGGCGAGATGGATCGTTAGTAACGAGAATCCGTTGACGGCCCGCGTGATCGTCAACCGGGTTTGGCAAGTCTACTTTGGTCGAGGCCTCGTCGAGACAGAGAACGACTTTGGATCGCTCGGCACACCGCCGACGCATCCCGAGTTGTTGGATACGCTAGCGATCCGATTTCGCGAGCATGGCTGGAGCTTGAAGGATCTACATCGCCTGATCGTCACATCGCACACTTATCGTCAAAGTTCGGCATATCGTGACGATCTTCGGGTGACGGATCCTCACAATTACTTGCTCGCTCGCCAACAACGGATTCGGCTCGATGCCGAGCTGGTCCGCGACGTCTCGCTCGCGGCGAGTGGTTTATTGTCTCGCAAACAGGGAGGGCCTCCGGTGTTTCCTCCGATTCCCACGGGGGTGATGAACACGGGCCAAGTGAGTCGCCAATGGAAAGTGAGCGAGGGCGAGGATCGCTATCGGCGAGGTCTTTACACGTTTATCTACCGCGCCACGCCGCCACCATCGCTCAATGTGTTCGATGCGCCGGACGGGTTTAGCACTTGCACACGTCGATCGCGGAGCAACACGCCACTCCAAGCCCTCACCTTGCTGAACGACGCGTCCTTTTTCGAGTTCGCCAAAGCGCTCGAAGTAACCATTCAAGATGATGGTTTGAAGGCCGCTTTTCGACGTTGCACATCCCGCGAGCCCGAACCCCATGAGTTAGCGGTGCTTCGGAAGCTGGATCCACAGAGTGCCGCTCGGGTGCTGCTAAACCTCGACGAAACTATCACCAGAGAATAAACCCTGATGGATATTCAATCGGATTCACTGCGTCAACAAACGCGTCGTCATTTCTTTAGCCAATGTGGTGTCGGAGTTGGTTCGATCGCGCTATCGCAGTTGCTTGCCAAGAATGCCGCGGCTGCGACGCAGAACCCATTGTCGCCTAAGCCGACGCATTTTCCGGCTCGAGCCAAGAACGTGATCTTTCTGTTCATGGCCGGTGGTCCGTCGCAATTGGAGATGTTTGAGCACAAGCCCAAACTTACCGAGCTCAATGGAAAGCCAATCCCCGAAAGCTATGTCGCGGGCAAGCGGTTCGCGTTCATGGACAGCAGCCACCGAACGGAGTTGCTGGGGTCAAAACGGTCGTTCGCCCAATGCGGATCCAACGGAGCCTGGGTGAGTGATCTGTTGCCGTATACCGCCGAGATCGTCGATGAAATTTCCATCGTCAAAACTTGCAAGACGGATCTGTTCAACCACGCGCCCGCCAAGCTATTCATGAATGCGGGAAGTGGCCAATTTGGCCGCCCGAGCTTTGGTTCCTGGGTCACCTACGGGCTGGGGAGTGAATGTGATGATCTACCAGGGTTCGTGGTGTTGCAGAGCGGTCCCCGTGGCCCTCGCGGCGGAGGTGTGCTCTGGAGCAGCGGAGTGTTACCGACAACCTACCAGGGCGTCCCGCTGCGAAACCAGGGTGACCCGATTTTGAATTTGTCGACACCGACCGATGTCGCCGACGGAAAGCAACGCAGCGTCATTGATGCGGTTCGAGAACTTAATCAGTTCCGATTGCAAGCGACGGGCGACGATGAGATATCCACACGGATCAATGCTTATGAGATGGCCTATCGGATGCAAACGAGTGCACCGGAGTTGATGGACACCAGTGGCGAATCGCAGGAGACGCTTGACCTGTATGGAATCAAGGACGCCCGAGAGACAAGCTTCGCTCGAAATTGTTTGCTGGCGCGGCGCTTGGTCGAGCGGGGTGTTCGGTTCATCCAGCTTTATCACACGAATTGGGATCACCACGGGGGGCCGACCGAAAACCTGGAAACGCATTTGCCCCAAGTGTGTGCGGACATTGACCAGCCGGCTGCCGCACTCGTCCGCGACCTTAAACGCCACGGCCTACTGGACAACACGATCGTCATTTGGGGTGGCGAATTCGGCCGCACGCCCATGGGCGAAGTACGCGAATCGACGGGACGAAACCATCATATCGATGCCTTCACGATGTGGTTCGCCGGTGGCGGATTTCGTGCCGGCGAGATCTACGGCCAAACCGACGAACTCGGGTTTGGACCGGTGGAAAACTCGGTCCACGTGCGCGACATCCATGCCACGCTCTTGCACCAACTCGGCCTGGATCACACGCGGCTCAGCGTTCGATTCCAGGGACTCGATTTGCGATTGACGGGAGTCGACGAAGCACACTTGATCAAGGGTATCTTGTCTTAGTGCGGGGCGCGATACGCTCATTGCGACGCATCGGGCCTCATGGCGATGCATCGGCGGTGGAGTATTTCTTCTTATATTTTTCGTAGAGCATCGTGTGCTTGCTGGATAGGTCCACGCGGCGGCCTTGAACGAACGCGTGAGTGACGTTCGACTCGGTTTCAAGGATGTCTCCATCGGCGACCACCAACGTCGCATCCTTCCCGCCGGCGATCGAACCAATCCGATCTGATACTCCAAGGATCTCTGCGGCCGACAAGGTAATGGCTCGGATGGCTTCGTCGCGATCGAGGCCGTAGGCGACGGCATTGGCAGCATGATAGGGAAGATTGCGGGCATTGGACGAACCGCCGGGATATCCGGGCCCCTCCCCGCTGATCGCGAACTTGACGCCCGACTTTCTCAGTCTCTGTGGCAGCGTGTAGGGGGCATCGTAGGCATCATGCCGGTGAAGCGGCAAGCGGTACGTGCCAGCAATGATCACGGGAACCTGGTAGCGTTTGAGCAGATCGGCGCACTCATTGGCATCGTATCCGCCGTAGATCACCAACTTGATTTGGCGACGCACCGCGAACGCGATGGCGGACTCGATCGTCGATTGCCGATTCGCCTCCACAAACATCGGCAGATCGCCGCTGAGAATTGGCTGTAGCGCCGCGAGTCGTAAGTCCGAGGGTTGGTTGGAATCTTGGGCCGCTTGATATCGAGCGGCTTGATCAAACCACTCGTCAAGCTCTTTCAGTTTCTCGTCACGCTTCTTGGCTTCGGCCACGGGGTCTTTGTCTCGGACCTGCAATGATTCCCAATTGACGGATAGGCCGGCGGGGGCGCGTAGATTCATATCCTTGGCGGTCCATCCATCCAAGGACATGACCGCGGATTGCCCTCGAACAAATCGGCCGCCGGGTGAGACGTGCGCAATCAGCACGCCGCCCGCTCGCGAGACGGGAATCAACTCGCTATCTGGATTGACGGCGACCCACGAGCGGACGTTAGGGTTGCGGTCTCCCAATTCGTTGCTGTCCATGGTGACATCCACCGCCAAGATTTCACGCAGACCGAGATCCGTCATGGATTCGATCAGTCCCGGATAGAGGTGCTGGCCTGTGGCATCGATGACGTCGGCGCCCTCAGGTGCCTCGACGGATTTGCCCACAGCAACGATTCGGCCATCATCAAACAATACCGAACCATTTTCAATCGTTGCCGCGTCGACACAGTGGATGTGCGCACCTCGAATCAAAATTGGCCGCTGCTGAGGCTCTCCGGGCACTTGATCGTGAGCTGTGGCAATGCTCGCGAAATGACATGATACGGCGACGATGGCCGCGACCCATTGAAACCGAACCATCATTCGTCGTCTCCCTGTTTTTGTGAAGCACCACAATAAATGTCGTAGCGTACCCATCGCTCCGCTTCGGGAGTCTCTTTGGGTTTCGATTCAACATCCTTGGGGTTTCTCTTTTCCGATTTCGGTTTCGATTCGACGGCCAGTTGCACGAGTGTCGCTTTGGTGCGTGCGTCGCGCTGGCGAAGCTCTTGATCGGATTTGATCGAAAAGTAGAGGCTTCCGTCAATCCAGGTCTGCTCGCAACGCGAGGTTGTTGATAGCGGTCGACCGCTCCACACCACCAAGTCCGCATCCTTACCCGCTTCTATCGATCCGACACGATGATCAATACGCAATTGCTTGGCTGGATTAAGCGTCACAAACTTGAGGGCCTCCTGTTCCGGAACTCCTCCGTACTTAGTCGCCTTGGCGGCTTCGGTGTTCAAGTGTCTCGCCAATTCGGCATCGTCGCTATTGAAGGAGACAACGACGCCGACATCATGCATCAACACACCGTTGAACGGGATCGCATCAAAAACTTCGTACTTGTACGCCCACCAGTCCGCGAACGATGACGCCATCGCACCATGAGCCAAGATTCGATCGGCGACTTTGTAGCCTTCGAGAATGTGTTGGAGCGTGCCAATGCGAATATTGAATTCTTCGAGCACGTCAAGCGTGGCGACGATTTCGTCTTGGCGATAACTATGGCAATGCACCCAACGTTTGCCCTGTTGGATTTCGACCAGTGCGTCCAGTTGCAAGTCGCGACGCGGAGGAAGCGAATCCCGCTTGCCGGATTGCCACGACTTCATCGCGGCCTCGTATTGCCGAGCAGCCAAAAACTGGTCTCGCAAAATTTGCTCCACGCCCATCCGTGTGTTGGGATAGCGGTTGGTCGAACGCTTTACATTTTCGCCGAGCGCGAACTTGATTCCCGGTGGTGCCTCATCAAACTTCATGTGACGCATCGATTCGCCCCAGCGAAACTTGATCACTTGGCTTTGGCCGCCTATCGGATTGGCAGAGCCGTGCAAGATGTTGGCGGTGGTGACGCCGCCAGCGAGTTGTCGATACAAGTTGATGTTGCTGTTGTCGATAAAGTCGCCAATGCGAACTTCGGCGGTGATGGTTTGCCCCGATTCGTTGACGCCGCCATCGGTGGCGACGTGTGAATGGCAATCGATGATACCCGGCGTGATATGTTTGCCGGTGGCATTCACGATCACGGCCGACTTTGACGCCACGAGCCCCATACCGACCTCGACAATTTTGCCGTTGTGGACAAGGACATCGCCCCCATCGAGGATCCCCTGGTCACCACAAGTCCAAACGGTAGCACCGCGAAACAGAACATCCTCCGGTTGCTGGGGTGGCGCAGTCACTCCATACGCGCCGAGCGGATACACCAATTCAATCGACGGTGCTGACGAGGATGGCGGTTGATCCTCATCGCTATCGGTCTCGTCTTCTTTTACCGACTTGTCGGATAGCGTCGGCTCAGCCGATCGTTTCAGCGAGAGCGAGCGACTAGTGCCGTCGGGACTCATGAGACTAGCAATGATGACGGGCTCGGTAGCGGACTCCTCAATTGTCAGCAGCGTCAACTGCGATATTCCCGTCGCAAAGTCTTCACCCAACGAGCTGAGTTCGACAGTCGCCGTGAGACGATCTCGTTGGCGAACGACTTTCTTTAAGTCAGCGACGAGAGGTTTATCATCCTTTTTATCGGACTCCGATGCGTTGTCGTCAGAATTCTCGGTTTCCGCAGTCACTTCATGTTGGTCGTCCGCTGCAGCTTCCGGTTGCTCAGGCGTCCATTCAAACTTTCCCGCAAGCGATTTGTCTTTCTTGCTGAGCTTGAGCGTCGCCGTTATGGGCTGGTTGCTGGTCGGTAGGGATACTTCGTACGTCCCGATGAGCGAATCATCCTCGGGGGTCGTATAATCAGCGATTTGGAATCGCTCTCCGGCGATCCAGGTCTCGAGTACTTTCGCGTCGTCGCTAAGCAATTCGGCGTCGGTGATCACCAAGTTTGCGAACATTCCGGACTGGACTTTCCCGACTCGATCATCGATCCCCAACAGCCTCGCGGGGATGGTGGTCAACGATGCGAGGGCCGCCGACGAATCCAAACCTCGCTCGACGGCGACGCGAACCTGCTTGAGAAATTGGCCGGGATCGTCGAGTCCGTCGGTGGTCAAACAGAACTCCACACCCGCTTGGTGCAAACGCATGGGGTTCTCGGGTGCGAGGTGCCAATGCATCCAATCGACAAGCGGAGTCTCGCGGATCACGGCTGCCGATGCGGTGCTGGGTGCTTCGGGAAAGTCCACGGGCAACAGCATGGCACATCTTGATTGGGCAATTTCGGGCAACGCGCGATACTCAAGGCCGCTGCCGCGAACCAGGATCTTGAGTGTAAATTCGTTCGCGACATCGGAGGCCCGGATGGCCATCCGCTCGTTGGCAGCGTCCAGCACAATCGTCCCGGACTCCATCGCCTGGGCCAGTATGTCAAGCGCGACGTTGGGCTCCGGCCGAGACAGTTGTGTGCTTCGTTCAAAGATTCGCATCGCATCGCGATACCAAGCGGCGTCGTAGAATGCTTGACGCACGAGCGCCGTCGCACCCATTGGCGAATCAGGATACGACTCGCGCGACTTTCCGCGTGGAACGGTGAGCGTCACATGTTGAAACACATCCGGTCGCAACAATCGCTGGGGGTGTTTTGAGTCCACGAGCAGCACAGCGCAACTCGAGCCTTTGATGATGCCGTCTTTGGGAGCCACCAGCCGAGTCGTGATTCCTTGACCTCGCAACTTCGATTCGTCTGCCAGCGCGTCGGTGGCGATCCAGGCGGCGCGGTACTGGGGCGAGACGTTTTTATTCCAATATCCGCTGACATCGGCAGCCGAGTTGTCGGGCAATGCGACCTCGTGCATCGCATCAATCAAACCGGCGTAGATGAACTTGCCACTCGCGTCACGACGTTCGGTTCCGGCGGGAACTTGCAAATCGTTACCAACAGCAACGATGGTGGTTCCGCGGATGAGCACATCGAGCTCGAGTGGTTCCTTGCCGGGCTCGGTGATCACTTGGCCGCCCTCCAGCAGGACCGGTGAATCATCGGCACTGGTGAGCCCCACGGTGGGTCGCGTCGAAGTCGATTGCTGGGCCCAGGCATGAAGCGTCCCCGAGGCGACCAGGAACGCGACTGCGGTGACGACGTCGAGAGCTGAGAAATGGCGAAGTTTCATCCGATGAACTCGGCTAAGGAAGTGAGCGATGGATGCTGGAACTGATATCGATACGAAAAAGGATCACGAGCTAATAGGCCGGCCAACACCATGGGTCTAGCCCTAGGAAAATCTCATTTTCGTTCACAACACCGCACTAGCTTAGTCCACCAGCGTGGAAAGCGGTAATCAGGTGTTACAATCGTACCTTCTGCCCATTTTCCACTTTTCGGTCGGATTCACCCGTCATGCTCAAGGCAAGTTCTACACTCGCTTTTGTGGTTTTATCGATAGCGATCGACTCTAGCGCGATGTTGCTGGGTCAGGCAATCGCGGCGCCACCGAACGTCATTCATATCCTCGCTGACGACCTTGGATACGGCGACTCGGGGTGTTACGGCCAGAAGTTGATTCGCACGCCTCGGTTGGATCGAATGGCCACTGAGGGTCTAAAGCTGACGCAACATTACGCGGGCGCTCCGTCCTGTCATCCCTCGCGAACCTCGCTGTTCACCGGCAAGCACCTTGGGCATGCACGCATCCGTGCGAACTGCAAATTACCGCTACTTCAGGAGGACTATACGATCTCGCAAATGTTCAAACAGGCCGGATACAAAACCGGTGGCGTTGGCAAATGGGCGCTGGGAGAACATGACACCGCCGGCTCGCCATGGGCAAAAGGTTTCGATGAGTTCTTGGGATATTTGGATCAAACCCATGCACACACTTACTATCCGGACTTCCTATGGAAGAATGGAAAGCGAATGGAGATTCCCGAAAATGCATCGGGCCAACGTGCGGTTTACTCGCATGACCTTTTTGCAGCCGAGACTCTCGACTTTATACGGCGCCACCGAGACGAGCCGTTCTTCTTTTACGCCGCTTTCACGATACCGCACGCGGAAGTGACCGTCCCAGACGATTCGCTTGACGAGTATCGCGGACGGTGGCCCGAGCCCAAAGCTTTTCCCGGCAGCAAAACCTATTGTCCTCAAGACCAACCACGTGCGGTGAGGGCAGCCATGATCACACGCATGGATCGCGACATCGGCCGCATTCTCGACTTGCTGGACGAATTAGAAATCTCCGACAATACCTTGGTGATTTTCACGAGCGACAATGGACCGATCACCGCGGGTGGCCAAGACCCCGATTTTTTTCAGAGTGCCGGTGCACTGCGAGGATTGAAGTTCACACTCTATGAAGGCGGCATTCGCGAACCGTTCATCGCGAGGTGGCCCGGACGAATCACGCGCGGCGGCACTTGCGATCTGGTTTCGGATTTCGCGGATATGTTTCCTACCTACGCCGAATTGATCGGCTCCAGAGTCCCCGATGGGCTCGATGGCGTCTCCATCCTTCCCACCTTGATCGGCGAACCGAATCGACAAGAGTCGCGAGAGGTTTATTACTGGGAGGCGGCGCCACAGCAAGCGATTCGTGTCGGTCCATGGAAGGCCTATCGACCGGCACCCAATGAGCCGATCCAGCTTTACGATCTGGGCAGCGACATTGGCGAGACCACGGATCTTGCGGCGACGTATCCCGAAAAAGTCGCGGAGTTGGAAAGCAAGATGGCCGCGTCACGAACCGATCATCCCGATTTCCCTCTTCAAGTGGACGCAAAGCGAAACAAGAACAAACGGGGCAGAAACTAACGCAACCTTCGAACCATCAATGATGGACGGGCTTCACCGTGACCTGATCGCCATTGACCGATACGACAGCCTCGACTCTTGGAACACCATATTCCGCGGCACCTGTGTGCACGACGTGATTGGATTCGATACGAGCGACTCCGGGATGATGCGTGTGACCACAGAGCGTTGTCATCTGGATCGATGGGTGCGATTCACTGAATTCTGATAAGACGCTTCCCACGGCGCCGCAAACAAAAAACGGCGCCCACCAGTCATCGGTGGTGTGACCTTCGTACCAGCATGCGTCGCGGTATGGTGGGACATGAGTGATGCAAACGACGTTTGTCGCATGCGGCGGCAACGAGTCGAGCTTTTGCCGCAACCGCTCTGCGCTAGCCATGCCCTCGCGGGTTAGCCGTTCTCGCCAGGAGTCTTGGGGGATACGGCGAAAATCATCGATCAGTCGAAAATCGTTGAGCCGCACCGGCGAACCGTGATAGTCGCCCTGGGTCGCATCGCCCCAGCCATCTTCGCCAATCAGGAAACAACCCGGCAGAAGCTCCATTGGTTGGGCGTCGGTCAAGTACGTCAGCCGCGAGTGTTCTCGACAGATCTCCATCACGCGTCTGCGCGTCGTCGCAATGGAGCTTTGATAGAAGTCATGATTGCCGAGCACAAAATAGATGCTCTGGTCGACGGCTTCGGCAAGTCGACACAATTCGAAGACGACATCGTCACCCTCGGAGATATCGCCGGTGACCAGCAAGGCGTCACCGCGTTGGTCAAGTATTTCTCCGATCCACCTCTCCCACGCCGAGACGGGAACGTGGTTGAGGTGGGGATCCGTTGTCCAGACCAGGCGCACTCGATAGCGCTTAAACAGTCGCTGTCAAAGCACCGACCGCTTCCGCGAGGGCTTCGGCCTTGTCGGTTTTTTCCCAAGTGAACGCGTCGCCTTCACGGCCAAAGTGTCCGCCGGCAGCGGTCGCACGGAAAATCGGACGACGCAATTGGAGGTGTGCAATGATGCCCGAGGGCGTCAACGGGAAATGTTCACGGACCAATTCGCAAAGCCGCATGTTGTCGATGCGCCCCGTGCCTTCGGTATCCACATTCACGCTGACGGGTTCCGTCACACCGATCGCATACGCGAGTTGCACTTCGCATCGTTCCGCCAAGCCCGCGGCAACGATGTTCTTGGCAATGTAACGAGCCATGTAGGCGGCCGATCGGTCAACCTTGGTCGAATCTTTACCGCTGAAGGCACCGCCACCGTGACGTCCCCAGCCGCCATAGGTATCGACAATGATTTTGCGTCCGGTCAATCCGCAGTCGCCATGCGGTCCACCGACCACAAACTTGCCGGTGGGATTGATGTGATACTTGATCTCCCCCTTCACCAGTGCTGGGGGCAAGCAAGGCTTGACAACCTTTTCGATCACGAACTTGCGAATTTCTTCGTTGGTCACATCCGGTGCGTGCTGGGTGCTGACCACGACGGTGTCGACACGAACGGGATTGTTTCCCTCGTACTCGACCGTGACCTGGGCTTTCGCATCGGGACGTAGCCAAGAAACCTCTTTGTTGAAGCGAGCCTCGGTGATGCGATTGATGATGCGATGCGACAACGCAATGGGAAGCGGCATCAACTCCGCCGTATCCTTGCATGCGTATCCAAACATCAACCCTTGATCACCGGCGCCGACGTCCTTGCCGCTGGTGGAGTCTTCGTTAACACCTTGTGCAATGTCGGGACTTTGCGAATCGAGCGAAACCATGACGCTGCATGTGTTTCCACAGATGCCCATCTCGTCATCGGTGTAACCGACTTCGTTGATCACATCGCGTACAATTTGCGAATAGTTCACCACCGCCTTGGTGGTGATTTCGCCGGCGATGATGGCGATACCGGTCGTGACCATCGTCTCACACGCGACTCGGCTGTAAGGGTCTTGGGCCAGGAGGGCATCAAGCACACCGTCGGAGATTTGGTCGGCCAGCTTATCGGGGTGCCCCATGCTGACCGATTCGCTCGTAAAAAGATATCGGTTGGGGGTTGAATCGCTACTCACGACAAAAGTCTCCGCAGAAACGAAAGTGAAGGGCTTGAATTGTCTGAACCAGTGACGACGACATCGCCGGAAGCCCACTAAACTAGTTTCTCCAGGCCGGACTGAGAAGATCTAGTGCGATAAACCCGTTAAATCACCCATGAATTCACCCGCAAAATCATCTCCGACGCGGCTTTCGGTCGCCGCCAGCATCGGCACCGAGAGTCTGCCAATGGAGCTCACTCATCGGGGTTTTCCGGCACTCATCGCTTCCGTCGTCTTTCATATTTGTCTGCTCGTGATGCTCGGACTGATCCTGGCGAGGTCGCCCGGGGGCACTGACGACGAGCCGGATCGGGACATCGGGATTGCATTTGTTCATCGAATGCCGGACCAGACTCGCTATGTTGACGCCGCCGAAATCGCCACCGAAACGAGCCCGGCGACCAATTCCGCCGGTGAACCGATCCAGAGCAGCTTATCGGCTCCCCCAGCCGATATGGCACCGCCGCTGGATCTCGCCGGGATCTTGGAGAGCATGCAAAGCACGCCGTCCCCCACTGCCTCGAGCGGTTTGGCGGGTGATGTGGCGATCAGCGGTGCGGCGACGGGAGGCAATCGCGGCAAAGATGCGCGGACGAAGCCCAATGAGACAACCACGATCGTATTCGGCGTTTCGGGGAGCGGTTCCCGTTTCGTTTATGTGTTTGATCGCTCGGACAGTATGAATGGCTCGGGCGGGCGTCCACTTCGTGCCGCCAAACAAGAGCTGGTCCGAAGCTTGCAATCGCTCGGACCACGACAAGAATTCCAGGTGATTTTCTACAACGACAAACCGACGCCGTACCAAGCCCCCGGCGAGCCCCTGCAATTGCTTCGCGGCGAACCCGAGATCACCGAGCGGGTGGTCGACTATGTGGATTCGGTACGAGCATTCGGTGGGACGGAGCACGAGTCGGCGCTCAAGATGGCGCTGCGAATGTCCCCGGATGTCATCTTTTTCTTGACCGACGCACGTATCCCAAGGTTATCAGGATCGGTGCTATTTGAAATCCAGCGAAGGGCCGAGAATAGCGGAACGACCATTCACGCGATCGAATTTGGCGCGGATCCCGGCGAACCGACGGTTAGCTTTCTCAAAGAACTCGCGGCGATGAATGGTGGTCAATACCAATATGTCAACACTCGCGGTTTGAGCGCTTCGATCGGGGGAGACCACTGATGTTTCGCATCCATTGGCTAGCCGCCGCAGGGTTGGCGTTGACGATGTTGCCGATCCACTTCGCGACCTCGCAAGACACGACCGCGATGGCTTGGAACGCTGACTCGCAAGTGCGATTTTGGATCGAGCCGCTGACCGCGGATGACGAGAATTGGTTTCCACTGGCGATCCAAGAGCATCGCGGGAAAGTGAAAGAATTCGACGACCAGCATTTTGTGGCCCAGTTAGCAGCCGAGGATGGTGAGTTTGCCGCGTCATCGAAACGAGTCCTCTGGATCGAACCGGTCGATGCCCCCGAAAAGGAAGTTGCGGCGCTAAATCTATTTCACGCGGCGGAGTTCAAATCATCACTTCGGCCGCTCGTCGATGCCATCAGCGCTCGACCGCCCGTGTGGCGACAGCAGTGGCTCAGCGCGGTCGCGTCACAAGCGGCAATGAGAAGCGGTCGATACGCGATTGCTTTGGAACTTGTCAGCCAGCTCGATCAGCGACCGCTGCCGCCGTTGGTCATCGCGTGGTTGCCAATCGTGTGGCAAACCCAGGCCAATGACGCGACTATGCAAGCACCGGCCTCCGAGCGATTGGCCGATCCATCGCCAGCGACACGTTTGGTCGCGGCAAGCTGGCTGTTGTCGTCCACGTGGCGCGGTCAAGCGACAACGGTGCTCGAGCAATTGGCGGCGGATGACAAGCGACCGTATCTTGCCGCCCAAGCCCGGGCACTGTTGTGGCAAGTCGTTCCGCCGCCCGAAGTCGAGTCGCGAATGAGTGCTTGGATCGACGATCTCGAATCGCTTCCGATGGTGCTGCAAACCGGGCCGACGCTTGCGCTCGTCGGCAAACTCAACCGTAGCGGCAAGCAAGACGTCGCCCGAACATTATCGCTTTCGCTACAGTTGACACCGATCCATCCGCATCCCGACGCGAGGCCCTAGACAATGGCATTCGCCAGCGCCGGGCTTTCGCGGTTGTAGTGAAGTTGCAACGCCAAGCGGCCGCAACGTTCTTGAAACTGGGCTGGCGTATCATCGCATCCGACATTGCAAATGTCGTCGATCCACTGCGGCCAATCGCCGAGAATCCGTTCTGCCAATTTGCGTCGGCCACTGTCGTCAAGACAGCCCATCGAAACCACGCGATCGATTCGTCCTGGTCGTGAACCGATGGCGCCCGGCTGCCCAATCGCGGGATCGATTCGGTCCAAATGGTTGGTGGTGACCACCACCATTAAACCGTCCGCTCGCTGGACGCCATCGAGACAATTGAGCAAGCAATCGAAGGTCATTGCCGGACCGCTTTGCACCGCGACGTTCTTGCGTCCATCAAAAACCGCATCGATATCTTCCATGAGCGCCATGCACGGCACCTCCGACAGCATTTGGTTCCACGACTTGAGAAGTTCGTCGTTCTTGAGTGTTGCCAAATCGTAAACAAAAACGGGCAAGTCGAGATCTTCGGCGAGCGCCCGAGCCAGCGCGGTCTTGCCCGTGCCGGGTTGTCCGTGCAGCAGGTAGCCTCGTCGCCATGGCAAGCCGCGGTCGCGATGCCATTGCTCGGTTTCTCGCCAGCGCCTAGCCTCACGCACCAATTCGAGCGAATCGTCATCCAGCGCCAACCGATCGACTGCACTTTCCACTCGATCTGGATCTGGGCCAAAGTCGCTGAGTTGCCAAAGCAGCGGTCGATGCCCCAGACAAGCCCGTATGTCAGTCCCACTCGTCGGCGAACATCCCCCGGACTTGGGTTTGAGCGTCACGGTCGCGGTGTTTCCGGCGGTTCCATGAATGAACCGGATCGAGTGCCGCCGCCCACCGGTCGATTCGTAAACGCGAGTCTGTTGATTGAAATACTCGGTCGCACCGAGGATGAATTCGTCAGGATCGAGCGTGCCGCGGGCGAAAGTAATGGAAATGGTTTGGTAGTCGTAATCGGCCGCTTGCAATCCTTCTTCCATGTCGCCTAATCCATCCTTGCTCTTGGCAACCCAAATGGGCCGCCATCCGCGCCAATACAATCGTCCCGATGGCGGAGCGATCTCCATTGATACCAACTGCACACGTTGACGCGGTCGCACGAACAACTTCCATCCCACATAGGCCTTGGGACCAAAACGCGATGCCACAAAATCGTGCTTCAGGTACATCAACACCGCATCCGCCTGGTAACCGCTGACGGTCATCTTCACCACGACGCGGCCGACTACTTGCTGGTAGAGACTACGAATGTGACTCCACCCCGTCGCGAACAACGTCAACGCGGCGGCACCGCCCGCCATCACCCAACCACTGGTAAACTCTTCCATTGAACTCGCTTCCCCCAAACCCACCGAACACCATCCGCAGGAATTGATTCCCCACACCCTGGAATGGGACAAGCCCCACGAGACGGAAGTTCACATGCGGTGGAAAGAATTCGAGTAAGCTAAATCGACTCCGTGTTTTCCCGCTGGATTCGCACAATCACGCCTTTGAACGCGGGTGTTTTGCTTTGCGGATCGGCATGTCGGCTGACCAGCACGTTCGATTCGGGATAGTACATCAGCGCGTTGCCGGGACGGATCGAGTCGTAGCCACGAGCCAAAATGCCGGACATCGATCCGGTATCGCTGCGGACCGTGACAGGCTCATCATTGTGGAGCCCCAGTCGCTTCAAGTCGTCGGGATGCATGAGGATCAAATCTCGCCTTTCTTGGTTGCGATACAAATCCTCTTCCTCATAAACCACTGTGTTGAATTGACCTTCGCTACGAACGGTCATCAGTCGCAATTGGTCATTGTCCGTTCCCTTGAGCGGCGGTATTTCATGACAGTGCAAAATGGCTCGGCCGTCCTCGGTCGGAAATTTGGCAGTATGGAACGTGCGTCCCTCGATTTGAAATTCTTGCTTGCTCTCGTCGATCGTGGCGATTTTTTCGTAACCTGGGACCACGGCACCGATCCAGTCACGGATCGTCGCCGTTTGCTTAATCGCTTCCCAATCCAACCCAGGTTTATCGGCAGCGATGCGAGATCCGATTTGCGAGATGACTTCGACTTCGCTGCGCGGGCCGGGAAGCCGACGCGGACCACCATCGCTCAGACGTACGAAGTTGAACATTGATTCCTGCGTCGTCGGCTCGGGCTCTTCATCGCGAGCAAGCACCGGCAACACAATCGTCTCCTGAGCAAGCCCATGAGCATGGCCGGTGTTCATGGTCGTGTTGAGCATCACGTTCAATTCCAACTTGGACATCGCAAAGTCCGCGAATGTTGAGTCGGGATTGGAACCGTAGAGATTCCCGCCCAGACAAATGCCCACCTTGATCTCACCTCGCTCGGCGGCCTCCATGCATGCCAGCGTGTCTTTCCCCGGCGTCGTGGGCAATTCGACTCCGAACTTGTCTCGCAGCGAACGAAAGATCTCGTCCTTGAGTTTGGGCGTGACACCGACACTACCGATCCCTTGAACATTCGAATGACCGCGGATCGGCATCAAACCGGCGCCGGGTCGTCCGAGCATGCCTCGGCACATCGCAAGATTCGCTATCGCTTGCACATTGAGCACGCCGTGGGCGTGGTGCGTGATTCCCATCGTCCAAGAAAACACGGCATTCTTGGCACGTCCGTAGACCTCGGCGATCGACTCGATGTCGCGACGTGACACTCCGGATTTGGTTTCGATCTCCGACCAAGTCAACGCATCGATTCGATGATGCCATGCTTGTGCATCGCGACAGTGGTCATTCAAGAATGACTCGTCGAGCTTGCCGATTTGCTTGACCGCTTTGGCGATTCCCCACAACAGCGCCAAGTCGCCGCCGATGTGCGGTTGAATGTAGTGTGACGCGATCTTGGTACCCTTGAAGAGCGAGATCATGTCGCTGGGGATTCGAAAATTGATCAACCCAGTTTCGCGTACGGGGTTGATGACGATCACACTGCCGCCTCGACGACGGACGTGCATCAAACTGGTCATCAGTCGCGGATGATTGCTCGCCGGATTGCCTCCGATCAGAAAAACGCAATCGGATTTCTCGAGATCTTCGAGCTGGATGGTTGCGGTACCGGTCCCAATACTCGATTGCAAACCGACTCCGCTGGCTTGGTGACAGTAAAAACTACAATTGTTGACGTTGTTCGTCCCGTAGACTCGCGCGAGCAGTTGCATCAAGAAACCCGCTTCGTTGCTGCTGCGACCGCTGAAATACCAAAACGTTTCATCCGCCGGCGTGTGGTTCAGTTTGCTGGCGATCGATTCGAATGCCTC
This sequence comes from Pirellulaceae bacterium, assembly GCA_041741195.1. GTDB lineage: Bacteria > Planctomycetota > Planctomycetia > Pirellulales > Pirellulaceae > JBBSJZ01. The sequence continues at coordinate 92,332 of JBGSKM010000078.1, forward strand.
CTGCCACGTGATCTCCTCGTAGTGGGTTTGTCCCTGGCGGTAGCGAATCGGGTGGATCAACCGACCGAGATGTTCCAGTTCACGAGGCGACATGCGTTTGAGTTCGGCCACCGAGGTCTTGCTCCAAAACGTGGGGGCAATTCCCGGTTGCATGTCGGCGACCATCGCTTGCAAACTTTTTTTGCAGACTTCGGGAAAACCGCCGCTCTCGTTGACCATGCCGCCTTTCTGGCCACCCATGCCCACGGCGCACGTCTTGCACGAATTGCGACTTCGCATGGCCTTGTAGAGCTTCCAGACTCCGCCAGCCTCGCGGCCTTTTTTCCAGGTGTAGTAAATCGCTCGGAAGCCGCCGCCACTGCCTACTCTCACGTATCGAATCCTCTATTCACGAGCGAACCATCGAGCCTGTGTTGGTGCTGCTGGGGCAACCGGCTCGTGTTGTCAATATAGCGTAGTTCTTTCAAGGTCGAACTAGCTATCGGTGCGTGATCGGAGTTGCAGTTATCATGGCAAGATCATGACTTCGGCACCTCAATGGGAATCGCGACGTTGAAATCCTTTCGCTCACCCCTATTTCCTGGCCTGGTTGGAATCGTCTTGGCAAGCCTAATGGCGCCGAGTGCTTGGGCGGAACGCGACCCCATTTGGCTCACCCATGGACCGATGCTCGGGCACGTCACCAGCGATTCGGTGCGTGTTTGGGGTCGCACCTCCGACGATGGCGAGTTTTTGGTCCGCTATGGAGTCGATGCAAGTCATCTGGACCAAATCTCCGAGCCAGCGATCACGTCCGTCGAACATGACAACACAGGAAGCATCACTCTCACGGGACTGGAGGCCGATACCCACTACCACTACCAACTGTGGGTCAACGGGCGGCCGCATGGATTGCCAGGTTCGTTCCGTACCCTCCCCAGTGCCGAGCAGTCACGCAACGAAGAACACAATCCTCGCGGCTTGTTCAATTTTCGCTTCGAGATCGGATCGTGTGCGAACCAGAATCCGTTGCATGGAATCGGACATCGCGAACCGACCTACGAAACGCTCAATCGGGACTGGGCCCAGCGAGTTCATTTTCACATCATGAACGGCGATTGGCTCTACGAAGAACTGCGAGAGTACCCGCCGGAAGCTTGGCGGTTGACGCTGGGTTTGGCCCAGTTTCCGGTAGTCGTGAATGTGATGCCAACGATCGTCGGCGTGTGGGAAAACTATAAGCTCTATCTCTCACGCGGCGTCGATTTGGCCAAGTGGCATCGACATGTCCCCAGCTACTTTACCTTCGATGACCACGAACTGGTGAACGACATCTGGGGTTCCTCCGAAGCGGGAAAGCGACATCGTCGAACGGTGTTTCGAGATATCGGCACGCAAGGATGGTTCGACTATCTCGGCTGGGCCAATCCGGTCCAGCACGATCAACCGATCCACTACGGCCGCGCCAAGCTGACCGGCGGCAGCGATTTGTTGGTGGATCTGGAGACGGATTTCACAAAGTTGCCGATCACCGAAATGTTGAACTTGCACGTTCACTGGGGCACGCCCCAGGCCGGCGCGAACGACATGAAATACGACAACGACGAGGGCAACAAGAACTCATACGTCTATGACGTCATCGAAGTGGTCGACGCTCACACCGTCCGGTTGCACATGCCGGCCAAAGTGGACGATGTGGCGAGCTACTCGATCGGACGTCGCAGCTACGGAAAATTTCGCGTCGCCAATTGTGAGTTCTATCTCATCGACACGCGTGGCGATCGAGACATGCACGACGTGACCGATCGTGCCAAACCAGGCGTCTCGATGCTGGGCCGCGCGCAACGCGATTGGTTGTTACGTTCCATGCGAGAGAGCGATGCCGAATTCTTTTTTGTGGTATCGACCGTTCCGTTCATGATTCCCCATAGCGGCGCCGGTGGCTTCGAGGCGGACGCCGAAAACAAGGAAGAGGCTTGGACCGGTTTCTTTGACGAACGCGAAATGCTGATTGGCGAATGGGAAAAACTCAACAAAAAAGTCTTCGTGATGACGGGCGACTTGCACAATAGTTTTGCGATTCGAGTCACCGACGACATCTGGGAGTTCTGCTGTGGACCCCATAACAGCGTCAATCACGTGCCCGTCCTCGACGAAAGCAATCGTCCAGCGACTGGGAAATACAAGTTCGGCCCCCGTGAGTGTGATATTCGCTGGAGCAGTTACATCTTGCCGGACCTGCCACGATTGGAACGTCTCTATCCGAATTTTTGCATCGTCCAAGTCAACAACGTGTTCAACATGCCGAAAGAACTGGGTGGCAAACGGCTCGTCGCGTTCCCGCATCCGCAAGTCGTTTTTCAGTACTACGATGGTCGAACCGGTGAACTCCAGTACGCCGAGGCGATCTCGGTGGATCGTGAGCCGGCGAACTGACCAAGTCGATTTCCACCGAAGTCGCCGCGACGTCGATCATTGCTGCAGCGAATACAACAGCACATTGGCGACAATTTTGACAGTGTCATCGGTGCTATAGCCCTCGCACTGGATGGAGTTCTGGCTTTCCAGGGCACAACTGAGATCCAGTGGCGAAAAGAACACGCTGGCAAACTGGTCGACCGTCGCAACCTCCATTCGCGGTGGGTCCGATAGTTTTCGCGTCGTTTGACCTTCGCCTCGTTGGGGTGTGCGAATGGTGACCCTGGACACATTGAAACCGCCAAAGGCCGTGGTCCAAGCCGGGTGATCTGGTGGCATGCGTTCCAGCGGAGACCCAGGCAACACGCGCTGCATTTCGAGGTGAAACGATTCTGCGAACGCGTCGCTGGCACAGATCGAATTGGCAAGCACATAGCCACCTCGTGCAATGAATTGACGCAGCGATTCACGTTGCGCCGGTGTCCACTCGAATGATTCGCGTCCGTGGATCCAAAGCACCGCGACATCGCGAAGCGCATCGTCACTGAGAGTGATCGGATCGGGTGCTGCTGCAACGCGCATCGGAACACGTTTGCGAAGCAACGTCGCAGCATTGGGCAGCGCTCGTCGCGCTTGGTCACCACCGGCATCCGTCGCGAGCGTCGCAAGTCGGAGCACGCCACGCTCGCCGGTGTCCATCACGCTGGCGTCGATGACTGTGCGTTGCTGTAACTTGTCCTGCAACTCGCGTCCCGTCGCGTACGCAATGATGTTCTCGCCCAAACGAATTCCCGATTCGATTTCCGCTCGCACGGTCGCCGACTCTTCACCGCGGCGAAACAGTCGGTCGCCATGGTTCCAACGGCACGAAAGACTGCGGGGTGAGTAGAACACGGGCGTTCGACAACATGCTTGCACACCGTGCAGCCAATTTTTGGCGCCGTAGGACTGGGGATCGACTCGATGTTGTGCGAACCAAACCGGGTGGTCGGGCGGCAACGGTTCCAAGCGTGCATCGGGAAACCACTCGCGGCACAACTGTTCGACGCTACGCCGATACGCTTCGTCATTGCCGCAACCGTCGCCGGCATCGTTGTCAAAGACGACGGAACCTCCCTGGTCAATGTAACTAGCCAATCGTGAGGACAACTCGGCCGAGAATCGAAGCGGTTCACGCCCCCCGATGACTAGCACGGGAGTCTGGAGCAGATCTTCGACGGTCGCCTGTTCCGCATCCACGGTTTGCCACGTCAAATCGCGTCCCCAATCTCGTTCCACGTGGCGCACTAATTGGCGGAGCGCATCGGGATGCTGGTTCCACGTGGTCGCTGCTCCAGCGCTGTAATCCAGTTTGCCGATCACTACCTGGCGCTTACCCTTGCTCAGGAACAACAGGGCAAATGACGTGGCGATATCGCGATTGTTCTCCGCGACTCCGGCACCCGCCCAGAATCCTTGAAATTCGTCTTGCAGCGACACAATCCGCTCGGCCCCCTCCCGGTACCAATCGTGTTCGCCAATGAACCGTCGTCCCGATAGCCGTCCGACTCGTTCGAGCGCGTACAAGTAATAGAAGAACGTATCGACGGTGCCACCTGGATTCGCCTGCAACGTAAAGTAGCGAGACAACCATTGCAGTGCGTCGGTCACTTTGTCTGGGTCATTGTCGGTATCGCCACAACAGGGCAATGTGTCGCCGTTGAAATTCACCTCCTGGCTCCCCAAATGGCCTCGCGTGATGATGATCGAGGCGATGCCAGCGGCGACCATGCTGCCCGTCGGAGTGGTACTCATATTGCTATATGTCCAACTGCCATCGGGGCGTTGCCGCCGTTCCCAATATTCGAGCGCGGACTGAAAAGTCTTGGCAGGCACCTCGATGCCTCGTTCTTCGGCGGCACCGAGGGCAAGAATGGCAAATTGCGAATTGGACGGATCACCGGACCCGGTGTTGCCATAGTTCCACGAACCCTCTCGGCCGTCGCCTCCGGTTTGAAGCTGCTTGCGAACGAGCCAATCCACATTGCGGCGAATGGCCGCTAGATCACGAGCCGAACCGAGCTGGCAATACACAAGCGTCTGCAGCGATACCGAATACGTATCCTCCGGCTCGTACGTACGCAGGTAAGCCATTGCCCGATTGATTTGCGGATCATCCCCCGGTACCCCGCACGTCAACAGCGCCAAAGTGCAAAGTGACGAGAGGCCACACGAGTTACCGCTGTACTCTGTCCATCCACCGCGAGGCGTTTGCGTTTTTTTCAAGTATGAGACACCACGATCGATCGACCGCTGGACTGCCACCGCATCAATTTGGGCACATGCGACTCCGGTGGCGCAAGCGATCATGGCACAGGTCAACATCGTCACGATCCAGGGTCTCGCGATCGGCCGGCGCAGCGTAAGATAGCGGCAAGGCAATTCAGGCGATCGCCGCCATTGCTCGCTCCCGTTCCGTTGTCCGCTCGCAAAGGACTGTCGCGTTCCGATCATGTCTGGCCCTCCTCCCCCTCCAAGTAACGCTGCTGGCAATTCACCGAACGAACCGCGTGCGGAATCTCGCACTGCGCCACCGATCGCAGCCGCGGCGAATACGACACCAACGACAGCTGGCAATCCAGGCGGCGCAGGCAAGTCCCGCAATCTCGGTGACTTTTTACGAGAGTTCGCCGATCACCAGCAAACCATGCGGGCTGAGCTGGGTAAAATCATTGTCGGCCAGAATGACACGATTGAACAGCTACTTGCGGCGATTTTTACTCGTGGGCACTGTTTGCTCGAGGGTGTTCCTGGTCTGGCAAAAACGCTGATGGTCAGCACGCTGGCGAATATCTTGGACGTGTCGTTCAAGCGGATCCAATTCACGCCCGATTTGATGCCATCGGACATCACGGGCACCCAGGTGCTCGAAGAAGACGAAGCGGGGCGACGTAATTTCCGTTTTGTCGAAGGCCCGATCTTTACCAATATTCTGTTGGCCGACGAGATCAACCGAACACCGCCAAAGACCCAAGCGGCGCTGCTCGAAGCGATGCAGGAACGTCAAGTCACCGTGGGGCGCGACACGTACGCGCTGCCCGATCCGTTCTTTGTGATCGCTACGCAAAACCCGATCGAACAGGAAGGCACGTACCCGCTTCCCGAGGCGCAATTGGACCGGTTCATGTTCAACATCCGCATCGGATATCCCTCCGCCAGCGAAGAGGAAGAGATTCTCACTCGCACGACGCGTGGTGAATCACAAACGGTCAACAAGGTGCTCTCGTCGAAAGCGATTTTGAATGTGCACCGATTGGTTTCCAGTATCGCGGTGAACCCGTTCGTCATTAAGTACGCATCCAAGCTTGTGCGTGCGACTCGGCCCAATGATGACTCGGCTCCTGAGTACGTGAGGGAGCTTGTGGATTGGGGTGCCGGTCCACGTGCCGGCCAAAATTTGATCGCCGGTGCCAAAGCGATCGCGGCAATGGATGGTCGTTTCGCGATCGATGCGGCCGATGTTCAACGGATCGCGGTCCCCGTTTTGCGGCACCGCATCGCGACAAATTTCCAAGCGCAAGCCGACGGGATGGACACGGACGCGATCATTGCCAAGTTGCTCAAGGACATCCCGCTTCCGGAACCCGAAAAACGCACCCGTGCGTAGGCGATGGCTAGTTCGCTCTCACCCGAATCGCTCCAGCAAATCAAACGGCTCGACTTACGAGCGCGGATGGTTGTGCGTGGGTTTCTCCAAGGTTTGCACGGCAGTCCCTACCACGGATTCTCGGTGCAATTCAGTGAGCACCGACGTTACAACCGCGGCGATGACCCGAGGCTGATCGATTGGTTGGTCTACGCTAAAACCGACAAGTACTACGTCAAACGCTTCGAATCGGAAACCAACCTCACCGGATATTTGGTGATGGACATGAGCGGTTCGATGGGGTTCACGTATCGTCAATCGATGACCAAGTTTGAATATGCGACCTGCTTGGCAGCATCGCTGACGTATTTGATGACGATGCAGCAAGACCCGGTGGGGTTGATGACGTTCACCGAGAAGTTACGTGCCGTGCTACCGGCTCGCAGCCGCCGGGGACAACTCGGCGACGTGCTCGCGGGACTATCACGACTCAAACCGGAGGGAACCGCGGCGATCGCCGGTTGTATCACGCAAATCGCCGCGATGCTGCGACATCATTCGTTGGTGATGATCTTTTCCGATTTACTCACCGAGCCCGCGGAGGTCATTGCGTCGCTCGCACGATTGCGGCACGGCGGTCATGATGTGATTTTGTTTCATGTCATGGACGAAGCGGAAGTGAGCTTTCCCTATAGCGGAAATACTCGATTCGAAGACCCCGAAAGCGGTACGGCCGTTTCAGTCGATGCGGCCGGTTTTCGCGATGATTATCTGGCTCAAGTCGAGGCGTTTCGCGAAAGTTATCGAGAGGGATGCAATCGGTTACGAATCGACTATGTGCCGCTGGATACAAGCATGCCGTTCGATACCGCGCTGACCGAATATCTGATCCAACGGCAGAGTCGATTTTAGTCCACCATGACGTTCTTGAATGCAACACTGATGTTCGGGTTGGGGGCGATGGCGATCCCGCTGGTGTTGCATCTCATTTCCAAACGCGAACCCAAAACCGTTTCGTTTCCGGCGGTTCGGTTTTTGACGTCAAGTTACCAATCCAATCGCAGTCGATTGCAGGTGCGCCGGTGGTGGTTGTTGGCATTGCGGATGCTCGCGATCGCCGCCGTCGCGGTGACACTGGCCCGGCCAGCGATCTCGCGCAGTTTGTCGACCACGTGGATTTCGATAGGCATTCTCGTCGCGCTCGGAGTGGTGCTGCTCATCATGGCGGCGGTGGCTTATTCGCGCGGCCAGGCGAAATCATTGTCACTGGGCTTACTGGGCACCGCCTTGCTCACACTTGTCATATCGTTGTTCTGGGGTGGTGCGACGGTTGCGCGGGGACCGACCATCAATGTGGATGCACAAGCGCCCGCGGCGATCGCGATTGTGATCGACAACAGCCCCACCTCGGCGTGGATGACGAACGGCGAAAGTCATTTGCAACGCCACATCGCGATGGCGGTCGACCTGCTGTCGCGATTCGCTCCGACGAGTCGCATCGCCATCCTGGATCGCAGCCCCACGCCCGCGTCGTTTTCGATTGACATGGCCAGTGCGATTTCCAAGATCGAATCATTGTCAACTCGAGAGGTCGCGGTGCCGATCGAGTCACGTCTCGATGCGGCCATTCGATTGGTCCGCACCAGCGATCTTGAGAGCCGGCATGTGTTCGTGCTTACGGACTTGGCGGAATCAACTTGGGCAGGCGAGTCCAACTCAGTGCGATCAACTCTCGCGCAAGCTGAATCTCCCGTGGCCGTGACCATCATCGATGCGGTCAAATCCCAGGGCCTCAATCGGCGATTGGGGCTGCCCCGATTGTCCGATCAAACACCACCCCGTGAGTCACCATCGCCCGTGTCGATGGTCGTGTCGCTAGAAACATTCGGCGAAGTTGATCCGGCAATTTCCACCGCGGAAACGCCTATCACGGCGGAGATGCTGCTTTACGAATATGACCCGACGCGCCCCCTGATTCGGGATGGCGAGCTCGTGTTGCCAGCAACAAGAAACGTGGATCGCACGAGCGTTCGTTTGACGCCGGGTCAATCTGCCGAAATGGTGTTGACGATCCCGCCACTGAAGATCGGTACTCACCATGGTTTGGTACGTCTGGTTGGTGATGACCCTTATACACCCGATGATGAACGACACTTCACCGTGCGCGTGCTGCCGCCGACACGATTGTTGGTCGTGGGCTCGGTACCCGACGAAACGCTACGCATTGCACAAGTCATCGCGGCGCCTGCCGCTTGGGACGACATGAATGCGGAATTCACCATCGATCGGATCAATTTCGACGACCTTCTGCCAACTCGTTTGGACGACTACGCCGCCGCCGTGCTGCTGGATCCTCCCGGCCAAGCCTTTGCGGGATCACAGCTGATCGATTATGCGTCCCGTGGAGGTGGCTTGCTCGTTTGTCTGGGACCGGCCGCTGCGTCGATGCGGAGTGACGCCTCGGCTACCGCCGGCGGGCTCCTTCCCACGCTTTCGCGGCGATGGCGAGTGCCCGACCCCGGGACATTCTTACAGGTCGTTCGCGAGTCGCATCCGGCGATCGCGCCGCTGGAACTGGCGACCGGTGGCGTGCCGTGGAACCAGTTTCTGATCCAGCAGTACTGGAAAATGGAAACGGCCGAAGAGGACTTGATACTCATGAGTTACGCGTCCACCGAGCACGCGGCGCTTGTCGAGCGGATCATCCGTCGCGACTCAAGCCCGATGAAGAAAACCGAAGGTCGCGTTCTCGTACTTTCAACGCCGCTGCCAGCACTCGCGGGCGATGCGAGGTCGTGGAATCAATTGTTCGGGAGCGAATCATGGCCAGCGTTTTACTTGGTTCGCGATCTCGTCGGCTATGTATCGGGCCGAGACGCGCAATCCTCGACCACGGCTGTCGGACAACCACACGTCGTCTCCATCGACGCGACCAACGCGAACAGTGACGCCAACGATGATGCGACGTCGAAGCGTTTGCAATTATTCACGCCCGGGCGCACGTCCGCGGTTCCGTTGACGATGGAACCGGGCGAGACCGAGGTGGTCATCGCTGAAGTGAATCAAAGTGGCACGTACTGGCTTCGCGGGGACGACGTCTATTCCGGCTTTTCGGCGCACTTGCCGGAGCAGTTTGCGTTGTTTGACCGCATCGATCCATCAACGCTCGACGAATGGTTCGGGGCCGATCAGTATTCACTCACCGGTAACATGGACGATATCGACTTTTCTCGCGGCGGCCAAAGCCAGAGCATTCTGCTACAGTCGCCGGCGATGCTGTTAGCCCTCATCGTGTTCTTGTTGGAACAGGTGCTCTCCAATCGTTTTTATCGGTCGCCAGCAAGTGTGCCGCGCCAGGGGATGGCACCCGCATGACGTCGCTTTCGATGGAACCGATGTTCGATTCACTGGTCGTCGCGATCATGGCGGCGGTGGTTGTCGTTGCGGTATTGTGGTTGGTGACGCCGCCCACAACTCTGCCGCGTCAACGGTGGATTCTATTTGCCTTTCGGTGTGCGGCTGCGCTGGTGTTGCTGCTGGCTGCATTTCGCCCCACGCTCGTGCGCAGTGACCGTCGACCCGCGGATGCGTCACTGGTGATCGCGGTGGACGCCTCGCGAAGCATGACCTTGTCGGATGGTCGCGGAGGCGATCGTTGGTCGCTCCAACGTGTTGCGTATCGTGAACTGCTCGAGGGATTAAGCTCACTCGACGAATCGCTCGCCGTGGAAGTGCTCACCTACGATACGCAAGCTCGACCGGTCAGTTCGCCCACGTCGAATTCGCTCGACGAGGTGACACCGGACGGTGACTTAACGGATCTTGAAACAGCCGCGACCGCCTCGATCGAACTCGCCGCCGGCAAGCCGCTCGCCGGAATCGTGTTGATGGGCGACGGAACTCAAACGGCGATCGTCCGCGGGGGTGGACCGCTTCGCGTCGCCGAAACCCTCAATTCGCTGGGCGTTCCGCTTTGGACGATCCCGATCGGACCGTCCGGTGATGCGTCGTCCGCGCGTGACGTCGCCGTCGAATCCTTGCCGGAAAGCTTCTCGTTGTTCGCGGGCAATCAAGTCGATGTCCCATTCAGTGTCGCCACCCGCGGTTTGGCGGGTTTGTCGATCCCGGTGCGATTGACCTGGATTGCCCAAGACGGCACCCGAACCGACGCGGCGGAACGCATGGTGTCGCCCACGCGAGCGCTCGACTCCACCGCCATGTCGATTGCGATCACGATCCCGCCACCGGGCACGTATCGATTGGTTGCCCAAGCCGAAACGCAATCGGGTGAATTGATTACGTCCAACAATTCCCAGGTGGCGTTCGCGGACGTGCGCGCGGGAGGCGGGCGAGTGCTGTACCTCGAGGGTCAACCGCGTTTGGAACAGAGTTTTTTGCGGCGGTCGTTATCGCAATTTCCTGATCTGGAAATCACATACCAGTGGATCCCTTCGGACACGTCATCACGTTGGCCTGTGAATTTGGAACCGCTCTTCGAACGAGGACGCTTTGATGTTTACATTCTCGGTGACTTGGACTCCACGGCACTCGGCGACCGACAATTGGAAATGTTAAACGAGCGCGTGTCCGAAGGCGCCGGACTGGTCACGCTCGGTGGTTTTCATGCCTACGAACGCGGTGGATATGCCAACTCGCCGCTCGCCGATGCACTGCCCATCAAACTGGATCCGTCGATCCCTCGCGCCGACATTGCCGCGAGCGAATCGCTGGAGAGCGACTCCACCGCAGCGGGACAATTGACCGGCGATATTCTTGCTCAAGTCGCCCAGCCACATCCGATCACAAGGATCGCTGGGGAGGACAACGCGCTCGATTGGTCGAGTCTGCGGCCCTTGTTGGGCGCTAATCGATTCGCCGACATCAAGGTCGCTCCTGGAATTCAAGTATTGTTGGAATCGCCTAACGAAGACCCGCTACTGGTGATCGGTGAGTTTGGCCGTGGTCGAACCGCGGCGATCGCTTTCGATTCCACGTGGCGTTGGTGGCGCGGTGGACAAAGCGAATGGCATCGACGTTTTTGGCGTCAATTGGTGTTGTGGCTATTGGATCGTGACACGACGACGGAAGATGCGATCGCGATTGAAATTGACTCCCGACGGATTCCCGCGACGGGCTCGGCGACGTTTCTCGCTTCGTTACCGCTTGCCGACGACAGCAAACGATTGATCCAGTGGAAAGCAGAAGTCGTCAACGAGAGCGGCGAAACCGACGAGATCACCACCACTTCTCAAAGCGGTGGCTCGCAGGCCAGTGGACAGCTCGCTGGTTTGGCCCCCGGACTGTATCGCCTGCGCGTCAGTGACGGTTCGCCGGCCAGCCAAGTTGTCCCCGCCGAAGTCGGATTTCAAGTGATCGATCAAAGTCGCGAACTGGAACAACCACTTGCCGATCCGGTCTATCTGCGGCAATTGGCCGATGTCACATCCTTCCACGGCGGCCGATCATTCAGTCCCGACGAAGTCGGAATGCTGATCGACGAGATTGCCAAGCGACGACGCCGAGCCGAAGTTGCAGTGGTAGAAAAGCTCCGCCTGGGCGATGGACCCATCAGCGGATGGATCGTTTTCACACTTTTCGCCACCGCAATGACGGGCGAGTGGTTACTTCGCCGCAAATGGTCACTTCCCTAACGTGGCTACGAAGCTCACCGCACGCTGGTCGGCGACTAAAAATCACCGTTCTGGATCACTTCAAATTGTGCTCTGGTCACCAGCGCTTGGTAGACATCTAAATCGATGAACTGGGTCAGCATCCGGACGCTACCGTCGCTGAGAATGAACTGTGCCCCGCCCGGGTGATAGCTGCTGAAGTCTTCGAAGTGCCCGACAGGATTATTGGGCGTATGGTCGGCGGAACCGACCACGCGAGCTGGTGCAGCCGCAGCGTCATGGATCACTCCGTGCCAAATCGTGCCACCAAGCCGGCTGTTGCGTTCCCCGACCATCAGGGTTTGGCTCAAACCATCAAGGATGTCTCGAAACCGCATGCGGCTGTTTCCAAAGAACAAACCGTCCCCCTTGTAAAGGTCTTCGTGAATATCGACGGTGCCGTAAACACCCGCGTAGTTGCTCTTGGCAATGGGGAACAGGAAGTGCGGCCCGGCATCGACATTCTCACCATCATGCTCTTCGTGTTCATGATCGTGTTCATGTTCTTCGTGCTCCTCTCCCTCACCGATCGAAAAGATGGGCGGCAGGATATCACTCGGGCAAATGTAGGCGGAGACAGACATTTCACGCACCGCGTCGTGATCAGCCTCTTCGATCGCGAGACTGAAGTTGATCTTTTCGTAGATCGCCGACTGTTCCATTTGAGGCAACAGTCCTGCCGCCCAACTCCAACCGGGTTCATGATGGTCGGTGTCGCTGGCAATCCAGCCGCTGGGCAACTGGTCAAAGATGCCATGATAATTATGAAGGGCAAGCCCGATTTGGTGCAGATTGTTTTGGCACGACATACGCCGCGCCGCCTCGCGTGCGGCCTGGACCGCGGGTAATAAGAGCGACACCAATACGCCGATGATCGCGATCACCACCAATAGCTCAACCAGCGTGAAGCCACGATTGGATCGGTTTCGCAAACGCGTCGGTCGTGCCGAACGAGTTGAGTTGGGATACTGGGTTTGGGTAGAAGCGCAGCAGGGCGCTAGCGTTGAAGTAGGCCGAAGCATGGGAGTGAACCGTTGGTAAGAGAGCGTTTGAATTGACTAAAAACAATCAAACGCCTGCCGGTGGTCCACGCGACAGAGCAATGCCCAGCGTCGCAAGTTGATGAAACAACGTCGCTGGAACTTCAGCCGATCCGACGACCTCGATCGCGACCAATGGCCGTTCGTCCGACAGTCGCTGAGAAGCGAGTGTTCGAGCGATGCAGACCGCGCACAAACCATGACAACTGGAAGTCGAAACGTCGTCCGTCGCCACAAACTGGGCTGAACACGTCGATGGCTTGCTTGTCGATGTCTTTGTCGAAGCCAGGGCGGTATCAATGGCACCGGCGTGATGCAAACAACCGCGATGACAAATTTCCGCTGTTCGCGCGGGTTGGGCCGAAGACAGATTCTCAGCCGGGCCGTGCGAGTGGTCGGCGCTCGAGTGGTCGGCCGAGGTGCACGTGTGAGACGAAGTGACAGCGTGCGAACCATGGTGATGGATCGAGGGAATGATCCAACCACCCACGAGGTAGGCGATGAGTGTCAGTCGTGTGACCCACTGCGACAACGCTTCGATCCTAGCAACAGATGCCAAATACTAGCTTACCGGGGGAATCCCCCCGAACCGCGTCCAGCTTAGCCTACGACTATCCGTAGGCGATAGTTCGTCTTGGCGAAAATTTGATGTTCTTTTGCGAACTGACATTGACACTCGGACGCCTCACTGACACGCCTCACTGCCACTTGGCGAACCATGCGGCCGACGAAAATCGTAGTTTGTCGCGTTTCTTGGCGATCGATTGATTGATCCGGTCGGCGAGCCGAGCGTTCTCGCGATCAAGCCATGTTTCACGGATGATCTTCTCCAAAACGTCGCCAAGTTCTTCCGCGACGTCTCCGCCAAGTTTGCTGATCCGATCGACTTCGAAATGCTCGAGATAGAGGGTTGCCACTTCGACTTTGGGATCGATCACGACGGCGGGCGGAATCTCGCTGTAGTCGGCATTCATCGCCAAGGACACCGTGAAATCCATTCGCACTCGTAGGTGACCGGCGACATGAACGCTGTACCACTGGAAGCCAAGGTTCCAACGCTCGACTCGGCAATCAAAATTGAGTGGGGAGACAACGGATCCGGTGACCTGCCAGCGATGTTCCGGTGTTTGCACCACACGATGTACCGTGACTAAATTCGATTGTGCCCCGGCATCGGACACGCCGGCGACTGCGGCCGACAGCTCCGGAGGCAGCGACAACTTGTACTTGACCCAGCGAGCGTGGCGGACTTCTTTGAAACGGCGATGCGTTTTGAGTTCCAAACCCTCTCGCTTCATCGAGACACCTGCCCAAACTCGCTTGGTGTCTCCCCAATTGTCGTCACCCTCGTAGGAGGGCGGAAGCTGACGGGCGGCTAAGTCAACCAACCACTGCACTGATTCACGAGCTTGTTCGGACGAGATGGCAAGCGGCCCTGAGGGCGAGGTGGGCGCAGGTGCGTTCCCCGCAACGATCTCGGGAACTTGGGCAATGCAATCGCTTGTCCCCAGCAACACCAGGGACACCATCATGAAAATGGTGATGCAAAGGTCCATCGGTTTCACGAGCGAATTCCCACAAGAGTTCACGACACTCAATCTGCGTATCGCAGTTTTGCGCCGCGGCTGTCGAGACGAATCCGGTCTCGATCGCAAGTCGCTGGTCGTGCTCGAGCCAACCGCTAGGGATTCGAGTCAAACACCTCGACGGGGTCGAGGTCGCCGGCGGCCGACCGCGGCACATCCCCATCGCTCTTGTTGGCCAATTGACGAAGCAATTCCGAATCCATGGACGTGCTACGAAACGTCACTTCGCCGCTGCCCATCAACAGATGAACGCCACCGGGATGGTGGCTTTGCAGAGAACCGACGTAGAGAGCCGGATCCATGTCCGGCGGAAAATCGGAGGCACCGAGCGGCTTCTCTAGATTCACGGGAACGGCACTGAGTCCGCCGCCCACATTGCGAATCGTCGAACGCGTACCGCTGAGCCACCCAAGATCATCGTTGGGATGCGAAAGTTTCTCGCCCAGGAACAGCGTGTAGCCTAAGCCGTCCGTGATGTCGGCTTGGCTTGTTGCCCGGTTCAATATAAATACGCCATCGTTGTCCACGTCGATCGGAGTTTCGCGGCTGCTATGAATTCCGGCGTAACAACTGGAAAATCGCTGGACCCCGGTCGCGGAGGGGCACATCAAGCCGGCCAGCTGAAGACTTCGCACGTCCTTGTTCTCGGCGGCGTATACGCTGACATCCGTATTGATATTGTTGGCAATCACCATCTGGTCCACGTGCGGCAGCAGCGCTTCGATCCAATTGTGGTGATAACCGACCGGTTCGCTGCGAATCGGGCCTTCGGGATTGAGCGTCCCAATGGGGTAATGGTTTTGAATCGTGTGATACGACATCAGTGCCAAACTCAGGTCATTGAGGTTCTGTTGGCATGCCGTGCGTCGCGCGGTCTCACGAACCGCTTGAACCGACGGAATCAACAAACCCATGATCACACCGATCATCGCAATCACGACAAGTAATTCGACGAGCGTAAAACCGCACGCCGTGACGAGTTTCGCTGGAGTGGCCTTCATGTTTGAATCGCGATACTTGTTCATGTGGATATCTTAAGTTGGAGGGGCCACTTCGATGGAGCGGTCAATACGACGTAGCACCCGTGTTCCGCGAATCTCGGTGGCGCGGAGCCACGATTGATCCGTCGAATCCAGGACCTTGGTCATTCTCGACGACGAATCGATCGTTTGGACCTCGATCCAATGATCTTGTTCGGCATCCATCGGCATTCGAATTGGCGACGACGCATCAACGTTCGAATCGGCAACTGCAGCGATCGCTGATTCCAGTCGACGCACGCTCGCCTGTTCCATTTCGAAAGCACGTTGCCGAATTGCGGTTCGGGTCGTGATGGTGGCCGCCGTGATTACCGATAACAACATCACGAGGACTAGCAACAATGATGCCGCGGCGCGGCGAGCTTTGGATCGCGGAGTCATGATGATCCTCTTTCGTCGACCAGCGCAACGATCGTTAGGTCCGGCGAATTCCCACCACCACGAATGATGTCGACTTGCAATATGGATTGGTTCGCGTCGTGGCGGAAGCGAATGTCATCGTCGCGATGGAACATGAATTGGTCATGTCGCGGTGATGCTTCCTGCGTTTTCGGGTCCGCCCAGTAGCTGAGCACACGCTGGTCGCCAACAGGTTGTTCACTACGAAAATGATGCCGGTATTGTCCATCGTCCAAAATCAATTGTTGCCCTTCGTCGTGGATTTCAACCGCTACCGGCGCATGCGAGGTTTTCCGCACGATATTGGCCAGACGCTGGATATCGCGCTGGCTCACCGCCTGCTCCGCCGCGTTTCGATGAGTCACTTCAAGCGTCCGCATGATTTTTAATGACATCGCCCCCAGTGCGGTGAGGATCGTGACCACCGTCACCAATTCGATGAGGGAAAACCCGATTCGATTTCTAGGACTCATCGGATTCGCTCCCGTCAACGGGCTCCGCATCATTCACTGAACTGGGATCCTCACCAACCATTGTTTCTGGCGGTCGAATGCGCCACACATGTTCGCTTGCCAGCACCGTCGGCGGGACCTTGTCGTCAATCGCGTCAATTCGCAAATGAAGTCCTGAAGTGGTGTCAAGTTCAAAGGGCTTTATCTGGAATCGCAGATTCGAGTTCGCCGCATCAGCATTCATCGATTCGATGGCTCGTTCGAATTCATTGAATGACGTTAGACGCAATCGTTCGACGGCATTCTGGGCTGACATAGCGGCCGCCAAATGAGATTCGGACTGACGATTCAACTTGGCTTGCACAGCAACCCACTTTGCGATTGCCACACCCGCAATGCCCAGCATGGCCATCGTCGCGGTGACTTCGATGAGCGTCATGCCGCGAATCCGACCAGCGGTTCGTATCGATGGCCGTTTATGCCAAACCATGAGTCAACTCGGTTAAAAAGCCAAACAACATGATTGCCTGGGCCAGTACGACCAGTGCAACTAAAATCGTCACCAAAGGAACAAGCCAAGCCAATCTCAATTGCCAGACCATGTCGTAGCGCCGCCGAATTTGGGACGACAGATGGGCCAGCGCGGTGGGCAACGATTGATTCGCTTCGGCACTTTGTAGCCAACGTGATTCTGATCGACTGACCCAACCGCTTTGACAAAGCGCACCCGACGTACTTTCGCCACGATGCAATCGATGCAGCGCGTCACGCGAACGCATGCGAATCCAGCGAGAGCGAGTCGACTTGGTGGCCGATTCCAAGACAGACGCCAAGGTTTCTCCGCGACGAAGTCCTCCGGCCAACGATCGAAGTCCCGTCCAGCGACCGCTCTGTCGCATCCAGTTGCCAAACCAGGGGGTGATACGCGTCCAGAATCGAGTCGGTCGAAGGGAAGTGATGACAACGAGTCCCAACCAAATGACCGAGATGATCAAGATCGAGGTCGCTGCGGTCGGCCAATACCAATAAAAATTGCGTACCCAACCTCGTCGAGTCAAATCACCGAAAGAAAAATCTTGCTCAATTTTTTCTAACGTCGGAAGGATAAAGAGGTTGAGGAACGTCACCAACAACATGCTCATCACAATGAGCGAGAGCATGTAAAGCAGTTGTCCGCTCACTGGCCAACTGAGCCACCGCACTTCGGAGGTCAGTGATCGTTGGCCGAGGATGCCATCAACACCCTCATCTTCATGCATGCGATCGGTCGCGCTGCCGCCGGCAAGACGGGTTGCCACCACGGTGTCAGGCATCAGCGACAATCCACTCAGCCTGGCCGCTCGATCGACTTCGGCCCCACAGCGCAGCCAAAATGAAAAATCTCGCGTGCGACGACGTACCACGCTACGACACGACCTGGCAAACGACTCCACTGCTTCAGGGATCGTTCCACCGTGATCCGACACCATCCGAATGAGCGCGTTGACGGACTCCGTCTCGTCGCGCCGCCTCGCAAAAATCGAACTCAGGTACATTGATGTACCGAGCACAATCACCAGAACTCCCAGCGGATTGAACATCACGTACATCGCTAGCCCGATCATGCACATGCAAACGAGGACGCGAATTGCTCGCACGCAACTGACCCAAATTCGCGGCATCGCTTTGGGCGAAAGACTCTCCATTTGCCGGATGATGATGTCGATCGTGAACAAGACAATCGCCAAAAATCCGATCAGCAGACATGACGCAAAGTGCGGCAATGACGCAAGCGTTAACTCGGACGAATCGCTAATCAAATTCATGGGTTAGTAAGTCAAATAGTTGGAAATGAACTCGACGATTTGATACAGGGTCCCCATGGCGAGTACAAACGCGTAACTGGCAACCAACAGCGAGATCACGACCATGACGGGGGCAAAAACCGTACGCAGTCGCTGGGTGCGTTCGATCATCATCCGATGCATCCGAATCGACGTTTCTCGCCAAAGATCGATGACCGCGGGCGCCGTCGAGTTGGTGGACAATGTGGCTAGAACGCCTGCGATCAACTCGCCTCGGCCCGGCAACGAATGGGCTATCGCCCCCATTGCTTCTCCCGCGTCAAAGCGAGTTTTCGATTCGCGCAACCACCGGCGCAAGACAGTTGAACTGGTCGAGCGACTGGCGACTTCGAACGCGTCGGAATAGCCATTACCACCGAGAAGACTCACGTAAATCGCTTCCGAAACTACTGCCAGATCACCTGCCCTCAAGGTCGGGCCCACCATGGGGACGAGATCCCAAACTCGCTCGACCCAAGCCGGAGTGGATCTGCCAAGCCGAACCAACAACAATCCGCCAGCGACGGCGACCATCACGATCGCAGCGAAGTAGAATCCGATAAAGAATCGCAGTAACGCGGCGTTGCTGGTTCGATGGGAGTCGCTGAATCCTAGGTCGTCCATGACGTCGGTCGCCAAGGGTGCCGTCGTCCACAACACAAACCAACCGACGGCAAAGGCACATATCAAGTACAGACAGCTCAACACGCAAACCCACATCACGTGTCGCTGCGAAGTCCGACGACTTCGTTCCAAGAATGCGTATCGCGTCAAACTCGCGACCGGACTAGGACTCGGCGCCCTGTCCGTCGATGAAGGCGTGATCGGCCGTGATGGATTTTCGCCGCGTTCGATCCGCTGGGCGAGCAGTCGATATTGTCGACCTCGGCGACCACCCACTTCGCTGGCAAGCGCCCTCAATCCATGAGTCGATTCGTCGGAGGATGCGACGACCGCTAGAATCTCGTCGATCGTGGAGGTCGCGCCGAAGGAGTTTTGCATGCCGTCCTACCCCAGAAAATTGATCAGAGCCAAGAGGCTGTAAAGCGGGACGAAACTGCTCATCACCATCAACGCGATCAACAGGGTCATGACCACCACCGTGGCGAGCACCGGAAACCATTCGATCCAGAATCGATTCCGCGCGTGTGCTTGATCGCGATACCAATCCGCAAGCATCCGCAACTCCGACGACTGGCCTTGGACTGCGGAACTTGCACTCAGTGCTCGCTCGAGCGACCAGCGAAGCAGTGGTGGGAAAAAAACACCGACTCGACCACTCGGATCTTCACGACTGCCCAACTCACTCAAGTGAGCCGAGGCAGCGATTGCCGACTTGGAAAAACCCGTTTCGCCCGTCGCCGACGCGGCCGATGCGATCGCCTCGGGCGTCGGTACTCCCGCTTCGATCTCCAGCGCCATCATGTCGCAAAATAGCGCCCACTGTTCGTCGCGCCTCGCGGTTCCCAGACCCAGGCCTTCCAGTCGCGATGCCACGGGGATCAACTCAAAAAAACAAACCAATCCAACGACCAGTGCGATCGCCGGCGGAATCCAAAAATTGGATTGCAACCAAGCAAGCGATGACAAGATGCGGCCATCAATGTCGGCAATTCCAAGGCTTTGATACGCTTCGGAGAACACCAGCCAGGGAAACAACCACACCACGATCGCATAGGCAATCATGAGGGTCATCGCTGGATAGATCGCCGCGATGGCAAGCTGGGTCTTCGCTTCCTGGCGACTTTGAATCGAGCGAGCGACGCAGCGAATGGGTGCTGCACTACCGACTTTTTCGAGCAATCGGAACGCCGTGGAAACTTGCTGCGACGCTGGTCCACTCACGCTCGATATCGCTGACTCAGCCGACTCTCCAGACTCGATTTGCAGCGCGATCTGGCGCGCGGCTCGGCCGAGTCGACCCAACGATCGATCCCCGAGTTCAAACAACCCCGCAGCGATCGGCCGATCGGCTGCGACCATTGCCGAGATCTCTTCCAGCAGTAGAGAAAGATTTTGCGCAGAGAGTTGCATCGGTTTGCCCCGCGAAGGGCGTCATCACGATCGGAGATTAGAGTTCGGCAGAGAAACGAGAATACGGGATCCGACAGGTGGATGCGCGAGCGTTTCTGTTTTGTTTCTGCAAAAAGCAAAATTAGACGAGATTGTGACCACACGTAGGCCGGATCAAGGCTTTGCGAAGATCCGGCATGGGTGCGGCGTGTGTTGCGAGCCGGAGATGCCCTGCCGGATCGCTGTCGCTGTCGCTCCTTGATCCGGCCTACGACGCTACGACACAGATCCGGCATGGGTGAGGCGTGTGATGCGAGCCGGAGATGCCCTGCCGGATCGATGTCGCTGTTGCTCCTTGATCCGGCCTACGCTTGATCCGGCCTACTAGCTACTGGCTATCCCGCAACGCCTTGGGGGCCGGCTTGGCGACCGAGGACGCGATAGACTTCCGCCGAATCAGTTTGACCTTCGTCGACAAGTCGCCAAGCTCGTTGACGCAAGTCAATCATCCCCGCAGCGACGGCGGCAGCATGAATTTGATCAGCCGATAACTCGCGACTCAGTGACGACAAGACTGCCTCGCCGACTTCCCCCGTATCAAAGCGAACGCACTCGCCTATCGCCACGCGGCCGCTGTAGCCAGTGCCGCCGCAATGTTCGCAGCCGTCATCGCGTGGTTTGCTCGTCGAACTACAATGGGGACACAACCGCCGCAGCAATCGTTGGCTGCATACCGCCAACAATCCACTGCGCAGCAAGTAAGCCGGCAGTTCCATTTGCACCAGCCGTCGCAACGCGCCGGCACAGTGGCTGGCGTGGATTGACGAAAAACACAGGTGTCCGGTCAGCGATGAAACCAATACCGCGTCTGCTGTTTCTTCGTCGCGAATCTCGCTCACCAGCAGCACCTCGGGATCCTGGCGCACGGCACTGCGAAGCGCCGCCGCCAGCGTCATCCCGATGGTCGGGTTCAACTGGCTCTGGCTGATTCCATCCACAACGGTTTCGATGGGGTCTTCGATCGTCAACACGCTGCGTCGGTAGGGACCCTCGGCGATGTGACGCAAGCAAGCATACAGCGTCGTCGTTTTGCCACTTCCGGCCGGTCCAGCGAGCAGAACGACTCCTTCGCGTCGATCACACATGTCACTCAAATCACGCGTCACATCCGGTGAAAGCGACAACGCGTCCAATGATGTTAGCGGAGCCGTCGTTCCGAATAAACGCACGACCGCTCGTTGACCGTGCAATGTCGGGAACGTCCCCAGTCGCATTTCCACTCGGGAGATGTCCAGCCCGTCGTTTTCCAGAGCGGCGGCCACCTCGGCAGACGGCTGCCACATCAAACGCCCTTCCTGTGGCTGACTGCTGCGATAGCTCGGCAAACTTGCGAGTACCATCAACCGCGAAGTCGGATCGGTCACTTCGCTGCGGGGCACTGTGCCAATCGGCAACAGCACCCCGTCGATGCGAAACAAAATTTCCCAGCTCGTTGCACGCGGTTGCAAATGCACGTCACTTGCCCGACGGCGGATCGCTAACGCGAGCAATCGATCCACCAACGAGACCGCAAACTGTGGATCACTCGGTGAGAGGTCCTGCCAAAACGAACTGAGTTGCATTCATCGCTCCGTACTATCGGTATACGACACAAAAATAGACACCATCTCGCCCAGTCGCCATGGCGGCGCCAGCCACTCGCATACTCGGGTCGCTGGTAAAGCACGCGGACACCGCCGAGGGCGAATACGAACTGGACCAACCGACGCCCTCATAACGCCCCGGAGCATACGAGCCAGGCGGGTGAGTCTTCGTTCCTGTGGACGCCATCAACTGTGCACGCTGTTGTGCAACCGCCTGCAACTGGCCATCCGACGCCAGACTGCCCACGCCCTGCTGAGCCCTCTGGGCGTTGAGCGCCGCCAACACATTTCTCACTCCGCCGCCAGCAGAAAGGCCTCGGTGTGAACTCGATGCCGGCGCACTGACGGAACTCGCGCCGGCGCCAGGACGTGAGTGATATTGGCCGCACTTGGCACAGTAATACTGGTTGGACGAAATGACGGACGTGCTCGGCATCGTCGTGATCATCGGTTGCACCGAAATCACTTGTTGGGCCGACGCACTCAGCGCCAAAACCGATGCTAACGCAACGCCACCAAACGCCATCCAAATTTGCTTGCTGACCATCGTAGAAAGGTCTCCTGAAACGTGAATAGAAACTTCGCTCGACGCGATCTCGAGATGACAAGGCCGCCCGAACGATCGCGACTAGAATCTCGACGACGTCAAAATGAGCAAAGGGGGTGTTTTCGTGTAGTTGCCGCTACTTTGGCGGTTCAAGGAGCTTTGGCACCTTTGTATCTCCAGGACTCTCAATGGCTTTCGAGCGACGCCAAACCGCGTAAAAAATGAAAACTAAATTTTCCTGAAAAGGCAGCCTTGGAAGCTTGGGGGTTCTGGCGAACAGCAGAAGGTTTTTTACGAGATGAGATAAGACCACTGAGTCGTGGGCCCGTCGTCGCTGGGGTTCGCGGACACAACGACATGAGATGTTTCTGTGGTATGCAAACGACCCGCGATCGCATCGACTTGGTAGGGATCCGATGGCGATGAGCCGGGACCGGGTGCGTAGGTGGTTTTGCAGTCGACCGGTCGGTCATGGCTGCGACAAGCCAATTCAAATTTCAAGGCATCGCGACCACCGACTTGAGTGGCGACAACACTGATGCTCCAGTGACCGCGACCAGCCGCGCCGACGCCCAGCAACACATCCTGGCCGTCGATCTTCTCGAGCGACAACTGTTGGATGGGTGGCGATGCAGGCCAGGCATCGGCGGCGGTGCCTTCCACGCTGGTCAAGACGCGGCCCGTCTTGTCCGTGATGCGATGTGCAAAGCGATCGGAGACCCACTCGAACTCCACGGTCAATCGACCGCGGGGCGACTGCATGGATACCGGGGCTGTCATGATGCGGCGGCCGGCGTTTCGAGTGACACGAAACCGCTCAACAGCTTGAGTCCATCGGCTTGACTCTTTTCCGGGTGGAATTGGGTCGCGAACAAGTTCCCACGCTGGACCATGGCACAAAACGGATGACCGTATTCGCACTGCATCGCGACCACCGACGGGTCCGCCGGTCGAACGAAGTACGAGTGCACAAAGTAGAAATGGGTTCCATCGGGGATGTCCTCCACGACCGGCGACTGCTTGAGAACGGCGACGGAGTTCCAACCCATGTGTGGCACTTTCAAACGGTGATCCAAGTCAAACCGAACGACATCGCCCTCCAGTACCCCCAGTCCCTCATGCTCGCCGTGTTCGAAACCGCGATCGAACAGCAATTGCAAGCCTAGACAGATTCCTAAAAAGGGTCGATCCGACGCGATGAAGTCGCGAATCGGCGATACCAAATCACGTCGTCGCAATTCCTGCATCGCATCGCCGAATGCCCCGACGCCAGGCAGGATCAACTTGCTTGCCGCCGCTATCTCGCCGGGGTCCGACGAAACAATGGCGTTGCCGCCGGCGTGCTCGATCGCCTTTTGCACGCTTCGCAGGTTTCCCATTTGGTAGTCGACAATGGTAATCATGGGGCAAAACTCGATTTCGATCTTAGCAGCAAAACGTGATGCATTAGGACAATGATTTGAGCACAACAGCGAATGGGACACGGTCGCAAATCCCAAAGTTCGCGTCGCGCGTCAGTCGAGCGCGAACGAAGTGCGGCGAGGACAGCCCGCAGAGAAATCGTGCTTGATCTCGCGGACTTGTAAAGTGGTCTGGGTAGTTCTTTGTTACGTCTTGGACCGCTTTGAGCGCCGACGAACCTATTTTGGCCTTGCCAAGCGTGGGTATTTCTAGCGGCCCGGCGCCACGACATGCGGAGCAGCGACCACAGGGTTTTGCGAGAGTTTCGCCGAAATGCGATGACAATTGGGCCGCCTGGCAGGAGCCTCCCCGGGCGAGTTCAAAGACGTCGTCCAGACGAGAGATTTCGCTGGTTTCGCGATCGACGAGCCGCTTGAAATACGCGTCGGCGACCGTTTTTGGGGATTGGGATCGGCGAATCCAGCGGTATCCATGCACGAGATCCGTGACTTGGACTTCGATCCAACCGGCCTCGGACATCTCGTCGATCGCCCGTACGATCAGTTCACGCTCGACGTCCAATCGCCGCGTTGCAACTGCCATATCGAGCAAGAACCATGTGCGTCCCTTGGCGAGCGAAGCCAAGACGCCTCCGATGAATTTGCGCCGCTCACCCTCGTAGTGATTTAGGATCGTTTTCGAAGTCACTCGCGGCTGGATTTTGAACGTGTCGTATCGGGGCGATGTCGACTTGAGATAGCCGTCGAGTTCCAAGTAGGTGATCAGAGTTCGGATCACAAGGATGCGTATGTCCGTCTCGTTAGAAAGTTTGTAGTGAGAAAGATGAAACGTGTCCGCTTGACCGGCAAGCACGTCCATCAGGCGACCCACGGCATGACGCGAGGGCGTATCGCCGTACGTGAAATTCTCCAGCACGATGCGGTCTTCGGGCGCTAGCAACATTTCACAAATCGAGTCGTCGCCATCTCGACCAGCCCGACCAATTTCTTGCGCATATGCTTCGAGCGACTTCGGGGGATTGAAGTGATAGACATAGCGAATGTTCGACTTGTCGATCCCCATGCCAAAGGCGATGGTCGCCACGATGATGCCATCGCCGGAGTCAATGAATTGCTGCTGAATCGTTGCGCGAACGTCGCTGTCCAAACCGGCGTGGTAAGCGGTGGCCGCAAATCCATCGGCGGCAAGTCGCTCGGCAATTTCCTCCGCCGTTCGTTGCAGCGACACGTAGACGATCGTTGAACCCCGTGGGCGAGTCCGCAAACGATTGAGTAACTCCGCATATTGAGTACTGGTGTCGACAATCGAGCTGCGCAATTCCAAATTCGGACGAAAGAAACGTGTGCGAATCGCGTCCCCCGGCGCGATGTCAAACGCATCACAAATATCCGTCAACACACTCGGTGTCGCGGTCGCCGTGAGTGCCAAAATGCGTTCGGCCGAAAGCTCTTTGGCTAGCTCGGCCAACTTCAAATAGTCCGGTCGAAAATTGTGGCCCCACTGGCTGATGCAGTGAGCTTCGTCGATCGCGAACAATGACACATGAAGGGTGCCCAACGAGGCAATGAAACGCTCATTGAAAAACCGTTCGGGCGCGACATAAAGCAGGCGAATGGAACCGTCACGAATTCCACGCATGGCCGCCGCCATCTCACTCCCCTGGAGCGTCGAATCCAAACGCGCCGCCGGAATCCCCCGCGAAGCGAGCGCGTCACATTGGTCTTTCATCAGTGCAATCAGCGGCGAGACAACAACTGTGGTCCCGGAGAACATGAGGCTCGGCAACTGGTAGCAAAGACTCTTGCCGCCGCCGGTGGGAAAAACGGCGGCGACGTTCTTACCTGCCAGCAACCGTTCGATCACGGCATGTTGACCTTCGCGGAATTGATCCATACTGAAGCGTTTTTTTAGCACTTCCAGGGGATCACCCAACGGCGGCTGAGTCGCCCTGGACGGCCCTGACTTCCCTGTCGCTGAACTTCCGCGTTGTCCGCTCATCTACCCGTTCTCCACTCCATCGATTTCGATACGCTGCTGACTGGCGCCAATCAGCCTGGACGCGGCCAAGTGTACGCGTGTTCCTGGTGCAGTCAAGTTGACACGTCATTTGGCTTGGACAGAAATCCAACTTTCGCGACAATCGGGTCCCATGGATTTCATTGCGATCGATTTCGAGACGGCCAACCGGCGACGCGACAGCGCATGTCAGCTTGCGGCAGTTGTTGTTCGCGCGGGCAAAATTGTCGACACGGCGATGTGGATGATTCGCCCCGAACCGTTTTATTTCAGTCCAGGGAATATCGGCATTCACGGGATCACGCCCGCCAAGGTCCAGGGGGAGCCGACGTTTGGCGGACATTGGCCCCAAATCTCTCGCTTTCTACGATCGCGAAACGATGGCACGTACGACTGCATCATTGCTCACAACGCGAGTTTCGATGTCGGGGTGCTGCTGGGGTCGATGGATTCGCATGGCATTAGTCACCCCGAGTTCACCTACAGCTGCACTCGGCTGATTGCGCGTCAAACATGGCCCGGTCGCGCCCGCTACGGACTCAAGCCGCTCGCCGAATGGCTGGGGATTCAGTTTCGTCACCACGATGCGCTGGAGGACTCCGTGGCTTGTGCCAAAATATTGATCGCCGCGGGAATCCAGCGAGGTGTTTCGACACTTGAGGAACTGGAATCAACTTTAAAGATCACGCGTGGCTCGGTGGGGCCGCTGGGTAAGAGAGGCCCCGCGGGGATGCGTCGTAGCCGCCGCACGACGACGCGAAGCTATACGGCTTCGGCGTATTCGTCGTCGGACCTTGCGTTAGCCGGTAGCGTGGTTTCTGGCGGAGCCCTAAGAGAATCACCGGCAAGCTATGACCATGTCACGCCGACGGAGCCCGCAATCGATGTCCAGCGGTTGATGGTTCGGGCGTCCTTCATTCGTTCTCTCGCTGGTGAACACGTCGTATTCACCGGCGTGCTGCGAAAACTCAGCCGCCCCGATGCGGAAGGTCTCGCCCGCTGTCTGGGCGGACTCCATCAGCTCACGATCAATCGCCAAACGACGGTATTGGTGGTGGGCGAAACCGATGAACGAACGCGAGCTTCCGGGCGAGCCAAGAGTGTCAAACAGGAAACGGCGGAGCAACTGCAGTCCGAAGGCCACTCGATTCGGATCATCAGTGAAGACGAGTTTCTTGGCTTGATCGTTTAACCGTTTCGATGACGGCTGACGAATCGATTGTCCCGAATGAAAAAACGAAGTGGCATGTCGGCGCTTTTCGTGATGCCAATTCGCGGTGACACGCCGACGTCGATTTCGCCGGTTGGCGGTGCATCGCACAAAAGCAAGCGGGTTTCGTCCTCAAGGTGCCGATCATTGAAACTGCGATCGATCGCCAGCGCCTGGCAGAGCATGGCCGGACCGCTGGTCAAGCGAGTTGGAGTGGTTAGACCGCGATGAATCGCCATGTGCTCCAATCCCCAAATCGGTTCCAAAGCTCGAACGAGCACGGCCGCTCCAAGCCCTTCGGGCTCGGTGACGATGTTGAAGCAAACCTTGGCGTGAATCGGATAGACATAGATGGTTCCCGGACGCGCAAACATGGCCGCGTTCGAATTGCGTCGTCCCCGCGCACTATGGCTGGCCAGATCCTCGGCGTGCAAGTACGCTTCGGTCTCCACGATTCGGCCGCCGATCCATCGATCCTCCAATCGTCTCAGCAACATCACGCCGAGAAGGTTTCGGGCGACGGTCTCGGTCTCGCCCTCCATGAACCGGGATGAGAGCGGCTTCAGCTTGGGTAGTTTTGGCTCCGTCATGCATGAACCGCTTCAAACGTATCGGGCCCGATGGATCGTCCCGGTCTCGACCAGCCCCATCGCCAACGGTTGGTTACAAACCGATGGCCGCCGCGTGCTGAAATTGGCCCAGGGTCCATGCCCGATCCCACACGTGGACCTCGGTGATGTCGCAATCTTACCGCAATTGGTCAATGCGCACACGCACCTCGAGTTCTCGCATCTGAGCGGCCCGATTGGCGAACCGGGAATCTCGCTATCGCGCTGGATCGGAATGGTGATCGCGGCGCGCGCCGCGAGTGTGTCAAACGAAGAATCGGTCCGAATGGGTATCGAACAATCCAAAGCCGCGGGTGTATCGCTCATCGGCGAAATCACGACGCCGCCATGTCGGCTCGATCAACGTCCCGACGATCCTTGGCTGGCCCCGTTCGCCGAAGTACTCGGGTTGTCGCAGCATCGCGGCGACGAACGCTTGCAAGCGGCACTCCGCCAAGTCGGCCTCGACCCCTGGTGTGGACTCAGCCCGCACGCGCCTTATTCCATCACGCGGGACAAGATCCTCGCATGCGTCCAGCACTCGCGACGCTCGGGACGCTCGATCGCGATGCATGTTGCCGAGTCGCCAGCGGAGCGAGAGTTGTTGACCCAGGCGAGCGGCCCGCTCCACGACGCCCTCGAGCAACTCGGCGTACTCCGCGAGGGGCTGTTTCCTTGGGGGCCGACTCCGTTCGAATGGTTGATTGAGGTACTGGGCCAAAGCAGCCGCGCACTGTTGATCCACGCCAATGACTTGCGCGACAAAGAAATCCGCCTGCTCGCGTCACATCATCATTTGTCGGTGGTGTACTGTCCGCGAACTCACCATTTTTTCGGATGCGACGCGCATCCCGTCCGCCGCATGTTGGATGCTGGCGTTCGCGTGGCGATCGGAACCGATTCACTCGCCAGCAATCCGGATTTGTCGGTCTGGGGCGAAGTTCAATTCCTGCTGCTTCACCGCACGGATTTGGACCCGGCAATGGTGTTGCGAATGGCGACGCTGGACGGTGCTGACGCGTTGGGCTATCCGCGACTCGGGCGGATCGAGATCGGAAGCGATCATCGACTCGCCGTGATCGAGACTCATGCCACCACCGTGGATGGTCTTTATCAGGATTGGGCGGAGCGAGAGCTTCGTCCCCTCGGGGCCAGCGGCATCTGATGCCCTAGATGGAAACGAATCGATGATGCAGATTGCAATAAAGTCCGTCGCGCGAGATCAATTCATCGTGGGTGCCTTGTTCGGCGATGCGACCGTGGTCGAGGACAAGAATTTGACTTGCCGTACGGATGGTGCTCAATCGGTGTGCAATCACAATACTCGTGCGATTGCTCAGCAGCCTTGATAGGGCGTGTTGGATTCGTAGCTCAGTGAGCGTGTCAACCGCGCTGGTGGCTTCGTCGAGAATCAACACTTGGGGATCGGCGATGAGTGCTCGGGCAAAGCAAATCAGTTGCCGCTGTCCCAGCGAGACGCGTCCGCCACGGGAGCCGGCTTGCGTCTGTAATCCGTCAGCCAAATCATCCACCAGCCACTCGCAATCAAGTGATCGCAGTGCCTCCATCGCATCGGATTGCGAAGCCCCGGCGCGCCCGGCAATGATATTCTCGAGCACCGTTCCCGAGAACAAAAAATTCTGCTGCGGCACCACCGAGATTGCTTTTGCGAGTGAATCCGAAGTAACCCCGCGGATGTCATGTCCGTCGATATGAATGCTACCCTCCGATGGCAAGTAGTAGCGTGCAATCAGCGAGGCAAGCGTTGATTTGCCGCTACCGGTTTCACCGACCAACGCAATCATTTCTCCAGCCGCCGCCGCGAATGATACACGCTCCAGCACCGGACGATTGGGAACGTACTCGAATGACAAATCGTGGACTGTCAATTCGCCTCGCACCGGCTGCGGTAATGGCTTTGCGTCGGCAAGATCCGTCCACTCGGGTTGAGTATCCAGCAAGCGAAAGACTCGCTCGGCACCAGCCATCGCTGTCAGGGCTTGATTGTATTGGTTGCCGAGAGCTTGAATGGGGCTGAAGAAAAGCCCGGCCAGAAACCAAAACTGGATCAAATCGCCCACGGGCATCGGATCCGCCGCGACGAGAGCCCGGTACGCTCCCACGATCAATACCAGACCGAGCGAAATTTGGCCGGTGAGCTCCAGCAGGGGCATCATCAGCCCGCCTTGTCGGGCGCTGTTCATGTTATATTCCGCGTGATCCGCCGTGAGTTGACGAAACAATTCCGCGTTGGTGTCTTCGCGTGCGAGGGCCTGGGTCACTCGGATCACCGCGACCGATTCTGCGATCGTCGCGGTAACACGCGAAAAACTCTCCTGCACTTCGCGATACGACTCGCTCAATCGATCTCGCATCACTCGTCCGATCAGCCACATGATGGGACTCATTACGAACACGACAAGCAATAGTTGCCAATCGTACAAGCCCATCACGATCGCGGCGCCGATCATCTGGCCCGCTTGCACGAGGCTCACAAACAAGACGTCTTGCACCCCGGTTCGGACCGCATCGCAATCACTCGTGATGCGGCTAATGATACGTCCCGTTTTGGTCTTGGCGTAGTAGCTCATCGGCATCCCCTGCAAGTGCGAGTACACTCGCCCTCGCAAGTCGTGAACGATGGACTCGCCCAGCTCAAGTGCCAGCCGTTGGCGGTAGATGAGCGTGTATTGAGTCCAACAAGCGAGCGCCAAAACGCCGAGTGATGCCAGAACGATCGAACTCAAGGGCGCATGGTTGGTGATCGGCCCATTGATCACGGCCCCGATCGACCACGCCACCGCCGGTAGCTGGGTCGCGCGCAAGACTACGAGCGCCAAGAGGATGTTTCGTTTCTTGGAATGTGGGCGCATCAAACCCCAGAGACGTGCGATGATCGCCATCGACAATGGACGTCGCTGGTCACCCGCTTCCGGGTCGCGAGTGACTCGAACCATGGGAGCGAAGCCGGCATTCATTCCGTTGAGACCACTGGTGCAAGTTGGGAGTATTGAGAATCGCCGGGCTTCGACATGCTTATCCATTCGACGTGGCGACTAGCGAGGCGGTTGGCTGACCAACAACCGCAACGCCTCGATCACGCGATCACGCCGGTCATCGGCGATCGTGAGTAACCGATCACGTCCCCCGCTTTGGATTGCAAAGCGAGTGAGCCCATCGTCGGACACGGTGGCCTGCCCAACTTTAGTGATTCCAAAGTAGCCGTGGGTCGGTCGAATCGCGTACAGAACACTCGTCAAATCCCAAGTGGGTCGATCGTGCTGCGGTCCGCTGTGCAGCAAATACGACTCGGCGACGATGTGGTGCTCTCGATACGCAAAGTCGTCTCGAATGCTCTCACGTGGATATGGCAATTGAATACCGAGGTTGAATTCGCTCCAGATCACCGGGACGCTCATCGGCCAACGCTCCGCAAAAATCTGCATCGATCGAATTCCGTTGCGCACGTTGGCTTCGATCGGATTGCCGCCGTCGGCCGCCGTGGTGAACGCGCCAGCCATGACCGACGCGAGTCGCACTTTGCGTTCGATGAGTTCGATTCCGCTCAGTGGACTGAGCTCGTCCGCGGTCGATTGCACGAGTCCGGCCAGATTCGACGCTAACCCGACTTGAATGATGACGACAGATTGGTCTTGGGCAGCGGCCAAGGTTTGGCGAAGGAGCGACACGGCATCGGGCAATTCGTCATTTGAACGAACAGTGTGCGGATATCGCGGTTGGTCCTCATCGACCTTCGTGACGAGCGACAAGTATTTGCTTTCGCGGACTTGGGCATCGCGAGTGACACCGATCGGCACATCGGGACGTCCGTAAAATGTATTGACGGCATCTACAAATGGGCCCGTCAGCGGATTGATTTTGGAGATCGTCACGGCAAGCAATTCGCACTCACCCCGATCCGCTAGGGTGTGCAGCATCGCCAGCGCGAGAACATCATCGACATCGCCAGTGATGTCCGTATCAAAAATCACCGAGATCGGTGCGTCCGCCGGGCACTCCCAAGCGAACCCTAATAACACCATCAGCGGAATGAACAATCGAATCATGGTCAAAAAGGCCCGGGAGGGATTAAAGTGTTTTGAGATACTCGACCAAGTCGGCGACTTCCTGGTCGGAGAGTGGTTCCGTGCCGCTGACGAGCTCGGGGCTATGACGCCCGGTAAGCACCGACTCGAGACTGCGCGCTGACCCGTTGTGCAGCAAGCGGACACGTCGGTAGACGCCCACCAGCGACGGGGTGTTGTAGCCATCGTAGACATCCGACTCGGAGGCCGTGCCGACGTCATGAATTTCGCCATCGCTGAACAGCGGACCGTGATGACAATTCGCACAGGCTGCCTTGTCACTTAAAAACACCTCTCTCCCACGGATGACGGAGTCGCTGGGTTCCACTTGTGCATAAGGATTGGGCGGAAGCTTTAACGTGGACAGGTAGGCGACGAGCGCTCGCTTGTCCTCGTCGCTGGGCGATTGGCCAAGCATGGTGGAAGTCACCGATGTCTCCATCGCCTCGTCGAGATCCAGTTGCCACCCATGCCATGTCCAAGGTTTGGTTTGTTCAACATGGAACAACGGCAGCACCGTCTTGAGTGTCCCTTCCGTACCATCGTTCATCGTGTCCATCGGTCTCGCGTTCGTACCGCCGTCTTGGTGACATGAATGGCAGCTGTACCACTGGTCCAGGCTGAATTCCGCATCGTAGAAGACCTCCATACCACGACGGACCAGTGTCTGGGATGGCGGACCACCCAGGTCGATCTCGTCGACAAGTCGCTTGGATCCAAGATCCACCACTTGTACCGAGTTTCGCAAGAAATTCGCGACGTACACGGTTCGATTGTCATCGCTCATTCGCAACCCCAGCGGACGACCACCGACTTCGATTCGATCAAAGCGGTCTCGGTCGTTTTGCAACTTGCGGTCGATTAGATCACCAGGTCCGCCCGCACCGACGAACGGCAGATCGGGTAATCGATAAACAAGCAATTCGTGAGTGCCCGCGGACGACGCGACCAAACGATTGCCATCCTGAGAAATAACAAGATCGTGCGGGTCGGCGACGGCGAGTCGAGGCACATCGAGCGAAATCGCCTCGCGGTCCGCAGGCCCGTCCAACCGAACTCGTCCGATTCGACTTGCCAGGACCCAACCTCGTTGGATGTTGCTCACCGTGATCGGATTGGTGCGGTACACCATCCAAGTGAAATAGGCATACACACCGTCGCTGGACGTGCGCATTTGGCCAAGGTTGTTGCCGTTGGCCAGCGGCTCCTGATAGAGCTCGTCGCCGCTTTGAGTGTCGAGCACCATGATGTTTCCATCACCGCCATTGCCGACCGCGAGTCGTCGATCATCGGCCGACAGGGTTAAGTACTTGGGCCAATTTCCGACGTCCCAGCGACGCTGAACCTGGTGCGTGCCAAGATCGACTTCAGCCACTTGGGCCGAAGCGACGCAACCGATGTACGCCTTGTTGCCCGCCGAAGTGATGGCGATCCCGACAGGCTCGAGACCGACTTTTGTCGTCGCGACCCGGTGAAGCCGAGCTTCTCGGATGGCAAATTCCTCGACCGTACCCGACCAAGAAGTGGTGACCAAAAATCGGTGCGACGACGAAATGAACTCGATGTCCGCGGGATGTTCGCCACACGCGGCTTCGTCAACCACTTGCTTGGATTGAGCGTCGATGAGCGAAATGGAACTGGACGTTTGGTTGGCAGTGACGAGCCAACGTCCATCCCGCGAAAGTGCCAAGTCGACGGGAGATCGATCGACTGTGGCCGAAATCGCATGGGTCACTCGCTGCAAGTCGCCCAGTTTCACTGGGTCCGCCGCCTCGCCCAACGTATGCACCCCCAGCACTAATGCTAGCAATTGCGTCGAGAATGAAATCGAGCGAAAGAGGCAGGGGATATCGGTGCGAAACATGAATGGCTCGTGAAAATAGGGCCCAGAAACGCGAACGAATCGGCGTTTCCGAATAGCAAGTTCACTCAAATCGTCGATTGACGGGCGTCGATCAAATGACGGTTTTTTGTGGAAACCGCTCACCTAGACAACGTTGTTGCTTTACAATTTGTGGGCTACAGCCACGTCGTGTGGCAGGTACTCCAGTCACATTGTAGAGAGAATTCCCGTGAAGAAACTATTCATGCTCAGCCT
The DNA here is from genome assembly GCA_041741195.1 of Pirellulaceae bacterium. Lineage (GTDB taxonomy): Bacteria > Planctomycetota > Planctomycetia > Pirellulales > Pirellulaceae > JBBSJZ01. The sequence continues at coordinate 126,005 of JBGSKM010000078.1, forward strand.
TGCTGTTGTCGCATTTGCGATGAGCGGCGTTGTTACGGCCGATGAAGCCGCCAAGGCAGAACTCAAGAGCGGTCCACAAGATGGCGATTCGTTGGGCGCCTTCAACGTCACCAAGGTCGCTGGTGCTGAGGATGACGGCGTTGAGCAAGGCCAGAACCTTTGCTATCGCTGCCGCAATGGATCCCGACCACAGGTGATTCTGTTCACCCGTTCGACTGACCCCAAGGTAGCCGAACTCGTGCAAAAATTGGACAAGGCGATCGCTGAGAACGAATCGTCCAAGCTCCGCGTGTTCGTCAACGTCCTAGGTGATGACAAAGAATCTGCATCGGCCGAGGCCAAGAAGTTTGCCGCTGCCAGCAAAGCCAAAAACGTTCCCTTCGTCGTTCCGAACGAGTTCGAAAATGGACCGGCTGACTACGGCGTCAACGCCAAGGCTGAAGTGACCATCACTTTGGCAAGCGATGGTGGTGTCAAGGCCAGCCACGCCGTTGCCAATGCGAAAGACTTGAACATCGAACGCGTCATGAGCGACTTGAACAAGATCTTGAACTAAGTCGCATCGCCGAATCTCATTTCGACATTCCCCGACACGAGAACCCCACAGCGTCTACGCTGTGGGGTTTTTATTTGCATTTGCCAATCGCTCCGACTCGCCTCGAGCGAACACTCACGATTCTAGAGTGCGACCCTCGCCAGCGAACCATCGTCCTCGGATGGCATCCAGGATCACGGCGACGATGATGACTGTTCCGGTGATGATCCGCTTGGTGCCTTCAGCGGCGCCGACCTGTGCCAGTCCCGTTTGCAAGACGGAGATAATGAGTACACCAAAGAAGGTGTTGATCACACTGCCGCGGCCGCCCATCAAGCTTGTCCCGCCGATCACACACGCGGCGATGGCGGCGAGTTCCATCCCCACCCCCGTTTCCGGGTCCGTGCTGGGCAACAACGTCGTTCGCATGATTGCCGCAAGCCCGCATAGTAATCCGCTCACGGTGAACACCGCCACTCGATAAGGAAACGTATTCACTCCAGACATTCTCACCGCTTCGACGTTGGTGCCGATCGCGATGCAATAGCGACCGAACACCGTTCGCGTTAAAACCCACTGTGTCACCAGCACCACGGAAAACGCCACCAGGAACGCGGACGAAAGTCCGATGACTGGTAGCGGCAAACTCAGCGACTCCACCGACGACCCAATGTATTTCTGCTGGGAATCGGTCAACCAGTAGGCGATCCCACGGGAAATCTCCAACATCCCCAGCGTCACGATGAATGACGGGACCTTCGCCCCCACACTGATCATGCCACTGGTCAATCCACAAGCACCCGCGGTAAGCAAACAAACGACGGATGCCGAAACGAACGACCATCCGTGATCGACCATCAACACGCCGATCACCGCCGAGCCGAGCGCCAACAAAGATCCGACGGACAAGTCGATGCCGCCGATGATCAGTACGAGCGTCATGCCAACGGCGATGACGATCAAATCGGGGATCTGGTTGAGAATCAATGGAATCGTCTGGGGGCGAAAAAAGTGCTCACTGAGGCTGCTAAAGATCGCCACGAGCATGATCAACACGCCCACCATGCCCATGTACTGGACCAGGGCGCCACGGTCGTCCAGTCGTGCGCGAACAAATTCAATTCCCATTTTTATTCCGTGTAGCCCGCAAAGAACGCCTGCATGATTGACTCGCGCGACCACGTGTCACGATGAAACTCGCCAGTGACCCGACCGGCCGACAGCACAAGAATACGGTCACAGTTTCGCAACAACTCGTCCAAGTCACTGCTAACGATGACCAACGACTTTCCCGCTTGTGCCAATTCGTCGAACAGGGCGTAGATGGGGCGGGTTGCCGCGATATCGACACCACGTGTCGGTTCGTCAAACAAAAACACTTTGGCATCGCGCAACAACCATTTCGCGATCACCACTTTTTGCTGGTTGCCTCCGCTGAGCGTGTCACATGATTGGCCGACGTCGCGGCAACGAATCGCAAGCTGGTCACGGTAACGCGTCGACGCAGCCCACTCGTCCGCATGATCGATGATACCGACAGCGGATCGAAACTCGGACATCGTCGCCAACGTGGCGTTGACCATGACTGACTGGCTAAGCAGTAACCCGGATTGCTTGCGATCTTCGGTGACCATCGCCAACCCAGCCGCGACAGCTTGACTCGGAGTTCGAAACCTTCGGGGACGGGGATCGCCATCCAACACGACGTGACCGCTATCGGCAACGTCGGCGCCAAAGATCGCTCGGAGTAATTCGGTCCGACCCGATCCGATCAATCCGGCGACGCCGAGTCGTTCCCCCGCATGAACATCGAAACTGGTGGGATGCAAAACACTGCGTTGGCCAATCCCCTGGACGCGAAACCGAACGTTCGATTGACAATGAGAAACAAAATCGTGATGCGCAAATAAGGTGTCGTCCCCTGTCATTCCGCGGACCATCTCGTCGGCCGACAAACAGGATGCTTCCCGCGAGAGTACTTTCTTTCCGTCGCGGAGCACGGTCACGCGATCGGCGAGTTCAATGACCTCTTCGAGCCGATGGCTGATATAGATCATGCCCACGCCTTGATCGCGTAACTTCCTCAACCAAATGAACAGCCGGTCGGTCTCGCGATGCGTGAGTGCAGCGGTGGGTTCGTCGAGGATCAAAACTCGGCAATCGCGATCGAGCGCGGTGGCGATTTCGACCATCTGTTGCTGGCCAACGCCAAGACGTCGGGCGGGCGTATCAAGCGAGATCTCGTCCAAGCCGAAGCGATCCAGTGCCAAACGTGCTCGCCGATGGAGTTCCCCGCGGTGAATCCGCCCCCAACGATGAGGAAAACGACCGAACAATAAGTTTTCGGCGACCGTCAAGTTGCCGATCAGATTGAGTTCTTGCTGGACGATTTGCACGCCAGCGGTTTCGGCGTGGCGTTTGTTCGCTGGCCGGTACTCCGTGCCACGGATCCACATCGTCCCGGAAGTGGGACGAACCAGTCCGGAGACGATTTTGCAAAACGTACTCTTTCCAGCCCCGTTGGCACCAACGATCGCGTGAATTTCGCCGTGACTCAGTTCTAACGAGACATCCTCGAGGACATTGACGGCGTATCGCTTGGTCAGCGAATCGCAACGCAGCAGATGGCTGCTTGCCTCATCAACCGTGCAAGCGATAGTCTGGCGATCAGGCACTGAGGTCATTCAAACGCTAACTGGTTACCGAGTCAATCGAAATGGGTAGAAGCTTCGAAGTCCGCAAACTGTCGATGGCAAAGACGGCTGGGCAGAAAACCAAACTTTATTCTAAGTACGGCAAACAAATCTATGCGATGGCCAAAAACTCGGGGGCGGACCCGGTGAATAACTCGTCGCTACGAAGTTTGATAGAGAAAGCCAAACGCGACCAAGTGCCCGCGCACGTGATCGAAAAGGCGGTCGACAAGGCTCGTGGGGCGGGTGGTGAAGACTATGTCGCGGCTCGCTACGAAGGTTATGGACCGGGTGGTTGCGCCATCATCATCGACTGCTTAACGGACAACAACAATCGGACCATCACCGACATCCGCAACTGCTTCACCAAGACTGGTTCGAAACTCGGTGCACCGGGGTCTGTCGCTCACTCGTTTGACCACTTCGCGATATTCTCTTTCAAAGGTGCAAGCGCCGATCCCGTGCTCGAAGCAATGCTGGGTGGCGATGTCGATGTCGCCGATGTCGAATGCGAAGAGGGGCGCGTGACGGTCTTTGCCCCCAGCACCGAGTACGCCAAAGCGAAACAGACACTCTTGGATTCGCTACCTGGAATCGAACTGGAGGTAGACGAAATCACCTTCATTCCGCAGACACGAACCGAAATTGCCGCGGATGACGTCGCGATGTTCGAAAAGTTTGTCAACATGCTCAACGATTGCGATGACGTTCAAGACATTTATCACAATGCTATCCTCCCGACCCCGAGTTAAGCTACGACGGCGAGTTGGAACTTTTCCGAAAACCGTGAACCGACGGCGCTAACCGCGGGCCTTTCAATGCGTAGATCCTATCCGGCAACCGTGAGCCGACGGCGCTAGCCGCGGGCCTTTCACTGCTGTTCGGATACGCTCTTAAAGTGTTTCAGAGTTGGCGAGAGTTTCCGAGGTCACCAGATCGACGGGCGTCTCGGTGTCATCGATTTTAGCGTCGGGATTGGATAACACCTGTAGTGCCGCTTCGATCCCGAACACGGCAAGCTGGTCTCCGTGCTGGTCTGCCGTCGCGAGCACTTTTCCCTCTCGAATTGCTTGCTGAACCGCCGAGATGTTATCGAAACCCACGATCAACAGATCGGAACGGCCGGCGCTCTTGGCTGCCGCGATCGCACCCAATGCCATGTTGTCGTTCGCGGCCAGAATCGCCTTCACTTGAGGATGCTCGCTCAACATGGCTGACGCGACCGTGTTCGCTTTGCTCATTTCCCACTGGGCCGATTGACTATCGACAATTTTGATTCCTGCCCCATTCATGGCAGCTTCGAACCCGATTCGCCGCTCGGTCCCGTTGAATGACGTACGGATTCCCTCGAGCACCAGAACTTCATCACCACGAGCCAGTTTCTGGGCAAGATAGTCGCCGACTTTCTGGGCACCCGAGCGGTTGTCCGGCCCGACGAAGGGAATCGCGACGTCCTCGGCCGTGAGAATCTCCGCGTCCAATCGATTGTCGATGTTGATCACGACCACACCCGCGTTTGCGGCACGGCGCAGCGCCGGTACGAGCGCCTTGGAATCCGCCGGGGCAATCACGATGGCGTCCACTTCGCTGGCAACCATTTCGTCGACCAGAGCGACCTGTCGAGAGACGTCACGCTCGTCCTTGATTCCATTGACCAACAACGAGTACTCGCTCTCATGCTCGCGCTGGTGCTTCTCGGCTCCCGCCGCCATCGTCGAAAAAAACTCGTTCGACAGCGACTTCATGATCAGCGCGATCCGCGGCTTGTCGTCTGGTCCCGAGGAACCTGACGACGCGGATGACGATTCAGGTGTGGTCGTTGGTTTGGAGCAACCGACCATTGCGATCGTCGACAATGTCAATAGGTGGAGGAATGCTCGATGCATGGCAGGAATACTTAGTTCAATTTGACGAGGAACGAATGAATGTTTCCAACTCGGTGCGAGTGGGTAGTGACGGTTGGGCACCGGACCGGCATGCGGCCAGCGCCCCGGCGGCGCCGGCCAATCGCGCGGCTTGAATCAAATCGCCGAGTTCCAACCAGAACACGGCGACGGCACCCGCAAACGCGTCACCGGCTGCGGTCGTATCAACGGCGGTAACGCGGTGAGGCTCGATCCATTCGCACTTTCCATTGGCGCAGACCACGGCCCCCTCGCTACCGAGAGTGACGATTGCATGCCGCGCGCCGCGATCGACCATTTGACGACAGGCCGATTTGGCATCCGCGACGTCACGAATGCTCACTTGCAAAAGCGACTCGGCCTCGTGTTGGTTCGGGCACAGCAAATCCACTTGAAACAGCTCGGCCGGAAACGACTTTGGCATCGGCGCGGGGTTCAGGATCACTCGAACCCCATGTCGCCCGGCAAGCTCGACGCCTCGCACGACCGTCTCGATTGGCAATTCGAGTTGGCAAAGTAGCACATCCGCCTCAGCGATCAGCGATTCTTGCTCGGCAACGAACGCCTGCGAAACTCGGTGATTCGCTCCGGGCACCACCATGATCGAGTTTTGTCCCGAGTCGTCCACTGCGACGATCGCGACGCCACTGGCGCAATCGCTCGCGCGGCCCACGGCCCGGGTGTCAATTCTTGCCTCACGTAGGTTGCACAACAACTGTTCGGCGAACGAGTCGTCTCCCACACTACCGATCATTTCGACATGACCACCCAATCGAGAGGCGGCGATTGCCTGGTTGGCCCCCTTGCCACCACAGACTTCCGCCGATGAGTGCGCGATGACGGTTTCACCTGGGACGGGCAAGGCCGAACACCGGATGACCAAATCCATGTTGATGCTGCCCAGGACGACGATTCGAGGCGACTTCATCAGCGATTCGATGTTGGTGGTTCACTCGAAAGAAGCTGCAACGCTTCGAGCGTTTGAAGCTTGTTCGCCTCCGGCAGGATTAAGTAACGATGCTTTCCATCGGCACTTGGCGAGAATGTCGTTAGCGCGTTGTCCGCGACCGTCACCGTGCCTGGAGCCGACAGTTCAAAGTAGCCGTGATCCGGACGAACGATGTGCAACACACTGGTAAGGTCCCAGGTCGGGCGGTCGTGTGGCGGCGGATTGTAAAGCACATAAGCTTCGCTCAACGGATGATGCTGGAGGTAATCAAAATCATTCTCGATGCTTTGATGCGGGTACGGTAGCGCAATGCCGATTTCGAATCCGCTCCAAACGATCGGTGTAGGCCACTGAGTCGCGATCTTCTGGGCCGCCGGAATATCCTTCTGGACGTTGTACTCTTGATGATCGACCCACTGCCCTTGGCTATTCTTGATTTGCGTGAACGCGCCGGCCATGATCGAAAGCGCCGTGACCTTCTGCTGGATCAACTCGAGACCGCTGAGAGGACTCAGGTCGTCGGCCGTCGATTCGAGCAAGTTGATCAAGTTGGTCGAGAAGCCAACTTGGATCATGGCAACCGATTGGTCATCCGCCTTGGCAAGCGTTCGTCGCAACACCGACACCGCATCGGGTGCGTCATCACCGGACATTAAATCGTGAGGATATCGCAATTCACCTGCGTCACGAACGTTGGCGAGCCCATTGAATTTCCCTTCGTCGCTGGTCACGCCGCTACGACAAACACCGATGGGAATGTCGCCCCGGCCGTAGAAAGTGTTGATCGCATCCACAAACGGCGCGGCCAACGCATGGTCTTTGGTGATGGTGACGGCAAGCAACTCGCACTCGACACGAGATTGGAGAGAGTGGATCACGCCCATCGCCAACACATCGTCACAGTCGTTACCGATATCCGTGTCAAAAATAATGGGTAACGGTCGGCGACGAGCCTCATCTGCGGACGACCAGCACGACAGAAACGTGGCACAGGTGCCAACGACAAAACATAGAAGCGACGAGCGAATCATGGCGGGAAGCGTGGGAGAGAGCGAGAAGTTGGAATCCCATGACTATAACTCATTACCATGCAAAGTAGGGCCAAGGCCCCGGGCCGTTTTCCTGAGGAGCACATTCAATGAATCCGTCACTGGCACCGAGCGACACCAGATCTCCGCTTCCTTGTGATTCGACGATTTCAGCCACTCCGTGGTGTCGCATGCGTACTAATCGGAACCAGTGCAGCGGTAGGATCTTGCTGCCAAATTCTTCGACGGTAACGACGGGGACTCGCGGCAGCCAATCTTGTTGGCCCGACTTTTTAGCGAGCAGCGGCAATGCAAATCTGCGACCGCAAACCGTCGCGCTCACCGGATTGCCAGGCAGACCGAGAATCAATTTCCCCTCCGAGGTCGCCGCACCAAGAATCGGCTTACCAGGACGAATCGGCAAACCGTGAAAGACCACCTCACCCCCGACATCGCGGCAGCAGTCCGGTACATGATCGTAGTCGCCCATGGAAACGCCTCCGGTCACCATGATCGCATCGGAAACGGCGACACGCTCTCGCATCAAGGTCGTTAGCGCGCCGCGATCGTCGTGACAATGGTCTTGGTGCACCACGTGGATCCAGGGATGAGGTTCCAGCAGGGAACTCAGGGAATACCAATTGCTATTGAATAGCTGCCACGGCTCGGGTGACGTTTTGAGAAAGAATCCGACTTCGTTGCCAGTGGTAATGATCGAGACGCGAACGGGCGAATGGACGTCGACTTTGCGATAACCAAAGTTGGCGATCAACGCTCGTTGTGCCGCCGACAAACATTGCCCCGAGCGCAGCACCGTGGTGCCCGCTTTCGCGTTTTCACCCGATCGTCGAATGTGTTCACCCAAGCGAGTTGCCATCGCCGACGGGCGAATTCGAATCGTATCACCAACCTCATCGGTGTCTTCGCGTTTGATTACCGCTTCGGCTTCGTTGGGAAGTACCGCGCCGGTGAAAATGCGAACAGCGGCGCCGGGAAGCATTGCCGGTGGCGGCGTTCCGGGCGTGCATTCGCCGAGCACCGGAATCGCCCTTTCCGAGCTGATGTCACTTAACCGTATTGCATAGCCGTCCATTGCCGATACGTCCGCCGCCGGGCTATCCCGATCCGCAACGATTGATTCTGCCAACACGCGACCGGCGCACGCACCGAGTGACGGCTCGATGTCGACCACGGTAAGTCGTTCGGCGAGCGCGCGAATCGCTTCGTCCAAATCATTGAATCGGAGAGGGTGGTCAGGCATCGCTGTAGTCTTCCGGAGTATTGATGTTTCGACAGGCGGCCGCCGATAGCGCGACGGTCTCGATCGGCCGCTGGAGTAGCCATCGTTTTAGGCTGCGTTGTTCACTGAGCGCAAGACGTTCCAATTCATCGGCAAGTTCCTGCGGATAGATGCCCAGCAGCGGTTGCAATTGATCCGACGAGGCGAACGTTGGCCGCCGAGTTTCCAGCCAACGTAGTTGGATCAACTTGAGATCCTCGATGGTGACCCAGGGCATATCGACGGGCGTCACGAACGCTGCGGCACAGGCGTGGTCGATGGCGTATCGCAGTGTTGTCGCGATACCCATCGCGGGACCTTGGTAAAGACGGGGATCTTCCACGGTCGGACAAGTGTGAGTCGCCGACGTTGCTCCGCTTACCACGACCGAATCAGCAACCATGCTCAGCCTCGCGATCGCTTGGTCCAAGTAAGTTCCACCCCGAGGGTGCGCCAGCCCCGCTTTGTCTCGCCCCATGCGACTCGATCGGCCACCGCAAAGCACGACGCCGAGTAACATCATTGCTGAGCTGATTGCTGTTGCTGGCGGCTCAGCACGTCTTCGACCCAGCCCCTCGCTCGCATCATCGCGGGGAAACCGGTGGTCGGCGCCGATAGAATCGCCACGTGACGAAGATCCTCGGCCGAGCATCCCGCCTCGAGCGCCTTGCGACAATGAGAATGCGCGGCGCCTTCGAGTCCGCTACCGATCGAGATCGCTAGTTTGACGAGACTTACCTCGCGATCGGTAAGCGGTCCAGCGTCGCGCGCCGACTTTCCAAACGCCTCATACGCTTGCATCAGTTCCGGATACTTGACGTGCATTTGTTGGTATGGTTTTGGGATCATCGTTGACTTGGCAAAGAAAGGTTGGCAGTAGCAATCGCTTGAACGAGAGATTCCATCGTATACGGACTCGCTTCCGCCGCGACTTCGAACCCTAGCGAGCGAACCGTCGCGGAGGTCGTGGGACTAAGCGTCGCGAGTCGGCTGTGCCTCACGTCGTCTCCGAACAAGGCCACCAGGTTTCGAGCGGATTGGCTACTCGTGATCGTGATCCAATCGACACTCCGGTTACGAATCATGTTCACAATGTTGGCATCGGCCGCTACCACATCCTCGTGTTGGTAGCCGATGACTTGCCGGACGCTGCCTCCCGTTCGCTCGAGTGCTTGCTCCAGCGTATCGCGACCGCGGCTGGCTCGGACGATCAAGAACCTGTGCACGCGGGCATCTGGGGTGAGTTCAGCCGCGAGCGCTTCCGCATCAAAGTCGCTCGGAACTACGTCGCAACGCACGTGATAGCTTTCGATCGCCTCGCGAGTTTTGTCTCCGACCGCGGCGATGCGGATGCTGGCAAGCTTGCGCACGTCATGCCCCAGTTCCCACAGCCGACCAAAAAAATATCGCACTCCGTTAACACTCGCAAACACGATCGTCGTGTATTCACGAAGCGAAGAGATCGCGTCATCGACATCGGTCCAATCACCCGGTGGCGAGATCGTGACCACCGGTTGCACCAAGACTTGCGCCCCGAGCTCACGCAGCTGGGCGGACAATTCGTCCGATTGATCGATGGGACGAGTGACCAGCACCGTTTGCCCAAACAAGGGTCGACGATCAAACCAACTCATCGTCGGAGCGAGCGTGGTTACTTCGCCGATGATCACGATCACCGGAGGTCGAAACCTCGCGGCAGGTGTCAGATACTCACACACGTTCTCGAGTCGACACTGAATCGTCTGCTGGTCAGGGTGCGAACAGCGGCGAACCAGCGCCACGGGAGTGTGGGGATCTTTGCCGCCCTCGATCAGCGCCCGCGACCACTGCGGCGCGGTGGTCACGCCCATGTAGATAACGAGCGTTCCCGGGAAGTTGGCGAGGGCGTTCCAGTCGAGCGCCGACTCGGCCTTTCCCGGTTCTTCGTGTCCAGTGACCAGAGCGACGGCGGAGGCAATTTGGCGATGAGTGACTGGAATGCCCGCGAAGGAACCTGCCGCGAGGGCCGCTGTGATCCCCGGTACCACTTCGAATTCGAAGCCCGCTCCACGTATCGCTTCGATCTCTTCGGCCGTGCGAGCAAACACGGCCGGATCACCGCCCTTGAGTCTCGCCACGGTTTTTCCCGCTCGAGCGTGTCGAACGATTTCGTCGCAAATCTCGTCTTGGGTCCAAATTCGGCTTTGGCCGTGCTTGCCGACACATATTTTGTCGGCCGCAGCGGCGTGCTCCAGCAGCGTGTCGTTGCTGAGGCCGTCGTACAAAACAACATCCGCCCGGCGAAGTAATTCTGCGCCGCGAAGCGTCAGCAGCCCTGGGTCGCCTGGTCCGGCACCGATGAGGTAGACGCGAGGAGGCATGTGCGGGGAAGGCTTGTTTTGGCGGAAAAAAGGGAGGTCTGGCGTTGATTATGCCAGCACCAGCCGAAATCGTCATCGAGCCTAGCGAGGACATGACCGACCGCAGGACGACATGAGCGATGACGATTTGCCCCGCGAAAGATCGACGAAGCGGAGTATCATCGACAAGGACTGGACAGCGTCGCGGGTTGTCGCCATACTACGCGGCCACAATTTTCAAAAGTACTCCACCGTCCGTTCAATTTGACGCGGGCCAACGCGTCTTTCCTTGACATGCCAAACACCAGCAGCGCCAAAAAACGTCTTCGCCAAAACGAAACGCACCGAATTCGCAATCGCTCCAAGCGAACTGCCCTGCGTACCCAACTTCGAAAAGTTCGCGAAGCAGTCGCGGCTGGTGATTTCGACAAGGCGCAAACGGAGTTCCGCATGGCCACTCGCCGGCTCGATCAAGCCGCCGCTAAGCAATTGATCCACAAGAATGTTGCCAATCGTACCAAGAGCCGATTGAGCAACTACATCAAGAAAGCATCGCTCGCGAAGGCCGCCTAGCCTTCTCGCCGAACGAATCGCATCTCGCCCCGACTCCGTGGATCATGGAGTCTTTTCGTTGGGCGACATCAGTCACTTCGAAAAAAAACGAAGGGTGATCTCACCCTCGCGGTGCGTGAAATCATTGACCTTGCTTAGTCACCCGGCGCGTCACGGCGTATTGATCTAGTTCGCATCACAACCCGACGCGTCAGCGAGGAACCCCTTGTGACGCAATGACGGTAAGTTTTCCCTCGCTAACGCGTCGGGTTATGATTAAGTTAACGAGCCGGTCAGTGAGGGATTTCCGGCTGGGTCTCTTGCTGACACGTCGGGGGGCGATGCCGTATCAAGTCGTTCTCGCAGCCCTAGCGGACACGACGGCCCGTAGCGACTCCGCACTATTCTTGGAAATCGGTATCCTCGTTCGCCATTTTATCGGCTTCGGCCATCGCCGCTTCGTACTCCGCGAGCGCTTTCTGGTCGGCATTTTCCGCGATGTTTTTAGGACCCCCGTCTCCGCATCCGGCCAGAAGAAGACAGCTCACGATCATCCAGTACTTCATTCGTCTTTCCTTTTTAATCTGACTTAATTTTTAGTTGCAACGTTCTTAGGGGCTCACGCTCTAGCGAGCTCCGGCTGGCCGGGCGAAAAGCGATGCGAGGGCGGCGAGCAATTAATTCGTCGCCCTCGACATACCCGTCAACGGTTATGGACAGCCTTGCTCGCCAGGCTAGAAAGCTCCGCTGATGACTTCCGAACTCGCCCTTGATCCCAAGGCTCCCCAGAGTCCATAAGGGCTCTGGCTTCCCGGCGGAGGCGAACCGGCACGGTGCGAAACTTGAGGCGAGTTTTTGTTCCCGGCCTCAATCGAGTCGGTCACAAATTTCACCGCACCGTCGCCCATCAGTACGTGTGCACCACCCTGGTGCCGACTCGAGGGAGGCGTCACCACATCACGGTGATCGCGGCCGTCTGAGCAGAGCTGCTTATTTGGCGAGAGCACCGTCGTCATTTGCGTGTACGGTGGCATGTAATCATGCCAGCGATACCCGCGTCCCCAGGCGACGTTCTTGGTCAATCCGGCTGGCAGCCAAAACCGAGGACGAGCCGGGTCGATGTATGGCTCCGGATAGGAAGGGTTCAATCGGCACTGGTTCTTTTCGTTCGCAGCAGCGTGGCCACCAACATTCGTGGGCACTGTGGTGCGATTGTCGTTGTCACCCAAATCGGTGGCAATTTCGCCGCACATGATCGTGTTGGCTAGGCCGTCCAAGCAGTCGCGAAAATTCATCTGGCGTGTGTTCACAAACATTCCTCGCTGGGAACCGTTGGACTGAGTCGCGTGACCGGCATCGACTACATACGGCGTTACTCCACCCTCGGCAACTTCGTCAACGTCCAGGTAGGGGTCTCGCGAGTGGACGGCTGAATCGCCTTCACACGCGGCGTAGTTGGTTCGGCCGAGCGAGGGCAGGCCAACACCCGGATCGCTCGGGCAGCGAAGCGTCGGGATCTCGGTAGCCCATGGTGGGTATTGCACCCGGTCTGGGTGCGGTCCCATCGCTTGCCAGGGAGGGTTTTTTGCCGAACCGTCCGAATTACGATTCAGCGGATTGGCGATTTGCTCCCAAAGTGCCTGCTGTTCGATGAAAGGCAGCACGCCCACCAAAAAAGACAATCGGTGGTTGGAGGAGATTTCCCGCCCAGGATTCGTATCCCAGGGGTCCCGACCCTCCGGGATGTACGTGCCCGATGCTTGAACGGGCAGGCCATTGTAAGCGGCGTGGTAATTGTGAATACCAAGCCCAATTTGCTTGAAGTTGTTGCTGCAACTCATTCGTCTTGCCGCTTCGCGTGCAGCCTGTACCGCAGGCAGAAGCAGTCCCACGAGGACCCCGATGATGGCAATCACCACCAACAATTCCACCAGGGTAAACCCACCCCGGCACTTACCCGGCAAAAGAAAACGCATTTCAAACCACCTGATCAAGAGAAGAAAAAAGGTAACTATTCAGCCTGCTGTCTTGCTTTTGGGTGGGAGCGGCGGGAGAAGACCGGTTGTTGAGTATTCGGCAAGCGATGAAAGGATTGTATCCAATGGCTGGTGGCCTCGCACACGCAGGGTGCGAAGCAC
>JBGSKM010000079.1:0-123097 GCA_041741195.1 Pirellulaceae bacterium
CGAATCTTGAGGGAATTCAACTTTAGTACGAGAGGATTTAGTTGGACGAAGCTCTGGTGTACCAGTTGTCACGCTAGTGGCACGGCTGGATAGCTAACTTCGGAACGGATAAACGCTGAAAGCATCTAAGCGTGAAGCCCAACCCGAGATTAGGATTCGTAGTCTATATGACGAGAGCCCCCTTGAAGACGACAAGGTTGATAGGCTGGACGTGTAAGCACAGTAATGTGTTGAGCTTACCAGTACTAACGGGCAAATGATTGGCCATCGATATCCCGCACTCAGGTTTCTTCATTGAAGAGCTTGTCCTGACTGGATACGAATTGTGACGCTAGTCGTCACGGCCTCTGAAGCGTGTTCTAAGTTCCAATGACTACCAAACAACAATGTCAAACATGGCTCGTAAGCGGCGAAATAACCGCTTGCGAGTCTTTCCGGTGACCATATCAGAAAGGTTCCACCTGTTCCCATCCCGAACACAGAAGTTAAGCTTTCTGAGCCGATGATAGTGCCTACCAGTGCGAAAGTAGGTATCGCCGGATTTTAAAAAACCCATCCAGGGCTTGCTCTGGATGGGTTTTTTTTTGCTCAGTTCTCTGCATGGTCTATCCCGCCGCACTCATTGTCCCAGCGCCGCACTAGTGCTGTGAGAACGATTTGATGCGGCGTCGTAACCCGACGCGTGACGGCGTGTCGATTTAGTGGATTCGGCAATTCTTGTGAGCCGATGGCGCTAGCCACGGGCATCGAAGGGCTTCTAATTCTCCTAAGGCCCGCGGCTAGCGCCGTCGGCTCACTTAATCTATGCGCCGGTGGGCGAGGGACGATTTACCGTCATTATGTCACAAGCGTTCCGTCGCTCACACGTCGGGTTGTGATGCGGACTAGATCAATTTGCCGCATCGCGTCGGGTGGTTACTCTTGTAAGCAACTTTTCTTCCTCCTCGCGGCACTAGGCTTGTCAATCCAATCCAAACGCCTTCCATCGCACGCCATTGCTCTGGGCTCGTCCGAGAAAAGTCGGACGAACGCCCCTCGGCGAGTTAGGTAATCGGGTTTGGTGTGTTGGCCGTCGAGTTCGCCAATAACTTCGCGGTGTTGCTGCTCAACTGCGTCCGCGTTTCTGAAACACGCGGCTGAATCGATTTGCTGGATCAGGTGGGCGCACTTGATGGGAATGCGTTCGACTTCGCGGCTGCAAACGAGATGTTTTGCCGCATCCGGGAAGTTTTCTGTATTTGGAGAAGACTATGCGATAAAGATTTTATCAGTCGTCGTGGCAACAGACGATTGACGCGACGGCCACAGCAGCGGTTTCGATTCTTAAGATCCGTTTTCCCAAAGTCAGCGGCTGGAAATCCGATGTGATCAACTCGTCGACTTCATCAGCGGACCATCCGCCTTCGGGTCCTACTGCAGCGGTGAGGTCTTTCGCCTGCCCTGCGGCTGGAGATTGGGCACTGATCTTGGGGTCCGTGTGGAAAAACCATTTCGTCGACCTGGTCGACTCGGTGCTTGCTAGATAGTCTCGGAGGAGCAGTGGTTCACGAATTTCCAGCAATTGGTTTCGCCCACATTGTTTGCTAGCTTCGATCACTCCTCGTGCAAGTTTTTCGAGCGTCGAGTTGCTCGGTTCGCGCTGCGTCCGTCTGCAGATCAGCGGAGTGACGGACGTGACTCCCAATTCGGTAAGTCGTTCGACCATTTCTTTTGCGCGATCTCCTTTGGGTAGTGAAATTCCCAGGTGAAGCCGAATGGTGCTTTCCCGCGACACCTGGGAGGGTGCGCTCGCATCGCAAATACACTCTCGGCGACCCACGTCGGTGATGACGGCGGACGTCTCCATTCCTGAGCCGTCAAAAAGAATGATTTCGTCGCCGATTTGGACCCGCATGACTCGGATGGCGTGCTGGGATTCGTCCGGGGGAAGCGGCGTGACTCCCCCAGATTTGGAAAGTTGGCTGACATAATATCGAAGCGTCATTCCCATCCCGACTGAAGTTCAGTGTTGGTATTTGCCGATTATTCCGAAAGGCTGAAGTCTACCGCAGAATCGCAAAATCGTTGATCGAGTCGACACGGATTAGAGCTGTACCATGGATTATTTGCGTTATTGGTCACTGCTGGAAAAGCCGTTTGTTCGAGATGCGGCCAAGCGATTTTATTATGGGCCGCCCCAGCGGGAAGCGATTGCCAGGTTGCACTACACCGTCGCGGGCGGAATGAGCAGTGCTGTGCTAACGAGCCCTGCCGGTTGTGGCATGACCAGCTTGTTGCGACATGTCGCCAGAAGCAGCGGTTTCGGCGACTGCGCGGTGGAAATGATGCTCACTCGAGGCGACGCGCAGACCCCACTGGAAATCTTTCAGTCACTTGCACGGTCGCTTCGCATTCGCACTTCACCGTCAACCGTCGAGTCCGACGTGCGGTCGGCGATAACGTCGACTTCGCGCCAAGATGTTCGCACGGTTTGGTTGGTCGATGGAGCTCAAGATGCCGCAGCCCAAGTTGCCAGATCGCTCATCGACAATGACGAAAAATTCACAGTTGTTCTGGCCACTTCGCCAGAGCTGGCGATGCGGATGGCGGTTCAGTTGGGCGCATGTCCGTTGAGAATTGAGATTCCGCCGTTGAATCTTGAGGATACGGGGCGATTTCTCATGCACTGTTTGTATTCGGCTGGATGCAGCAAAGAAATATTTGCCGATCCGGCGATTGTCCGATTGCACGAGATCAGCGGCGGAAAACTAAAGCAGCTCAGTCATTTGGCGGAACTTGCGCTGCTGGTCGGTGCCGCCAACGGTGTAACGCGGATCAATTCGGAACTGCTGGAAGCCGTTCAGGAAGAGTTGATCCAGGCGGCGTAAGCATCGCCACGGCCTTTATCCGGGCGAATGTCTCACTGGATTCGGTACAGTGCGGTGTCGGTTCTCCAGATCATGGAACCGTCGATCACGGCGGGCGAGGCCATGATTTGTCCATCTAGCTGGTTTTCGGCGACTTTTTGAAATTCGTCGCCTGGCTTTACCACCGTGATCTTGCCGTCGTGGTTGGCAAAATAAAGATGGCCACCGGCGAGGAGTGGTGACGCCGAAAAGTTGCCTCCGATCCGTTCTTTCCAAAGTTGCTCACCACTTTGGGAATTGATGCAGCTTGCTACCCCGTTGTCGTCGACGACGTAGATGCGGTCCTCAAATAGCAGCGGCGACGGCTTTGCAGGAATGCCTTGCATGGATTGCCAAAGGGCGTGCGTGTCTGTCACGTCACCGGAACCATCGACGCGAACAGCCCAAAGTTGAGGTTTCCCGTAGCCTGTCGCGACGTAAACCACGTCATTGGCGAAGACGGGACGTGGTACTACGGAGAAGCCTTTGCCGTGATTGAGTCTCCAGATCTCGGTGCCGGTTTTCGGCTCGTAGGCCACCAACCACTGCGAACCCATGCAAATGAGCTGTTCGCGTCCTTTTGAGTCGGTGATCGCAATGGGCGTACAGTAAGATTTTTTCTGGTCGCCATCGGGTGCGTCCATGGCGGGTCGATCCACTTCCCAGACTGTCGAGCCGGTCGATTGGTCGAGCGCCGTCACATATTGGCGATCCATTCCGTCTTGGATCAACACGAGCATGTTTGCGTAAATGAAAGGCGAGCTGCCGGGGCCGACCGCGTGATGCAGTGGCAGGACTCGTTGCCAAACCACTTCTTGCGTGGCGAGTTCAATGGCGAAGGTGCCAAAGGTACCGAAGTGACAGAAGATCTTGTTTCCGGCGATCACCGGTGTGGGCGATGCGTAGCTATTGAGCGAGTGAATGGCATCGGGCTCGTCGATCGTTGCCAAGTCGAGCGTGTGGAGAATTTCACCGCTTTCGAAATCAATCGCTAACAATTTCAATTCAATCGCTTTGGCAATCGCGAGCTGATTGAATTTTTTCTCATCATTGTCAGTCTTTCGAAGCAGGGCCTGTCGCTCGTCGCTTGTCGGAGTGCGCTCGATGGCAGTGGTGAGCCAGACGACGCCATCGGCTACGACGGGAGACGACCACGCGCGACCGGGAATCTCTTTTTTCCAAGTCACCTTTTCCTCTTCACCGAATTCGACCGGCGGAGTCTGGTTCACAGCGATCCCATCACCCCCTGGTCCACGGAACTGGGGCCAAGGGGCGTCGGCACGGAGTGACGCTATCGTGATCGGGAACATCAATCCGACAGCGATCAAGGAACGCAGCATGGCAGGTCTCGGAAGGCGGGTTCGTGGATGAAATTCAATAGTTGCCGGACGATTCAGGGCTGGCGACACGAATCGGATCAAGCCCGAGTCGCTCTCGAGCGTCGTCCAAGATCGCCGCAGTCGCGCTGGCGCCGACACGCGTCACGCCCAGAGATTTTACTTCAACGAGGGTATCCAAGTCACGCACACCACCGGCGGCTTTCACCTGAGTTTTCCCGGTCGCTTTGGCAAGCATCAGCCGTAAATCGTCGATCGTTGCTCCGCCGGTTCCGAATCCTGTGGACGTTTTGATCCAATCCGCTTCGCACTCGCAGGCGATTGCGCACAGGCGTTCCTTATGAATCGTTTGAAGGTAGCAGTTTTCGAAGATCACCTTCACCTTGCGATCTGCTGCATGCGCGACGTCAACGATGGAGCGGATTTCGTCACGAACGAGTTGATCATTGCCACTAAGCACCGCTGAGATATTGACGACCATATCCAATTCGATCGCTCCGTCGGCGATGGCCGTTTTCGCTTCGGCAAGCTTGGTCGACGACGCTTGACCACCATGCGGGAACCCAATCACCGTGCTAGGTAAAACGGTTGCTCCCTCCAGCAACTCGGTGCAGCGGCGAACGTAGTAAGGCATGATGCAGACACTCGCCACGTCATAGGCGTTCGCCATTTTGCAGCCAGCGTCCAGCGCATCGGCATCCAGTGTCGGCGACAACAACGCGTGGTCGATCATCTTGGCGACATCGCGGTATTGGAATGGGGCCATCGTTATCTCTTGTTTGGGGGTTTGCAGGGGCGATTTTCGGTATTCGATTCGAGCGGCCTCGTAATCTTTGGATGCGGGCAAATCGGCGTCGTCGGGGTTGGCTTGTTCCCACAATCGTTTCAAAAAAGGTCGGCACCATCCGCATCCGGTGCCCGCCCCGTAGCACTCGGAAAGCTGGCTAGGCAGTGCCGGTCGATTGACACGTAAATACTGGACGACTTTTCGCTTGGTTACATGAAAGCACAGACAAAGCTCGTCGTCGTCGTTCATTGGTTGTCGTGGGACTCAGTGATCAGTCGCGTTGCCAGTTCACATGCGGTTCGGAACTCGGGCAAATCGAGCCACTCGTCGGCGGTGTGAATGTTTCGCTGGCCACAACCGAGCGTGACCGCTTGGATGCCATGAAGGTACAACCAATTGGCGTCCAGGCCACCGTTGGAGACTTCTTTGAAAGGCTTTCGTCCCAAGTCGTGAAGGACCACTTCGGCAGCAACGACGGACGGATGATCCTCGGCGAGTCGGAACGAGTCATAGTCAACGCGCGACTCGAACTCGATCCGCCCGCAGCGATCGTCCGCGGTTTTCACCGAAGCTGCGGCGGACTCGAATGCCTGGCGAATCTGGGCGACGATCCGTTCTCGCATCACCGAGTCATGGCTACGCGCTTCGGCTTTCAAGTCCACGCGCGGCGTGATGACGTTTGTCGCGTCGCCTCCGCTGATGACGCCGATGTTGGCCGTGCCGACCCCTTCCGGTTGCTCGATGCGACCGAGCCAACCCCCGCGATCTAGTTCGCTGATGGCGCGAGCGCACATCACGATTGCGCTGGCACCTTCCTGGGGCGAAACGCCCGCGTGAGCCGGGTGTCCAAAGACGCGAATGGTCATCCGCTGGCCGCCGATCGCGCCGATGGTGAGCTTCTCGCAAGCTCCGCCGTCGAAATTGAAAGCTCGATCGACCTTGCCAACCACGCCGACATCCAAGTGCCGTGCGCCGATCAACCCGATCTCTTCTTGAACGAAGAAGCCCAAGACGGCTGGCGAAAAATTCTCATCGCCACGCCGAAGCCTTTCCAGGGCTGCTGTCAACACCACCGCACAACCGCTTCGATCATCTGCCCCGAGTCCGGTGTCGATCGAACTGGAGACGCGCTCGCCATCAACGACCGGTTGGCTGCCCACGCAAATGGGCACTGTGTCCATGTGGGCGGACAGGAGTGTCACCGGTCCGCGGCCGTTGCCAGGAAGTTTGACGATCAAGTTTCCACAATTGCCACCACCGGGCGTTCGCATTTCAGCACCGTCAAAGCTGATTTGCTCGGCTGGGACGCCCGCCTGTTTGAGGAATCGGACGACTTGCTCCGCGACGCCCAATTCCTCGCCGCTCTTGCCGGGGATGGCGGTCAATGCGAGAAATCGATCGAGCGCCTCGTTGTGATTGACTTCGACATCTGCCATGAGCCGGGTACACTGCTGGATTGAGAGATCAAGATCGGTCGTAACGCTACCAGCGTACCGGATCATTGATGCTTTGCCGACCCAGACCTTTTAGCCAGCACCGTTATCCAGTGACCCTTCCGATTGTCGACCCTCCCAACGATGACGCCGATGCCAACATCGCCGGGCAGCCCGAAGCTGGCCAAATAGCAACCGGACAGCACCGCCGTCACTTGCTCGATATTACCTACAAGCAACTCGTCGAGTGGCTGGCCGAAAACGGGCAGCCGACGTTTCGAGCGAAACAAATCCTCAAATGGGTGTACACCCGCCGGGTCAGCGAATTTCAACTGATGAGCGATTTGCCGCAGTCGCTCCGTGATGTGCTCGATGCGAATTTTGTGATTTTCAAGTCGGCGGCCATCGAAGCCGTTCACAGCGACGATGGAACCGACAAGCTATTGGTGCGATTGGCGGATGGGGGCGAAGTCGAATGCGTGCTGCTGCGCGACGGCGATCGCCGCAGCATTTGTGTGAGCAGTCAAGTCGGCTGTGCGATGGGATGTGTTTTCTGCGCCAGTGGACTCGATGGCGTCGACCGCAATTTAACTCGCGGCGAGATCATGGAGCAGATGCTGCAATTGCAATCGTATCTCGATGAAGGAGAACGATTGAGCCACATCGTGATGATGGGAATGGGCGAACCGCTCGCCAATTTGGTCAACGTGCTCGCGGCGCTTGATATCGCACGCAGCCCGGAGGGGCTCGGCATCAGCCCGCGCCGAATCACAATTAGTACCGTGGGTCTGCCGCCGGCGATGGAGCGGCTTGCCAAGAACGACGTGCCCTACAACCTCGCGGTGAGCTTGCACGCCCCGAACGAAAAACTTCGTAGCGAGCTGGTTCCGGTCAGCCGCAAGATCGGTATCGACGCGGTAATGACGGCCGCAGACCGATATTTTGATGCTACCGGTCGCCGACTTACCTTCGAATACGTCCTTCTCGGTGGGATCAACGACTCACGCGACTGCGCGATCGAACTGGCGAGGCTTCTGCGTGGTCGCTGCGCTTTGCTCAACGTGATCCCCTACAACCCGGTTGCCGGTTTGCCCTATCGCACTCCGTCGGCCGGTGCCATCGAGATGTTTCGCACGACGCTCGAGAACGGTGGCATCAACGTGCAGTTCCGTCATCGCAAGGGCAGCGAGATCGACGCGGCCTGTGGTCAACTCCGGCGACATCGAGCCAGGCTCCAGACGCAGTGAACCCGCACCATCTGTAGCGATCATTCGGCCTTCGGGGAAATGCTTGCATTTCCTACACGGCGTTTGACGATCGATGGGTAGCGGACGTCTGCACCCATGCGTTCGCGTCAACCTCCCCACGATCCTTTGAAAGCTACGGGACGAGCACAGCCATGTGGCGATCTTTCTTTATGGCCTTGGGCATCATGGCGGTCATCGTCGGTGCCGAATCGTTGATCATCGACAACGCGAATCTGTACGCTGCCGGCGAAGCGGAGCCATCGACGTTTATTAATCCCGGTTCGGCACCGTCGACGTCGACACGAGTTTGGACGCCCGGCGAAGCATTCCCGTGGATGCTGTTAGCCATTGGCGCGGTGGTGATTCTTTATGCCATCACCCTTCCCAAACGCTGGGGCCACGCGGCCCACGGTTAATCAGCCAAGAACGCCCGTAACTCGCCGGCCTCGTCGACTCGCTTTCGGTTCATTCGAAAGCCTCAAAACATCGTTTCAAAGTCCCAATCGGATTGACGAACGTTTTCGAGGTTGAGCAGGCCCGATTCTCGATCGGCGAGTGTCGCACTTGTGATTGTGTGGTTGATGACCATCAACGCGTCGGCGGCGGTGACGCGACCATCCTGGTTGACATCCATCCGCAGCACTTCCTCCGACATGTCCAAGTCGAAGAGCAACTGGTCGGGGTCCAACGCGGACAAAGCGTTAATGATGATGAGCGCATCGAGTGCGGTGACCGTACCGTCTTCGCTCACATCGGTCACCAATATCGGACTCGATTGCTCTCGTAATTGCGATCGCTCGACCAACCGCTGGTTCGTGGACGCGACTGAAACATCGTCGGACGCAAACGAGGTGGGAGAATCGACGGGGAGCGTACCGTTTCGCCTAAGGTTGCTGCGGTAAAGTTCGCGAGTTCGATGCTCTCCGTCGATGAAGAACCAAAGCCGATCTCCGTGGGCTTGAAGTTGATGTGGATTGGCACTTAAGTCCCCGCGAAGATTGGTGACCAGGACGGTACCACCAACGGTTCCATCGCTGCGGAAGAGTTCGCGTTCACCGGTAACAGTGGCGGCAATGAATGCGAGTAAGTCACCCACCGCAGTCAACTCGCGTGGATCGCTGCTGGCGGTTCCAGCGATATTTCGAACGAGTCGAGTACCCTGGGTGGTTGAATCGGTCACGTGCAGCTCTCGTTCACCGCTGGGCGTCAGGGCGGTGAAGAAAACTTGATCGCCCAGGGGAGTCAGGTCTTGCGGGTCGCTGCTCGTCGCTCCGCTGAGGTCGCGGACGCGTCGGGAACCCTCGCGTGTCCCATCGGTGACATAGAGTTCCCGGTCTCCGCTCGTGGTCACTGCCGTGAAGTACAGCAGATCTCCGACCGCCGTCAGTTCCCTAGGGTCGCTATCGAGTTGACCGGAAAAATCACGCACCAAGTGAGTCGACTCAAACGTCCCATTTGTCACGTAGAGTTCACGAGTGCCGCTCGTTCGTTCGGCCGTGAAGTATAGATGATCGCCGACGACGGTCAGCTCACGCGGGTCGCTACTGGTCGTAAGCGAAAGGTTGCGCAGTATCCTCGTACCGTCGCGCGTCCCATCGCTGTGATACAACTCGCGCTGGCCGCTTGATGTGAGCGCTGTGAAGAATAATTCATCTCCAAACGCAGTCAACGCTTCGGGCGCAGACGAGACCTCGTCACTTAAATCAATGACGAGACTCGCAGAACTCAGATCACCCGTCGTAGCGAACAGTTCTCGCTGGCCGTCGTCGGTTTCTGAGGCAAAGAAGCGCCGATCACCCACTTCGGTCAAATCCGCTGGAAATGCCCGTATATTCAATTGAGAAAAGTCGCCGAGCAAAACGTCGCTCGCATCGTACCTGTTCGGCGGGTTCTCGGGTCCGTACGGGAACAACAATAACGATTCGTCGCTAGTCGATAGAGCCACGGCAACAGGAATACTATCAAAGGGCGATGTGACTAGAACCGGAATGCTGAGAAAGTCAAAGGGACTCGGAAAACCTTCGGGATAATAATCTGATAAGCCCCCGAAGTTGAATTGGCCAATACTCGCAACCCCACCGACGCTGCGAAAACCAAAAGCAGGCTGATAAGTCCCAAATGTCCGTAAGTCGTAGTAAGGGAAATTGTCGAGGAACGTACGGCTCCGATAGTCAAAGCTATTGACCGTTGATGCTGGGTTAACCGTACCGTCGCCGAGGAGTGGTGGCGTAGAGTCGGTCGAACTCGCGATGTCTAGCGTCTGGCCTTGGGGGTCGTAAAGGTCGAAGGTCAATGAGATTTCCGGAAGATCAAGTCGATCAAACGCAAAGTCGGTAAATTGAATGTCGAATACAATATCACCGACGCCAGTGGAATAATTGTCGATGGCAAACTGATCTCGGTTGTAGCCGAACGCAATTAACGCCTCCGCCAAACCCTCGGAGAAATCGGAGAGGATAGAAAACGTGAACGGATTTTCGTTTCCCTCCTGATGGACCAAGATGTTCCCTTGAGAGGCGTTTCTAACGTTTCCGGAGAAGCTCAGCCTCTGGCGTTCGAGCAGCACAGGCTCCAAGCCACTATCGGGAGCAATGGCGACGTCCATCTTTAACTGGAACGCTCCGCCAGGAGCGCGAGTTAATGTTTGCGCCCGCAAATCTTCGTAGCTAATTTCGAGATAGAACACATCACCGACGTTTACCGTCGCCTCGCGTGTGTACACGTCCGTGAGAGGTCGATCGTCGGGCGTCCTCGCATTCAAATGCAGTGAGACAACCTCGCCCGCCATGCAGCGGCGGCTTTCCAGCGGCTCCATTCGTGGACGACGTGTGCCACGCCGTGGTTTAGAAACGCCTGGAGGGGAAGAAAGAAAATTGAGGAAATTGAACATGAATCGCTCCGATTGACGCTGAAATGGGCAAGGAAGCGAAACTGCATGTGCCCCCACGCGGTGCTGCATTATCAACGGAGAGACTTGAATGTCAAGGATGCCGCGTGGCTTAGTGCAAGATCGGGTTCGTCGTGACCTAGCACCCCCCACCAATCTTCTTTGATTTTCGCCGAAGCATCCGACCAGGTCTACCTTGGCGCTACCCGCCCGATTGTTGACCGGGAGACCGCAAAAAGTCTTGACGGAACCGGCGTACCTTTCTACCTTCTATAAATAACGCTTTGGGCAGTTCGCCCGCAAAATTAGAACGGCTTATACTGATTGGGTTGGGTTTGCAGCTTCGAGCCCTCGAAATTTTCTGTTCGGTCGCGGATCACCGCAGCTTTTCCAAAGCTGCGGCCGATCATCGTTTGACCCAGAGTGCCGTCAGCCAGGCGATGCATCAGCTGGAAGAATCTTTGGGTGTGCAACTGATCGATCGGTCCAAGCGGCCGCTCGTGTTGACCAAGGCTGGGGCGGCGTATTTCAAGGGGCTCCGCGGAATCGTGCGGAGCTACCGGGCGCTAGAGCAGGAAGTGCGGGGCATTTCTGCGCAGCTTCGCGGACGCGTCACGGTGGGGGCGATCTATTCCGTGGGGCTGAGCTACATGCCCGAAGCCACGGCCGAATTTGCCCAGATGCATCCGGGCGTCGAAGTTCGAACGGAGTTTGGCCACAGTCAACGGGTTGTCGAAATGACGCTGGATGGTCAAGTTGACTTTGGCTTGGTCAGTTTTCCGCGAAGTACCAAACAGTTGAGGTACGTGTTGTGGCAACAGGAGCCGATGCGGCTGATTTGCAGTGACAAGCATCCGCTGGCCAGTCGTACCGAGATTTCCCTGTCGGAGTTACAGGGGATGGAGATGATCGGATTCGATCGCAACCTCGTCTTGCGAACGGAGATCGATCATTGCCTGGCCAAGGCGGGCGTCACGGTGGACACGCGGATGGAGTTCGACAATGCGGACTCGATGGTGCGTGCCATCCAAGCCAATCGCGGAATCGGAATTGTGCCGGAAGCTTCGGTGCGACGCGAAACCGCGAACGGTTCTCTCAAAGTCGTAGCTTGTAGAGAACTAAAAATGGTTCGACCCCTGGGGATTATTTTCCGGCGGAGTGGAACCTTGAGTCGCGCGGCGGACGAATTCGGTTCATTGCTTTTGGGTAGGCCGCTCGGAGCGGAAAAACAACGTGGGAAATCCGCCAGCAACAAAGCTGGCGTGGAGAACAACACCCCGAGTCCGCGAGGCGGCGTCTCGGTGGTGGCTTAGGGCGGTCGATTGGAGACCGCTTTTTGAACGATTCAGTAGTATTCAAACGGGAAAGAAAACATGACTCCGATGAACGAACAATTTCACTTGCCGCCCGCCCAAGGTTTGTACGACCCTGAGTTCGAAAAAGACGCTTGTGGCGTCGGTTTCATCGCTCACATCAAAGGGAAACCGAGCCATCAAATCGTGGTCGATGCCGACACGATCTTGCAAAATATGGACCACCGTGGCGCATGCGGATGCGAAACGAATACCGGTGACGGATCCGGCATCCTTTGCGGTTTGCCGCACAAGTTCCTGTCCAAAGTCGCCAAGCGTGATCTCGGTGTCGACTTGCCTGCGCCCGGCAAATTTGCTGCGGGGCTCATCTTCCTGCCGCGCGACGAAGCGGAACGAGCGCACTGCAAATCCACCATCGCTAAGCTGATTTCCGAAACGGGTCAATCATTGATCGGTTGGCGCGATGTGCCACAGGAGGCCGAGTATGCGGACATCGGTCCGACGGCCAAGCGAAGCGAGCCCGTCATTGAGATGTTGTTCGTGGGTGCCGCCGACGGTCTGGACGAAGAAGCATTCGAGCGCCGGTTGTACTTGGTTCGCAAGCAAGCCAGCCACTTGCTGCGCGGTAGCAAGGAACTCAAGCAGGCTCTCATGTTTTATGTGTGTTCGCTCAGCACCAAAGTCATCATTTACAAGGGGATGCTCACCCCGGCACAGGTGATGCCTTATTTCCCAGATCTGCGTGACGACGATTTTGAGACGCACTTGGCCATGGTGCACAGTCGTTTTTCGACCAACACGTTCCCGAGCTGGGATCGTGCCCAACCGCTTCGTTTCATGAGCCACAACGGCGAAATCAATACACTGCGTGGGAACGCGAACTGGATGCGCGCTCGTCAAGGCAACGCGGCCAGCGAGTTGTACGGCGACGAGCTTCAAAAGTTGTTCCCGGTGATCGAACCACAACTCAGCGATTCGGGGACGTTTGACAACGTGCTCGAATTCTTGTTGATGAACGGCCGAACGTTGCAGGAAGCCATCATGATGATGGTCCCCGAAGCGTGGCAAAAACACGAAACGATGCCCGAAGAGAAACGTGCGTTCTATGAATATTTTTCCTGTCTGATGGAGCCTTGGGACGGTCCGGCGTCGATCGTATTCACCGACGGTCACTACATCGGCGCGACGCTAGATCGGAACGGACTTCGACCGAGTCGCTACTACATCACTCACGATGACCGTGTGATCATGGCGAGCGAAGTAGGAGTGTTACCGGTCGACCCGGTGATTGTCAAAGAGAAAGGACGTTTGCAGCCGGGCAAGATGTTCTTGATCGATTTCGAACAGGGGCGACTGATCCCGGACGAGGAGCTCAAGAGCGACTTTGCACATCGAATGCCCTATGGCGATTGGCTTCGCGATCAACGCATCCGCTTGTCCGACTTGAATCCCACCAAAGAGCCTCACGGATTCGATAGCGACACGTTGCTGCCTCGGATGCAAGCCTTTGGCTACACCGCCGAAACCATGAACTTCATGTTGCGGCCGCTGGTGCAAGAGCTTCGCGATCCCGTCGGGTCGATGGGTAACGATAGCGCTTTGGCGTGTTTGAGTGATACGCCACGGATGCTTTACGATTACTTCAAGCAACTTTTCGCTCAAGTAACGAATCCGGCAATCGATTCGATTCGCGAAGAAGTGATCATGTCGCTGGAGTGCTACATCGGCCCCGAGCAAAACCTGTTGGCGGCAACGCCCGAGCACTGCCATCGACTGCTTGTCGATCATCCGATTTTGACGAACGAGGAACTCGCGGCGCTGGCCCACATCGATTACACCGGCTGGCACAGCAAGGTGATCGACATCACTTTCGATCGCAGTGAAGGCAAAGCCGGGTTGGTCAATACGCTCGATCGAATCGCTCTCGAAGCCGAAGCGGCTGCGGACGCTGGAATCCAACTAGTGATCTTGAGCGATCGCAAGGTATCGGCGACGCGAGTGCCCGTGAGTACGTTGCTCGCCACGGGTGCGGTTCACCATCACCTCGTCAAGCAAGCCAAGCGAACGCAAATCGGGCTCGTCGTCGAAACGGGCGAAGCTCGCGAAGTTCACCACCATTGTTTGCTGGTCGGTTATGGGGCGGACGCGATCAATCCTTACTTGGCATTCGAATCGCTTTGGCAGGCTCGTGTGGACGGCTTGTTACCAGAAAAGTTCGACAGCGATGACAAGGTCGTGGCATCCTATCGCAAGGGTGTTGCGAAAGGTATCTTGAAGGTCATGGCCAAGATGGGCATTAGCACTTTGCAGAGCTACAAGGGTGCACAAATTTTTGAGGCGCTCGGACTGAAATCCGAGATAATCGATAAGTGTTTCGTGGGGACCGCAAGCCGCATCCAAGGCGTCTCGTTTGACGTGGTGGCGGAGGAAACGCTCCGACGTCACAGCCTCGGATTTCCGAGCCGCAAAGGCAACAAGCTGACCCAGTTGCCGAACCTCGGCGAGTACCACTGGCGGGCCGAAGGCGAAAAGCATGCCTGGAGTCCCCAAGCGATCGCTTCGCTGCAGGTCGCGGCACGCAATAATAACGAGGACGCCTATTGGAAATTCGCGCAGACGATCAACTCCGACAGCCGCAATCGCTGTTTCTTGCGAGGTTTGCTCGATTTCCGCGAAGACGTCAATCAACCGATTCCTCTTGATGAGGTCCAGCCAGCCAAAGAGATCGTCAAACGTTTTTGCACCGGTGCGATGAGCTTCGGCAGCATCAGCGCCGAATCGCACGAGACATTGGCGATCGCGATGAACCGCATCGGTGGTAAGAGCAACACAGGTGAAGGTGGCGAAGACCCTGAACGATTCAAGCCGCTTGAGAATGGCGACAGCAAACGCTCCGCGATCAAACAAGTGGCGTCGGGACGCTTCGGGGTCACCATCGAATACCTGGCCAATGCCGACGAGATCCAGATCAAGATTTCGCAGGGCGCCAAACCGGGCGAAGGCGGCGAATTGCCTGGAAAGAAAGTCGATGCCAACATCGCAAGGATTCGCTACAGCACACCAGGCGTGGGGCTGATCAGCCCTCCACCGCACCACGATATTTATTCGATCGAGGACTTGGCGCAACTCATTCACGACCTGAAGAACAGCAACCCGTCGGCGCGCATCAGCGTCAAACTGGTGAGCGAAGTCGGTGTCGGCGTGGTCGCGTCGGGTGTCGCCAAGGCGCACGCGGATCACATTGTCATTGCGGGCGATACCGGCGGCACCGGAGCGTCACCCTTGACGAGCATCAAGCACGCAGGGCTGCCGTGGGAACTTGGAATCGCCGAAGCCCACCAGGTCCTCGTACTCAATGACTTGCGTAGCCGCGTCGTGTTGCAAACCGATGGCGGACTCAAGACGGGACGCGATGTCGTAATCGCGGCCCTGTTGGGTGCGGAAGAGTTCGGTTTCGCGACGGCGCCCCTGGTGACACTCGGTTGCATCATGATGCGAAAGTGCCACCTCAATACGTGCCCCGTCGGTATCGCCACTCAAGATCCCGAGCTTCGAAAGATGTTCACGGGCAAACCGGAGCATGTGGTCAATTACTTATTCATGGTCGCCGAGGAAGCTCGCCGAATCATGGCCAAGCTCGGTTTCCGAACGATCGATGAAATGGTCGGACGCAGCGATGTGTTGCACACCGACGCCGCGATCAAGCACTGGAAGGCCGACGGTTTGGACCTTACCGCGATGCTCAAACCGGCGCACAAGCCTCATGACAAAGTCGAAACGATTTGCACCCGTGCCCAGGATCATGGATTGGAAAAGTCGCTCGACATGACTGTGATCCTGCCCCAAGCGGGGCCGGCTTTGGAACGTGGCGAGAAAATCCGAATTCAATCCCCAGTCGTGAACATCAACCGTACGATCGGGACGATACTCAGCCATGAAGTCGCCAAGCGATACGGCCAAGCCGGATTGCCCGACGACACCGTCCGAATCGAGTTGACCGGTTCCGCCGGCCAGAGCCTCGGTGCGTTCTTGGCTCACGGCGTGACGATCGAACTCGAAGGCGACGCCAACGATTACGTCGGCAAAGGATTGTCCGGTGGCCATGTGATCGTCTTCCCGCCACGTGAAAGTAGCTTTACGGCCCAGGACAATCTTATCGTTGGCAATGTGTGTTTGTACGGGGCGACCAGTGGCGAAGCGTACTTCCGAGGTCGCGCGGCGGAGCGTTTCTGTGTCCGAAACAGCGGCGCATACGCCGTGGTCGAAGGCGTGGGCGATCACGGTTGCGAATACATGACCGGTGGACGCACCCTTGTGCTGGGGACGACCGGCCGTAACTTTGCCGCCGGGATGTCCGGGGGCATCGCTTATGTTTGGGATCGCGCCGGCAACTTCAATTTGAACTGCAATCTCGCCACCGTCGAACTCGAGAAAATCGAGACGGCACAGGAGGAAGAAGAAGTTCGCGAGATGATCCGCAAACACGCGCAATATACCGGTAGCAGTGTTGCCGAAGCGATTCTTGAAAACTGGGACGGCTTCCTCGAACAATGCGTCAAAGTGATGCCGACCGACTACAAGCGAGTCCTACAAAACATGGCCGTCGAAGAAGAGGTCGGCGTTTAAGTGACGTCATGTCCTGCGGCTCGTTCTCACGACCCTGTCGCGAGAAGGAGCGTTCGTACTAGCATCCATCATCCAATACACATCCGCCGAATGAATCGAGATTAATCATGGGTAAGCCAACCGGATTCAAAGAGTTTGACCGCAAAAAAGTGCCTTGGCGTTTGCCAGTGGTTCGCATCAATGACTACGACGAAATCTATACCGAACCGCGGGTGGAACAATTGCGCGAGCAAGGTGCGCGATGCATGGATTGTGGAGTGCCGTTCTGCCAATCGGTCAATGGGTGTCCGATCGATAACTTGATCCCGGAATGGAACGATCTCGTTTACAACAATCGTTGGAAAGAAGCGATCGAACGGCTGCACAAGACGAACAACTTTCCCGAGTTTACCGGCCGAACTTGTCCGGCCCCTTGCGAAGGATCGTGTGTTTTGGGAATCACCAGTCCGCCCGTCACGATCAAAAACATCGAGAACGCGATCGTCGATCGAGCTTGGCAAGAAGGTTGGATCGTTCCCGAACCGCCGCAAGAGCGAACCGGCAAACGCGTCGCGATCGTCGGCAGTGGCCCATCGGGCCTCGCCGCAGCCGACCAACTCAACAAAGCGGGACACAAGGTGACGGTCTACGAGCGAGCCAATCGTATCGGTGGATTGCTCCAGTACGGCATTCCCAATATGAAGCTCGACAAAGACGTGGTCAAACGCCGAGTGGACAAAATGACCGCTGAGGGCGTTACTTTCATCACGGGAGTGAATGTCGGCAAAGACATCGAGATGAAGCAACTGCAAGCAGAAAACGACGCGGTGTTGTTGGCTTGTGGTGCTACCAAGCCGCGTGATTTGCCGATTCCCAATCGTGACGCTCGTGGCGTTTACTTTGCCATGGAATTCTTAACCGCCAACACCAAACAAAGTGTTCACGGTGATTCACTGGGTGATGATTTCATCAGCGCCGAGGGCAAAGATGTCATCGTGATTGGTGGTGGTGATACCGGCACCGACTGCATCGGGACCAGCATCCGTCATGGTTGTCGCAGCCTCGTGAATTTTGAAT
The DNA here is from genome assembly GCA_041741195.1 of Pirellulaceae bacterium. Taxonomy (GTDB): domain Bacteria; phylum Planctomycetota; class Planctomycetia; order Pirellulales; family Pirellulaceae; genus JBBSJZ01. The sequence goes on from JBGSKM010000079.1 coordinate 17,572, forward strand.
TGCTTCCGCAGCCGCCGGTCGATCGTGCGCCGGACAACCCGTGGCCGGAGTGGCCACGGACATTTCGAGTCGACTATGGGCACGAAGAGGCCGAAGCCAAGTTCGGTCGTGATCCGCGCGAATACCAAATTTTGAGCAAAGAGTTTCTCAAAGATGACAAGGGGAATCTCCGCGGGATCAAGACCGTCAACGTGGCCTGGGCGAAGGGTGATGACGGCGGTTGGAAGATGTCCGAAGTCGCCGGCAGTGAAAAAGACTGGCCCGCCCAATTGATCTTGTTGGCGATGGGTTTCTTGGGACCCGAACAGTACGTCGCCGAGTCGATCGGCGTGCAATGCGATCCGAGAAGCAACTTCCAAGCGGTGCACGGCAACTTCACGACCAACATCGACGGCGTCTTTGCCGCGGGCGATTGTCGCCGGGGTCAAAGCCTGGTGGTATGGGCGATCAACGAAGGCCGCGGGGCCGCCCGCGCGATCGATATTTACTTGCAAGGTGAAAGTCAACTGCCCGCCCCCGGCATCACCATGGGAACGACCATGTCGATGGCGTAAGGGTTTCAATGGCGTGAGGGTTTCGCCAAACCTCTGGATCTTGATCAACAAAACGTTGCTCGACGCGCACTAGAATTCTAAGTGTGTCGAGCAACTTTCGTATCCAGGGTGCATTTCGATGAAAACACTTACGTCTGCCGTTGGAATCTTTGCCCTAACGTTCTACTTGTCTCCCGCCTGGTCAGGTGAGGAAGCCGAGATCGCTGGCACCCAGGTGATGAAGGAATTGCCAATCCGCGTCGTCGAGGAAGATGGCTCACCGATCACAGGCGTCAAAATCCAACCCTGGGCACTTCGAAGTTCTCAGGGTCATGGGCATTGGCGAAATGACGAATACGATCGTACCGAAGTAAGTCCACAATCGACCGTTTCGGCAGAAGATGGAACGGCAACCGTGATGTACCCGTACTTTCGTGATGTCGGCGAGTGCATCAAGTCAACTTCGGTATCGATTCACGTTGACCATCCGGAATTTGCAAGTCCTGATGCGATCGATATCGATGTGCCGCGTGAACAGGATCAGCCCTACCAAGTTGTCTTATCCCGTGGAATTTCCTTTAAACTTCGGCCGACAATCGATGGTAAACCGGTTGGCACTGAGAATTTGTTTGTACTCAGCTCGGACGAACGGATTTGGAAAGGCGGTGACGGGGTAAAGCCACTCGAAGGCGGTTTGATTCAGATACCACCGATCAGCTTGGGCCCCTACAGCTTTTTAGTTGTACGACTCGATGGCAATCGTGCGACGCATTTCAGCGCTTTAACGGATCTGGAAGTGACTCCATCAATAAAGAGCGTTATCGATGTGCCACTTTTTCAATCACAGACCATCGCAGGAAAAGTCAGTGATCATGTGCCGAGACCCATCAAGCAGGGACGAGCTGTTTTCCTCAACCTGCCGCCCGCTGGTGCCAGTGGTGACCGCGTCTCATGGGTCACATGGCGACCGATTCGAGAGGACGGGACGTTCACACTCGATGGTTGGCCTGCGGATGAACCAATCCAAGTAATCGCATTGGCGGATCACTTGATTGGAAAGTCGGGTGAGGCTCCCGAGGAGGTGGAGAACGTTCGCGATCCCGATCCGTCGTATCGCTCGCAAACGTTTCGACCCGGCGAACCGATTGAAATCGACATGGTGCCAAGAATTGAATGGGCGGTGACCGCAGTCGATGAAGATGATCAGCCGATTGCTGGAGTCCAGATTGACTCGTGGCCCAATATTCACTGGTGGAATTGGGGCTCGCAGCTGTACGGAGAGCTCTACCGCAGCGAAACATTCGCTCGTGATCAGCAATTCGTGGAGGACCAACCGTATCCGCCCCCGTTTCGTGCAATAACCAGTGCAAAAGGTGAGGCTTTCTTATCACTCCCCGCCCGTGATGAAATTTTGACGGTGACAAGTGATGTGTATGAATTGCCAGTTTTTCTTGGGCGAAGGATCGTCAAGATTGAACCTGATCCCAAACAAGGATCGCATCAGGTGACACTACGATTGCAGCCGATTGGGAGTGAACGACTTGGCGAATGGGACAAACTCGCGGGTGTAGTTTTTGGTTGTTCGACTCGAGAGGGCCGACGAATTTGTGCGTTACCCGAAGTAAGTGCTAAATTCGACGAGTTCGCCAATCAATTTCGTGAAGCCAAAAACCAGCAGGATCCGAAATTGCTCGCCGAAGCTTACTCGCTTGTTGCTGACGCATTCGCCAAAGCGGGTGATGCAGAGGAATCTCTAAAATGGATCAAAAAAGCCGCGGAACAAGCGGCAAAATTCAATCAACATTCGAAAGAGTAAGGCTACGAACCAACCGCTTCCACTGACTTCGGTTCGGCTGCACGAGTTGATCCCAGTGGCACCAGATGTGGTTTGTTGCAGGGTTCTTTCTTGTCAGTTCGCATCGCCTTGCCGTACGACGACACAAATTTCTCTGGCGACTGGATCATGTCGGTCGTCATCTTGTGGTGATGGTAGTGCATCGCGCACTTGATCGCGTAGAAGAAACTGACCGGCGGGTAGGTCCATCGTTTGCGCATCGCGTTGAAGATTCGCTGGCGATAGACTCGGCGAAGTCCCGCGTCGGGGACACCTCGCATGAGTTTCCAAAACACGTACAAGAATCCGACAACAAAGAATCCGTAGTGGCGAAGCTTTAAAATCGGATGCTTGCGAAAGAACGGAGTCTCAAAGGTTCGGAAACGAAACTTGTCATGGACAAAAAGCTGGTCCAGCCGATCAAAGTAGGTTTGTGGTTCGTAAGCGTCTCGCATCGTTTCCAAATAACCGTTGCGAAGTTGCTCGCGTGTCATCTGCTTGGGGACGACGTTGGTTCCGAATTCATGTTCGATTGCCAAGTCCAATCGGCCTTCCGCTTTCAGACGATCATAAAGCGGGGTTTTCGGGATCGCGTGCAAGAGACCGATCATGGCGTGCGCGATTCGTGATTCCTTGAGGAACTTTTGTTGGGTCGCGAATATCGCGGGTGTGTCGTTATCGAAACCCACGATCAACCCACACCAGACTTCGATCCCAAAGTTTTGGATCTGGTGGATCTTTTCCAAGATCGTGCCGCCACGAGTTCGGACGTTCTGATACTTCTTGGTTTCCTTCAGTGATTCCTCATCCGGGCTTTCGATTCCAATAAACACGGATTGAATATTGCACCGGGCCATGAGTTCCATCAGCTCATCGTCCTCGCACATATCGAGTGACGCTTCGGTGCTAAAGACGATCGGGTAACCGTGTCGTTCTTGCCACCGGGCGACTTCGTCCAGCACCGGTTTGATGCCACGTTTGTTGCCGACAAGGTTGTCGTCGACGATAAAGGCGATGCGAATCCCCATTCGCCGCAGCGATTCCAACTCATCGATGATCTGGGATGCTTGCTTGATTCGCGGTTTGCGACCAAAGGTGACAATGATGTCACAAAACTCGCATTGAAACGGGCATCCGCGGGAAAACTGCAAGTTCCCAAGGTTGTAGTATTGATTTTTTAACAAGTCATGCCGCGGCGTCGGCACCGTCGACATGTCGGTTTTTTCCGCTTGTTCGTAGCGATGTTGGTACGACCCGGCTTGCCAGTCGTCGAGAAATTGGGGCCATGTGGTTTCCGCTTCGCCGACGAAGATTGCATCGACGCGCGAATCGAAGTATTCCTCTTCGACGGTCACCCACGGGCCACCGACAACGACGAACGCTTCGCGTGACTTGAGTTCGGAAACGATCTCGTCCATCCGAAAACGTTGGACGCTCATTCCGGTGAGGCCCACAATATCAAACTCGGCAAGCAGGTCAAAATCGAGTGCTTCGACATTCTCGTCAAAGAGCGTGACGTCGTGTTCCGCAGGGGTCAGCGCTGCCAACAGCGGCAAACTTGCCACCGGCATGTTAGCTCGCTTGCCCATCATGGCTTGCGCGTGCTCCAGTCCCCAGTAGGAAACTTCAAAGGCCGGGTTGATGATTGCAATCTTCGCCATAGCAATTCCTTCCATCAGTCACATGTGAAGCATTCCGACGCCGATCCATCATAGGAGTTTGGTCGCCCCGGGACATTGCAATCTGTGAAACTCGTCCCCAAGAATTTGTAATAAAGTTGACATTGACAGCACGGAGCTCGGCGTTTTAGGGTCCGCCAGCAAGTCGTTGTCGATCGCTTTCGCGAGCCATCGGCAACGGATCGGTGCTTCCAATGGAAGCAATGATTCCGGATTTGCTGATGAATTGTGTTTTGACGACCGATGCAGCTTAATGGACTTTGCAGATTTGGTCCCAAATGTCGAACGCTAGCAGGGATGCTGAAGATCGTGATCAATCGCCAATTGCTCGTCCTTACTTTGGGCGCTTTAACTGCCTTGACAGGCGCCGGTTGTAAAAGCGGTATGCCCAAGATGAACATGTTTGGGTTCAAACGCGAACCCTCGGCCGACACACTCGCTGGTGCGGGACCGACGACCACTTACCCGATGCCGCCATCGACGAGTGCAACGCCGCAAGCGATCGCGTCCATTGCTGGTGGTACGGCTCCGCCGAAGTCGGCTTCGGGTACTCAGCTCGCCTCGGCGTCAGCATCACCTGGAACGACCTCGCCGGCAACAGCCGGGACATCTTCCACGAACTTCGCAGCAGCCCAGGCGAACGGAGTTTACGCACCGCCGGGCGCCGCCAAACCATCCACCACGGCAGCTCAGCCGGTCGGCTACAACACGCCCGCCTACGCTCAATCTGCCCCATCGAAGCCAGCCACTGCTCCGGCTTACGGGACTCCGACCGCCATTTCACCGGCATCGACCGCGACACAGCCATCGGGCTACGTATTTGGCCAAAGCGGTGTTGCGGCACCGACGGCGCCATCCACGACACCATCATTTTCGCTGCCATCGACGTCGACAACGGCATCGTCCCCGGCAAGTTCCAATGGCGGATTTGCCATGCCGCCGGGGATACTCGGTGGTTCAACATCGGCTCCAATTGCGACCACGGCCACGCCCAGCAATTTCGCCGCGCCAGCGACAGCAGCGATCTCCTCGCCCGCATCAACCGCTGACCCAATAGCATCGCCAACCTATTCGACGGCCAGCCAAACGAACGCGGCGCAGCCGGCTGGTGCCTATAAACCCGGTAGCACCGCGGGTGCGTCGAGCTATCCCGCGGACAGCTACAGCGTGCCGAACAGCGGTGGCTCGTTCTATCGCTAGCGCTGCAGCAGCGACCTCGCGATTACCAACAAATGCGATCGGCGTCGAAGATCGGACCTTCGACGCAGGTTCGTTTGTAGTCCCAGCCCGCTGGTGTGTCCTGGCGCACCTTGGCGACGCATGAAAAGCAAATGCCGATGCCACATGCCATGGGAGTTTCCATCGACACTTGGCAATCCACGCCAAGCGCCAAGCAAACTTCGGCAACCTTTTCCATCATGATCTCGGGGCCGCATGTCACCACGCGGATCGATTCACCCACGATAATTCGCTCAAGCCGTTTGGCGAGTACATGGGGCACCAAATCTTTCACGCCCGCGGAGCCGTCATCGGTACAAACCGTGACATCGAATTCGGCTGATTCGAAGTCGTCGATCCCAGCGAGCAGGCTGCTTCGTCGCGCCCCATAAATCAGCTCAACCGACTTGGCCCATGGTTGAACATGAGTCGCATCGGTACGTCGATAAGTTCCCAAGGCATCGCGCCCTAGCAGCAACATGGGTGTTTGACCGATGCCGCCGGCCGCCATGATCAATCGATCACACGGCGTTACTCGAAAGCCATTGCCAAGGGGGCCCCATACTGAAACCTGCGTTCCGATTTTCGACGCCGCGAGCACGCGAGTGAACGAACCCTTTCTCACGTACACCAAGTCGATCGAAACCGCATGTCCCGTGGCATCGCGCCGAACATCATAAACGGCCAAGGCTCGACCAATCAGCGGTGCGTCGACTCCGTGCATCCGAATCATCACGAACTGGCCCGGCGTCACTTTCGCAGCTATCTCGGGCGCATCGATGCGAACTCGAAAGGTTGACTCCGCGATCTCCTCATTGAGCGCGATCGGTGCGTCGACTTGGCGCATCGAGTCGGCGTAAAAATCCGCATGCAATTTCGACATGGTAATTGATTAGGATTTCCGTTTCTTGACCGATCGTTTGCTCGCCGGTTTGGTGCCCGCCGTACGTTTTTTGATTACCATGTTCTCGCCCTTCGGATTGCCTGCCTTGCGAGCGACGGCGGCGTCGCGCTTGATCGACTTGCGGTTCGGTGCGGGTTCGCCGCCGATGACCTTGCCGACTCGTTCGTGTTGATCCAGACGAATCACGATTTCACCAGGAGCAGCCTTGCGAGGCTTGGCGGTTTTGCGCGGCGGAGCGCTGCCGGAAGCCTTGGTGGGACGCGATGAAGTAGGCCGCGCCGACGTCGAACCCGCTTTGGAGTCTCGTGACTGGTTGGTTCGAGACTTGGTTGGGCGTGATGTTGTTGAACGAGATGCTGTGGGGCGCGACGTTGTCGAGCGGGATGCTTCGGAGCGTTCGGAGGTGACCGCCTTGGTTGGCTTGCCGGGACGTTTCGCGTGGGCGTTCCCGCGCGGATCATCGGACGAATCCTCTCGTTTGGGTGGCGTTATCGCGGCGGTTTGAAGTTTGGTGATTTCGTCTCGCGTCAGCGGACGATAGGCGCCCGGTGGAAGGTCACCCAGGCGAAGGGATCCGATCGCGATTCGCCGTAGCGTTTGTACTTTGTGGCCAAGCCTTGCCAAGATACGACGGATCTCGCGGTTCTTGCCTTCGCGAAGAGTGATCTCCATTTCCGTGGCCTTGGCTTTCGCCTTCAGCACACGAGCACCGTCGACGCGGACGTGACCGTCGGAAATGTAGATGCCCTCCCGCATTTTGCGCAGTGCTTGGGTATCGACTTTGCCAGCCACGGTAACGCGGTAGATTTTTTGGATTCCAAATTTCGGATGCGCCAAGCGCTGTGCCAACTCACCATCGTTGGTAAGTAAGATCAACCCCTCACTGCTGAGGTCCAACCGGCCGACCGGAAACACTCGCTCATTGGGAGGAACCAGATCGATCACCCGCGGCCGCCCCTGCGGGTCAGCGTTGGTGGTCACCACACCGACCGGCTTATTCACTGCAAAATAAACGAGCTTCTGCCGCTTGAGCGTTTGTCCATCGACGAGGATCTTGGCGGTTTCCGAATCGACCACCATGCCGAGTTTGTCGACGAGTTTACCATCGACATGGACACGCCCGGTTTCGATCAATTCTTCGCATTGGCGTCGACTGCCAAAGCCCGCTGCGGCAAGGATTCGCTGCAACCGCTGAGGCCCTTTGAGCCCGCCGGTCATCGGTGGCCCAGAGGAATCGGACGGGGAAGCGGACTTGGGCCGGCGGACCATGATGCAGAAACTCGAGCGTGAATATTTGGAGATAGGCTACTAGATTACAGGTAATCGCTTTTTTTTGACACCTGCCGCTCGAGCCATCGTTCCTCAACTCGCTGCACGTCGTTTCATCTATCGTCCTAACCATGGCATCGCATCGGGAACAATGCGATTGCGAACGGGCATGGGAAGTGGTGTTTGGTAGCTCGGCGGACGTGAGCCGAGGTCATTCGGGCCGAGATCACCTTGGGGGAATGGATCGTGGATTACCGCATTGGCTTGTTGGCCAGCCAATGGGCCCGCCGGGGGCAAGAATCCACCACCTCGGCACCCGCTCGCGGCGAACGTCATGAGCGGAGCGATCAATAACAGTGAAAAGGTAATGACGGTGTGTCGCATGACGCCAGATCCATGGTTGGGGAGGGAGTTGAATCCGTTCGCCAAAAACCCCTCACCCGTGCACGGTAGACTTTTCACATCCGCCGAGCCTAGATGAGTTTCGATTTCTAGCTGGACCCATTCGCGAACTTGTCGGGAGGAACCGCGACTGATCCATTGACGATCATCGTCGTCATCGTCGTTCCCGACCCAGCGGTTTCACGAGGCGAGTTGTAAATGCTTGCATTGCCATGCCTATGGTATGGCCCATGCCGATTGCATCATTCCTTTGGACTCATGGCCAGCAAACACGAATCCGGGCCCACGCGGCATTCAGACCGACCCATGGCTGCGGGGACCAAGATGGTTTCGCCCGTTTGAAGATTCACCTCCTCGTGGGACGTCGTGATGGTGGCGGAACCGCGGGGAACCGTGAGCAAATGACAGCGTCCGTCACCTCCGACGGGCCCCGAGGAATCCAGCGACGAGAAACGGAACTTGTCACAATCGACCAAAGTTTGCCAGCCATCCGCGCTACTGGACGACTGCACCGGTGCGACGGGCCCGCTGGCAAAATCGATGACCTCGAGCGATTGTTGGACATGCAATTGGCGCGCACGCCCAGACGCATCCACTCGGTTCCAATCAAAGATGCGAAACGTTGTGTCGCTGGATTGTTGAATCTCTGCGATCAGCAAGCCGCCTCCGATTGCATGCACCGTTCCCGCGGGAATGAAGACACAATCGCCTGGTTGGGGCTCGAACGAGTGCAGCAACGTTTCGGTCGTCCCAGCATCGATGGCCTGTTCCAAGTCGCGGCGGGTCACGCCCTCACGCAAACCAGCGTAAATCAGGCTTCCGGGAGCTGAATCGATCACATACCAAGCCTCGGTCTTGCCACGATCGGGCGTAGGCATCTGGCGCGCATACGCGTCATCGGGATGCACCTGGACCGATAGCACTCGTTGGCAATCCAGGTACTTCAGCAGTAGTGGAAATGCTTGTGCCTGGGAATCGCGTCCCAGCAGCCATTCACGCTGGGTGCGAACCAGATGACCGAGTGTTTGGCCTGCCATGGGGGTGCCGACAACCACGCTTTGGTCTTCGCCGTGGTCCACAATTTCCCAGCTTTCGGCGCAGTCATGGTCGTGACCGATCGGTTTGCCGAGTACATCGCCGAGTCGACGTCCGCCCCAAATCAGTCGTTTGATTAGCGGCTGGAAACGCAGCACCGTGGGTTGCGGGCAAAGTGGCGAGGACAAGGCAAAACTCGGGCAAAGGGCAACAAGAAGATCGAAGCAGAATGGACGTAAGTTTGAGCATTTCGGGGGGAGGCGAATTTCTCGCCAGCAGCTACACTGGTTGCATCAGCCGCAAATGCTTCTTCCAGCGTGTTGCGATCTTACCGGTGACGGTCGGTTTCGGCAAAACCAGATTCGCGCCCCAACGTTTTTTGGGATCGGATCGACGATATGTCTCAGTGATGAGATCCATCGGCCGCAGCCACCGCGAGCATGACGGTGTCTTTATTTGGCACCGAGCGTCTCGGGTCACCCGCCCAAGAATTTTGCACCGCTCCCGTTTTAGAATCTCAGCTTCATTTCGAGTTCCCACCGATGGTTGCACTAGACCGAATGGCTTTCGCCAAAGACGACTTGTTCGACAATTCTACCATGACGTTTGGCGAGCACCTGGAAGAACTCCGCTCGTCGCTTGTCAAAGCACTCATCTGGTTAGGCGTTGGATTGACGATTGGTCTTGGGTTCTGTGCCAACGCCGTCATCCGTTACGTCCAAGCGCCGCTCAAGACGGCGATCCAGGAATTCAATGCGGACCGCGATCTGACGCGATTCGGTTTCGATCCCTTGTCGGAAGAACCGAAGGTGATGGTGCTGCGCAATTTCCTCAAAGAAAGCGGCTTGGTTTGGGAAGTCGTGTACGACATTCCCAAAGAGTTCCAAACACCGGCGCTGGTCAATGCGGCTGAGGCCTCGGCCGCCAACATGGCCCAAAATCTCGATACGGCAAAACCGAAAGCACTCGAGTACGTCCCCGCGGCTGATTTGGCCAAGCTGGTGAATGATCTACCCGATCCATCGCAATTGACGCCTCGCGTCCAGCTTCGTCGCAGCGAGACTGGATTGTCGTCGCTGAAGATCGAAGAGCCGTTCATGATTTGGTTCAAGGCCGGGCTAATCGTCGGTGCCGTGATCGCATCGCCGATGATCTTTTATCACCTGTGGACGTTCGTCGCCGCAGGCCTTCATTCACACGAGCGAAAGTACGTCTACATCTACCTGCCCGTGAGCGTGGCATTGTTTGTCAGCGGTGTTGTTTTGGCGTTCTTTCTTGTGATGCAATACGTGCTCTCGTTCTTGCTCACTTTCAACGGCAGCATGGATGTCGCAGTCGAGCCGAGGTTAACGTACTACATCAATTTCGTGCTCTTGATGCCGCTCGGCTTCGGAATCGCGTTCCAATTGCCACTGGTGATGTTGTTTGTCCAACGGATCGGGATTATCGAAACCCAAGCCTACATCGATAGTTGGCGTATCGCGATCTTGGTCATTTCCATCGTCTCCATGGTGTTAACGCCAGCCGACGTGACCAGCATGATCGCGATGGCCGTGCCGCTATGCATCCTCTACTTCCTGGGCATTTTGATGTGCAAATACATCCCCCGCGGCCAAGGGCTGGGAAGCCAAGCGTACGATCCGGCATAGCTCCAATTGTGGGGCGAGAGTTTTCCTAAGTCCGTCGCGGCGTAGAATGCCCGAAGATTCACTCGTCGCTCGTTCTCCGTCCTATTCGCTGTCGGATCTTCGACTAATTTTTCATGGCTCTTCGCTTACCCGTGCACATCCCGTTGATAATCACCTTTCGGGTTGCGGTTACCTTACTGGGCGTCTGGTGGGTGCCAGTCGCGAGTCCGGCCCACGCGGCGGTGTTTGCGGCGCTGGACACATCGTCGTACGACCGTTACAGCAACGGTGGCTTCAATCCGAACTTCATTATCGACCAGAATGCCTTGAATCTTTCTGGGTTGGCCGGAAACCCGAGTACGGGAGCGAATCGTGCGGTGCTGATCACGCCACGACACTACATCTCGGCGGTGCACGCACCAACGTCGGCGCCGACGTTTCGAGGCATCGACGGCGTCTTTCGTTCCTACAGCGCGTCAACGTCGACGGACTTGGTCACCACGCTCGCGGACAACACAACGGCAACGAGCGACATCCGTTTGTACACGCTCGACGCACCCATCCCCGAGGCTCACGGCGTAGCGCCAATGCCGATCTTGGGCGGCGACCCAGCTAACCTCATCGGCCATGAGTTCTATGTGGCTGGCCAGAACAACCAGGTCGGTCGCAACATTATCAATCGCATTGTGGCAGTTAATTTCAACAACAACAATTTGGGATTGTCGTACGCGATCGAGTACTCGTTCGACACCGCAACCAATGGCGGAACCGGCGGCCTCGGCGACGACGAAGCGGGTTTGTACTTTGGTGACTCCGGCCATGCCGCGTTCATTCGCATCGGCGACCAATTCGCCCTCATCGGGACACATTTTGGAATCGATATCTCCGATGGGCAAAACCCTCTTGATAAAGATCTCTACAACAGCTATTCGACGCTGTTGACACCGTACTTAGATCAGGTATCCGCGGTCACATCGCAAACCGGATACAGCTTTTCGACTCTCGCGGTGACTGCGGTCCCCGAACCCAATGTCCTCGTCATCATGGGCTCGCTCAGCCTGCTGGTGGCTGCTCGTGGGCGAATGCGAGCCGCTAAGTTCAACGCTCGCGAAAAAGTTCGCTGATGGATTGGTCATGGTGAATTCGTTTGATCGCCTCAGCCAACAGCGGAGCCACCGATAGCTGGACCAAGTTCGGCAATTGCTTTTCTGCGGAAATTGGGATCGTGTCGGTGATCGTGATGGAATCGATCGGCGCGTCTCGCAATCGCTCGATCGCGGGTCCACAAAGGACGCCGTGGGTGCACGCGATATGAATTTCTGCGGCGCCCATTTGGTGCACGAGTCGAGCGGCGCCACAGATCGAACCGGCGGTGCTAATCATATCGTCAAACATCAGGGCGATCTTGCCTTCGACGGGGCCGCCGATGATGGTGCTTTGTCGGACTTCGGTGGCACTGGTGCGGCGTTTATCAACGATCGCCAATTTTCCTCCCAAACGTTTGCCGTGTCCGACAGCTCGCTTGATACTGCCTTCGTCGGGGCTGACCACGACAATCGAATCGTCGCTAAATCCCCGGTTGCTAAAGTGATCGTTGAGAACCGGGGCGGCGTATAGGTGGTCCACGGGGACGTCAAAGAAGCCCTGGATTTGTGCCGCGTGCAAATCCATCGTGAGCACCCGGTCGGCGCCGGCACGAGTGATGATATTGGCAACAAGTTTGGCCGTGATCGGTACGCGGCCTTCGTCTTTGCGGTCTTGGCGTGCGTAGCCGTAGTACGGGATGACGGCGGTGATACGCTCGGCGCTTGCGCGTTTGCAGCTGTCGATCATGATCAACAGCTCCAGCAGATTATCATTGACCGGAGGGCACGTGGGCTGGATCAGGAACACATCCCGCCCGCGAACATCTTCGTCGAGTTTGCAATAGTTCTCGCCATCGGGAAACTTGCCGAGAGTGATTGCGGCGGGCTCCAGGTGCAAGTGGCGACAAATTTTCATCGCGAGTTCGCGATTCGCTCGGCCACTAAAAATCTTCAGTTCACGCATAGCCCATCGTCCGCATCGTTTCGTCGACGATTTGTAGTTCTTCGGGGTTGTTAATCGACAGTGATTCGCAAGGTTCGAGTACCGCTTGCGCCTCGACCCGGAGACCGGATTCTCGCATCAGCCGGGCACAGTCGGTCAGATAGTACTCGCCCTGAGCATTCTCGTTGGAAAGTTGTCCGAGCGTTTGCAGCAAGTCAGGATTGTGAAAGAAATAGGTGCTCATGTTGACTTCGCGAATCCTGCGCTGCGTTTCGTTGGCATCCTTGTGCTCGACGATCCCCCAGAATTCGCCCTGGTCGTCGCGGACGATACGTCCCAAACCTTCGGGATTCTCTTTCTCCAGTGTTCCGAGCAACAGGGCGGGTCGATATTTTTCGAAATGCTGCCGCAATTTCGTCAAACTCGAAGCTTGAATGAGCGGCGAATCGCCCGCGACGACCACGGTGAGCCCGTCGTGATTCGCTAGCGCCGGAGCGGCCATTTGAACGGCATGCCCCGTCCCAAGCTGTTGCGTTTGGTGCACAAATTCGAGCCGCGATGAGCGAGAGCTCAGCTCGCGCTGGACGGCTTCCGCTTCATAGCCGACAACGATGATCTGTCGCTCGATTCCGGCTTTTTCAAGCGCGTCGATGACGAAATGGATCATGGGTCGGTCGCAAACTCGGCAAAGGACCTTGGGCAATTCGCTCTTCATTCGAGTGCCCTTCCCAGCAGCCAAAACGACAGCGCAAGCTTCATTCATGGGGAAAAATCCATTCCAGCGGTAGGTGGCAAGTGAGCATTGGGGGTGGATTGCTACTCTGATTCAGACCATTTGGGGATAATCGTGCCTTGTCCAGGGTAATCCAACAAGGCGGGCGAAATTCGTCTAGATTCGATTCGCCATGTCCAGGCACAATCCGCAGTTGTTCCAGTTGCCCCAACCCAGCCGCCGTTGCCTGACCCAGCTGAATTGCCGTGTCAAGAATTCGCCCCATCGTTTCTGATTTTGCTGCCTACGCTCTCGTTCGAGTGCTGATCGCGATCGTCCAGACCCTGCCGACGGACATGGGCGATTCGATTTGCCGTGGGCTGGCCCGATTGGCGACGGGGCCGTTGCGGATTCGACGTCGGATCACTCAAGAGAATTTGAGCCATTGTTTTCCGCACGCGACGCCTTTGGAATTGCAGCGATTGACTCGGGCGATGTGGCACCACCTGTTGCTGATGTCCTTGGAAGTCGCTTGGGCCCAGCGCCGATTGCATCTTTGTAATTGGAGCGACCACGTCCAGTTTCGGGATAACAAGGCGCTACTGCGATACCTGCTCAGTGATCGCCCGACTGTACTCGTGACGGGCCATTTTGGGAACTTCGAGATTGGCGGCTACGTCATCGGACTGATGGGGTTTCCGTCGACATCCATCGCCAGGCGGTTAGACAATCGCTTCCTGGACGACTGGGTCGGACGTTTTCGGGCCGCGCGAGGACAATTCATGGTGGACAAAATCGGTTGCGCCCCGTTGATCGAGGAACATCTCCGAAACGGCGGAACGTTGTCGCTGCTCGCCGATCAACACGCGGGCGAGAAAGGTTGTTGGGTCAACTTTCTCGGCATCCCCGCGTCGTGCCACAAGGCGTTGGCACTTTTCACCATGAGCAGCGGTGCCCCAATGATCACGGGCTACACACGGCGGATCGACGGCGTCCCCATGAAGTTCGAGTCGGGATGCGTCGCCGTGGCCGATCCACAAAACGACGCGGATGGCGTTTGCGAGTCAGTCACTCGACTGACGCAGTGGTACAACGCCAAATTGGCTGACGCGATTCGCCCCGCCGTAGAACAGTACTGGTGGTTGCATCGTCGCTGGCGAACGCCTCCCGAACGAATCGGCAAACGTCTCCAGCGTCAACCTTTGGGAGCGGATCGGGGCCAGTCGATTCAAGCCGCCTGAGCTCCGCGGCGCTAGAGATCTTCTCTGGACAAGCGTCAATCGGGCACGCATCAATCTCGATTGGTTTGCTAGACTGCTCCGCAGGTACATGGGATCGTGGGCGATCCCAAAGATTTTGATCCAAGCCCCCAACACCCCCGTGGAATAGCATCTTGGCCGGTGGACTCTTAATGCTGTTGGACGACATTGCGTCCGTCCTGGATGATGTTGCCGTCTTGACCAAAGTGGCCGCCCAAAAGACCGCTGGTGTGCTCGGCGATGACCTGGCGCTCAATGCCCAACAAGTCACCGGCGTTGCAGCGAGCCGGGAAATTCCGGTCGTGTGGGCGGTCGCCAAAGGATCGCTGGTGAACAAGTCCATGCTGGTGCCCGCCGCGCTGTTGTTGAGCGTGTTGGCGCCATGGGCAATCACGCCACTCCTGATCGCCGGCGGGTTGTTTCTTTGCTACGAAGGTTGTGAAAAGCTAGTCCATAAGTTCCTGCATGCCGAGGAAGAACAGGCCCATGAGAAGCAACTGCACTCCGCGATAGCTGATCCGAACGTCGATCTAGTCGCTTTCGAAAAGGATCGAATTCGGGGCGCGATTCGCACCGACTTTATCCTTTCGGCCGAGATCATCGTGATTACCTTGGGGACCGTCGAAGCGGCCCCATTCTCGACCAAGGTCATGGTGCTAACGGCAATCGCGATCTTGATGACCGTGGGCGTGTACGGACTGGTCGCCAGCATCGTCAAGCTCGACGACTTGGGCACTTGGTTGCTGCGATCCAGCGACTTGGACCGACCACTCACGATGAAACAACGAATCGGCAAAGCGATCCTTATCACCGCTCCTTATCTGATGAAGACGCTTTCGGTGGTGGGTACGATGGCGATGTTCTTGGTCGGCGGCGGCATCCTGGTTCACGGAGTACCGCCGATACATCACTTGATCGAGGCGATCGTGCATCCGCTAAGTGAGCTCAACGGAATCGGCCCCGTCCTGTCGAGTGTCGTCGGATTGGTGCTCGAAGCGGTCACGGGTTTGATCGGTGGAGCACTCGTTCTGTTGGTCGTCCTTGCGGCAAAGAAGGCTATCTTCAGCCGCTCCACCGCTTCGACCCACTAGCACGCAACCTTCGACCCACTCTTACACAAAGTCGAACGATTACGGCGAGGGTTGCACAAGCGATTCCAAATAGTCCACCAACGACGCTAACTCGTACGCGGTGAATTCATTCATCAATCCAGTCGGCATCACCGACTCCGTGGACGTCTTGCGCTCCTCGATGTCGTCTTTCAACACGGTGACTTCTTTGCCCTGTTGATCTCGCAGCGTCACACGATCGCTCAGTTCCGCAGTCACGAAGCCCGTGATAACGTTTCCATCAGTGGTGAGTATTAAGTTCGTGACAAAACCCTGAGCGATCGTCTTCGCGGGCGCGAGAATGGCCGTCGTCAATTCAGGCCGTTTGTACGTCTTGGCAATCGTGCCTAGGTAAGGCCCTTTTTGCACCTCATCCTCGCGCACCGTGTGACAGGCGACGCAAGTCGCACGGGTGAAAACCTGTTGGCCGAGGCTAATATCGCCATGGCCAGCAATCACTTGTGCCAGCACGTCCTCCATCTCCATCGACTTCACTTTGGGCGAATCATCGGACCCGCTGGGTGTGATTTTCAATTGCTCCACCGCTGACTTCGCCAGAGAGGATAATTGATCATTGTCGCTATTGCAGGCGGCTAGAATCTCTTGATCCAAGTATTGATTTTCGGTGGACATTGCCGCTCGAACGAATTGAAAACGTCGGGGCGTTTGTTGCCACAGCGACGCGATCGCGAGTTTCGCAGACTCACGTGACTCC
Source organism: Pirellulaceae bacterium (assembly GCA_041741195.1). GTDB lineage: Bacteria > Planctomycetota > Planctomycetia > Pirellulales > Pirellulaceae > JBBSJZ01. The sequence continues at coordinate 33,897 of JBGSKM010000079.1, forward strand.
GGGCTCGCATTTTCTCGACTCGCAATCGCCAACAGACCAGCGCTGGCCCACTGGGCTATGCTTTCGTCGTTCGAGTCCGCTTCAGAAATCAAGATTGCAACCATCGCGTCCAAGCGAGGCGAGTTGATGATCGCTTCTTGCGCTTTCGATTTTTCGGATCGTGCGCCACGGTGTTGGTCCAGTCGGGCCATCGCCGACAACATCGCTTTGGTCGCATTGGCCTCAGGACGCTTTGCCAGCGCAATCACACACCCGGAGAGAGTCTCGGAAGACGCATTAGCGTCGTAAGCGGCGTTGATCAGCAATTGCAAGCCACCGGCCGGCAAATCGCTTGCACCACTTAACTGCTTGACCGCCTGGTCCAGTAGTCGGTCGTTTTGCTGGGCCAATGTCACCAGTCGATTGAGCGCCTCGGTCGACTCGATCCGGTTGAGTCGCATCGTTTCAAGCAGCCACGCGGCCTCGTCGGGTGATGCTTCGTCGAGTGAGCGACGAAGTACCGCAGCGATCTTTTCGGTCTCGTTCCACGTCTCGGGCTGGTAATACGGGCCACGCGTATCAGGGCGTGTGCCCCATGAATCACCGTTCCAATCGCCTTCACGAAAATGCAATCGACATAGTGACGAAAGCAATGCTCGTTTGCGCTCCGAATCGGCTTCGCGGGCAAGCCGTTTGATCATTCCGTCGACAACTTTCGGTGAATGCATCATTGCCAGAGAACGTGCCACCGCCGAATACGGGATCGACTCATCATCAAGAGCAGCCAAGCATTCATCCACGGCGTTGCGATCGGCCAAGGTGCGAATCGCCGTATGAACCACGATCGCGTCAGAACTCGCCAACGCCGCGAAAAGCTCTGAATGATTCGGCGATTGCTGCAATTGTTCGACAAGATTGCGTTCGCTCGTTCGAGCAAGTCTGGCGTGAGTTAGCAAGCGATTCGCGGCATCCGCATTCCCACGACGAACGAGCTCACGTTGTGCTTCGACACGCCGGCGGTAGCTCGAGGACTCCATTGTCTTGACCAATTCCGGTTCGCTGAGCTTCGCAAAGTTGGGCAACGGTTCCGGTGTAAAGTCCTTCGGTTTGACGCACACGATGTAGCCCACGTTGGGACCTTGCCAGTCGAAAGTCGCCCCACGCCAACTGGCACAATAAACGCGGCTACTTGCGTCCACATCGGCATCCGTCGGCCGAGTCATCTTGATGAACGACTCGGGTGCCGAAGTTTCCTCAAACGTAGCTCCCTTGGGCTTGACCGTGTGCCGAAAAAGCGACCCCGTACCCCAGTCCGCTGTGAACGGCGCGTCATTCCAACGACCAAATCCGGGCTCGTCGATGTAGACGGCACCACATCCCGAACCGCCGCCATAGTCCGCGAGCGGTTGAACGCACTCATCCGCAAAATTCTTATACAGTCGCGGGTAACCGTGATCGTCATTGCCGGTAAAATGGTGCATGCGCACATCCCAGCCACCACCATCGTTGGTGTTGTCGCGAGCGAAAAGGTCCATTCGGGGGCTAATCGCGACTTCCAGGATATTCCGCGTGCCCGTGGAATAAATTTCCAGACCGGAACCATCCGGTCGGACGCGAATGACGCCACCGCCGCGATGTGTGAGCTTGCGTCCGTCGGTACCTTCCGCATCGATGAAGCCGAAATCACCACCGGCGATGTACAGCCAACCGTCGACGCCGAGACTCAATCCGTTGGTCGTATGATCGGCGGGTCGTTTTTCGTACCCGAAGGCGAGATTCTTGACGAGGATGTTTTGCTCGTCGGCAACACCGTCACCGTCGTGGTCGATGAACTCACTCAAATGCGGAGGATGCATTAAATACAAACGGTCATGATCCCAGACCAAGCCGCGTGGTGCATCGATCTCGCAAAAGATTTTTGTCTCATCCGCTCGTCCGTCGCCATCGATATCGCGCAATCGAATGACGCGACCGCGCTGGGGTGATCGACCCAAGGATCCATTACCATCGGAACTCACGTACACGGTTCCGTCCGCGGCAGCAGCTACGAACACTGGATAATTCACTGCCGGCGGCGCTGCGAACACCGTCACATCGAAACCATCGGCGACACGAACATCGCTTAAAATCGCTGCCTCCTCGGCGGACGTTAGCGGTTCAATTCGCGGTATCGTGTTGCCTCGTTTGGTGTAGGGATCACTTTGCAACGGCACAAATGCATCTTTGGTCTGCTTGGGGTCGGCTGGCCACAGTGACTTGATCCCATCTCCTTGGATCTTCACTTCGCGAATACTGCACCATCCATTTCGGCTGCCCAAGCCCGTGATACGGATGAACTTTACTTTGGCGGACCCGGGAAGTTGGATTTTGCCTTGATCGTTGCTCGTGTTTTCACTGCGGTCGACCAGCACCGACCAATTCTCGGCGTCGTTGGATCCTTCGACTCGATAGCGGTATACGCCGTCCGTCGATTCCCAAACGATTTGCAACTCAGCCAATTGACGGGCTTTGTCAAACTCGACTTGCAACCACTGCGGATAATTTCCATTGTCGGCGCACCAACGACTGGAGGTGCTGCCATCGATGGCGTGGTGCAGTTCATTGCCCGATTGAGTGCTCGATGCCGATAACTTGACGAGCGTCGCGTCCGCTGGCATTGCGGACGATGTTGACAACGATCCCGATAGGAAGTCGTCCTTGTCAATGAACGTCACGCGGTTTTCGCCTGAATACGGCTGAAGGTATTCAGGCTCCAATTTCCCGCACGCCCAAAGTAGTCCGCGGGTTACCAGTTCGAGATAGCGAGGATCTTGGACCGTTTCCGTGTTATGGCCGATCGTCGTGCTGAAGCTTCGTGCACCCTGAGTTTCATTGACCCATGCGACCACGGCTTGATCAATCCGATCACCCACTTGTTGACGACCGATCGCCAGAGGTTGAGCGCCGAATAGTTTGACATTGTTGTAAAGTTCTTCGCTGATCGTCGTCCAATCACTCAGCGTGCTGAGTATCGGATGTTCAACCTCCACGAAATCGATTTCGATCGGCTCCTGCGGTCCGTGTCCGCTGGATTGCAACCCCAAATGCCGGAACCACGCGTCAGTCCCCGTTCGAAAGCTGTGCATCGCGCAGTGCAAATGCACCGCGGGGATCTTTTGATGGACTTGCAATATCCGAGCGACCAGCGCCTCGTCCTTGATGTCCGCGGCGCACTCGTCGTGAATGATCACGTCGTAGTTCTCAGCCCAGTTGAGCTTGGCGTAAAGTGGCAATATTGGGGCTGTGGTCGAGTTGTCGGTCCAATACACGTCGACTTGTACATTGGCCCGCGATTGCAATCCCTGGCAAAGTGCCTGTTGTTGGCGAGCATAGTCGTGACAGCATCCGCCGGCGATGAACAACGCCCTTAGCGGCTTCGTTTCCGCGGCCAAACTCATTGCCGGAGCGATTGTCAACGCGACACCCACCAGCCCCCAAACGCTCGCAATCAATGACTTCATTTTCTTCCGATTATCTTTGCACCAAAAATCATTTCGAGTGCCTAGATTAGTCACACTTGGCTCTTTGCTCTACCGTCCTGGTCCGCCATTTCCGAGGACAAACGCGAATGAAGGCGTTGGAAAATGATCCGGGCAATGTTGCAGATAATGCTGCAATCGATCTCGTTGGGAAGGAGTCTTTGACTATTTGGGTGATTCCTGGCCGAGGTGCGTTGCAAACCAATCGACCATCGCTTGGGTGGCACGCTCGGCGTCGGTTCCTCCGAAGCCGTGGCCAGCTTCTGGGAATTCGATGAGTTCACTCGTTACATCCGCCTGCTTGAATGCTTCGTGAATTTTGCGACTGTGATCGATCGGGACAAGGTCGTCTTTCGCGCCGGCCAGCAGAAGCGTCGGCGGATCATCGGATGTCACGTGAACGAGCGGTGATGCTTGTTCGGCGTTCTGCATGTCCAAATCGAGCGCTGGAAACCGGTCGTAGGCTGGCAAACGATCGGATGCCTCCCTCACCATGATTCGCAAGTCGGTGGGGGCGACATAGGCAACGACAGCGTTCACTCGGTCGCTCACCTGCTCCACCGGATCTTTGGATTCTGCATTGCCGTCGTCCGATGCCGTCCCGAGCATCAACGACAAGTGACCACCGGCGCTCATTCCGAATACGCCCAATCGATCCGCGTCGACACCGAATCGCTCTGAGTTCAGTCGAATGTATCGAACACACCGCCGCACGTCCGAAAGCGCCTCGGGGATCGAGAACTTGGGGCTGCTACCATGTCGCACTGCAAACACCGTGAATCCCTTGTCGGTGAGTGGACGAAACATCGCCTGAGTTTGCTCGGGAGGACTCCAGTTGGAATACCATCCGCCGCTTACCATGAACAGAATTCCGGCGCCGTTGGCATCGCGAGTTGGCGTAAAGACATCACATGTCATCGCCAACCCCAGTTTGTGCCCATAGACGACATCGGGCGTGATGGTGACTTCGCCATGTGCCTTCGCAGTAGCGAACGTGACGGCGAAAACGATGGCGAAAAATCCGCCGCAGAAGCGATAAAACATAGGGTTACCCGAGTGAGCGATAAGGCGGTAAATGGTATGGCGAATCGTCGACGACGCCGACTGGTTTACGACTATTCTACGTTCTGTGAGTGAACCGCGTCGCAGATCATTCTCAGTGATGACTCCAGGTCGCCATCGGCGGTCTTGAACGAGTCGGCGTCGATGGTTAGCGGGGCGCCCAGCACTACGAGTGGCGCGCCATACGCGGGGCACTGAATCGCTTGCTCGAGCGACAATCCTCCGACCGCTTGGACGGGCACTTTGACGGCATTCACGACTTCGCGCAACTGATCCAGCGGGCTCGGCATGCGATGTCCACGCGCCGCAATGCCTCGTCGCTCGTCATAACCGATATGATGAATGATGAAGTCGCAACCCAGGTCCTCGAGCCACTTCGCACCGTCGACCATGCTGGGGCAAACCATGTTGTCTCCCATCACTTTCACCCCGTGATCCCGACCCGCTTTGACGACACAGCGGATCGTTTCTTCGTGAGCGCGAGCCATCACGACAACGTGAGTTGCGCCCGCACCAGCCATCATTTCGGCTTCGAGGTAGCCGCCGTCCATGGTTTTTAAGTCCGCGACGATCGGCACATCGGGGAATTCGCGACGCAATGCTCGCACGCCATGCAGTCCTTCGGCAAGGATGAGTGGTGTTCCCGCTTCGAGCCAATCGACGCCGGCGCGGATCGCCAAGTGCGCGGTTTCGATCGCCTCGCTAATATTTGTCAGGTCGAGTGAGATTTGAACGATCGGTCTCATCTGGGTCACTTCTTTCTCTTCGTGGTTTTCTTTCGGGTTGCTTTTCTGCGAGTTACTTTCTTGACGACGGCCGACTTGCTGAAATTCTTAGCGATCTCGGCGGCGACCGAAAACTTTTTCTTCGTCGCCGCTTTCTTTCCGGCGGTCGACTTCTTGGCCGATTTTTTCTTGGTCGCTTGCTTCGAAGGTGGAGTGGTTTTATCGCTCGTCACGCCAGACTTCATCGCCGATTTGACCTTCGTTTTGCGTTGGCGTTTTGCAGGAGGTTTGGACGGTGCATCCTCGCTGGACAAGAGGTCGATACCGAAAATGCCAGCGAGGTCCTCGGAATCGATTTCAGAGTCTTGGCCCGATCCAAGTGCCTCATTGACGCGGTCGTTCGTTAACGACTCCGCCACCAAGTCGGCTTGATCAACCCCTCTCAGTAGAAACAGCAATTCCGGCGACGTGTCCAGCCGATGGCCGACGCCATAAAGTACGGCCGCCAAGTGTTTGCACAACCTTGCACTGTCGGGACAACTGCACGACATGCGGATCTCGGTCGGTTCTGGAAACACGCCCGTAGCTTGATTCGTCAACCGTTGGATCACACCGTCACTGAGTTTGGCTCGCATTAAATCGATCACGCTGTGAATCGATTGGCTGCAATCGCGACATACTGCTCGCCAACGTGATCCGTCGAGACGCTTGATGGTGATCTTGACGGTGTACAGGTCCGAGCCGCTGACGAGTGCCATGATCTCGCCGGACGTGATCTGCAGGTCGCAAATCGAACCGTTGCGAGCGTAAGTGCGACCGCGTGGCAGCCGATTGGCATAATCGCTGAATCGTTCCAAGTGCTCGCACCAACTTTTGCCCCAGAAAGTCGTGGCAATCCCACGACCGGTGATTCTGACGGGCATGGGCACTTGTCCCTTCTTGAGAAGTCGCTTCACCGCCGCTTCGCCTTCACGTCGCCGCTGAGCGACTGGCTTGTAGGGCTCCCAGCGACTGTAGCTTCGCCATCCCATTGGTTGTGTTCCTAAACCAAAGCCTTGTTGATGTCCAAAGACACAAATTTGAGCAGTTGGTCATTTGTCATTTCGGTAAGATTGATTTCACCGTCGCCAGCGAACAGCTCGCGACTGATTTCTTTCTTGGCATGGATCATATCGCTAATCTTCTCTTCAAGCGTGCCTCGGCAGACGAACTTGTGAACGATCACGTTTCGTTTTTGGCCAATGCGGAACGCTCGGTCGGTCGCTTGGTCTTCGACGGCTGGGTTCCACCATCGATCGAAATGTACAACGTGGCTGGCCTCGGTGAGATTCAATCCTGTGCCGCCCGCTTTCACAGAAATTACAAAGTATGGCGGGCCGGATTCTTGTTGAAATTCTTGGACGAGCTTGCCTCGCTTCGCCGCTGTCGTTCTTCCGGTAAGCACCAGCCCGCCACGGCCAAATACGCCGGCGAGAAATTGGGCAAGTGGATCGCACATCGACTGGAACTGAGTAAACACGAGCACTTTCTCTTGTTTCTCCGCGAGCGTTTCGCAAATCGACTGCAACTCCACGTACTTGCCGGATGATGCAGCTTCCAACGGCGACTGTTTTAAGAATAACGCTGGGTGATTGCATATCTGTTTCAATTGCATCAGCGCACCCAACACCATGCCTCGACGCTGGATGCCTGTGGCAACGTCGATGGACTTTTCGAGGTCATCGATCACAGATCGATAAAGCGTCGCTTGCGTGCTGGTTAGCCCACAATCGACACGCATCTCCGTCTTTTCGGGCAAGTCGGGAACCACGTTCGGGTCGGTCTTCATCCGTCGGAGGACGTAGGGTCGGACGAGTCCGCGAATACTCGACAACCGGTTGGACAGCGTCTTGGCGTCATCTGCTTTGACGAATTTTTGAAACTGTTTGGCCGTTCCTAACAGGCCCGGTGAACAGAAATCGAATAGCGACCATAAATCCCCGAGATGGTTCTCCACCGGCGTCCCGCTGAGCACGATCCGCCCGTCACTCGAAATCTTCTTGATCGATTTGGTTTGTGCCGCGTTAGCATTCTTGATCGCTTGGGCTTCATCGAGAATCAACAATCGCCACTTCATCTCAGCCAGCCATTTTTCTCGTCGGGCCAGTCCATAAGTAGTCGCAACGAGATCCACGTCGGCAAGCTCTTCGCTAGGATTTTCTGCGACTCGCTTGAGCAAACTCGCGTCGTTGACGCTACGGTGGGCGACGAACATGCGCAAGTCCGGCGCGAATCGCTCGACTTCTCGCTGCCAATTTCCCAACAGCGATGTCGGCACAATCAACAATGTCGGATTCGGTTTCGATTTCTTGTTCTTTTCGCCGTGCTTCAACTGCAACAGCAGGGCAATCACTTGAATTGTTTTTCCTAATCCCATGTCATCGGCAAGGCAGCATCCCAGTCCGAGTCGCGTTGCGAACCACAACCAGCGGACGCCGTCGGCTTGGTAGGGACGAAGTGTCGCATGGAGCCGCTGGTGGGGATCCAAATCGATTCGTCCGGTAGGATCACGAAGCGTTTGCAGCATCTCGCCCAACCAAGGTCCGGGCTCCATTCGCGTCCAGCTCCGAAGCTCATCATCAACATCGACATCGCCCAAGTTTGCCCCCGACAACAATCGCAGTCCCTCGAGGAAACCGATTCCATGGACATGCTCCCGCTCGAGTCGTTTCCACTGATCCAGCGCCGATTGCAATTGTTCACGATTGACTTGCACCCACTTGCCACGCAGTAGTGTCATGCCTTCGCGAGCGGCCATGAGCTGTTGCACTTCCTCGTCCGTAAGCGGTTGCCCGTCAATTGAAATGCCCACGTCGAGGTCGAGTGCCGCTGCCCCGCCCAGGGTGGACGGGTTCTTTGATCCGATGCGAACGGAGACTTGCGGTCGAGGCGGCCTCGACGAGTTCCACCAATTCGGTACCCGCACGATCACGCCGGATTGTTCCAGTTGAGGAACACTTGAAAGAAAGTCAAATGCCTTGGAGATTCCCCAAGCTTGTGGCGAAAACAGGGCTCGCGATTCAAGAAGCTCATGGATCAATGGCGACTGTTCGGCGGCTCGCGAGACCGGCGCAAGGAGAGCGTCGAGTCGTTTCGAGTCCCGAGTGGTGATCGATTGCTTGAGCGCTTCAGCCAGCTGTGTGTGTTGCAACGCACCGCCCTTGCTTTGGCTTTCGGTATACGTGGCCAAAAAGGCAAACGGCTTGTTGGGATTCTTTTTGTTTTCGGCTAAGTGAAAAGTGACGCGGCCGACCAAGTTCCACTGGGGACGCAGCAATCGCAAATACATTGCCAATCCGCCCTTGGTTGCGGTGACCTGCGCTCGAGTGTATTTGTCCAATCCGCTCCAAATCTCCCTCAGCATGCCGAGGGAGATGTACTCGAGTCCCGGCATGGGCGGCGCATGCCCCAAGACCTCGTTGAGTGTTTCGTCATCGGGCACGTCGGGCCTCGACCATTTCGCGCTGGCCGCTGAATTTTGACGGCACAGTGATTGAAAATAGGTTTCCGCAAAGTCTCGCCAATAGTTGAGCGAACTTGCTCGCACCGAGTCGCATCGGCTCGATACGAGCGTGGTGAGTCCCGCGAACATCGAGCGGTCGAAAGAGTCGACAAGCGGCTGTGGTACGGTAGATGCCTGATGGAGTTCAACGTCAGCCGTTGACGCGACGACGATTCCGATCGCGCCCTGTGGAGACACTCTCGCCTGGTATCGCTCGTCCGTTTCTGACTTCACGCTCGTACATCCTTGTTCGATTCTTGAGCTAACGTAGTCTAAAGATTCCCGTCCGTATCAAACAACATCTCGCTTGCCCTGCCGATAGGGGTAAGACCCAGACTCCTTCCAACTCGGGACCAAAGTGACTCGGAAACGTTGATCTCGGCAAGTGACAGTGTGTCCGCGATTCGCACGATACTTGCTTCGCGAGAATCCGCGAGCGGCAAGGATGCCAGCATCCGCTGGATGGCTTCACGATCGTTGGCGAACGCGATGGGCATTTTGGCGCTCTGTGGGGTGAGCGCCGTCAAAGCATTGATATTTGTGATGCGTGTATCGGTTTCCTGAACCAATCGCTGCGTGGTGGCATCGGCCATGCCAATCCCGATCGCGTTCCCATGTGTTTCCGGAGTCAACCCCCGAACAAAGATTCGACGGATGAATGGCGAAGGGCGGTCGCCACGCTTCGGAAGACTGTCATACCCGTGAATACTACGGTTGATGACATTGGGATCCATGCCGGCACCACTGATGTTCTTGCCGATCGCATCGACAATGAGTAGGTCGATCTCATCGAAGGGTAGCAGTGGCATCAGTTGCTTGGCACGCTCGAGCAATTCGTCTTCCGCCGTTGCCATCTCGTCGCGACGCACTCCAACTAACTGTGCCGTTGAGTGATGTTGGTTTTCTAATATCGCGATGCCGCCGATGATTGGCGAGCGATCGATGATCACCGCGGCCATCGCACGAATGACTTTCTCGTAGCCCAATTGCATCGCAGCCAAATGCATTGCTGTTGCGCCGACTCGCTTGCCAAGCCCGATGACGCACATTTTTAACAGCCCACTACCGAGCGTTCCAAAAAAATCGGTATGCGGCTTCACTCGATTGATCAATACGATTCCATCGGCCGCGAGTGCTTCCACGCTGCAATACACCGACACCCCATCGGACGTCTCACCGATTTGAGTGACCTCCAGCGAATCGCGAATCGGGGTCCCCATCGCGGCTTCGGTCACTCCGTAGCCAGCGAGTAACTCCCGTTGGCCCTCGGGCGTGGCACCACCGTGACTGCCCATCGCCGGAATGATAAACGGTTCGGCACCCAGGCCGCGAATTTCGTGAATCACCGCCGAGACGATGGTAGACAAATCGGTGATCCCTCGGCTGCCGACACCCACGGCGATTCGTTGGCCCGGTTGGATCCCACCTTTCAGTCGCGAAAACTGGTCGGAAACGTGCGACGAAACATCCAATCGCTCGGAAGCGGGAAAGTTCTGTCGCACCCGAATCATTCGCGGGAACTCAATCTCCACGTTTTCTTCTCGGTGAGCGTTGCTTGGGGTTTGCGTGAGCCGCGACATCGGTCGCCGCTCGGGTCTCGCTTCCCGGATCGGAAAGGAAACCCAAGTCCGCCATCCAATCGGTCAGGCGCGCGGGCCAAGTTCCAAACGGGATTCCGTCCCGCGCGGACAATGAGCCTCCGTGACCACCACGACCGTAGATGTGCATTTCCAAGTTGGGAACGCCGGCCTTGAGCATCGGTGAAAAATACTCGTCAGCCCAAATCGCGTGGACCTTGTCACCGGAACCGGCACAGACGATGAAACTAGGCGGAATGTTGGACGGAATAGGGGTTTCCGGTTCGCGAGTGAATGGCGTGGGACCGGGATATACCAATCCGACAAAATCGGGTCGTGGTGAAATCGTAGCCAACGGGTCCGACGCATCGCTGTGCGTGTTTGCAAACTCGTCGAAGAACAATGCCGCGGGCGCCGCAAGCTCGGCACCGGCGGAAAAGCCAATGATGCCGATGCGGTTCGGATCGAGATTCCATTCTTTGGCATGTGCACGGACGATGCGGATGGCTTGGAAAGCGTCATTCACCGCATCCGTTGTCGGTTCATAGCCATCGACGCGCAACCGATTTCGCAGCACGATCGTGGATACGGCCTGCTCCGCGAAAAATGGCACCGTATCATAACCCTCGGGGCCTACCCAAAGAATCTTGTGTCCTCCGCCCGGGGCAACAATCACGGCGGTTCCGCATCGTTCTCGGTTCGGTGCCAAGTGAACTTCGATCGTCGGATTGTGAATGTTGAGCGTGTTAAGCAGCTTGCTGCCGCCGCCTCCCGCCGTGTTGTATTTTTCGGCTTCGTGAACACGGTCTTGATTGAGCAGCGGCGAGTCGGCCGGATAGAGCGAGATCACCATTCCACCAGGCAAAGCGGGTTCAGGCACGAACGGTCCATCTGCAGTCGTGCGCGTGACAGCGGCCTCCTGGGAATACGATGGCGTCCACAGAGACACCATGAAGACAAGCAACGCTAAAAAAAACGTAGCCAAAATTCTCATGACATACTTCACGTTGATGGGGCTAAACTCAATGACTCGAATGAACTGTCTCTCGCTATGGAACTCGATATCGTAGCATTTTTCAAAACCGCGTGACGCTTCTTCGCTTGCTGAGACGAGCGCCAAGATATTTTATACCCGGAGCGTGCGGCTCCCGCCGTATGTTTGCTCGACTCAGCAGGAACTATGTTCTTCCATCGGTCGCGTGTGAGAGTAAATTTTATCTGCTGCGCGCCTACGACGCAGTCGCCGCGCCCTTCGGCGAGATCGGTTACAGTAACAGGTCTGCTGTCGTGTGACTTCTCGTCGAGTTTTTTTGTTGGTATCGCCAGCATGAATCTAGTTCAACAATTTCAACAGCTTTGGGTCGAATCGAAAACTCCTCCGGACGTGTTCGCGTTTCTAGGCCAGCATCCGGATGTCGACGTTTCGGAGCAGCTGACGGTCCTAATGCACGACCAACAGCAGCGATGGAAATCCGATCAACCGCTGTACGTCGAAACGTATCTGGAAAAGCTGCCCGACTTGTCAACGCAGTGGGACTCGGTATTCACGCTGGTGATCAACGAGTATGAATCTCGTCGTGAACATGACTCGGCGCCCAGTGTGGATGAATTCACGCAGCGGTTTCCACAGTTGAGTGAGCGATTGCGAAAGACTCTCTCGCATTCCGATGGATTATTGAATGACGTCGGATCAACGGATCTGACGAAGTCCGACACGCGGGTTTCACCGCGATCGGCCAAACAGTCAATGACTCGAAAATCGTTGAGAGATTTTTCGGAGGGGAACACGGTCAAGGGAAACATCGCTGATTCGTTGACTCGAACCTATGTGTCGGATGTGACGATCGGCGACCATCGACGCGGCCGCTATCGGTTGGTTCGCATTCTGGGCGAAGGCGGCTACGGGATTGTTTATCTTGCCGTCGATGAAGAACTGCGCAGGGAGGTCGCCGTCAAAGTTCCCAACGCGGCAAAATTCCGCGGTCCTGCCGACGTTGAATCATATCTGAGCGAAGCACGGATGGTCGCGGGACTGGATCATCCGAATATCGTCCCTGTGTACGACGTTGGACGCACCGAGGATGGTTCCATCTATCTCGTTTCCAAATTCATCGACGGTAGCACGTTGACGCGACTGATTGGCGGTGACTATCCCATGGAGGATTTGGCGGAGAAGATCATTGCGCCGATTGCGATCGCACTGGACTACGCCCACAGGCGTCGGTTGGTCCATCGCGATGTCAAACCCAGCAACATTCTTATCGAAAGCCATAGCGGTACTCCGTATTTGACGGATTTTGGATTGGCAATCCGCGTGGAAGACTATCTGTCCGACGGGCACATCGCTGGTACGCCGGCCTATATGAGCCCCGAAGGTGCACGAGGAGAAGGTCACCGCTTGGACGGACGCAGCGACATCTTTTCGTTGGCGTCCGTATTCTATGAGCTGTTGACAACGAAGCGGCCGTTTCGAGGAAGTACGACCAACGAGCTGTACTATCAAGTCACTTCGGTCGAGCCGCTGCGGCCGCGCGAGATCGATGAATCGATCCCCCCGGAGTTGGAACGCATCTGTTTGAAGGCACTTTCGAAACGCGCCTCCGATCGATATTCCACCGCAGCCGAATTCGCCGACGATTTATTGCACTGGCGCGGTGGTGTCCCCGAGCGAAAACGAAAACAACAAGTCGTTCCAAAGGGGTTGCGGTCATTCGATTCCAGTGACGCTGATTTCTACTTAGATTTGCTGCCTGGTCCGCGCGATCGTCACGGCTTGCCCGGAAGTATCCATTTTTGGAAAACGCAAATCGAAGAAACCGATCCTGATCGAACCTTCGACGTCGGGCTGGTTTATGGACCATCCGGTTGCGGCAAGTCATCACTCATCAAAGCAGGGTTGTTGCCGATCTTATCGTCGGACGTCTTGACACTGTATCTCGAAGCAACTCCGGACGAAACGGAGACTCGAATTTTGCGTGGATTGCGAAAGCTTCTTCCTAAGCTGCCAAGAGGGTTGGGGCTAGCGGAGACTTTTGCCTGGCTGCGACGACGCGAAGGCAAAAAAGTCTTGGTCGTGATTGACCAATTCGAACAATGGCTGCACTCGCATCGTGTAGAGAATGGCGGCGAGTTAGTACGTGCGCTGCGGCAATGCGACGGATCGGCACTTCAAGGCTTGGTGATGATCCGCGACGACTTTGCGATGGCGGCGGCTCGGTTTATGGGCAGCATCGAAGTGCCAATCGTGCAGGGGCGTAATTTCGCCACAGTCGATTTGTTTGACGTCGACCATGCGGAACAAGTGCTCGTTCAATTCGGACAGGCGTTTGGCAAGTTGCCCGCTCAAGCCAGTCGGCTCACGGAGGAGGAAAGGCAGTTTGTTTCGAGCGTCGCCGCAGGTTTGGCGGTGGACGGAAAAGTGGTCTCGGTACGCTTAGCCTTGTTCGCCGAGATGATCAAAAGCAAGCGGTGGGTTCCGTCAACGCTGGACGACGTCGGAGGAACGCAGGGTATCGGCGTCAATTTCTTGGAGGAAACCTTCGGTTCGCGTGTCGCCAACCCCAGCCATCGATTGCACGAAACGGCGGCACGAAAGGTACTGCAGGCATTGCTGCCCGAAGTTGGCACCGACATCAAAGGTCACATGCGCAGTCAAGCAGAGTTGGCCGAGGCATGTGGTTATCAGGAGCGTAGCTCTTCGTTCCTTGATTTGATGCGAATCCTTGATGGTGAACTGCGATTGATCACTCCGACTGATCCTGAAGGAGTTCGCACGGACTCGGGGAGTAATCAGTCGGACAAGTATTTTCAGTTGACACATGATTATCTGGTCCAGGCGTTGCGCACTTGGCTCCAACGAAAACAATTGGAAACTCGGCGTGGACGAGCCGAGCTTCGGCTGGCACAACGCTCGGCGTTGTGGAACGCCAAGCCAGAAAACCGACAATTGCCATCGCTCTGGGAATGGATCCCGATCCTCGCATTCACGGTGCGGCGGAATTGGAGTACAAGCGAACAACAAATGATGGCGATCGCCAAACGGTACTATGGGACACGTCTGTTGCTCGGATGCCTGATGACAGGAATGCTTGCCGCGGGATCGATCGGTCTTACTCATCGAATTCGCGATGCTCGCGACCGCACCCGCGTCGATGGACTCGTCGAACAACTGCTTGTCGCCAAGACCGCGGACATTCCCAAGATTACATCATTGCTGGAAGATGAACCGGAATCTTACTGGGGGCGATTGAGAGAAATTGCAGCGGACCCGCAACGAATTGTGTCGGATCGATTGCGTGCCAACTTTGTGCTGGCTCGCGGGGACGACGAGCACTCTGCGACATTGATTCGCGAAGCCATGGGCAGTGATCCGGCGACGTTGATGCTGGTCCGCGAACGGCTGACTCCGTTCACCGCGACACAGGTTGACCAACTATGGACGTTGGCTCAAGACACCGAGCCATCGGCGGCGGCAGGTCGTCTTCGCGCGTCAGCGTTGTTGGCGGTCGCTGATCCCACGAGTCGGGGTTGGTCCAAGGTCGCCCCCAAGATTGTTCAAGCGTTGATGTCCGAGAGTTCGCTTGACCGCGACGGCTGGGTCACGCTGCTGCAGCCCGTGGCCGACGCCTTGACGCCTCAATGGAAAGAGTTGTTCCTGGACTCCACGGCGCTAGCGAGTGATCGCATCGTTGCTGCTGGTGTGTTATCCCAGTATGCCGACGCCGAACTGTTGTGCGAATTATTGTTGAAAGCCGATCCAGATCAGTTTCCGACACTGATGCGTGACGGTCACCGGCACGAGCAGGCCATCGTGGCTGCGATGAGGCAAGTATTGCGGCGAGACGCTCCCTCGGATTCCGGCGATCCGTCATATGATCGCATGTCGCTCAATGCAGCACTGGCGCTACTGCACTTCGGACAACTCGATGATGTCGCGTCGATTCTGCATGCGTCGCCGGATCCCACGCTACGTACCAGATTCATGATTCAAACGCGTGATTACGGTGTGCCGTCCGAAACGCTCTTGTCGAGTTGCGCTGGATTCTCCGATCCGATTGCACGGCAAGCAATGCTGTTGGCACTGGCGTCCTACCAAGGGGAAGAGATACCTGGCCCGACCATGGACCGTGCGATCCACGAGCTGGAGCGGTTGCTGCGTCAGAGTCGATTCGCGTCGGAACGATCCGCCGCCGAATTGCTGTTTCGACGTTGGGGGCACGGGACACGGATCGACAAAATCAACAACGAGTTGGCAACGCCGGTGACCGCCGCCACCGACCGGTTACGTGAATACGATTGGTGGGTGAACTCACAACAATATGTGATGTGCGTGATTGATGCTCCGCTGCAATTCACCGCCGGTTCTCCTGCCGACGAATTCCTGCGTAACGAAGATGAAACCTTGATGGAGGTGAGGATTTCTTATCCTTTTGCGGTCGGGGCGCACGAAGTCAGTATCAAGCAATATGAGCGGTTTCGAGCCATTCCCGAAATCGATTTTGCCAATTCGACGGGGACCAATCTTCCCGCGAATCGCATTTCGCTAGTCCAAGCGATGCAGTATTGCCGCTGGTTGAGTGAGCAAGAGGGCGTTGCCGAAGAACAAATGTGCTATCCGCCCGTGGACACGATTACGCTCGATCATGCATTCCCGACCGACGATCAACTCTCCAAGACCGGGTATCGATTGCTGACCGAGCATGAATGGGAAGGGGTCTGTCGCGCGGGAAGCAAGACGACATGGTTCACCGGCAGGGAGCCTGAAATGATGGATCACTTCGCGTGTGCATTCCCGAGATCAGGAAATCGCCCCAACTCTATCGGTATGATGTTGCCAAACGCATGGGGAATGTTTGACATGGCAGGAAATATTCTGGAATGGTGCCATGCCTCGGGAACGCATCAAGATTATGCGCAGAAAGGAGGCAACTTTAAGCAGGCTGGAAGCAACTTTCGGTCTGCACGACGGTACTCTCAATCGGGTATTCGCTACAGTTACAATGGTTTCCGGATCGCATGTACGCTCCCGACTACTTTGATCGATTGATTTCTCTCCGTTGTTGGTGGAAAATCTCGCCGTTGCAAAGTCCGCCCACCCGTCGACAAATTCGCTCGTGAAAGAACTCCCATGACATTCATCGTCGTTTTACTATTGCTCGTCGTTATCGTGTTGTTGGTATTTGTGATTCGCATCGCGATGGATGTGCAAGCGATTCGCAACGAAACCCTACACGATATCCACACGGCGCTCCGTGACATACGGTCTCACGAGCGATTTGGGGCGGCCACGCCCATTCGAATGTCGGCTCATTCCGCCGATCCAGTTCATGCGAGACTGACTGACGAGGATTGTGCCAAAGTGCTCTGGAGTTGGATCGGCGGTGAGTGGATCGCAGATGTTCCGCATGGCATCAATCCAGGTTCACCTCCCGATGTCCCCGGGGATCATGAAGGCCAGAAAGCGAGAAAGTGAGCATGGACGTCAAAGTACGTGTCCACACCCCAACCCCGCAAAGCCCGGCTCGTTCTACCAACGATCGAAACGTGTCACTTGCGCTCCTCGCGTGCTGGTCTCGCGATTTGTGGGTTGATCGAGTCGCTGGTGGGACCCCAGACTGCGCCGATTTCGATCGAGGCATGCGAGGCTTGTTGCCGATCGTTTCCACCCTCGCCGAGTCAACTCAATCCTGTGGTTGCAGGACTATTGTACGATTCGGTCGTTGAGATTCTGGCTCAGGGCGGCACGACAGATTGCAATATCGAGCAGGCGACGAAGCTTCGACAGGAGTCGTTGGGTGCAATCGATGTCGTTCATCCGCCCCATCTGACCACCCTTCCCGCTCGCTCGGTCGATCCTTGCTGTTGGTTCGGAGAATTGCTGGATGATGATGTCGCGAACGTTTCGTCCGATACTCGAGAGCCGGTGCACCACTGTCGCCACCCGCGGCACGAACGAACCACGTTGTCACAGTGCAGGGTTTGTCGCGATTGGTGCAAGCATGAGCCTCGTTCGCGTTTTCTCTCACTTGATGAACTAATTCCGCTACCAAACCGCCGTGCTGGCCCACACTTGAGGAGCTGGGCCATTGGAGTGACAACCGCCCCGCGTCGTAGCTGCACGTTGGAACATACTCTGGATTCAATTTTTCGCGCGGGCTGGCACGATCCACGACTATTTTTGGATGGCACGATTCATATGCCAAAAAAATATGAGCATCTACCGGTGAGTTGGCGGGATGACAGCATCGGGGCTTGGCCGACCTGGTATATGGCATTGGCGGAATTGGTGCTTCGTTCACCTTCCGCGGATGCGTATGTCATGCTTCAAGATGACGTTGTGTTGTATGATCGGGAAAATCTCTCGGAGTATCTGCAACGTGCGCTGTGGCCGGGCGACCGGCCTGGAATCGTATCATTGTTCTACAACGGATCGAACACATCGCCCGGCTGGCATCGAACGAGGGACGAATGGCCATTTAGCGCTCAAGCACTGGTCATTGCTCCAGAGGTCGCTCGCGCGATGCTTTGCGACACGGGCTTATCCCGTTGGTGGTTGGCGGCTGCCGGTGGGAACCACATCCCGATTCCCGAAATCATTGCCCCATGGGTTCATCAGAACGGTATCGAAGCCTGGTATGCGACGCCCTGTTTGGCCCAGCACATCGGCAACACCAGTACGATTTGGACCGACGCATCTCTCCGCCT
This sequence comes from Pirellulaceae bacterium, assembly GCA_041741195.1. Lineage (GTDB taxonomy): Bacteria > Planctomycetota > Planctomycetia > Pirellulales > Pirellulaceae > JBBSJZ01. The sequence goes on from JBGSKM010000079.1 coordinate 52,003, forward strand.
CGGTCGTCGTGCGACGTGGTTCAGCGGCGGAGTGGAAACCGAATATGCGCTCCACGAATCATTGTCGGATTTTCCAGAAGGCGCGTTTGAGTGTCCACGCCCTTATCGCGAAGAATATCTAAAGCGAGTCGTGAAGGGGCAGCAACAAATGCGAGCCCGCCGCGTCGTGTTCTGTGGTTTATGTCACGACGTACGAGTTTTCTTGCCGCGAACTGCCGGACGTATCGAGCGCTTGGGCAAAATGTTCGAGGACTATCGCGTCGTGTTGCTCGAGAACGACTCGGTGGATGCAACCAACGAGTTTTTGGCTGATTGGCAGTCTCAAAACGCACGGATTGATCTACTCGGTGAATATCACGTTGCTGGAAATCCGGAACGACACTCCGGTTGGGCGCGTGCCGAATGGATGGCCGAGTATCGCAATCAATGTCGTCGTCGCGTCCTGGAACAGTATCCCGATTTCGACTTTGTCGTGGTCGTGGATATGAATCTCTCCGGCGGTTGGAGTTATGACGGGATCGCGAACACCTTCGGCGAATTGAATTGGGATATGGTCGGTTCGTACCGCCTTGTTTCGAAGTTGGATCGGGGGCCCGGGAAGTCGCTCCACGTCCACCATGACGCTGGGGCGTTTCGGCCGGTGTGCCCATCGGACGACGGCAACCAAATCAACTACGACGATTTTGAACTGCAACGCGGTCAACCGCTGTTGCCGGTCCAGTCATGTTTCGGCGGTCTCGCGGTTTACCGCATGGACTGTTTAAAAGCGACCGAATACGGAGTCGGCGAAAGTGAGCATGTCGAATTTCACCAGCGTCTGCGTCGACTGGGAATGACGCGGCTGTACCTGAACCCCAGCCAGATCGTGTTGCATTGAAGATTTTGATTCTCCAATCGTGCGACGACGTGTACGCCGGATGTCTGCATGCCACGGTTGAGACTCATGTCGCGTATGCAAAAGCCCACGATTACGGTTATCGCTGGGTCATTGGCAATCTTTCGCCGACGCCGCAAACCGCCAACTTTAACCGCTACTATTTGTTGCGCCAGGCGTTCATCGAGGACCACTATGACTGGGCGATGTGGATCGATGCAGACGCGATCGTGATCGATGCGACGGTGACGCTGGAGTCAATCATTGATCGCAGCCCCGATCAGCTTTTGATTGCATGTCGCGGTGGGAATGCCGGAGATTTTGACATCAACAACGGAGTGTTCTTCTTGAATCTGCGTCACCCGCACGCCCGCGAACTGGTCGAACACTGCATCGAGTATTGCGAGCGACTCGATCGGCAATCGTGTGGCTTTCGAGGTGACCAAAAAGTGATGCATGACTGGTTGCGATTGCGGCAAGATATCGACGGTCATCTTGATCTGTTGCGACGCTATACTGATCGCGAATACAACCTCTTTAACTACGATGGGCAATTCGTTCGTCATGTGCTCCGGACATGTGGGACGCTCGATCAACGGATTGACGAACTTCGTCGGTTGGCAACGTTTCTATCCAGCCAGCCCCTCGCTCAACGCAATTGCTTTCATCATGGAGCATTCATGTCGTTTCAGAAGCAGCACGGCATCCTGGTCGCGGCACCAGCGGGCTATGACCCTCTTCCTGCATCGGCTTCAGTGCTGATCGAAAGTTGTCACCGATTCGGGATCGAGCTGACATTGTTGGGTCAGGGACAACCGTTTCCGAATCTACGATATAAGATCGATTTGGTTTCGGAGTACCTGAAAAATCATCCGGAATATCGATACGTTTTGCAGCTCGACGTGAAGGATGTGCTTTGCTGCGCCACGCTCCGCGAAATGTTCGCAAAGTATCAGTCGATGGGGCATGCGATCGTCACCTCCGCCGAACGCAAGTGCTGGCCGGTCGATTCACACATTGAATTGTCGCCGCCAACCGGAACCAGTTGTCGATATTTAAACTCCGGAAGCATCTTCGCGACGCGTGACGCGTGGCTTGATGCTTGGGATGTGATGCAGAAAAAGCTTGTTGATTGGCAGGGATTACCTGGGCAGGCGAGTCGCGAGGAAATGGAGCTTTTGCGGCGTGACGATCAAGCCGCGTGGAGCGATTTGTACGTCCATGGCGAAGCGGATATTGCGATTGACGCTCGAAGCGATATCTTCCAAGTGCTCCATTACACTGACTGGCGAATTGCGGCGGCGAATCCAGATTATGTGTTTGAAGGGCGCCGAATTAAGAATCGCGAAACTGGCGCCAGACCGTGTTTGATTCACGCCAATGCCAATGTTCCGATAATGCCGTGGGCCAAATATGTGCTCAATCCACCCACCGTGTGGATATGGCCGTTGATCAATCGACTTCGCACAATTCCTCATCGCGTCTTGCGCGACGTGTCGGCCGTCCAGGACTTGTTACTTGAGCTCGGGCTGCACCAGATCAGTGGGGAGTTACCACCCGGGTGCATGGGCGACGAGTTACTCCCTTACACTGGCAAAGGCCTTGGGATCTGGCAACGTCCCGATGAGTTTGCTGAATACTTGGTCTGGCTCAGCAAACGCCCACCGATCCGTTCGTATTTGGAGATCGGTGTTGAATCGGGTGGCTCGTTTATCACGACGATTGAGTACTTGAAACGTTTTCATCCACTGGGTTTAGCTATCGGAGTCGACCCTTGGTATTCACCGACCGTGCAGGAGTATGTTTGCCGAACCGGCGGCGTGCAGTTCGTTCGTGGGACGCGATATGCTCCCGAACTAGGACGACTGGTCGACGACATCGGTTTGTTGGATTTGGTGCTCATTGATGGCGATCATTCGGCCGAGGGTGTTCGCGCCGACTGGCAGTTTGCTCGATCACGAAGTCGATACATCGCGTTTCACGATATTGCCGCGAACATACCCGGCATCCGTTCCTTGTGGGCTGAGATCCGTTCGACACAGACTCGGACACACGAGTTTCTCTCTCGCCGCTCTGGTGCAAGCCCCTGGATGGGAATCGGCGTGGTCGACATGAGGGGCTGATTGATGGTCCCGACCGACGCATCGCGGGATGCGGACCCCTGCAGTGAATCAGGTACACTTCGTAAAATAAAGTGAGACTGTGACCAGACGTGTCATCGTCCCATGAGAAACTGGACGCGACAGTTCGTTGGCTTTCTCAAAGAGGAAAGTTTTCTGAAAGGGGAGGGACGACCATGACGCGAGATTTTCGATTGATCGAGACAATTTTTTTCGCGGACAAGCAGCCTCTGCTTCCGGCGGCCGTCGGGTGGCTGCGCGAGCGATTCGCGAAATCTGGCAAACTGAACTTGGCGGGAGTGATCTGCACGCTGCCGGGATTGCATGCGCGACTTCGATTCGAATCACTGTTGCAGTGGGAAGCGGCGGAGCATGATTTGCAATTGATCGCCCCGCAAGTAATCACGGTGGGCGCGTTGGCTGAGCAGTTGTATTGCACCAGTGCGACGCATGCGATCGATTTTGAGCAAACATTGGCTTGGGTCAAAGTGCTTCGAAATGCCGATGCAGAGCGGTTGAGGTGGTTATCGCCGGCGCTGGTGGCCGAGTCACATGTAAGTCCTTGGATTGAACTCGCCTCCACGCTTCGTCGCCTGCACGAAGAACTCTCATCGTCATGTGTCTCCTTCGCCGATGTCGCCAAAGTGGCTGAGAGCGAAAGTGACCAGCGGCGATGGAAGCTGCTCGATGAGTTGTTCGCACGTTATCTGGATATACTCGCGCACGCGGGACTGGCCGATCCGTCGCAAGATCGTGCCAATGCGGTGGCGAGAAAAAAATGTCATTGTGATGCGACACTCGTCATGATCGGGACTTCCGATTTAAGCGACGCACTCGTCGAGATGTTGCGATCACTTTCCTGTCGGCGAATCTCGCTGGTGGCTGGGGATGAACGAGACGAGCGTTGTTTCAACGAGTTTGGAAGTCTGCGAGCGGATGCCTGGCAAAATCATGACCTACCGATCGAAGACCGACACCTGGTATCCGCGGGGGACATTTTTGACCAGTCGCTCTGCGTTGCTGAACTTTTGGCTGACTACGGTGATCGATTTTCCGCGGACCAGATCACCATCGGAGTCACCGATGAGTCCCAAGTCGGCCCGATTGAGATCGAATTGCTCGAACGTGGTTTACAGGTTCATCGCAACCAAGGATGGAAACTATCCGAAACCGCAGTCGGGCGTTTGTTAAATTTGACGATCCAATTTCTTGAACGGCAAAGTTGGCCGGCATTGGCGGCGCTGGTGCGTCACGCCGACGTGTATGCAATGGTGACAGACAAGTTAACGGAAAAGACGCTCGTCGCGGACGGCGATGGTTGGCTGGAAAAATTGGATGAATTGATGGCCAGCCATTATCCGGTGCAGCTCGACCGATCGCTATCACCGCTCGCCACAAAACACTTTTCGCTGGCCGAGCAAGTGCGTGATCTGGTTCTCGAGTGGACGGGGATGTTGACCGGTAGTGATCAACCGGTGTCCCGATGGTGTGCGCGGATAGAGGAATGGTTGAACAAACTCACGGGAGAATCGGACGACCAGGCACTGGTCGACGAAGGCGAACTGGATCGGACTCAACTCGCCTATCGTGCGATGCGAAGGCAATTGACACGTTACCAGGCGCTGAGTTCCTCACTTGATGTAGATGTGAACGCGTTCAGTGCGATGCAGATGTTGATGGGGCGGTCGGCGGAGATTCGTATCAACACGGCAGCACGACCCGATGACATCGAAATACTCGGTTGGCTCGATCTGTCGCTGGACGATGCGCCGGCGCTCGTGGTGATGGGGCTCAACCACCCCTACATTCCTGGGGCGGTGACCAGCGACCCATTTTTGCCGGGATCGCTTCGTGCGAAACTCGGAGTGGGTGACAACGAGCGACGCTACGCGCGTGATTGTTACGCCATGCACCTGATGCTTCGGAGTCGTGCTGCGGTCCGGTTCATTGTTGGCAAGACCTCCGCCGATGGATCGCCAACTCCGCCGAGTCGATTAATCGCTGCGACGGCGCCGGAGGACTGCGCCCGACATGTTCGTAATCTACTTGTTGAATCACGCCCGACGACGCCGTTGTGGCATCCCTGGGATGACATACCTCGTGATCAACCCCTGGTCATACCCGAACTTGATCGATCGGTTCGCGTGAAAACGATGAGCGTCACGGCGTTCAAGGATTACCTCGCCTGTCCCTATCGCTTTTATTTGCGACACGTGTTGAAAATGCGGCCGATGGATGACACCGCTTCGGAATTGGCGGCGAACCAATTCGGTGACTTGGTCCACGGAGCAGTCGAACGGTTCGGGAAGTCAAGTGATAAGGATGAGGCCAACCCGAAACATATCGAAGCGAGCTTGATTGAGCATTTGCATGCGTACGCCGCTGAAACCTATGGTGATTCTGCGGCAACGGCGGTAAACCTGCAAATTGCTCAAGCTCGGCGAAGACTCAAGATCGTGGCTCAGCGTCAAGCCGAACGGATCGACGACGGTTGGGTGATTAAGCAGGTCGAGGCGTCAGTAAGCGAAGTGACCGGCGCGTGCATCGAAGTGGATGGCCAGAGGATGGGCCTGAGAGGACGCTTTGATCGAATCGATTATCATCCGCAAACCGGGCGATGGGCGATCTTGGATTACAAGACGCATGGGCATAAACCCGAGAAGAAACATTTGTCAAAGCGACTCGGGGAGACGCAATGGATTGATTTGCAATTGCCACTGTATCGCACCATGATCCCTTTTCTCAAATTAGGTGCGGATCCCAATGATGTCGATTTGGGTTATTTCAATGTAAGCGGCAAGGACGAAGAAACCAGAATCAATATCGCCGATTTCTCGCCGGAGCTGCTCGCGCGAGCGGACGAATTGATCGTCCAATGTGTGCGCGGAGTATTGGCCGGTGAGTTTGATCCGGCCCCCGACGGTGTCGAATTTGACGACTACGCAATGATCTTGCAAACAGGTATTGCCCAACGGATGTTGCAGGAAGCGATGCACGGCGAGGAGGTGGAATCATGAGTATGTTGGCACCCGAAGAAAAGGCGTCGGACGATGCCGTTCTGTTCGGCGGATTGGGAGAGTTGAAACCGACCCTCGTGCGGGCGTCGGCTGGAACTGGAAAAACCTATCAATTGACAGCGAGATTGTTAAGGATTTTTTTCCAGGGCGCGAAGCCGGAGACCGTGCTCGCGACGACGTTTACTCGCAAGGCGGCCAGCGAGATCTTGCATCGAGTTTTGTTGACGCTCGCGCAGGCCTCGGACCCAGACGACGATGCGGCACTCGAACGATTGCGCGACCAAGTAAAAATTCCGTCGCTGCCAAGAAGTGCATGTTTGCAACTGCTCAGCCGACTGATGCAAAACATCCACCGGTTGAGAGTTTGTACGCTGGATAGTCTTTTTTCTCAGCTCGCACGATCGTTCCCCTTTGAGTTGGACCTACCTCCGGCTTGGCGGTTGCTGGATGACATCGAGGAAGAGTGGACGCGGGAGCGGGCGGTCGATGATTTGATCATTGGGTTGGAGGCTGCCGAAGTCACGGCACTTCTGTCGATGCTCGGCAAAGGTGAAATCAAGCGATCGATCGCGCGAGAAGTCTTGAACGTCGTGAACCTTGCCTACCACCAGCAGCGATTGGCGGAAGGTGATGTGTGGGATCGTTTGAGTGTCCCGGCGGCACCGGAGGAATCCGAGATGACGCGAGCGGCGGGGCACTTCTTGCAAGCGAAGCCATCCCAGAAGACGGTGCTCGCGAAGCTTGAGCTGTTTGGAAACGCCCTGGAGTCGCGACAACTCAGTCCGCTTGAGCAAGACACGTTGCTCGTCAACTATGTCCGGTCATTGCGAACGGGCGAAGAGTTGAAGTTTGGTCGCTCGAAATTGCCCGCGGGTTTGGATGAGGCGCTGGAGGTCGCCTATCGAGCTGTGAAGACGGAGGTACTTTCGCTGTTACGTGCCCAGAACCAAGCGACCGGAAGCATCTTGCGTTCGTACGACTTTTACTTGCAACGGTTGCGTCAATCATCGCGAGCACTCGCCTTTGACGACGTCGCCATTCGCTTGGCCGGCGCATTCACGAAGTTAGATGATTTGACCCTCACCAGTCGAATGGATGGTTCGATTGACCATGTGTTGTTGGATGAATTCCAAGACACCTCGCCTGTTCAGTGGTCGGTGCTGAAGTACTTTGCGCGGCGGGGCGCTGGGAGGTCCGATCAGCGATTGGACACCGCCGCGATCGAGCATTCGTTCTTCTGTGTCGGCGACACCAAGCAAGCGATCTATGGCTGGCGCGGAGGTGTGGCAGAGATCTTTGATACCGTCGCCGAAGAAATCGAAGGTGTCGAAGAAATTCAGCAAAATGTCAGCTTTCGCAGCAGCCCGGTGGTGTTGGACGTCGTGACGAAAGCCTTCCAGCAACTTACCCGGCATTCAATCGCGGCTGGTGCGTCGGAAATGGATTCCGCCGATAAGTCGATGTATGAGGCCGATGCCGTAAAAACGTTTGCGGCGTCCTTCCCCAACCACACGACCGCCAAGACGACGCTCCCCGGTTACGTGAGAATTGAAACGGCAGCGGCGGGTGATGACACGGAGGATCATGAGGGACCAAAAGTGTCGGCGAAGAGCCGCTGCTTTGAGACTGCCGCGAAGCTTATCGAGCAGATCCATCGCCAAAGCCCTCAGCGGACTATCGGTGTGCTGACGCGGACGAATGCGGCGGTTGCCGAATTGATCTACTACTTGTCACACGATGACTTGAACGTAAGCCAGGAAGGTGGAAATCCGCTGACCGATTCGGCGGCCGTGGAAGTCGTGTTGTCCGCATTCATGTTGGCCGATCATCCCGGTGACGGACGCTGGTATTTTCACTTGCGTCATTCGCCACTGTTCGCTGTCTTGGACCCGCAAGGAACGATGTCCGTTCGGGAGCTTGCGCAATCGATCCGCACACGGGTCGAGCATGATGGGCTGACGACGACCTTGTCGAAGTTTAGCGCCGCGATGGTGCCTGCGGCGACGGATCATGATTCATTGCGGCTGAGGCAATTGACGCAATTGGCCCTTGCCTACGAACAACGCGGTTCCGTACGACTGCGGGATTTTGTGCGACTGGTTCGTGAAAAACGAGTGGAGCGCCCGCAAGCGGCAAAGATTCGAGTGATGACGGTTCACCAAGCCAAGGGGCTCGAGTTTGACGCGGTCGTGTTACCCGAGTTGGATGCACCGCTGACTCGACAAAGCGGCGGATGCATCGCCGATCATCCGCGAGCAGGAGCGCCACCGATCGCGTTTTCGCGATACATCACAAGCAAGTCATGGCATTTTTTGCCCGCGACTTGGCAGCAAGCCTTTGGTCGTCAAGCGGCCAGCGAGATCACGGAATCACTTTGCTTGCTTTACGTGGCGATGACGAGAGCACGCCAGGCGTTGCATATCGTGATTCCATCCCAAACCAACGCCAAGTTCGATAAGAAAACATCGGCGTCACTCATCTACCATGCACTGGCAATCGAAGCGGACCCACGCCAGAGCGACAGTGTGTTGTTTGAAGTTGGCGACAAGCATTGGGGCGATGAAGCGGTGGAGTGCGGCTTGGACGCCAACAAACTGTCGGAGCTGCTTCCCAAACGAAAGATCTCGCTCCAGCCGATGCCGCCGGTGCCTCGTCGCAATCGCCGGGAAAGCGTCTCATGATTCGACGGATCGTTCTTGAAAATTTCATGTCGCACAAGCACACCGTGATCGATCTTGCGGATGGCTTGACCGTGCTCACCGGACCGAACAATTGTGGTAAGTCGGCGGTCGTGGCGGCGCTCCAGATTCTGGCGACGAACGGGCGGACAACACACGTCATGCGTCACGGTGCGAAGGAATGCCGCGTTACCGTTGAAACCGACGACGGACATCGTGTTGTTTGGGAACGTAAGAAGTCGGTCGTCAAATACACGATCAATGGCGAAGACGTACATCGCGTGGGTGCATCGGTGCCCCAGTCGTTGCACGAAGTCCTACGATTGGATCGTGTGTCGGCGGAAACCGGCGCGAGCAAGACGGAGTACGACATTCACTTTGGTGAGCAAAAGTCGCCCGTTTTCTTGCTTAACGAATCGGGAGGTCGCGCAGCATCGTTTTTCGCTTCTTCATCGGATGCGTCGCGACTGGTGGAAATGCAACACCTTCACAAGACGAACGTTCGGGATCAAAAATCGGAAGCAAACCGGTTGAAGGGCGAGTCTGAAAAGGTGGAGGCACGGCTCAAGCACTATGAGTCGATCGGCTGGGTGGAGGAGTCGCTGGTTCGCGCGGAGTCGATGCGACAAGAAATCGAGTTGGCGCAAAGTACTGCCAAGCGAATGCGAGAAACGATAGATTTACTTGGCCAGAGATGCCGTGAAGTGCGGCAATTGCACCGCTTGCGAACTTCGCTCGCGAGATTGGATTCCACTCCGACCAATCCCGTCGCCCTCGAGCATGCTCAGCGAACTCAGGAAAAGTTGGCAACGCTCGTTCAGCTCAAAAAGACGCTCGTGGCCCGTCAATGCCAGCACCGTGAGCAAGTCAGGTCTGTCCAGGGCCTCCAGTCGCCGCCACCGCTGCAAGACGTCGATCCACTATACCGTTTGACACGCCAACTCTCCGCTGCGGCCTCGGTTGCAAATTTCGCTCAGTTGATCTTGGCGTCGCTCGGTCGTTTAAGGGAAGTGCCTGTCGTCAACGAAACAACACCGTTGAAATCATTGATCGCGAAGCTGGTGATGACCACAAACCGCCACTTACAAATCGAAGCGGTTGATTTGACGTTGCGAAAACTAATTGGGCCGCCCGCGATCGAGCCGGTGACAGAGTTGTCGAAGTTGGTGACGGACATGAACCAAGTTCGCACAACGTTCGCCGAGTATTCCAGATCGGTCCGATCACTCAATGCCATGTTGCCGCCACCTGAACCCATGGCATGCGACGCGATCAAAGTAACGCTATCCAAGTTAGTCGTTTTGGCGAAACAGGTGGCCGACGCGACCAAGTTGGCAAGCCAGCAACGCAACGATTTGGCCACCTGCGAAGCGGAAATTCGTCAGTTTGTGGCGGCGAACCCCAAGTGTTCGACCTGTGGTGCACGTATCGATCCCGAAGCGGTGATCTCCATCGTCCCGAGTTTTCATGAGCACGCCTCCAAGGAGGTGCAATCATGAAAACTAGGGGTTTCGAAACCGAGTTTCGAGGGTTGATGTTCATTGGTGATCCCCATTTGGAATCTCGCGTGCCGGGATTTCGCAAAGACGATTTCCCGCAGGTGGCGCTAGCGAAGTTTCGATGGTGTTTAGAGTATGCCGTTGAACATCAATTGCAGCCGTTCTTGCTAGGTGATCTGTTTCAACTACCGCAGGACAATCCGAATTGGCTGTTGTCGGCGATCATCGAAACTATTTCCAGTGCATTACGAGGGCCGCTGCCGGCGATTCATGGCAACCATGACATTCGCGAGAACTCATTGAAGCCAAGCGATTCGATTCACATCCTATTTGCGAGCGGTCAATTGCGCGCCGTGTCTGCGGAAGAGCCTTGGGTGGGAAGGATCGATCGTCGTCAGGTTGTGGTCGGTGGAACGGCTTGGAGTGACAAGATTCCTAAACAGTTGCCCGAGGCGATTGGAACACATGATCTTGCGGTTTGGATGACCCACCACGACATCTTAATCCCGGGTTATGAGGAGGGAGGACGAATTCGTCCGTCGGATTTATCCGGCATCGACTTAGTCATCAATGGGCACATTCACCGCCGACTGGATACCGTTAGCAAGGGTGCGACGCATTGGATGACTCCCGGTAATATCACGCGACGTACCCGCGGTGATGCATCGCGATCCCACCGACCATCGGTGCTTTGTGTGATACCTCGGAGCGACGACGATCAACCGATTGGCGATGATGATTTCGATTTTGTGTCTCGCCAGGGTTCCTCGTGGCGGGCTAGCTGGATTGCCGTTCCGCACGCTCCGTTTGATGACGTGTTCTTTCCTCAAATGGAGAACGTCGACGACGAACATGCATCGGGGTCAGGCTTCATCGCCCATTTGCGAGAGCTAACGACGCGGCGAACCGATACCGGTGCGGGGTTAGCAGAATTCCTGGACCAACATTTACCAGGGTTTGACGTTGACGTTGCGGATGAGATTCGGCGTCTGGCCGCCAACGTCACACAGATTTAATTTCCATTTTTGAGATCAGCGATTATGAGCAAAGAAGTTACTTCACCTGTGCGGTCGATTGAGGATCTCAAACGACAGTATGAGGAATTGAACAAGCGAAAGATTCAATCCCAGACCCAACTGGAAGCGGTTACGAAACAACTCGAGGACTTGCAAGCCGAAGCGATTGAGTTGTTTGGCACCAGCGACATCGCCGAGCTCACCGAGAAGCTGGCGGAGATGGAAGCCGAGAATGAGCGACGTCGCCAAGAGTACCAAACGTTGCTGGATGGCATTCAGCTAGAGCTTGCCAAGGTAGAACAGGCCAGTGGCACTGGATCGGGCAAGGCGGGTTAATATGGATCCCACCATCGACCCGCCGACCATCGACCCGCCGAAATCTGTCTCGTCTCCGGTGAAACTGTCCGATTTGCAACATCGCCTGAGCGGAATGAAAGCAGTGCGAGGTGAGTTGCAAACGCGGCAAAGTGAGCTGGCGACCCAGTTGGCCGAGATCGGGTCGTACTTAGCGATTGCTGATAAGGTCACGCTCGCGCTGGAGAAGCTCAGTAATGATTTGTTCCAGCGTGAGTTGGGGGTGATCGAAACGACATTGACTCAAGCATTGCAGGAAGTATTGGACCAGCCGGTGATGTTCAAGGCGACGGCGAGTTTCAAACGTGATGCGGCGAGTGTGGAGTTTTCGATTGAGCGAGACGGTAACCCCGAAGACATCATGCGTGGCCAAGGTGGATCGGTAGCGAATATCGTTTCTGTCGGTTTGCGAATGTTTGCGATCACGACGCTCGATGAAAAACGGCATCGCAAATTCCTTGTGCTCGACGAACAAGATTGTTGGTTGCACCCGGATCTCGTTCCGAAACTCGTCCGGATCGTCCACGAAGCCGGAATCGCACTGGGGTTTCAAGTGCTGATGATCAGTCACCATGACGTTTCGAGTTTCCAGCGCAACGCCGATCGCATCTATCGCCTCATCCCCGATCGAGGTGACGGCGTCGGGATCGAATTGGTCAAAAGTGATGCGGAAGCAATGACGCCGGATTAGCGATGAAACTCGGCGGCCACGCTTTCGGGCAACGAATGCACTTTGGGATAGCGACGCTTTTGGATTCTCTTGGGTACCATGGACCGCATCGATTCGAGCCGACCAAAGCAGAGCAATCGGTCACCGGGTTCGAGGGTCCGTTTCAGCCGAGGGTTGGGGATCACCGTGGTTCCGCGGTAGAGCGTGAGTACATTGATGTCCTGCTCGGGCAATCCCGATTCGTCGATTGTCTTGCCCACAAACTCGGAACCTTCGGGTACGAAAATCTCCGTCACGCCGTAGCCACGACTGACGGTGAGTCGCTGGCGGACATCGATTTCCGGAAAATCCACCTGGGCGGCCATGTAGTCGATAATCGCCCCGGCGATATCGAGCTGCGTTGCGGCCTCGATGCCTTCGAGTCCCGGCGACGAATTGACCTCCATGACTTGGGGCCCATCTTTGCCTTCGAGCATGTCTACGCCCGCGACCCGGAGGCCCATGATTTGGGCACAGCGAACGGCCGTTTCCCGATACGCGGTTTCTAATTCGACCGGTTCGCTACGACCTCCGCGGTGAATGTTGCTGCGAAATTCTTGGCCTTGCGCGACTCGCCGCATTGACGCAACCACCTGGTCACCCACGACGAAGGCACGAATGTCTTTCCCGCGGCTTTCCGCTACGAACTTTTGGACGAGTACGTTTTGCCGAGTGCTTTGCAACGTTTCGATGATCGCTTCAGCAATCTTGACCGACTCCGCCAGGATCACTCCCACGCCTTGAGTGCCCTCAAGTAGCTTGATGATCACGGGGGCGCCGCCCACGCGATCGATCGCCGGTAAGATGTCTTTGCGATCACGAACGAACGTCGTTTGCGGAATCCCGATCTGGTGCCGCGAAAGAATTTGCAAGCTGCGAAGCTTGTCTCGCGAGTTCACAATCCCCGCGGACGTATTGGCGGTGAAAACGTCCATTTGTTCGAATTGCCGAACAACGGCGGTACCGAAATAAGTAATCGACGTCCCGATGCGAGGTAGGACCGCGTCATAGTGGCTGAGCGGTTTACTTCGGTAATAGAGATCCGGCTGACCCTCGGCCAAGTCGATCGCGAACTTGAACGTATTGAGAACTTTCGTTTGGTAGCCGCGGTCAGTCGCCGACTTGAGCAAACGGCGGGTGCTGTAGCAGTGCGGGCTACAGGAAAGGATTGCGAGCTTCACTCAAGAGTCCTGGGGTGGTTTTGGTTCACGGCGTTTATCGCCGCGATGCAAACGAAGCCGAGTTCGTTTGGCGGGACGACCGGCTAAGTAGGACTGGCTCGCTTCGATTAAGAATCGTCCACGCAGGGCTTCGCGACCGATCAACATGCGAAAACCCATTGCGTCGCGATTGGCGAGTGTGAGATCAATTGGGAATTGTTGGCCCAGCAGCAAGAGCGTCGTGCGAATGACGATACGCGACTGTGACTCCCCGTTACTGCTTCGGATGCTGCGGCGCTCTAACAGGGGTGCTACCGCAGCGATTTCGGGTTGCTCGCGTCGTTGAGCCGGATGAATGGTGAAACGAACGTATTCTTGATCGTTTTCGAAGAAAGTTTCAACGTCAAATGCATGGATGCTGCTCGATCGTGCGCCTGTGTCGATTTTCGCTTTGATCCGTCGTACACCCAATTCTGGCAAAGAGACCCATTCACGCCAACCGATCACCAAAAGCGGTGTGTCGTGCGTGTTGGACATTATTCGGTCCTGTCCAATCGAAGGGCTGATTCAAGTGCAGATGGCGTTACTTAGGACCAGCCCATTGTGGACTGAGCAACTACCAAGCGTCCAGAGTAGGTGGACACGGTGTCGCTCGCGAGAGTGTTTGGCGACCCGGCTTTCGCATACTCGCCGAGCATCGCCCTTATCGCTGCGACGTGCCCAGAAATGGTGGTCGCCAACTGGGAGCTAAAACCGCGTCGTCCAGGTCGACGCCTGCTTCCACCTGGCCCCGATCATTGACCAGCGGATGATCCGGCAACGATTGGAGGGACTTGAGGGACACGAATTGAACTCGCCCATCTTCATAAAGCACGTTCATTCCTCGTCCATCGTGGCCCAACTGTTCTGAGCGGATCGCCGTATCGATGAGCGAAGTGATGGGGGCGTCGCTCATCACCGCAAATGAGCTGCGCGCTTCGTACCGCGGGGTTGCGTAGTGATCACCCTCGATCACGCCGAGCGAATACGCATAGTCTCCTCCGGCGCGTTGCTGCCAACGCAACAATTCATCCTGAGTTGCCGTAAAAAGGTTCTGGGAATCAATCAATCCGTCCGATCCCATCAAGTCTCGATCGGTAAATGGACGCTGGTCCACAGAAAACGACGGGCACCATCGCATCGATGGGTCGTCCAGCAATCCCGCATCAAGCAATCGCACCGCGTAGACGCCGGCGAAGGCTTCCGGACCGCTCTGGGCCACCGACGGCAATCGCTGCTGCTGATTGAGCATCACGAATTGGGTGATCGCGGTACCAAATCGTCGCAGTTGATCCTGGCATGCGTTGCGACGCGCCGCGAATCGGCCCTCCGCCAGCGTCGGCAACAGCAAACTCAGGAGGACAGCAGCCGCAACCGAACCGGCCGCCCAATCTGCCCAGCGGCGTGCGGGCCTGGTCGATGGCTCGCGGGTCATCCCCAAAGTCGGCAAAGGAGTTCGCGCCGAACCGGCGGTTGGCTGGGATGGCGACTCCATCGGCGGCAAGGGCGGCAAATTGGCGAGCGTGCGCTCAATCAAACCCAAGGGGGGAGGTTCAGGAATCGAAGCCGAATCGTCCAGCGGTCGCAGCAGCCTTTCAACGGCTGCCAATTCATCCCGCAACGCCGGATCGGTGCGGAGTAATGCTTCGACTCGTCGCGCTTCGTGAGGCTCGAGTGCTCCCAACAGATAGCCGAGTAGATCTTCTCGCATCACACAGACTGAAATGAACGGGAGCGGGGCAGGCAAACGACGATACAGCAAAAACGACCGCTGATGCAATTCCTACGCCCTGGAGCGGTTGGATGTTCTCAGAAAATCCCGACATCGGTCCCGTTTGTCAGCCAGCCTAGGGCAACTGGGCTAAGGCAACCGGCCCAAGCCAATCAGAATCGCTCGCCCACGTCCATCAGACTCGCTCAAAGGTGAGTTTGACGACCGCCTGAGCGAACCGCGTCAACCACTTAGGCAAAGTTCGTCAACCGAGCGATGCCGGTCAAAACTCACGGCTCAGCTTTCAAACTCGTGCTGCACGCCCTCGTGGGTTTCTTCCCACATCAGGCCCAGTTTCTGGACTGCGGCGTGAAGTCGACTTTTCACCGTACCCACCGGAATTCCCAGCACCTCGGCGGCCTCGCGGTATTTTAGGCCTTGGTAATATACCAGTTGGATGACTTGTTGCATCGAATCACCCAGGGTGTCAACGGCCTGATGCACCCAGCGTCCGTTTTCCTCGCGAGCGGCGACCCACAACGGATCGGGAACCTCGCCCACAAGTTTGTCTGTCCAACTTCCACCCCGGCCATCGTCCTCGCCGGTGCTGCGGTCCAGGCTCACCATTTTGTGCCGTTTGTTGCGAC
Organism: Pirellulaceae bacterium; assembly: GCA_041741195.1. Classification (GTDB taxonomy): domain Bacteria; phylum Planctomycetota; class Planctomycetia; order Pirellulales; family Pirellulaceae; genus JBBSJZ01. Next base: position 67,827 of record JBGSKM010000079.1, read on the forward strand.
GTTGCACGTCGATCGCCTGGTTGGTGGCAATCGCATAGAGCCATGGCCTGAAGCGACGATCCGCATCGAACTGGTGGCACTTCAAGTGGACTTGTAGAAACGTCCCCTGAAACGCGTCTTCGGCTAGTTCGGCACTTCCGGTGTACCGCCGCAGGTAGCTGAAAATCTCGCGTTCGTATCGGCGCATCAGCGATTCAAAAATCGCTCGGTCGCCGCAAGCACGATAGTTCGCGAGCATCTCTTCATCGCTAACTTCGTCCATCGTTGATAGGGCAGGAAATTGGTTCATATCAGTGACCTAAGGTTGATCACGAACTGGCCGACCAGTATGGGGCCAGCCAGTAGTGTAGGGGAAATACAAAGGGCAATTAAGTGACTATAATCGATCGCTGCGGCGGCCGAACCGCCATAGTTAGGTTCTCGCTGCCGTTCCCCACAGTATCACCGAAAGCCCATCAATCGTCAAAACAGAATTCGCGGATTCTTCACCCCAAGCGGTGTGAAACCTCGCTCGGGAGGAATGCCAATTTGGTTAGACAATCACCGATTGATAGCATTCGCTATCTTTTCAGGGGACGAATTGGCAGCTAAAACAATGCAAGTTGCTTGGGTAGCAAGCACTATGCCACGATGGGACCGCGAGCTACATGATGAGCAATTCGAGACTGTCGCGGTCGCGGTACGAGTGGGCCAAGTTGGGCGACATAAACGCCTTTTTTGGGCTACTTTTGGATAATATCGCAGGTCTCATCCTGTTGGTGGGGTTGCTCGGATTTCGGTTTGGATTTCCGACGGAATTTGCCGTTTCAGCGATGGTCCCTGGCACCGCCTTGGGTGTCTTTGTGGGCGACCTCGCGTTTTTCTTTCTGGCGTTTCGGCTGGCCAAAAAGACAGGTCGGGCGGATGTGACGGCGATGCCACTCGGACTGGACACTCCGTCAACGTTCGGGATGGTGTTTTTTGTACTTGGCCCCTCGTTCGTCGATGGGCAGTCGCAAGGATTGGATCCGTTGGCTGCTGCGGAGCGGACGTGGCACATCGGAATGTGGTGCGTTCTGATGAGCGGGCTTGTCAAATTGGTCCTCAGCCCTTTTTCAGATCTGATTCGTCGATCGGTTCCGCGGGCTGGGCTCTTGGGTTCATTGGCAGCGATCGCCTTGGTGCTGATCAGCTTTATCCCACTGTTAGACATTCTGGGGCACCCGCTGCCGGGAATGTTGGCTTTGGTAATCGTGCTTACGAGTTTGATTGGCAGAATCGAGCTGCCGTTTCGGCTTCCGGGCACGCTGGGCGCTCTGCTCGTAGCGGGCATTGCGTATTACGTGATGGTCGGTCTGGGCAGTCCCGGCTACCACTGGCCAATCACGCCCGATGTGCAGTGGTTTCCGACGCGGTGGCTGCAGGCATGGGAGTTCCGCTGGTTAGATGATCTGCCAGGGGCGTTACCCTATTTGCCGATCGCGCTACCGTTCGCACTCGCCACCATCGTCGGCGGAATCGACTGTACCGAAAGCGCGGTTGCCGCTGGGGACGAATACGACACGCGTACCGTGATCGGTGTCGAAGCGATCGCCACGATTGCTGCGGCATTGTCCGGCGGCGTCATTCAAACGACACCCTACATCGGTCATCCCGCGTACAAGGCGATGGGCGGTCGCGCCGCGTACACGCTTGCGACAGCGCTGGTGGTTGGTTCCGCCGGGGTGATCGGTTACTTTTCGCTGATCAATGCTTGGTTACCACCGGGGATCGTCTATCCAATCTTGATCTTCATCGGATTGGAAATCACGGCGCAGAGTTTCTTAGCGACACCTCGCCGGCATTATGCTGCGGTTGCCATGGCCTGCCTGCCTGCGCTGGCCTTTCTAGCGACCAACATTCCTGGCCAAATCTTTGGCGATGACTCGCTACGAAATGCGGGGTTCTCTCCAGAGACACTTGCCAATGAGCAACTGCGAGGCAATTTGAAGACGCTCGGCATGCTCAGCAGCGGATTCATCCTCACCAGTTTACTTTGGGCATGGATGCTCGCAAATATCATCGATCGCAAGTTGAAGCTTGCCGCGGGCGTCTTGATGGGAACCAGCGCTCTGACACTCGTGGGAATCATTCACTCGCCCTTACCGGGCAACCGGCTATTCTTGCCGGTTGGTCCTGAGTCGTGGGGCGATATGTTGCTAATGGGTGAGTACCGCGCACAAGTCTTCGAATTCGCGGGTGCCTACATCGCCGCAGCACTGCTATTGCTCCTCTGGTCGCTCTGCGTGCCGTCGGAGCAACGGGTGGACGAAGCCACCGGAGATCACTAGAAGCCGCGTTCGCGCGGATCGGTGAGTCCGTCTGCCAAACGGCGAAGTGCTTCGGTCTCGATTTGTCGCACTCGTTCCCGAGTTAGACCAAGTTCAGCTCCGATCTCTTTGAGTGTGAGTGGATCGGCGCCGCCAAGGCCGAATCGCAGCTTGAGCACTGTCGCTTCACGCTCGTCGAGGTCTCCCAGTAGCTCCATCGCATGTCGCAGGATGTCGTCATCGAGCATCGCTTCATCGGGGGCTTTCAATCGCTCATCTTGCACCATCTCGCCCAATGACCAACCGGCTTCGGTCTGGTCGCTTTGGGGCGTGCTATTGCTGATGCGAATTGCCTTGCGAATGATCGGCAATTTTTTCTTTGGAAGCCCCAAGACTCGCGCGACTTCTTCGTTCGTTGGCGTCCGACCGAGTTCCTCGGTCAGACGCGCCGTCGCGCGGCGCCATTTACTCAGCAACTCAACCATGTAGGCGGGAATTCGAATCGTTTTGGCGCTATTGATCAGCGCTCGCTTGATTGACTGTTTGATCCAGTAACTCGCATAGGTGCTGAATCGGGTACCAACCGTCGGGTCAAAACCTTCAACGGCGCGAAGCAGGCCGAGATTGCCTTCTTCGATCAAGTCTTGCAGGCCGAGGCCCTTGCCCGAGTAGCCGCGAGCGATATTAACGACCAAACGCAAATTGGCGCGTACCATTTGGTCACGAGCCAACACGTCGCCTTTGGCGATGCGATCGGCCAAATCTAATTCTTGGGCCGCCGACAGCAACGCCGTCTCGTTGATCTCGCGGAGATAGGTTTCAAGCGGCGATTGAGCGGCGCTGCTGCGGCGAGTCTTCGACCCGCTAGCGGCGCGCATCATCGCGGGAAGAGATTCAGTTTCAGAATCCGGATAGACTTCGGAATGCGACATGGATGCCTCGCCACGCAGTGGTGCCGGGGCAAGTCTCAATGGAACCGCAGCCGGGATGATGACCGAGCGACAATGGGAAGGTGTCGCGATCGGCGCCCGAGATTGCATTCTCTGAGTCGCCCCAAGCCTGGGAGATGGATTGGGTGAACACAGTCATCAATCGGTTTGACCGTGATCACAACTCCACTACGCTAGCAATTCGTCGGGACATACAGTTCGTGACGATTTTTCATGGTCGCGGGGTCATTCAAGCGACTTGAAACAAAGCGGGACGCGAGTCGAGTTGGCCGTCTTGCATCCGGTAACACACGTCGGCTTGTTCCGCGATCGCGTCGTCGTGCGTGATCATCACGATCGTCAAGTCGTCTTCTCGATTGAGTTCTTCGAGTAACAATAAGATCGATTGTCCGGTTTCGGTATCGAGATTACCCGTCGGTTCGTCGGCGAGCAGCAAGGTGGGGTCGGTCATCAAGGCTCGAGCGATCGCGGCCCGCTGCATTTCGCCGCCGCTCATTTCACAAGGTTTGTGTTTCGCTCGATGTAGCAACCCGACGCGATCAAGCATTTTTTCGGCGCGAAGTCGAGCTTCTTTGCGGTTAAAAAAGTAGCTCCAAGCGGAGCTGGCGATCATCACCGGTGCCAAGACATTCTCGATTGCCGACAGTTCGGGAAGCAAATGATAGAACTGGAAGATCACGCCCACATCGTGGTTCCGATAGGCATCTCGGCTGGCGCGCGGCGCGTTGTCGATGCGTCGACCGCAAAAGTATACTTCGCCGCGATCGGGTCGATCGAGTGTCGCCATCAGATGCATCAACGTGCTTTTACCGCTGCCGCTGCGTCCGACGAGGGCGGAAACGATCCCCCGCTCGATCTCCACATTGATGCCCCGCAGCACCGGAACTTCGACACGGTCCTTGTGATAACTCTTGTAGAGATCGACCGTGCTCAGCACCACGTCGTTTGAATTGGATGGCATGGAGTGATAACTCTTGGGAAGGGTGGTGCCGAATGATTATTCGAATCGGAGGGCGCGGACCGGATGCATCCGCGCCGCTCGCAACGCAGGTAGAACGCTCGCGGTCGTCGCGATCAGGACCGCACCGGCGACGACCCAAGACAGGGTAAACCCGTCGACGATCGTCGGAATCTCGGTGAAGTAGTACACCGTCGGATCAAAAACTTCCTGACCAGTGATCCACTCGATGCCGGAGGCGATTTGGTTGATGTAGTGGATGAACACCAGACCGCCAATCAGGCCGACACCACTGCCGACGATCCCCAGTAGCAATCCGTAGGTGAGGAAAATACTCATCACGCCCGAACCCGACGCGCCGAGGGCTTTCAACGTTCCAATGTCACGCGTTTTTTCGACAACGATCATGAAGAATGTTGCCAGGATTCCGAAACCGGCGACCGCGATGATCAAGAACAAGAGAATATTGAGGATCGTCGTCTCCAGCCGTACCGCGGCCAGTAGCGGGCCCTGCATGTCTCGCCACGTTTGGATGTTGTAGGCGTACAATTCGGGAGGAAAGCGGCGTCGCAGTTCATCACGTACTTCGTTCAAATCGGCTTCATCGTTCAGTTTGAGCTGGATCGTAGTGACGCTTCGTGTTCCCTTCGCTGGGTCAACCATGCCGCGAAAATCTTGCAGACGGTCCAGCGAAACGAACGCAAAGGTGCTGTCGTACTCACTCATTCCCGATTCGTACATGTCGACGACGGTGAATTTTTGGTTGACCACCTTGGTGTCGTCGGAAGCATTGGGAAACATCATCCGCACGTCATCGCCCGGGCGGCAGTAGAAGTGATCGCGAACCGAGTTGTCGTCTTCACGCATTCGCGTGGTGCAGGTTGAGATGCCCAGTACGATTCCCGGAAACTGTTCAGTCGCGGGATCGAACTCGTTTGAACTGAGCCCAATGTCACTGGCGAGCAATTCTGCGGAAAAGCTGGGCGCGAATGATGGCCCTTGGCTATCGCTGTCGTCGGAGCCGTTTTCGGTGGTTGGTTTTGGCGGCGAAATGAGTGCGCGCCGACGGGCGTATTCAGCTTGCATCGCTCGGTCATACGCTGCCTTTTGTCGTCGGTACTCCCAGCCTGATTCGGGGAAGCCGTCGCGATCAGGTCCGAAGCCATTTTCACGCAGCAGAAAGTCAACTTGCTTTTGATTGTCGGGATGCAGCAGGTAACGACCGAAATGGCTCACGGTGTCGTAGGTCTTGGGATCAATCCCGACCAAGTTCACGTGCCGCGTCATCAGTTGGCCGTTGAACTCGATCCCCAGCATGCCAGGAACGTGCACGCTCACGGAGCTACCGGCGATCTTGTCGCCACAGACTTTGTTGATTTCACGCAGATGCATATCCGGATCGGGCATCCCACCGCTGGCATAGCATTCGATCAGGATGTCCGACGCAAGTCCGTGAAGTCGCTCATGCATCTCGGCGGAAAACCCCGCCATGACGCTGTTAACGACGATCATTGTCGCAACGCCCAGCGTCACGCTGATGATGGATGCCAGCGCGATGTAACGCGTGCGGAGATATCGGAGACACAGTAACCAACGATACATAGCCGTTCCTTCGGCGAGCCGTTCAATACCGCGGGGTGATGGTTTTCCCTTGACGGTGCGGCTCCGAGTCTAGGCGAGAAATCGTGTGAAGGTAAACGGCAATAATCCTGGAGCTTTTTTATACTTTTCCTCAAGTCGATCTATCCGGCTCTGAACCAATGCTGAGATAACCGAGCCGACGTCAATGACGGCCATGGATGGTCGGTTTCACAACGCACGTTCTTTTCGATGGATGAGGGATCGAGTAGAAATCTGGCATCGCCGGACTTTTTTCTGCTCGTCGTCCATTACTTTTCTCAGGTCGACCAAGGAGTGAGTCGGATGGATTTTGGCTTCATTTTCACCGTTTTGTCATCCCTGTTGTTTCCCGTCATCGGTGGTTTCACACTGGTGGCGACCCGTCTAACGAGCGGTGAATCACGCAAGTTTGCCGAGCGCCAGTTTTTCGCAAGCCTTGTCGTGGTTACCATGGTCACCCTGCATACCGTCGTGACCAGCGACCAAGATTGGTTGCTGCATACCGTCACGCTCGCCTCGATGGTCGTCGGAGCCCTAGTGCTTCCCACGCCCGAAACTTCGATGGCGGTTTAATCGAACCTCAATGAGCGCACGAGTTGCGAAAAGCAACGTGTGCTGTCACGAATGACTGATTCAGCGATCGAGAAACGCTCCGGTACCAGCGTCGAAATCCTTCCCGGAGGTCCCGTCACGGGACGCGTACGACCGCCGGGAAGCAAGAGTTTGACTAACCGAGCGCTACTGTGCGCCATGTTTGCGAGCGGCCAGTCGACGCTACGTGGTGCGCTGCAAAGCGAAGACACCGAAGTGATGATCGAGGCGTTACGCAAGCTCGGTGCCACCGTCGTTTCCTCCAATCACGGGAAAACGCTCGTCATCGACCCGGTCCCCAAGACGCCGTCGGTCGCTCCGCCGGGCGAGTTGGAACTCTTCATTGCCAATAGTGGCACGACGATCCGATTTCTCACCGCGGCACTTTCCGCGGCGGGCGGGAGGTACCGTTTGCATGGCGTCCCCCGCATGCACGAGCGGCCCATCGGTGACTTGACGATGGCGATCCAGCCAGTACTGGACGGAACCATCGTTGCAATCTCGCCCGGCGGGTGCCCGCCAGTCCAGATCGACTCGCGTCGATGGCGCGAAGGGACCATTCGTGTGCGAGGCAACGTGAGTAGCCAATATCTCAGCGGGCTGATGATGGCGGCGCCCATCAGTGGCCAAGTAACTCGAATTGAGGTCGAGGGTGAGTTGGTCTCCAAACCGTACGTCGAAATGACCGCCAAAGTCATGCGGTCCTTCGGTGCTGGCGTCGAGCTTCAGGAAAGTGGAAAGCACAACACTGCCTACCAAATTTCGGCGGGCGGATATCAGGCGACTGATTACGAGATCGAGCCGGACGCGTCGGCGGCAAGCTACTTTTGGGGAGCCGCAGCGATCACTGGCGGAAAAGTAACCGTCGACGGTTTGTCTTCCACGGCAATGCAAGGTGACGTGCGATTTTGTGATGTCCTCCAAAAAATGGGCTGCGACGTCGACTATCAAAGTGACCGGATTACCGTGACGGGACGGAGTCTGCGGGGTGTCGATGTGGACATGAACCATATCAGTGACACGGTGCAGACGTTCGCGGTGGTCGCCCTGTTTGCATCCAGCCCCAGTCGGGTGCGCGGCGTCGGACACAATCGATACAAGGAGACAGACCGGATCGGCGACTTCGCACGCGAACTCCGCAAGCTCGGAGCACAAATTGATGAGCACGATGACGGTATGACGATCGTACCGAACCCTCGACCGGAGCCGTTCGCCGGCGCCAGTTTGTCGACGTACCACGACCACCGCATGGCAATGAGCTTGTCACTCGCGGGGCTTCGAATCGCAGGTGTCCAGGTCGAGGATCCAGCGTGCACGGTGAAGACTTATCCGAATTACTTCCACGACTTGGAACAGCTGATCGGTCGCTCACATCGCTGGCGAAGCGAATAATTCAGGGACGTTTTTGGCCCAGCGGCTGAGTTCGACCAAGTCGAGTTTTCGCTGCTGTACCGACGGCTGGATACACTGGCAAATGACGTTGGCCAGCTCGTCGTCGTCGACTGCATCCAGGGTCGGCCATTGGTCATTGGGGACGGCGGCGACCTTACGATCATAAAGTTTTGCCCAGTCGCTTCCGTAGAACAGCGGATCGCCCGTGACCAGTTCGTAGGCAAGACACCCAAACGCGTACCAATCACTTTCGCAGATCGGTTCGTCCGCCCGAAACTGCTCCGGTGGCATGTAAGCGGGGGTGCCTGCCGCTTTCGCATCGAATCCTTCGGCTTCGAGTAATCGGCTCAGTCCAAAATCGGTGATGCGAACGCGTCCGTCGCGGTCAACGAGAATGTTGCCGGGTTTCAGGTCGTAGTGCACGATGGATCGTTGGTGTGCTTCGAGCAAACCTGCCGCAATTTGTCCCAGAATCGATTTGCTGGTTTCGGCGGCGAACGATCCGTGTGAATGCAATAGCCGGTAGAGGTCCGCTCCATCACAGAGATCGAGAACGAGGAAACGAGTCCGGTAGGCGACGAAATGCGATCGCAGTCGAATGATGTTGGGATGTTCAAGCGAACTGAGTAATTGTGCCTCTTGCTCGAAACGGTGCTGCATCTTTTCATCGTAGATGAATCGATGGCGAAGCATTTTCAATGCGACTGGGTCACCCGTTCCCTCATGCTCCGCCTGGTAGACAACTCCCATCCCGCCGCGATTGATGCACTTGTGAAGCAGGTAGCCACCCAGCGATTTTCCGCACAACGCATCGTGAGGCCGACCGCCAAGCCGGTCGCTTACCAACTGGCTCAGCGCCAATTCCAACTCTGGATGCTGGGATTTCAATCGTTGGTATCCGTCTGTCGACAGTATCATAGCTTCGATGTCACTTGTGGCGATAACGCCAGCGGAACAGAGCCCGCCGGTTAGCAACGACATTTCCCCGAGTACCGAGCCAGCTCCATCGCAATCGATACGCTCTCCCGTGCTGCTGTCGATGATGTCGACCGAACCGCTGATGATGAGATAAAGGCCTCGAGCGGGTGTCCCTTGTTCCAGCAAAACGCTGCCCGAAGGAATCGAGATCAACTCGAGTTCTTCCGCTAAGCGATTGATGGCCTCGGAGGAAAGACCGCGGAAGGTGGAGCACTGCGAGATCGCCGAGTTTTCGTCTGGTTTTTCACCAAAACTCAGTTGCGTCACCGCGCCGCTTGGAATCACGGCGTCGGACGAGAGAATCATCGTTTCCACGGAGGGACCGCTGTGCTCGCGCAGACATTGGCGGAGCCGAAGTCTAAGTTTTTCACGAAGCGCATGGGGAACTTGATTTACCCAACTATCGAGTCCATCGATCGTCTCGCCGGCATGGATCGCCTCGACGAAGCGAGTACACACCCCTTCGATCGGATCGTTGCTCGTTAGTTGCGTTTCTAATTCCGCGTCCATGGCAAATCATCTAGCGGTCACACGACGGATGGGCCGGACCCGCGAACGTTGCAACCCGTTGCAACTCGCCATCAATGTGTCCAAGCCAGCGATACCCGTGTCAGTTTACGGGGCTTGTCCGCCGCTTCCAAGCTGGACGCGGCGACAAAGTTGGCACTGATTTGGATGCTGGACTACTAGACCGACGGTGATTCTACGGATGATGGCTCGACCGACGATGGCGTGATAACGACACCGGGAAGATCGTCGTCATTATCAGAAGCGACTCCGGCGGCCACGGCGCCGATCGCGCCTAGGGCTCCAAGTCCACCAAGACCGCCGCCGGCACCAGCGCCGCCTCCCAACGAGCCGCCACCGCCACCGCCCATTGAACCTTGGGGTTGGCCGGAGGGACTGTTGGAAAACGATGAATTGGCTGCACCGGCTGCACTGGCCGCCGCGGCTCCCGCTGCTGCAGCGGCGGCTGCGCCCGCACCAGCACCTACATTTGCTGCACCTGCTGACGCGGGATAGTAGTTGCGAATGGAGCTGACGACGGCAGGAACCATTTTGGGCGGAATCAACGGCACTGGCAGTGCTTTGGCGGCCATCGATAGGAAGCTGACGAATCGAAAGGATTCCTGGCCGTCGCGGTTGGTTACCGCGTTCGTCGACACGGCGTCGAATGCGAACGCCGCATAACCAGCAGGACCTGCTGCGACCAGACCGTGAACACCCGGGCGAACCCCTTGCATCGCGAAACGTCCGTCCGCACCGGTGACATCACGTGCCACTGGTTGGCCGTCTTTCAAAATGATGACCGTGGTACCGGCGAGCGAGCGACTACCGCCGTAAACCGACATGACTTGACCTAGTAATTCACCACCAGGACCAATTTCAACTTGGTAACCGAATGATGGGCCAGTCGCGACGGGTGAGCCCAGGTCGTCGTCCGCAAATGGTGAAGCGTCAACGTCAACCAAATACTCGTCGATCAATGGTACCAATCCGTCACCAGAAATATTGAGCAGAGTCATCCGCGCTGGTTTGCTTTCCACCAGATCCGCTTCGATCGCGTCATTTTTTTGTTCTTCAAATACGAACAAACTCGAACCGTGTGCGCTATCCGTTGATGCGACAATTGCGTGAGGTCCTTCCTTCACCTCATCGATGGTCACAACGCCAGCGTCGTCAGCGATATAATCGCGAGCTTCACCCAACGAATCGACAACCGTCACCATGGTTCCGGCGAGCGATGAATTGCCATCATCGCTCAGCATATCCAATGCGATCGATACACGACGGCTGGCCGCGGTAAACATCGCGGAATTGTCAGATGGCAAACGACGCGTCTCGTCTTGACGATTGACCGCTACCAGCCGAATCGTGTTGTCAGCAGCGTACACCTCGAATCCAAAGGAGGTTACCGCAGCAAATGCGAGTGCGGTCAAAAATAGTCGTTGAATTGACACCGAGGGAACTCCGGTAAAACGTCACCAAGCAAGAGACGCGGCGGTTACTTTGAGGGGTACACCATCCACGCTAGTTCGGCCAAATGGCTTAGACAAGCTTAAGACATAAAATCGACGACAGTTTTACGAAGCCTAAAAATTGTTCCGTTTATTGGTGATTAGTCGTTGAATTATCGGTTGCCAGTATTTAGGGAAGACTCAAGGTCGTTCATTAGAATTGTTTGTGCCGGCAATGCCGATTCTATGAGGTGAGCACCAGTACCCCGATTCATCAATCCCTCAATTGACAATTTTCTCGACCGTCGCTGATTGGAAAATACCAACTTGTTGCGATTCGGGAATGTTGCCAAAGTCACAATCTTTGAATTTGACGTGAACGTTACCGCTGGCGTAAATCGCCCGGTCCGCAATCGCATCGAAGCGGCATCGGACGAGCCCCAACTGGCTCATGCCTTCTTTGGCGGAAAGATGAATCCCAAACTTGCTCGAAAGGAACTTTGAGTCGTTGGCGGTGACTTTGACGTTATCGGCGACACTCCAAAGCGAGTATTGACGGTTGCCACTCAATTCGACGCCATTGAACGTGGCGGAAATGCATTTCTCATCGAGAAACACGCCAACGTCAGTGCTATTGCTAATCGAACCACCTGAAACCGTTAGCTTGCCGCCATTCATCATGATGCCCGTCAGCCCGGTGCCATCGATCGGGCTATTCACCAAGCTGACATCCGCGTCTTGAAGCACTCCAATACCCACGTTGGCGACGTCGGTGATGGAACTATTCTCGAGTTTCAACAAACCGCCCGAAACTTGGATGCCATCAATGCCATTCGCGATGGAACAGTTGTTGGTGAGAACAAGGTGTCCCCGGTCGACTTTCGCGGCCGTAGTGCATTCGACAAACTCGGAATCAACCACCGTGACGGAACCAGGAACTTCGGGAGCCTCGTCGCCAACATCGCTTTCATCCATGAATACGGACCAAGCACCCAATTCACATTTTTTGAAGAGGCAGTTGGTAGCGGTGATGATTCCATTGCTGGTCGCACTGATTCCATACGACGCGCATTCATTGAATTCGCACTCAGTTAGCGTCACGATTCCTGGCAATGTGCGATCGGCGTAAATTCCTTCGCGTCCTAGGAAAGTCGAAGAGGTGATCTCCGCAGGTCCGCCGACGAGCTGCACGCCGGAGCGTCGAAAGCGACAATTGTCAACGATGACGCTCTTGTGATCTTTGGTTGAAATGGCAAAATCTCGAGACTCATCGAAAATGCAGTTGGAAACGGCTACGGTCGTGTTCGTACCGGCCTTGATGCAATTCTGGCTTGTCGTTCGCAGCGTGCACGATGCGACTTTCAATGATCCCGATTCGATGTCAATCGCATTGAACTGGATGGCGCTACTGTGCCCCTGGCCATCGATTTGCATACCCTGAATTTCAACCCATGCATCATCCTCGCATTGGATCGTGACCGGCGGGCCGTCAGCGTTTTTCAGATCACAAAGACCAAGATCCTCTTCGCCGATGATGGTGACCGGTCGAGTGATTCGTAGCTGTTCGTTGTAGCTACCGGGGTTCACTCGAATGGTGGCTTGTTGAATCTCAGAGTCCGGAAGCTCGGCATCGATTGCGGACTGAATCGTGGTGTGTGAACCGCGGCCGCTGGCGTCGACGATCCACGGCTTCTCCGGTGAACCATCCACGTCAAGCTTGGGAACTTCAGGCGGTACGATTTCAGGCGTCGGATCAGGCTCCGGTTTGATGGGAGTAGGCTCCGGTTCGATGGGAGTAGGTCCTGGCGTGAGTGAAACTTCGACCCGTCCGACGTTTAAAAAATACCAGGAAACGGCGACCGATAGCGTTACCATGAGCACCAGCGTGGCCAGCTTTCCGAGTGTCTGGAGCCACCAAGATTTTGGCGATGCCAGCGACGTCAAGGTCGAAGTAAGTGGGCCTGTGGTGGAGGTATTGAGCGACGAGGTATGCGAGGTCGACATCGACTCGTCGTGACTCGATCTCTGATGCGATTGGTGATGCGTCGATCCCTGCAGCGTCGATCCCATTCTCGCCGAATCATTCTGGGTGGCGTCTTGATGACTCGATCGAGTCGATCCGCCACCCAGGGACCCACTTCGCCCGAGCGTTGAACTGGGCTGGAGAGTGCTGTCGCTAAACAATCCATGCGCGGCGGAGCCGCGAATGTTTTGATCGCTCAATCCACCGGCGATCAGGTACTCCAAAGCGATCGCCAACTCTCGCACCGAGGCAAATCTTTCCGCCGGCTTCTTGGCACAACACCTCTGAAAAATTGCATTGACGTCCTCGCTCAACAGCGGCGATCTCTGGTGCATCGGACGGGGGTCAAGTTCGCATATTTGCTCGGCCAATGCTTTGCGGTCCCGCCCGTTGAAGGGCAACTTTCCGGAAAGCAACTCGTAAAACATTACCCCGAGCGACCAGATATCCGAGCGGGGATCGAGGAAATCGATCCTTCCTTTAATTTGCTCCGGTGACATGTACGCCGGTGTACCGGCCAGCTCGCCGCGACGTCCCTGTTGTTCTTCTTCGGAGATCGCTAAACCGAAATCCGCAATCCAGGGTTTCCCCGCTTCATCGATCAATATGTTGTCGGGTTTCAAATCTCGGTGCAGGATGTCACGCAGGTGCGCTGGTTCGAGTGCCACGGCGATGTCACGAATCAGCCGCACGCCACGCGATGGCGACATGGGTCCGTGTTCTTGCAACAGATCACGAAGCGTCGACCCTTGAATGTACTTTTGAACAATGTAGGTCGCGCCGGTCTCGGTATTGCCGATGTGGTATACGGGGACGATACCTTCGCTTTCGATCTGGGCCGCTTTGGATGCCTCGATCCGCAACCGCTCCTGAATTTTCTTGTCGGAAACGAGGGACAGTTTGATAGCGACGTTACGCTGCAACTCTCGATCAAACGCTAAGTAAACGACGCCGAAAGCACCCCGGCCGAGTTCGCTCTTGATCTCGAATTTGCCAATTTTGTCGAGTAGTTTCCGCGTCGATTTCCCAGGCGGTCGACCGGAATTTTCGCTCTTTTTGGCCGGCGGACTCGCCGGTGGCAAATCGGCGGCGCGTCGCGCTACGGCAGGTCCGGCGACGTCCAGCGTCGCGTCGGCACGCAATTCACCTGGAGCCTCGAAATCATCGATTAACTGAGTCGCGGCCAAACGATCGTCGTCGCCAGGCGCATTGCCCGACAAGTAATTCACCAGTGCATCGCGATACAGCGACTGGCTCGTCGAATCTAGTTCGGAAAGTACCGTGTCAACATTCGCGTTGGGATCAGCACGCTTGAGTTCGGCCAACCGCTCAGCTAGCGCGAGGACACGCTGAGGGTCGAACAAAAGCGTTTCGTTAACATGATCTTCGTTTGGCATATCATTCAACAGCGTCGAGTGGGCGATTCCACATTATTGCCGCTATTGATGCATGAAGATAGCTCTTTCATGGGGGTAATCGACGTTGGCGAGAGACTAGTTCCCGAAACCGCCGCCACCACCCAGTCCACCGCCACCCAATCCACCGCCGCCGCCACCCAATCCGCCCCCGGCGCCGCCAGCACCGCCAGTTTGGCCACTGACGAAGTTAAACGTCGAGACTTCACCGATTTGCGAGAAAATTGGCGATGGAGTGATTCGAACATAGCGTCGATCGGCCGAGATGATTGCGGAAGTAAACTGCATGGCACCCTCGGGGATCACCGTGATTTGCGGTTGGAAACCGACCGCGCCGCGACCACCAAACAGCGGATTGATACCGCCACCGCCGACACCACCACCGATCGAAGCCATGTCGCGATAAAAATCTCGCAGCGCCTGTTGGCCCGAACTTGAAACGCCGCCCGCGAGAGGTCCCGGCGCGGCTCCTCCGATTGCTTGTCCCACGATCTGCTGCTGGACATTTCGGAGGTTCGCTAGTTGAGCTTCGCCGAGTTCTTCTTGGCGCTGGCCTTCTTTGACCTCAAAAAGCACGAGAGCATTTTTCTCGGTCAACGGAATTTGTTCGCGAATGTATCGCTGGCTGTCACGGCCAATATCAGTCAACACTTCCACCGTGACGGTACCCGTGGAGACATTGCCCCACACGCGGCGCACCAGCAGACGATACTCGCCGCTAAATCCTTGGGGACACATGTAGGTCTCCGAAACCGTCCCCGTCTTGTCTTCGCCGTGGCCAGAAAAGGCGTCGCCGAGCAGGGTTCCGCCAGCGGTCGTGGTCAGGTTGTCCAGCGAACACACGGTTCCCGAGGGCTCTTCGATCGCCAAATCCACGTCCGCGTTTCCGGTCCAGCTAACGCGAACGATGACATCGTGCGATGCAGCGTTCTTGAGCGAAGCATTGAACGTGTCGGCGTCTTTCTGGCGACCTTCTTCGACCAATTGGGCATAGGTCGCTCGAGCCAGTAAACCAGCTTCCGCAACAAGGGGTTTGAACTGTTCTGGCCAAGCCTGCGAGAGGACGCCCTGGCACGCCCATTGCAAACCGTTCAAGTCATTGAGTCGCTTGGCGATTCGCAATCCCATGACATACGCATCGCGGCGATCTGGGTCGACCAGGATGACGTTGCGACACAGTTTCAAAGCAGCGGCATCGCTACCGAGCTCTTCGAGTCGTGCGGCAACGTGCAACACATCTGACGGGCCATCTGCGAAATCGACCGCCGAAAGTAGTGTTCTCTCGATCGCCTCCGCCGGCGCACCCGTCGCTTGCTGAGAAATTGCCAATGCTTGATACATCCACGGCTGGACTTGGCCCGCTCGCATTGCCGCTGAGATCACTTCGCGGATTTCAGCAAAGTACTCCACCGACTTTTGGGTGTCTCCGCGATTTTGGGCCGCATTCGCGTTGGAGTTCAAGCGACCGATGGTCACACGAATTCGCTGATCCAATTGCTCCAGTGTTTGAGCATCATGCACTGTTTCGCTTGCGAAGAATGCGTCCCAAGCATCAGCCAGCGACTGGCCGTCGGATGGCTTCACCCGGATCGGCTCGATGCGTGTTTGAGTCTGTTGCGCAGGGGATGATGGAGTTGACGCTGGAGATGCAGAGTCGGTTTGAGCCGACGTCTTTTGGCTGATGGACGCATCGTCGGGTACGGCAAACATGCCGCCACCGCCCATACCTCCCATTCCGCCGCCCATGCCGCCCATTCCTCCGCCCATACCGCCACCCATTCCACCGCCCATACCTCCGCCCATTCCGCCACCCATCATGCCCCCGCCCATGCCACCGGACATGATCGGAATCACCAAGTCACCGACCTGGTAGATGCCCAATTCCGGATCGTCTTCGGCCGCATCGCGACTGGTGATCTTCATCACTTCGTCGTCGATCATGTAGGTCAGGTCATTCATGGCCAACATGATTCGCAAGTACGAGCGAAGGCTCACATTCTTAAGATTGACCGTGACGGGAGTGTCAGCGGACAAGCCCAGTTCTTCCAAGGCGGCAATGTCGATGATGAAGGGAATGTCGAACTGCTCCAACGTGACTCGCACCGCAGATTCGAGTGGCTCATCCGTAAAGCTTTGCGAAATCTCTTCATCGAGTTTGCTCTTGATACGACGCTCACTCTCTTTGTCCATCAACTGGATCGCGCCGTCGTAACGCTTGAGTCGCTCCGTGCTCAACCGACGCCATACTTCGCCGTCGGGATAAACAATGGGTGGCTCATCCACAAACGGCACAGCCGCTTTGAGGACAAGCGAAAACGCATCGACAAAGTTACGTTCACGCATTTCTCGATAGCGACGGTCGCGATCGTAGGTCTGTAACATCAATGTTTCGTCGGTGACTTGACGGCCGATCACCGAGTCACGCGTGATCGAGTCACCGGCAATCATTGCCATCGGCAATGAGACTTCACCGTCAGCTTCTCCATACCGACCTTCGTCGATCAAGGCATTGAGTTGCTGGGACAACGTCTCCAACCGAGCTTCACGTCGGAAGGTCTCTTCCAACAAACGCGTGGTCGCCAGTGCTCCGGCTTGGATTTGTTGCAGATTCAATTGCGACTCGGCGTATTCAGCTTCTCGGGCGCTGGCCGATTGAATTGCCGAGCGGACTTGACCCATCAATTCTTGACGCAACTGCGGGTTAATATCCGGCGTGGTTTCAACGATCGCGAGCAAGCTTTTGAGCGATCCAGCAACACCGGTAGGGTCGTTTCGCAACTGTGTCGTCGCACGACTCAGTTGGGCACGTACTTCGGCACGCAATCGCCCTTCCGACGCGGAACGTTCCGCAGCAACCCGGTCCAGCAAGTCGCCACCGGTTTCGACCAACTCGTCATCGCCGACCGGATCGACAAAGCTATCCAGCATGCTCGGACGGGCCGAACCACGCGGCGGGGCCACATCGCTGGGCACCGACTGAACTGGTGCAGCAGGCGGTGCCGGAGCGACGGGGGCTTCACCGAAGCTGTCTCCAAAGGCATCGTCGGCTGGCATCGCAGTATCCGCGGGGGCTTCGCCAAACGCGTCGTCAAATCCACTGTCCAGCGTATCGGCCGGCGCGTCGGCGGGCATCGCGTCCGAGCCACCCTCACCGAACAGAGTGTCGAAGGGCGAGCCGTCTGTGTTTTGCATGATCAGACGCTTCGCATTGGACGTCTTCTTTTTGATCGACTGTGCATCGGGATTATTCGCATCGGCTTCGAGGGCCATTTCAGCGACCGCTTTCGCACCCCGTCGATTACCTTGCTGGAGAGCGAGGTTGCTGGCTTTGACCAAATCCTCGGCGCGAGCCGCGAGCACTCGAGCGGTCTCACGAAGCAATGGCGAACCAGCCGAAGCCAACATCATGCCCTGGTTGTCGCTTGCGTTTTTGACCAGCCCAGGAAGAAACGCAAAGTCCGGATGGCTCGCTTCCACGGCGGCACTAGCGACGATTCGGACCGCAAACGATCCGACCTCGCCGGTGAATTGCCACTTGCCGATGCTGCCGTTCTTGGCCAAGTCATCGTTGATGGTTCCAATCACGATCGAATCACGATCCAAACGCAACGGAGGAACGCGACCTGATTGCGGGCTGGACATCCCGGCTGGCAATTGCAAATCGTCGATCCATAGGGGCGACATCATCGCGGATGAGGCGAGTTCGCTGCCCAGTTTGACTGCCGACGCGTCTTCCGAATTGCCAGCCACTCCGAGAACGCCGCCAGTTTGATTGGCAAGGATTCCCATCAACTCAATGTTCAAAGTCGGCCCAATCGCCAAACTATGAACTGAGATACGGTCAGCACGGAGCGAATCGAGAAGTACCCCGAAGCGGCGTTCGTCTCGAATCGAATCGATCGACGAGCCGTCGCCAATGTAAATGACACTCCGAGAATGTTGCTGCGGTTGTCCGACCAGCGACGCACGTACCGCATCGAGGACGGTAGCCATGTTCGTGTTGCCCAGTGGCAAGCGCCGACGGAGCTCCGCGAGAGCTTTTTCGGTCACGCTATCGTCGGCCGATGCGAACGCACCGCTGAGGTCGACCGCCTTGACATCCGCCGCAAAAATTCGAACCCGGTCGTTTTTGCGAAGCTTTGCAAGGACTGCCGAAAGTGCCTTCTGGGAATCGCTTCGGTACGCTCCTACTTGGCTCGCCGAAGTGTCCACGATGACCACAATGTCCGCATTTGCTTGACGCGTTGTCGCCAACAACTTCTCGTCGGACGAAGCCAGTATGGAGGCGGCGAAGTAGGACTGGCCATCGGAACCGGTGAAAGTCGCGATCCGCAGATTCGCAGCTTCCTCAGCTTGGACCGATTGCTGTGCTAAAACTGAATTCGTGGACCCGACGATGGTCAAGTGAAAGCCAGTGATCAGTACTGAAGCAAACGCGAGCCGCTGTGTCGTTCGTGCGACGTATCGCAATCCCATGTTCATTCTCCGCGAAGGGGCTCGTTCCCGCCCCGACGGGCAGATCCGAGAGCGACCGTGGGCCGCTGGTTGGTTTCGACTACGCGATCCCCGAGTCGCAAAGTGCGATCGGCGCCACCGCAATCAAACAGGTTCAAAAGTTGTAAATTCGATAGCTTTGGAAAAGGATCCGAGTAGGGACCGCTGGTGATAGTCTATTTCCGCTGTCTAAAGATCGCTACGAAAAAAAGACGGTTTCAACCTGGACTGACTCGTTCGATTCCGATTGTACATGTTGCAGGATGCAACACCTGGGGCAACATTGAACACTTTGATGACTCAATCTCGGTATTCGAGGTCGCCGGGGACTAATATCGCGATCCGCGTGCCACTGATATCGCGATCGGTGTGCTACTGAAGGACCGACGCGAATGCATTGCGAGTGATCCGCGGGGCAAGACCGGAGGCGCATGGCGCAGACCGGGCCGCTTGGAAGGGGCCACGATCCAACGAAAAAAGGCGAGGCCGATTCCGAAGAACCGACCCCGCCTCGCACGGGGGGACGCTTAATATCTTGGTGTAGCGACAGGCTGTTGCTCTGCGTCACCCGACACACCAAACGTTAGTCCGGGTTTTGAAGGCCTGGGGCCGGCGATTGAGTCAAAACTTTGAAATGTGCATTTTTCCATCGCTAGGACTGGTGAGATGTAACGATTGCACCGATCCTGATGAGAATTGATCCGTTATGATGGAGGCCCCATGACAGGATCGATCACCAACGTCCAACCAGAAGAGGTTTCTGGTTGGCTTTTACCCCGAGGAACCTTCGCGTGCTACGAAACCCACTCATTCGCATCTACTCTGTCGCATTCGCTTTTCTTGTTTACGCATCGACGTGTTCTGCTGAGGTTATTGTCAGCGATTTTGGCAATACCGCCGATGGAACGCCCGTCAAAATGTTCAAGCTTACCAACAAGAATAAAACGACCGTCGAAATCATCAGCCGGGGGGCGACGATCCGCTCGATCCAGTTCGCCGACGCGTCTGGAAAGATGGCCGATATCTGTAACGGCTTTGACGATGTTGCCGGGTACGAGTCCGATCGCAACCAATACTTCGGCTGCACCGCGGGGCGTGTTTGCAATCGCATCGGTGGTGCTCAGTTCGAATTGAACGGCACGACTTACAGGTTAGCAGCAAACGATGGCAACAATACGCTTCACGGAGGTGGACCGCGCAGCTTTGACAAGGTTGTCTGGGACGGCGTGATCGTTGAAGGAGCTCTGCCGGAGGGACAGTCCGGCGATACGGTCAAATTCAGCTATTTTAGCCCAGACGGCGAAGAGGGTTTTCCAGGGAACTTGCACGCCAGCGTCCAATACACGCTTACGGACGATGACTCACTCGTGCTCAGCTACGACGCGACGACCGACATCGCCACACCGGTGAATCTCACCAACCACGCCTACTTCAACTTGTCGGGGCACGGTTCAGGCACGATTCTTGATCACATCTTGCAAATCGATGCACCGAGCTTTACTCCCACCGACGATGAATTGATTCCGACGGGTGAGATTCAAAGCGTCGACGGCACCGCGTTGGACTTTCGCCAGCCGACCGCGATCGGCAAGCGTTTGTCCGAAGTTGCGGATACGGCCGCCAAGGGATATGACCACAACTGGGTTCTCAGCTCCGGTGACGGGTCGATCCGAAAAATCGCGAGACTGCATGACCCCAAAAGCGGGCGAGTTCTTGAAGTGCTAACCGATCAACCAGGATTGCAATTCTATTCAGGCAACTTTCTGTATGGCCAAGCGGGCAAAGACGGCAAGACCTACGTGCACCGTGGTGCTCTATGTCTGGAAACCCAGCACTTTCCGGATTCTGTTAATCACGACAATTTCCCGTCGACGATTCTTGAACCGGGCAAAAAATATCACACCACCACGATCTATCGCTTGAGTCACCAGAAATAGGGTGGTGGTCTGTGCCGCAGCTAGCTGATCCGCTCGACATGTCTGAGTCGCTCGATGTGATTGCCGTGGGCGCCCATCCAGACGATGTGGAAATCGCCTGTGGTGGCACGCTCGCGAAATTAGTCCAACAGGGATACCGTGTCGGTATCATCGATCTCACCGACGGTGAGCCGACACCGAATTCGCCTGGTCCGGAAACGCGATTGGCGGAAGCCTCGGCTGCCGCCCGCGTGCTCGGGGTTCACGAGCGAATCCAGCTTGGGCTCAGCAATCGGCGGTTGTTCGACAGCTTCGAGACTCGCGTCGCGCTGGCGACCGAGTTTCGCCGCTGGCGGCCCCGCTTGGTGATCGGATTCGGTGACAAGACTCCCTTGGCTTCACCCGATCACTGGCAAGCGATGCAAATCACCGATGCCGCGATCTTCTATAGTCGCCTGACGAAATGGGATGAACATTTTGCGGGTATTCCACCGCACGCGGTTTCGAGGCAGCTGTATTTTCGACTCGCGTTTGAGTCGGATGTGATCCCCGCCAACGCCCATCATTTGGTGGTGGATATCGCAGCGACGATCGAGGCAAAGGTGGAATCGGTGATGTGTTATCGAACGCAATTCGATAACAAGCCCTACATTGCCGATCGCGTCCGCGCCGCTGCCACCGTCACGGGAATGGCGGCCGGGGTTAGCGCCGCCGAATCATTCGCGGCGGCAAAGCCCTACGCTGTCGACGACCTCATCAAGACGCTGATGTTTTGATCGGTTTCGTCGCGGACCTATTCGGGCTCGTCGCCTTCGCGATGGCGACGGTGCAAATAGAGTTTGATCGGGACCTCGCCGAACGGTAGGTGGTCTCTCAAGACATTGACCAGAAAGCGACGATAGTCGTTTCCGATGGCTTTCGGCTCGCTGCAGATGAGCACAATCGTGGGCGGCTGGGTAGCGACTTGGGTGGCGTAGAAGATTCGCGGACGACGTCCGTGTTGCATTGGCGGTTCATGAGCGTCAACGGCTGCACGTATCACGCGGTTGAGCACACCGGTTGATACTCGTCCGACCGACTGTTTGAACAACATCTGGGCATGATTCAAAAGTGTTTTCACGTTCTTGCCCGTTTGACCGGTGATGAACGCAATCGGCGCGTAAGCGAGCGTGGGGAATTGGGCACGCAAGTAGTCCACCCACTCGTCGGTCGTCGCCGTCCCGTGCAACTGGTCCCATTTGTTGACAACGAAAATGCACGGTTTGTAGTTTTCCATGACGTAGCCGAGCAATTGTTTGTCGACCTTGCTGACCGTCTCCATCGCGTCAAAGAACATCAAGACAACATCGGCGCGCCGCACGCTGCGCTGGGCTCGGTGCATCCCGTAATATTCCAAGTCGGTTCGCTGGCTTTTGCGTTTGCGAAGTCCGGGGGTATCAATTGCGGTAAAGGTTTGTCCGTCCATTTCGAAGTGAACGTCCACACTATCGCGAGTGGTGCCCGGAACCTCACTCACAATCATCCGATCGTCGTCGGCGAGTGTGTTGACGAATGTGCTCTTGCCGACGTTGCGTCGGCCGACGATTGCGACTTTCATCTGTGACTCTTGCGCGAGTTCATCATCGGCCTCGGGCAATCGATCGACGATCAGTTCGAGCAGGTCTTCGCGGTGACGATTTTGTAAGGAACTGACACAGATTAAGTGACCGCGACCGAGCTTATGAAACTCGTCCGCGTGAATGTCCATGTTGTCGGAATCCGCTTTGTTGGCAACCAAAATCACAGGAACTTTAACGCTCCTCAATCGCTCCGCCACCATTTCGTCCAGCGGCATCAGCCCCGTGCGGATGTCAACGACCAGCAGGATTACGTCCGCGGAATTAATCGCCAGTTCGATCTGGCGACGCACGTCGGCGGTCAAGTCATCGGGGTCTTCGATCCCCATTCCCCCGGTGTCGATCAACTCGAAGAAGCGGTCATTGTGTTCGATGAGCGTCGTCATGCGGTCCCGCGTGACGCCCTCGAAGTTATCGACAATCGCCAAGCGGCGCCGCGCGATCCAGTTGAATAGGCTGCTTTTTCCGACGTTGGGTCGGCCGACGATCGCGACTTGGGGGACGGGCATTGTGACGCTTTGGACGTTGTGAAAACCGCCAAGCGTACTTGGAACCAGCGGTTTTGAGAACAGGCTCGATTCGTCATCGGGGGTTCGGCGCTGTCGATCCGGCCGTCTAGAATGACCCGTCTGTCCAGAACAATGCGCACTTTCATCCCCAATCTCTCCATGACCGCAAGTATCGCAGGTGCCGATGACGCACCACGGCTTGACCCCGTGGAGATCGCTCGCGCGACCGCTTCACTCGCCGAGCATTTCCAGCGACTGGGGATGCACCTCGGGCCGAAAGCCACAGATTCTGGGGTTGCCCACTGGGCGGATCAGTTCGCGGGTTCGGTGCCAATCGATGTCGGCTCACCCACTCTCCCGCCTCCCAACGATCAACAAGAACTTGCCCCGGCGAAACAAGCCGCGCAGACAACGCCTCGAGTGAAATCCGCGTCGTCGCCGGAGACGGCGTCATGGACGAGACAACCGAGCTCGCGATTAGCCACCGTCAACCCCGTGACTGCGGGAACCGCGAATTACGCCGGCCCATCGTTGCCGGTGCTCGAACGCCAGACTCGGCTCGACGAGCTGGCAAATGTCGTCGCTAATTGCACGCGTTGTGAACTGCTTGCGAAGTGCCGCACGCAAACGGTTTTTGGCGAAGGCAATGTCTCGCCCCGAGTCGTCTTTATCGGCGAAGGTCCGGGTGCGGAGGAAGATCGAACCGGACGTCCGTTCGTGGGAGCCGCCGGTCAACTACTGACAAAAATGATCGAAGCGTGCACGTTCGCGCGAAGTGACGTTTACATACTCAATACGGTCAAATGCCGACCGCCGGGAAATCGAAATCCTGAGCCCGGCGAGATCCAAAATTGTCGTGAATACTTGACGGAGCAGCTGGAGATACTCCGCCCGGAATACATCGTTTGTCTGGGGGCGATCAGCAGCCAATCGCTACTGGCAAGTACGCTCTCGGTCGGACGCTTGCGTGGCAAGTTTCATCAGTACGCGTCCAGCAAAGTCGTCGTCACCTATCACCCTGCGTACTTGCTGCGAAATCCCGACGCTAAGAAAGCTGCCTGGGAAGATCTGCAAATGATGCTTCGCGACATGGGGATTGCCCCAAAGCGTTCATGAATCCTCGAGACGCCCTCCTCTCGCCGCGGCGATCGATTCCACCGCGATTGCGGGTACTTCATCACGCCCATCGGTCATCGCCGCGATGAACCCCTTGCGCCGCGTCGTACAATCCCTCCTGTTCTGGTTGATCGTCACCTCCGGTGTCGCCTTCCTCTGGCCGACCAAGAGCGTTGGAGTCGATCCATTTGCATCATCGCCGGCGATATTATGGTCGCTAATCGTGCTGACCATGTTCTCACTTGGCACCTTGGTTCGCGTGGAAGAGCTGCAACCACTACGTGAACGACCATGGTGGGTGGGTATGGGAGTCGCGGTGCAAACCGTCGTCATGCCGGCTGCCGCCTGGGGTGTGACCAAACTTGTGCCGATGAACGATGAATTGGCCGCCGGTGTCATCCTCGTGGGATGTGTCCCGGGAGCAATGGCTTCCAACGTTCTCACGGCCACCGCCGGCGGTAGCGTCGCTTTCTCTGTGAGCCTCACCAGCATTGCGACACTGTTGTCGCCCTTGAGCGTACCGGCGGTCCTGTGGATGATCACGGGATTGACCGCGGACAAGTCGCTCACCCAGCCTGCATTGTTGTTGGCCACGCTTGTTGTCATGCCCACCGTGATCGGGTTCCTCGCGGCGAGGTACTTATGCATCGTCAGGCGACACGTTCGTCGATGGAGTTCCATGGTCGCATCGATCGCTTTGTTGTGGATCATCGCAACCGTCGTAGCGGCGAATCGTGACAAGTTGATTGCCGTCAGCGGCTTGGTCGTGTTGGCACTTCTGGTGATCAATCTACTCGGTTATCTCGCGGGATACTTGGTCGGACACAGCGTCGGCTTGCCGGAGTCGTTCGTGCGAGCGCTCACATTAGAAGTCGGAATGCAAAACGCTGGTCTCGGGACCGCCCTGGCGGTATCGCTATACGGACCCGACACCATGGCGACGATACCGACCGCGGCCTACACGTTCGGATGCATGTTGACCGGAACCATGTTGGCCGTCCGATGGGGCAAGTCACTTCCGGTCCCGCCGTGAAAGGGCTATATCCGCGATTCCACGCAAGCGATTACGGTGATGGACTCTGCGACCTTGCGTAAACGTTGCAAATTTCAACCGCGCCAGTCGGCACCAGTACCATCGCATCGTCCGACGATCCACGGGAAGTGTCTTGGTTGACGAGTTGCTTGCCATTGATCCAGATCGAACGCACGCCGCCAGCTTCGGCGGATTCGATTCGATTCCAACTTCCGACGGCTTCCAGGTGCATCGCAACCAGCGGATCACTCAGGTCAACACGATGGTTCGGTCCGACTTCGATCACCAGATTACTGGACTCGGATTTCAATCGCACGTCGACGACAAATCCGATGTGTTCGAACTTTTCGGTTGAAACAAGTCGGCTGGTTTCACCGCTTTCGCCTTGGAACGACAATACCCAGTCCTGCGCATGCCATCGCGTTTCGCTTTTTGGTAGTTGCCATCCTTCGAGATCAAGACCGGTGTAGAGCGAACGATAGCCGCGGTCCGCAATCGCAACATTTTCGGGTGCAAGATCTGTGGCGGGTAATTCCTGAATTCGTACGTTCCGATACTGCACAACGCCGCCTTCAGATTCCAGACAGATGTATCCTTTGCGCGGGACGCAGTTTTTTCCTCGCGTGACAATCTTTCCGTTGACCGCAAGCGAAATCTCGCCATCGCGTCCTTCAATGCGATAGTGATTCCACTCTGGACTAGGCTTGAAACGATTCTCGATGGGAAAGGCTCTGCCACCGCCTCGTCCGTTGACCGGAGTCATCGTGGCACCATGGATCGGAAAGATGTCACCATGGGTCGTATGTGATTTCGTATCACCATAGGCATTCTCGAGCACTTGGACCTCGATTCCGCGGTGAAATGGCACACCGCGCGCCGTGATATCGTCAGCCCAAATGAAGACGCCCGCGTTGCCCTTGGGAACCATATGCCGCCACTCCAGTTCCATGATGAAGTTCTGGTACATCTTGTCGGTGCGGATTTCGCCAATGGGCGTTCCCGAACATGCGACGACGTCGTCCTGGTAAGTCCATGTTTGGCTAGGCGTATTCGTCCGAACCCAACCACTGAAATCTTTGCCGTTGAACATCGGTCGCATGTCGTCTTGGCCGCCAACTATCCTTGCCGTAACCACAAGCATCCACGGAGTAAGAAGTGCTGCGAAGAAGTATCGGAACAGTCGCTTGTCGATTGGCATGATGCATCCAAAGGGAAAGATAGAAACGATTGAAGCGCCAAGCTCGCGACCACATGAACATGCGAACGACTGCTTCGATGTCAACGAGATCATAAGCCATCGAATGGATGCTAGCTAATTGGGTCGCCGTTCGTCTGGGTTGGATGATGGTTGTAATTGCATTGCGACGATCCCGGAATGACATTGAAATGACATTGAATGCTAGCAAATTGCGGTATTTTTTTAAGGCAAAGGGATTATCGAAGTTTCATCAAACCAATCATTTTCAGCCTTGACCGGTCGAGCCAGATAGGAACAATTCTCACATCGCTGAGCAACGGAAGCTTGGCTCGCGGCAGTGGATCTGCCGGGAAACTATCTTTGACGCTCATTATGAGCAGGGAGGCTGTCATGCGTCACTCGACAGGTCGTGTCGATCTTGCTGGTGCGGATTCGGTTGCTGGTGCGAGTGTTTCGCGTGCTGCGGAAAACCCCAGCACTCAATCTCACCTAAACCTCGGCGGCAATCGGCACTCGCTCGCTGCTCAATTGGATGGTGGCCGATTCTTTGCATGTGATGACATTGCCTATTCGGCAATCGCTGCATCGATCGAGACGGCATCGCCAGGTGAGTTGGTGGTCTATCGGGTCGGCGTGAGCTCTCCGACGCAATTCATCGCCGACGCGCTCGCCGTTGGCGTCGCAGGAATCTTGACGGAGCAATTGTTGCCGTGCCCCTTGGCCCAGTGCATTGTCGGCGACATGGATTTGGCACTTGCCGAGATCGCATCTGTCACGCATGACCGACCCGATCGCAAGGTGCTCACGATCGCCGTCACCGGATCGGCTGGCAAGACGACCACGTCGTTGATGATCGCCAGCATTTTGCGTCAAGCCAAAGTACGCGCCGCTTATCAAACCGATTTGGGCGATTGCGATGGGATTGTGCAATCAACCTCCGACGCACCGCTGTTAACAGCCTCGCCGCTCATCGATTGGCTCGCTGAAGCCGTCGATAGCGAATGCGGCGCTGCGATCATCGAGCTGGACGAAGCCTCGCTCACTTACGGTCACTACGATTCGATCGAATTCGATGTCTTGGTGGTAACGGGGGCGGCCCAGTCGGCCGAGCATTTTGGTCCCTCAAGTTTGCAATGTGCGATCGACCGAATCGCCAGCGACGGTGTCATCGTCGCCAACGCCGATGATCCTCGGGTCGAACGCGTGGCGCGAGAATCGGGCGCGCGGATGGTGACCTATGGAACCATCCGATCCGCCGACGTGTCCGCAAAAATCATTGAACAATCCGGCGGCATGTCCACGATCCTGGTTGCAACGGACGATCTCACCGCGGCAATGGAAACATCGCTATGCGGTGGCGCGATGGCCTCCTGTCATGCGGCCGCAACGACGTTGGGCTTGTTGATAGGCCAGTCGTTGACGGATGTGCTTAATACGCTCGGGACAGTTCGACAACTACCCGGACGCATGCAATCGATCACGTCCTTCGGACAGCCGGCGGTTTATCTTGACGTAGCTGGTTCACCAAAACGACTGGCATCGGCACTTCGTGCGACACGAGCGATGCAGCAAGGCAAATTGTGGTGCGTCCTTTCGATGACCGGAAGTGAATCGAGTGCCGAGTTGGCTGAATACGGACGTATTGCCGAGCGATTTTCTGGTCAAGTCGTTTTGACGTGTCACACAGCCGCGAAGCCCCATTTCCTCGAGCTTGCGCATGCCGTCCTGGACGGCGTCAAGAAATGCGCTGCGATTCGCTGGGTCGCGGATTGGAACCAAGCCATTCGGTGGACCATCGGTCAGGCAAAGTCGAACGATACGGTGTTGGTGGTCGGTGGCGTTCGCCGCGGAAGCCCCATGCAGCATCGCCGCGAAATTGCCACGATCGAAACTTGGATTGAATCGGCGATCGAATCACGAGTCGCCGCCGAACCCGCTGAGGGTGCCAAGTTCAAGATTGTCGGCTAACGAGACTTTTTGGGTTCGACGGCCACGTTTTGGATGACCACTCGCATCGCACCACGTTCGGGCAGTACTTCGCGGCCATGGTGAACCGCCCACACTTCCGTGAACTCGGCACCGAATAGCAGGATCATGGACGTGTAGTAGACCCACACCAAGACCACGACGAGTGATGCGGCGGCCGATCCAAGTGCTTCGGCCGGATCGCTGTACGAGAGGTACCATTGCAGCGTGCCGCGGCCTGCCGAAAACAGCGCTGTGGTGACGAAGCTACCCATCCAAACATCACGCCAAGCGACATGCGCGTCGGGCATGAAACGGAACAGGGCTGCAAAGAAAAAAAAGACGATCAACAAAGTGACGGTTTGGTTGATCCAGCTGGCGGTGTTCGCTTCAATCCCCACGATCTCCGTGAACTGACGCCCGATCAACGTGAGTGCTGCCGAAAGGATCAACGAAACGAGCAAGAGAAATCCCAGGCCCAAGATCATTGCCAATGAAAGGATTCGTTTGCGTAGGATTGGCTTGATCCCCGTGCGACCCGGATTGGGACGGACTTTCCATATTTGGTTGAGTGAATCTTGCAAGGCCGCCACAACGCCCGTGGCGCCGATCATGATTCCCGCCAGACTTAACAGCGACGTCCACCATGCACCGCCATGCATGACCCGGTGATCGAGAAGCTCCGCGACTTGTTTAGCGGCTTCCGGATTGCCCAGCATCCTCGTCGCCTGTTCTTGGACAAGTACCTGTGCACGCTTGCGAGCTTCGACGTTGTCGTACGCAAGCGTCATTCCTGCGGTCACAAACGAAAGCAACAGGAATAACAGCGGCGGCAACGCAAAAATGGTGTAGTAGGCCAATGCCGCAGCAAGCGTGGCGCAGCGATCTTCCAGAAACTGGTTAATCGTCTTGATGACAAAATGCATGTGGCTTTGGCTCTTTCAAAGTTCTTGGCGGGGGCCTCCTGAGTACCGAAAAGTCCATCGGCGTCGCAAAACCGAATCCAATCGCCATGATTCTCACACTTTTTCTACTCATTTTCACCCTCCGCTGTCGACCTTAAGAAAAAGTGCTTCGCCCGTTACAGCTTAGGCAAACGATGCAAACTCAATTTCGGCCAATCACAAAGAATCGGGACGTCTCGAGTCGGACCAGGAGTTCGATCGGGTTTCACGCACGGGGTTCATCATGGATGATGGCCCTTGTGGTCATCATTGGGATGGCGCCCGTGGCTCAAGCCCAGGTCTTGCGAGCGACGAGCGATGCGTTCGTGGAACTGCCGGCGCCACCGAATGACTTCGAGCATCATGAAATGTACGAAGGCTCCTTTGTCGACGAGGACGCGGCAATCAGCGTCCGCGATTCACGATCCGCAGCGCCGCACCAAATCCTGCGACCACCCGCGATGAATCCGCTACGCGTTTCGTCGCCGGGCCACGTTGCCGATATCAGCGATGTCCATGCCGCGACCCAGCCATCGCGCCATTCGCAAGCATCTGCGAACGCAAAGCGGATGTTGGATGAGACATTGCACACCGACGGCCCCGTGCTGAGACATTTGCACGAACACAAGCAACCAGCTCAAGCGACGATTCCCGAGGCAACTGTCGAGCCTCGTTGGAAAGCACCGTACGCTTATGGATACTTTGGTGCCAGCGGAACGCGGGGCTGGACAAAGTCTTACGGTTACCGCGAAACGTACAAACGTTGGACCAAGCAGTGATGCTCTCGTGCTACATAATGATCTTGGTTTGAACTCGTCCGTCGACATCCGTCAGTCGAAAGTCGCGACCTGCATAACGATATGTGAGTCGCTCGTGATCGAGACCCAGCAGATGCAAGATCGTCGCGTGCCAGTCATGAATGTGGCACTTGTCCTCGATCGCTTCGTATCCATATTCGTCGGTGGCGCCATGGCTGAAGCCTCCTTTCACTCCGCCCCCGGCCATCCAAGTGGTGTAACCCTTGTTGTTGTGATCTCGGCCGTCGCCGTTCTGGGCGGCGGGAGTGCGGCCAAATTCCCCGCCCCAAATCACCAACGTGTCATTCAACATGTCACGCTGCTTTAAATCTTGGAGTAAACCGGCGATTGGTTTGTCGATTTGATGGCAACTATCGGGCAAGTCTTGGCTAAGGTTGCGATGATGGTCCCAATTGCCTTGCGAAATTTCGACAAAGCGAACGCCCGCTTCGACGAGCCGCCGAGCCATCAAACATTGCTGGCCAAAGTTTGCGGTCGGTCCGGAATCCGCACCGTACATCGCGATTGTCGAAGCCGACTCTTGGGTCGTATCCATCAGTTGCGGGACTGCGTCCTGCATACGAAATGCGAGTTCGTACGATTCGATCACTCCGTCCACGGCGGCGCGGTCAGCGGACGTGCTTTCTCGATTGAGCGATTGGATCAAGTCGAGTTGCGCCCGTTGCTGTTCGGTGTTGAAGCGAGGATTGCGAATGTCGGGCATGGAGCCGATGGGCGTCTGGCCGAAGCGACGATCAAAGTTTCCTCGTCGAGCGTTTCCGATGGCCGTGCCGCCATAAATCGCCGGCAGAAATGCGCTGCCAAAGTTGCGCGAGCTGCCCGGCGGCGACGCGAGCGAGATGAACCCTGGTAGACTGTCGTTTTCGGTACCCAAACCGTACAACGTCCAAGCACCCAGCGACGGTCGCACGAACTGTGCCGTGCCGGTGTGCATCTGGGTCTGGGCCGACGGATGAACCGGTTGGTCGCAGTGCATGGAACGGATCAGGCACAAGTCGTCGGCATGCTCCGATACCTGCGGAAACAGATCGGATATCCAAAGCCCACTCTCGCCGCGCTGGCGAAATTTCCACTGCGACCCTAGCAATTCGCCTCCGTACAAACCGATTTTTCCGTGATCGCGGTTGAGCGACGGTTTGTAGTCGAATGTATCGACGTGAGATGGCGCACCCGTCATGCAAAGAAAGATGACGCGTTTAGCCTTGGAGGTAAAATGCGCGGTTTTGGCAGCCAGCGGATTCGTGTGGGACGTCGACGAATTCTCGGCGGCCGCCCGAGTGCTGATGCCGGCGAATGCCAGATAACCGAAACCCGCTGACGTCCCCAGCAACATTTGACGTCGTGAAGCAGAATGCGTGATCTTCATATTGGAACTCAGGTTCTAATGGATGTAACGAAATTCCGCGGAAGCGAACAACGATTGACAGATAGCGGAAAGCGTTTGCATGGTGGGTTCACGCAGACTGAACTCGCCCGCGAACTGAGTGGCAAACGCCTTCACGGCGCTTTGCTCGTTGGCGGTCGGAGGACGTCCGTACGCAAGCAAGAACGCTTCGTCGATTGAATGGTCAATGGATCCGGTTCGATCTCTCACTCGTCTAGCGAATGCGTCGCTCAATCGCAGCACCAGCTCATTGTTCAGCATGTAAAGGGCCTGGTTCGGAGTATTCGACGTTTCGCGAGAACCGATCACCATGCTGGGTTCGGCAAAGTCAAAGACCTCCATCGATCGTGGTAACTCATCACGCAAAATCGGAAGGTACACACTGCGAAAATTCGCCTCGACCATGTCGACACGATTACTCGTGACAGGGGCACTGCGCAATCCGGGTCGAGCGTCCATGCCACCCATTCCCAATCCGAATCCCATTCCGAACTGCGGTCGCATCAATGGACGTGCGGACTCGCGACGCGACATCGCATCACCGGCGGACATGGTTATCTGCCCAATGTTCAACAAATTCCCGTCACGAACTTGCATGTACCCGGCCTTGGCAACTTCGGATGCGCGCGGTCGCTCAAAGACCAATTCGCCGCTCAGTGCTAACATGCTATCGCGGATGGCCTCTGCACTTTGACGTCGCAAATTCCCACGCGATAACCAATGATTGTCGGGGTCTGCTGCGATCCGATCCGGTTCGGCCGCGGAGCTGAGGCGATACACCCGCGACGTGGTGATTTCGCGGACCATGGATTTGATCGACCAACCCGAGTCCATGAACTGGACCGCCAAGTAATCAAGCAATTCCGGATGCGTGGGCGGTTGACCCATGAAACCAAAATCGTCTGTCGTGCGGACGATGCCGGTTCCCAGTAGATGTTGCCAAATCCGATTGACCATCACGCGAGCGGTCAACGGGTTGTCACGACTGGTGAGCCACTTCGCCAACTCCAAACGACCGCTCGAGTTCGGTTTGATAACGGCTGGTTCGTCACGAAGTACCTGCGGAAAGTCTCGCGGGGCGATCGGGCCTGGAGTGTCAATCTCGCCGCGAATCAGTATTTGAATATCCTTCACGCGGTAGCGGTCTTGGACTCCCATGCAGAATGAAATGGGTTGCCCCAACGCATCGACGCTGCCAAGCGAACCGGAGAGGGTCTCCATTTGTGTTTGCGTTCGCACGAGATTTCGGATCGCATCTTGGGAGGTTTGATTGCCACCGGAATTCTGTTGCGTCGCACGGCGGCTTTCGACAAGCTGTTCGCGAAGTTGGCGGACTTGGTCCAACATCGCGTCCATTTCATCGCTTGAATACGACCGGTCAAACGGATTCGGATCGGGCGTCGGCAAGCGAATCAAGTTACTGTTGTGACGATTCTGCAATCCGCTCACGACACCAAATTGTGAGGCAGGTGCGCCGCAAAACGTTTCGGTGTTGGCAAATATTCCCGCCAGCGCGTAGTAATCGGATTGTGGAATCGGATCAAATTTGTGGTCGTGACACCGGGCGCAGGCGACAGAAGTACCCAGCACCACGCGGGTCGTCGTATCCAATTGTTCGTCCGCGACATCCGCATCGAATTGCAATCGATTTCGCTCGCTCAACGACTTCGGTCCCATGGCAAGAAAGGTCGTCGCGATCAAGTTTTCCGACCATTGCCGGTCGTCGTCCGTGGGCAAGAGATCGCCAGCAATTTGTTGTTGCAGGAAGCGATCGTACGGCTTGTCGTCGTTGAACGAATCGATGACAAAATCACGATAGCGCCAAGCGTGGGGAAATGTCATGTTGACTTCACGACCGTTGGATTCGGCATATCGAGCCACATCCAGCCAATGCCTTCCCCATCGCTCACCGAACTGGGGCGAATCAAGCAGCGAATCAACGACGCCGGAGATCGCGTTTTCGGGATCCCGTTGGTAAGCGGATGCGAACGCTCGATACTGCGTCACGTCTGGTGGCAATCCGATCAAGTCGTAGTGCAACCGACGTAAAATCTGATGCGGCTCCGCGTCGAGTGCGGGTTTCAACTTGGCACGCATCATCGCGTCAAGAATGAACTGGTCGATGGTGCCACGCGTCCATGATTGATGACCGGGTTCACGATCGACCGGGTCGATGGGATCCAACGGTGCCGCAGATTTCTGGGGTTTTTGGTAAGCCCAGAACGACGATTTCGCCGCCGCGATCTCTGCCGCTGTGATTTTCGAATTGAATTCGCTGACGACGGACTTTCGAGGATCGGGTGCGCCCATCTCAATCCACTTTCGAAAGTCATCGATCACATTCTGGGATAACTGACGATCTGGCGGCATCGCGAGTTCTTGATAGGCGATGGCGTTATACAACAAGCTCGACTGGGCATCGCCGACGACGATCGCTGGTCCGCTGCTGCCGCCCTGGCGCGTCGAAAGTTCCGTATCGAGTCGCAATCCGCCCTTGGCATTGCCCGTTTTATGGGAATGACAGCGGTAGCACTCCTGGACCAATACGGGACGTATTTTTGACTCAAAGAACGCCAATTGCTCGGGCGAAATTTCCGGGTCAGCTGCCACGACGAGACACGGAGTCCCGCCGACGATCAAAAACAACATCACAACGGTGATTAAACGAAGTCGCAGCGTTCTCATAGCTAGATATCCCCGGACAAGTTTTGGCAACGGGCATCCGTTATATAACCGTGCAAGGTAGCCGAAGTATCGGGTGGCTGGTCACAAAAATAGCGAACGACTTAGCGCTGGGCTCGTTTCCTTTTGGTCTTGTCCTCGGCGGACTGGTTATCGTATGCCCAAAGCGATCACGCTGGCATCGACTCAGGATGAGTCGTTGTCGCAATCGTCAGACGCCAAATGTCTGGAACCTACGGGAAGGGACGCCCCATGAATTCACACCACCAACAGTCGGCGAACTTGGCATGGGCCGAGGGAATCTCAAGCCAATCCGCTGAACGATGCGTCCAAACGCTTCGCCAAATCGTCGCGGCCGGAAACGCGAGCGGACTGAGCGGTCGCATTGTTGCGCTTGCCGGAAGCGCGGACGATGAGGTTCGGATGTGGGCGGCCGAGGCGTTGGAAACTGCCGTCATCGTTCGAACCGAGGACGTCACGGACCTTGTCTCGCTTCTGGCAACCAGTGGCGACGGTGAGGTGTGTTACTGGGCGGCAACGCTCTTGGGTCGACTGGGTAATCATGTAGGGAAAACCGCCGAAGCCGTCGTGGCGTTGGAACATTGTTTGCGCACGTCGATGTACTTGCCGGCGCGCGAGCGTGCGGCTTGGGCGTTGTGCCAAATCGGATTGGCAGCGGCACCCGCGATGCCGACGCTTCGTCACGCGGCGGTCGATGGCCCGCCGAGACTCAAACGACTTGCGATCGCGGCACTCGAAGCCATTCGTGGCGTGGCTGCTTAGTACGTTTCGCATTCGCCATCCATTCGGCAAGGAGGCCGCTGTGGGGTTGCTCTCTGCTCTCACCCGCAAGTCAAAGTCGCGTAGCAGCGGACGCCGCGGTTTCGCATCGGCGGCGAAGCAAAAACTTCCGATCTTCCGTTGGTTTGGACCGAGCGCCACCGTCGCGGGCGTATTGGCAATCCTAGGATTTGTTTTCACCGGAAAAGTCGAATTCAGCAGACTCGATGGGCTTACCGGAGGCATCGGCAGCGAAACCTCGGGTCTGGGCGACATCCCAATCCAACCGGTTAGTCTGCGAGCACTTGGCCAAAAATCTCCTCAAACCATTCGCATCGCTACGTTCAATATTCAAGTCTTTGGTGATAAGAAATCTCAAGATGCGAACGTGATGCAGACCTTAGCGCAAACGGCGTCGCTTTTCGATGTCATCGCGATTCAAGAAGTTCGCGGCGGCGATGCCACTGCGGTCGATCGACTGGTTAACCTCATCAATCGGTCCGGAGGCTCCTACAGCAGCATCATCAGTGAGCCAATTGGCCGAACGTCGCAAAAGGAATCGTACGCGTTCATTTGGGATCAGTCTCGCATCATGTTCCTTCCCAATAGCGCCTATGTCGTTCAGGACACTGCGGATCGAATGCACCGTGAACCCATGGTCGCATCATTCGAAGTCCGAACCGTCGCGGCCGACGGCCGCCTACCGTTTAGTTTTAACATGATCAATGCGCATACCGATCCCGACGAAGTCAGCGCAACGAGCGGCATCAACGAACTCGATGTCCTCGACGACGTCTTTGTGCGAGTGCGAGATTTTGAGTACCAAACCAGTGGCCAGGAAGATACGATCCTCGTCGGCGATTTGAATGTGGACGTACGCGGGCTCAGCGAGTTAGGAAGTATTCCTAATGTCTATTCGATCGCTGGTGATTTGAAGACCAACACCCTGCGAACCAAGACCTACGATCACATTTTGATCGATCGTACCGTCACCACTGAATTCACGGGCCGCTACGGCGTGCTCGATTTCCAAAACGATTTTGGGCTCACCCAAGAACAAGCGATCAAAGTCAGCGATCATCAACCGGTTTGGGCCGAATTCAGTGCCTTTGAATCGGTTCGTCAACCGGCGATCGCCTCGGATATTCGCGCCGACGGTCGAGCACCGCGATAACATCGTTTGTGGATACACGGTCGCCCGACGCGGTGGGCCGATGAGAGACCCCTGCCCCCAGAAGTCTCTCATCGACACCACGGCGCGACGGGGACCGCGTGCTGGTTGCGGTCGTCCGGCCTTGAAAATCCGCCCGGCCTTGGGTAATTGCTGGGGTGGGTTTCGTTTCCCGGGCTGTCCGATGATTGATAGTATCGGCCGCTGGCCCGGCTTACACTATGAGTGTATCCCTCCAATCCACCTGATTGAGGTTGACCACCACCTTCATTAGACGTGAACGTCTCCACAGATGCCGCCTGCGAAAACGATCCAACCAGCGTCCCAAGAAACCCTTCGTGTGGATCCCCCGGAACTGGATCCTCTCTCGGTTTGGGGAGCCCTGTCCAAAACTCCAGGGGTTGGCGTTTGCATTATGGATGCCGATGGTCGACTGCTTTTTATCAACGAGACATCCACGGCGCTGTTCATTGCCGGCAATATCGATTCATACGTAGGGCGACTCATTGGTGAGTTTCAACCGGCGCCGTATGTACAAGAACGATTGGCCATGATCGGTCGAGTCTTGCGCGATTCACGCCCCATGATGATTCGACACATCTTTCTTGGGCGTCGCATCGAATCGACCGTGTGGCCCATTCGTGACAAGACACCGCCGTGCAATCGCGTGATCGTCGTGACGCACCAATGCGGCGGCGAACCCATCTCACCGCCTGGATCGAATGTATGTGAAACCGTCGAAACCAATTACATCGATCTTGGCCCGCTGGATACGTTGTCGCCACGCGAGCTAGAAGTACTTGTCCTGTTAGGTCATGGAATGAATGTACCCACGGCCGCCAAAACGCTTTTTCGAAGCCCGAAAACGATCGAGCGTCACAAGTCGTCGATCACCCGAAAGCTTGATATTCACTCGCAAGCGGAGATGGTAGCCGTCGTTACCGCCGTGGGTCTGGAAATCGCTGACGTCAAGCTCAAACGAATGTCGAAAGCCTAGCCCGAATGATTCGTTCGGCCGATGTGGCGTGGGCGGTGAACAGTCAAAAAAATTGGCGGTTGACGAAGTCTGTTGCGTTGGACCACCATTGATGCACTCAAGCGTTGGTTCGCTTCAGCTTGCGTCCCTCCACTTTTTACGACCTCGATGTGTTTGTAAGGTACGCCCCCGGCCATGAAATGTTCTGACCATTTGCCACTGATGAGCGGATTGCGACGAGCGGATTTGCCGACCGACGAGCCGCTCATTTTGGCCAGTGGCTCGCCGCGTCGAGCCCAACTGCTACGAGCCGCCGGGTATGAGTTTACGATCGTACCAGCGGGGGACGAGGCGGAGTGTGGGATGTGCAGCCGAGAGACGGCGCCTCAGTTGGTCGCTCGTTACGCATTTCGCAAAGCCGCGGACGTTGCCAAGCGACTTGGGCAACGGACGCCGGAATCCGCGGCCTGCGGAATGATCGTCGCCGCCGACACGGTCGCGTCTTGCGTGGGACAGATTCTCGGCAAGCCCCGTGATCGTGCGCACGCCGAGTCGATCTTGAAGCTGCTCAGTGGACGACGGCACGATGTCTACACGGGCATCTGCCTTTGGTCCGTTCGTCAGAACCGCTGCACCGTCGACGTCGTTCGAACCGAATTGGAGATGCAGCCGCTCAGCGAAGAAATGCTGGAAAGCTATCTCGATTCCATGCTTTGGGAGGGAAAAGCTGGTGCTTTCGGGTACCAGGACGGGAATGACTGGTTGTGTGTCCGAAATGACGGCAGCGAAAGCAACGTTGTGGGCCTACCGATGGAGCGCTTTGCAGAATTGTTGGAACAATTCGACCAAATTGCCGAAACTGTGCTTAGCGAATAGCTGTTGCGACTTCAGGACTTTGGCAGATTTTGCTAAAGTTACCTAGGTAACCCGCGTTGCCACCTCAGACCTCGGTAGAAGAAGCCATGAAGGATTGCTCACGACGCAGCATGTTGATCGGAACTATCGCCATCGGATTGTCGGGTGTGCTTCCGTCGACGAGCCATGCGGAACAATGGGCAGAAAAACTGTTCACGGAAAAATCATTCGACTTCCGTACGGTTGGACGTGGTACCAAGTGCGAACATTACTTTGAGATGCGCAATCCCTTCAAAGAAGACGTGCACATCTCGGCCGTGCGGACCAGTTGTGGGTGCACGTCACCGTCATTGACGAAGGAAACGCTGAAAACGTTTGAGCGTGGAGCCGTGATCGCCACATTCAATACGAGCACTTTCATTGGCAAGAAGGCTGCGACAATCACCGTGGTCATTGACAAGCCGTTTTATGCGGAAGTCCAACTCAAAGTGTCCGGCTACATTCGCACCGACGTGACCTTTGATCCGCCCGAAGTGGCGTTTGGCGAGTTTCCGGCCGGCGAAGTCCAGGAACAGGAAGTGGTCATCACGCATACCGGCAGTCAGCCCTGGGCCATCACCGATGTCCGCAGCCACTGCGAGCATTTGAAAGTCCGGCTCGACTCGCCCGAAAAGTTGCCTGGAGCGGTTCGCTATCGGATGACGGTGCAGACAAAAACGTCCATTCCGGAAGGTGACCTCCGAGAGCGATTGACGTTGGTTAGCAATGATCGCGACTTTCCGACCACGGAAATGTCGATCGAAGGCCGTGTGCGAGAAACGCTTTCGGTATCACCCGCCGCCGTGAGTCTCGGTTCGACCAAGCCAGAATCGATTGTCGAGAAACGGTTGGTCGTCAAGGGCGAAGAACCCTTCGAAATTCGCGAAGTGGTTTGCTCGGACAAGCGTTTCTCATTCGAAATTCCCGAAGGGAAGAAAAAGCTGCATTTCGTCAATCTAAAGTTCACGGGCGATGGTGGCACCGGCGACGTATCACAACAGGTTCGCATCGTTACGGACTTGGCCGGCGAGCGATCTGCGACTTGCGTGGTCACCGGGACGGGCGCTAGCGAAACCAACTAGCCGCAATCGATCACCGCCATGATCACGTGGTTATGTTTGGGAATGCGTGTTGCTCCACGGAACCTTAGGTGGCTATCGCCGCAACACTCCCCCCAGCATCGGCAAAGATGAGTGCGACAAAATTCGAGTCGTTAAACGACGCTCATCCTTGGGACGTGGTGGTGATCGGTGCTGGACCCGCGGGCTCAGCGGCGGCCGCTGAGTGTGCTGCACTGGGGTTGACCGTCCTGTTGGTTGACGCGAAAGCGTTTCCCAGGCCAAAAGCCTGCGGAGGTTGTCTCAATCGAGTTTCCTCGCGGCGATTGGCTGAATTGATCGGCAAAGATCACTGGCTCTGGGATTCGGCAGTTCCGCTGGAGACGATTCGCTTGATGCACCGAGGCCGGTCGTTTTCATTCGCGATGCCCGGTGGAGTGGCGGTAGAACGCTGGGTCATGGACCAGTGCCTTGTCGATTCGGCCGTCGCGCGCGGCGGCGTATTTGTCGCAGAAACGAAAGCACAAATTCAAGGTTGTGAACAGCAGTATCGGGTGGTCAATCTATCGCACCGCCAACAACGCCTCCGAATCAAATGTCGAGTGGTCGTACTCGCAAGTGGTTTGGGAAACCGATCCGCGCTACCCTACTCGACGCGTGATGCCGATCATTGTTTAAGATCGCAACCAGCGGCGAACTCGCGTGTTGGCATTGAGACGTCGCTGACGAATTATCCACCAGAATTTTATCGCGGCGCGATTCATATGGTGGTCGCCAGTGCCGGATACGTCGGACTGACGCAAGTTTCGGGGAGTCGGTTGCATGTTGCCGCTTCCGTGGATATTGCGGCACTCCAGCAATTTGGCCCCGAGTCGCTGGTGGAATCGATCTTGCATGAAGCCGGTTCGCCTGCGCTTGATTCCCAGGAACCGGTGAATTGGCGAGGTACGCCCCCGTTATCGTCGGCGCCAAATCAGTTGGCGAAAGATCGAGTGTTTCTAGTCGGAGACGCCGCCGGGTACATCGAGCCGTTCACCGGCGAAGGCATACGATGGGCGCTTGAAAGTGGCCTCGGAGTGGCTCCGTACGTTCAACAAGCTTGTCACGATTGGAGTCCAGAGATCGGGGAGCGTTGGGCGCTCTGGCACAAGCATCACATAGCGAGCCAGCAAAAGATTTGCCGCTGGATTTCCGCAGGTCTCAAGAGCGATTCGACACGCTGGATGTGTCATCACTTACTTCGCATTCGTCCATCGATCGCGACAGCGATGATTTCGCGACTGAACATGGATCACACGAACTAACAGCTGCACTGGCCGGAAGCACCGCGCGGCTCTCTGCCCACACCGGAGTGAGCTTTTTGTAGCGTTATGACGTCACACTTTCATTCCAGGTACTAAAACGACCTTGATGCAGCCGTCTTGCTTGTCTCGAAACTTTTTGTACGCCTCAGGCGCGTTTTCGAGCGGTTCCTTGTGTGTGATGACAAAGGACGGATCGATCTCTCCAGATTCAATTTTCTTGAGCAGTGGAGTCAAATAACGCTGCATGTGCGTCTGACCCATCTTCATCTGGAGCGCTTTGTTGATGGCGGTTCCCCATTGCAGCGAGACGCCTCCGAAGTAGACCCCAGGAATCGAGACCTTACCGCCTTTTCGACAACACTTCAAGATTTCGTTGAGGACGTGTGGGCGATCGCTGCCCAGGTGCATTGCGGTCTTGGCTTCATCGAGCGCAGACTTGAGCGAACTCGCTGCATGATTCTCTGCACCCACAGCGTCGATGCATCCATCGGGTCCACGACCGTTGGTCATTTCTTGAAGTTTTTCATAGACATCCTCTGTTTCAAAATTAATCACTTCCGCCCTGCCATGTTTCCTTGCCATCTCCAGCCGTTCCGGGACACAGTCGATCGCGATTACCCGACCCGCGCCGAGCATCCATGCGCTTTGGATGGCAAACTGAGCAACGGGGCCGCAGCCCCACACGGCGATCGTTTCGCCGGGTTCGATGTCGCAGTTTTCCGCCGCCATGTATCCGGTCGGAAAAATGTCTGACAGAAAAACGACCTGTTCGTCCGTAAGACTATCCGGAACTTGAATCGGTCCCACATCCGCGTAGGGAACTCTCAGGTATTCCGCTTGGCCACCCGCGAATCCACCGAGCATGTGCGAATAGCCGAACAAACCTGCGGGCGAATGCCCCATCACTTTCGCCGCCTGGTCCGCGTTGGGATTGGAGCGGTCGCAAAGCGAATACAAAGTCTTTTGACAGAAAAAGCACTCACCGCACGAGATCG
The DNA here is from genome assembly GCA_041741195.1 of Pirellulaceae bacterium. Classification (GTDB taxonomy): domain Bacteria; phylum Planctomycetota; class Planctomycetia; order Pirellulales; family Pirellulaceae; genus JBBSJZ01. Next base: position 108,853 of record JBGSKM010000079.1, read on the forward strand.
TAAACGGGACAACGACGCGGTCTCCCTTGCGAAGCTTGGTGACCGATGCACCCACTTCCACCACTTCGCCCATCGGCTCATGGCCGATCACATCACCCGATTGCATGGCCGGTGCCGCCCCCGCATACAAGTGCAAATCGGAACCGCAAATGCCACTCGCTAGAATCTTGACGATCACATCGCCGGGGTCCTCAATTTTCGGATCGTCGACCGTATCGACGCGCATGTCGTAGCGACCGTGCCAGCATACAGCTTTCATCGTATCTCTTTCGTTGCAGGGTGATGAATGGTGATCGAGCGAGAATGGCGTGACCGAAGCCGGATTTGCGACGCTCGTCGAGTCGCTGAACGGCGAATTTCGTGCCGTTTCTGGGACAACGAAACAAGCGGAGGATCGGTGGCCGCACCATCGCTAGGTAAACCGTTAGAATGGCCCATGCCATTGCCGGTCGTACTCGTCCGCAACTCACCCTCGGACAACAAAATCTTTCTAGACAAGCAAACGTTCAACCATGCACTTGCGAAGGATCATCGATGACCAGAGCACTGATAGTGATCGACGTGCAACGAGAATATTTCGAAGGAGCTTTCCCGATTCGACATCCCGTCGGCCATCTGGAAGCCATTCTCGAAGTGATGGAAGCGGCAAACAAAACGAACCTGCCCACGGTCGTGGTGCGGCATCACCAGCCAGATCCACAATCACCGATCTTCCGCCAGGGGAGCGCGATGTGGCAGCTGCACAAGGACGTCGAGTCCAAGCCACGTGATATTTTAATTGACAAGCAATTGCCCGGTTCATTCACCAACACGCAACTTGATACGTTCTTGCGGGAAAGGAACGTTGATACCGTTTGCATCGCCGGTTACATGACACAAATGTGTTGCGATACGACGGCACGCCAAGCATTCCATCGTGGCTACAAAGTGGAGTTTCTGCGTGATGCCACTGGAACACTCGATGTCCAGAACGAAGCCGGATCGGTCACCGCCGAGCAACTACACGAGTCCATCTTGGTCGCCCAACAAATGTTTATCAGCGAAGTAATCGGCAAGGAGACGTGGCTCCAGCGACTGGATTAGCCCACCGACAACCAGTTGCCAATCCAGAGCGGAGTGACGCTTCGAACGGTGGTGGTTCGCTCCAATCGGCGTCCACGCATTCATGAAGTCATACTGAACCACCGAAGGGCGCTGATGTGGAACGCCTTGAGCGCGAATCAGGCGAAAACAGCACCGACTGCGAAGCGGTCAAACAAATCAGGATGACCTTGATGAAGTCGGGCTGGCGGGATTTGAACCCACGATCTCTACACCCCCAGGGCGCCTTCTCCACCGTATGCAATCCGCAGTTTATGCTGAAAAACTCACCGATTTCTCGGAGTATAGCACCAAAGTTGACATTGTAAATCATTGCACCCACAGGCGTCGATTGTGGCATTAAGCAATCACATCAGGACCGAGAATGCCAATTCTTGGGTAAGGTTTTGAACGGCACCCATGTGTGTCAGACCTTGAGCGAGTCTCACTCCGGTCGATGCGTGACAATGCATTGTCTGTCGTGACATCGATATCTAGCCCAGCTCGCTCCGAGCAACTGTTATGGAGCACCGCTTCACCCCGAAATTGTGCTTTAATCGGCATGACGATGCGCAGGCTTACGCTACTCATCTTACTTGTTACTGACCATGCTCGCTCCCAGTGACGATTATCCCGATACGTATTGACTTGGCAATTTGACGATCCGCGTAGCGTGGCAGTTCAGTTCAGTGGCGACTTGCATTTTACTCACTTGCCAGAGAGCGTAGCAGGCGTCAGAAACGCAACGACACTAATTGCGTAAATAGTGCGGTTCCGGTCAGTTAGCTGGTGCTGGGTTATGCCACAGGCGACCCGGAACTTAGGGACTTGGCTACCAAGGGTCACGACGTCTCATGATGACGTTGATCATCGACCAGACATTGTAGAGTGAACGCTCGTAAGCGGCCCTTGCCATACCTTGGTGACCTTCGACCTCGGACTTGGACCTGTCCCAACGGTTGCAAACTAATCGATACGCCAACGCTTGAGGAATCGGTCGAAGGTTTTCATATCGTAGAGCGGTGGCCCGTGGCCGAAACACAACACACGAGGCTCCAACTCAGCCAAGCGGCGAATCGAACGCCGATTCTCAGATACGTCCGCAGTGAAGTAGTCCGGGGGCTCGTGCAGTCCCGGCCATGAAGTTGCCAAGTTCATGCCGTTCAGAACGTCACCCACGATGGCGACCCGATCCTCGTCCCGGAAAAGAATGACATGCCCCGGAGTATGTCCCGGGGCGTGGACGACACGAAAACCAGTGATCTCGTCCCCTTCTTGAAGTATTCGAGCCACGGGAACCGGGGATCCGCCCCAAAACCGTGAAAGTCCACGGATAACGAAGTTATCAGGCTGCATCGGACAGTCGCCCTGCATGGCCGGCACATCTGCCGCATGACACGCCAAGGGAACCTGAAAACGCTCGCAGATCATCTTGGCGACACCCTGATGATCGGGATGCACATGAGTGAGTGCCAGCATCGACAATTGGCGGTCCTCGATTTGCCGTAGGATGCGTCGACCGGCAAAGCGGGTAGCGGCGTCAATCAGCACGTCGCCGATCAGGTAAACATTGATCACGTTGGGAGGGAAGCCGGTCAGTTGCCATACGTTCGCACTTATCTCTCGCATCCGTCTCTTCTTCTTTTACTTGTTTGTCGATGGACCACTGCTCATGAGATTGTTCCAGCACAACAAATGTGTTCGGTCGTCCTGATGTCTTGCTCTGACCTTGGGCGTCCTGCATCACCACCACGCCTGCACTATTTACGTAAATAGTGCGGAACTCTCTCTCGAGCTGGTGATAAAGTTTGACAGGGATGCTCAGCAAGACAATCGCTCTCGCTTTGGCGTACCGTATGACTTGGCAAGTTCGACAGCCCGGTGATCGGTGAGTCGTTGGAATGCGCTTAGGAAATATGGCAATTCGACTTCGCACGTCATTCCTATTCTCTCAGTTGCTCTGACTCGATCGATATTGCAGTTCCGTGAGAGATCGTAGCTGGAAACCGTGCATCCGAAACAGCATCAGCGACGAGATTAAGAAGGCAACTAGAACTGCGGTAAACAGCGGGAAGTAAAGCAGTGCGGGAATCGTTGTCAGCGATGCCAACACATACTTGCCCCAGTTAGCGCGTGATCCAAACACCAGCCATGTCACGGCAGCCCCAACGACTGTGAAGCATGCGCATGGTATCAAGACACCGATGATATTACCGGCGTCCAGGTCGTAGTATTCGTCGCCCGCCCAAACAGCGAACAAACCGGCGACCGCGGCTGTCAATAACAAACAATCCCTCAGTGTGATCCGGCTGATCCGCTGAGGCCCACCATGTGCTGATACCGTGCCTGGATAGTCGAGTCGCCATCCCTTGGTTCTTGGGATCAAGAACCAGGCGAGCAGTAGCACTAACAGTACGCCGCAGACGATTGAGCTACTGATGGTGTCTTGCAGAATGTGCGTATCCAGTCTTTCCTGAAGTCTCTTTATGCCGAGTGACAACGCGGCGACCACAAACAGGCACCAGGGAATCTTGGACATCCATCGCCCTGGAGACAGTGCCAGAAAGAATATGAGCAGGCTTATCAAGCCAAATAGGATCGCCAATGCAATTGTTACGTTGACGCCCTGCGCGTCTGCACCGCTCCAGACACGCCTGGCCGTCACCGTGAACATAAACAGGCTCGCCAAAAAGAGGTCCAGCCACGGGCGCCAACGAAAGCTGGTTGATGAGTTTGACATTCGCACAGCAAAACCGCTCAAGACCAGCGTCAGCAACCAGATCGAAAACAACGCCCAGACCAGACGTAGCCAGAACATGGTCTCGGCGGCGTCAAAGGATCCGGCGCTCAATGTCTGAACTTCTCCGGTTCTCCAGTTCCACCGCTTCAGATGGTCATTGACCGATTTGTCATACCTGTCGTCAGCATTGATCCGTTCGATTAGCACGATGATGTGGTCATCATCTTGAAACTGAACCTCATCCAGCGATTCGTCAGGGCGAAATTGGATTCTGCCGACGATTTCTTGCGAAGATAAGTCAAAGATGGAAACTTGTCGTTGTTTCGGACTGGAGAAGAGAAGCCGCTGGCCGTCGGGGCTGTACTTTCTGACCCCGCCGAGATCGGTTGGGATTTCGATATCACGCGTGTTGCCGTCCAGGCTTATCAGGGCGACTCCGTCGTCATCTTGAACCGCGAGTGTCCCTGAAGTATCGACCGCCGCGACGAAGTACCATTCCTCAATGACAGGCACATTGCGAATCAGCCTGGCGGTACCGTCTTCTCTAAACTCGAAAAACCTCTGAGTTCTCTTGTTCGAATTTAGATCCACCGATCCGAGCAATCCGTAGCGTCGATTCCAATCAAGTTGAACATGTGGCTCATAGGACTCTAGTATCTCCGTATAGGCCTGTTGTGCTGGACGCCAGATTCCTCCTCCGCGATAAGTAGGAAAAGCCAACAGATCGGAATTCCAGAGAATCGAAAGGTGCCTGAACAGGGGCGGACCATACGGATAGCCGTTGTCCTCGTTTATTAGTTCCGGCCAATCGGACCGGCGAATCACCTTGTTTGCTCTGACATCGTAATAAACCAAGCGATCATCCGTGGGAACGACTACCGATGTACCATCGACTGAGATCGACACCGCCCAGGCGTTTGGAAAGCAAGGAATTTCCCGGTAAGACTGAAGGTCGTCTGCCCACACTTGGACGTTCGTGTTGTGCACCATCGACTTGGACCAAGACGTTAGGGCCAAAACGCCGTTGTGACTGATCGAGACCCCCAGGAATTTCCGGGGTGTGGTGCCGGCCAGCCAAAAGGCGATCGACCAAATCAGCAAGTAACTGGTCCCAAACAACACCATCGATTTGGTTCCAGTCCGCATGTTCTCTTGTCTCGCTTTGAGCTTAGGGGAACCAATCGTGCCGCGGCACGATTAATTTGATCTTTCCCAAACGGTGATCATACACGCGCTCGTCCGCTTGATCGTTGAACAAATCGTCGATGTATTCGGCCACAATCTCGCCATAATCCTAACTGGCCTGTAGTGATCGACATCCTGAGTAGTTGTCGCCCCCCAAACCGACTTGCTAGGCGATCGTAGATGCAACCGCCAATATCGGACGAGTCGGACCTTCCGTAGGAAGGAACTCGCATCGGCCACTGCACCCTAGGTCATGCTGCCAAACTGAGATTGCCGTCATCGACATCGCCGTTGCAGGCCGCTCGTCGGATCTGCTCTGGCGTCGGCAATGAATGGCACGTAGTCACGCACGTGTTGTTTCTGAATTTCCCGTTTCATCGCGTCTCTCGGCCTGGTTACGAAGCGATTGAAACTCGACGATGACAGCGTGCAGGATGCTCCAGGAGAGACACTTTGTGTTTGTCTCGTCAAGTCCGGACGCTTCGCCAGCGTTAATTCGTGTAGCGTTCGTCGGGTGGTACGACGCTCCGGTCAACTCCACCATACTTGCACTAAATACGTAAATAGTGCAGCTGTCTTTGAAGTAAATGACTGGCCCGACGAGTCACCGCCGAGCCAGTCTCTCGTGTGTATATTAGTTTTGCTGTAGTACCGGAAATGGAAGCTCGATCAAGTATCGGATCGTGTCCATCAGATCCGGAATTTCGTCGACTGAGATTTTCACGGGTTTGATTTCCGTCTCATTAATCGGTACGATTTCACTCGTCGGAGTGTAAGTCCAATCGACCAGATGCTCTGGCTGGTGCCAGCGATACTTTACATCGCCGACCTGAAATTGAAACGCGATGAATCGGAACTCGGTAGCTGGTTTGAATTCTCCCGTACCACCGCATCGGTAACAATCTCGACCTGTGTCATAATCCATGCCGCCACCATCGCAACCAAAGCATTCCTTTGCAGGGACCCGCATCAGATGTACAGCAGTGCTCTCACAATATCCTCGTTGCTCCAAGCACCTGATCAAGGGAGATTTCAGATTATAAATGCGCCTTCGCGTCCAAGGGTGGCAATCGTCGTGCTTTGCGTATCGATTTAGTTCAAACATAGCGTTTGCCGAATCGAGAACCAATTGAAATTCTTTACTCGCGTATCGGTGCTCAAACTTCTCGCGTCTCGCCAGTCTCTCGCTTTCTCTCTTCTGAAGATCCAATTCGTCTTGCAGTCGCCATCGCTCGGACCGCGAAGCATTTCGATCGACCATTTGCTTATAGAGTTTGGTGTGCTTCAGCGGGCCAATAATCTTTGTTGCCCATAGCATCCCCATCGGGCCGCTGAAATATCCTGGATTGATATAATAGTCTGCTGGCTCAATCCCACGTTTGTTCGCAAGCCATCGAAACTGGCTCACGCTTACGTTGAGTCGTGATGCCGCTTCTTTTGTATTGATTGTCTTCATTTCCTGACCTGTTTTACTGTGTTTCCTATTGCGACTACATTGTCCGACACTGCTCGTCGGCAGATTACCGCTTGACCTAATTCTGTCACTCGTTGCCGTAGGAGGGTCTGGATCGGTATCCGGACGAGGTCCGCTAGACCGGGCGACAGCAATACGTCGAAACGCTTGCACAGCACCGTCGACTATGGATCGGAGTTCCCTGGCGCCGACCATGATCGCTGGATCGACGAGTACGCTGATGCGGTCCAAATTCTGGATCCGTTTGCAAGTCGTGGGGATTTGATCTCTGACGCGTTTCATGATCACCAGTGGCCAAGTTATCACGATGATCCCACTGAGTGGAGCTTGCACGATCGGAGCACGTTATGAACAGGGGGGTCGATCGCTTTGAGCGACAGTCGGACTTGGTTCAGCGTGCCCGGTTGCAAGACAAGCTCGTGACAGTCATCGGCGTGGGGGCGATCGGTCGCCAGGTCGCATTGCAATTGGCGTCGATTGGTGTCAGTCGCTTGCAGTTGATCGATTTTGACCTTGTCGAAGCGACTAACGTCACGACACAGGGTTATCGCAGTGACGACATCGGCACTGCGAAAGTCATCGCGACGTTATTAGAGATAGAACGCATCGATGGCAATATTCAGCTGGAATACATCATCGACCGTTTTCGACCGAAGCAGACGGTGGGTTCGATTGTGTTTTGCTGTGTCGATTCGATTGCCGCCCGCTCGGCCATCTGGCGATCGCTTCGCGGACGAGTGGACCTGTGGATCGATGGCCGCATGCTGGGTGAAATCATCCGGGTGCTGGCTGCGGCGGGGAAATCTGACATGAGTCGTTACGAGGCGACTTTGTTTACTCCGTCCGAAGCTCAGCAGGGAACGTGCACGTCCAAAAGCACTATATACACAGCCTCGATCGCCGCCGGGCTGATGGTCCATCAGCTAACACGCTGGCTGCGTGAAATCCCCATCGATCGTGACTCAATCGTCAACCTGTTATCAGCCGAGATGACGGTCACCAGTTAGCTCGCTGCATCGTGCAGCAAATCCCTTTCAACTTCTCAAACTCTAACCAAGGAACATCCATGTCCACCATACTCACCGTCTGTCTCGCTAAACAAACGGCGGGCAAAGTCGAAAGCAGTTGTCAGCTCCAAATTGGCATCGACGATGCTGATGCAGGAGAACTGAGAACGAAGCTTCGCCAGCTTGTCTCGGTCTGCGAAGACACGCTGGAAGCTCGGCTTTCGGATCAAACACGACAGGCGTCGCCCGATCCAGCGTCTCAATCAACACCTCGTGTGGCGACTGAGAAACAAGTGAAGGCCATCCAGGTGATGGCCAAGCGGCAAGGCATCTCGCTGAGCCCTCTCCTTCTCGACCGGTATGGCGCACGCTGCGTCACCGCGTTAACCATCCGCCAAGCCTCGCAACTGATTGACGAACTCAAGCAGGAGGCCGCGGTCGGATAGACGCACCGGTCCAACTTTCCTTTAATCCACAAGTTGGAAAAATGAACCAATCCAGTCGTCAGAAACTGAACTCAGTCCATATCGTCGGCAGTCTTGGAGTAGCCGCCATCTTCGCCGCCCTGACCGGCAGCGGGCTCGTGTTCATTGTGGTTGCTGGCGTTCTGATCGCTAGTTCGGTGAACAACGGCAATATCCGACCACCACGCATTGGTAGGCGATAGCGTCGCCGCTGTTCAAGAGCCGGCTCCAGTGAGCTGATACCTGGTCGCCATGCAACGAGTTTCGAACTCAAGCATGGCGGCCTTTTCTTTAGCTACCAGGCCTGCGGGTAGACTGAAAATGCCATTGAGCAAGTTTCCTACGTTCCAATACACAAGCACTATTTACGTAAATAGTGCGACACGCCCGTGAACACGACACCGCACAACGCGATATTGGGTGTGTGGCTAGCACTTGTCTACCGCGTACGCGTAGTAGGTGATAGCTTGCGAATACTCGAGGTCCGTTGGCGGCTTGACTGTCGCAGTCCAGATTCCAACACCAGCGGTATCCGCACGATGCCCGAATGCCGACCGCTGTCGAACGGTCCGGCCACAACTTGAACTTCCAGATCACTGCGGCAATCCGATATGACACCGCTGAATTTATCGATCAGCAATGCTCCGTCGCGCGGTTCCATATCCGTTTCGTTCCGCTCGGACGAACCGGCGACTCGATAGCGAACCAGCGCGGAGTCGACCGGCCGACCGTCGACTTTCAACCGAACGATCAAGTCGTCACCAAGAGGCACCGATTCGGGGATCGGTTCCATTTGGACATCCACAGACTTAAATTTCAACCACGACCGCCCGAGGGCCAATCCAACAGCTGCGATCATGATTGTTATCCAACCGAAGATCCGAGCCGCGATCGTTGCTTCGAAGCGGTAGTCGACAACGCCGAGCAGCACGCACAACAGCATCCCGACCGTAACGACGAATAGCGATACGACTGTCCATCGTCGTTGACGCTCGCGGTCTCGCAGCCTCGATACCCACTGGTGATGCTTGCCGCGTTGATCGGCATCGCAACCGGCTGCTGGATCGGCGTCGTGGTCGGACGAGGTTAGCCACGAAGATTGGGATTGTCGGGGGCATTGCTGGTGGGGCATCCGCCGCGACTTGAGCAAGGCGGCTGGATGAGAACGCGGAGATTGTTGTGTTGTAACGGAGCGAGCACCCTTCGTTCGCCGATTATGTTTTGCCTTATTGCGTCGGCGGCGAAATTGAATCGCACGACAAGCTGATGGTTGCTCCTCGACAGCGGCAAGAGTAATCGTCAGCAAGCGGCTGGAGACGTGTCGCTCGATGTCGGCCCACCTATCATCGCCCGACTCGACCGAGCACCTTCGTCATCAACCATCGCGACGCAAATCCAAGCCCAAATCCGCATACGGTGATGGATCCAGCCATTATGAAGAGAAACACAGCAGCGATCGGCCAGAGGTTTCCTGGATCACCTGTGGCACGAACCAACTGGGCAATCACAACAACAGGAAAGACAAGTGCAGCAGCGCAGATCGATGAAATTGGCCAAGACGAACGCGAGACTCCAATCACTAATCCCGGTAACATCATCCAGACGATGGGTGCGACGAACTTCTCAGAGTATCCGGTCCTTAATGCAAAGACAGCCGAGATGACGGCGACCAAGACGACCACGACGAGGCAACCAATCTGCCATAAGACTGAACGAGCGCCCGATTGTCCAGCCAGGGAATGAAGCGTTTTCTCGTGCTCTCTTTTCTGCGATGAACGCTTCGAAACTGCATAGATAGCGACTAGCGAAGTAACTAAAAATAGAATGAGAGATTGGATTATCAAGGCAAAACCCTTTTGATGACCGGATGTGCTGGGCAGTACCAGACTATCGTTTCTCTACTTCGTCAACACGGTCATGCATCTCGCCCCGAAACTCCCCGTACGCAATGCCTTTGCTTTCGAAATGCAACCACGTGACTTGGCACGTTGGGTGTCCGACTACTTAGCCGGATTTGATTTGTCACGAATTTCTGACAGAAGTGTCTCCGTCGCTTTATTGTGACGACGCTGCTCCAAGACGATCTTCCAAAGTTTCGCGTCAATCATGGCCACGCCAATTAGAATCAGGAATTCCATTTTTACCTTTCTTTCTCCAACAAACATACGTGAAGGATCACGTAGTCAACGCGGACGGTTGACCACTTCAATTACTCAACTTGGTGACTCACTAGAATTCGCTGATTCGCCGTCGCTGCTTCGCTTTGCAGTCGGTCGATACGCAAGTGCGATCGGTCCGAGTAACGCCCCAATTGAAACACCCACCGTCGCGCCGTAGGCACCACCCATGATTGCCCAATCAGCACTACCCGGTTGCAATATCTTGCTGGCAATCGCTACGTACGAGGCAGCCATAGCTCCGATCGCGCCCGCTGCAGGAGAAGCCGGCAGCTTTGCGTATCGTCGAATCGACCAAGCGGTCATGCCGCCCACGATCGTAGCGAAGACGACTCCTTGAGGACCACGAAAGATCTTCCAAGCGATGACTCCGCCGCCTAGCTCGGCTAGAAGGCCAGTGAACGCAGAGGCACCACCAGTAACCATCGATGCAAGTCCGAGGAGTAGGATGCGCATGACGAGTGGCAATTTGCTCTGGATAAGGGAACGAATAACGAAATATCCCGCGTGGAGCGAAGCGGAACCGCGGGATAGTTTGGCCGTTGAACTGAGACGCTTGGCTAAACGATCGTGAGGTCACGCTTGGGCTATGCGGATTCTGGTGAAGCCGCGTTGGTTGTGGCTCAGTTTAGATGACTCACGAGTGTGGTTGCAACCGCGACCCCATACACTGGCTGGTTTTACCTCGCAAACTGGTGGCTGGTTTTAACCCGCAAACTGACACAATGTGGAGGTCATTCGCTACTTCATCTAATCTCCTTGCATGGATTGAATTCCTAGCTACGTCGGCACCATCATCTTGCCTTGACTGCCCTTGCGTCTTGGATCGGCAAGATTTCTGATGCACTTTCGACACCGAGCTAAACTCCACATGATACGATCCATACTTTCACAGGCTTGGTTCACTACGAGAAGTCGATTGCATCGGTGCTCATTCTAAGTTTTTCCATTCCACTGTACATCTCGACCGGAGGAGACTCTGGATCAAAGTCGCCAAGCCTTATCAAAAGGACGATGGCCTTGGGACAAATTACGCCCGGGAGCCAGTGGCGGGTTATCTGGCACGAGCTGCTGCTGGGGATCGTATTGCGAATGAGATTTGGTCTAATCGGATTCGTAAGAGGGTCATGAACGCTCTCGTCCGTTTTGGGAAATGCTGACCGCCGGTTATTGGCAATCGTGATCGATTAAGCGTTCGCTGGCATTTGTCTCTGGGCACACTGGTCGGTTCCATGTTTCCTCTCGTGTCCAGAATGCTCGGATTAGATCTTGGTTACGGTTCCAGTCCATTCGTCGTTACCTTCGTAGATGTCAGATGAAAGAATGTCAAAGACTCTCCGTTTTTCTCTTTGCGGCAGTGCTGACCATCTTTCCAAGTTGGCTTGCCGCCGATGAAGCTCCAAAGACTCAGAGGCGAGTTAAGGTTTTTGGACTGACGCAGGGAACGAGTTTTTCGGTGATCGCCTATGGATTGCCTGACACAATTGGCGAAGTCGAACTTCAAAGACTGGTTCGGAAAGAACTGACAGTCATCGACGGCCAACTCTCGAACTGGAACCCAGAGTCGGAAATCTCTCGTTTCAATTCCTATCGGGAAACGGAATGGTTTCCCGTGTCGGAAACTACCGGCAAAGTTGTCGCTGCTGGATTATTGGCAAGCCAGAGGAGTGACGGGGCGTTTGACATGTCTGTCGCCCCACTGGTGGATTTGTGGGGATTCGGTTCCAAAAGAGCTGGAAACAAGTTGCCTTCGGCGCCGGAGATTGAGAAGGCGAAACAACTCGTCGGCTGGGAGAAACTCGAAGTGCGACAATCGCCAGCAGCGATTCGCAAGTCGAAAGAGGGCGTTCAAATCGATTTGGCGGGTATTGCCCAAGGTTATTCGGTGGATCGACTCGCCACCGTTCTCAAGAGAGCGGGAGCCTCATCGTTCTTGGTGGAGATTGGTGGGGAAGATGTCGCCATCGGTTTCAAGCCGGATGGGACGCCGTGGCGAATTGGAATTGAACGTCCAGACGATTCGCCTAGTTCCCGTAATGCTCTTCAAACAATTATCCCCCTCACAAATCAGGCGGTCGCTACATCGGGTGACTACCGCCGCTTTCGAGAAATCAAGGGAACTCGGTACTCCCACACGATTGATCCGAGAACAGGACGGCCAATCACACATGATCTGGCGTCGGTCACCATCGTTGCGGACACGTGCATGAAGGCTGACGCCCTGTCCACCACAATGATGGTGCTCGGTCCTTCAAAAGGTTACGAGTGGGCGGTTCAGCACAACGTGGCGGCAATGTTCGTGATTCGTGAAGACGCTCAATTCACCGTTAAGGAAACGCCATCATTCACCAAAATCGAAAAACTGTCCGTCAACGATCTTAAGGACGAGATATCGGAATTATTCGGCAAGCCAGTAACGCTCAATCGATCACTCTGGCGAGCGGTTGTTCTCGGACTCGTTGAAGGATCGACCGAGTATCTGCCTGTTAGCTCTACCGGTCACTTGCTGCTGGTACAAGCGTTGATGGAAGGCACGTCCAGTGATGAATCCAAACGAGCGGAGGATGCATTGGCGATCTGTATTCAGAGTGGAGCCATTCTGGCGGTCTTGGTCCTGTACCGACGCCGATTTCAGCAGATGTTCCGAGGGATGCAGGGAAATGATTCCGAGGGGAGGCAGCTTTTCCTCCACCTTGTTGTCGCCTTCCTGCCTTCAGCGATCCTCGGCTTACTGCTTCATGCATGGATCAAGGAGCATCTCTTCGGCGTTCGACCCGTCATTGCCGCCCTATTTGTGGGAGGGGTACTGATCCTGTCCGCTTCAAAGTCGCTCGTATTGCGAGGGCAATCAAGCGGCATCGAGTTGAATCAATTGACATGGAAAGCAAGTCTGCTAATCGGTCTTGCTCAATGCTGTGCATTCTTCCCCGGTTTCAGCCGCAGTTTGGCAACAATCCTGGGCGGACTCTGGTCCGGGCTTTCCCTAGCTGCAGCCGTGGAGTTCAGCTTTTTGTTGGGACTGGTTACTCTTTCCGCAGCCACTCTTTTCGAGGGCTTAGACAATGGAGCCGCAATTTTCGAGCACTACGGTGCGGCTTTTCCCTTTGTGGCATTGGTTTCCGCATTTATCTCGGCGGTTTTGAGCATCAAGTTCATGATCAAGTTGCTCAACAGCCACGGCTTGATGCCGTTTGGCTACTATCGAATTGTTCTGGCGTTGATCTGCATAGCGGTCTTCTGGTGATAGGCAACGTTTGCTCTAAACGAATTTTGAACTGCGCGGTATCAAGCACGACGATCTGCCCGAAGACGAGAAGGATCAGTGGGATTCGACGGAGTGGGACGAAGATGAGAATGTCCCCGATAAGGTGGAAGCTCCTGTGATCAATAAGTGGCTGTTCAACATCGACACGGTCGACAAGGTGCTCAAGCATTTGATGACGCGGGGATTGTGCATCGACGGCGGTGACACGCTGGGCAAGACCAACATTTTTGCGAAGAACCAGCAACAAGCGGAGTTCGTCACGGAACGGTTCGACATCAACTACCTAGCACCGCTGTGCTCGTTGATGATCGCTCGTCTAATCGCGAGCAACGTGATCGGCATGGATGACACACCGGTGAGACTGCAAGATTTTTCGCTTCCGGGCAAGATGCGGACCGCACGGATGTGGTTGGCTCGCGGCCGAGATACTTCGCCTTATAACGCGTTCTTCTTTCACGATTCTCGCGAGCGTGCGGGACCCGCAAACTTCTTGAAAGACTTTGAAGGCATTGTGAGAGTTGATGCGTACGGTGTGGATGATGGTGTTTATCTGGGCAGCGATGGCCGGATCAACGCTTCGTGTTGCCATGCGCATGTGCGTCGCAAGTTCGAGGCCGCCAAGAGTAACGATCCGACTCGCGCCACTTGGGTGCTGACTATGTATCGCAAGTTGTTTGACATCGAAGATCGCGTGAGCGGGCTTTCGGATGACGATCGCTTGTCAATTCGAGTAAGCGAATCGTTGCCACTGCTGGAGCGATTGAAGTCGTGGCTTGATGCCCAGAAGGCTGATGCGAAGGTGCTTCCCAAGAGTGCGATCGGGAAGGCAGTTCGGTATGCGTTGAATCAATGG
>JBGSKM010000080.1:0-6443 GCA_041741195.1 Pirellulaceae bacterium
GAGCGTAGTCGTCCACGTTGAGCACCTCGGGCAAGCCTCCTGCGGAAAATCCGCAGAATAGCTAGTCGCCCAAATAGGTGGGTCAAAATTCAGCGCCGATCTCCCCACGCCCTGGGTCCGTTTTCAATGCTTATCTCCAGATCCTCACAGTCGCGCCCACGGTCTTTGTATACTTGGCCGCGACGGCGTTGATTCGGCAAGTGCTGCCGATCTCCTCACCGTTAAAAGCAAATGCAGCGGCCCTTGGTATTGCGCTATTGCTCGGTTGGGTTGTCATGCAACCATATCGCTGGGCGGCAATCACCGCGTACCGTACGGCGGATCTGCCCGATGTAGTTCCAAATCACGCCATCGAACTCAACGGGAATGTGCGTCTCGAACGACTGGACCAGCGCGGCCAGGCTGAATGTGATTACTTGAGCCTCGCGCTGCTCGATTCTCCGCTTGTGAAAAGCTTGACCACCGTCACTGCGGCTAGTCGCAAACCGTCGGATGCAAAGCAATCCGCGGCCTTCGGACTCGTTGACGCGAAAGCGGATCCCAAGGTGAGCATTTTCCCAAGCGAGCCAGGTCAAATCGTTCGTGAGTATCCGCCAATGATTCAAGCGACGCGTGGAATGCGGCTGATCACGGCGGCCAAGGCAGTGGAGGCGCATTGGGCGATGCGGCTGGCCGGGCAAGAGCGACTGCGAGAAGTCCATTGCGTCGAAGCTGAGGATGCCGATTGGGTCATCCGCATTGAAAGTCACAGGAAATACCCAGTAACCGTGCTCAGCCGGATCACGATCGTCGATTCGAGAGGCACGGTTCGCTTTCGCAAGAGCTATCGCAAGCAAGCCGTACCCGCTGGCATGTTTTATTTGGGCTTTCACGCCAGCATCTCGGCTGGCGCCGTCTCGGGCGAATCGTTCCATGTTGGCCGGCGGTTCATGACGACTGGCAATGTGTCGCTGAAGCCAGAATCCGAGTTGCTGCAAGCGATCAAGTTGTCCGCTCCACCCTGTGACGATCACGTCGTCGAGATGCTGCGGGTGCAGGCCGTTGAAGCGCTTGATGACCCGGCAGCGACAACCGCCCGCATCGATCTCGCGCGTCGATACCTCGGCTTGTTCTTTTTCGATGCGAAATCGACGGACCACTCACTGATCGCGCGGATCGTGGCGGATGATCGCGTCAGAGACATTGATACGCAGATTAAAAACGTGTTCTCTCGGGACAAGACGCCCGTCGCCATGCGAGATGCCTTTGTGGATCGGATTGCCATGGACCACACTTCCGCGAGCCTGCGTCATTGGTTGGCCCAGTGTCTGGCCAGTTTGCCACCGGGAATGTTCGCCGATCCTGATCCGACGTACCTCGCGATCTTGAGTTCGCCGGAGATCTATCAACAGGCGGCGCCGCTGATCGCGACGTTGGCGGATCTTGGTCCTGGTCGCGCGATGCCCAAGCTCGACGAGATGCTCGACACCACGATTGGCTTGCCGAACTGGAGTGATCGACGCGCATTGGTTGACGGTATTCGAACAGCGCTGGTTCGCTTGGGACCGCAGGCATCAGCCGCAGCGCCGCGGGTACGAGAACTGTTTTTGCGTCGCCCGTCACCAATCATGAATAATGCCGGCGACGCGGATCAGTGGCGATTTGCCTTGGCCAGAATGGGTGTCGCGATCGAGGACTTACCCGTGTTCCCGAATCAATCGCCTGAGTCAGTCGAGAAAAACCTTCGCCAAGTCGCCGACAAGCTTCGGCGATACGAACAGGCAAATACACCGGAGGAAGAAATATGATCGGCAGCTTGCTGCTTGCTTTGGTTCGCTACAGTCTGCTTGTTGGACTGATGTGCGGGCTATGGAAATTCAATTCGCGCCGGTGGACTCGATTGGCTCGTGCGTATCGCGTTGTCGATATAGGTGATCGCGTTGCCACACGGACGATGCAAACGGTGATCTTGGTTGCCGGTGATATCGGATGGAACTCGTACAAGGGCATCGTGACAATCGGGGTGACGCGAGAAGGCCTTCTGCTGCGGCTGATGCCTCCCTTTTCGCTCTTTCACTCACCGCTACTGATCCCCTACCGCGACTGCCACGTCGAGCCGCGGCGATGGTATCTAATCGGAAAAACAGTGCAGTACTCGTTACGAAGTGTGAGTGACGTCAAGATAATTATCCATGATGACTTGCAGGCGTGGATCGAAACGCAAGCCGCTAGTCTGGCCACGACTCCTGGAGACGCGATGACCCCCGTGGGCTTGTCGCGA
The DNA here is from genome assembly GCA_041741195.1 of Pirellulaceae bacterium. GTDB lineage: Bacteria > Planctomycetota > Planctomycetia > Pirellulales > Pirellulaceae > JBBSJZ01. The sequence continues at coordinate 2,261 of JBGSKM010000080.1, forward strand.
ATAGCCAGCTAGCCCCTGGAAAATGCAAGTTCAAACAGGGAAATTGCGAGGGGTCAGCGGTGGATTGCTGTGCACGATCTCACCCGAATCGGCAACCTTCAAGTAGTAAGACGCGCTAATGTGGACGGCCGTCGAGAAGGCGTTGTCACCCGTGGAGGTTCGTTTCTCCCAAACGTTGACGCGGTAGTTACCGTTGTGATGCTGGCAAACTTCCACGTGATGCAACCGCGGTGGTTGTCCGGTCTTCTCGAGAATCTGAGCCTTGATCTTCTGGGCGCGGTCTAACTCCGCCGCGGACTGGCCCTTCAGCGGGGCCTCCTGCTCGACTTTTGCCATGAATGATTCGCCCGTTTGCGGTTTCCAATGTGATCCTGGACTTTAACGTACGAGGCCGAAACTCGATACGGGTGCGGATCGCCAACAGGCAAAACAAGACAACGCGAAATGTTTTAGCGTTCCCTAAGTTTCGATTCTCGCCCGTTGTCGCGGGCCGGAACGTGGGATGTGTGACCAGCCCCAGCCGCGACCAATGCAAGGATTCGTTACGAAAGTAGCTTCCGCATCGCCGATTTGGCTGCATCGATCGCCTGGGGCAAGTTCGATGCTTCCTTTCCGCCGGCTTGTGCCATTTCCGGTCGGCCACCGCCGCTACCGCCAGTGGCTTCGGCGGCGATACTGATCCAATCTCCGGCCTTGATGCCTCGCTGGACAAGCGCGTTGCTTAATCCGCAAACGAAGATCACTTTGTCACCCTGGGTCGACGCCAACAGAACGGCTGCGGGGGTCTTGCTTGTCTTGCGAATTTGGTCGATCCAACCCCGCATGATGTTCGCGTTCGCGCCGGGGGTTTCGAGAACGATCATCAGTGAGCCGTTGACATCTTCGGCGGCGGCGATGAGATCGTCCGCCGTCATGGTGCCACCCGCCGCCGCTTGGCTGAGTTGTTCAACAAGCGACGCACGATCCGCCAGCAGCGCCTCGAGGCGACTTGGAACATCCGACGGCGCGACGTTCAACAATCTCGCTGTATCGCGAAGAATCGACCGTGCTTGTGGATAGTCCAGTTCCTTATCCGTTGGCTTTGCGGCAGGTTTCTTTTCGGCCTTGGTGACCGCCGAGGTGGCCTTGCCGGCCGACAAGTCCTTTTTGAGTTGACGAACTTCTTTCATCAACTCGCCAGCTTGTTCGACGAGCGAGGTGGGCGAGCATCCGAGAACCGCGGCAGCCGCTTGAGTCCCGGTCACTGTTTCTTGACGATGCGACTGGGCACGCGGACCGGTCACGGCGATGACACGCCGCGTTCCCGCGGAGACGCTTTCTTCGCTGATCACTTCGAACGCTTGGACTTCGCCGGTGCGTGTGAGGTGGGTGCCACCGCAAAGCTCTTTGCTAAACGCGCCCATCGACACCATCCGAACCGGGTCAGGATACTTTTCGCCGAACAACATCATCGCACCAGCCTCTCTCGCTTGGGCCAGCGAGATGGTGTCCCAGCGGATCGGTGAGTCGGCGGTGACTTGATCGAGCACATCACTGCGAATCTGGACCAGTGTTGTTTCGTCGATCGATTCTTGGTTCGAAAAGTCGAATCGCAGGTAATCCGCTTCGACCTTGCTGCCTTGCTGTTGCGCGTGCTTGCCGAGATTCTTTTGCAATGCGTAATGCAAGATATGCGTTGCCGAGTGGGCGCGACGAATCGCATCACGTCGATTGGTATCCACGGTGGCAACACATGCCGAGCTCTCTTTGACTTCGCCGTCGATAAGTCGGCCGTGATGGACCACGAGTCCGCCATGTTTTTGGGTGTCGGTGACCTGGAATTTGAAGGTGTCACCGGTAATCATGCCGACATCGCCAACTTGCCCACCGGACTCGCCGTAAAACGGAGTTCGATCCAACACGATTCGAAGTGGTGCATCAGCGTCCGCCACCAAGTGCGACACGAGGACACCCTCATGCACCTCGTCATGACCATCGTCGGTGATGATTCCTTTGATCGTCGCGTCAACGGTCACATGGTCATAACCGACGAATTCGGTCTCGTGCAGCGCTTCTTTGAGCGTTTCGAGCGGCCCGGTTTGGAACAATTTAAATTGGTCACCGCCGCTGACCTCGGCATGCGCGGCCATCGCCGCTTGGTAACCGTTCCAATCGAAGGTGTAATTGTGCTCGGCGCCCATTTGCTGGAGCAATTCCGGAGGCACACCATAGCTCGTGTACAACTCGGCGGCGCGACCGCCATCGATCATTCCGACACTGTCGCTTTGCATCGAAGCGAACAGTTTGCTGATGCGTTCGAGTCCGGTATCGATCGTGCCGAGGAATCGTTCTTCCTCGCTCTTGATGACACCCTCCACACGCGCGATCGTTTCGCTCAATTCGGGATAGGGACGCTTCATCGCCTGGGCGACCGACGAAACCAATTGGAATAGGAACGGCTCGCGAAGTGACATCTGGTGGCCATCGAGCACCGCGCGTCGGATCAAGCGACGAATCACATACTTGGCACCGTTGGCACCCGGGTACACGTTTTCGTGAATCGCGAAGGTCGCGGCGCGCACGTGGTCGGTGATCCGGCGCAATCGACGCCCATCATCGCTCGCGTAGTCATACTTGACGCCCACCACCTCGGCCGCCGCCAGCACGATTGGCTTCAAACTATCGATGTGATAGTTCGTTGGCACACCCTGCAGGACACTCGCGGTTCGCTCGAGACCCATTCCCGTGTCAATGTTCTTGCTAGGCAAGGGACGCAAGTTGTTAGGCGGGTCGCCAACGCGATTGAATTGGGTGAACACGAGATTCCAAATTTCGACATCACCACCGCCGTCGAGTTGGTAATAGATCTCGCTGCAAGGCCCGCACACCCCGTCGGGGCCTTGGCTTGGCGCCGATGCCGGCCAGAAGTTCTCGTCCTCCTCCATCCGCGAGATTCGCGACGTCGGTAAGCCGATCTTTTCGTTCCAAATTGCGGCAGCCTCGTCGTCATCCTTGTACACGGTGACATTCAATCGATTCGGATCGATTCCCAGCCACTTTCGATCGGTCAAGAATTCCCAAGCCCAGGCGATCGCTTCCTCTTTGAAGTAATCACCAAAGGAAAAATTGCCGAGCATCTCAAAGAAAGTGTGGTGAAACGCCGTTCGACCGACATTATCAATGTCGCCCGTCCGCAGACACTTTTGGCAGGTCGTCGCGCGGGTGAACTCGAGCTTCACTTTGCCGAGAAAGTGATCCTTGAATTGGTTCATGCCCGCCGGCGTGAACAAAACCGATGGATCCCAGGTCGGTACGAGCACATCGCTCGGCTTGATCACGCATCCCTTGGTCTCGAAAAAGTCCAGGTATTTTTCGCGTAGCTCGTCAGTTTTCATCGTGATTTTATGGTTGAAATGATCGTTCGTGACCGCCAAGTGCCAAATGATATCGGAAGTTGGCCTCGGCGCGAAAGGCGGAAGACGGCACAACTAGCGTCTGTGAAACCTTCCTCCAGCAATCTTCTCCGATGTCCGACAGAACTCAACCCACGCAAACAGCTTACGACGCCGTGATCGTGGGCAGCGGTCACAATGGCTTAGTGGCCGCAGCCTACCTTGCCCTGGCGGGAAAGTCCGTGCTCGTCCTTGAGCAAAACGATTCACTCGGCGGAGCGACGGCTTCCCAAAAAGTCTTCCCCGACTTTGATGCTTGGTTGTCTCGCTATGCATATTTGATTTCTCTGTTGCCCCAGCAAATTGTCGACGAGCTGGGACTCGACTTTCAAACTCGCCAACGCACAATCGCGTCGTTCACTCCCTACCAAGATCAACGCGGTAACGACCGGGGGTTGATCATGTCCAACGTCGACGCAGGCGTTTCGCGTGAATCGGTGATCCAGCGGACTGGGCGATCGAGTGATTGGGATGACTTGATGAAGCTCTATGGCCTGTGCGGTCGCATGGCCGAATTGGTTTGGCCGACCATGTTGGAGCCACTCAAGTCGCGCGACGAGTTCGTTGCTGCGTGCAAGTCGCCGGACCAACGAGAGGCATGGCGATCATTCGTTGTAACTATTCAGCCTGTTGAAATCGATCTTGGCTGAAACGGTGAAATTGGTTCTGTTGACGCGATCATGGATGAATCGCAGTCCACAGCCGTCGCCGACCCGTCAGTCGATACCAGTCTACTGGATAAGCTGCTCCAT
>JBGSKM010000081.1:0-6656 GCA_041741195.1 Pirellulaceae bacterium
GAGCGTAGTCGTCCACGTTGAGCACCTCGGGCAAGCCTCCTGCGGAAAATCCGCAGAATAGCTAGTCGCCCAAATAGGTGGGTCAAAATTCAGCGCCGATCTCCCCACGCCCTGGGTCCGTTTTCAATGCTTATCTCCAGACGTGGTTGGAAGGGCATCGGATAAGCTTGGTTAGCGACAACGGTTAGAATAGCCAGCCTGCGATCTCGCCACGCTTCCACGTTAACGATCACTGTTAACGATCAATACTCAGCGTGCCGACGTGAAGCAAACTCGCCACCCGAATGCATCACGATGCGGGCAGCGATCTCTTGTACATGCCGATCCGAAAAAGCTCGATGGTGCCGGAACTCAATGATTCCTGGCTTGACCATCGCCGCCAGCGCGTTGCCTGCAAAATCGTCTTCGTAGTTCAGTCCTGCGATTTGAATGTCGCGGTATTCGGTTGTATAAGAAAAGAAATGAGCTGCCGAAGACCCTGGTCCCAAGTTCATTTTGATGGATCAAGCATCGCGGTGATGTCTGCGATGGTGGCCGTTCGGTCCGCGGGCGATTTGCAAAGTGTGATTGTGAGAATGTTGCGAAGTGCGGCGGGAACTGCTTCGTTCATCAGAACGGCTGGATCGTAGCTCGAGAGCGTTGACGCCAGCGATTCTTCGAGACTCGCGCCGTGATTCGGTGGCTGTTGGAAGATGAGCCAGTGAAGGAGACCGCCAATCGCATAGATGTCGGTCTTGGGGCCAATCGAACCGAACGCTGGGTCGATTTGTTCCGGGGCCGCGAAACCCGGTGTCCCACCAAGTACTCGAGGTTGGTCGAGCATGAACCCTGTAGTTTCGACGGACGCCTGGGAAAAGCCAAAGTCGGTGATCGTGATTCGATCATTCGCATCGACGAGGACGTTGCTGGGTGTGAGGTCGCCGTGGATCAAGCCAGCTTGATGTACGGCCCCGATGGCATCGCAAAGCTGACGGAGCCACAGTGTGATCTGATTCGGTGTGACGTCGGAAACATCGTGCAATGAGCGTCCGTCAATCCACTCGCTGATGACGTAGGGGCCACCTTGCGGCGATTCTCCGTAACCGAGGTATCGGATGACTCCGGGGTGTTTGATCTGCGACGCGACGTTGATCTCACCGAGAAAAGAACGTCGAGCGTCTTCGTTTCGCCAGAACGCTTTACGAAGGAATTTGACTGCAACGGTTCGACCATCAGCCTGTAGCCCAGCACGATAGACTTTGCCAAAGCCACCGCTGCCAATCAATTTACCGAGCACGAACTGGTTGTAGTTCACTCGCGGCAATGTCGGCGGACTGTCTGCCGCCTGTGCGTTTTCTACTTCGGTAGCGGCGTTTGTGGCCAATCGCTCTCGGACGCGGGACAGCCGGCGACGAACGGTTCGCTCATCGATCCCAAGCGACTCGGCAAGCTCTCGATGCGTCCGACCGGCCAGTACGCCTTCAACGATCACATACAGATCCCCGGGAAGTTCTGTCCTCAACGTCATGAGAAATGCATCTGCCTCATTTTCGGAGTCCGAGTCATGATACCCAGCAACTTGAGGCTGCAGGCTGTCGAGTGAGACTCGAACTTGATTACCGCCCCGCTTGACCGCTGATTGACGTTCAATCGAACGTGCCATTTTTCGACGAGCGAACGTCGCGAGTAGACGCCACAGCGAAACACTGCGACTGATCTGAATGCGACTGTGCCTCGCAGCGCCGAAGACGCTGCCCATCGCCGATTGAACGACATCACTCGGATCAATCGAGACTTGGTATTTCCGGTTCAGGCGGCTGGCGACTAAGGCCACTAACCGGATGGCGTAGCGATCAAACAGGATTTCGGCGGCTCGCTCATCACCCGATTTCCACTCGCGCAGCAACCAACCATCCGGCTGATCGCCTAGCGATTCGGGAATTCTTGAATTTTCGTGTGGGCTGATGTCCGGTTCCAAACTCGCTTTCTCACTTCCTGTAGTGGGTGAGGCAACGAGTCCAAGATTCACTAGCGAGGGACTCGCAATCTCGTCCACTACAGACTAACAAACTTCAATTTAAAGGCTATCTCATGGCGATGGTGGTGACTCAGCCCTGCATTGGATGCAAAGACAAATCCTGCTTGCCGGTTTGCCCGGTCGAGTGTTTTCATGAGGACGACACGATGGTCTACATCGACCCCGATGAATGCATCGACTGCGGGGCCTGCGTTCCTGAATGTCCGACCGAGGCTATCTTCTACAAAGATGACGTGCCGGACCGGTGGAAGAGTTTCGTCGAACTAAATGCCATCAAGTCGGTATTGTGTCCGTCAGCTCATGAGTAAAGCTACCGCAGTAAGCGTTGCATTGCCGCGGCCACTCCCAGCGTGACTTCGGTCATGCGGGGGTAGTCAAGTGTCTCGGGTGTGTCGGTTGTTTGATGGTAGTTTGGATTGCGGAGGAAGCTGGTGTCGGTCAGCATCAGTGCCGGATAGCCTTGGTCCCAGAACGAACTGTTGTCACTGAGTCGGATTTCGTGAATCTTTTCGGGCAGGCAGATCGAGAACAAGGGCATCCGGCGGGTGCCACGTTTGAAGCCGCGGCGGAATTGCCAATTGAGTTTCCACGACGGCATGTTGCCGACGGCGGCGAGGAAATTGCCACGCTGCGGAAAGAACCTATGCAACCATTTTGGGATCGCTTGCGGGATGGCTTGGCAGCCTTCGTGCAGCGAGTAGTAGCCAACCATTTCGAGACACAGCATGCCGACGATGTTGTCGCCTCGCTGGCGTGACACGCGGGCGTGGTGTTGGCTTCCCATCGCATCGACGTTAAAGTACGGCGGTTCTTCGCAAGCGAAGGCGACGTAGCGTGCGGTTCGATTGCCGGTGTGATCGCGAAGTAACCGGCTGACTTCCAGCATCACGGCAACCGCAGATGCGTTGTCGTCTGCGCCGGGCGTCGAGAATACGGTGTCATAGTGGGCACCGAGCAACACGATTTCGTCGGCGCGTTTTCTTCCGGCTTGCTCAACGAACAGGTTCGTCGCTTCGTCACCCAACGCGTCGTAACACTCGCGGTCGATAGAATATCCCATCTCAGACCATTGGCATTCGATGTAGCCGATTGTTGCCTGAACTGTCTTGGGTTTCTTTAAAGTGCGAGCGCCGATCAATCCCGCAAGTCGATCAACATGCAGGCGAAGGTTCGCTTCGATTTGACCGCGGTGGGGATTCAACGGTTAGTACGGAGGTGCGAGACGGCGGAAACCATGCAAGAGAACAATGAACAGGAAAAGTGAGTTGCGAATCAAGACAGCGATTGGATTGACGTTTGGTGCCTTGGCAGGGGGTTTTTCTTTGCTGACGTCGGCCAGTGTTTCCCCTAGCAATATCATCCAGCGAACGCTGCGTGGATATTCCCAAATGCCGTCGATCCATTCTCTTGGGATCCCAGCCTCTCCGACACCGGCACCGACGATCCCGCCCACGATTGCCGCGGTGGTGTCGGCATCACCTCCGCACTGAATGATAGTGGTGATCGCTTGCTGGAAGTCCTTCGAGTGGGACAACCAAGCGTGGATGGCGACGGGAACTGTGTGGTACGTGTAGCCGGTGACGCCTTTGGATAGCCCGCGTGAATCAGCAAACGACATCGTTGACTCGCCGGCCGCCGCGCTGTCGACGGTTCGACGCAATAAATCGATCAGCTCCGATCCCTCTTCGCCCACTGCATCGACGACAGCGGACAGCCACAGGTTCGCGTCGACCGATTCACGGTCGCGAGAATGTCGGGCGGCGAGTGCCACCGCGATCGCTCCGTAGTTCGCTTTGGGATCGCTGTGCGTCAATCGTGTCGATGCATGCACGAGTTCAAGCATATATGGCACGTGGTCGATTGCTGCACCAAAAATTGCCGCCCGCATTGCTGGCCCGTTGCCTGCCGAAAAGACGCCGGCCCTGGCGGGCTTCGCACCCAACCAGAGTTTGATGCCCGCCCGAGCGGTCGCTTTGCCAACTCCTGCCGGCAGAGCCAAAATCCACCATCGCAGCCGACTCGCAAAACACTTGATGAAGACGTCAACATCCCCACGGGATTCAATCAACGACTGAGCAACCATGCACGTGTGCTCAGTATCATCGGAAACCATTCCGCGTCCGAGAACGAATCGGTAGCGATCTGGTGGTCCGAGCAAGCGCGTTGCCCTTTGCGGCGAGACGCCTTCATATGGCAAACCCAGAGCATCGCCCACGGCGGTTCCCAAGATGCATCCGACAATGCAATCGCGGTTCATTCGAGCTGCTCCAAGATCCATCGTGGTACTTTGTTTAACTTGATTCCTGGTCGAACAGCCGGGGCCATCGCAATCGCGTCCGATGCGTTTTGGGTTTTATCCGAAACCAGCAGCACCGCTGATGCGATAAGCCCTGTTCGTTGTCTTGATCATTGTTCATGCTCGAACGACTTTGGGAACTTCAGATAGTCCGTTGGTACCGCATCAACCAACCAGACTCCATTGGCCGAAAGGTAGAACTTGTGTCCGTTTTTCAGCATTTCCGCCGCAGCAATGCACAGGAGAATCGGCGTGCCCCGTCGTGAGCCCACTTTGGTTGCGGTGACTTTATCGGCGGACAAGTGCACGTGATTTCGGGACCGCTTTTGCAGTCCGCTGGCCCGAATGCTCTCGATGAATGCTGCAACCGTGCCATGAAAAATCGTGTCAGGCGGTGTCGCGTCAGATAGTTTCAGATCGACTCCCGATAACGAGTGACCTTGACTAGCGCGAATTCGAAGACCATCGTCGCTTAAGGCGAAACGCTTCTTGTCATTGGTTGCGACAACTTCATGGATCAGTTCCAGCGTGAGGTTCCTGCCATGGTGGGTCGCGTTCGAGATCAGTTCGTCAATATCGATCCAGCCTTCGGCGTCCAGACTCATGCCAACGACCTCAGGTTGGTGCCTGAGAACCAAACTGAGGAACTTGCTGGTTGAAACGAGCGTTTGGTCTGTCTTCATAAGCTGAATTGTACCGGAAGATGAAGAACGCCCACGGTGGATTATTCCCCCGCGGGTGTTTCGGCTTTGTTCGCCACGGTGTGATTCACACTGGTCTCGCAATTCTACGGCTTCCACTTCACGGACGAAGCGAGATGCTTCGTTTTCTAGGAACGATGATACGACGTTGAATACCGCCTCACTGAGGCCGCCGATGTTCAGGATGTCGTCTCGCTCAGGTGCTTTCCTGGTTCCGTAGGGTTGTGTGTCGATGCAGACTAGCTTTGGATCAACAATGCCGAGTCCACGCTGAGTCTTCCTGCGAAAATGCAGTTGAACCAGTAAGTTGCCGGTTCCACGAAGTGAAAAAGCACTCGACGAATTTGTGGACAGAGATCTCGTCCGGTTAATTTAAAGCGGACGAGGCGGGACTTGAACCCGCTAAACCTTTCGGTCGTTAGCCATGTACTCCGTACCGGCAGTCGAGTGTGTTTTGGTGCCGCAATGCATCCGTCCAACGAAGTGAGGGCAGATCGCAATGCGGCATTTGGTTCGATTTGAAAACGGTAGTGATACACGGTGACCGCTTTAAAAAAACGCGATCGACGAAGTTGTGACCAGAGGGTTTTACGGCGCTCACCCACTGAGCTACGGCGCTGAAAAGAGTCTTGAGTTTTGAGTCCTGAGACTCGAGCGTTTTTACTCAGGTCTCACGTCTCATCCCTCACAGCTCGAATTGCGCCGGTGGGACTCGAACCCACGACCGTCGCGTGATGTAGTCCAATCAGGCCGTCAATCGTGTACTGGCGAGACTTGAGTCGTGAGGGTTGAGTCTTGAGCAAAGCATTTACTCAGGACTCGAGGCACAAAATTCGCAGCTCTCCACGTGTTGTGATCGGCCAGCGAAGGTTTTGAATCAGACGGTTCTTTAGCAAAGATGTATTCCGATTCGTCAGTTGGTCGATCAAGAAACGCCGGTGGGACTCGAACCCACTTCGACCGGGTTGCAGCCGGTTGCCTGGCCATCTGGCTCCAGCGTCTGAGGTAGTCTGTAGGTTGTAGTCTTTAGTCTCTAGAAATCTGGAATTTAACAGTGCGTGATCATCGAAAATTGCGAGCGTTTGAGTTGGTTGATGAATTAGTACTTGAGGTGTACCGTGCAACCAAGACATTTCCCCGTGAGGAAAGCTTCGGGCTCACATCCCAACTTCATCGCGCCGCCGTCTCAATCGCATCGAACATCGTCGAGGGCTTTGCCCGTCAATCGCAGGCTGATTTCGTTCGATTCCTTGACATGGCATTCGCCTCGGCACGCGAAGTTGAGTACCAACGGAGCATCGCAGCGAGACTCGAGTACCTGCCTGCTGGGCTCGCCACGACGCTAAACGATAAAGTCGTCGAGACATTAAAAGTCATCTACGGTCTACTTCGTTCACGCCGCCTAAGTACCACGGACTAAAGACTACGGACTATAACCTATTAAGTGTTCTCGCCAGGAATCGAACCTGATCTACGACCTCCGCAAAGTCGCGTGCGAATCCTGAGGTGGCCTGGGTTTCGGGGGCCACGCGAGTCCTTAAACTGAAAGGAACAAAAGGAACTCGAGATGCCACGGAAGAACAAGCCTTCAACGACGCCTGAACGTCGTGCCTACACGGACGAATTCAAGCGAGATGCGGTC
>JBGSKM010000082.1:0-25310 GCA_041741195.1 Pirellulaceae bacterium
ATGGAGCAGCTTATCCAGTAGACTGGTATCGACTGACGGGTCGGCGACGGCTGTGGACTGCGATTCATCCATGATCGCGTCAACAGAACCAATTTCACCGTTTCAGCCAAGATCGATTTCAACAGGCTGAATAGTTACAGAAATTGATTGCACTGTTGACTGGGTTGTCGCTCGTGATTGGCTTTACAACTGTTCCCGCGTTTGGCGAGGACGACGCTGAGAAGCCGAAGCATACAACCAAAGAAGTTATGAAGAAGGCACTGAAGGGACCGTTGCTAAAGAAGGTCGCCGGCGGTGACGCGTCTGATGAAGAAAAGAAGGAGCTTTACGAGCTCTTGGTCGCTCTTGGAAAGAACACCCCAAAGAAGGGCGAGGCGGACAGCTGGAAGACGCTCACATCAGCACTGGAGAAGGCCAGCAAAGCTGCGGTTAATGGCGAAGCCGACGCTGGAGAAAAGCTTACCAAAGCGGCCAACTGCAAAGCTTGTCACGACGTTCATAAGTAATGAGACGTTCGCCGTGAAATGGTCGCCGCAATGCAGCCCATGAACGCAAAGCCCGGTGTTGATACACCGGGCTTTTTTATTTTGTCGGGCTTTGTCGTTGCGCATTGACGCGTGATGGCGACCTACCGTGATGGTGCCTGGGACGACTGCTCGATCGCCGTTTTTCTCGCCGCTTCGAATTCGTCGCCGGGAGTCCACTGGGGCATTTCCGCTTGCTCGGCAACTCGACGTCCGACATGAAATAACAACCGGATGTCCTCGATCGCTCCAGACAGATCCCAGTCATCACGGTATTCATCACTAGGTTGGTGGTAAATCTTTTCAACCCACTCATCCAGTCGCTCTTTGCCCCATCCGTCTGGCTTGCCGATAACGTTGATGCCGGAATGCAGATAGACACCAGGAACTCCGATCTTCGCCAAACTAAATTGGTCCGAACGGTAGTAATAACCTCGATCAGGAAAGTGATCGGCAGTCACAATTCGTCCCTGGGCCTGGGCGACTGAGGTGACAATCACATCCAAATCGGACTTGCCCAGGCCGATCACGTTGATGTCGTGCGTTCGTCCCAGAATATTGGTTCCGTCCATGTTGATCACGGCAGCCAGTTTTCCCGGCGGAATGGGTGGATCGGCTGCGAAATACTTCGAGCCTAGCAATCCCTGTTCTTCGGCCGACACCGCAGCGAACAGAATCGATCGCGACGGTTTGGGATCGAGTCGCGAATATGCTTTGGCCATCGCTAGCAGCGCGGCGGTTCCGGATGCATTGTCGATTGCGCCGTTGTAGATATTGTCGCCCGTGGCATCTCGCTCGGCCGCCATCCCCAGGTGGTCGTGGTGAGCCATGTAGACGACGACTTCATCCTTGGCCTTGGGATCATTGCCTTCGATCAGTCCCAAGACATTGGCCGTGTCTTGTTCTCGCACTTGAGCATTGAGGTCAATCGATAGCGTGACACCCAGCGGCACCGGTCGAAAGCTGCGAGACTCAGCTGACGCTCTCAGTTGATCGAGATTATGGCCGGCGAGGGCGACGATTTTTTGGGACGCATCGTCGGTAGCCCAAGCCTTGATGTCCAGACGCGGTCCTTCGACGCCGCGCAGCTCAAACTCCTCGCCGCTCCATGACGTTTGAATCACCTGCCAAGGATAGCCAGCGGACGCGGTGGTATGAATGATGATTGCCCCGAGTGCGCCCTTACGAGCCGCGGTTTCATACTTGTAGTCCCAACGGCCGTAATAGAGTCGTCGTCGGCCTTCAAACAACTCGGGGTCGTCGGCTGGGTCATTGTTCATCACCATCACGATCTTGCCGCTCAAATCGAAGTCCTTGTAATCGTCCCACTGGTACTCGGGAGCATCAATGCCGTAGCCGACAAAAACCACCTCCGCATCTTGGATACTGATTTTCTCAACGGGATGGCCCATATTGGACATGAACTCTTTCACGGACTCGAGAGTGATCGACTCCTGGCCATCGCGGAAGGTCACTTGAGCAGGTGCTTGCGTGCGGACGCCAACGAGTGGTACGGGTTGCAACCAGCCGCCGTCGGATGCGGCCGGTCGCAGTCCCAACGTCTGGAATTGGGTTGCCAGGTACAACTGGGTCAACGCATCCCCACGCGAACCCGGCCCACGCCCTTCGAGTAGATCATCCGCAAGAAAGCGAATGTGTCCTCGAACGGTGGTCTCGTCGATGACGTTGGCCGCGTCAGTGTCCGCCTTCGAGAATTCGGCTGCCGTTGTTGGCTCGTCTTGCGAGAGTGCCGACGTCGCGAACGTCAATGCCAGGGCGATGATTGTGATCGGGTGAGTGAGACTTTGGGTGCGCATCGTGATCTCAAAAGAGTTTGCGAGTGGGTTAGCGAATTGTCTTACCAGCATCCAAAATGACACTGTTGGACACGTTATTGCCAAAGTCTTCGTGGCGATCCAATTGCCAAACTACTTGCTTGGTCTTCGGATTGACTTCCACGAGCAATGGCTGTCCAGCGCCAGCGTGACAGTTGCCGATGACGTAATTGCCGTTACCGAGTACTTCGAGCGTGGTGACCCATGCAAAGCGAATTCCGGGCAGGTCATTTTGGTGCAGCTCCCAGACAATTTTTTTCTCGGGTGTGACCTCGAGCACGCTATGACCGTTACCGGCGCCGATCAGAGTGTTGCCGTTGGGCAGTCTCAACGCGCTAAACAAACGATTGCCGAAAGCCTCGGGGCCATGGCCGCCTTTTTCCTGTTTGCCGAACATCGGCACCGCGTAATCCCAGACGACTTCCCCCGTTTGCGAATTGTACTCGCGAACTTTGCCGTCCGCTTCGTGAGCCACCAAATAGTGACCATTGGCAAGCTTGCGAACGAGCCGTGTATCGGAGTGGGCATTGGGATTTTCGACCGTCAGCGGCATTTCGTGGACGACCTCTCCCTCACGGTTCACCTCGATGATTTTCGCGTCACCGGAAACTGCAATCATGACGTTGCCATTGTCGAGCGATTGACAGGCGTGGACTTCGATCCGTTTCCCCGGCTGGCCCGCGTCGTATCGCCAAACAACTTCCTTGTTCGCGGGATTGATTTCCGCAACGCCCGCCGCTCCCTCGAGCACCAAATAATTCCCATTGTCCAGCACATGCACATCATGGATTCCACCCCAAGGCATCTGCCAACTGGTCGAACCATCGGCTTCGATGACCGTCAGCCCTTGGTCGCCGTGCAGAAGCACGCGGTGTGCTGCGTCTGCCGATGTGTACGGAATGCAGGCAAAGGCTACGGCAATGAATAAACGTTGAAGGGTCATTTTCAGACTTCGTGGTGAAGGTCAGTTCGTATCGACAAGTGCACGCTTAATCCAACAACGGCCGCTCGGTGGAGGCATACGTTTGCGCGTCCGATGCCGCTCGCTCGGCGTCCAGTTCGCCTTCGCGAAGCACGATGCGGAACGACAATTTCAGCGACTCGCCCGCCGGAAGCGTGTAACCATCCGTCTTGTCGCCACCGGTGAAATGAGAATCGCCGAACGGATTCGCGGCGAACAAGCCATACGTGCGAACGTGCCAACGGCAGGGAAACCCAAAGCTACTCGGGTGCTCGTGAATCGTAATCGATAGTTTGGAATCGTCGACCGGGCCAGAGTAATTCACCCATGCAGACCGCTTGCCCCAAGCATCGGAATCGTGCTCACCTTGGGCATTGGAGATTTTACCACCCAGTTTGGAATCGACTTTCATTGTGCCGGGTACACGCAGGCCGAACGATCCTTCCTTGGTGTCGCCGAAATGAACCTTGCCATCGGTTGCTCGGAGCACAAAGTCACAATCGACGTAATGAGTATCGCCATCGACATGGAAAGCCAATCGCCGAGTGTCGCTCAGAATTCGCTTGCCATCGGGACCGTTCCAATCATTCGCGGTCACGATCACGGCAGCATAGCTTTTCTCATCGACGACAGCCGTGCCAGCGGTTTGGACGATGCGTCCGCTACCATCATCATCGATCCAAAAATCGACGTCGTTGACTTCGCCATGCGTCATCCAAAGCGAACGATGGTGATCGTGATCGCTTTTTTCCGTTGGCTTCGCTGGTACCATGGGAAAGCCGCGCGTGGCGTGCAACCCGCCGGGGCCGATCAGGGGAAAGACGATGGGGGTTCCCTTGAAGTCACTCTGGTAGCCCGCGATTAGCGCCTCGCCAAGCCGTATTTCCCATCCGGCCGGATCAGTGGTCGGTGTGACGGAAATCGACCCTGCCTTGGGGATGCCCGTTTGATCCTGAGCCACCCCGCTTCTCTGACTCGAGACACAGCACGCGACAGCCAAATACGCGGCACATCGCAACCAGTTCGACTGCCCGAGTGAGCGACTGGACTGCACAAAAAATCGTGGGAGGGGCATGAGTGCCTCGTAAGAAGTGGTGGGGAAGTTGCGGGGGCCATCGACGAGCCGACTCGATTCTAACGTAAATCTGAGTTCACCAGCACGCCGGCGACCGTTCAAGCCAATAAGCGAACTTAGATCATACTCGCATTGGGTATTCCCGATGAACTATGATGGACAAACGCTTTTCAATCACTTTTCTTGTTCCGTACTTTGTTGCCGCAATAACGGGTGACCCGCATGAGTTGGGTTAGGTTGTTCACGATCGGACCTGTCGTCATTGCCATTTGCTTGATGGCATCGCCCGCATGGGCTCAGAAAAAAAGCATGGGCGGGCAACCGAGAAAGCCTGCGCCACGAAAGCCTGCACCGCCGCCAAAGATCCGGTTACCCGAGAGCGTGCGATCTAAGGACCCGGTTCAAATGGAGGTGGCGGGCGTGATCGAGTCGCGACGTGGCGAAGTGATCATCGCCGCAAAGTCGCTCGATGGTTACGTCGAAGACATGATCTATCGGCACAAGGGAACTCCCAATGCGTTGGTAAGCGACGAAGTGTTCCTTCGCCGCGTGTACCTTGATGTCGCCGGTCGAATACCGACGTTGGCCGAGGCGAGAGAATTCCTCGCATCGGACGATCCTCAGCGCCGTGAGAAGCTGATCGACCGATTACTCAGCAGTCCTGACTACGTCAGCAACATGTACAACTTTTGGGCGGACACGCTGCGACTTGTCGACAGCCCCCAACCGAACATCGTCGCAGAGCCTTACGCGGCATACGTGAAAGACTCGATTCGCCAAAATAAACAATATGACCAGTGGGTTTATGAGATGCTGACGGCGGACGGCAAAGTTTGGGAAAATCCGGCGGTTGGATTCCAATTGCGCGACGATGGTATGCCACTTCCGTACATTGACAACACAGTCCGCGTGTTTCTTGGAACCCAAATCGGGTGTGCCCAATGCCACGATCACCCATTTGATGAGTGGAGCCAATACCAATTCTACCAGCTAGCGGCCTACACCGCGGGAACGAGAACTCGAATCCAGAAAGGCGACCCTGGATTTGACAAGCAAAACCCAGCCAACGAGCTAATCAACCAAGCCAAGGACAAGTACGACAAGGGCCGCGTCCCTGGTCAATTCCAACGTGTGGCACGAGCGAATACTTACGTTGTCAGCGAGAAACCGACCAAGCTTCGACTGCCGCACGACTATGCCTACGGTGACGCCAAGCCCAAGGATCTCGTTGAGCCTGAAGTGCTTTGGGGTGAAGTGCCCGTCTCTGCCCGGAAGCACACTCCCCGACAGCAGTTCGCGGCATGGTTGACCAGTGCGGACAATCCACAGTTCAGCAAAACCATCGTCAATCGCATCTGGAAACGCTTGCTGGGTGCAGGCCTTGTGGAACCGATCGACGACTTCCGATCGGAGCACCCGTGCGTCAACGAACCACTCATGAAGTTTCTGTGCAGTGAGCTCGTTCGCCAGGACTTCAATTTGAAGGAGTTGATGCGGACAATCCTGTACAGCAAAACCTATCAACGTGTCGCAACGGACTATGACATCACCAGTGGTGAAATCTATTATTTTTCTGGACCGGTCGTTCGCCGCATGACAGCGGAACAAGTATGGGATTCGATTCTTACGCTTGCCGTTCACAATCCTTGGCCATTCCAGCGTCCGACGGCGGAAGACTTCAGGCCGAATATCGACATTGATTTCACCACCGCCACCTATGAAAGCGTGGAATCGCTAAGTAAGAAGTTTGGAGAAACCTATTTTACTGGAACGTATCATCGCTCGCTTAACCAACACGCTTACCAAGGCAACGTGCTTTGCCGAGCGAGTGAATTGCCGAGCCCTCCGCCCGCGGAACATTTCCTAAGACAATTTGGTCAAGGAGACCGAGAAACGATCAATGGGGCGCAGCAAGAAGCGACAGTGCCTCAAATCCTGGCAATGTTCAACGGACCGATCACGCATGTGATGCTCGAAGCGGGCTCGGCTATCTATGACAACGTGACCGCAATCGCCGATACGCGTGAGCGGGTCGACGCAATTTTTCTCAGTGTGTTGTCGCGGCAGCCTACCGCCAGTGATCGCCGCATTGTCGCGAATGAGTTGTCCCGCACCGACCAGGATGGTGTCGCCTATGGCAATATTATTTGGGCGCTATTGAATACACGCGAATTCCTGTTTGTCCCCTGATGCTGGTGCGAGTTCCCAACAATGAATCGAACTGAATTGAACGCCGACGATCGCCGCGCATTTATGAAATCGGTCGCGAAGCAATGCCTTGGGCTCACCTTCGCTTCCAGTCTGGGTACCAACGTGATCACTGGAACCCCGCTGCTTGCCGCCGATGCCGCCAAGCAAGCCGCTGGCAAGGCCAAGCACATCATTTACCTGTTCATGAATGGTGCGATGACCCATTTGGATACCTTCGATCCCAAAGTCGGGGTCGACGAAGCGGGTGAAACCAAACCAATCCAAACACGTGTTCCAGGCATCCAATACGGCGATCGTTTCCCCAAGCTCGCTTACCTCGCCGGCGCGATCGCGGTGGTACGCTCGCTCAGCACCGAGACGGGTGATCACGAGGGCGGCAAATACCTGATGCGGACCGCCTACAAGAAAATCAATAGCATCCAGCATCCCGCGATGGGAGCCTGGATGGTTTCCGAACAAGGGCGTGTGAACCAAGAATTGCCGGGGAACTTTCTACTGGGTAGTGACAATCGCCACCCCGGCGCCGGCTTCCTTGAGCCATCGCTGTCCCCGGTGCCGATCCCGAGCGCCAAGGCGGGATTGCAAAACGTTTCGCTACCAAAATATCTGGATGAGAAACTTTTCAATCGCCGGCTGATCCTGGCGAGCGAACTGGACAAATCATTCCAAGCGTCGCGAAAAAACCGCCAAGTCGATGCCTACAACCAACTGTATGTGGAAGCGAAGCGTTTGATGGGCAGCGACCACTTGAAGGTGTTCAACATTGCCGATGAACCCGAATCGGTGCGGACCAGCTACGGCGAAAATCAGCTTGGACAAGCATGCTTGCTCGCTCGGCGATTGGTCGAATCTGGAATCCGATTTGTCGAAGTTAACTATGGCGGTTGGGACATGCACCAGGATCTCTACACCCGCTTGGATGACAATGCATCCACACTCGACAACGCGCTGAGCAGCCTGCTGAGAGACTTGCACGCGAAAGGTCTGCTGAAAGAAACGCTCGTCGTTTTGACCACCGAATTTGGACGCTCACCTGAGGTCAACGTCAACGCCGGTCGGGACCATCACCCGGGCGCCTTTTGCAGCCTTCTCGCCGGCGCCGGGATCCGAGGCGGCCAGGTCTATGGTGAGTCCGACAGCAAGGGTTTTTCGGTGGCCAAAGACGGAGTTTCCGTTAGTGATTTCAACAAAACCATCGCAGCCGCCGCTGGATTGCCGATCGATAAAGAGCTCTACGCCCCCAACGGACGTCCCTTCAAAATTGGCGGCGATGGCGATCCGGTCAAATCCCTATTGGCGTAGTGAGCAACGATATTCACCGCCGGTATCCACCAGCGTTATTCACCGATATTTTATCAACGTTCGCTAGCCTGCGGCCACATGTTGGTCCAAGAACGCTCCGACGTGATGCTGTATCACGGCGGTTACCTGGTCCACACTCAGCTGTGCATCGACGACGCACGAGGCTCCCCCCGCGTTCTTGATTTGATCAAGAAACGCCACGCGGACAGATTCCATGTATTCCGGACCGCGCGATTCCATGCGGTCGGCCGCGCGGTCCAAGCGTTTCAATGACGCCTCGGCGGACATATCAAGCAGGACTGTCAAGTCTGGGCAAAGACCATCGTTGGCCCATCGTCCCATCTCCCAGAGTCTCTCCGGGGGAACGGCTCCTCCGACGCTTTGGTAGACGACATTGGCGAGCAAGAACCGATCGGAAATCACGACCTTTCCGGCCTGGAGTGCCGGACGGATGGTCGTCTCGATCATTTCACAGCGGCTAGCCATGAACAGCATCGCTTCGGTTCGGCGATGCAATTGCATGCTGCTATCGAGCAGGATCTCACGCAGCTTCGCACCGATTGGTGTGCTGCCCGGATCGCGAACGCAAAGGGTGCTGTAGCCTCGTGATTGCAGGTAGCCATCAAGACGCTGAATTTGCGTGGACTTGCCAACGCCGTCGATGCCGTCGAGAGAAATCAAGTAGCTCATAGAACGATGGAAATCTCAGGATCCGGTTGGCGAGAAGGCATCACGATCGCCCACGACGGGACGATGGTCATATTCGACAACAACCCAGCGGTCATCATCAGTTTGTTTTTCAAATCGCAACGAGAGTCGTCGGGGGACGCGAATGGACGCGAATTGGCCCCTTCGCGAGCTGACGGTGACCGTTACGTTCAGCTCCACATCGGCTTGCATCGGCGTGACGGACGAATTGACCTTGATGTTTTGAATCTGGTTCACACGAGCCTCGCTAAACTCGTAGTTGGCGAGTTCGGCGCGTGCACGAGCGGCCAAGGACGCTTGCCGTTTCCCAATGACTTGAACCGCTCGCTCAATATCATTGGCCTCGACCGCCGCGGCTGTCTCGTCGATGAGCTCACGAATTCGCTCGCGATCGGTAACCCAGTAGTTGGATACAATCCATGCGACGGGAATGAGCGATAGGAGCGCGATCCCGGCAATTCCCAGGGGGCGTTTGCCGGTTTGCAGCCAACCATAGACACACGCCACCGCGAGCGCCGCTAACATCAGTGAGAGTATTAGAGGTCGTTCGGCGAGTAGCGTGGTCATGTCAATCGTCCGACGAGAAAAAAGCGTGACTCCGGCGCTCGAGTTGATCGAACACGCGGTGTGTTATCGCTTGGCGAAAAGTGGTCCGGCGTACAACGCGCCGTCACCGAGCATTTCTTCGATGCGAAGCAATTGATTGTACTTGGCCATCCGGTCGCTGCGGCTTGCCGAGCCAGTCTTGATTTGACCGGTCGACATTGCCACCGCTAGGTCAGCAATTGTCGAGTCTTCCGTTTCGCCGCTGCGATGGCTCGAGATGCTCGTGTATCCGTTTCGATGAGCTAATTGAATGGCGTCGATCGTCTCGCTGAGCGTGCCAATCTGGTTGACCTTGATGAGAATGCTATTCGCAATTCCCTCGCTGATTCCGCGTTGCAGTCGCTCGACATTGGTCACGAACAAATCGTCGCCGACGAGTTGGACTTTGTCGCCGAGTTTCGTTGTTAGCTTCTTCCAGGTGTCCCAATCGTCTTCGTCGCAACCGTCTTCGATCGAGCAGATGGGATATTTGTCACACCAACCGGCGAGGAAGTCGACCATTTCGTCGCCAGACATCTCCTTTTTGTCGATGGTGTACTTCTTTGTTTTCTTGTCGTAAAACTCAGTCGAGGCCGCATCCAGGGCAATGAAAACTTGCTCGCCGGCTTTGTATCCCGCTTTGTCGATCGCGGTCATGATGACGTCCAATGCCTCTTGATTGCTTTTGAGGTCAGGAGCGAAACCGCCTTCGTCACCCACGGCGGTGCTGTAGCCTTTGTCGGACAAAACTTTCTTGAGGTTATGGAACACTTCGGTACCGCAGCGGAGTGCATCACTGAAACGCTCGAACCCGAGCGGCATAACCATGAACTCTTGCACGTCGACTTCGTTGTCAGCGTGTTGGCCGCCGTTGATGATATTCATCATCGGTGCTGGCAACAGTCGAGCCCCGGCGCCGCCGAGGTAACGATAGAGGGGTTGGCCCGTCGAAATTGCCGCAGCATGGGCGGTTGCGAGCGAGACGCCGAGGATCGCGTTGGCGCCCAAGTTCTTTTTATTGGGAGTTCCGTCCAAGTCGATCATCGCCTTGTCGACGGCGTATTGGTCCGTCGCATCCATTCCCTGGAGCGCATCAGAAAGCTTGGTGTTGACGTTGTTGACTGCGGTTTGGACACCCTTTCCCATGAACATCGACTTGTCGCCGTCTCGCAACTCCCATGCTTCGTGCATTCCCGTGCTAGCTCCGCTCGGAACGGCGGCGCGACCGCTGGCACCGTCGGCGAGCACGACTTCGCATTCGATGGTGGGGTTGCCGCGGCTATCGAGAATTTGGCGAGCGTGAATGGCTTCGATCAGAGTCATCGTGTGTTCCTTGGTCAAATGGTGGTTGTATGGCGAACTGAAGCCGGTCTCGAATTCAGTGCTTTCGCGCGCCGCGGTCATTGAGCACGCGTTGTGCTAGCGGGCGGCATTTTGTCCAATGCGACTGGTTGTGAACACCCGCCAAGCGTGGTGTTGTGGTTGAGTGAGGCGATGGAGCAAACGCACTTGTTTACTGGATTGGTCGAAACGATGGGCAAAGTGGGCGTGGTCCATGTCGAAGGGGCCGGCCGTCGGTTTACGATTGCCCCTGTGGGTGTAGATTTAGCCCCAAACCTCGGCGACAGCATCGCCATCAATGGGTGCTGTCTTACCGTCGTCGCCGTCAATGACCTCGGCATCGACTTTGAGGCGGGCGAGGAGACGCTCTCCAAAACCACGCTCGGGTCGCTCATTGCCGGTTCATCGGTCAATCTCGAGCGAGCGATCGCGGTCGGTGATCGGCTGGGTGGCCATTACGTCACCGGACACGTCGACGCCACAATCGAGCTCGTCGAGCGGCGCGACGACCCGCCGTGGGCGCACCTGCGCTTTCAATTGCCAAAGCACTTGGCCGGACAAGTCGCCTCTAAAGGGAGCGTTACCTTGGACGGAGTCAGTCTGACGGTCGTCGAGGCCGCCGCCGAGTCCTTTTCGGTTGCCTTGATTCCTCATACGCTCGACGTGACCACGCTCGGAAAACTTCGCGCCGGTGACCGGGTCAATTTCGAGACGGATGTGCTCGCGAAGTATGTGCAGCGAGCGCTGGAGTTTGCCGCTCCGTCCTCATCATTTCACCCCTGTTGAGCAAGGCTCATTCGTTTGACCGATCACGAATCTCGACCGTCTCCCTACAAGCCATTGCCGCCTCCGCCGATGCCGGTCGAGCAGCGGCAAACGGCGACCTACTTGGCCAAGCGACTCGCCGCCGAGGGGCTTCGACCGGTTTCTAAGTACGGCCAAAACTTTCTCATCGATCTCAACTTGGTCGATCTGATCGCACGTTCCGGCGAGCTTCGGCCGACGGACGTCGTCCTGGAAATCGGCACGGGAGTCGGATCGTTGACCACGCGGCTGGCCGACGCCGCCGGCGCCGTGCTGTCGGTCGAAATCGATACGAATTTACATCGCATGGCCGGCGATGAATTGGCCGGCCGCACCAATGTCAAACTGTTGCACGGCGACGCCCTGCGGAACAAGAACACGTTACGCAGTGATTTGATGGACCACATTCGCGACGCAAAAGCGCGTCTGGGGAGCTACTCAAGATTCCTGCTCGTGGCAAATTTGCCTTACAATGTCGCGACGCCGATCATCGGAAATCTGCTGCACGAAACGCCACCCCCGGACGTGATGGTGGTGACGATCCAAAAGGAATTGGCGGATCGAATCATCGCCCCTCCCGCGACCAAGGATTACGGGGCGTTGAGCATCTGGATCCAGTCGCAATGTCGAGCGGAGATCGTTCGCGTCTTGTCGCCGAATGTTTTTTGGCCGCGGCCCAAGGTTCATTCCGCCATCTTAAAGATCGTGCTGGAACCCCGGCGCCGCGCCGAACTTGGCGATCTCCATTACTTTCATCAAACGATCCGCTCGCTGTTCTTTCACCGCCGAAAGTTTCTTCGCAGCGTGGTGATCAGCGCAATGAAAGATCGATTGGACAAGTCTCAAGTGGATGACCTGCTGGCTCGACTCGGACATGGGCCGACGGCTCGAGCCGAGGAACTTTCGATTCCCCAACTCATTGAGTTAGCCCGCGCCCTGCAGCAAGCCGAAAACGGTTCATAGCGTCAACCGGATCTCATCGTCGGCCCAAACGACCCGGACTTTCGCGAGCTTAGCTACCGTGTAGATGAGATCCATGAGCGTCGCATCCGTGACTTCCAAGGAAATTAGTCGCACCACGGCGTCCTCGGCCGATGCATCGATCGCCAGACTCACCCCGGCGGTCTGAGCCAAGAAATTCATCACGTCTTTAGCGGGTTTATTAAGCAGTTTCAAAGAAAACTGTCGTCGGTCGCCCTGCAATCGTTCGCGGACCCCACCCTTTTGTTTGACTGTTGGCGTCGAGCCAATTGACCGAATTATAGCGTCGCGCAGGGCCCGGTGTCCGGCCGGGGTGGCGGTGACAAACGCGGCTCCGTTTGGGCCAGTGCGAAAACGGGCACGTGAATCCGCCAACCGGGTAGCGTCCCGCAGCGGTGCCAGGTCTCCGGGGTGTTGATAGGGAAAATCAATGGAGACCACGTCTGACTCGATCGGTCGGATCGAACGTCCGTCATCGGACAGCATCATATTCATCTGGGCTAAAACCAACGAAACCGCTGTCGACCGAGTGATGTGCGACCAGGTGGTCGCGGGCCAGAGATCATGGGCAAGCAAAATGTGATTCGCCAAATCATGGTTGGGCCCAAGGGCCTGGCGCAGCGCTTCTTGGGGCGTCGAAAGATCTTCCCAACCGACCAAGACTGAGGGCTCGGTGGCTGTGACCGGACGGCTCATTAGCGTCAACAGCACGGCATCCACACGCGATTGGGATCCTACCAGCACCACGCCATCGGCGGCGGCAACGACACAGTCTTGGCACGCGGCGATGCTAGCAAAGCACTCATAGACGGACGGTCCCACGGAACCGGGAGAGACGTCAGCCGTAGGATCGACGGTACGATCCAGCCAAAGATTGACACCGGCGGTCTTTGCCACACGGTCCAACGACACGCGAAATGGTGCGGAATCGACCACGATTGTCATCGGTGCGGCCAGCTTCGCCACGAATTCACTTTGGGTGCGAAACTCCGCTCGGTCGCCTGGCTCCGCCATGGCGGGGAAACTGACCACAAGACTCGCCAGAGCGAGGACGCCCGCCCATTGCTGGATCACGGGCACTCGAGAATGTCTTGATGGCGGGCTCAGCTTGCTCATTGTGACCTCTACGCCGAGCAATTAAACTCGGAGCCATCGAAAAAACTTAGATCAAGCTTACGTCGGATTTTGAAAAGTGTTTGCAGTCAGGGACGGTTTTTGAAGAAATTTTCGCGACTGATTCGCTTGCCGGCCATTGGTCCATGGATAGGATGCACCCGACCACAGTGGCGAAACTAAAAACGAATCGAATCATCGAAACGGACTCCCATAGTGCATTCTCCTCTGGTTCGGACTACCCGATTAGCTGCCGCCTATCGGCGCTACCTAGCAACGGCAGACTCTCCCCGATTTGCTTCGGAAGTCGACGAGCATTACAGCCGCGCCACCTTGGCATCCCTGGTTGCACGCGGTGACGTCGAAATGCGACGGGCTGCTGCCCTGTCGCTTGGAATGCTGGGCGGGCGCTGTAGTATCGAACCGCTCGGCCGGGCGCTTGCTGATCCAGATCGAGGTGTTCGGCTAGCTGCCGACGATTCGTTCCGAGCCTTATTGATTCGCGATGCCGCACCGACGCATCACCACCAATTGCTTCAACTGATGCATTTGAACGACGGCGGCGAATATGCGGCGGCACTTGCGCCAACGATGATTTTGATCGACCAGGCGCCACTGTACGCCGAGGCACATCACCAGTTGGCCATCTGTTGGCACGGCTTGGAGCAGTTTGGCCAAGCCGAGGCGGCGTACAGTTCTTGTCTGTGGCATTGCCGATTTCACTATCCCTCTTGGCAGGGGCTCGCCAAGTGCTTGGTAGCCCAAGGTGACCTGGAAGGTGCTATCAAAGCTCTCGAGCGGAGTCTGGAAATTTGTCCTGACCTGGAAACCGCGCGGCTACAAATTCGCGCGATCGTTCGTCGTCTTCGCCAAACGGATGCCTGAACTTGAATAATCGGTACGACGAACCACTGGTAGGATCGCTCGCTCTAATCTTTTCCGTCGTGACGATCGCCATCGCGGTTGGACCTTGGGAAAGTCCTTATCGATTGGCGAGCATTTCCGCGATCCAAGCTCGTTTTGGCAAGTTCGCCGCCCGAGCAATTTGGGGGCTGATCGCGATCGCTTCGCTCACGTCGGGCTTGGCAATTCTTGGCGGATTGAGACCCAGTTACGCCACCCCGGCCGGCCGCACCGAAGAGATCCGGCATAATTGAGCTGGGGCAATTGCGGTTTTACATAGCCGCGGTACTGCAATTGACACACTCAACTTTGTGGGTTGGCGTCTTTCACCGCTTTGGCCATGACTTCCAGCGAAGCGTCGTAGTACCGCTCCCAGTCCGAATTGAAGTGCTCCAGCGCCTCTTCGTCGGCGAAGAAGAATAGGCGGTTATTGATTCTAGCCCCGTGAGTCCGCTTGCCGGGAACGATGACGCGCTCTTCAAAGAATCGGACCACATCGATTTCGTTCAGCACGGGAGTGTAAGGCTCGGGGTTTGCCAAGAATGTTTGCATCGCCGCGTCGCTGGCGAACAAATAAAGTTTGCCCAGGTGGATGACTCCAAATTCGGGCTTGCCCTCTTCCCAGCGAATTTCCTCCGCGATGGTGACCGCACAATAACCTTCCAAGGCCAACTCAGGCTGCGTCGAAACGGGCTGACTTGGTCGAGTCTCGGCGGGCTTGCCCGCAGCATTCTGTGGGACGATTGGATTTTCGATGATCGCCGCCTGGGGCACCGTGATGTTGGCCTGGGCCGGAGCTCCGAAGCTGAGGCCCTCGGTTCGGACACCAGCAAGTTGGCCTGTCGCGCCACCAGAGAAGCCGACCGGCATGGTGAAACTGTTTGTGGTATCCGCGGAGATTGCGGCGGGAGCGACCTCATTGCCTGGCAATTTGGACTCCGCGATCGTCGCCGCGACGTCCTGGGGTGCAGCAGCAACTTGCGCTGACACCGCTGGTGGCGTGACGGCTGGTTGAGTCGCGACAGGCGGCGCCGAGGCTGCGGGATTCGGAGTTGCCGCTGCGATGGACGCTGGGTTGGCGGCGGACTGAGTCGCTTGGGCAAGTGCGCTAAGAAATTCACTGGGCAATTGTTTACTTGTTCCGTGAGCCAAGACTTGACCTTGGGGCGTCACCACAACGTCCGTCGGGATTTGCTTGACCTTGAACATTTGGACCAAGTTTTGATTCTTTCCGGTGTGCACCTTGACGGGTACAAAACCCTTTTCGATGGCCTGGCCGACTTCGGGAGCCTTGAAGGCGCCGGTCTCGAGTTTGTCGCACCAGGGGCAATTATCGCCGTAAAAATGCAGCAACAGCGGTTTTCCGCTCGCGGCTGCTTCCGCGTGCGCCTGCTGCAAATCCTCGCGCCAAGCGATATCGCCGAGTGCCGAACTCGAGGCCACAGCGAAAGCCGCCAGCGAGAGCCATCGAGTGATTGGAAGGTTGAGCATCGCAATGATCCTGTACAGTTCGGTCGGTGGTTCGAGCGTGGCGCGAAGCCGCTTTGAACGACGGCTAGCATTGATACCTGCTAGTAATCAATCCGTTCACTAGCTCCATCGGCAGTTGCGGTTGAGCGGCTTGAGACGTAAGTACAAATTGGAGCGACTTTATCGCCAGCGCAGTCTGTGTCGGGTCCGGCAACAAATCCTCTTGCCACCCCGCAAACCTCGCTTGACAGCCTTTTGAAAAGGGCTATACTTGGGAGCAGTAGAAAAATGAAACTCGAGTTCGCTAGTACCGAGTTTATTGCCTGGGCGTCAATCGCGTCCCTCTTAGTCAGTTACTGACGACCATTTTGCAACGGTCCAAGCAACTGAGCCTGCGTCAGAAGCACTGCGACGCCAGGAGTGGACTGAAACGTTTGGTGGAGCCAACCGTTTGATCAGGCGAGCGAAGTTGTAAAGTCAACTCACCTCGAAACGAGTCCCGTTTAATCGGTTAAGCCACGCTGTTGGCACCGCCAGCGCCACTTCATCAATGGCCTCTTTTGATCTCTCTGAACATCCCCCAATTTGAATCGTTTGTTTGTCTCGGGAGCGGCTTGTCGCTGTCGCCCCTGTTGGTTTGGATTTCCTAGCGTTTAGTTCCCTTAGTTTACCGAGCGATATTCTCTCAACACTCGCTGATTCGCTTCGCAAGGCCATCGATGGGGGTCGGTCCCCGATTGCATGCCTGTGGATGGGACGTCGTATTGTCGCACCTCACTGCCGAGCTTTTCCCAGCGTTTTCGGATTGTTAAATGGCGAAAAAGAAACGGACCTCACGTAGTCGCAACTCATCAGACAACCGTAGCTCATCGGAATCTGGTGTCTCAGCCTCGTCGCACCCAGGAAATAACAACAACGGCAAGCCACGTGCTCGTCGTCGGCGTCGTGGTGGCGGAGCGAATCCCAACGCAAACGGCGCGCACGGCGGTCCGGGCGGCGATCCCAATGTGGAAGACGTGACGCTGCCCACCGACGCCCCGCTGGAAGAAGGCGAGGGTATCCTCGAACTACACCCCAACGGCTACGGGTTTTTACGCAGTCGCGAAAACAACTACTCTCGCGAACGAAGCGATCCGTTCGTCCCCGGAACGATGATCGAACGATTCGGACTTCGACAAGGCGTCCACATCAAAGGCATGGTTCAATCAGCCCGTCGACAACAAGGCCCGCGAATCCGCGAGATTCTCGACGTCGATGGCATGACCCCAGAAGCCTATCTCGAAGTCAAGAATTTCGACAATTTGACCGCGATCAATCCCGAGGAATGGTTGCGTTTGGAAGTCGGTCAACGGCCGTTAACCAATCGAGTGATCGACTTGCTCGCCCCGCTGGGCAAGGGTCAACGGGCGCTCATCGTCGCCCCGCCGCGCAGCGGCAAGACGATCATGCTTCAAGACATTGCCACCGGCATTGCGGTCAATCACCCCGACGTCACGTTGATTGTTTTGCTCATCGACGAACGTCCCGAAGAAGTCACCGACATGCGTCGTAACGTTCATGGTGGCGAAATTGTCGCTAGCAGTCTGGATATGGATGTGGAAAGTCACGTCCGGCTCAGCCAACTGGTGATCGATCGTGCTAAACGGCTTGCCGAAATGGGACAAGACGTTTTCTTGATGCTTGACTCCATCACGCGTTTGGCGAGAGCCTTCAACAAATGGGTCGGCCAGACGGGGCGAGGTCGCGCGACCATGACCGGCGGCTTGGATGTCAAAGCGATGGACATTCCCAAGAAACTTTTTGCGACCGCCCGAGCGTTCCAGGAAGGTGGTTCCCTCACCATCGTCGGAACTTGCCTTGTCGATACCAACAGCCGTATGGACGAGGCGATCTTCCAAGAATTCAAGGGCACCGGCAACATGGAAGTGGTCCTCGATCGACGTCTGGCAGACCGCCGCGTTTGGCCGTCCATCGACATTGGCCAAAGTGGAACACGTCGTGAAGAACTTTTGCACGACGAAGAAACGTATGAAGCCGTGACGATGCTTCGCCGAACGCTGAGTAGTATGCACCCGTGTGACGCGATGGAACAACTGACAAAGCAGCTCGGTCGCTTTGAAAGCAATGCCGAGTTCATTAAGTTGATTAGCGGCGCAAAACTCGCGAACTGAGTAACGGTTCGTGGCATTGCAGTAAAGACGATTGCTCGCAAAGATAGCGGCGAGCAACTCGGAGGATAAGCGAGTTGGTGAGCGGCCTCACTGGAACTGAGGTACCCCGTAAGGGGCTGCGGGTTCGAGTCCCGTGTCCTCCGCCTTTCTGAAAACACCGCCTGAAACATTGAGTTTTTGGTGGTGTTTTTTATTGGCCCAGTCAACTGGGCCAAAACTGGGACAAAATCGTACGTCTCAGGTGTCTGGTTTGAACTACTGGGTTATAGGTTCGGCATCACTCCTCGTTCAAAGATTGCTCATCGTCGGTGGCGGAACACCCGTCACTTCCTCCGAGCAGGTTTAGTTGATCCATCTTGCGACGCGACTCCTCGTCATTGAGGTGGTAGTAGTGCCGCACCATTTCACTGTCCGCGTGTCCAAGCCAGTTCATCGTGATCCGTTCGGGGATCCCGGTATTGGCACACACGCTGCAAAAGTAATGTCGGAAGCTGTGAAGCCGGCCATCCTCAAAGCTTCGTTCGTTCTCAAACTGCTTTGGGAACCGCTTGGTGAGCGGCGTTATGACCTCGCGGACCAGCACGTTGCGAACGGTGTCGGCTTTCAGCCTACCACCGCGTGGTCCGTGGAAGATGTATTGATCAACGCGTGCAAGCGATTCGAGAACCTTAAGAAGCTCAGCACGAATGGGTAGGTGTCGAGTCCGGCTGCTTTTGTTGGAACGGCTTTCGCCGGTCTGGTTCGCGAACCCGCTTTCGTCTGCAATGGCAAGCATTTGTTTGTCGAACTTTATGTCTGACCACTTCAGGTTGCATAGTTCGTCGATTCGCATGCCAGTGCATGAGAGTCCGATGATCGTGTTCCGTAGCCAGCGAAGCGACGGATTGGCATCACAAAGCTTGTGCATGGCTTCAACTTCTGCGGGTGTATAGCAGTAAGCTCGTTCGCATTCGGCTTTGCTCAGCGGAAGCCTGATGGGTTCGCCCTGAAGGAAGCCTTCTGCAATGAGCCATTTGACCGCAGTCTTGAGCAACGTAATTTCTCCAAGAATCGTTTTGGGCGAGTACGTTTTACCGGACTTTACACACCAAACCTTCTTCGAAAGGTACGTGGCGTAGGCGGTCAGCACCTTCTTGTCGATGTTCGACCAGTCCTTGATTCCCTTTTCAATCGCGAACTCTTCAAACTTTTCGAAAATTGAACGGTACTTCTTTTGCGTGCTTGCTTTTGTACCACCAAGGGAACGAAGCCGAGCGTTGTGATCGTCGAATAGTTTACGTCCATCCGAGATCGAGAGCGGTTGTTGATCGGGTTGATCGCTGGGGGCGACAATTCCTCGCTCTTCCGCAGTCAGTCTATCCAACTGAGCAAGCCGTCCGAGTGCTTCGTCTTTGTCACGTGTACCGAGGGAGTGCCTTCCCCGGTTTTTCGATGTCGTGCGGGCGTCCGCATACCACACGCCGTTTTCTTTGCGTTGGATCAATCGCCATTCGTAAAACTGACAGCGAATTGATTGATACTTCGCCTTCTTGGGCATGGGGGGGTATCCTCAGTTTGTGTTATTGAAATCGGCGCGACCACTGAGGTCGCGGACCTGAAAGCGGCTGCGATGACGTGGATGCGGGTTGGTCCTGAGCCAAGGAGGAGTTTTCACCAGACTCCGAGGTTTCACATGCCAGACGGAAGAGTTCCGATTCCGGGATATAGACGCGACAGTGCTTGCCGCCGTGCTGGCACTTCTTCAGATGGCCGTTTTTGAGATATCGGTGAACTGTCGATAGACTCAGTCCACTACGAGCTGCAAACTCCTTAGGCGACAGTCCGTCCACGACAAAGTGACAGAGAAGTGTGTCCGTTGACATCGAAATGGTGCGAGTGATTTATCCAGTCGCCAAAGCCGCGACACTAAGCGAAAGCAACAGCGTGCTCCCACTTACTTCGCTTGAGCCAAATAAACCGAACACTAATTTTCAGGCGACTCCAGGAACCCTGCTCGAATGTCGTCGCGAAGGCGAAGATAGGAAACAGCTTCGCGAGCAGACTCACCCAGCTCAACGTCACCAAGGATCTGATCATCCGATGAACCTTGCTCTATCATCTCGCATATCCGGCGTACGATATTTGCACTGTCGATGTGGTCGGCATTGCCAGAGCTACTACCCAAATACGCTGGATCGCATGTCGCTTCGTTGTCAACGATCGTCGAAAAATCTACGTCAGGTACGCTGGGCCGTGGGCGTAACCGACGATGCGAGACGCGACTAACGACACCTCCAAATTCCTGTCCAAATTGCTGCACTCCCATTACCGCTTGCCAGTTTTCGAGAGAGTACTCGTGGCCGGTAACGATTTGGAACGCTCGCTGATAACGGTTACGGATAGTCGTCCGTGGTTCCCCCAGTTCGACTGCGACATCGATAAAAGAGGAAACGCTGATCCTTTCGTACTGGCCACGAACGAAACCTTCGCACCGATCCCAAACCTCAAGATAGGCGGGGTAGTCATTTGCTCGGGAACGTTGTTCCGAAAGTTCAAGTCTCTGTCGCCATTCCGCCTGCACCGCCGCAACATCCGACAGTACTTGCTCGCGCGGAGCCACCGGACTGATGGAATAGAACGGGGCGTCAAGATATGCAGTCAACTCCGGATCGGTAGACAGCAAGAACTCAGCTAGGTCGTCAAGCACTTGATCCGCAGGTGCGAGTTCGTCTCTCCCATCGGCATAGCGTTCCATCATGTTCGCAAGTCGTCGCAATCCTTGACTGGACATCGTTCGCATGAGGATGCCAGCGATTGACTTAACGTCGACCGGTTGCAAAGAGCCCCGTTGAAACAATGCGGTAGCGATTGTCTCTGCCAGCTCATCAAACCCAGTGGATGGGTCAAGCAGCTCACCAAAGACGCGAATCGCAGCGGCAGCATTCAAGTACAACGGCTGGCGTCGGATCTGATCAACAAGTTGCTGACCGCCAGATGATCGAGCGCTTTGAGTGACTTGCCAGAGTTGAAGGTAAACCGGGTGTCTTCGGGTGACTTCCCAACGAAATCGGAGCGGCAATCGATCAAGTTGATACTCCGGGCGAGGAAGCATCGGGGTGCGTTCAGTTTGGCTTGTCATAGGATGATTATGCATACGGCCGACGTGCCTGAGAACCACCGACGCACCGTGCCCATCACGAGAAAGCCCATCGCCAAAAGCTAACTTTTTCTTCACCTAATATGCCGCATTTAGCTTGTCAGTTTAGCTGTTATGCATTTGCAAGCGACGGTGACAAAGCCCTTGAATCCTCGCCGAACTCAACACTGGTCATCGACGAGAGTGCTAAGTTCTCACTCACCTAATATGCCGCAAAACGGCCTTCAGTTTAGGTCGTGAACAATGTAGCGAACGACCGTTTGACCCAGTAGCATAGTCAAGAGGACGTGAATCGCATTGAATCAGGACGATTGATCCACGCTCGCATCAGAGAGCCGGTCTTTAGAAGATTCCTTCCGTGAGTCGGACGTGGAGTGCAAATTCCGCTGGTTTGATGGGAGTGCTAGACTACGGCGGAGAACGCTGCCAAAGCCTATCAGGAACAGAACTCGATCAGCAGGTCGGCCGACTTCTACTGGAAGCACTCACTCCAACGGCGATCAAACTTAGCCTCAACGCTGCGCGTGACATCGCCAAGAGGCGCGCCGAGGCGAATCAGCAATGGCAGCATCGTCTTGCACGAATTAACTACGAGACTGGTCTGGCCCATCGACAATACGCATCGGTCGATCCAGAGAACCGGTTGGTAGCCAGAGAATTGGAACATCGTTGGGAAGAGAAGCTACGCGAACAAGAGCAGCTTCGTCTGGAGCATCGTCGATTCATGGAAGTCCAGCCAAGCGAACTAACAACGGATGAAGTCGAGCGAATCACGATGTTGTCAGCCGATGTAGCAGCGATCTGGAATGCGGAAACGACGCGCCCCGAACCGCCGTCTCGAGAGTTCTCGTTGTATGGGCTGCAGACGACAAAATGAGGCTCGAGT
Source organism: Pirellulaceae bacterium (assembly GCA_041741195.1). Taxonomy (GTDB): domain Bacteria; phylum Planctomycetota; class Planctomycetia; order Pirellulales; family Pirellulaceae; genus JBBSJZ01. Next base: position 22,007 of record JBGSKM010000082.1, read on the forward strand.
GGAACAGGAAGATCCAGACTAGCGAATCCATCAAGCCGCCACTTCTTGCAGACATCACGAACCGCTTGTTGATGCTCAGGCAGAAAAAGTAAGTCGAACCGGCCCGCGCTGTCTGCTGGGTACGGCGGCGGAGTCCCCAACGGAGAGCATTCTTGACAACCTACCTGCCGAAGACCCTCGACATCGGATTGAAACTCAGGGCATTGAACCAACCAGCCCAAGTAGGCCTGTGACCATTCATGCACTTCGTTAAGCACGGCTGTTAACTCAGCGGACGCGGCATCTGGATTGGCCGAGAATTGACAATCACTTTTGCTGACTGGCTTCGCGTAGGCTGCAAGACGAATGAACGGAACGGGGAGTTCATCCCGAACTGCGACATCGCTGCCCAACTTTCGCGATAGCCGGGCCTCAAGTTCGAGTTCTTCGCTTGGAATAGCATCGGGAAGCTCTTTTTGGATTGCTTTGAGAAGGCTTTCCGGAAGCACATAAAAGAGGCGATGTCGAAGTTTGAATGATTCAGCCAGCTCAATTGGAAGTCGATCGTTGGGAATAACTTTTCCGTGAGTGGGCGTGATGTCAAACATTTTTCAATTCCGGATGGTGATAGTATCCCAATGACCAATATCGGCGAAATCCATCGCGAAACCCACCCGGTGATCGATCAAGAAACGACTCCGCGTGCGTGTCATGGCGAACTCACGAATGTCGGCACAAGCTTCGATGGATAGGATCCCTCACACCCTATATGCCGCGTTTTTGCCGTCAGTTTAGGACGCAAAAGTGGGTACAGGCAGAGCACCTGAGTGCTAGCCGTTTCCTTCATGTAATATGCCGCATTTTTGCTCTCAGTTTAGGTCCGATGTGCTTGTTTGTCGCCCAAAACAGACAGTGCAACGACATTTCGCGAGGGAAAGCACGTGGACACGGTATCTACGATTCGCAAACACCCGAGCCATAGAGTCGGTCGAACAAATGAAACTTTCCGGCAGACGTACGCGGAGCGCTCAGGTGGTTAGTGCGATGGGAAGACTCTCGACGTGCTAAATTCAAATAATGAAGCGATTCGACGACAAGGACGATGCAACCGAATACTCAGGCAGGCCGAGCTAACTTGCATCGGTTTCGTTTTCCGCCTGGATCCTACTTGCTCCGGTGTCGGCCGCGAATGGCACGTAGATAACTCCTAAGTCTTTTCACTGAAACGATATATACGAAAAGAGCCTCACTTGCGTAGATGGAGTTACCACACATCCATCATCGGCAAGGAGGCCTTGAACGTGAGCAGTCTGAACAATGGACGGTTTCGGCGACAGATCAGTTTCTTGAGACGGCAGTTCCTGCAGGACGGTGAATCTGTTTTTGCGAATGTTCTCTCAGACAGTTGCGTCGCGGAAGCGTTGAGGACGAATGAAGTCGAGTGGAGGGATCGAGTTTTCTCACCACTGGTGACACTTTGGGTGTTCTTGATTCAAGTCCTTAGCGCAGATCACTCCTGCCGAGCTGCGGTTGCTCGATTGGTCGCTCACCGTGTTTCGCAGGGAAGGCCGTCTTGCTCCGCTCAGACTGGCGCCTACTGCCAAGCAAGAAAGCGGCTTCCAGAGAAGTTCTTTGCGGACGTTGCGGTGAAAATTGGACATGCAACCGTAGAGGCCGCTGAGACCGCGTGGCATTGGAAAAAACGCCGAGTGTTAATGTTCGATGGAACGACCGTGACCATGCCCGATACGGCAGAGAATCAACGCGATTACCCACAGAACTCCTCGCAGAAACGTGGTCTTGGATTTCCCATTGCACGCATCGGCGCACTACTCTCGCTATCTTGCGGAGCTGTTCTCGGTCTGCGGATTTGTAAATATGCGGGCAAGGGCCAAAGTGAACTAGGAATGCTACGGCAGTTAATGAATGTCTTTAGCAAAGGCGATGTCTTACTCGCTGATCGACTCATGTGTTCTTGGCGAGAAATGGCCATGCTCAAAGCGAGGGGCGTTGACTCTGTGACTCGCCTCTCGGCAAAGCGAACTGCCAACTTCCGACTTGGAAAACGCATTGGCAAGGATGATCACATTGTCAGATGGCCAAAGCCTGCGCTCCGTTCAACTGATCCGGAGACAGACAATTCACTTCCAGAGTTCCTGGATGTTCGCGAAACGCGAGTGCGAGTTGAGCAGGCGGGATTTCGCACGGTTTGTCTCATCATCGTGACCACAATGCTGAACGCGGATGAAATCAGCCGAGATGATTTGGCCGATCTCTACCGCCAACGATGGAACAACGAACTGGATCTAAGAATTTTGAAGGAGACCATGCAATTGAGTGAATTGCGATGCAAGACGCCAGAGCTGGTGCGCAAAGAAATCTGGACGCACGTTCTGGCGTACAATTTGATTCGTGCAGCAATCGCACAGGCCTCTGTAAAACACTGCATAGAACCGAGATCCATCAGTTTCAAAGGAGCCATTCAGACACTCGAAACATTCCGACCTCTGATCGCGATTCACGGCCACACGAGCACCACGAATCTGTCCGAGATTTATGGCCAAATCCTTAACGCTCTCGTATCGCATCGTGTCGCCGACCGGCCAGGACGATTCGAGCCGCGAAGAAGAAAACGGCGAAACGACAGATACGAACTGCTAACCAAGCCGCGAGACGCGATGAAACGGGAAATTCAGAAACAACTCGTGCGTAACTAAGTGCCATTCGCGGCCGACACCGGAGCACGGGCGATTCTAGACAACGAACGCATGTGCAGGAGATTGCAAGGAATTCCAAACTTCTCGTCTGACTGTAGCGGAAGCGGCTTTTTGCCTCGCCAATTGCGGTGATCGATACAAATTGGCGGCGTTGATTCTCGTTTCGCCCCGCAAAACACGTGAACACGTAATCAACGATTCGCAAACGCTCGCATCTGCGGGCGCTGACAATTCCTTGATCGCGTTGTCAGTCGATTCGCCGTCGTTAACCGGCTTGTCCCTGGTTCGAGTCTGTTTGGGGGAGCTCGTTGAAAAGGTTCGACCTTTTCGACACCGCAGTTAACGCCCGTATGTCAGAGATGACACACGGGCGTTTTTTCGTTTCCGGCCCCAGTTTTCGCGGTCTTTCGCGATTCTCTCTCAGGCTTCCAGCGGTTCTCTTTCCGAACCTCGTTGTTTCGAGAGACGAATGTAACCGGCCTGTTCTCGTTCGTCAGCCCGCTTTTTTGCCAAAACTTCTCTGTCTCTCTGATTAACAGAGACAAATAGTTAACAGACCGTTCACGTTCACTGAAACGGAACGAAACCGGTGACTGTTCAGCCTCGAC
>JBGSKM010000083.1:0-32682 GCA_041741195.1 Pirellulaceae bacterium
GCCGCCACACCCGCGGGGCCTCCGCCGCACACGAGCACTTGGCTGCGTCCGGCCACCGGGATCAATCGAGCGGCCTCGTTCATCGCATCGAGCGCTTCGACGATCTTGCCGCTGGTGCGAACGACGTTGCCACTAGTCAAATCAGCCGGCGTGTCGGTGTTCGGTGTTTCGGCGCCAGGCGCGGGTTGTGAAAACGTCAATCCAGCCGGGCCGAGTACCGCACCAGCACCCGCAAGCTTCAAGAATGCACGTCGTTGTGAAGACGTCATGGCACGACCATTTATTTGGAGGGGGGAATGCCACGAGTATAGCCACTTTCGAGCGCCGATCGTCCGTCACTCGACCAGCGATTCTAGCCCCGATCATTCGTGCCGACGATTGACGGGAGCGACTCCGGTGCAAGTCAGTCGATTGTCGGTTGGCGAATGACACTGCGACCGCGGAGTTTCGTCGACTCGGTAGTCACCACTCTGGCGGTAGGGTTCTTTTGGTACAGCGTATGCTGTTCTCGCTGTCATGATCGTTCGATGATCCGCGTTTTCAACTCGCGGTTAGCTATAGCAAAGGCGTCGGGGGAGCGTTAGTCTGGCACGTTGCCAGTCTGGCACGATGTCGAGTTCGTCGAACACGACATCGATCCGCCGGCGGTAGCCCTATCTGTCGCAGCAACATGAGTCGAGAGCGCAGTAAGATGGCTGAAGTCGAAAGAGTGATCAGTACCGGGATCCCCGCACTCGATAAAGTGATGCATGGTGGCTTCACGGCGGATCGGCTGTACCTAGTCGAAGGTTTTCCGGGGACTGGAAAGACGACGCTTGCCATGCAGTTTTTGCTTGACGGTGCGTCGCGGGGCGAGCGAGGCCTTTACGTCAGTCTATCGGAAACGCGAGACGAACTCGAAGGGGTCGCCAAGTCGCACGGATGGTCGCTGGACGGAATCGAGATCCACGAACTCGTCGATCAAGACAGCTTGCTCCAGGAACAAGCCCAGTACACGATGTTCGAACCGTCGGAGATCGAGCTCGGAGCAACCATCGATCGAGTCTTGAAACGAGTTGAAGCGATCAAGCCGAAACGAATTGTCTTTGACTCGCTTTCGGAGATGCGGTTGTTGGCTCAGGGGCCACTTCGCTACCGTCGCCAAATTCTTGCACTCAAACAATTCTTCGTGGGCCGCGGATGCACCACGATCATGCTGGATGACAAATCCGGCGGCGATCTCAAAACCGACATCAACGACCAACAACTCCAAAGCATCGCGCACGGCGTGATCCGACTGGAACAGACGCTGAGTGAATACGGGACCGTTCGTCGACACTTGCGAATCATCAAACATCGCGGCCGAGATTACATCGCTGGTGTGCACGACGTGTCCCTGCGCCGCGGCGGCATGGTCATCTACCCACGGACCACGGACGACTTAAGCGAGTGGCAATTCAGCGGCAAAAGCGTCAGCAGCGGTAACGTCGAATTGGACGAATTGGTGGGCGGTGGGCTGATGGAAGGTAGCAGTACGCTATTGCTCGGTCCCGCCGGCGTCGGCAAATCGACCGTCGCGACCCAGTTCGCGGTCGCCGCGGCCCAGCGGGGTGAACGCGCCGTGTTTTTCGAGTTCGAAGAAAGCGACCAAGCATTTTTGCAGCGCTGTCGTGGACTTGGCTATTCCATGGACGAGTACCTCGCCGATGGCCGAGTCGAACTGAGACAAATTAAGGCGGGCGAAACAACCCCGGCCGAGTTTGCTACCAATGTGCGATCAGCGATCCAGCCCGATGCCCAGGGGCGCAAAGTGTCGGTGGTCACCATCGACAGTCTGAACGGCTATTTGAATTCGATGCCTCACGAGCAATTTTTGTTAATCCAGCTCAACGACCTATTGCAAATGCTCGGACGACACGGCATCGCGTCGTTTCTGATCACCGCCCAGCACGGGACGCTAGGTTCCTCCATGAAGACGCCCGTCGATGCGAGCTACATGGCCGACAACGTCTTGTTGCTTCGCTACTTTGAAGCCTCCGGCGTCATTCGACAAGCGATGGCGATGATTAAGAAACGAACGGGTAAACACGAACGAACCATTCGCGAGTTCACCCTCACCTCCACGGGTCTCAAAATCGGTGGTCCACTCGTCGACTTTCACGGCGTGCTTAACGGTATCCCGACGTTCAAGGGAAATACGGATGAACTGTTGAGCGGTGTTGGGAAGAAAGCATGAGTGAACTTGCCGGTGACAAGACGCGACGGTGTCACGGTGGCGAAGATAGCAACTGCGTCACGGTGCTGGCGCCCACGCCGCGAGATGCTCATTACTGCACCAATATTCTGAGCGAGCATGGTCTGGCGGGCGAGACCGTTTCATCAATCTACGAAACGGCGCAGCGGATACGTTCGGGAACCGGCGTCGTCCTGATCTCGCAAGAGTTTCTCACGGCCGAAGCGATCGACGAATTGAGTCTGGCGACGAGGTCGCAACCCTCTTGGTCGGACATTCCGATTCTGGTCTTGCTGGTATCCACCGAAATGTCAAATCAATTGGTCACGGACCTGCTTTCGCTGGGCAACGTGACGTTGATGGATCGTCCGCTTCGGATCGCGTTGTTGGTCAGCACGCTCAAGGCAAAGCTTCGCGATCGCGCCCGACAATACGAAGTCCGCGATCTGCTGCACAAAGCCGAAGAGGCTAGCCGATCCAAAAGCGCGTTCGTCGCGAACATGTCACACGAAATTCGAACGCCGATGACATCGATTCTCGGCTACGCGGAGTTGATGACTAATTTGGTCGACAACAAAGAGGCACTCAAGTATCTGTCGACGATTCGTCGTAACGGCGATTTTTTGCTGCGGATTCTCAACGATATTCTCGATCTGTCCAAGATCGAAGCGGAAAAACTTGACATCGATATCGAACGTTTCTCACTCCCACCGATCATCGAAGACGTTCGCGGAGTGATGGAGATTCGGGCCACCGAAAAGGGGCTAAAACTCGAAGTCGAATATGTCAGCGACATACCACAGTACATCGAGAGCGATTCCAAACGTTTGCGACAAATCTTGATCAACTTGGTCGGCAACGCGATCAAGTTCACCAAAACGGGCGGAGTGAAAATCTCCGTCAGTTTCTCGCCATCCCACGTTGACGGGTCGTCCGCGGAAGGCCAACTGAGATTCGACATCACCGATTCGGGGATCGGAATCACGCCGGAACAACAGGACCGCTTGTTCAAACCGTTCTCGCAAGGTGACTCGGCGATTACGCAACAATTCGGCGGCACCGGCCTGGGGCTCGCGATCAGCCAGCGGCTGGCGACGATGCTCAATGGCGCCATTTGCGTCAACAGCACCTTTGACGAGGGCAGCACGTTTACGTTCACGATCGCGACCGGTGATATCAAAGACATCCCGCTGGTCAGTCCCAGGGGCAGAGACCCGCTCGCTCGTCATGCTAAACCCGATGCCGACCTTCGAATCGATGCGCATGTGCTGATCGTTGACGACCGCCGCGACATTCGCTTTCTCAGCAACCGCATCGTCACCATGGCTGGCGGGCGAGTCGCCGAAGCCGAAGATGGATTGCAAGCGATCGAAACCATCCGCAGTGCGTCGGCACAAGGATCCCCGTTTGATATCATCCTGCTGGACATGCAAATGCCCAACATGGATGGCTACGAGACAGCCACGGAGCTTCGCAGGCTCGGCTACACCCTACCCATCATCGCACTAACCGCCGACGCGATGCAGGGCGATATGTCGAAATGCCTCAGCGCCGGCTGCGACCAACACATCAGCAAACCGATCAACCGGACCGAACTCCTGCAATTGATGAGCGAGCTGCTGTCCAGCCGACCGCATGGGCAATTGGTCGAGAACAAAAAGGATTGAGTTCACCCTCCCGCGCTTGCGCGGAAGGATCGGCTTGATGGTGAAAACTTGGATGAGTGTGAGCCGTAGGCGCTAGCCTCGGGCCTTAGCGACCCATGACGCGTAGTTTCAGGGCCCGCGGCAAGCGCCGTCGGCTCACTTTTCACCATCCCATGGTCGGCTTCTCAGGGCCGGGGAGGGTCCGCCGTGGACAACCGAAGCCGTCTCCGCTACAGCAGAGTGTAGCGTTCACTGTATCGAATGCGTGCGCATGCTCGGTCGTAGCCTTCGTCGCAATCGATAGCGAGCTGTAATGACATCGAATACAATCGAGTCCTCGCTGCCTGGCTGCTCGAAGCCATCACCGCCGCACGAGGCCGTCCGCTTGAGGCCAACGATGTCCACGATGAAGTTACAACCTACCCGCGAAAGCCGACATTTGTTTGCCTCAGGTTCTTTCGCGGCTATCTTCGCCTGCTTGCTTTCCGCTTTGTCGTCGGTTGCAAGCGCAAGCGAAGCGATCGAGTTCACGCGCGACATCCAACCGATCCTTCAACGGCACTGTTTGGATTGTCACGGCGCTGATGAACAAAATGGTGGTATCAGCTTCGACGATAGTTCCACTCTGTTTGCGGAAGCCGATTCCGGAGCACGGGCGATCGTCGTTGGCCAACCTTCCGAAAGCGAGCTGCTCAAACGCGTCCGGTCGACCAACGAAGACGATCAAATGCCTCCGGAGAGCGACCGCTTGTCGGCCAATGAGATCCATCTGCTGAGCGAATGGATCTCCTCGGGCGCTTCGTGGCCAACGAAACAATCGAACTCACCGCGCCAGTCGGTCAAGAGTGAGCATTGGTCGTTCCAGCCACGGTCCAATCCTGAGCCACCCAGTGTCAAGGATACCTCTTGGCCGCGAAACCCAATTGACCGATTCGTCCAAGCACGTCGCGATGAAGCCGGGTTGGCGGTTGTCGCCGATGCCGATCCAGTCGTCTTGATCCGACGTGTCACGTATGGTTTGACGGGTCTGCCACCGACGCCGCAAGAAGTCCACGATTTTGTGGATGCGTGCCAATCGCCTGCGGGAGTCGACGCGGCGCTGGTTGAATTGGTCGATCGGCTGCTCAGTCGGCCGAGTTACGGCGAACGATGGGGTCGTCATTGGATGGACTGGGTGCGGTATGCCGATACGGCCGGTGACAATTCCGACTACCCCATTCCGCAAGCGTTTCTCTATCGCAATTACATCATCGACTCGCTCAACCAAGACGTTCCTTTCGACCAATTTTTGATCGAACAACTCGCTGGTGATTTGCTGCCGGCCGAAACCCAAGACCAACGAAATCGTCAGACGATCGCCACTGGATATCTTGCCATGGCGCGACGCTTCGGATCGTTGGTCGAACGTTACCCTTGGCATTTGACGATCGAAGATACGATCGACAACGTGGGTCGAACCATGCTCGGGCTGACGATCGCTTGTGCCCGATGCCACGATCACAAGTTTGATCCCATCAGTACACGTGACTACTACGGCTTGTACGGCATCTTCGCGAGCACCCGCTATCCCGTCCCCGGTCTCGAGTTGTTTAGCGCCCAACGGGATTTCGTTCCGTTGATTCCTGAGCCCCAAGCGACCGAGACGCTTCGGCCTTACCAGGAAAAAACCGACCAGTTGACCAGCGAGTTGGAAAAACGGCTGGCTGAATGCGAACAACTCGCTCTTGAAAACGCGGACAAGCTCAAAGACGCAAGCCTCGACGAACAACGCAAGATGAGCGACAAGCTCGATGCGATGTTGCTCAAAGCTCGAAAGGCAGGCGAGAGTCTCGCGGCGCATTTAAAATCCTTGCCGGACATGCCGAACGCGTACGCCGTCCAAGATGGCAAAGCTCACGACGCGCGAGTCCAAATCAAGGGTGAACCGGATCGACCGGGAGCCGAGGTTCCTCGCAAGTTTCCCGATGTGCTCGGCGGACACCAGTTGCCCGACGACATCGCCCAGTCAGACAGCGGGCGATTGCAATTGGCACAGTGGATCGCCAGCCCCGACAACCCGTTGACCGCCCGAGTGATCGTCAATCGCGTTTGGCAACGTCACTTCGGAACCGGTTTGGTGCCAACCACCAGCGACTTCGGATTGCGTGGCGAAGCTCCCTCGCATCCCGAATTGTTGGACTGGTTGGCAAACGAGTTCATTCGCGGTGGCTGGTCGCTGAAACAGTTGCACCGGATGATTCTGACTTCGCGAACCTATCGACTTTCGAGTACGGATCTGGAGTCGAATCTTGCGCTGGACCCGAACAATCGTTTGCATTGGAAATTCAATCGCCAACGATTGGACGCCGAATCGATCCGCGATACTTTGCTATTGGTTTCCGGTTCGTTGGACCTGCGAATGCAAACCGAGCCGTATCCGATTCCGCCCCAAAAAGATTGGACCTACACCCAGCATCATCCGTTCAAGGATGACTACGCCAGCGATCGTCGCAGTGTCTATTTAATGACCAAACGGATGACGGCCCAAACTTACTTTCAAACGTTCGATGGTCCTGACCCCAATGTCTGTACCAGTAGCCGTGATGAATCGATCACCGCACTGCAAGCTTTGTATTTTGCCAACGACGCGTTCTTGCACCAGCAAGCCGAGCGATTCGCGTCACACCTCCAGCGGCAACCCGCATCTGACTCGCAGCGGCTTGATCTCGCTTTCGTCACCGTCTTGGGACGTTCGCCGCTCGCAGAGGAGTCCGAGTTACTGCTGGGTCATTTGACCGCCGTGCGAAAGCATGCGGCCGACGGTGACGATTCGGAACATCTCGCTTGGTCAAGTTTGTCCCGCAGTCTGTTTCGATTGAACGAATTTTTGTATCTCGACTGAGTCCGCACTTTCCTCCGCCCGCCTCCAATCATGACGCCGACATCACCCAATCGCCGCTCCGCGATTCGCTCGCTATTGAGTGGATCGCTGCTATTACCAGGCATGTTGTCCGAGCTTTTGGCCGCGGATGAGAATCCGATGCGACCGCGGTCGCCGCATCACCAAGCGACCGCCAAGTCCGTCATCTTTATTTACGCGACCGGTGGCGTTTCGCACATCGATACGTTTGACCCCAAGCCAGTGTCCAATGGGCGTGATGGTACCGGGCCCGACAAGCTGATGGGAAACATTTTTGGTGCAAAACCCAACAAGAAATGCGGCACCGAAGTCAGCAACCTCTTCCCACATCTGCGTGATGCGATGGACGAGATTTGCGTGATCCGCTCGATGAAAGCTTCTCACTTCGATCACTCCGAAGCGACCTTGGGAATGCACACCGGATCACCGACGTTCGCTCGCCCCAGCATGGGATCGTGGATTAGCTATGGTTTGGGAACCGTCAACCAGAACCTGCCCAGCTTCATCGTGATTGCACCGCACCTGCCGTACGGCGGGACTCAAGTGTACGCGAGCGACTTTCTACCGGCCATTCATCAAGGAACGCGTGTGCTTCCGGGTGACAATCCGATTGCAAACCTCAAGCCACCGGGTGCGACCGGCGATCTGCAAGAGCTTGAACTCAGTCTCGTCGACGCGTTCAATCAAAAGCATTTTGGAAACCGAAGCCACGACAGTGCATTGGCGGCCCGAATTCACTCGTTCGAGACGGCTTTTCAAATGCAAAAGACCGCTCCCGAAGCCTTTGATCTCAGTCAAGAGCCCGAGCACATCCGACGCTTGTACGGGCTCGACCGCAATACCAAGGGCCCCGGAGCCGATTTCGCATGGCAATGCTTGGTGGCACGCCGCTTGGCCGAACGCGGAGTGCGGTTCATCGAGTTGATCGATACGGGGTCACGCCCCAATTGGGATTCGCATGGTGAAATGAACGAACACGCCGACTTGGCATTGAACGTGGATCAACCCACGGCGGCATTGCTAACGGATCTTCGGCAACGCGGGATGCTGGACGAGACCATCGTCGTTTGGGCGACCGAGTTTGGACGTACGCCGACGCGTGAAGGCAAAAATGGTCGCGGTCACCATCGCGATTGCTTTAGCGTGTGGCTGGCCGGCGGAGGCTTCCGCCCAGGACACGTCCACGGCAAGACCGACGAGATCGGAAAATACACCGTCGAGAATCCCGTCGAGGTGCATGACCTACACGCCACGATCTTGCACCAGCTAGGCATGGATCACGAACGACTCACGTTTCGCCACGCTGGTCGCGACTTCCGCTTGACCGACGTCCACGGCCGAATCATCCACGACATTCTCTAACACCGCGCGCCGATGGCGCTAGCCGCGGGCCTCCGCATGACTGCCAAATCCGTGAGCCGACGGCGCTAGTCGCGGGCCTCCCATTATCCGCCCGATCCTCCGCTCGGCGAGTCCGATACTCGCGCCAAGGCTCTTGATCGACAGGTATTTTGCGATATCGCAATACTGTTTGCCCAGCTGCGAAGCAGCGAAAGCATAGAGCCTGGGGCGTCAGCCCCAGGATCCGAACGTCCGTGCGAGCCAAAGCTGCGGAGCAGCGATAGCACCGAAGACCTATAGCCGTGTCCAGTACCCACACCAATTTGCTTTTCCACATCGTCTACAGCACGAAATACCGTCGAGACTTGATCACCGACGAGATCCAAACACGGTTGTACGAATACATCGGTGGCATCGTGCGAGAACAAAAGGGTGTTCTGCTTGAAATCGGTGGCATCGCCAACCACGTTCATTTGTTAGCAAAGCTCCATCCGACGATCGCAATCTCGGACGTTTAGCGGTTGATCAAATCCAATTCGAGCAAATGGGTCAACGAGGAATTTCATCCGAAATACCCTTTTGGTTGGCAACGCGGATTCAGTGCATTTTCGGTGAGCTTGTCGTCGGTTCCCGATGTAACGACCTACATCCAGAATCAGATTGATCACCACCGGAAGCGATCCTTTGAGGACGAGTATCGCGGGATACTTAAGCGTCATGGGATCGAGTTTGACGAGAAATATTTGTTCGAGGTGGAGAATGTGGTTTGATGTACGCGATCTGTCGCCGCTCCGCGGCTTTGCCGTTGGTGGTTCATCGGACCTGGGGCGTCAGCCCCGGGTTATTCTGAAGGTTATCGCGGATGCATTCTCGGAAGGATGAGGTGGTGACCTGATCTCGGGCGCACCCGGGATCAGGTCACCACCTCAATAGGGCCTTTCGTTGGGACAGAAACCGAACTAGTGCTGAACGAGTCCTAGGTACGCTTCTTGGACGAGGATGTGGCGGACTTTGCGGATGATGACTTCGTAGTCGCCGGCTTCGATGCGGTCGCCTCCGCGCGGTGGGCGATCGAGCTTCTCGGTGATCCAATCACTCAAGGTGTAAATCGGTTTTTCACTGTCGACGACGAGCTCGATCCCAGTCTCTTCGCGTATCATTGCTAAGGGGACAAAGCCGCCAGCGATCCAGCCGCGGCCGACGCGATTCAGGAAAGTTGGAATCCGATCGAATTCGTCGTGAATCTCGCCCACCAGCTCTTCGACAATGTCTTCGAGTGTGATCATTCCCACCACGTGATTGTCGTGCTCTGTCACCAGGGCGATGTGAGCATGCTCGCGAATCATCGTCTCGAGCGCCTCGGCTACCGACTGGTCGGCTTGAAAACGACGTAGACTGCGCACGAGACTCTTCAAACTCGGGTCGCGCGGCGCGATTCGTACGGCCGCGACAATGTCTTTGAAATTCACATAGCCCACAATCCGCTGGGCATCGTTGGCATGCTCGGTGACTGGGAACCGCGTGTGCATCTCTTGGTGCGCAACCACGAGCGGTTCGGACAATGAGTGATCCATCGACAACATTCCCATGTACTCCGCCAGTCGCGACGCGCTGACGATGATGCCTTCTTCGCGGTGGCCGATCACACGAGACATCCTGGCCAGCGCCGCGGCACTGCGCAATTCGCCTATTGTGGCTTGGACGTCGGCGCCGCTCGCTTCATCGGACCCACGTCGGCTGAGGCTCATGATCCACTGGACCACCGACTCCAGTACCCAGACGGCCGGCCAAACCGCGATCGAAAACCATTCCATGGCCGGCGACAGTTTCAAACAAACCCACTCCTTGTTCCTGAGTGCGAAGACTTTGGGGACCAATTCGCCAACGATGATGGTGACGACGGTGAGCGGTGCCACGACTAACACAATCGCGACAAACTCTGCCCAGCGCTGGGTGACACCGTGTTCAATCAGAACGGGCTCGATCATGTCGCCGGCCCCAGCCCCACTTGTCGCCGCCGCCGTCGCGCCGACAAGCGTGATAGCTAGTTGTACGACTGCCAGACTCGCTTCCATCCGAGTCTTCATGCGTAGCGCAGCCGCGGCGCCCGTGCGATTGTCTCGAACGAGCGTCTGTAACCTTGACGGGGCCACCGAGGCGAGCGCGATCTCAAAGGCCGCAAACACGCTGTTGAAACAAATCATGGCCGCGACCACGATCAATTCGATAGGGAACAATGGATCGTCGTTGGATGGAGGAAGTAAACGAATGCTCGTCATACCGCGCGATTGCGGTGCGATAGGCGACTCTCGTTGACATTACCATCGCGAACTTGTTCGAGATACACCTTACGTAGATGGTAGTAACTTCATCACGCGGGTCCATCCGAGAGACTTTGCGAGCTGGTAGGGCGTGAGGCCGTTCTTGGCTGGCTTCGTCGCGTCGGCGTTGTGCTTCATGCATACCTCGACTCCATCGTACGAACCCGCCAATGCGAGTTGATGCAGAAGCGTGAAGCCGTCGGAGTCCGGTTGGCTCAGCATCTCGGGGTCCTTCGTGATGGCTTCGTCGAGCGACTCGCGCATGTTGATGGACATGGGGTGCTCCAGCGCAGCGATCTGTTCGATCGTTTGCGGCTCGGGCTTGGGTGCACGCGAGAACCAACCACGCTTCGCTTCCGGGACCAAGTACCGCAGCGGGATCAGTTTGATGTTGCCGACGTCGCCAAAGTTCAAACCCCAGGCATCGTCATGTTGCTTTCGCTCGCCCTTGGACATCCGCGATCGAAGCACGTCCACGGTGTAGCCACCACACACTTCGTCCGCCACCACGTACATCCAATCCGACAATTGCTTGCCGCTGATCTCGACCGTGTCACCCTCGCTGTATGACTTCAACGAGTGAGGACTGTTCAGCAGTGTTCCTTTGACTCTGCGGCCATCGAAGTCGACATCCGACAGCCACATGTGTTCGGCTTCGAGAGCGCCCGGGTTTTGTGATTGCACCTCCGGCGGATCTGACAGACACGCTTTCACCGCAGCGATGCTCAATCCGGGAATGATGCGGCGTCGTTCCCAAGACATCTCGCGCCAAAAAAATCGAAACGTCTTGCGCGCGTCGGCGGACGCCTTGTCCATTTCCGCATCCGTACCGGGATTAAAAAACACGGGTGATTCGGTCACGAGAAATCCTTTCGGGAATAGGTCGTTGGATAAGAGGTGAGCGTTCCATTAGATTCGCCGCGAGAACGAGATTCAACATTCACCCGCCCGCGATTCGCAGGAGCGAGAATTGTTCGCTTCGCCGATTCAGTGCTTCTCACTTCCGTACTTTCCGCCGGTCTCTGTGGTCGGCAATTGCGGCCTGGAGGCTTGTGGGTTGTCTTCGGCCAACCAATGATTGCTGGTGAATTGAAAGGTCTCAGGCTCCGTGCCGCCGCCAATATTGATTTCGATTTGAACTTGCGAGCTACGAAACGCAATCCGATTCTCTTTGATGATCACGTTTCGAGTTCGCGAATAGCCCGCGTCGGTGGTCTCTTGCAAAATGCGGAAGATCCATTTTTCAGGATAAAGGATCGTGTTGCCAGTAAACTCGGCGCCATCGACTCCGACGAACGCAGCCGCACACGAGCCGCCTTCGATTCGATTGTTTCTCGCGACGATCTGCTTCGCTTCGTACTTCGCGTCTACGGGACGAAACAAATTCAATCCCGTCGATCCGCCGATATTCAGCGGCCGCTCGCCAGCATTGACGAAGCGACAGTGTTCGATCAGCACCCGCGAGCTGCCGCCTTTGGTTTGGACACCTGCCGACGCAGTGAAGCCGGGCTTGCCGATGAATTGGCAATGGCGAATTACCCCGTCATGACATCCGACCATATCCACGCCCTGGCCGCCCCAGCCAGTGATGACACAATTGCGGATCGTGAATCGATCGAGTCCCGAGCATTTGATGCCATCGCAGTTACCTTTCGGCCCCACGTCACTGATCTCGACATGCTCGACAGTGATTCCTGTCGCTGGCCGATCGAAATCGCCACCGTCATCCAGGTTGAGTCCGTTGCCAGTTTGGCCACTGAGTCGAAGATGTCGGAGCGTCAAGTCATTGCAGCGAGAGAAATGCCAAGCGTTGGCACCACCTTTGAAATGCGGCGGATCGGTTGGCTCAAGCGCCTCCATCGTCAATCGCTCGACGCCGCTGACGTAGTGACCGCCCGGATACTCGCCCGGGGCAATTCTGAGCGTCATACCTGGCTTGAGTCGACGCAGTGTTTGACTCAGCTCACTCGCATCGTTCACCACGACGTCTTCGGCACCTGCGACGGGGCACCAGTTTTCGAAAGATGCAAGGGCAACTGCAAAAAACACGATCGATCGCAATACGGACGTCATTTGAACTTGCTTGGTGCGGGGTTGTGAAAGGATTTGGGAGTTCAATGATACCGGCGACGTACTGCCAGTCCAATCATCGCATTGCACTTGTCTTGAGCGAATGAAGGTCGCTATATTTGCAAAACCAAATTTGGTTACCGAAATACTCATGGACTGCGTCGATGGCACGACCGAAGGCGAAAGAGCTGACCGAGCGAGAGTTGGCGGTAATGCGGATGTTTTGGGAGCACTCGCCGATGACAGCGGAACAGGCACGCGAGCGGCTTGCGAACCAGACATCCGCGTCAGGCGATTCTGCTGACCTGGCGTACGTCACGGTGGCAAACGTCGTCCGCAGCTTGTTCGACAAGGGCTTTTTAGAGACGGTGAATGACGAACGGCCGTTTCAATACCAGCCGTTGAAGTCATTCGACGATGTGTCTCGCACGCTCGTGAGTGATCTCGTCCAGCGACTTTTTGATGGCTCGCGTGAACAGTTGTTGGTGCAATTGTTCAACAAGCGGCGGCTCACAAAAGGTGAGCGCGCGACGTTGCAGGAAATACTCGATCGCCAGGGAGAGTAGCGATATGTCGCTCGCGAGTTGGATCGGCATCGTGCAAGTCACGTTCGCACTCGTGGTCGCGTGGTGTGCAGCACGAGTGTGGTTGACGCGCCAGCCGCAGGTTGCCGCCCGGATCTGTGTGGTCGGACTTGTGCTCGGCACCACGCTGACGCTGTTCACGTTGCTAGCCGTACCACGACCACTCCGCTTCGACGCCGACCATTGGAACGCGGTGACGGCGAACGACGATGCCTCACGCCTTGCATCCAAACGCATGAAACCGATGCAGGACGCATCCACTGCAACGGACGCGTCGTCGAGTACGGCGGATTCAGTCTCCACGACGCGCGGATTCGAGATTCGGTTCAGTGGCCGACGAATATTGCAGGCGCTGCGTTCGCTATCGACCAAGTCGGAAGAGTATCCGCTGTTGCTTCGTGTGCTGGGTGGTTGTGTTGCGGCGGGAGTCGTGATCCAGTTCGGTATCGTTGGCTTGGGAACATGGCAACTTGCAAGATTCAACCGCGCGGCGAGCGATGTGATGTGTCCGGCCACACTGGCGCAATTGAGTTTGCTTTGCGAGCAAGCTGGAATGACTCGTCCGCCACGTCTGCGGCTACATCCGCAAGCCAGCAGCGCGCTGGTCAACTGGCTCGATCCACATGTGATCTACTTGCCGCCCAGCTACACGACGTGGACAACCGGGGAACTCAGCACAGCGCTTGCGCACGAGTTAATTCATGTGGCCGGGAATGACGGATGGTGGCGATACGTCTCACGCGTTTGCGCCGCGGTGTTGTGGTTTCATCCCGCAGCTTGGCTCGTGCATTACCAACTGTGCTTGGCCCAAGAAGTGAACGCTGACCGTTTGGCGAGTCAAATGATTCCGGACGGTGGCTATCTTGTGGGGTTGGCCCAATTGGGACTTCGGATGGACAGCGGCGATCATTGCCGAACACCGAATTTGAGTGTTTCTGTTTTTAGTAACGACTTGATCAGGAGGATCGAAATGTTGAAGCGAAATGTTGGAAGGAATGTGCCGGCGAGTCATCGGATGGCACAGGGCACGTTGGCTGCGGTGGCGCTGCTTGGTGTTGCCAGTGTATGCTGGACGGTCGAAGCGGACGAAGCGATCCGAGTCGCGTCACGAGTTGTGGACGAGACGACTCAATCGAAGCTTGTTGGTTTTCAAAAGGCAAAGCTAGAACCCTGGCAAGTCGTCCCGGCCGCAGAAGGATTCGCGGCGATTCGAGTGTCGGCGATTCGTGAGCATGAGTACTTGGCCCCGTATCTCGCGATGGTTGATCAATACGTTTCGAGTGATCTGATGACCTCAGGAATGGATGCAGCGGTAATTGATTCGCTCCATGCACAAGGCGTGCGGCTTGATAATGTCGCCGCTGTCCAAGTGAATATTGACGTGACGTTGTCGAAGACCGTGGTCCAAAACGATCCTGCGGTTAAGAGCGATGGTGACGAATCATCCGACGGTGAAGCGTCGATTCCTGTCCACCAAGCCGAGCATCGTCTTGCCGTCGCGGCGCATCAGGTGGTGATCGACACAGTTGCGCCAATTGATTGGCGATCTGTTGCAGCATCATTGCCGATTGACCGAATGGCTGGTGCGTTCAAAGGCGTGTCTGAAGAAGCGGCCGGAAGGTTGCTGGCGCAATCAATACGTGAGCGGCTCTCAATGATCCCGAGCGACTCCACACGCGTCTCGATCCATAGCGAACCGAGTTTTGGTGATGCGATCGATTCGACATTGGCAAGCGTTTGGAAGACAGTTGATGGTGGACTTGTTACTTTCGCCATCGACTATCAGCACGCAATGAAGGCCCACGAGCTAAATCCGAGTGAGGCTGCGTCCGGTGGATTCTTTTCGATGATCAGTACGTCAACGAGCGAAGCGCCACTCGCGGAAGAAAGTAGTGTTGCTGAAGTGGAGCAGCAGGAACTGATGGAGATGATTGGCTACCTGGGGATTGGTGTGGACGAGTCGGTCACAGCGAACGAGTTGAAGTTTCGAGTGGTCTGCACGCCAGCCGAAGGGATTTCCGTCGACGAGTTGCAATCGCAATGGGAACGATTCACGGCGGCGGCGATCGAAGTGCTCGAGTCAGATGAATCGATCGAGGAAATGCGCGACGCGATCAATTCGCTCGAGTTCATGACGCGGATCCTCAAAACACAGCCACAACGCATCGGCGGCGATGACGCGTCTCTACCACCAAGCATTTTGCTCTCCGGCACCCTACCGCTCTGACACCGGGATACACATGTCGAACAGTAGGCCGGATTGAGGCTTTGCGAAAATCCGGCAGAAAACCGCGCACTACAACGCTGCCGGATCGGCGTCGCTGTCGCTCCTTGATCCGGCCTACGAAAATCCGGCAGGAACACGCGGATTCAACCCTGCCGGATCGGTGTCGCTGACGCTCCTTGATCCGGCCTACAAGACGCGACTGGGGGCTGGTTGCAAGATTTGTGTGGGTTGATCGGGCGATCCGGTGCTCCAAGCAGAGATAGCGTGCGACGAAGGCGTGTCGGCACAGCCTCGCAATCGATCTCGAGCTACCATTGTCGACGCTCTTTGTTCCAGAAGATTCACATGGCCAACAATACCACACTCCTATCGCGACGATCGTTTTCAACGTTGCTGGCCGCTAGCGGATTCCTGGTCGCGTCTTCACGTCGTACCACCGGACAAGAGCCTAGCGAATCGGTACTGGTGGGATCGTTGGACGAACCGAACCGTGTTCGTGATTCAGTCGCCAATGAATCGACTTCGCAAGAACGCTGGACCGCCGCGCAAAACGAAAGTTGGCAGTGGTATGAACGCGAGTCGCTACGGCATGGGCAATGGATGCTGACCGGGATCACGACTCCGGTTCATCGTGCGACAGGCAAGCGTGTCGAAGATGTCAACGGCTACTTAGATGAGTCTCTGGTGCCAATCGAAGTTCGCCGGAGCGGAAATGCCGACAACGAATCGCTTCCGACTGTGGTTCGCAACGAGCCACCGCTGGGACCTGACTCTTATGGGCAAGTATCGCTGGATCGCCGCTCGCAAGACGGTCGACCTCCAAGCGAATGGTTGCGAAGCATGGAAGTGGAAGAGTTGAGGGAGTGGTTGGCCGAGATCGAAGTCTCCGAGGCGGGCGTGCAAGGAATGACGTTCTGGACCCATTTAACCCGCGACCACATGTTCCGGCCATTGCTTATCAAGGGACTGACCGAAGTTGAACAAGCGAAGCTGCATGCGGCAGCACACTTCGGGTATTAAGCGTCAAGAAACTCTTACGCGAGTTTGGATCCAAGTCATCGGTCAACGTCCTCGAAATTGGGGTGGGCGCTTTTCAACGAAAGCGGCGAGCCCTTCCTGAGCGTCCGGCAGTTCGAGACATCGGATATACGCGTCCGTGTCAGCTCGGTAAGCAACCTTTGGCTGCGAGCCTTCGTCCAAGTGAACCAGTCGCTTGGTTTCACGCAGTGCTGCGGCAGGCATCTGTAGCATCTTCTGGGCGATCTGTAATCCGCGTTGACGAAGCAATGCTGTCGATACCACTTCGTTGACAAGTCCCCACTGGAGCGCTTGAGCCGCCGATAGCGGTTCACCCAAAAGACAGAGCTCCAGCGCTCGAGATTTGCCGACCAGCGCCGTGAGCTGCGCAATCCCATAACCCGGCGGCCAACCCAGTCGGATCTCTGGCATGGCAAAGCGAGCACTATGCGTCGCGATTCGAAGGTCGGACGAATAGGCTGCCACGCAACCGCCACCCAGCGCGTCGCCGTTGACTAGCGCTATGATCGGCTGAGGCACGCGTTCAAACGCGAGATACATCTCGGCCTGACGGTGACTTAGCAATCGGGCTGACTCAAGCGACATGCCACGCAACTCCTTGACGTCGTCCCCGGCACAAAAAGCGTCGCCGGCTCCCGTCAAAAGCACGACCCGCGCTTGCTCCGGATGGCCGAGCAACCATGCGATCAACTGCTCGATCTCTCCGGTCATCTCGACGTTGACCGCGTTCAACGATTTCGGACGATCTAGCGTCACGGTGAGGATCTGGTTCGCTATCTCCACATCCAGGGTCTTGAAGTTTGGCAATTGCCCCGTGTTGGGTTGGTGATTCATCGTTAACTGTGTGTTGTCAGGTAGTGTGCCAAGGTTTTCGATCAAGCGACTGACGAGTACCACTGCGCGCGAATGGGTTCCGTGCCCCAGTTTCCGGTCACCGGCCCAGGCTTCGACATCAAAGGAAATGCGACGCCCGTCAATTGCCGTGACCCGTGCCAGCCCACGAACCGTTGCCCCCAGCGGTGCGGCACCGATGTGTTGGACGTAAACTTCGGTCCCCACAGATTCTTCGCCGCGATCAAGAAACTCTCGCAAGGCTTCGCGAGCAGCCCGCTCCATGAGCAGAATCATATTTGGTGTCGAGAACACTGTCGCTCGCGGATCGCCACCGAGCGTGATGATCATGGACGAATCGACAACCCAAGTAAGGCTGCCGATGGTACCAACGCTTAAGCCTGACTTCATGGTTGTGCCAATCCAAAGATGTCGCGGCCGCCATCGCAACGACCAACCCCACGATACCAAGAAAACGAAGAGTCTAGTCAATCGGCAAGTTCCCGTCCCTGCCATTCGCGCGTCCAGCTAACGTCCCCTTTAACGTAGGCCGGATTGAGGCTTTGCGAAAATCCGGCACAAGCACGCGGATTACCCTGCCGGATCGGCGTCGCTGTCGCTCCTTGATCCGGCCTACTTGTGTAGGCCGGATTGAGACTCTGCGAAAATCCGGCACAAGCACGCGGGTTATCCTGCCGGATCGGCGTCGCTGTCGCTCCTTGATCCGGCCTACGTTGTAGGCCGGATTGAGGCTCTGCGAAAATCCGGCAGCCACGCTCGCGCCCAATATCCTGCGCGGGGGGAGCAATCAATCCCGCGGAGCATCGACAAAGGGAATGGCGAACCAGCTTGCTTTGAATCGTCTTTACGTCGTCATAAGGCAGATTTTGAACGTAGCGGCGATAACACGTCGGCGGCTCGACGATCATCAACCGCTTCCAGACCGGTGTGTTTCTCCTGAGATGGTTGCGCAAGAAAAGGATTACATCCTCCGCCTTAGCTTTCCATGTCGGACAAATGCTGGGGCTGTGGCACTAGGATTCGCGAGTGCCATCGGCCATAATTGCTAAGAGCACTACTCTTCCCTTGAGCCGGCTTAACGATCCGCATGACGACTTTCGCACCACCAAGCCATCGAATCGTTCGCACCACCGGGATCGCCCTTGGCGTCATCCGTATCGCGATCGGCTTGATCGGGATCTCGGCGGTAGGCTTGGTTGCCGCTGCGGCGGACTCGACGAAGTTGATGTCCACCACGGAACTCAATTCTTTCGTCAATCAATACTGTGTCGATTGCCATCGTGGTGACCAAGCGGAAGCGTCATTCGATCTTGCGGCATTTGACGCGAGCCTTGCCGACGCGGCGGCACAGCGCTGGGACACGGCGCACTGGGAATTGATCTTGAAGCGATTGGTGTCGCGGCAGATGCCTCCCGTCGATGCTGATCGTCCGAGCGAGGGCGAGTACGACCGTGCGATCGAGTACTTGAGTTGGGCGCTCGATGAGAACTCGACTCGGTTCCCTGATCCGGGCAATGTGGAAACGATTCGACGTTTGACTCGCGCGGAGTATCAAAATTCGATCCGTGACTTATTGCATGTCGACGTGGATGTCACCGCATGGTTACCGGCGGACGAGTCGAGTCATGGTTTTGACAATATTACCGTCGGCACCTTATCGCCAACGCTGCTGAACCGATACATCACGGCGGCCGAGAACATTAGCCGGATCGCGATGGGTGGTCGCCAGCGGAGTCCTGGCGGGACAACAATTCGGATTCCGGCGGATCGGACCCAAGAGAAGCATGTCGAGGGATTGCCGCTGGGAACGCGTGGCGGCGCCGTCGTTCACGAGCACTTTGCTCAGACCGGCGAATATGATCTGCAATTGCGCTTAGCACGTGATCGAGACGAGAAAGTCGAGGGGCTTCATGAGCCGACGACCATTGATGTGCTTGTCGACCGCAAGCGTGTTCATCGATTCTCGGTCAAGGCGCCGCGAAATGAAGCGGAACATTCGGGGATCGATTCGCATTTGATCGTGCGGTTGCCAATCTCGGCTGGCCCACATGAGATCGGTGTGACGTTTCCGAATGAGTCGTCATCGCTACTTGAACAGAGACGCCAGCCCTTTGACGCGGCCTACAATCGACACCGCCACCCCCGACGAACACCGGCAGTTTTCGAAGTCTCGATCGCAGGTCCATTCGATCCCCAGGGGCCGGGTGAAACGCCAAGTCGACGTGCGATTTTTGGCGATGATGATTTCGATGGTGTCGATGAGACGGAAGCGGCGAGGCGAATCCTTCGTCGGTTGGCGAGATTGGCATATCGACGACCGATCGATGATGCTGATTTATTGACACCCATGAAGTTCTTTGCGGCATCCAGCGAGGCGGAGGGACTTGAGGCGGGGATCGAAGCCGCGCTAGCATCGATTCTGGTGAACCCAAATTTTTTGCTCCGGATTGAGCGGGACGCGGAGGGCATCAAGCCGGGGAAGGTTCATGCGGTTGGCGAGATTGATCTGGCATCGCGACTTTCGTATTTCCTTTGGAGTAGCCAGCCGGATGCGGTGCTTTTGGACTTAGCCGAAGCAGGCAAACTTCGAATGCCTGGGGTGCTCGAGGACCAAGTGCGACGGATGCTCGAGGATGAGCGGTCACAATCGCTGGTGACGAATTTTGCTGCCCAGTGGCTTTACTTGCGCAATCTCGATTCGGTCACTCCGGATTTGCGTTTGTTCCCCGACTTTGATGACAATTTGCGCCAGGCATTTCGTCGCGAAACGGAATTGCTGTTTGGCGAGGTGATGCGGAATGATTTGAGTGTGTTGACGTTGTTGCAGTGCGATCACACGTATCTTAATGATCGGCTGGCGACGCACTACGAAATACCGCATGTGCAAGGCAGCCATTTTCGCCGGGTCGCGCTCGATCCGTCGACGCATCGCGGCGGGATTCTTCGTCACGGCAGCATTCTTACCGTCACATCGTATGCGACGCGCACATCGCCGACGATTCGTGGAAATTGGATTTTGCACAACGTTCTTGGCACGCCACCGCCACCGCCACCGCCCAACGTTCCGGCACTGGGCGACAAAGCCGATTTCGAAAAGATGACTGTTCGCGAGCGCTTAGCCGTGCATCGTTCCAATCCGGCTTGCGCGAGTTGCCACGACCTAATCGATCCCGTCGGGTTTGCGCTGGACAATTTTGATGCTTTGGGACGCTGGCGAGAGCTGGACGACGGCTTGGCCATCGATGTTTCCGGAAACTTGCCGGACGGTCAACCACTTGCCGGCGTCGACGACCTAGAATCATCGTTGCTCAAACGCCCTGAAATGTTTGTTGGCACGATGGTCGAAAAGTTAATGACGTTCGCATTGGGCCGAGGAATGACGCCTGCCGATGGGCCCGCGATTCGCCGCGTCGTCCGTCATGCCGCGACGAACGAGTATCGTTTCTCGTCCTTGATCAATGCGATTGTGATGAGTGAGCCGTTTCAAATGAGAGTCTCCGGAAACCCAGGGAGTTCGCCATGAGTGATCGATCGAACCAGCGTGGTCGTTGTCTGAACAGCGGTCATCGCTTGAATGGCACACCCCGCGCATTGTCGCGACGAACACTGCTGCGGGGCGCCGGTGCAGCGCTATCCTTGCCGCTGCTGGACGCGATGTTGCCCGCGATGACGGCGACCGCGAATACCGCGGCGAATCCAACCAAGTTGCGACGGCTCGGGTATGTCTACATGCCGATGGGTTTCAATCCCAAGGAGTGGATTCCGGCAAACGATACGCTCGACACAGTGCCATCGAGTTTGTCATCGCTCGAACAGGTCAAACAACAAGTGACCGTGATCACCGGGCTGGATTTGCAAAATGCCTACCCCGGGTCGCACGCAACGTCCAACGCCGCCTTTCTGAGTGCGGCACGTGCCAAGCGAACCGAAAGTTCTGACTACTTTCTTGGCACCACGGTCGACCAGATCGCCGCGAGAAAGATTGGCCTCCACACCCAATTGCCCTCGCTCGAGCTATCGATGGATTTGTTAACCACGGTCGGCCAGTGCGACAATGGCTACGCATGCGTTTACCAGAACAACCTTGCGTGGTCGTCGCCCACGACGCCGCTGCCGAGCGAGGCGCATCCGAGGATCGTGTTCGAAAGTCTATTCGGCGAAGGTGGTAGCATCGCCGATCGTCGTCAAGCCATCGAACGTCGCGCGAGTCTGCTCGATAGCGTCACCCAAGAGATGAAGCGGCTTGCGAAGGATCTTGGAGCCAACGACCGCAATCGCTTGAATGAGTATTTCGAAAGTATTCGTGAAGTCGAGCGGCGGATTCAACTCGCCGAGGCGAATGTGGACGAGAACCCGCTACCCGATCTGGATCGACCGGTGGGTGTTCCCGCATCGTATGCCGAACACGCGCAATTGATGTTCGATCTGCAGTTGTTGGCGTTCCAGGGTGACATCACCCGAGTCGTTTCGTTCCAGCTTGCGCGAGAAGCCAGCACCAGGACTTATCCAGAAATCGGAGTTCCCGAACCGCATCATCCGACGACGCATCATGGCGGTAACCCCGAAAAGATGGCCAAGATCGCCAAGATCAATCAGTTTCATGTGTCGCTGTTTGCCGAATTTTTGGCAAAGATGGCGGCGACCGAGGAAGCGGGCGGAACGTTGCTCGACCATTCCTTGTATCTGTACGGCAGTGGTATGGGTGATCCCGATGCCCACGATCACACCAATTTGCCGATTCTGGTTGCCGGAGGAGCCGCAGGTAAAATGCGGGGTGGACGTCACTTGGTGTTCGACAAACCGACGCCACTGGCGAATTTGCATTTAACATTGCTTAACAAGGTCGGCGTTCCCTTGGACTCGTTCGCGGACAGCGACGGCGAAGTTCAAGAATTGTTCGAGGCGGTTTGACGCGTGAACATTTTAAAGTCTGTTTGCATTGCGGCGTTTCTCGTGGTCGGTGCGCAAGCGAGTGGCTTTGCGAGCGAATCGGATGCAACGGCAGCCACCGCCGCCGAGCATCGTGATTGGGATAGCATTGCGTCACTGATTCAGCGCGATGCCGATGTGATGGCGACTCAGCCGGATGGCATGACGGCGCTGCACTGGGCGGTTTTTCACGATGAGCCAAACTGGACCCAGCGACTCATCGACGCCGGATGCGATGTGAATGCCAAGACGCTTTACGGCGTGACGCCGTTGTCGATCGCTTGCACGGCAGGTAGCGGCGAACTCGTCGATCGATTGATCGCGGCCGGTGCCAAAGTCGACTACCGGGCGGCTGGAGGAGAAACGGTGTTGATGATCGCCGCTCGCACAGGAGAAGTAGCCCCCGTCGTGTCGCTCATTCGCGCCGGTGCCGACGTCAATGCCGCGGATGAAAACGAGCAGACGGCGTTGATGTGGGCGGCGGCGGAGGGCAACACCCAAGTCGTCGACGCACTCATTCAAGCTGGCGCGGACACGAATGTCACTCTCACGTCGGGCTTTACGGCGATGATGTTTGCCGCGCGTGAAGGCAGGATCGCCACAGCCATGCGGCTGTTGGATGCGGGTGTCGACGTTAACATCGAAATG
This sequence comes from Pirellulaceae bacterium, assembly GCA_041741195.1. Classification (GTDB taxonomy): domain Bacteria; phylum Planctomycetota; class Planctomycetia; order Pirellulales; family Pirellulaceae; genus JBBSJZ01. The sequence continues at coordinate 22,768 of JBGSKM010000083.1, forward strand.
AAGCCGAAGCGAAGCACCGGTCGGGCGCCACGAAGTGGCATGTCGGCGCTCATGTTGGCGATCGAAAGCGGTCACTTCGAACTGGCCATCGAGCTGATTAAACGAGGTGCGGACCCGAACGACGAGCGCAGCGAATTTACGCCGTTGCATGCGATTGTGTTCACTCGCAAAACCAGCCTTGGCGACGGACTCGATGGTGATCCTATTCCACGGGGAAGCGGCCGATTGTCGAGTTTGGATTTTGTCCGACAGGCGGTCGAGTTGGGCGCTGATGTCAATCGCCAATTGCGACGTGGCAACGGAGGCCGAGCGAAGTTGAATTTGCGCAGCGCGACGCCGTTTCTGATGGCTGCCAAGAATGCGGACTTACCGCTTCTGCAATTGTTGTTGGAACTGGGCGCTGATCCGACGCTCACGAACATCGATTCGACAACCCCAATCATGGCGGCTGCGGGAATTGGCGTGACCGCGGTGGGCGAAGAACCCGGGACCGAGACGGAAGTCATCGAGACGATGCGATGGCTCGTTGGCTTGGGGGCGGACGTGAACCTCGTCGATCGAAACGGCGAGACGGCGATGCACGGCGCGGCGTACCGAAATTATCCGCTGGCCGTGCACGAGCTCGCGTCGCTCGGGGCGAACCCCGAGATTTGGGACCGCAAGAACAAATATGGATGGACGCCGACGATGATCGCCGAAGGAAACCGGCCAGGTTCCTTCAAGCCCTCCCCGGAAACGATCGCGGCGCTCGCGGAGGCCAAAACTATGGCCAAGACGACCGCAACCACAACGATTCCAACGGCCATTGTCTCGGGCGAGTGAAAAGATTAATAACCGCATCTTCTCCACCCAATGTCCTCGAAAGGAATCGCTTTGGAAACGACCGCGAAAGCAATCGCCGATGAATTGCAGCTTCCGCTACGACAAGTGCTCGCAGCCATGGAACTGCTCGAAGCGGGAAACACGATCCCGTTCATCGCACGTTATCGCAAAGAAGCGACCGGTGGGCTGGACGAAGTCGCGTTGAGGGCGATCGAGGACGCTGTCGAGAAAGCCAAAGCGCTCGCGGCTCGCAAAGTCACCGTGCTCAAGACGATCGACGAGCAAGGATTGTTGACCAGCGAGCTGAGAAAGAAAATCGAAGCTTGCACGGATCTCCAAACACTCGAAGCAATCTACTTGCCGTACAAGCCCAAGCGGCGGACTCGGGCAACCGTGGCTCGCGAAAAGGGACTGCAACCGCTCGCCGATTTGTTGCTGACGCAATCACCGCTTGGACGGTCCAAACAGGCCACGCTGCAAGCGTTTGTGGACGCCGGCAAAGACGTGGCGGACGTTGATGCGGCACTACAGGGTGCGCTCGATATCATTGCCGAACAGTGGTCGGAAGACGCGGAAACCAGAACATGGATGACCAAGAAAGCGTTCTCGCAAGGCCGGATCACATCGCAAGTCAAACGAGGCAAGAAGGACGAAGCGAGCAAGTTTGAACTGTATGTCGATCATCGCGAACCAGCGAGCAAGATTCCGGGGCACCGTTTGCTCGCCATGATGCGAGGCGAATCCGAAGGCGTTCTCAAAGTCGGCGTGGAAGTGGACGACGCCGACATCGTGCGGGAACTCAAGCCGAAACTCGTTCGCAACCGGAACTTTGAGTTTTACGACGAGCTTGTCCAAACGGTCAACGATTGCTTCGAACGACTACTGATGCCCGCCACCGAGTCGAGCGTCATGCAACAGCTCAAGGAGCGTGCGGACGAAGAGGCGATCTCGGTTTTCGGCAAGAACCTGCGAGAATTGTTGATGGCCGCCCCCGCGGGTCAGCGCGTGACCATCGGCATCGACCCCGGATTTCGCACCGGTTGCAAAGTCGCGGTGGTGGATGCGACCGGCAAATTCCTGACGAATACGACGATCTATCCCACGCCACCCAAGTCCGATGCCGCGGGCGCCGCTCGCACGTTGCTGGAATTGATCCGCAAACACAAAGTTGAACTGATCGCAATCGGAAACGGCACCGCATCGCGTGAAACCGACGCGTTCGTCGGGGATCTCATTCGCGAACATCAACTCGCGATTACCAAAGTCATGGTGAGTGAATCGGGCGCATCGATCTACTCGGCGAGCGAATTGGCGGGGAAGGAGTTTCCCGATTTGGACATTACCGTGCGAGGTGCGATTAGCATCGCGCGACGTTTGCAAGACCCGCTCGCGGAGTTGGTCAAGACAGACCCCAAGTCGATCGGTGTCGGCCAGTACCAACACGACGTCAATCAATCGCAATTGCGAAAATGCTTGGACCGAGTCGTCGAATCATGCGTCAATCACGTCGGCGTCGACTTGAACATGGCTAGTGTGCCACTGCTTTCGCATGTCGCCGGGATCGGTCCCAAACTGGCGGAGAACATTGTCGAGTATCGCAACGCTCATGGGCGTTTCTCCAATCGTCGAGAGTTGACGCAAGTTCCGAAACTGGGCAAGAAAGCATTTGAACAGGCAGCCGGATTCTTGCGAATTCGCGGTGGCGATGAGCCGCTGGACAATTCAGCAGTGCATCCGGAAAGCTATCCCGTCGTCGCCAAAATGGCCAAGAAACTCGGTACCGATCCGCGGAGCTTGGTCGGCAATGCGACGCTCAGCCAGAAATTGCGACCGGATGATTTCGTCGACAAACAAGTCGGAATTCCCACGATCCAGGACATCATCAGTGAGCTTGCGAAACCGGGACGCGATCCGCGAAGCGAGTTTCGAGTGGTCAAGTTTGATGATCAAGTCAACTCGATGGAGGACTTGAAGCCGGGTATGGTTCTCGAGGGGGTGATCACCAACGTGACTCACTTCGGCGCTTTCATCGATCTCGGGGTGCACCAAGACGGGTTGATTCACGTTTCTCAACTCGCCAACACATTCGTGACGGACCCCAGTACCGTCGTCGCCGTCGGTGACGTGACCAAAGTCAAGGTGCTCGAGATCGACTTGCCACGAAAACGAATATCGGTCACACGAAAGTTCTGACACGGCTCTGTATTAGTATGAACTACCGAGTCAGCGCCGCGTTTCATAGACACCGGACGATATTTCGCTCCGGTTGATCTGAATTTTTTTCGTCCGCATTTGCGATGCATCCGGACTACGTAGAAACCGGACGCGAATGCGTTGCGGTGAACCACGGCCACTACAGTTTCACGCACATTTCTCGCCCGAGTTTGCCGGTTCTTCCGCGCGTGCCACTTATTTTGGCTGTAGCAAGTCTATCGAGCGGGCCGATCAAACGCATTGTACGGGCGAGCGCTCTTGGAGGCCCGTTGTTTTGAATCGGAACCTTCGGTGAAAAGGGTGGTCGCTGATGCGCCGCTTCGTGAGTCTATTTGCGGTTATCGCCGCTTGCGTCTGCGTCCATTCGTCGCTGACGGAAGCCCAGCAGCCTGATATTCCCAAGCTGGCTCGAATTGCCGTGCCGCCTGGCGAAGTCAGCTCTCTGGCAACGAAACTGAGTCTGATGTACCGCGACGTTCCCGGGGTACGAATCTCACCGGATGCGCGTGATGGGCATTTGGTGGTCATGGCACCCGCGGGGACGCAATCGAAGATCGCGGGCGAAGTCCGTCAACTGCTCGCCGCCGTGAAGACGGTTTCCGCCGAGGGACCCTATCGACAACGACTGATGAACATCACGTGGCGTGAGTTCGAAGACAGTCTCAGCCAGATCACCGGCGGCAACATACCCGTGACGACGAGCCGAAATGGCGAGCGTGCGGCATTCCAATTGACGGCCGCTCCGATGCAAGGCACCACCGTCGAAGTCGACCGCCGCGACAATGCGATCACCATCGTCGCGCCCGGATCGACGCTCGTCGGTTGGCAAAAGATGATCGAGTCGATCGATCAACGACCTCGGCAATCGACCTTCATCACCGATTTGGTGAAACTCGAGAACGCCGAACCGGCTCCGATCCAACGGGCAATCCAATTGCTCCGAAATCTCGGTGCCGCCGAAGCTGCACTCGTCCGCCCGATGCCGCCCGTCAATGGAGTTCCATTCCGCCGTGCCGTGTTCCAACAGGATGGCAATGTCGGCGGTGGCGCTCAAACGGCCGACACGCAGCCGATCCCCGCAGGTGATGGTGAACTGGAAAGTGGCGCGGGCGTGATCGGTGACACCGACATTCAATTTGTGCCCGAGCTTGGTGTGATCATCATCCGTGGTGCCAAACGCGACGTCGAACGAGTTCGCAGCGTCATCGATGAAATCGAAAAGCAAAGCGAGATCACACGTCCGGCCATCGAAGTCGTTCAATTGCAATACGCCGATAGCAACGCCGTCGCCGAACTGCTCAATCAACTTTACGAAGACGTGCTCTCGGCACGCCAAGGTGACGTCAGTATCACAGCGCTCGACACACCCAACGCATTGCTGTTGATCGGACGCGACGAAGCGATCCTCGGCTTGATGGACCTGATCAAAAAGATTGACCAACCCGTGGACGAGGCCAGTCGTTTGCGAGTGTTTCGATTGCAACATGCATCGGCCACGGACGCGGAAGAAACCATTCGCGAGTTCTTTGTCGATCGCCCCGGCGACAGCGATGATTTGCGTCCAGCCCTGGGAACACGCGTTCGAGTGATCGCCGACTATCGCACCAATTCGCTGATCGTCAGTGCGAGCCCACGCGACATGGACGAGGTGACGCGGTTGATCAACGATCTGGACGTCGCGGAAATCACCGCCAACATGGAACTAAAAATATTCCCACTGAACAATGCGATCGCCGAAGATCTCGCGGAAGTGCTGCAATCAGCCATCAATGGCGATGGTGATGGTACCACCGACGAAAACGTCGGCGCGAGAGCATCCACCCTGTCGATCATTTCGCTCGATGCGGACGGCAATCGTGTGCTCGACTCTGGAGTCCTGGCCGGCGCCGTCATCACGGCCGACACCAACTCCAACTCCATCGTCGTCCGAGCTCCGGCGGCCAGCATGCCGCTCATCGGCGAACTGATTCGCCAGCTCGACCAGTCCCCCGGGCTCGACTCGTTGGTGAAAGTGTTCACCATCGAGAATGGCGACGCGACGCAGCTCACGACAGCGCTTGAGACTTTGTTCGGTACCACTGCGTCCACGCAGGGCACCAGTGTCGGAGCGGGCAACCTTGCCGGTCTTGCTCCGACCACGGCAAGCGAAAGCTCTCTCGTTCCGCTGCGATTCTCAACCGACATTCGAACCAACAGCATCATCGCCAGCGGTTCCGAAGAAGATCTCGAAGTGGTCGAAAGCATCCTATTGCGACTGGACAGCAAGGGGTTTGCCGAGCGAATCACGGAAGTGATTTGGTTGCGCCAGGCGATTGCCGATGATGTCGCACTTGCCATCCAAGACTACATTGCCCAGCGTCAAACGGGGACCCAGCGAATCCAGCAGTTCCAACAAGGTGGACTTGCCGCCTTTGATTTGCCTGATCGAGACTTGATCGTGGTCGCAGAACCCACCAGCAACAGTCTTCTAATCAGCGTCTCACCACGACTTTACGAAGACGTACGTCGGCTGATCGATCGTCTGGACCGACAACGGCCGATGGTGCTGATCAAAATCGTAATCGCGGAGGTGACCCTCAATGACTTGTTCGAAATCGGTGGCGAACTCGGATTGCAGGACTCGCTCCTATACGACCGCGGTGTCGCTGCGGGACCACTCGCTACGAACAATCCGCCATCGGTCGATCCGGCCGCGAATCCTGGTTTCAATTTCAACGGCTTGAACACGCCCAATGCTAACTCCTTCAGTCAGGAAAACACGGCTGCACGCGGTGTTTCCTCCCTGGGTGTGGGGCTGGCGAACGCCGGTTCGGGAGCGGGCGGATTTGTGCTGACTGCGGCTAGCGAGTCGATCAACGTTTTGTTCCGATCACTGCAAACAGCCAACCGAATGCAGATCATCAGCCGGCCACAAATCATGACGCTGGACAACAATCTTGGTTTCGTCCAAGTCGGCCAACGCGTCGCACGTCCTACCGACGTGGTTGTCAACAACAACAACACGTCGATCGGTGTGGAAGACGTCGATGTCGGCTTGATCCTCCAAGTCACACCGCGTGTGGGCTCCGATGGATTGATCTCGATGGTTATTCAGGCGGAACGCTCGGCCATCAATAATACGGACCCGGGCCAGGTCATCGGGATTTTCAACAATACACCCGTGACGGTTCAACCCATCGATACGACGGAAGCCCAATCGGTGCTCACGGCGTACAACAATCAAACCGTGGTCTTTGGTGGTTTGATCCAAAAGACTCGAGGCAATATATCGCGACGCGTACCCTATCTCGCGGACATTCCGCTGCTCGGATACTTTTTCAAGTTTGATCAAGAGACCGAGCGTCGGTCGGAATTGCTCGTCGTGATGACACCGATGATCGTATCGGGTGATGATGACCTGGAGTACATCAAAGCGACCGAGTCCTCTCGCATGAGCTACTGTCTTGCTGACGTCGTCGAGGCCCACGGTGACGTGGGGCTGCAGCCCGGTTACGGATTGTGGGGCCCAGCAGTGGGTCAAACCATCTACCCAGATATGCAACCGACCGTCGATCACATGTACCCCGTGACAAGTGCCCCGATGAATGGATTGCCCCCGGGTGCCAAAGTGATCTCGGATGTTCCGCTTGGCGAAACGGTGATCGAGGGTGCTCCCCTCGAGAGCATTCCAAGTCTGATCGAATCGGCTGAGCCAATTGACTCGGGCATCCTCTTCAATTCGCCGTCCAGCGGTGCCGCCAAGCCGAGCAAGACGGTCGACATTTTGAAGCAAAGCAGCGTTTTTGCTCCAGCACAGACTTGGTCGCAAAGCTCACCAGCCCCGGCCACGCCGGTAAGTTGGCAGTCGGCAGCGACCGCACCGTCAAACACCCAACGTGGTGCGACGCTTCCGCAAAAGTTGCCAACGCCTCCCGCGGCCACGGCAACCAAGTCAGATGATTCCTCAACTCGTAAATCATGGACCCAATGATGCGAAATTCAAAAATGAGAACCACGGCGGCTCGCCATTGGATCGTGACGGCCGCCATCACCGCGCCCATCGTGGTGGGTACGGTATGCCAAGTCGGTTGCGCTTCGATGGGGCCGAAAAGCATGTTCGCATCCAAAGACGATGCGGGTGTCGAGAAGAAATCGCTCGCCAGCAAGATGCCATGGGCCAAGAAGGATGACACCCCAGTGCCGTATCCGAATCCATCTCGCATGGCTGTGACGTGGACGCCCGATACACTCGTGCAAACAGGTCGGACACCGACCCGCGGCTTCGGTGGTCGCGTGTACTTTTACGACGAGAAAGCCCACGCGGTGCCCGTCGAAGGAACACTCGTGATCCACGCGTTCAATGAAAACGCGGAGGATGAAAGGGAGCGGTCCAAGCGATTCGAGTTCACGCCGGAGCAGTTCACACGACATTACAGCCAATCGGACCTAGGCGCTTCGTACAGCATTTGGGTCCCGTGGGATGCCGTCGGCGGCAAACAAGAGCGAGTCGCGCTCGTCGCGTCGTTCCAACCGAAGTCGGAAAAATCGCAACAGATTCAGGGCGTGTCGTCGATGGTCGTCTTGCCCGGTCAAAAGACGGACCAGCAAATCGCTAACTTCGAGGCTTCGCTATCGCCGCAATACATGGCGTGGAAGGAAGCGTCGTTGGCCAGCACGCCGCCGACGTCCAACTTAACGACGACCACAATTTCGCGTGGACGATCCAGAACGACTCCCAAGATCAATGTCGGAAAGCAACTGGACACGATGTTGGCCAAGGACAAGTCGACGCCATCGCTGGACATTCCGATGTCACCGCGTCGTGCGTTACAGCCCCAAACCGAATCGTCCAAGGTGATGGCGACCAGCGGGTTCACACCGCTGCCGCAACAGTAGCTGCGACGGCACGCTCGTCACGACTGACAGCCTATCCGATAACATCGAGAGACCCACTACTTGTGCCGTCGACTCACAGTTTTCGGATAGGCTCTCAACGAAGCTAATCGAGTCGTTGGTCGTGCCTAACGCATTTGATCTGGCTACAGTTCGAGATCGTTCTCGAACAAGTCCAGAGAGTTGCCGATTGACGACATGACTGTGTCGACATCGGATTCGTGCTGTTGCGATGGCCACGTCGAATTTCGACTTGAGGCAGTGTTCGCGATATGTGAACCAGTCTGGATGCTTGCTGACGAAATTTTCGAGTCGCCGCTGTCGATCAATGCCGGGGTCTCAACGGCATCGTCTCTTGTCTCCGGTTTGTTCGCGCTCAGTGCGAGCGGGATCATTTGCTCGCCCTGGCCCAACGTCAATGCGCTTTGGCGATTCAGACGGTAGACCACTTCGAGTGCGTCCAGCGCCGTAACGCGGCCGTCTTGATTGACGTCCATGTATCCATTTGACGCGGAACCCTCTTCGCCTTGCGCGGTATCCGTCGCGTTCAATTGGTTGATGATGACGAGAGCGTCCAGCGCCGTCGTCGATCCGTCCGCCGAGACGTCGGTGGGTTCAAAGATGTTCGTGGGTGCTTGCCCAAGTGCATCGACACCGGCGGATGATCGAACGGTGTAGAGTTGTTCGGTAGCTAGTGAACCGAACAGGATCGCGTACAGCTTGCCTGCTTCGACGTTCGCTGTCGTCAGTCCTTGGACCACCACACTGATATCGCCGAGATCGCTATCGAGAATCTTGATCGATTCGGTGCCTGAGACTGAGCCGATCGGAAACACCGTGACGGTCGAAGTCGCTAGTGCCTGGAAGATGATGGCGGTCGGAAGACTGTTTGCCGGGATGGCATGCGGTCGTGCAACAAGACTCGGGGTAAAGATCCGCGACTCGACGCTTTCATCGTCAACGATGGAAACCGTATGCGAATCGGACGACCCCAGTGTTGCGCCGGTCGGTTGGCTGAGTGAGACGACGACTTGTTCAGTCCCCTCACGCGTCAAATCATCGATCGGTGTGACAACGATGTTGGCTTCGGTTTGGCCGGCCGGAATGACCAGCGGACTTGCACTGATCGCGTAGTCACTGTCTCTGGACGCGGTGCCGCCGATGGTGAATGGAATCGAGATCGGCTGGTTCGATGTCTTGGAGAGTCGTACCGTGATGATGACAGGTTCCCCGGGTTCACCGATTGACTGGCTCGTGGCTACGAAACTGGCAACGGGTAGCGTGTCATCGTTGGTGATCGTCCCCGTGGCTGCCGCCGGTGTGCCGACGTCGTAGGCAGCCGCGTCAGTGACGGTGAGAATGATCGTTTCATTAGGCTCAACGGTCGTATCGTCGGTCGGGTTAACGCTCACCGTTGCAGACGTCTGACCGGCCGGAATCGTCACCGTGCCCGATAGCGTTGTGAAGTCATTTCCCGAGGTCACTGTGCCGCTAACCGTGTACGTCACCGCGAGTGCCGTGGTTGTCGCGCCAGTGCGGCTGAATGTGTAGACGAGAGCGCCGGTGCCGTCTTCATTCACGGCCGCAGGAGCAACCGCAACGGAAACAGTCGGCGTCACGACAGCCGTATCATCGTTGGTGATTGTCCCAGTGGCCGCGGCAGGTGTGCCGACGTCGTACGCAGCCGCATCAGTAACGGTAAGAATGATCGTCTCATTCGGTTCAACCGTCGTATCGTCGGTGGGGTTGACGCTCACTGTCGCAGATGTTTGACCAGCCGGAATCGTCACGGTTCCCGAGAGCGCCGTGAAGTCAGTTCCAGATGTTGCTGTGCCGGTGACCGTGTATGTGACCGCAAGTGCGGCAGTGGTTGCGCCTGTTCGTGTGAACGTATACACGAGCGCGCCGGTGCCGTCTTCATTCACGGCCGCAGGAGCAACCGCAACGGACACAGTCGGCGTCACAACGGCCGTATCGTCATTGGTGATCGTCCCAGTGGCTGCCGCG
>JBGSKM010000084.1:0-68130 GCA_041741195.1 Pirellulaceae bacterium
GACAATGTCATTCAAAGACTCAACATGCTGGACGTTGCACGTTGAATACACGTCGATGCCGGCTTGCAATAGCTCTTCGACATCTTGCCACCGTTTGGTGTGCACAGATTGGGGCGCATTGGTATGAGCCAATTCATCGACCAGAATGATCTCCGGCTCGCGTGCCAAGGCCGCGTCGAGATTGAATTCTAGTAGCGTTGCTCCGCGATGGTTGACTTGCCGAAGCGGTAAACGCTCGAGACCCGCGACGAGGGCCTCCGTTTCCTTTCGACCGTGCGGCTCCACGTAGCCGACCACCACGTCATGTCCCGCAGCCTTCAGACGCTGGGCTTCCTGCAGCATGGCGTAAGTCTTTCCCACACCCGCTGCATAGCCGAAGAAGATTTTTAACTTGCCTCGTCGCTTGGCCGCCGAGTCATCGTCGCCTTCGGTTTGAATCCGCGATAACATTTGTTCGGGGGTGGGACGATCGTCTTCCATTGGCTTATTCCTTTTCCGCGATTCTTTGATCGAGCGCCATGTTCAGCGTCAACACATTCACGATCGGATCGCCACCCAGGACCACCAATACATGGCCTTCCAAGTTATCTTGAATGAGCGAGTCGACAGTTGACAGAGGCAATCCTCGGGCCGCAGCAACTCGCTCGGCCTGCAACTTAGCCGACGCCAGCGAAATATGGGGATCTATGCCTGAACCCGACGCCGCCACCAAGTCCGCCGGCACCTTTTGCCCGCTGTTCAAGTTGAGCTTCGCGATGCCTGTCTCAGCTCGCTCGGTCAACGCAGGATTGGTGGGCGACAAATTGCTGCCTCCCGTTGCACTCGCGTCGTAATCGACCGCAGAGGGACGTGGCCAAAAGTATCCCGGCTGAGTGAACGACTGAGCGATCAATCGCGACCCAACGATCTCCCCAGCGTCGTTGCGGATCAAACTCCCTTGTCGTGATTCCGGTGCTGCGACCATCGCAAAACCCAAGATGACGGCTGGGTAGAGCACCGAGCAGATGAGGAGACTCGAAACGGTTAGTCTCAAAGACGTTACCAAATTGTTCATCGTTTCATCCTAACAGTGTTAAAGGGTGTGTGTTGACTCAAGGCAGTTAAGCCAGGCCTGTGGCAACCAACAGAAAGTCGATCGCTTTGATGCCGACGAATGGCACGATGAGACCACCGAGCCCGTAGATCAGCAGATTGCGTCGCAACAGTTCAGCCGCTCCCATGGCTTTGTACGGAACACCCCGAATCGCGATGGGTATCAAGCACGGAATCACAACCGCATTGAAGATCACCGCCGAAAGGATCGCACTGCGAGGCGTCGCAAGCCCCATCACATTCAAGATGGCAAGTTGCGGCAGTGCCACCATGAAGATCGCGGGGATGATCGCGAAGTACTTGGCGACGTCATTGGCAATGCTGAAAGTCGTTAACGCCCCACGCGTCATCAACATCTGTTTTCCGACCGATACGATGTCGATCAGTTTGGTAGGGTTTGAGTCCAAGTCGACCATGTTGCCCGCTTCCTTTGCGGCCTGCGTTCCCGTGTTCATCGCAACCGCCACGTCGGCTTGAGCGAGTGCGGGTGCATCATTGGTACCGTCCCCTGTCATCGCGACCAAGTGACCCTCTTGCTGGTACTTGCGTATCAACTCGAGCTTGGCCTCGGGCGTCGCTTCGGCGAGGAAATCATCGACGCCCGCCTCGGCTGCTATCGCGGCAGCCGTTTGAGGATTGTCGCCGGTGATCATGACGGTCTTGATGCCCATCTTCCGTAGCTCGCCGAAGCGTTCTTTGATGCCTCCTTTGACCACATCTTTCAGATAGATCGAGCCGAGCACCCGGTCGTTCTCGCAGACCACCAACGGCGTTCCACCTTCACTGGCGATCTGCTCGACGTCGCGTTCGACCTGCTCGGGAAACTCGCCCCCTTGCTCTTCAACGTGCTTGCGAATCGCATCGGTGGCTCCCTTGCGAATCAAACGACCGCTCACGTTCACGCCGCTCATTCTTGTCCGTGCGGTAAAGGGCACGAACTCGGCTTGCGACACTTCTAGTTCGCGACCACGTATTCCAAACTCACGCTTGGCCAGAACAACGATGCTGCGTCCTTCGGCCGTCTCGTCTGACAGGGAAGACATCTGAGCTGCATCGGCAAGTGCCGCCGCATCGACGCCGGGCGCAGGTCGGAACTCGGCCGCTTGGCGATTGCCCAACGTGATCGTACCGGTCTTATCCAGCAACAACACATCGACGTCCCCCGCGGCTTCGACGGCTTTACCCGACATGGCCATCACGTTGGCCTGACCGAGTCGAGCCATGCCGGCGATTCCAATGGCAGCCAACAACGCACCAATGGTGGTCGGAATCAGGCAGACGAGCAACGCGACCATGGTTGGCACGTCAATCGTCACGTCAAAGTAGCGGGCAATCGGATAGAGCGTCGAACAGACTAGCAAGAACACCAGTGTGAACCCAGCGAGCACGATGGTCAGCGCGACCTCGTTCGGTGATTTCTTACGCTCTGCCCCTTCGACCATCGCGATCATTCGATCAAGGAAGCTCTCACCTTGCTTGGCGGTCACGCGAATCACTAACCAGTCGGAAATGACTCGCGTGCCACCGGTTACCGCCGATCGGTCTCCGCCGCTTTCGCGAATCACCGGCGCACTTTCACCGGTCACCGCACTTTCGTCCACGCTGGCAACGCCCTCGATCACTTCCCCGTCCGCTGGGATCGTCTCGCCGATCCGTACCGCGACCAGATCGCCGACGGTCAGTTCAGAAGATGGGATCTGGCGTCCGAGTTTTTCGCCAGGCTTCGCAACCAAGGTCGCCATGAAATCGGTCTTGGCACTCCGAAGCGCGTCCGCTTGGGCTCGACCACGCGCTTCCGCAACGGATTCGGCAAAGTTACCGAACCAGACCGTCAGCCATAGCCAAACGGTGATTGCCAAGAAATATCCGAAGCCTTCGGTGCCACTGGCGGCTGCCGCGATGGTCGCAAGCGTGGTCAGAGCGGCTCCCAGTTCCGTGACCATCATCACGGGATTGCGCATCATCGAAACGGGGTTCATCATGGTCACCGCTCGTCCCGCCGCGGGAATGAGCAGTTTTGGATTGAGCAGGGTGACTGCGTCCCTGCGATTCTTCGCAGGTCTCGTGTATCGAGGTTGTGTTGTGGTACTCATTGCGTGTAGGTCTTTCTGTTAGTTGATTATTTGTTGTGAACGTGGTCCAAATCAGCCGTTTTATCTTCGCCGCGACTCACCGGTTGTTGGTTCGTTGAGCCGACGGCGCTAGCCGCGGGCCTTACCATGAAGCCGTCGCCCTTCGAAGCCCGTGGCTAGCGCCATCGGCTCACAAGAATGACGCAATGCACTAGGTCATCACACTTCTAACGCCAAAACGGTTAATCCTCGTTCGTCTTTCACTCAGCTCACCGTTAAATACTCGGCGATCGGTCCGAGCACGGCGATCGGCAGGAATAACAAAGCGCCTACGATCAAAACCGTTCCCAGCAGCACGAGACCAAACGTTGGCGTGTCCACGCGGAACGTTCCCGCCGATTCCGGAGTCGCCCGTTTGGCAGCCATCGATCCGACAATCGCCAGCGGTGCGATGATTGGAATGAAGCGACCGAGCAGCATCACTACGCCGGTGGCGATATTCCAAGGCACCGTATTGTCGCCCAAGCCTTCAAACCCGGACCCATTGTTGGCCGCCGCCGAACTGAATTCATAAATGATCTCGCTCAATCCATGGCTACCCGGGTTGTTCAATGCATCCAGTCCCCATGAACTCGAAGCAAAAATCGCAGTTCCTCCAAGGATGAACAACGGATGCGCCAATAGCGCCAGGATCGCAAGCTTCATTTCGTGAGCTTCGACTTTGCGTCCTAAGTACTCCGGCGTACGTCCGACCATCATCCCTGCCAGGAAAACGGCGGTGATCACATACAAAAACATGTTGATCAGCCCCACGCCGACGCCACCAAAGATCACGTTCAACCACATCCCCGCCATCGGCAATACACCGGTCAACGGGTTTAAGCTATCGTGCATCGCATTGACACTGCCGTTGCTGGTGGATGTCGTGGACACGGCCCACAACGCACCAGCGGTCGTGCCGAACCGCAACTCCTTTCCTTCCAGGTTCATATCCGCTTCAACGGGAAGCTGAGTAAACGCTTGCGTCGGCTGACTTTCAAGCATCGCTGCGGACCCAACAAACGCGGCGTAGAGAACCAGCATCACACCAAACACAACGCCGGCATGCTTGAGGCGGTTTGTAATCCAGCCAAACATCCAAACCGTCGCCATGGGAATCAAGATGATTGCCATGTTGGTCAGCACGTTGGTATAGAAGTTCGGATTCTCCAGCGGGTGCGTCGAGTTGGGACCAAAGGAGCCACCGCCATTGGTGCCCAGTTGCTTAATCGTCACAAAAGCGGCAACAGGCCCACGAGCGATCGTCTGGGTTGCACCTTCGAGCGTCGTGGCCACAGCGGCACCGTCGAGTGTCATCGGCGTTCCGAACAGGACCAGCAAGCTCGCCAGCACAAACGCGAGCGGCAGCAGCACCAAGCCGGTCGCTCGCCACACATCTCGATAGAAATTCCCCAAGTCGATTCGACCTGATAGTCCCCGACACAGCGCGGTGACGGCCGCCAATCCCGTTGCCGCGCTGACAAATTGCAGCCACATTAGTGCCCCGAGCTGGGACAGGTAACTCATCGAGACTTCGCCCGAATAGTGCTGCAAATTTGTGTTGCTGGTAAAGCTAGCCGCTGTATTGAACGCCAAACTCGCTTCTAGGTTTTCTTTGCGGTCGGGATTCAGCGGTAACCATTGTTGTGTTGTCAAGATCGTGAACACCATGACGAACATCAACACGTTGAACGCGAGCATCGACATGCAGTACTCCTTCCAAGTCTGACCTGTAGAAGCAGCTTTACCTAAGACAGCGACAGCAACCGAATCAAAGCGGCCCGTCGAGTTATCGGTCGGCGATGAAGAACTCCTTGCATCCATGGCCCAGCGCATGTAGCGACCGAGCGGCAATGAGAGAGCGATGGTGGCCCCGATGATGATTAACGCAATAGAAAGTCCGAGCATTGTTTTCCCTTTGACTTAAAATCGTTCCGGCCACAGGATGACGAATCCCAGGTAGCCGAATGCAAAGACGGTAGCGGCGACAACGCAAATGTTCAGTAGCGTTTCCATAGCTGTTTCCTTAAAGTCGCTCGCAAAGGATCGTAAAGCCAAACAAGCTGGCAAACGTTACGATTCCCAGCGCAAGCATGATGAACCACATGGGGCGATTTCCTTGATTGAGGGTTCTCGTCGGGACAAGGCAGTGATTGAATCGGGTTCTAGAACCGTAGCCACCAACGTCATCGCGATGGTGTGCAGCCCCAGGTCCCTTCATCGGATAAGTCTAGGAATTCCGGTATCAAATGGGTCTCAAGACTTGCGCTGAATACATCAAGAAAGTGTCAAGGCCGCGGTGACATAGATGTGCGCCAGCAGCATCGACCAAAGTGAATTGCGAGCGATGCGTTGGTCGGTCGTGAATCGAGCTCAGCGTTATTGCTCGAGCTCGTCGACCGACGGGCAGATAGGTCGTCCGTTGACCTTTGTTACCGCTGTGGGGTCGTCGGCGGACGATTCAGGACCGCTGACTCGGCAATGCGACTCTATCAGATACCATGGTTCCGTTGTGTCCGATCTCACGAATCCACGTATTGATCGCGCGATCAGGATCGTCATCATGTTTGGTGAGGTCTGCTCGCGTTCAAATATCGATGAGCTGTTGAATCTTGATCCAGAAGATAACCGCCTTCATCAAATTGGACAGCAGGTTAAAGTACGGGAGTTGACAATGGTGTTGAGGCACCCGAAGGAATCCATTCCGAGTGCCCTTCGCTTCCGGTCGCTCCGGTTCACGACAGTGTTATTTGGCCAATCGTGCGAATCGAAACATTGTATCCGAAGTCCGAGAAGAGCCGAGTGAGCGCGGCTCGCAGATTGCTTGCCTGGCTGCGAGTGATCGAAATCGAAACCGACAGTCGAGATCGAGGAAGTGGTCATGAAATCAAGAAAGAGACAAAGACATTGTCCGCGCCTGGAAGTTCGGAAAACTCGACTTGCGTCACGGAATCCCAGGTAAAGTCAGCGCCGTTCCAATGCACGCCATGATCGGTAATGCGAACCACATCAACGCGGGATGTTGCGTACGCCCATGCGTTGGAACACGCAACAACGATCGCGACGATAAAAACATTGGCGCCTACGCCAAACCACAATCCGCGTGACAGGCCCTCGGGCGGCCAGCTGATCGCCGCCACAGAGAAGCCAATGCCCCCAATTACCGCAAGAATCGCCACATCGCGTGCCGTGGCGCGAGTCCGAGCTGGCGTCTCATGTTTCAAAAATTGAGTTATTGCGGCAACCATCGGTGCAAATTAGATCCAAATAATGAATTGCGATCAACGCATCTGGTTTCGCACACATCGATCGGGCGTCGTACCTGTACCTTACCGCTTCGGGGGCGTTTCTATTGATGTCAACCCTCGGACGACCGGCTCAGTTTAGCTCCGCGAGGTGGCTAGTCACAAGCTTAACGCTGGCGAGCGAGGATTGGTGGTACTTTGTCACGGAATTCGTACCCAGGTTGAACGGTACTGCAAACGCACCTGCCGCATGCTTACTTCGTCACGTTGCTCATCGTTGCAAGCGAATTGCTGCCAACTTTTTTACTTCAACAATGCGAGCGTCACAGGAACGTGACCTGAGCGACGACTGGTTTGAAGTGCAGAGAGTTGCGCCACGACTCTTGCACTGGCGAGAGTCACCCTACGAGTGCAAAGTCACGTGAGCTTCGCGGCTTAACCCGAGCTCGAAGACTCGGCTCGCTTGCCGCCAGTTACCAGAAACCGCTTGACAAGCAAGCGTAAAGCGACGCGATGTTTATCCGATGCTACGGCTATCTGTGGACTTGCGAACCATCGTTAATTCGTAGTCCCCACGAACTGCCGATAGTTTCATTGAAGCGCCATCTCGCTCCACCTCCGGGATAAATGCATGCACAAACACATTCGGCTCGCCGATGTCCGTGCAGCGATTTACCAAATACAGTACGCCGTCATTGTAGAACCATCGAGTGTCGTCGGTGTCACTCGAGTCGTCAGTGTAAACACCGGTTGCATCAAAAGAAACGTATCCATCAGTTCGTCCGCCAACATCAGATCGGTCGATCGTCCAATCGCCGACAAACCGGAGGCTCGACTCCTGTCCGTGAAGATCAAGTAGTTGAATAGACGTTTCTCGGTTTTTACCTTGCTTGATCTGAACAACGATGGCTGTTAGCAGCGAACCGCAGCAGAACGCCAGAGTCGAACAGACTGCAACAGAACGGAAAGAAAATTGACGCATAAATGCACCTTGCCGTGAAAGGATCATTTGGGAGACCGGGGCTTCATTACCATGCTAAGCTACTTTCGACTTTAGGTTGCATTCAGTGGAGGAATCAGCGAAGCGAATCGCATGGTGAAGTCAGCGGGTTGAAGGGCATTGAACTTTGTCGCTGTTTGGGATAGCCGGCAAGCGACTCAAGACCGCTGACTCGTCAATGCGAGTCTACCAGATACTGCGTGTGGTGTGAGCGATCGACGTCAAAGCCAGGTAGGTGTAACGCGCTAGGTAGTTAACCACTTGTCTCGCCGGCCTGGTCGCCGACAGCGGTGGCTGGATGTAAGCGATCCACTTCACTGACTCGAGTTTCTTCACAAACGCCTCGAAGTTTTCGTCGCTGCAAAGGTGCTTGAACGCGTCGCCCTACCTCAACTTGCCCTCAGACGCCCGTGACGAAGATGGACTTGCTTCCTGGATCTTGCCAGCCATCTATGCTTTGATGGTAAAGGATTCGATTTCCGAATCTTTTCCGGAGTTCTTGTTCAGGTGATGGGATGATGCGTCAACGAATGTTCTATTTCTCAACAGTTGCTGTGTTGGTTGCGATCGGAGTGTTGGTGCTTAACCGAACGACGCGAGCCGGCTACGAGTCAGCCGAATACAAGCTCATCGAATCCGACGGAAATTTTGAAGTCCGCGAGTACCCCGACCTAATGCTGGTTGCCACGACGACCAAAATCGACGCCCAAGGTCGTGACGGCAGCTTCATGAAACTATTCCGCTACATCAGCGGCGCGAACGAATCAGAACAGAAGATCTCGATGACGACGCCGGTGTTCATGCAGGAAAGCTCGGTTGAAAGTGGCAACCAAGCTGATGCGGAAGTCCGAATGGGATTCGTGATGCCAAAGGAAGTTGCTAGCGGAGGCGTCCCATCGCCCACTGGCGCCGACGTTAGCGTCCACAAGCGGGCCGGCGGACGCTTCGCCGTAATCCGTTTCTCCGGCAGACTCGACGCCAAGCTCGCCAAAGAATCCGAAGCCAAACTCCGAGCCTGGATGGAAACGAAGGGCCTCGTCGCCGACGACACCGCCCCAACGTCCGACATCCTGGGCAGCGGCGTCGAATCCGCCGCCTACGATCCACCCTTCACCCCCGGCCCGCTGCGTCGCAATGAAGTTCTGATTCGGTTGAAATGAATTCACACTTCCTTTGGCAGGGTCGAGCGCCGCGACGCGAGGGTCGTGTCGGCGTTTGAAGATGCGGCATCGCAACCCGAACCTTCAGCGAGGGAATCGCGGCAAGTCCCTCGCGAACGCAAACAATGCGACAACGATCACGCCGACCAATTTGGACTGACCGGGAGCACTCATCCGACGTTTGATCGATACGAAAGTAGCTTTATATTCAGGTCGTTATTCAAAGGGGCCGAAGAAGTGTTTTTTCGGTCGGATTCCCCCGTGCAGAGTCGCCCTCGGGCATGCTAGCGAAGTATCATTTTATCCCTGCATCGAGAGCTAGTAGTGATCCGAGTCAACGACAAGGGGTAGAGATGAGCGTCGGTAGCCAAGGTTGGTTTCTACGGCATCATGATGGCATCGAACACGGTCCCTTCGAGATCGCCAATTTGGTGGAAGCGGCCAGGCAGGGCAATATTGCCGACGATACTGAAGTTCGACATGACAAGCACACCAAAGGCAAATGGATACTGGCGACCCGAGTATCCGTCATCAGCGCGGCCATGCCGTTGCAACTTCAGCCGATATCGCCGCCGGTTGCAGTTCCGAGCCGAGTCGCTACCCCTGGACCCGATTTGCCGAATGAAAGCCCGGTTGTTTTTGCGGCTGCGAATAAGCACGGCGTATCAGGTCAAGGAATGCGTGTCCCAAAGGATGTTGCGTCGGCGGCGATGGCGCTCTTCGATTTTCGGTTCCGCTACTTCATTACCCCATGGATTGTGAAGCTGCAATGGATCATCTGTGTCGTGACCGGGTGTCTGCTTTTGGCAGTGGGCACATTTGCAATGGTCGTTTCGCCCGTCCTGGAGTCCACTTCGTCTCAATTGGATCAGGACATGAGCGGTCGCGGCAATCCACCGATCCAGTGGCAACAGTCGCCACCGTCATCGATTAGCTGGCTTGCTCGCACATGGAACAGTTCAACCGCTCGAGTCATGCGCTACATCGTTTTCGTTGCGACACTGATTTCTGGTCTGCTGATAATCCGATTGTGCCTGGAATTCGCAATCGTGTTCTTTCGGATTGCAAACGACATTGGCGAGCTGAAAAGCGTCATGGAGAAATCCACTGCGGAGATGCGTTCGTAGTCGACTGTTTGCAACTGTGCTTCGTCACCTATCGGATTCATCGTGTCATCGCGAAGCTCAGTCACCGCCATCGCCAATTCATGGTTCCGCTCCGTCGTTTCGGCGCGCACGGATACTTGCAGCCGAGGAGTCTTTCCCGGCGAGACCGAAGCCGTCATCAACTTGCTTGTGCCGTGGATGAATCTGAAGCATTCATCGCTCGTGATTGACGATGCTACGCCGCTGCACACCGAGCGAGCAAAATCGAGTTTCTGAGTGCATCAATCACCCAGAATGTTCGCCTGAGTTCGCTTATAGTGAAAGCATCCGTGCAATCCGCCACTGCCGACTTCGATGTGTAGGCGAATTTTGCTAAACCCAGTGAGCATCATGCATTATGGCCAGCGATAGAAATGATCTGTTGACCGATTCGGCGCATGTCGATCCATCGCTCTTGATGCCATTGCAGGATCTGCGCCCACGAATCTGGACCGTGTGGGTGACGTTGCTCGTGGCGATCGTCCTGGCTTTCGCCGGGCAGATAGCCGTTTCCCTGAGTGTTCTCGCATACTTGCTGTCGCAGGGACAATCCCCCAGCCAGATCCAAGTGTTGGTTGTTGATTTCTTGATGACGCCACCCATGTTCATCTTGATGCTGTTTGGCGGACCGGGCATGTTTGGATTGGTCGCACTCGTCGCAGCGCGGTTCTCGCCAGAACCCATGCGGACACGATTGGGGATGATCCCCGTGACATGCTCGCGCGACATCTATCCGTTGGCAATCATCGGCTCGTTGTTTCCGGCCGCGGTCGGTATCGGATTGGCCGAAGGCTTGGTGTGGCTGGTGCCACAAGTGCCTGTTGACCAAAGCGTGGTCAAGTTATATGAGCAGATGACGCCGCTGTGGTCAGTACCGTTCGTCATTCTTATCGGGCTAATACCCGGCTTTTGTGAGGAGATGCTATTTCGTGGTTACGTGCAACGCCGGTTCGTCGCTCGATGGAATCCATTGTGGGGAATCGGCTTGTCATCGCTGTTGTTTGGGCTTGCGCACGTCATGCCTGCCGTCGTCTTGATGGCCACCGTGATTGGCGTCTACTTGGGCGTCGTTGCTTGGAAGAGCGGTTCGATCTGGCCAACGATTTGTTGTCACCTATTTATCAATAGCTCCATTAATTTCTGGCGAGTAGTCATTATCTTCGGCGAGATACCCGAACGCACTCAATCGATTGTCACGTGGAGCGTTATCGCGATCAGCGCAGTCGCGTTCGCGATGTCGTTGCGGTTGCTGTACCGCCCGCGTCACGAACCGACTGCGACGACGTGACCAAGTTGTCGTCATTTGACGAAGCATCGCGAGACTAATCAGTGACGCATTCAGCAAAAAGGGATGACTTTCAGTCGCCATTTGAGGACTTGGTGAACTGTAAGTCGCCACCACTTGTCGTTGCCGCGAAACTAACTATCCGTCTCCGCTCCATTCCACCGAATACTTTTCCGTCTGATCCGAGATGAAAAATCAAACGCAGTCGGTGGTTTGTGAGTGCGTCGCTACCTTTGCAGTTAACGATCGAACCAACTGCGGATCCAGTTCGGTAAACGACCGGCTGATACCAGTTGCCACAAGGAAGACGTCGACATACTCAATCACCTCCAGCACGTTTTCCGGCGTGATGCCACTTGCCACGGCAAGCGGCACGCGACCAGCGATCGCATGGTGCATTGAAGCCAGCTTTGTCGTCGCGGCCAATTTTCCAGTTCCCGGACCGGACGTGCAAACAATATCCATGTACTGGGAGGCAATATGAGCTGCCAAGGCAACGTCATTAACAGGACGCTGATACTTGAACGCCACGCCGCCAAAGTAGGTTCCCGACCACCCATTTCGTCGGATTGCAGCCTTAATCGCACGGGCCTCGCACTGCTCGAAACTGAGCTCGTCGACACCCGCGTTGTCCGTCCAGATTCCATCGATCTCGTTTATCGGAAAATCTCGGAATACGTCGACGACCGCAACGCCCAGAAAGTTGACACCTAGCCAGTAGTTAGGAAACTGAGTACGAACCGATTGGTGGATTTTCAGCAGCGTTTCCACCGAAATGGTGTGGTTGATCAAGAAGACTCCGTCACATCCACCAGTCGCGGCGATCTCGGTATTCCGTAAAGTCTGGTCGGTTGATTCGCAATGGATCACAGCAATCACCGATTTTCGATTGGAAAAGGGTAGCCCGGTCATTTTTCATCTCCTGAATTCGTTATCTGTCAACTGTGGCGGCCGATTGACGCCCTCGAGAAGTTGATCCGATAACGAGTCAGAACCTGGACAAGAAAAAACCGAAATACTTTTTTCGCCACAGGGCGAATACCCGCCAGCACGACGGGACTCCCCTT
Source organism: Pirellulaceae bacterium (assembly GCA_041741195.1). Lineage (GTDB taxonomy): Bacteria > Planctomycetota > Planctomycetia > Pirellulales > Pirellulaceae > JBBSJZ01. Next base: position 12,106 of record JBGSKM010000084.1, read on the forward strand.
GATTGTGAGTTGGCTTAACAGCGCGTGGGCGACAGGCGGCAACACCTTGTCAGCGATAACAACTCCGAAAGTCACTCCTCGTTAACGAGTGTGTCCAAGCGGGCCTGCAGTAGGTCGTTGAGTTTGCTGAGTGACCGGCGTACGGTCCGCTCAGAACGATCCACTTCGTCAGCAATCTCGGCGATCCGAAAACCTGCCAGTCGCATGGATAGCATTTCAAACTGTTGTTGATCGAGCCCTTTCGTCAACCACTCGAGTTCATCTTGCAGCATCACCTCTTCTTCAGGGGACGGTGTGTGGCAACTTTCATGGAGCAAGTTGGCAGATTGCGACGATCCCAATAGGTGCTCCTCTGCTCGAACATCGCGTTTACCAGCCAAATGCCGCTCGATTTGTTTGCGGAGCTTGTTTAACGCAATCGCGGTGAGTAGTCGCCAAAGGTCACCACCACGCTCCACCTCGAAAGCGTCCACCTGCGCTCGTGCAAAAAAGGACCGGAAAGCTGACTGCACGACGTCTTCGGCATCGAACCGGCGGGCAAGTTTCGGAGCCATTCTCGCACGAACCAGCGCAATCAGCCTCGACACGTATTGATGGAACAGTTGATCGGCCGCATCGCTGTGTCCGGCTCGTAATTGCCTAAACAGAAGCATCGATTCAGATAATGAATCGGACATGGTGGTAACCTTAACGGCTCCTGGGCTGGCCGCATGCGAGTGCCGAGACCGACTCCGACTATTTCGGAAGCTCAAACGTAAACTACCAGATGATCGCGACGAATATGCTGCAGCCAATCAATTAGTCGTCCCGTACCGCTACTTTCCCCGTCCCAGAACAGTAGAACAAGATCCGACTTTGTAGCAAAGAAAGTGTCGCGCTTGCTGGGCGCATCATCGATCGGTGGAAGCGATTCATTTTGCACGTCAACAAACGGAAGATCATGTCGTTCAATAAGTTCATCGACCACTTGAGAACGATTCTGCTTGGAGAAGCCAACGATACATAGTTGTTGTTGTGCATCCGTCAACATCGCTGCAGCCTCTTCATCTACTACACTGTCGCTACCTGTGTACCAACTTGTCAGAGGTGCGTGAAAGGCGGGCAGCACACTATTTAGCCGCTGACGAACTCGATCTGGAGCAGCGTCCATCGAGCCGGTCACAGAAACCACCAAGTGTTGAGGCGTCATTCTTGGTCCGCCACTTGAATCCCAACTGGATACCCGACGTCGACAATTGCTTAATGCTGCACGCATCTCGGCAGCCGATTCATAGCGATCGTCAGTAGGTTTCCGAAGTGCACGTTGCAGAACTTGGCGGAGCGGCTCGGGCAACTGCGCCGGAATTGTGACATCATGAACATTACAGATTTGGTCGATCAGCTCGCGAGAGTCCGCCGCTTTAAATGGCAGACGGCGAGTCAACATTTCGTACAGTACAATGCCCGCTGACCATAAATCACTCCGCACGGAACTATCGCCGCGGAAGGCCTCCGGCGCCATGTACGCGGGCGTACCCGCGACACCGGTCCGAGCTTCATCGATTAGCGCCAGGCCAAAGTCGGCAAGCCGAGGAATTCCGTGCTGCAACAGAATATTGACGGGTTTGAGATCACGATGAATGATGCTTTTGGCGTGTAGATATTCAAGTCCGCTCATCACGCCAATCGCAATTTCGATCGCATCATTTATATGAATGAGCTGTCGCTTGAGCAAATCAGCAAGTGTCCCGTCGGCTATGTACTCGCTGACGATCGCAACTAAACCGTCGTATTTATCAGCTTCGATAATGGGTAGTACGTTCGGATGTCCTGAGGCACGCGCCCACGATCTAGCCTCTTGCCGCAGTACCTGCGACGCGCTGATGGAGTCCACTGGAAACTTTATCGCTACATTGGTCGTCGCCAGCTCACCGAACCGTTGAGCTTTCCAAACTTCGCCAAAGGCCCCTCTACCCAAAGGTTCATTAAGTTCAAAAGGACCGATCTTCGCTCCGACTACAAGCCTTTTTTTCAGCGACAGAGTTGAAAGCGACGGGGGTTGCGCCGGTACAAGTTGAGAACTCGTCGCGTACGGGTCTTCACAGGGGTTGCTCGTGGAGTCGTCAGCAGATCGACCCCTCGGATCCGTGGTTGTACGATTCACTTCGTCGCTGGTTCGCGATTGAAACGCTACCCAGGCAGATTCAACGGCGTCGGGAAAAGAAGGAAATCGCTCCCGGTAGATTGCCGCCCCCGGTCGCGGCATCTCTTCTCGTCGCCACCAAAGTTCGATTTGCAGCAACTCAACTAGCAGCGCTGAACGACTGGGACTTTCAACGCGAGCAAGGTAGTCCTCGATCAAAGGGCGGCGACCAGCGAGCCATTCCGACTCGAACTGATCACAGAGGGAATCGTATTTGGCTGCATTCATGGACTTCGGATTCAGCATCCTTGACGGTGTTGCATCGCTTTCGGGCCGATCGCACGCGACTGAGTATACCGCACGATTGTTGTTCCTGGAGCATTCGACGTTTCGGGGCATACAGTGGCGAGTGTCGCTCCATTCCCTACTTCGGCTTCGCAACTACGCGAACCGTGGGCCGCTTCGCAGGCTTCGTTGAGATCGCAGGCTTCTTTGAGGTAGTAACCTTCGGTGAAGTCGCAGGCTTCGTTGAGATCGCAGGTTTTGCTGAGGTCGCAGGCTTCTTTGAGGTAGTAACCTTCGTTGACGTCGTAGGCTTTGTTAAGGTCGCAGACTTCTTTGAGGTACTAACCTTCGTTGGAGTCACAGGCTTTGCTGAAGTCGTACGCTTCGTTGACGTCGTTGGCTTTGTTAAGGTCGCAGGCTTCTTGGAGGTAGTAACTTTCGTTGACGTCGTACGCGTCGTTGAAGTCGCTGATTTGATTAACTTCGCCGAGCTCGCTCGAGAGGTAATTTTTTGTGCGAGGCCAGGGTCGTTCTCCATCGCCCAGGTCAATGGGATGGCGCACAGAATGTGGGTGTGGCCAGCTTCTTCGCCGACGCCCGCGTAGACCACAAAGCAGCTGGGCTCGGTAATAACCTGAATCGCGCAAGTGGCATCCGCCGGAAACCTAGTCTCTCGATTGGAGTCGAGGGAGCTTGAGGCCAAGACGTAGCCTGCCTGGTCGCCGGGTTCCTGCCAAGTCATAACGACGCCGGATCCGATTTCTCCCAGGTGGTGGGCGTGCGCGGCATGGCGGAGCGTGAAGTTCGAGGGCGCGTGCTCTGTCGACTGAGTATTGGGCCGCACACCGACTATGTCCGACACCCAAAGTGGGTTGCCGCTATCGTCGAGAGGTACCAGCGCATAGTGGTAAGCGGACTCGGACAGCGGTCCTCGATCCACGAAACTTGACGTCCCCTGCGCCAAACTGGCGATCGTTTCGACCGTGTCGCCACCGTCCCCTGCCCAGCGAATGATCGAGTATCCGTTCTCTGTAGCTCCTGGAGTCCAAGTAAGCTGAACGCCTCCTGCTACAACACCAATGCCAAAATCCCGGCCCCCGAACGGCGCCGGGTCCTCAGTGACCCATACCAAATCAGGGCCAGCCATAGGCACGTACACAGCATTGGTTACAGAGTTGACTCCGATGTCCGCATCGGTAGCATCACTGTCTGAAACTGCAAACGTCTTCACGATCGAGTTGGATAGCGTATCGATGACGTGAACACCGCCGAATTCGGTCCTTACATAGAGCCGATTCGTGGACGGATTCACTGCCACCGCAAACGTGTCACCTTCGACCGGTACGGTGTCAATAACCGATAGCGTTATCGTGTCGATGATCGCGACGTCAAGTCCGGCGGCCACGTACAGACGGTTCGTGGCGGGGTCCACGTCCATGCCGTACAACGAGCCACCGACAAGTACGGTGTCGCTGACCGTATTTGTATCGCCATCGATGACGACGACGCTGCCAGAGGACCTATCGGAGACAAAGACGCGATTGGTGGCAACATCCACCGCCAGCCCTCTCGGACCACCATCGACCGGCACGGTCGCGATGACGTTATTGGTTAACCCGTCCAGTACCGACACACTCTCCTCCCCTCGGCTGTAGACGCGGTTCGTGACCGGATTGACCGCGATCGACAGTGGAAAATCGGGAACCAATACCGTCCCGACAACGGAGTTATCACTTCCGTCGATCACCGCGACGAGTTGGCTTCCAAAGACAGCGACGTAGATAAGGTTGGTAACGGGATTCGCCACGATATCTTCTGCTGAGGATTCGAGCGCCACAGTGCTGATGATGCCATTGGTGGCACCGTCGATTACCGTCACGATTCCCTCGTTGAATCCCCAGCTGCCAATGTAAATCCGATTCGTCACGGGATTGACGCCCACATGAAAAGGATCAGGTCCCTCCGTAATCGTAATGAAGTCATCGCGGAGCTGAGCCCACGCAGGCAGAACTGACTGGAGGAATAAGACAAATAAAGCACTACGAAGAACGGAACCCGACCCAAAACATTTGCTTAGCATGACGGCACTCCTTCGAGAAAAGCTCTCGACTCGCTAGCCAAATTGAGACTTATGCATCAAGAGACCGAGCTCAAAATACCAATTAGCTTCGGCAATAGCAAATTTTAGGAGGCTCCGCTGGGGTCAGAGTGTTCATGACGGCTTGGGCATGGTGACTTGAATGTCGTCGCCCTGGAACCGTTGAGATCGTTCATTTTGTCATTGCGGCCGTGGCTTTCGGTTAGATCGAGCAGCGCCTGCCGCTGGTTCTCAGGCGTCGTCTAAGTAGGAATTGATGCGGACCAAGCGTATCGTCAATTTTGCTCACGAGGTGGTCCGGTTTCGGTTAAGATGGTCCAGATGTCTTCGCCCCACCCCGTTTCCCGCCTAGTTCGATTCCCGCCTTCATCGTTCTGATTTTGCCATTCGTTTGCCCGCCCGGTTTTCACTGGAGCGGACTCTCGCGCGATGGTGAGTTTTCGTTGCCATCGTCGCAGCGATTTTGACCCTTGCGGATATGAGTCTGCAAAATCAAGACGTCCGTTTACTTGAATGAGTCAAGAAATGCCCTCGAGTCGTTTCCATCGCTTTGCATTGCCGGTTTCGTTGTCATGTTGGCTGGTCGCTAACGCGATGGTCACCACGACACACGCACAGATTCTCGAGCCGGAATTACGGTCACTATCGGTGACGGGTGGCCGAGTCGGAACGACCATCGAGATTGCGGCGGTGGGTGAACGGTTGGAGGAAACGGTTCGGCTCCAGTTTTCGCATCCGGGAATTCAAACGACGTCGAAAGCGGAGTCGGGCGACTTCGTCGTGTCGATTGGGAGCGACGTTCCACCGGGACGCTACGACGCACGAGTCGTCGGATCCAATGGCGTCAGCAATCCGCAAGCGTTCCTGGTGAGCGAACTCGAGAATGAACGACCAGCGGCGACGAGTCATCAGTCCGCGGAACCGACTCAGCTTCGCCCGAATGTTCTCACGCATGGTGTTTCGGTGGCGGCCCAAGTCGACTACTACTCGCTTACGCTTCTCACCGGAGGCCCCCTGCGAATCGATCTCTTCGCGGCCCGATTGGATTCACGCATGATCGGGCAAATTCGCCTCTATGATGCCAAAGGACATGAACTAGCCCGAGTGCGCGGCAGCGACGACCATGATCCGACGATCGAATTGGATGCGGTGCCCGCGGGAGACTACATCATTGCGGTGAATGATTTTCTTTATCGAGGTGGTGACGAATACCGCTATCAAATCGTTGCACGCGAGAACGCATCCGCCGCGTTTCTGTTTGAATCGAGGTGGCGTGGCCCGGAAGCCGTCTCTGTATCCGAAGGTACTATCTTTGATGATCCGCCACGACGTGCAAGCGAAGTAGAATCGATCGACATACCGCACGATGCGACTTGGTCGGTGCCGCCGGGACGGTCACCTCGTGTGTTCGAGTTCGACGCGAACCAGGGAGATGCGCTGACGATCGATCTTGTGTCGCATCGTTTGGGTGAGCCGACGGATCTGCGATTAAAAGTCCAACGTGTCGAAACCGACGCGTCGGGTAACAACTCGTTGCACGAGGTGCTCTCCGCGGATGATAGCCAGGAGATCACCGACGGATTACTCCGCCTTGCGTCGCGTGATCCGGTGGCTTCGTTCGTCGCACCCGCAACGGCAATGTATCGAATCGCGGTACGTGATTTGGATGTGGGTGAATCGCTCAAACCAAACCAGCGATTTCGCATGCAAGTACGAACGTCGACGCCATCGTTTGATCTCGTTGCGTATCGAGTCTATCCACACAACGACATTGCCCAATCGCGGCCGCACGGTTCGCGATTGTTTCGTGGGGGATCGGAAGCCATTCGTGTCTTGGCGGTCCGTCGTGACGGATGGGCGGGCGCGATCGAATTGGGAGTCGAGAACTTGCCCGCTGGGGTGCATTCATCACCCGTGACGATGGCGGCGAATCAAACGCAAGCTCAACTGATCATCACCACGGACGAGGACGCCGCCGCATCGGTCGCGGCCATCCGGATTGTCGGTCGAAGCGTGGACGGGAAAAACGAAATAACCGCAAAGCCGGCGGCCATTCTCACGACCAAGGGCGGCAATCGTGATTTTATTTCGATGCGACTGGCGGATGAACTCATGATCGCAATCACGGAAAAGCTGGCGCCGATCTCCATCCAATTGGGCAGCGACGCCGCCGAGCTGGTCACCATCAAAGCGGGTGAGCCATTGACGGTTCCGGTCACGTTGACACGCCGCGATGGTGGCAAAGAGGCGGTGACGGTACGGCCTCGCGACTTGCCGCCGACCGTCACGGCAAGTGAAATCGTCATCGCGGCTGATGCCGCCCAAGGCAACTTGGTGTTCGCAACTACACCTGCGACGCCGGTGGGGACCTACTCGCTATGGACCCTTTCAGAAACTAATATCAAGCTTACCCCGGATGCGGCGGCTCTCACCGCGTTCCTCCCCTCATCGTCCATTACTTTTCGGGTCACCGAGCCATGATGCGTTTAGTCGCGATCGTTTTTGTTGTCGGTGTGTGGTCAGTGCCACGATCGGTCAATGCAGAGTTGCCGCTTGCGGTTAGTGAACTCAAGCGGACTGAGCCGGTCGATTTTGGCAAAGAAATCATGCCGCTGCTAAAGCGAAATTGTCTCGCATGTCACCACGCCAAAGAATCCGAAGGCGGTCTCGTACTCGAATCGCTGACCACCATTCAAGCGGGCGGGGATGGCGGTCCGGCGATTGTGGCTCACAAAGCTGACGAGAGTTTGTTGCTAACGAGAGCCACGGGTGCCGAAGAGCCGTTGATGCCGCCCGAGGACAATGACGTTGGTGCGGTGCCGCTGACCGCGGACGAATTGGGGTTACTCAAATTGTGGATCGACCAGGGAGCACCAGCGGGCGAGTCGATGCAATCCGAAGAGATCCGGTGGCAAGCGATCCCAGAATCGATTCGAAGCGTTTACGCGATGGACATTTCACCCGATGGGCAATTCGCCGCGATCGGCCGCGCGAATCGAGTCGTCGTCATCGATTTGTCGACGCAATCCGAAGTCGCAAAGTTGGTCGACGAAAGTCTCGGCGGCGGCGATATCGCTGATCGTGATCTAATTCAATCCGTCGCTTTCTCGCCCGATGGCCAGCGGATCGCGACAGGAGGGTTTCGCACGGTGCGATTGTGGAAGCGAACCCAATCATCGGCACCCAATATGCCTGCTCTGTCGGGCGTTGCTGGATTGTTGGCTTTCAACAGCGACCATTCGGCGGTCGCATTTGTGAACTCGGTCGGTGACGTCGAAGTTCGCGAAACGGCCGACAACACCGAGCGGCATCGAATCACCGGTCACGCCAGTCGTGTGACTGGACTTGTTTGGACCGCCAATGGCCAACGAATCATTATCGCCGAGCAAGCCGGACGAATTGCTGTCTACGACGCAAGCAGTGGCGATGTCGTTGCTGAACTCGTGACGGACACCACGATTGTCGATCTCGATGCATCCGGCGACGGTTCCCACTTGGTCACTCTCACTGGAAGCGGCAAGTCGGAGCTGTATAGCGTTTCGCCCGAAAACGACGTGGTTACTTTGAAACGAGTTCATGAATCACTTGGTGCAGTGAGCGACGCGACCGCCGTGTGCTGGGTCGATCAACCGACGTCGATGGTCGTGATTGCCAACGCGGTCGGCGGTTTGGTCGTGGTGGAGCCGCTGGAAAATAAGGCGATTCGAAACTGGGATCACGGCGCCGCGGTTGAGTCGTTGGCGGTATCCGCTGATTCGACTCGGTTGGCGACCGGTGGACGAGACGGGAAAACTCGATTGTGGAATGTTGCCGACGCGGCGCCACTTGCGACGTTGGAGAGCACCCCGCGCGAGCGCTTGGTGCTTGCGCAAACCCAGCGTGATGTGGCCCGGCAAAGTAACCTGCTCGGGAAATTGAATGCTCGCACGACCGAGTTAACCGAGTCGCTCAAGAAGGAAACCGAAGCGCTCGCCAAGGTGACGATGGATCGCGATCAAGCGAAGGTGGCCTTGGAAGCCGAGGAAAAGAAACACGCCGACGCGATGGCGCTAGTCCAAGCCACTCAAGCGTCGCTGGATCAAGCGAAACTGGAGAGCGAACAAGCGACCCAGATGTTACCGGCTTCCAGCAAAACAATGGAATTGGCTGTGTCGAACGTCGATTCGTTGCAAAAAGAAATTCAAACGCTCGAAGCCCAATTGGTGGCAAAGAAAACGTCGCTGGAAAAGTTTACGTCCATGGTGGCAACGTCCAAGTCGCAAATTGATGAGGCGAATGAGTTAGCAGCGAAATCGAAGGCGGCGATGGAGAAGGCGACTGCGGATTTGGCGACGCAGCAACAGGCGCTGGACGCGGCACTGGCCGCAAAGACCAAGAGTGCCAGTGAGTTGATGAATCGCCAACAAGCACTCGATGCGGCAGCTGCGGCCGTCGAACTGGCGACAACCGCAATCCCACAACACCAATTGGTACTGGATTCCGAAACGCGTCGCAACAATCTCATCACCGCCGAACTTGAGCTCACCCAGTCGTTTGCAAATGAGCCGGGTGATTTTGTCTCGTCGATTGCGTTCCATCCAGATGGTTCTCGAGTGGCCACGGTGCATCCCGATGGGACCACGCGTGTCTATCGCGCATCCGACGGATTGCCACTCGCAAGTTTTGATGCCACGTCCAACTTGGATTCTCGAGTCGCATTCGTGGGCGAGAGTGTATGTCGGTTTGGTATCAGCGAGCGTGCGAGACTGGAATCGCTCACCACGGCATGGACACTGGAGCGAACGATTGGTGCGATCGACCAGCCCACATTCGCCGATCGTGTGACGGCGATCCAGTTTCGTCGCGATTCCAATTCATTAGCGGTTGGCGGTGGTGAACCAAGTCGTAGCGGGAATGTCAAAGTGTTTGCCGTTGAAACGGGCGAGTTGCTAAGAGACTTTGGTGATATCCATAGCGACACGGTACTCGGACTGGATTTCTCTCCGGACGGAAATACGCTCGCGACCGCCAGTGCAGATCGTACGATTCAACTGTTGGATGTGGCCATTGGCTCATCGCGGCGAACACTGGAAGGGCACACACACCATGTGCTCGCCGTTGCTTGGCACAGTGACGGACAAACCCTGGCCTCCGCCAGTGCCGACCAAAGCATCAAAGTTTGGGACACCAAGTCCGGGGAAGTTTCACGCACGATCACCGGATTTCCGAAGGAGTTGACGTCGATCGCGTTTGTCGACGCGACCAATCAAATCGTGGTCGCGTGCGCCAACGGGCAGGTGCGATTGTCCGACGTGACCAACGGTGCCGCCGTACGAAACTTTGATGCCGCGGGAGATTTTCTTTACACCGTGACATTGACTCCTGACGCGACGCGTGTTCTCGCGGGAGGCCAGAGTGGGACGGTACGGGTTTGGAATCTGGCCGATGCGGCGGTCGTCAGCGAGTTGAAATAAGTGGCGAGCGATCTCGACATTCATCCGCCCATGCCCGCCGATCGCCGCCAACCCATCGCCTGTATCGGTACGGGGTTCGTGATGTCGGATTGCCATCTGGTGGCCTATCGAGCCAACGGATTCAATCCGGTCGCGATCGCGGGGCGAAACAAAGAACGCACTCGCCAGGTGGCGGACCGTCATGACATCGCTTCGGCATACGATGACTATCGCAGAATGCTCCAGGACACATCGATCCGAGTCGTCGATGTTGCCGTTCCACCGGATGTCCAACTGGACGTGATTCGCGAGGTCGTTCGGCATCCGCACATTCGCGGAGTCTTGGCCCAAAAACCGCTCGCCGGATGTACCACTGATGCACTGACAATCGTCGAGCTGTGCCGCGATGCCGGTGTTACCTTGTGCGTGAACCAAAACATGCGCTATGACCAATCGGTACGCGCTTGCAAGACGCTGATGGATCGAGGCATCTTGGGTGAGAATGTCTTGGCCACGATTGAGATGCGCGCGATTCCGCACTGGATGCCGTGGCAGGCGCGTCAGGGTTGGATGACGTGTCGCATCATGTCGATCCACCATCTGGATACGATGCGATATTGGTTCGGCAATCCGCAACGTGTCTTCGCGAGTTTTCGTACCGATCCACGCACCCGATTTGCGCATACCGACGGCATCGGTTTGTACGTATTGGAATATGCTAGCGGGTTACGCTGCCAAATCCTCGATGACGTGTGGGCCGGACCGGCGCGTGAGGGAGCCGTGGCGGACTTGGGGATTCGATACCGTGTCGAAGGCACCCTCGGGATCACGCGCGGAACGATCGGCTGGCCCAGCTATCCAGAGCGCACGGCGAGCACCTTGGATTACTCGACCACTGCATCACCCACGTGGATCTCACCGCGATGGGATGACGTTTGGTTCCCCGATGCCTTCGTGGGTCCGATGGCGGAACTGCTGTGCGCGATGGAAGCGTCTCGTGAGCCGATGATCAGCGGCCGAGACAACTTGCACACCCTCGCACTCGTCGATGCCTGCTACCAATCGGCAGCCGAACATCGAGCGATCGAATTGGATTGACGACCGTATCGATCACGACACGGCGGACGGGACGAAGCAATTCATCATGAACGCCAGTACCTGCTCGCCCGTGAATTGGTCCACGGGCATCCCCGGGACATAGTGGTGATCGACAAGGATCTGGGGATCGATCTCCGCACCATCACGCAGCGCCATCCACTCCGTCGGGAACAACAGTTCGGTGCTGGTCCGATCGAGCCTTAGTAGCAGATCGTGATGTCGACCATCAGCCAAAATGCGTTTGTATCGCTCTTCGACTGCATACGGTGCACCCTCGAGCACTTGCATGAAGTACCCGTCCAGGAACAGCAGGGCGCCGGTGAGTCCGCTGTCGCTGTTGCGATTGTGCGCGACACGGATGACGTCATAAACGTCTCGCATCGTGATTCCATCGGCGGCGCGACTTGTGTAGAGAATTTGCTGAAACATGAACTACTTTGCTCCATCCATCGAAGTGTTCGGCTGAATTTTCCGTGATCGCAATAGCTCCGCAACTTCGCACGCGGGGATCGGCCGGCTAAGCAAATAGCCTTGGATTTCTGTGCACCCCGCATCGCGTACCGATTTCATTTCGTCGCTGGTTTCAACGCCTTCCGCGGTGGTTTTGACGCCCAAGCTTGCTCCCAGCGCGGCGATCATTTTCACAAGGGCCGCCGAATCGCCCGAGATATCGCTTCCCGAAATGAATGAGCGATCGATCTTGATCTTGTCGAACGGGAATCGGCGCAAGTAACTGATCGACGAGTATCCGGTACCAAAGTCGTCCATGGCGATGCGGACGCCGTGCTCGCGCAATTGACGTAGCAATCCGACCGTGAGGTCCGTATTGGCCATCAAGGATCGTTCGGTGATCTCGAGCTCCAGTCGCCTGGGACAGAGCCCGGTGGCTTCGAGCACTTCGACAACCGTACTGATCAGCGTACGGTCACGAAGTTGGACGGGTGACAGGTTCACGGCGACACAAATATCATCGTCCCACGACATCGCTTGCTTGCACGCTTCCCGGAGTACCCATTCGCCGAGCGGTCCGATCAAACCGGTGTCTTCGGCAAGCGGAATAAAATCGTCGGGGGAGATGCGTCCGAGTTGAGGATGGTTCCATCGCACCAGTGCCTCGAGCGTAACAATGCGATTGGAAAGCAAGTCGAGCAACGGTTGGTAATGCAACTCGAACTCTTCGTTAACGATCGCACGACGCAGCTCCGTCTCCAGCGCTCGTCGAGCGCGCATTCGCGTATCCATCTCCGGCTCAAAGTATCGCAGCACATTGCGACCGTCTTCCTTGGCACGATACAGAGCGAGATCCGCATTCTTGATCAACTCATCCGCGGTCTCGCCATCGTAGGGACCAATCGCAACGCCCACACTCACGCCGATATGGACAAATTGATCGTCGATCACAATGGGTTGGCACAGATAGTCGATAACTCGCTTGGCAAGTGACGTTGATCCGGCGGGTTGTGGACGATTGATCTGTAGAATCGCGAACTCGTCGCCGCCCATGCGAGCAACGAGGTCGTCGGCGCGCAAGACGCTCTTCAAGCGTTTGGCAACAATTTGGAGCACTCGATCGCCGACCGGATGCCCGAGCATGTCATTGACAGGCTTGAAATGGTCCAAGTCGAAGTAGAGCAGCGCGATCTCCGCGCCGCTCGCCAGTGACGCCAAATGGTTGGTGAACTCGCCAATGAACGCCGAACGATTGAGTAAACCAGTAAGTGCGTCTTCGCGAGAGAGTTGAATGAGCCGAGACTGCTCGACGCGCAACTGCGCGACAACTTCATCCAGCGAAGTCATGGCACCTACCTCATGAGCCACTTCCACCGGCCGATGATGCCTCGGGTGCTCCAGTAATCTTGCTCCATCGATCGTTTGTATGGAATTCATTATGTCTATCGGATGCTTGGAAATTGGATATCGCGGCATCGTGTTGCCCCACCAATTCTTTACATTCCGCTATAGCATTGGGCGTGTGCGAGCATGCCACACCCATCAATTTGGCGTGAAAGCGCAATCGAATGATCAATTCCGGATGCACAAACGATACAAACCCAACCGGCCTGCTAGATGAACATGACACCCTATCGAGGCACCACGGGGGGCATTGATCGCTCGCGACATTGATCGCTCGCCCTGGTCGCTACCGACCGATCGGAGCGAGTGCCTCCGCGTCTTTCTCGGCTTGCATCATGACGTCCGCGATACGGACAGGCGCCCCGCCAGCTTTCTTGCTCTCGGCTGCCGCTTGCATGAACGCATACAACTCGATCGTTTCTTGTGCTCCAATCGGTGGCACGCGTGTTCGAAAGAACTTTGCAATCTCGACCACCAGCGGCTTGTAACCCCCGTAAGCACCAATCTCTGCGATCTCCTTCTCGCAAAACGCAGTGCCACCGTATCCCGATTTGCCTGCGCGTATACCTCGAAACGATCCGATACGTCCGTCGCTCCATCGACCTACCGCAAACTCAAAGTCGTCCGTCGACGTGTGACTGACGCTCTCACATCCGACACCCATGCACGTGTACAGCGATTCTACACCGTGGATGCCGTACCAAAATAGATCCACATGAGTCGGTTCCAGCGCACATGGACTGTACGCATTGCAACCGAGTACTTTGCCGTATTTGCCCGACCGTATCTCTTGAGCACCGACGGAGTATCGGAGCGACGAACTGGAGAACATCGGAACTTGGAAGTGTTCTGCCGCACGGAAGATCGCGACGACTTCGGCAAGGTTTGATCCAGTCGGCTTGTCGATGAAAACAGGCTTTCCAGCCCGAAAGACTTCCAACGCTTGCTCGAGGTGAAGGCGTCCATCGTTCGTCTCCAGTAACACGCAGTCCACTTTTTCAAGCAGCGATGCAATGGAATCCGTGATCTCGACGTCGAGTTTCCTCATGTCCTCGGTGAACTGCGGAATACGACTCGCACTCGAAGCGATGTCCCTACTGCCGAACGGATAAGCGGCGACCACGCGGAAACCGGCCATCTCTTCACTGGGTGACTCACGATTGAATTCTTTGGTGAACGCCGGGACGTGCGATGTATCCAGTCCAATCACACCGATGCGGATGGTCGAAGACTCCTGCGCCGCAAGGTGTCCGGTCGTTACTGAATGACTCGCAAGGAGCGTTACCAGGGCGATGATTCTCGTGAGCATTTGTCAAGCTATAGGAGAGAAATGGCATGGATGATCGTCACATTGTAAACGAACACGCAAGCGTGATGTGCGATGCACCAGTCACTGCGCCGGGCTTTCCGGCTTGCGTCATTTTTCCCCTGGTGGTCGTTTGCCGATCGGCGTCGCTGGACCATTGGCGATCAAATGGACTGCGTGCCGTTGGAGTCGCGATCACTCAGAGTGACTCCCATTCGCTTCGAGTCGAAAATGCTGCAATGAAAATGCAGCGGTATCGTCCACTTCCAACTGTGGCACACCTCGCAATCGACGTTCTTCGTCGGGCCCGGCGAATGCTGGTACAGGAAGTGCTTAACGGCGGAGGGACATCTGGCTAGACAACTCTTAGTAGGCAGACGCTGCCTTTCTAGCATCAGGCAAGTTTCTTGAGACCGACCAACGGAGTAACAGGATGCGGATCTACATTTCGGCCCTAGTCATTGCATTGGCAATATCAGGCTCAGCTCGAGCGGGCAACGTGTCAGCGGACATTTATGGGGGCAGTCTTTATCTCTATGGAGATGCGCGGGGAAGCAGCATCACGGTCGACTCGCCCTCGTCTGGGCAAGTGAGAGTGTCGGGCACCGTAACGGCGCAAGGCGAAAACACAGTGGTGAACGGCACGCCAAATGGCTCCGTCACGCTCAAGGGCTGGACCGGTGGTATCTATAATTTTTCCTATGCAGGAAACGACAGCGTTACCTTGCTGGGATTGACGATCAACGGAGCCGCTCACATCGATTTGGGCGAAGGCAATGACGCGTTGGTCGTCAGTGATTCGTTCATGCCCACGCTCGCCGCGGGGAGTGTCACCGAAGCCTCGGGAGCGAGCTCCAATGCCGACGCGATGAGCTACGCGAGATCGATCTTGGTGATCGGGGCGGGCGGAGCCGACATGGCTTTGATCGACAACCTATTGGTAGATGGTGCCGCGACTTTTGATATGGGAACCGGCCGTGACGAGGTCTACATCGGTGTTCCACAAGCGGCTGCCAACCAAGTCTCGGTCATGTTTCTTGAAAGCTGCGTTATCGTTCCGGGCGATGGCGCGGACGACGTTTCGATCGCGTCAACCGAAATTGGGCGAAACTTGATAGTCGACGACGCACGATCCCGGCTTCGACTGGACATCTCCAATGTGTCCGTCGGTGACTCCACTTTCGTGTATGGTACTTCGGTGCGAGACGTCATCACGACGGCCAACCTGAACGTTCGCAACACCTTGAAGGTGATCTCCGAAGGCGGTGATGACCACATCAAGCTCGCCGGTAGTGCTCGTACCGTCGAAGTTTTCCCGGGAATCGGGAACGACCTTGTGCGGCTACGAGAACTGATCGCCACGCGTGCTTACATCTATCTCGATCCAGGAAGTGACGACCTCCATGTCCAATTGAGCGATTTCAATTTCCTGTACGCATATGGATCATCCGGTAACGACCAGTTCGGATTTCGAAATGCGCGAATCAATCAAGCATTCTTGTATGGCGATTCGGGAGAGGACACTTTCCAAGATGAAGGTGGCAACCAGTTTGGAGAGCTAGAGCTATTCTCGATCGAGAACCAATAGAAAGTACCGCCAGCCGACAACGCTAGCCGCAGTACTCCGAGAAGTGCTGCGGCTCTAACCGCGAGGCGCTGAATGGAATTCGGATGGCCTCTGCCCGGGAAACACAACGATCGTAGTGATCCGAACAGTTCGATCCCTTCCAGGCGCGAGGACGCGATGACCACCGAGCGTATCGCTAGGGAATGCTACCAACCGATTGCCGGGCCTTGGCAAGTCGCGAGATGTCGCCGTTAAGATTTGCCTGACTGGACCGTTGGTACTCGGATCGCTCGGACTCGACCCGGCAACCCATTTCTGGCTCAACATTGTTCATGATTTGCTCGAAATGGTTACTAGCGCTGCGAGAACGAATTGATGCGGCATCGTAACCCGACGCGTTACGGCTCGTTGATTTAGTGGATTAGGCAATTCTTGTGAGCCGATGGCGCTAGCCACGGGCATCGAAGCGCTTCTAATTCACCGTAAGGCCCGCGGCTAGCGCCGTCGGCTCACTAAATCAACGAGCCGGTCAGTGAGGGAATCTCGGTCGATCCCTCGCCAACGCGTCGGGTTGTGATTCTTTCAAGCAACTTTCATACGTTCTCGCGGTAATTGGTATCTATCCAAAGTTCATCGAGAAATCCGCGGCTAACGCCGTCGGCTTCCGGTTCTTGGATGGGGCGAAAGCCGTTTTGACGAACTGCGGTGGTGACTCGTGTGAGTTCCACGGTCGAACACACGTTGCGATTCAGATTGGGTGATGCGAGTGCGAGTTACTTTTCCAACGCGTTTGGTTGCGTCGCTGTTGACGATGTCCGCTTGGTCGATCGCTTGCAATCCGGGCATCGGCCAAGACCTTGGCTGCGACATTGCGTGTGATTCGTTTGCACAATGCGACGCCTCGTACAACGACGGATGCGACTCGCTATCGCGTGAACTCAGTCTGCGTGAACGAATGGCCGAAAGTGGTTTCACGTTCACGAACAATTTGACACAGTTCTATTTTGGTACCGTCGATGGCGGCGTGGAACAAACCGGCCGCTATGGTGGTCATGGCGATTACCTCGCAAATGTTGACTTTGGAAAGCTTGGGATTCAACAAGGACTGTTCTTGAAAGTACGTGCGGAACATCGATTTGGCGAATCGATTGTTGAACCCACCGGCGCGTTCTTGCCCGCTACCTTGGCAGCCGAATTGCCCGTTCCCGACAGCGAAAGTTTATACATCACGAACTTCTTAATCACTCAAGCGCTATCGGAACAATTCGTCGTCTATGCCGGCAAGTTGGATTCCCTGGACGGCGACGTGAACGCGTTCGCCCATGGACGTGGCATTTCACAGTTTTCCAATATCGGATTTGTCGCCAACCCAGTGGCACTGCGAACGATCCCCTACTCGTCACTGGGCGCAGGGTTTGCCTTCTTGCGCGATGGCGCGCCCCTGTTCTCGTTCCTGGTCATCAACCCGACCGAAACGACCAGAACTTCTGGATTTAGCGAGTTGTTTCGCGACGGCGTGGCGATGTCATCGGAGCTGCGGTTGCCGACCCGGTTCTTCAATCGTCCGGGACACTTCCTGGTCGGCGCGACCTACAGCACCCGTGATTACACGAGCCTTGATCAAGACCCACGCATCGTGCTGCCTCAAGTCGCCATCGGCCAGTCGTCGGACTCGTGGTCGGTGTATTACAACTCCGACCATTACCTGTGCGTCGACCCCTGTGACTCGTCGCGCGGTTGGGGCTATTTCAGTCGCGCCGGGTTTGGCGACGACGACACGAATCCCATCAGCTACTTTTGGAGCTTGGGATTGGGCGGAAACAGCCTGCTAAGCGGACGCAAGTACGATCGCTTTGGTGTCGGCTACTATATCTCCGAAACGAGTGATGAGATCGCACCCTTGATCTCGGCGGCACTTGGCGGTATCGGTGACGGTCAAGCGGTCGAAGCTTTCTATAATATTCAAGCGACGAAATCGCTGACCATCACCCCCGATTTTCAATGGATCTCGCAAGCACGCACCAGCATTGATGACGCCTACGTGCTGGGCGTGCGTGCCAATCTATTGTTCTAAAATCTTGCCAGCAGCGACGAGGCTAATTCGCACTGGACTCGGTCGAGTCAAAATCATCATCGCTCTGTTCAAGACGAACAAGGACATAGTTTTCGACACGATCGCTGCCAAAGTGAACCATCACCGGCACTTCGTCTTGAGTCAAATTGTAGAGTCCAGCTTCGGCGATAATCTTGTCATTGTCACCGAATCTCATCGCTACCCGCTGGGTGTTCTTGTCGACTCGACCTTGAATCGCTTCGGTTTGATCGAGTTGGCGGTTGTAGACGGTGCCAGCGATGATCCCCGACTTGTCGACGGCCAGTTGGACGATTCGAGACGGTTCGACGTCCGCTTTGTCGGTCGATAACGCGAACGTACCCAACGGCAACCATTCTGCTTTCGCCGCCTCGTCCTCGGATGCTGGCGGTTCCACCGTAGCTAGTGCCGCAGCACTCTCAGCAAATTCGCTTGCCGTCGCCACTCGTTCGTCGTTGATGTAGACACTGTTGTCCTGGTAGACCACATTGCCGCCGCTTCCATAGTCGTAATAGATCGGTGACGACCAAACGGTTTGCGGAGCGGTCCAGGCGAACCAGCTTGCGGTTGTCGTCCACACGGGTCGCTGCCACCAGTAAACCCAGGGATAGTCATTGAATCGGTGGTAGTAGTGCCAGCGACAAACGCCGCCGGGATGGCTGTACCACCAATCGCCCGCAAACCAGTGATTGTGATGATGGTAGCCGTCCCAGCGAAAGCGAACGCCGTCGCCCCAACCACGCCAATAATCGAGTCGCCCCGGATGACCGTTTGCCCAACCATGCAGACCGCCGATCTGGGTTTGCCACCGATTGTTGATCACACCCACGGTGTTGCGATCAATATTCACCCACGAGGGCCGCTTGTTGATCACCGTGTTGCCGACATTGATATTCCCGATATCGATCGGCCGATTGTTGAACTCCGGTCGACCCGGCGTGCCCGGAAGGACGGGACGACGATCCGGGTCGGCGGGTCGATTCAGTCCAGGGCGATTGTCGGGACGGTTCACAATGTCAGGTCGATTTCCATCAGGGCGATTTTCGACGCCAGGCAAGCGACCTGGTTTCGTCTCCGGTCGAACACCACCGGGTAAGCCTAAAAAATCACCGACGTCGCCGGCCGAGGGACGATTGGTAAACTCGGGCAATCGATTGCCAGGCCCTCCCGTGTTGCCTCCCAGTGATCCGCCCAGATCCGGCAGACTCGGGCGAACGTTTGTGTTGCCCCCAGGTCGATTGACGTTGGGAAGAGTCACACTTGGTCGATTCACATTCGGCCGATTGACCGAGCCAATGTTTCCGGGACCCAAGTTTCCGGAGCCAACACTTCCGGGAAGCGTGGTCGGGCGCTGCGATGGCGATGGCCGAGTCGACGGTAAAGTTGATGAACGCGTGGTCGGCTTCATTCCGCCAGTGAAGCTTGGCATGTTGGGCCGAGTCGTTGGCATGCTGGGCCGAGTCGTCGGCATGTTGGGCCGAGTCGTCGGCATGCTGGGCCGAGTCGTTGGCATGCTGGGCCGATTGAAATTGGGCTGGGGCATCGACATCGACGGTCGAGACATGCTGCCCATCTGAGGATGACTCGCCGGCCGCGCACCCGCGAAATTTCCTCCACCTCCACCGCCGCCAAACCCGCCGCCGCCAACGTGTCCTCCGCCCTTAAACCCACGCGCTAAAACCGGCACCGCGGGATGGAGCACCCACAGTACCGCAGCGAATCCGATAAGAATCTTGTAGTTCATAGGATTTCTTTCACTCATTGGGCTGCGGAGCGGAGGCTGTATCGGTGGCGGCGTTTGCTCGTTGGACAACTACCGCCGGCGTGGAAGGTTGTAGTTCGCCTTCGATTTCATGAGCGACAAGCTGGATGGAGAATTCATCTTGGTTTGACGGAGACAATATGTATGTTCCAGATGCCGTGCGTCCGTCCGCCAAAGTTTGAGTGGATTTGATCATCCATTGATCCGCACTCTTGCTCCACTGGCCCTCACCGAATGAGCCATCACCATTGAATGTCCAAGAATGAATTTGTTGGCTTCGGGGATCCCAACCAATGATTTGTGTGCTTTTGGACATCGATTCGGAATCGCTTTGCGCTTCGAAGGAGCGAATCAGAAACGAGCCACCATCGGCCAGTCGCACTGTCGATCGGACGGCGATGGATCCGGAGGTGTCGTTCCAAGTTCCGATCAACCAGTCCAATTGTGAAAGTGCCGACGAGGCCGACAAAGGTTGCGGCAAAGCGAATTCTTCCATGGTGTCGATCGACCATTGATCGCCGTTCTTGACGAGCACCGCCGAATACTGGGTCGACGTTGGTTCTTCGCCGCCGACGGTGACCATGACTTGGCCGCCAACATGCGCGACGTTGTCCGTGACCATTCGCACGTCGTCAACCGTTCCTGACAACATCACTGACTCTGGTCGAGCAAAGACGGCTTCGATGTCTGCCATGATCTCGTCGCGTCCGGTAGTTCGCTGGGCCAATTCGTGGTCAACATGCGTCGCGTCTTCCGACCACATCGCCGACAACGACTTCGCGTCTTTGGCGTTGAACGCTTGCACGTAACCTTCGATCGCTTTCCGCACCGACGCTTCGTCGGCACTGGCAAACCCCAGCGGCAGTGCCACCGTCAACAGGCATGCCACGCAACAGTCAAGGTAAAGCCGCATGATTCTGGTTCTCACAAAGGGTGTTACTCTGGATGTCATCCGCGGACTGTGCCGCGCTCTTTCAATACTCTGTTTTCGTCGTAAAGCGTTGATGTTTGCTGGCTGGACTACTGGGCCATACGCGATAACCGCACCAGTTCATTGCCGGCTGGGTCTTTCAACAACAACATTCCGTTCGCATCGATTTCGAATTGTGTTGTTTTGCCGAGCGAGTCCATGTATCTCGATTCCTGCTCCATCAGCGCCGGTGGACCCGCGCGACGGGTCATCGCCAGTGACTTGAATTGAATTTTGGATCCCTCCAAAGTCGCCTCGCCGCCGAAACCATTCACCGTCGAGTTGCCGGTCACGCGGTGTTCACTGGTGACCTCGAGGGTCGCTTGAGCGCGGTCGACAACGCCGCGGCGGGCGATGTCCTCGACTATCCACTTGCCAACGATGCTTGGAAACGTGGCCTCGGGGGTTTGATCGCCGTCGTGGCTAAAGACTCTCAGCCAATCGCGTTTCATGTCGACGACGGTCCAATTTCGTTCGGGAGCCATGGCCAGCGCCGTGGTTAGTTTGCCGCTGCTGGATGGGTTCGCGTCGTAGGCATACTCTCGCTCGGCATCGGTGTGATGAATGATCATCCCAAAGCTCGGATGCGGATTCGCGATCGTCGTGTACTGGAGCATCGCTTGGTCTCCATCGCTGTTGCCGAAACATGCGATCGGACGACGACCGATGAATTGATGAATCCCGACCGGTTTGCCGTCGCGATCATCGACAAACAAATGGTCCGGCGTCTTCACCAACGTGGGAACACCGTCGCGCAATTCGAATTTGGTTTGGGAGGTTGTGCCCACGACGTTTTCTGGACCAATCCCGTAAACGTCCTCACTCCAAACTCGCATGAAGTCCGCGCCGCCTCCGGAAACGATGTACGTGCTAAACCCATTCGCTCGGAGATAGCGAAGCAATTCCTGCATGGGTTGATAGGCCAAATCCGTGTAGCGTCGTTGGAAACGCGGATGCGTCGCCGTCGCAATCCAGTTCTTGACACGAGCATCGAACTCATCCGTGGTCATTCCGGTATGAGTGTGGCTCAACACGCGCATCAAGCCGTCGTGATGCTTTCCCTCGAGCAATCGCTTGACGTCGCCCGCAAGTGCCGCTTGCACCATCGGGTCCGACGCTAGCGCCGGTTCCTGGGGTGCTCGGCGTTTCAATTCATCCAGTGCGAAGGCGACTTGGAATGGCATCGGCGCCTCTGGCCACAATGTCCCATCATTGTCCAAGACAGCGATCCGCTGCGAAACAGGAACCGCTTGTTCGCTTGTTGGCGACGTCACCGCCTCGACAAACGTCACAAGCGCCCGCTTCGCACTCGACTCGTTCCACGATGGAAGCGGGTCGGGTGACTGCGTCGGTTGCGCGTTGGCGACGACACACATACCAGTAACGATCAACGCGAAAATCGTCAGGCGAACCCATTTCATGACAACGTCACCCTGATTTTATACTTGCGACTTGCTGAGGACCAGTTCGACTTTGACCCGCTCGACCTTGGCGACAGTCGACGCTTGGAAGAAAAGAATAGGCAACAACAGTACCAGTCTAAGCCTGTTGGATAAGCTCCAGCAACTATCCACTCCCACTTGGCTCGTGAATCTGGGCCCAATCAGTGCGACGGCATTCCGCCGGTGATTCGATTTTCCTCAGCGTTTGCCAAGCGAAAATGGATCACTGGATCTGGCACTCAGGTGATTCACTCATTCGGCCGTTGCATCCATAAACGGGTGATCGCAATGACACACTGAGCGGTTGTCGAGAAAGAAAGGTGACTGCGCCCGTATCAAGTCGCCGCTCGCGAACAGTCTCTTGCCAAAAAAAATCGTCCTGCGGCGTTTTACAGCGCCGCAGGACGATGGGACTTTTGCAAGACCTCTAAGCTAATGCTCGTGGTCTTATGATCATCGATCGATCAATCGACCGGTGTTTCGGGAGGCGACGGATTCTCAGCCGCGTACTTTGCCAATTCATCTTGCTCGGCTACTGGCGCCGGCGCAGTGGTTCCACCGCAACCCACGGTTAGCGAGAGCGACAAAACGAACAGCATCATCCAACTCAAATTCTTCATGTGATATCCTTTTGAAGTTAACCGCGGAACATATCGCAAGCAAACGCACATCGACATGCCGCAAGTTGACGGTAACGAATGGATTAAAGGTTAGTGTCTGTTTCAGCAGACGCTCTCGTTCCGAGGGCACCCCACAGACCAAACGGACTCTTGATGCCGGGCGTTTCCAACCCAGCGGCGTTGCCGACGTGGGCGCTATTTTGGTTGCCTGCCTCAATCGAATCCGTCACGAACTTCACGGCGCCGTCGCCCATCAAGACGTGACAACCGCCTTGGTGACGGCTGCTCGGTGGGACAATTCCCAAGTTGAAGTTATTGGTTTCGAAGCACATCAAACTGTTGGGAGGAGTGATGGTGGTACAGTTGTCCCAAATCAATCGACTCATCGCCCACTTGTAACCACGACGTTGTTCCGGTTCAGTACCACCGCCCGCGAGAGGCACGAACGTCGCTGTGGGTCGCCAAAATCGGGGGCGAGCTGGGTCCACATTGGCGTCACAAGTCTTGTTGCCACCGACCGCACGAACGTTGGCGGTCGAAGACAGCGATGCACGAGTTCGAACATCGTTGTCCTGAAGATCCGAAGCGCATTCGCCCGCGGCGATCGTGTTGGACAGACCGTCCAACACGTCGCGGAATGACGATGCGTAGCGGTGCACAAAAAATCCACGGCATGACGCCGTACGAGCAGTCGCTCCGGCGGCGTTCTCAACCCCGTTGTCGCCGGTTCCGCCCATCATTTGATGCGACGAGTCACCAAGGCAGGCAACATAGTTTTGTCGGCCCTGGGCTGGCAAACCCACACCAGGGTCGCTTGGGCAACGGAACGTTGGCACTTCGGTCAACCAAGGTGCATAGCGAGCCGTCGCGTGGTGCGCGATCGATCGTCGTGGATTCGGTCCCATTGGCGGAAACATTGCTCCCGTCCCAGGATCCTGAAGTGGATTGCTGATTTGTTCCCAAAGCGCCTGTTGCTCGATGAAGGGAGTAAGCCCGACAAGCCAGCTCACTTCGAGCCGACCACTGGATCCTGGCGAGTTTGCTGGCGTTGGACCTTCGGGCGTACCGCCCAGGTTTGGAGTGCCAGTCCCGTGCTTGGGAATCATGTTGTACGCCGCGTGATAGTTATGTATCCCGAGGCCAATTTGCTTGAAGTTGTTGCTGCAGCTCATTCGCCGAGCAGCCTCGCGAGCCGCCTGGACCGCAGGAAGCAACAAACCGACCAAAACACCGATGATCGCGATGACCACCAATAGTTCCACCAACGTGAAACCGGAAGCTTGATTTCGTAATTTCATAAATAAGACCTCAACCAATACAAACTAGAAACGAATAGGAAAACAACGAACTGAAAAGAACTCACCAAACCGAGTAGTAGTCGTGTCGCTCCAGCGAGTAGCACGAATCTCACCCGCCCAGTTCAACATTTGTCAAAAGGTGCAGGTTCCTCCTGTAGCGACACCCATGGCTAGAAAGCACACCTACACGCATCGGTCTACATCGACCAACGAGCCTATTATCTTTGCGGCGATTCAAAGTGGAAACCTTAACTTGCTCGTGGCGAGTAGCACGATAGTGCCAGATTGGGGGTTTTTCCCAAGATTAAAAGTCGCATTCAAGGTGAGTAAAGTTATATGGCAGTAGTCATATAACTTAATTTGAATGGCGGATACGTCTTTTGCGTCATGTTGTCTACAGCATGACTCGCGAACATCTGGCTATTGCCGGAAGCTCCAGTGCTTCACGACATCATCGCGATGGGTGAGCAATGTGATGCCGGTGATGGTGATCGTTCCGGCATCTCGGCTCGGATCGATACGCAATCCCGTGATTGGTTTGTCTGCCGCGAGCGGCACGCGGTAGGTATGCATTTGACCGTCATGCAACATATCAACTTGCAGTCGTCGCTCCGCCGAGAAAGCGTTCGTCCCTTGCTCTCGCCAAAAAACTTGACCGTCACCGCTGGAATTCGATGCGGCAGTCAACTCGAGCACGAAATCGCCGGGAGGCGAGGGCGCATCAAGTTCGGTGCTGATGAACGGGTCTTCGCCGACGCTTTCGATCACCAACGACCCGTTCACCAATTTCAAGTCGCAATCACCGCTGGATGTCCATCCAGCGACGGGTGCGAAGGTTTTCCTATTCGCACGCTTTTTGTTTTTCGGTTTGTTCGACACTTTGCTTCCGTAATGCCCGGCCCCCGGCTCGCCCTCGCGCGATACGTCGTAGGCAGCCGGATCGAAATTCGGATTCGCGATCGGAAGAACGGCATTGGTACGCTGCAAGAACTTTTCGATACGTTGGTCGAGTTCACGTACGAGCTCGGGTCGCTGCGAAGCCAAATCAATGGTTTCGCCAATGTCGTCCTTTAAGTTGAACAGCTTCCAGCGGTGACCACCGTCCTTTCCGCAGGCGAACAGCCGCACCAGTTTCCAATCGCCGTGGTGCACTGAAACGGCCGGAGGCATCCAATCGGGCACCGGCGGGTCGTGCGGAAAATAAGTGAACACGGTGTTGTCATTCATCGGTTCGCCGCGGAGTGCCGGCACGATGCTCGCGCCATCAAATGACTGACCCGCGTCGGGCTTCATCCCCAACATTTCCAAGAGGGTAGGATAGAAATCGCATGAATTGGCCAGCGCGTCGCTCGTCGAACCGCCTTGGACGTGACCGGGCCAGCTAATCACCAGCGGAACACGAGTACCGCCTTCGTACATCGTCGCCTTGCCGCCTCGCAAGGGAGCGTTACTGGTCGCGGTCGTGTCTTCGACCACGTTGTACATGTTACCGCCGTTGTCGGACGTAAACACGATGATCGTGTTGTCCGCGATCCCGAGTTCATCGAGTTTGTCGAGCAGGGTTCCCACCGCGTCATCCATGCTTTCGACCATCGCCGCATAGATCGGACTTCGTTGGGGCGATTGTTTGTCGACGATTTCGCGATACGCTTCGATTAGGTCCTGCTTGGCATCGAACGGCGCATGGACGCTGAACATCCAATAGTTCAACAAGAACGGTTCATCGCGATGCTGTGTCATGAAATCGACGGCCTCTTTGGCCATCCGGTCTTCGATGTGTTCATTGGGCGTCTGTGGATCAAAATCAGGAAACTTCCACGGCGCCACAAAGCTGCCCGCGGGACCGGGGCCCGGCCAATGCGGAACGTCCACGTCGAATGAATGCTCCAGCGGCGAGTAAGGTGGGGCGCCCAAGTGCCACTTGCCAAAATGGCCCGTCGCGTAACCCGCTCGTTTGAGCGTCTTGGGCAACGTCGGATAGTCGGTCGCCAAACGGGTCACCGGACTCGGCAAGATCGATGGTTTGTTGCCTCCCACGCTCGTTCCCGGCGTGGCCGTCAAAACAACTTGTGGCAGGTGACAATTGGGTGACGTGATTCCGTGACGCGCGGGACTCAATCCCGTCAGTACACTCGCTCGCGTCGGCGAACAAAGCGGACTTGCCGAGTGAGCCCTCGTGAAGGTCATGCCACGCTTGGCAAGCCGCTCGATATTCGGCGTCTTGTACAGCTTGGTCGTTCCGTACAAAGTCGTGTCACTCCAACCGAGATCATCCGCAAGAATGAAGACGACGTTGGGCGACTTAGCGCTTGGCGACTTAGCGACGGCGATCGATCCGCTGACCGAACAAACGCACAGCATCGTCGCAAGAACTAGACTCGTTCTGATGCAATGGCGTAAACGCGTTGACATGATGATTCCAGCAAAGTGATTTCAGTCATCAACGGGATGACCTGCTACGCTAAGTGTAGGCGTCGGCGGTTTCCGCTACCTTAACACATCTCGCCCGAATAGGACGATAGTGCCATTTCGAGTCAGTTCATTCATCATTGACAGAGAAAAACAGCATGCAACCCTTTGTTCGTTCCGTTTGCGCACCAAGCGTTTGTGTCGTCGCCACCGTGATCGGCTGGGTGTCCGTAATGGGCATCGCTAACCATTCGTTAGCCGCAAATGGATCCAAGCCGAACATCATGTTCATCATCGCCGACGATTGCACGCACCGAGATCTTGGGTGTTACGGCGGCCAAGCGTCGACGCCTCATATCGACAAGCTGAGCAGCGAAGGGATGCGGTTCACTCGTTGCTTTCAAGCGGCACCCATGTGCTCGCCCACGCGTCACAACATCTACACGGGACTTTACCCGGTCAAAAGCGGTGCCTACCCCAATCACACGCGAGTCGATGCGGGAATAACGACGATTGTCCAGCACATGAAAGAACTCGGGTACCGCGTCGCACAAAGCGGCAAGACGCACGTGGGACCCGCGAAGGTGTTTGATTGGGAAAAGATTCCCGGAGCCAGCAACCCCGACTTCGACAAGGTCGATCGATTCATGCAAAGCTGCGCCGGAGACTCGCAACCGTTTTGCTTACTGCTTTGCTCCAATGAACCACACTCTCCGTGGGACAAGGGCGATGCATCGCGGTATCCACCGGAGAAGATTACGTTGCCACCGTATTTCGTCGATACGCCGGAAACGCGTCAAAGCATGTCAAAGTACTTGGCGGAGATCACTTACTTTGACGGCCAAGTCGGCGAGGCTTTGGCGTTGTTGGACAAGCACGGACTAAGTGACAACACACTCGTGGTGGTGGTGAGCGAACAAGGCAGCTCGTTTCCGTTTGCCAAATGGACTTGCTACGACAACGGATTGCAATCCGCAATGATCGCGCGTTGGCCAGGTAAGATCCAAGCCGGTTCGGTCAACCCAGCCATGGTCGAATACATCGACTTGTTGCCGACCTTTGTCGAGGCTGCGGGCGGCAAACCCAGCGACGCGTTTCAAGGTGCTAGTTTGATGCGGGTGTTTGCGGGCCAGCAGCAGCACAAACAACACGTTTACGGCATCATGACCACGCGTGGCATCAACAACGGCTCAGATCATTTCGGTATTCGATCGGTGCGATCGGACAAGTACAAGTACATTTGGAACTTGACGGCCGATGTCGAATTCAAGAACGCGTGCACCCAGTCGCCGGAGTTCAAGAGTTGGCAACGGTTGGCCGCACAAGGTGATGCGGACGCGATCGATAAGGTCAAACGATACCAGTTTCGTCCCGCGGTCGAATTGTACGACGTTCGAAGGGACCCGCTGGAGATGAACAATCTCGCCGACGATCCACAGTTCGAAACCGTCAAAGCGGAATTGAAAGCCAAGTTGGAGCAGTGGATGGCCCAGTGCGGTGATGAGGGCCAAGTCACCGAGATGCAGGCGCTGGAACACATGGCCAAGGGCCGCGGGAAACGCGAGGCACCATGACGCGAGATAAAGTAACTTCGTCGGTTCCGCGAATGATCGACCGGACGCTGCGGCGAGTGGTCGCGGTGCTGGCGGCTGGTGGGATCGGCTTGGCAAGTCTCCCCGCGATCCCAAGTCAATCGATGGCCGATGAACTGTTGTCGATCGAGAATGAGTCGTGCAAAGTCGGCATTGACCGCGACAAGGGCGCCAGCATCACCTGGATTTCGTGGTCCAAGTATCCACGCAATGTCGTGAACCTGGCCGACCCAGGACGATTGATCCAACAATCCTATTACGCCGGCACCCATTTGAATCGAATCGCCGAGGGGCAACACCAAGCATGGTCCCCGTGGCAATGGAATCCGATACAGGGAGGCGGCGTCGACTCTTGGGCACGCGTGGTCGACGCGAGCTGTATCAACAATACGTTGCACGCAGTGACGGTCCCGAAGTTGTGGGATATGCCCGACGAAGAAGCCCAGGCAACCATGCACCAGTGGACGTCGTTCGAACCATCATCGACAAATACAATCAAGGTTGAGTGCGAGCTGCGGTGTGAACGATCGGATGGCGATCGCTGGGGCGGTCCGGTTCCGCAGCACCAAGAGATTCCGGCGTGCTATTTCACTCGCAACTTCGCATCGATCAAGGTTTATCTCGGCAGCGGCATGTGGCGTGACGAGACCGTCTCGCCTGGGCCTCCGTGGGGACGGACCGATCCGCCACTCAAGGCGGTGGCGCTCTTTGAACCGGGTGGTCAAGGGATCGCGGTGTTTTCGCCGTCGTCAACAACGCACTGGAACGTCGGACCGCATCGCGACGGATTGACGGACGACCCGATGGCCGGGCCGTGCATGCATGTCGCGCCGCTGGATACCGTGGCACTTGCGCCCCGTTCGACCTATCGCTATCGATACTGGATCGTGGTGGGCGATTCGTCCCAGATTGCCGAGAGCTTGGACAAGCTTTGGCAATCCTACGGCTCCGACAAGGCTCGGTTGACGGGCCCAGAAACGACGCCGTAACGGGTCCGGCTTGCTTGCCGGTGTCCTGTTTCCTCCGATCGAGGGAGCTCTGGGCGTCGGCGTCGAGCGTGTTAGAATTTGGGTTCGATGTTTCTCGAATTTTCCGTTTCCGGAGTAGAACCCTGATGTCTCGCGTGTTTCTGTGTTTGTCGGCTCTCGTCTTGCCAGCTCTCGTTGTCCCGGGTGTATCGATCGCAAAGTCGCCCGCGGATGGCGAAGTGACTTCGAAAGTTTACTTTGACATCACGATCGACGGCGAAAAGGCCGGCCGCATCGTCATGGGGCTGTTCGGAAAAGATGCCCCCAAGACGGTCGAGAACTTTCGCGCCCTCTGCACGGGCGAAAAAGGCAAGGGAGCCTCGGGCAAAGAATTGTCTTACAAGGGAAGCATCTTCCATCGCGTGATCCCCGGCTTCATGCTCCAAGGCGGTGACTTCACGAATGCCAATGGTACCGGTGGCGAAAGCATCTACGGTGAAAAGTTTCCTGACGAGACATTCACTTATGTTCATAACGCACCGGGACTACTCAGCATGGCCAATGCGGGGCCCGACACGAACGGTTCGCAGTTCTTTATTACCACGGTGCCCACTCCACACTTGGATATGCGTCACGTGATCTTCGGACGTGTTGTCGAGGGCATGGACGTGGTTCGCAAGATTGAGAATCAAGGGACTGAGTTCGGTCGCACGGTCAGCAAGGTCGTGATTGCTGATTGTGGTGAAGTCAAGTAATAGTTCTGTTCACACTGCGGTTGGTCGCTGAGCGAACCGCGACGGTTGGTCGCCGAGCGAACAATGTGTGGATTGCGACTGCTGAAAGTCGACCAGGTGAAAGCGAGTGTCTGATGGCACTCGCTTTTTTTTTGCTCTGCGCAAATCGACCGAATACCATCGTTTTGACGATTTGTCGATGTTTCTCGCCTTGCCAACAATCGATCGCCCTTACGAGCAAGATCTTATCGATTATCCGGGATATGCGGCACAAAAAGTGCAATCTGCGATGCAGGTTTCAAGCACTTCAATCGCGATCCAGATCGCGACTTCTTTCTCTGGCTCTCTCAACTCCCCTCGATCGAGTGGATTTTAAGGAATCGAACGTATGCAAGCTCTGGCGGATCCTCCCATCCAGCGTCGCCGATCGCACCATCCAGTTTCCGAAGCTGCTGTCGCGCGAGGTAGTGATGAAGTTCGTCAAGCATACGCGCTACTGCATCACAACTCGCACTTTCGCAGCGGCAGCCACGGAATCACCATCCACCACGTCGATCAAAAGTTGGAGCTACACGGCAGCGTGACGTCGTTTTACTTGAAGCAAGTTCTGCAAGAGACCCTACGTCCACTGGGTGTTCAAATCGTCAATCGCGTGGTGGTTGCTTAGCCGCGATCCATCGCGAATCACGGTGACGAGGCGTGTACTTTTAAACTGGAGATGGTCGCGTTGAGTTTCGCGAGCGTCTCGGGCGCTTCGGCTAATGGTTCGTCGCTGAGAGCTGGCAAAAGCTTGTCCCAGACGACGTTCAATTCTGCTTGCATATCCGAGGTCTGAGCCGTTATCACCACGACTGCATTCTTGTCGGGAATGACGATGCAAAACTGGCCGTCTTTGCCGTCACCACGATAGGCACCGTGGCGGCATCTCCAGAACTGGAAACCGTACCCTTGGTCCCAGTCGCGATTGGGGTCACTTCCATTGGAGACTTGTTTCGACGTCGCCTGGTCAACCCAGTTCGCAGGAATGAGCTGTTTGCCGTTCCACTGTCCCCGCTTTAGATACAATTGTCCAAACTTGGCGATGTCTTCTGTCTTTAAATATAACCCGTAACCACCGATCGAAATCCCCTGGGGACTCGCATCCCAGGTCGGAGGATCAATCCCCAGCGGGTCGAACAACCTTGGCTGCAAATAGTCGACCACGGTTTCGCCGGTCACCTTTTGGACGATGGCCGACAGCATGTAAGTAGCGGGGG
Source organism: Pirellulaceae bacterium (assembly GCA_041741195.1). GTDB lineage: Bacteria > Planctomycetota > Planctomycetia > Pirellulales > Pirellulaceae > JBBSJZ01. The sequence goes on from JBGSKM010000084.1 coordinate 43,011, forward strand.
TGTTGTAGCGAAAATGGGTTCCCGGCTTGTGAGGGACCGGGTGTGCTAAGAACTCGGCGACCCAGTCCTTCGCAGCTCGCAAATTCATTTCGTCTTGATGCCCCGCCGACATCGTCAACAAATCGCGGACGCGCATTGATTTAAGATTGCCGGGCGGATCGGCCGGTGCGGACTCGGGAAAGAAATCGAGCACAAGGTCATCAACACTCAGTTTTCCGTCGGCCACGGCAAGTCCGACTGCAGTGGATGTAAAGCTCTTGCTGAGCGACCACAGGACATGCGGTTTATCGGGAGATTCCGGCGCCCACCACGCCTCGGCGACCACGTTGCCATTGCGAACCAGCATAAAGCTGTGCATCGATCGAACTTGTTCATCCGCGGTGGCAATGAAGTCGAGTACCCCGGCTGACGAGACGCCCTGCGACTCGGGGGTACTGCGAGGAAGCGAAGCGGTCTGGCCACAAACCGGGTTTGGAAGCAATTCCAGGGTCAGCACCATCGCAAGCAGAAATGGAAATTTCATCACGAGAATCTTGGGCAAGAATGATGGGGAAGTTAAACGCCAAGACCCTCATCGTAGCGAAAAATCGCGGTCTCCGTGCAGGTTAGCCGGCCTCGAGCGAGGCTGCCCAGGTGTGCTCGGTTGCACATTCACTCGATCCACCAAGCACAGCCGAGTCGATTCACGAGTCGTTGTCACCCCAAAAGTACTCCGGCCAAAGCACGCTGCGAACGCTCGATGACATGATCGCCAAGATGAAGGATGCGATCAACGAAACGAAGACCATCAGCATCGCGCCGGACGAGCTGAGCACCGCGGCCACGGTGGCAACCGCGTCAACCAACATGAATCCGAATCCCACGAGACGCGACATACCACAGTCCTCCGAATGTGAATCGATGGTGATGCAAACCGAGAGCGCCCGAGTCGCATCGCGGTGCGATTGATGTGCCATGCGGCTGCAAATTGCAGCGTGTATCACGGAGAATTTCGCTCATCAAAGTGCGATACAATCATCGTCAAAGATTCACAATCCATTCGCGGGAGGCGAAAGAATGACTCAAGCGGATAGCCCGTCCATCGAATCCAGTCCGTCCATTAGTTCCGGATGGTCATGGCAATTGGTGCTGCGTCGCATCGGTCCGAGCTTGATCACGGCATGCGTGGTGATCGGTCCAGGAAGCATTCTGACCAGTTCAACGGTGGGGGCGAACCAAGGCTATTCGATGCTGTGGGTTGTCGTCGTATCAGTCTTTTTCATGATGCTGTTCATGACATTGGGGGCCAAGCTCGGCGCGGTCGCCTCAGCGTCCCCGTGCGAATTGATTCGCCAGAAAGTCGGACGCCCGCTCGCTTACTTGGTCGGTGGAGGCATCTTTTTCATCGCCGCAGCCTTCCAAGCGGGAAACAACATCGCGGTGACAGCCACCATCGAAACGTATGTGTCGTCGCAAATCTTGGTCGTGTTGCTATTGGTCCTCTTCAATTTAGTCGCCATCTCGTTCCTTTATCTTTTTCGCAACGTCTACCAAATGTTGGAGCGAATCATGACCGCATTCGTAGCGACGATGTTGGTAAGCTTTGCAATCAATCTATTTCGATTGAAGCCGGATCCGGTCGCGATGGTCCAGGGGTTGGTGCCGAGCACGGCGACGGTGGACGTTGCGGTACTGGGGTTGATCGGGACGACGTTCGTGGTGGCGGCCGCGTTCTACCAGGCTTATTTGGTGCGCCAAAAAGGATGGAGCATCAATGAACTCAGCCGTGGAATCGTCGACGCGCGGATCGGATCGTTGATCATCTTGGCGATCACCATCATGCTGATGTCGACAGCCGCCGCGGGCCTTTATACCGGCGAGCCCGTCAAGTTTTCTGACCCAGTCGCCGTTGCCGAAGCCCTACGACCGACGTTTGGTAGCACAGGCAAACTGATATTTTGCTTTGGTCTCTTTTCAGCCGCCTACTCATCATTCCTTGTCAACTCGATGATCGGCGGATTCGTCTTATCCGATGCACTTCGACTGGGGACATCGCCGACCGATCCATGGCCCCGCGCACTCACCACATTGATCCTGCTGATGGGAATGGTGGTTTCGATCGCGACGATGCTTTGGGGATTCGATCGAACCCCGACGATCATTGCGGCCCAAGCGGTGACGATGGTGGTTGCGCCACTGATCGCCGCCGTGTTGTTGTGGTTGACGAGCTCGACGTCGGTGATGGGCACCCATGTCAACGGTCCGCTCACCAAGCTGGCCGGGATGATCGGCCTTGGTATTCTACTTGCCATCGCGGCGAATACGGCGATAGTCAAGTTGCCACAATCGCTGGAACAATACCGCTCGCCCGCGGCACCGGTCGTGGAACCGGTCACGAAGTGAAGATCCGCCCGTCGAGCCTGATCTCAACGGTGGCGTCGATGTAAACCGCGATGTCAGGGTTTGGAAGAGATCGCTTTGAATGCTTCCGCTTCGCGGGTTTCGAGCATCATTCCGATCTCACGAATTTGCGCCGCAAGTGCAGGGTTGGCCGCGGAATACAATTTGAACAACGAACGGTAGGGAGCGGTGTAGGTTCCATCGATGCGAATGGCTTCGCGGAACGCCATCTCGGCATCCGAAAATTGCTGCATCCGGCCCAACGCCAACCCCGTGTTGTAGATGTCTTTGGCATTGCGTCCGATCTGGATCAATTCAATGCCGTAGCGCGAAGCAGTCTCGTATTCGCCGTCATCGAACGTTTTCGCCAGCATGATCTCGAGGGCTTGTTTGCGGATACTGGTCGGTAGCGATTCAAGGCTGAGTACTTTCAAAGCATGTTGCTGGGCGAGTCCCCACAATTTCGTTTTCGAATCGTCCGACACGTCTTCGCTTTCGACATCCGCCGCCGCTGAATACAACCGCGCGATTGCCAAATGACACACCGCATCGTTAGGGTCGGACTGGACGATCTTGAGAAGCTCATCGATTGCCGTTTCGCTTAAGTTCTTCGGGCGAGCATCGTTTTTGATTCCGTCGAGTTGCCAGCGTGCAAGCGCGATCGCACGACTACGTAAATCCGGCTGCACCGGGTCAAGCGGGCTGTGCAATCGCCGCAAACTCGATTGGCCAGCCTGGTCCGTCGCGGACGGCACGCGAGCTTCAAAAGCCGATGGAATCGCGATTCGATGATTCGTCGTCGCCGTGTGTGGAACTTCGCTATCGACACGTGGCATGTGACAACGGAAGCAAACATTCTGCTCCCGTTCCACGCGAACCTCGTGGGCTAGTCCACACGCTTCGTCAGCATGACAACTCATGCAATGTTGACTTTGCACGACGCTGCTGGGCAGTTCGCTTTCGGTGTGGTGCGGATCATGACACGTGATACACGTCAGCGTCTCGGATTGTTGGTAGCAAGCGCTTTGCCAAAGCTGGTCAAAGTGATCCACAAACGTCTTCGTCGCGCCATCCGACGTCGTCGTGGGCTTGTCGATCTTGTAAGTCACCCGCGTGTCACTCAAGAGACCGCCGGGCTGAAAGTCCCAAACGGCATGTCCTTCGCTATCCACGCTGATATCGCCCTGCAAATGGCACTGGGCACAAATCGATTCCGCTTCCGCCCGATCCAACTTGTGCGGGTTCACAATTTTGGCATCTTTCACCCGGTCGGCTTGATCGTTCTTCAGTGCGCTGTAGAGCTCGGCGTGTTCCGCGCCGGCTCCGTGACACCGCTCGCAATTGATTGCCAATTCGTGAATGACCAACTTTTCATCATTGCCGTTCTTTCGTGTCACGAGCCCCGCGTGGCAAAACAAACATTCGTCCGAGATCGTTCGTGTGGTACCCAGGTGGGCGACGATGTCATATCCGGGCGCCATCGCATACTCGTTCGGCTTGCGGTACCACGTCACCGGGGACTGGGCCAGGAACTCGCGGTCTTCGAGCAAATAGGCTTTCGCGAATGCGCCGCTTCCCATCACGTATTTTACCGGCAGCTCGCTGATCGGAAACTCTTCGCGCGTCGCGGACGATGTCGGTACGAGGACAGATTGTTGATGCACCAAACCCGATTCGCTCGTTGTCGCGTGGAACGACGTTTTGCTCAACTCGTGGTTGAACGAGCCGCTCATCTCTCGCCGCGCATCGACAACCGACAGCGATCGGCTGTGATGGGTCGCGAGATAGCTCGCGTAGTGCTCCGCGTGACATCCCGCGCAAGACGCGGTGCCGACAAAGCCGTCCGGCATCGACACATGGGTTAGCGCCGCGCTGTTTGATTTCGACTCGTTGGGTGTCGCTGCGATTCGTGGCTCGCTAGCGAATGCCTCGGACATATCGTCCAATTGCGACAAGTCTCTCATCGGGTCCGTCGCCACCGATGGATCGACATCGGTCGTCGGCATCATCGCATAGAAACCAATTGCAGACGCAAACGCGATCACGAGCGCTGCAGCGGCGAGCCATTGAGGTTTCATGGTTGCAGTAGCTTCGCAGCCTCATGTCGCATGCGATTCACCATATCCCGCTGCTGGGCATCGAGTGGTTTAAGTTTCGAAAGAGTTCGAGCGGCGCGCAGTAATGATTCCGCCGCCCAAGCGTTCTCGTTGCTAACCGACCTCGCCAGTTCCGAATCCTCGGTGTTCAATTCCGCATCCAGCACACTGCCCTTCAAGACGCTGCCCTTTCGACGAATGATTTGCAGCATTTCGTCCAGCACGGGATCGGCTTGGCGAGCGGGTTGGTCACCGTCCAAGGCATTTCGGATCTTGTCCCTGACCGGATTTTGCTTTTCGACGGGTACCAATTCGGCTTCGGTCGCCAGCGAAGGGGTTTGCGGCAAGCGAGGTGGACCCAGTTGATCGGCGGCATTCAATTGCGGAACAGTCAACGTTTGGGCGTTTGCCGTGGACGCCCTCCAGTTTTGCTTTTCGGCCGGAACCAATTCGGCTTCGGTCGCCAGCGATGGGGTTTGCTGCAAGCGAGGCGGGCCCAGTTGATCGGCGGCATTCAATTGCGGAGCAACTAACGTTTGGGCGTTGGCCGCCGTTACCATCCCCAAAGTAAACATCCCCAGCGAAACCATCCCAATCGCTGCGAGCATGCAGGTGCTGATCGATCGCATCATTTCATTTTGCCATTTCGGTGAAACGTGATTCGCGGACCACGGTGACTTTGATTTCGCCGGGGTACGTCAATTCTTGTTCGAACGCTTTTGCAATGTTACGACAAATGACGGCGGCTTGCTCGTCATTGGTGCGATCGCTGGCCACGATCACACGCAACTCACGACCTGCCGAAATCGCGTAGGCTTGAGAAACTCCGTCGAAGCGACGGGCGATCGATTCGAGTTCTTCCATACGCTTGATGTAGCGTTCCAAGCTTTCGCGACGCGCCCCCGGGCGGCTGGCACTGCACGCATCGGCAGTGGCGACCAGCATCGTGTAGGGATACTCAGTCACGATTTCGTCGTGGTGTCCCAGTGCCGCGTGGACGACTTCCGCATTCTCGTTGCTGCGCCGGAGCAAATCGGCGCCGATCTTGGGGTGACCGCCTTCGAGTTCATGGTCCGCGGCTTTGCCGATGTCATGGAGCAGCCCACATCGTCGGGCGAGATCGCCATTGAGTCCGATCATCTCGGCGATCAAACCGGTCACGAAGGCGACTTCGACGCTGTGTCGCAACACGTTTTGGCTGTACGAGGTCCGAAAATGCAAACGTCCGAGCATCATCAGGATCTTTTCGCTCAAACCCGGCACGTTCACTTCGTCCGCCGCCTCGCGACCCTTTTTGAGCATGAACGCATCGATCTCTTTGGTCGTTTGTTCGACGACTTCTTCGATGCGAGTCGGGTGGATACGTCCGTCGTGAATCAGTTGGCCGAGTGATTGACGAGCGATCTCGCGTCGTACCGGATCGAAACCGCTGACAATGACTACCCCGGGGGTATCGTCGATGATCACGTCGACACCCGTGGCCTTTTCGAAAGCACGAATGTTGCGACCTTCGCGACCGATGATGCGTCCTTTCATATCGTCGGTTGGCACATCCACCGTGCTCGTGGTCGACTCGGCGGTGTGCGCCGACGCGTATCGCTGGATCGCGGTCAACAGCATTTCGCGTGCTTGGCTTTGAACGACCTCGGACAAGTGTTTCTGGTGCTTGAGCAGTACCGAGCCGACCTCGTGGTCCAAATCGTGCTGGAGCGATTGCAACAATTGCGTCTTCGCTTCCTCGCGGCTCATCCCGCTGGCTTGTTCGAGAACTCGTTGTTGGTCTTTGACGGTCTTGTCCAGCACCGCACGTTGTTCGGTCAGTCCACGCATTTGAGCGGCCAGACGCGTTTGGCTGCTTTCGAGTCCGCGTTGTTGTTTTCGCAGCGCCTCGTCTTGTTGACGCAGCACGTCATCACGACGATCGAGCGATTGCTCGCGTTGCATTTGTGCCTTGCGTGCCGCCGCGATTTCCTTGTCGGCTTCCGCTTTGGCCGCCAACGCCGCTTCCTTGCCGTCGACAAGTAATTTTGCTCGCTCGGTTTCGCCTTGCAGTCGCGCGGTTTCGATCAATTGGTCCGCTTGCTTGCGGATCTCTTCAACGCGTAGCGTCTCGACTCGTTTGAGACCAAAGTACGAGGCCGCGGCACCGGCTAAAAAGGCGATAAGAGAATAGAGAACGGTTGTCGTGGTTTCCAATGTCATGTCCTCGGAATCGAGGACGCCAAAACCAAACCGTGTTCGTCACGATCGGGCGGCACAACGCAATCGTGTCCAAAGACACCATCGCGCTAATGGATGTCGCGTCGCCAAGCATCCACGCACCATTTCGGGTCCGCGGGTCGAGCGATCGAGTGTCGTTAGTGCTCTCGCGAGCCTCCAAATTTCGCTGTGCACTTGAGCCGCGAAAAATCCAGAAGACGATTGAGCCGAAAAGCGTCCACATCTTGCGATTAGCCGTCCGGAGAAATTGTGACGCAGACTGTCACGCGGCGACCAGAAAAATAGGCTCGCCGCCACGGCCAATCCACGGGTGATTCTGTTGTCCAGAGTAGTTGTTAACTTGATGGTAATCTTCGTTGCCCAAGCACGCGCTATCACGCTGGGCTTAGGAGAAATACAACTTAACACTTTGACGACCTTGGGGGAACAACGGCGTTGAGAAATACCCCACCGCCCGAACCGGCGGTTGACCAAGTGACGTGTGATTCGCCGCGAATTCTCGATCAAATCAGCCAAGTGTGGCCGCCCCCACGTTGGCTCGATTGTCGCGTGATCGTCGGTTGCAGCGGTGGTGCCGATAGTGTGGCCTTGGCGGTCGCCTTGGCAAAACTGCGCCAGAACGCTGTCGATTGCTCATCCACCCCGAACCGGACGACCGGATCATTGACGCTCCTGCACGTCAATCATGGCCTCCGCGGCAACGAATCCGATGGCGATGAAACGTTCGCGAGCGAGCTGGCACAGCGGCTTGGGATGGGATTCCAATCATTCCGATTGGCCGGCGACGTCGCTGACGAGGCCGCATTGCGATCGCGACGTGAAGCCATCTTTGCCGAGTTCGCGCACGCCTCTGGTTCGCGCTACGTGGCCGTCGGACACACGGCTGATGACAACACCGAAACGGTATTGCATCATCTGTTTCGTGGCACTGGACCCGCCGGATTGGCTGGGATCGCGCCGTTTCGACCGCTCGGTGCCGAAGCGGTGTTGGTGCGACCGTTGCTCGCGATTCGACGCCATGAGCTGCGAGAATGGTTGCGAAGCGCCGAGATCCCCTGGCGCGAGGATTCAAGCAACGAGGACACTCGGTACACACGAAACTGGATTCGGCACGAGTTGTTGCCAGCGGTGGAAGCGAAGTATCCCGGTGCGAGCGGCCGAATCGCCGCGACCATCGCGATCCAACGCGATTGGCGGTCGGTCATCGAACGGTTGGCCCACCAGTGGTTGGAGGAACACCAAGTCAGCTTCGACCACACGCATTGCACCACGCTGCGACGCGGCGCCGGCGCCGATCCGACTGTCGTGATCGAAGCACTGCAACAAATTTGGCGGCGAATGTTGTGGCCTCGCTCGGCAATGGCTGCTGGGCACTGGCAACGCGTCGCAGAATCGATTTTATCTCAAGAATTTCACCGATACACGCTTCCCGGTCGCGTCCAAGTCGACGCGAGCGAGGCAAAAGTAACGCTTTGTCGACTTGGCGGGGTGAAACATGAATAAGATGGCCGATATCTCGGGCGAACGAAAAATCTGTGCCAATCGTAAGGATTATGACGTCGACGCGCTGGAGGTCTGGTTCGCGACGTCACCAAATCGAGACCCGTGGCTTGTTATTGCTTTTGCCGGTTACGGTGTTTGCGTAGACTGGTAAGCGACTCGATTCTCCTTTTCGCCCATCTGCGGGTTCACCCACACGGTTGTGGGTTTTAAGGTGCTCTGGCGCATGCGCTTCAACAGAACGACACCAACGAAATCAGCGCCCAGCCCTTGCGGGTGGTGGATGTCGGCTGCCGTGAGCAAATGCGCCGCGCTAGCGATTGTTTTCCTCGTCCAAATCGCCATCGTGCCGGCGATCTCGGCTCAACCTCCAGGGACTCGTCCGCCGAGCGAAACACTGCCGACTCCCGAGTCCGCGGCGCCCCCGCCAGTCGAGGGTTTTTTGTTTCTCGACGAGTCGCGCAACCCCGTGATGATGCCACGCATGACGTTCGAGGAAATCGAGCGGCTGCGGAACATCGAAGCGGGTGTCGACACGCGGGCCCAGCTTTACGCGTTCGACTCACTGGAGATCGACGGGATGACGGAGGAAGGGCGTTGCGAGCTGGACGTGACGCTTCGTTTGTCAGTCGACGCGACCTTCGGCGGTTGGACCGCCATCCCGCTGAAGATGAACAATTTTCACCGGCTCGGTCCCGCCGATATCACGGGGTTGGACGAGCACCGAATGACCGTCGCCGCGGACGGCAGCGGATACGTGTTGTGGGCCAAGTCAAACCAAACCCGTGACGTGCTGGTCAAGATGCGAGTCGTGGCCCGAGTCGCGGGAGCTCCCGCGCGGTCGATCGATTTTGTCCTACCGGATGTACCATCGACAATCCGCTTGGTCACCGCTCAAGGAAACGTGACCGGCGAAGTCGTCGGACGAGGCGACGAAGTCGTTCAAACGGAACCGGTGGTCGGTGGACGCACACGGTTGGTGGTCGAAAGCGGCGGTGGTACATGCACATTGAAATGGGGTAGTGCGAACCGTGCCAGCGATACCGCGCCCGTGGTCGAAGTCGAGTCGATGGTCACGATTGATTGGGACTCGCCGCAAGACCTGCCGCTGGCGTCGGTCCAGATGACGATTCGGAATCTGCGTGGCGTGCTCTCGTCGTTTGACATTCGATTGCCAGCCAACTCGGAATTGTTGGACACACCCAACGTGGCCTCATCGACATCGGCAATCGAATTCTCCACCCCGATTCCTGAGCCCGAGGGTGATCGCATCCAGTTGTTCATTCCGGATTCGGAACGTGAGCAGCGGATCGATTTGTCGTTTGATCTTCAACTATCCAGCAACGAGACGTCGGCCAACGATCCGTTGCAATTGCAGGTGCCCAGCGTCATCGGGGCGCTTCGTCAACGCGGTGAGATTTTGGTTCGCACCGAGAGCGATTTTCGATTGCGATGGCGAACACGTCCATGGGTGCAATCATTGCTCAAGACGCCTGTCGACGTAAGCAGTACGAACCGCAGCTACTCGTTTCGCTACGATCGTCCGACGTTCACGTTGCCACTGTGGTTGTCCGCCAAGCAGCGGCAATTGCGGTTGACGAGTGAGACACAGGTGTCGCTGTTGGAAGGTTTGGCGAGTTTGGAGATGACCATTTATGCCACGGGTCAATCATCCGACGGACGCGGCGTCCAATTGGACTTGGCGGATTGGCAACTTCGATCTATCGTCGATTTGGAAACCGGCAAACAACTCGATTCCTACGCGGCTGATCAATACAGCGAAATCGAAATGGGGTCGCGTGTTGGCGATGATCCGTCACCGATTCGAATCCGCGCCGAGCGCCAATTACCCAGCGACAGTACCAACGTGGCGTTCTCGTTGCCCCAGATCGTCAAGAACGACGACAGTTTGCTGGTTCAAAGTGCTTCGTTGCAAATCCGCAGCGACGGACGTCGATCGCTTGTCGTTGACCTGGACCAATCCACGGGCCTCGATCCCGTATCCGATGCGAATGACAGCGATTTGGCCGAGCCGACCTTGAGCCGATTTCGTGTGTTACCGCCCGATGCACCGGCACACGTGGTCGGAATGTTGGTGGATCAACCGTCCCGTATTACCCTGGCCGCCGAAACACAAGTCGACTTGGACGGGAATCTGCTCACCACGAGTGTCGATTGGACCGTCTCGTCGCTATTGAGCTTGGAAGGTCGATTGCCGATCCAGTTTACGGCGCCACAATCCGTCGCGTCACCCAACCCCAACTTGCCGGTCGATTCGAGTGCGGCCGGTGCGATCGCGTTGAGTTCGCCGAGTTCAAGCACGGTGGGGAATGAGCCGGAGGTTTCGATCGACCAATGGACGGTGAAAGTGGACGGGGCAGCCGCCACGCTCGCGGCTTTGGACGACGGACGTTACGAGATCATTTCGGATCGATTGTTGGACGGGACCATGTCCGTTCGACTTCGCCATGTGCAATCGATACTGCGTGATGAATCCGCGGCGACTCAAATGATCAATCTTCCGCGCCCGGCGATTCCGGATGTGTCGATCATCGGTGCGATGAAAATTCGGTTGCGAGGTGACGCGACATCCGATTTGACGTCTGCCGGATCATCGATCGCAACCGAGGACATCAACGGCGGCGGGGTCCATGTGGTCGAATTGGAATCGTTGCCGCGCGAGCCGCTGCAACTTCGTTTGCGCCCCCGCTCGACGAGCGATATGTTGCGGGCGTTGACGGTGCGTCGTGCCGTGTTGAGGACTGCGATTGGTCGCAGTACACGTCACGAAGAGTTGATGGCGACAGTCGATGGCGGCAATTCATTGTCGATCACGTTACCACCGGAGGTGAACGAGGTCGATGTCGAGGCATCGGTCGACGGCGCGGAAGTGCTTGTGGAACGTGGTCAACGGGCGCTTCGCATACCTATCCCGACGTCGGATGGGAGTCACCAAGTTCGCGTAAGAATTTGGGTCAAGCAATCCACGCCGGTGTCGCTGTCGACGATCAAGCCGATGATGGGTTTACCGGCTGCGGTCGAACGTCTCTATTGGCAAATCATTGCGCCCTCGGATAGCCATGTGATCTGGGCGTCGCCGACGGCCGGACGCGCGATGGCGTGGGACTTTGATCGTTGGCGACTATCGCGCAAGTCCGCACTCAGCGACCAACGACTCAATGAGTGGTCCGGTGATGGCGACGAGCCGACCCAGTACGCGGGAGCGGGTTACCTGCACATCGGAACGGACTCGAACAACCGCTATCTGTATGTCGGCTCCGACGTCAACTCGTTCGAAGTCGTGATGATTTCACGTGGTCTGCTGTGGCTGGTCACCGGGGCCGTAATCTTGGCGGCGTCGACCCTGCTTATCTACTTGCCCGTCCTGCGTCACCCACTGACCGCCATCGTCGCGGCGATCGGTGTGGCTGGATTGCTGGTGGTCGCACCGGATGCCGCCGTCTTGGTAGGTCAACTTGGGATGATCGCTTCGTTGCTGGTGATCATCATGGTAGCGATTCGAACGTTGATCGCGCCGCGTCCGAATGTCCGAGTGCTGTCGTCGACACGTTCCAGCGGAGCGCGTCGCGAGCCATCCACGCGAACCTACATCCGCCCCGCCGAATTGGCGCCCAAGGAGCTTTCGGAGACGCAAGCGATCCCGCCGCCGCAGGCGCCGACGGAGGTCTCATCGTGAGTCGCTTGCTTTGGCAACGTCGCGCCCCGTGGTATGCGTGGTTGGTCGTCGTCGCGCTCGCATGGAACGTTGAATGGAACGTCGACGCGCAAGAAGCGGATCCACCGACGCCGCCCCCGCAGCCCGCGGAAGTGCTCGCCGAGCCGCTCGAAATGGACGCCCCAGCGGAAACTGATAGCGAAACGGAATCCGAGGCTGTCGCAGTAACGGAAGTCGAAGCGGTATCCGAGGGCAAAACGGATACCGGCGACTCGTCGGCCGAAGTCGCGGTGGGTGCTGGCGAGGTTGACGATGCCACCCAGGAACCGGCGCTCCAGTTGCCGGCAATGACACCCGATGGCCGACCGTTTCGCAGTGTCGGTGTGTACCTATCGCAACTCGTGGAGCTGATACCCGACCACTATGTGCCGATAGCCCTGTCGCAATTGCGCGATGCCGAAGCGAAGTCGCAAGCCGTGGTTGCCTTGGCTGAGACAGCACAGATTCGAAGCGCACACTACATCGTTCGGCTTCGCGGTGATAACCTCGACACGCTCATCAGCGACCGGTCGACGATCGACATCCAGTACTCCGGATCATCCGTCATCGAACAACCGCTCGGTAAAGTCAATTTAGCGATCGATCCGTTGCCGACACGAAGCGTGGTGACGAACGATTCGTTGCCAAGGTTCGAGTCACATTCGGATGGGTCATTGTCCGCGTTCGTCGATGGTGATTCCCAGCTCTCGTTCGTGTGGAGTCTTCGTGGAACGCAGCGTGGGCTGGCTCGCGAGTTTGACTTGCGTATCCCGCGCTCACCCCAAACCCTGATCAATCTGGCGACGCCACGCGGCGTGATGCTGGAGACGCTCGATGGTGTGCTGTGGCAACTCCCGACACCTCCGCCAGCCGCCAACTTGACTGAGTCGGATCCCGATTCCCAGTGGTGGCGCATCGACGCGGGCGGATTGAACCAGGTGCGACTCAAGGTTCGCACGATCGACGAGAGCTTGGATAGCGAAGCGATCATCGTCCGTCGCTCGTCCAGCCAGTATGAGATCGATCCCGGCGGGGTGAATTGGACGTGTCGGATGACCGTGCAATTTCCGGCGCGGGAAACGTATCCACCGCTGGTGGTTCGCGGAGCAACGATCCTGGCCGTGAGCGTCGATACGGTGGACGTGCCCATCAAGACTCTCGTGCGAAATGGAGACACACAAATCGTCGAATTGGCGCCACCTAATTCGGCGTCGCCACGCTCGGGCACGACTGCGACGGTCAATATCAACGGCTTTTGCACGTGGGACGAAGCGAGCGGTTGGTGCGATTTGCCGATGCCGTTGTGGTTGGCACCCAGGGTCATTCATGTCGCATCAACGACTCAATCTCAATTGCAAGTCACCGACCCGATGCAGTTGGTGTCGTGGCAATTGCCGTCGACTTGGAAGCGGGAGTTTAGCGATCCCCAGGTAGCGCCGCTAACCAGCGAGTCGACCAGCACTGTTAGCTTGATTCAAGCGGAGGGGCCGCCACCCAACGCGTTCGCTTTGTCGCAGGCCGATGACACGTTGGTCACTCAATCGGATTCTTACGAAACGATCACCGCCCAGTCGTATGTGCCATGGTCGCGCGTTCGACTGGCGACTCGACCACCGATGAGCCATTACGAATCGACGATCGCGTTTCGGTTTGGCGAAGGGCTTTTCGAAGCACGCGCACTGGTCGCCGTCACGATTGACCCCACGCGACTCGAACCGCTCGTCTTTCGGCTGCAAAAAAATTGGAACTTGATGTCGATGTCCTTACCCAACTCGGGACGGCTAATCGAAACGCTGAGCGTTGACCAGCGCACCAATACGGTCACGATGTGGCCAGAGCCCGAAGATGTGATCGACGGTCGGATCGTCGTCGAGGCGATCGGTACTCATCGACCACCGACGATCGATCGCGGCATCACGATTCCGTCGAGCTGGTTTCTTCGCGTCAATGATTTGCGAGGGACGATGACGGTGGCGATGGTTCCCCCACCCACATTGAAATGGAGCGGTGAAACCACGATGCGCATCGCGCGTCTAACACCCGATGCTCTCAAGCCCGAACAGACGGCTTTCCTCGGCAATTTGTCTCCGGACACGCTGCTGTTTCGTCCCGAGCTCATGAAAACGCCGGTGCTCGTCGCCCAACTACCAAGCGTCTCGTTCAACCTCACCAGTCGACTGGACATCCGCCGTGATGGCGACGAATGGGTCGAAACGTTGGAGCTTGATACGGATGCTGCCAACCCGTTATTGACGTCGCTAAATATCACCACCGGTCGATCCCAGGGCCGTCCGCCATTTCGCTGGTTGCTTCGCTCGTCGACGGAGTCAGAACCCGTTAGTTTGCCGATTTCATCGGTCGTTTTCACCGAAGACGACTCCACCGGTAACTATCGACTTGATTTTTCGAATCGAGATTTGCGAGGCAAAACGTTGTTGGGACGCCGCCGGTATCCAGCCCCCGAGAAGCTGGAGATCGATTTGCCGCATGTGTTGGAAGCGTCCAGCCAGAATGCAGAGTTAATCATTGATGGCGGCATCAAAATCCTCGACCGCAGTCCCACCGTCATGCGAGTTCCCGTTCTACGCACCGAACCCGCTGCGGGCCCCGTGTTGACCGAAACATCGACGATGATGGACGTGGTTGCTTCACCGCAAGCCACGACGGATATCGTGTCCATCAACGGTGACGACTCCGGCAATCGTGATACCGACGAGTTGCGAGACGTGGTTCGATTTCGTTACGACCCGGTCGATGACCCTTCCGTGGTACTGGCGATCTCGCAAGCGGACCCCAATGTCAATTTGGTCTTTCACAAGAACGTTCGCGTGGTCGCGTCGAGTCGTGGTACGGACGCGATCGAAATGTCACTGAGCGTTTCGGCCACGGAGCCGATTGTGGTTCATTTCTCTCCAGAGTTACATCTCACGGGAGTGTATCGCGACTCGACGTTGCTCAGCGAGCTGCAAGAAACTCCGACGAGTGTTTCGATCGGCTCGAGTTCTGATCGCCAGTCGCTACGAATTTTGTGGACGCGGAATCAATCATTCCAGGGCTGGTGGCGTCGGTGTCGGATTCCGCGAATCGATGTCAATGGGGTTGTCGTCAGCGAGCGAGCCACGCTGGTCGCTAGTGCCGACTCGTTCATCCCGGCATCGCTTTGGTTGGCGACCAATGGTCGTGAATTCCAGAGCGAGTCTGATGTACAGCCGGAGAGTAGGCGATTGGTGATGCACCACAACGTGGCATTGGCGCTGGGTTGGTGGTTCTCTCTCTGTACGTTCTCGATTTGCTGGTGGATCGCTCGACGCAGTGCTTCGGTCGTGGCCGCGATGGTGATGCTCGCCGTAACCGTCGCCATTCTGTGGGCTCCGTGGTCCGTCGCGATCATCGGTTGGTTGATCTTGCCGGCTAGCGCCGCCGTGCTACTGGCGACTTCGGTCGAGTATCACGATTGGCTGGTACAAAATCGCAGGAACACGACACGGCAAAGTACTTATGAATCGCGCGGTACCGTGACTCAGGCCGATTCGGTGCATCGGGGTCGTGACGCGTCGTTCTCGGTGGGAGGCACTCAAGCGTTTTGGTGGATTCTCTCCGCGCTATTGACTTGGTCGGTTTCGATTTCATCCGCCCAGGATGCGACGCCACCGAACTCGGGCGCGACCGGCGCACGCACGCCCCCACGCGTTCAAACCCCTGCAAGTGCTGCGGTAACGATGCTGGTTCCGGTGGACGCCGAAGGAAAACCGGTGGGCGACAAGGTGTATGTCCCCGAATCGGTTCAAGCGAGTTTGAGGCGAACACCGGACCAAGACGCGCCGCAAGACGTGCGTTTCCAGTTCGCGGATTACCGCATCAAAATTGAACCGACTCGCGATACGACGGTGGTGACTCCGCCCGCGATCTCCGCCGAGTACGTGGTGCGCGTCGATCGCCCCACGTCCAAAATCGTATTGCCGCTGCGCAGCGACTCGGTGCGACGTGTTGAACTGGTGGGATTGGATGATGATCGGATCGTGCGGTTTGTTCCCCGCGATGACCAGTCGATCATTGTGACGGTGCCTCCCGCGAACTTGTTTCGCTTGCGTCTAACCTTGATTGCGAACGTCGATTTCACCACGCAAGGGACCCAGGTCGATTTGGCTGTCCCCAAGATTAACTCGGCGCGGTTGACCGTCGACTTGGATCGCGGCATCGATAGCGTGTCAATCGATGGTGCCGCAGGCCGCATTGTGAGTGAGTCGGGGCGGAGCGTCGCCGACTTGGGTCCGGTCAGCCGCATCGTGCTGCGATATGTGACTCGCGATCGCGTCGAACCCACGGCCGGACAAAGTATCGCTAGCCGTTATTGGGTTCATTGTGGTCAAGAACAGACCTCCGTCGATTGCGAGATCACGCCCCAATCGCCGATTTTACAGGGACAACAGATTCAAATCGTGGTGTTTGATTCCGCGATGCCGACGCTGTCGTCTCCGGCTTGGCGAATGATTGCCAATGAGATGATCAGCCCTATGCGCAGGCAATTGACGCTCGTCAGTTTGTCGGACACGCCGACTCCGATCCGAATGCTTTGGACGTTGCCATCCCAGATCAACGAACCGGACAAGGTGGACGAACGCATCGCGATGTCGGTGCCCGAAGTCGGGCTGGTCACACCCAGTTTATCCAAGCCAATTTGGGTGGCCATCCATACCGATCCAGAACTCCGCGTTATCACGTCAAACCGCGTGACGATCGAGCCGCTGGCGCCGGACCTGTTTCTCGCCGGCTGGGTCGGTTATCGAGACCAGATCGACCAATCGTTCATTGCCTACGAACGAGTGCCGCCCTTGGTATTGGTGCGATCCGACGCCCAGACGACATCGGTCGCGTCGCGACATCATCTGCAAGTGGCGACCACGGATTTGCAGTTGCATTATCGCGCGGTCGTGACGACCGGTGATGGCAAATCGCAATCACGTAGTCTACGGATTCCGCGAGGCGTCGAATTGCTCTCGCTATCGATCAACGGCAACCGAATCGATGCGCCGGTAATCCAATTCAACGGGCAAAACGAAGTCGTCTTGGGATCATTGCCCAAGAGTAATCCGGTGGAGATCACTGCGATCGCGGCCACCCCGCTTTCGGCCGGAGGTCGATTTACGCCGCCAAGATTCGAAATGCTGCCGCCCTGCGAAACTCGCGATACGTACACTCTTTCGCGTGATTCAACGACCCGCGTCAAAACCATCACGCCCTCACCACTGGCCAATGTCGACGCGATCGCGCGGCAAACCGCCCTCGAATCGCGATCATCACCCACGATCGGACCCGTGGTCACGCGCCCTAGTGATGCGGAATTGTTAGCCGCGGGGTGGATTCCGGTATCGACCTGGCAAATTGACGAGACGGCGGATCAAGCGAAACAACGTCTCGAGTCCTTCAATGGCGATAGCGCAAGCGGCCGACGCAATGCGAGTGTGCGTTTGCCGGGAGGCGTTTTCGAAGCGTCGGCGCAATCCAATCGCTTTAGCACCAACCAACTGATCGCGCTGTCGTGGCAAGACGGTCGTTGGAGCATGGAGACGCACATCGAGATTGCCGCCGGGAATGTGCCCGACTTTGTGGACGTCGAATTGCCGACTCGCTGGTGCGAGTCGCTCGAAGTGCTCCCGCCGACAACTTGGTCACGTCAACCGTCGACAGACCCGGCACTGCAGGTGATTCGAATCCAATGCGATTCGGCTAGCAAAACCGACTCGATGTTGACGATCCGCGGGCAGCTCAAGAGCAGCGACAAGGGGCGAATCGCGGTTCCGGCCGTGTCAGTACTCGGGGGCGGTCGGCGGCGAATTTTTGTCGCGGTTCCCGCACGATTGACCAACGAGTTGATCGCCTGGCGCACGAGTGCCGTGCTGTCATCGGTCGAGTTGCCGGCAACTTGGCAACAAGTGTTGGCAAGCAATGGCAACCAACGCGCGGTGACCCAGCGATCAACCTATGCCGCCTCCGGTCCCGGTTGGTCCATCGAACTGACATCGTTGCCGCGCGAGAAATCAAACGCGACGATCACGGGCCGCGAAACACAAGTGTACTTGTCGGACTCATCGGCGCTGGTCCTGTCTCGCTGGGACCTCGTACCCGCTGGCTTGACCAGTATCAATGTGGAGTTGCCCAAGGATGCGAGCGTGGTCGCTACTTGGACCGCAAACCGCGCCGTCAGCGTGGTCCAAACGCCGGGATCGCCGCGCGTCGAAGTGCCATTGTCGCTGGATCGTTTGTCGCAAAGCGTCGAAGTGCTCTATCGCTTGCCGACACCGCGACCCAGTAACGACAATTACGTCGCCCAGATCGTCGATTTATCCCAGCCCGCGGGGTGGGTCAGTGTCTACGCGTTGACGCCATCACGGTCCAGCGACGCAATCGCCGCAGCGGCGCAGTTGTATGTGCCGGGTTCATCGGAAGTGCTCCCGACTCAAGTCTTTGCACTTGCCCAGGCTAGCTCGATCGTTGAGTCTGTCGAACGGTCGTTCGATGATTTGGCCGAACGTCCGGCAGATGAAGTATCGACTTGGTTGATTCCTTGGATCCAACGCTACACGGCGCTCTGTGCCACCAGCGGACGGGGCGTCAGCTTGGCGTCGCTGATGGAGTCCGCGGAAACACGCGACCTAGCCACTGCACCTCAGCTCATCGACACTCGCGACGAGCGCGAGCCCAATGGCATCGATCGTCTGTCGCTCTTGGGGACCGACGAAATGACAAGCGATACGGCCGAGCGGATCACGGCCGCGCGCTGGCAGGACTTGGATCGACGGATCGGCGTCTTTGTCGAACGGTTCATTAGCGGTGATGAGACATCGAGTGTCCCCATCGATCAGGTTGTGTCGCGATTGGACGTCTTGGGCTTCGACGGATTCACCCGCATTTCGCTGGCCCGAGTCCCAGGGAATCAGTCGCCGCCCGACATACGCTGGCCCACCGGCGGCGGCACCGCCCCGCTGCGGCTCTTCATCGCGAATTGTTTAACAGTGTTGCTGGTGGTTGCCATGATCGTGCTCGTATGGCGGTTTCGCACATACACGATGCCAATCGTGCATCATCCGGCGATTTGGTTAGGCGTCATCGCGATTTGTTGTTTCTTCTTGGCGCCAACCCCGATCGCCGCGTCGTTGTTGATCGTGGCGATCATCTTGCCAATGTTTCCGCGGCATCAACAATCAAGTGATATGACCTAGGTCCGACTGTCGCGCGGTCAGTCCACGGCAATTTTGTCGCTCTTGGAACATCCCGGTGACGTCCATTTGGTACGATAGCCAACGATGATTCGCGTCGAATCGGTTGCTGTGCTCGCCGGAGAAATGGCTTGACTGGATTGCTTGAACCTTCCACCACTCCGTCACTGCTCCTGGCGGCGCGCAGCGGTTCGCCCGATGCGTGGAACCGGTTCGTGCATTTGTACGGTCCCCTGGTCTACCGCTGGATTCGTCGCGCCGGGCTTCAATCGTGCGACGCTGCGGACGTTACCCAAGAAGTCCTCGTCTCCGTTTCAATAGATTTGCAAAACTTCGACGCGACACGCCCGGGTGTAAAATTTCGCGGTTGGCTATGGACGATCACGCGGCGACGAATTGCCGATAATCGTCGCCAGCGAGGTGAGGAGCAATTGATGGGCTCAGCGGTCGCGAACATCGCTTGTTGGTCAGAGTCCGTCGAACCCCCGACCGATGCTCGTGTCGACCAGCGTACGCTCATTCGCCGAGCCATTGCGATCTATCGTGATCGCTTTGACTCCAAGACTTGGCAAGCCTTCTGGGCCACCGTGGTCGAAGGCCGCGATCCCGCCGAAGTCGCGGAAACGCTCGGTGTGAGCCGCTGGAACATTTACAAAGCACGAGCCCGCATCTTGCAGCGTCTGCGGACGGAACTCTCTGGATTGCTCGACAACGATTGGGACGCTCCGGGAGGAGGCTGAGGTATCCGCCATACGAGTTCTTGTAGGCCGGATCAAGGAGCGTCAGCGACGACGATCCGGCAGTCGTTATCCGCGGACTGTCCAATGTTCTGCGAAGTACCCAGTAACACAAGATGGATTCCCATTCCCCATCGCTGGACACATGCCCATGATTGCCGCGCCTTCTGCCCCATGCTTAACCGATCAAGAACTCCGCGATTTTTCTTCGGGGCGGCTCCCCGAACCTCGGTTCGAAAGCCTGCTGTCGCATCTGGATTGCTGCGAGCGGTGCCAATATCGCGTCGAATCCGCGGCTCGCGACGATGACTCGTTCCTCGGGGCCCTCGCGACCAGAGACGATGACGAACATGACCCGGTGCTGGCGGAATCGGATTGCCAAGCTGCACTCTATCACGCAGCGTCTCGCTCACCCAAACCGCTCGATCGTGTGCTGCCACCGATCGAGACGCTGGGTCCGTATCGATTGATTCGACCGCTCGGACGCGGCGGAATGGGAGCCGTGTACCTTGCCGAACATGAGCGGCTGCGGCGGAAGTTTGCTGTCAAGTTGTTGCCCAAGGAACGCGGGCTCGATGCCGATTGGCTGGAACGTTTCCAGCGAGAAACGCAAGCGGTCGCGTCGCTAGAACATCCGAATTTGATCACAGCCACCGACGCGGGCGACGTAGCCGGATGGCATTATCTGGTGATGGAGTATCTCGATGGATTGGATATGGCGGCCATCGTGCGTCGCTTGGGATCTGTCTCCATCGAATCGGCCACAGCGATCATGCGAGACGTTTGTGCTGCCCTTTCTGCCTTGCATGATGCCGGTCTGGTGCATCGCGACGTCAAACCCTCCAACGTCATGCTCACTCGCGATGGCAAGGTCAAACTGCTTGATCTCGGGCTGGTGCTCGATGGCCAATCCGCTGCTGAGATGCGTCTGACGACGGTCGGCCACGTTTTGGGCACTCTCGCCTTTGCGGCCCCCGAGCAACTTTCCAATCGTGCACCGGTCGATGGTCGCGCTGACTTGTACGGAGTCGGCGGCACGCTGTTTCAACTCATCACTGGCCAGCCCTCGCACGAATTGCGACATGGCATTGGACCGCTGGTCATTGAGAAAACGGCGCAGCCGGCGAGAACCATGCGGAGCATACTGCCTGAGGTTCCGGATGAGCTCAATTCGCTCGTCGCAGAGCTACTCGAGCGAGATCCGAACAACCGACCCGATCGAGCGAGCGATGTGGCGAAATCGCTCGCGCCGTTTGCTTCGGACGCGTCGCTAAGGTCGCTCGTCCAGCGGGCTCTTCGTGCGGACCATTCCGACGAGTCAACTTCGGTGACTCCATCGATCGTCTTCCAGGGTGCAGTGCCACCGCGAAACAATGGCCGTAGCGTCTTAGCGTGGTCGTTGGGTGGATTCGCAGCCGTCGTGCTCGCGTCGATCACGTTTTACGTCCAAACGGATCGTGGGACGCTCGTGATCGAAAGTCCGCGTGATGATGTGCGCGTGGAGATCCTGCAGGGCGACGAGGCCGTTGAATCGCTCAACGTCGCGACAGGCAAGACTCAAACGACGCTGCGAAGCGGCCACTACACCGTGCGACTGTCCGGTCCGTCCGACGGAATTCGACTGAGCGATGATGCGGTCGCGATCTTGCGAGGCGATGAGATTGTGGTGACAGTGCGCGAGGAAAACTCGGTGGCCGTCGCAAGTGCCGATGATGCCTTTACCCCGCGTCCTGAGAGCACGAAACTTTACCGAGGCGAGCCACTCTCGCACTGGCTGCAACTTGTCCGTGTTGAACGCGACACACAAACTCTCGGCGACGCCATGGATGCCATCGCAAGTCTGGCTGACGCTGAGGACGTCGACGCGGCGCATACGATTCTCGTCACAGCTCGTCGGTTCGGTGGTTGGTCAGTTGACCCGGACACAGAGTCAGGAAAATTCATGGGCCGGTTTCGTGCCGCGTTTGGCAGGATGCTTCCCAGCCCCGCGATTGAAGCGATCATTCGAGAGCTACCCATCGGTAATGAACAGAGTCGTTCCGCATGCCTACGCGTGCTAACGACTTTTGACGCGACATCGGGTAGCGGCTCGCTCATTCAGTGGGCCAGCGATGTCCACAACCGAGAGAGTGCAATTCAGCTTCACCATGCAATGAAGCAACTAATGACGTCCCGTGAGTTGCAGGATGAACGAAGCGAGAGTTCGCTGCGCAATGTTTCTCTCATCCTCGCAATCCAACTGGACACGCCACTGGCCCAAGAGCCGGGGTTATTCGCACATCTGCAAGAGCTCGTCACCAATTACAACGATTTGCCTGGAGAATCACGTGCCGCGCGAATGGAGTTACTAAGCGAAGGCCATGAGGGAATATTTCGTCTGAGAAATACGGAGAGGAAAGCAAAACCGTGGTTCGACCCCAGTAAAGCGATCGCGGCGTTTGAGCTAGGCATCGAGATGGATCCTCGTCTCGCGACCGCGTCGTTGCTTAGCACTGACGGAACGTACTCAAATGATGATCGCTTCCGTGAACAGCGAAACGCATTGTTCTTGAAAATGCTTGAAACTGAACCGGTGGCGTACGCGGACGAAGCGATCCTGTGGCTCGCAACCATGAATCCATCGAACGTGTCTCTATTTGCTGTAACTTTAGCTAATTCCCTCCCTCGACACCGAGAACTTTGGACTGCGGCCCTACCCAAGATCGCCCAAAGCACCTCCGATCCAGATGCATTCATACCGCTACTCACTCGAGACAATTCGGATGGGAATACGAATGTCGTCGATCCCGAGTTTAACGTAGCGGTTCAGTCCTCGATCAAAATCGCGACGACTCGGCGCAATAAGTTGAGACGGTCAATGCCCGCAGAAGAGCTTCGAGCGATCACGTTACCAGAAAACGTGCAAGTGATTTACGAAGCCGAATCACCCGACAAGTTCAAGATTGCGTTCGCGGGTCGCACGGAAACAAACAGGGAACAATCGCACGGCCTTTTCGTCTTCGATCGCATCACGAATGAACTGACCCAATTGATCGACAATGCGCTGAAAACACGCCCCGCCTGGTCGCCGGATTCCACACGAATTGCGATCGGAAATGCACCTGGATACGTCAAGCAGTATCCACTTGTGATTGTGGACGCCGAATCAGGCGCCGTCGATGAGACAAACGTCGAGGGTGCCGGCGCAACCTGGTCGCCTGACGGACGCTATGTGGCTGTGTCGACCGAGTTTAAAAAAGGAGGCAGTTGGCTTGAGGGTGTGCCCGTCGACGGACGAATCGGCGTTTGGGATACTCAAGCACGTGCCATGACGCACGTGAGTCCAGCGGGAACGAACGAACTCGTTTCCGATCCAAAGGGGCTTGTCATCTACGGTGGAATCAAGCCCAAGTTCTCTCCCGATGGCAAGTGGTTGGCTTGGCTGCAGGTCTACTCGTTGCGGCCAAGCGGTGGTGAAAAGCGAGAAAGCTCCAGTGTTTGGTTCGCCCATCGCGATGGGACTGGCCTGACGCAGGCCTTTGAAAATGCAACGAACTTCAAGTGGTCTGACGACAGCCGATCGCTCGTCAATCCCGACAGCGACGAACGCGTCGAAGTACCGAGCGACCTCGAACCACGTTCCAGCGAAATTCCCGACACGTGGTTGCATCGTTGACCCGTTGCGAACCTCACGCTTCCAACTATTCGATCACGGCGACCGTTTTCGTCGTTTTCAGCCGCCCATAGGGATGCTCGCCGATAAGCCAAACCTGGACATCGCCAGGCTTATGCAAAAAGTTCGCGGGGATGGTGACGCTACCGCGGCGCCGCTGCTCCGCGGAAACAAACATCGGGTATCGGCCATAGCTGTCGGCTTCGTTCCAAAGATACACCGCCACGATGTTCATGTTCTCTGAGGAAAAATCGACTTGCCACTCCTGGCTCCGCGAAACCTTCTGCCCGGACACGTGCAGCGTGAGACCAGCGACTGAGAACTCACAGGCTTGGCTTTTGGAACCGTCGGCGAGAATGACGTGCGCCGTGTAATCGCCAGTGGTATCAAAGCGACGTTCCACGATTCCTGGCCCGCTCAGCGGAATTTGTTCGACCTCGTTCGTATCGCGTTCGATGACGAGTGCCGAGACGCCCGAACCATCGCGATCCATCACATTGAACTTCACGCTTTGCCCTTGCTCGTAGGAAACCCAGTCTCCCAGATCAAGCAACAGGGTGCGGTTGATCGTCGGAGGCGCAGCGTCCATTGCATAATTGGGAAACAAGTGGGACTGGGAACGATTCGCACCACGCCACGCATCCAAATCCGTGATTCGATACAGTTGCCGATCGTGGGTGCTCAGATGGGCCTTGAAGCTTGCGACGCTACGGTCAGTCGTTTGCGTCGTCGGTGGCCGGCTTTCCTCCACTTGAATGCTCGTGACGGTTCCCTTCTCGTCGCGAGTGATCGCGGTGATGATTTCGACGTGCGATCCGGGGCGAGGCGGAGTATAGATGATGTCGCCCACGCGAACGGTTTGCGGCGAAGGATTCTCGATCAGCTCGACACCGTCTTTGAAGTCCGGTCCGTGATGACGGCTGACCTCCCATAACCCGCACTGCAGCGAGTAGCTGGTGTAGGACGAGCAAACGGTGCCGTAGAAGCAGGCGGCATTGGAGACTTTTCCCGTAAGATTCTCAGTGTAAACAACACTTCTCGGGTTCTCGACCGCCGCCAAAAATGTTCTCAGCGAAATGTCAAAACCAATGTATCGTCCAACATTGCGAACACTGGAATAAGGAACGCCAACGTACTCTTTGCCCTTTTCAAAAAAGCCACCTCGTCGATTCGGCATCGTATCCGCGACCGGCGTCCATCTCGTCTGTGACAACAGACGCGCGTTGAATGCGGCGGCATCCCGCCATGATTCAAGCTCGGCGACATTCAACCCAGCAGAAGGTTCCTTTTCACCGCGGGCATTCACATCATCAGGGCCATTCCCCAGCGACGGATGCAGCGTCCACGCGACCGACACCATTGCGATAGCCAGAACGACAATCGACTCGACTCGCGTTTTCATCGCGCAAAATCCCAATACGCACCGTGGACGTGAAGCTCGTCAAATGGATCCTCCCCGCATTCTAACAGCGTGTTGATTTAAGCCAACCGAGGCAATTTGAATTTGAGTTGGTTCGGCGTGAGCCGATATTCGCCGATGGACTGCAAGCAAGCACTACTTCCGCGAGTAAAGTCGTGAAAGCTTATCAGAAGGTCTTTCCAGA
>JBGSKM010000085.1:0-108633 GCA_041741195.1 Pirellulaceae bacterium
GGCGCCGCTGACTTCGCGGGGCTGGGCCGATTCGATTTCCCCATATCGTTGCAACGACCGAGCATTCGCCAGTGCCAGCGCATCAAGCTTGGCTTTGCGGCGAATTTCTTCGAGCTTCAAGCGATCGGAACCCTGGATTCGTGACAGCGACTGGCCGATCGCGGAATTCGTCCCCTGTTGAGCTTCCAGCTCGGCGCCGGTTTGCCAGTCGGACTCAGCTTCGTATTGGAGTCCGGAATTCTTGGCCGCGAGTCCCCGAAAGTAATAGGCCCGAGGATCTTTCAAGCCGCCCTGGATGGCCGACGTCAAAAATTGATAGGCATCGTTGGAGTTATTGGCGTAATAAGCGTGGACGCCGCGGCCATACATTTCCGCCAAAATAGCGTTCTGAGCCTGGGCGACCGACGTCAGCGGACCAGCAACGAGCAGGGTGCCAACTAGCGCGGCGCCAGCCAACATGTGAGAGCGTAAATTCAGTTTCATAGCGGTAGGATCCTCCTCCAGCGGCATCGGCATGCGAGGCGCTGGAGCTTTGCACGGGATTGGGTCAATACGCCAAACTGTAGTTGTCGCGATACGGGCCAGCAAACCTTTTCCGATTGTAACGCGTTCATGCCGCCACTTCCCCCGGCACTTCATTGAGCTGGGAGTGCCCTTGGATGTACTCCACAGCGCGACGCAATTGAGGGTCGATCAGCAATCCGTCCGAAATCGTCTCACTGGCCCGGGCAGCATCCGCCGGCGCTTTCTCGTCGATCGAAGGCTCTGATTGCTCGTTCTCCAACAACTCCACCGAAGACCGGTCGTCCGTCAACACCGGGATTTCTCGCTGGCTATCGGCCAATAGCGGGTACGACGCCTCCCGCCATCGTTTGACGAGCTTTTCTAACGTCGCATCGTCGATTGCAACTTCGTAGCCGGGATCGGGACGCACACCCCAATCGTCGTCCACCGAGGCATCCTCGAGTCGGTGAATGTTTTTGTCACTTGGACGGTAGTAGCGGGCAATGGTTAGTCGCAGCGCCGACCGTCCATATTGCAGCGGCATGATTTCCTGGACCGTTCCTTTTCCGTAACTACGGACTCCCACCACGACGGCGCGATGATTGTCCTGCAAGCAAGCGGCAACGATCTCGCTGGCGCTGGCCGAGTCTCCATCAACCATCACCGCCACGGGCTTGTCGGGCCCAACCAAAGTTCCGGGTTCCGCCGAAAACGACTCGTTCACGTCACCGCCGCGCATTCGCGTGGAAACGATTTTGCCTTCGTCAAGAAACATGTCACACACATCAACGGCGGAATACAACAGCCCGCCGCCATTACCCCGCAAATCCAGCACCAATCCTCGAAAGCGATTATCCAGTTGGGTCAGAACTTCCTCCAGCTCCTTCACCGTTTTGTCACCAAAGCTGGTGAGCCGAATGTAGGCGACTTGTGGATCAGTCGCTAAGTAATAGACCCAGTGATTGTTTTCGTCGCGGTGGTCGCCAATGACCGACTCCATTTCGATGGTCGCCCGCGGGATCGTGATCGCGATTTCGGCATCGTCACGCTTCACCGTGAGGTGGACGATGGTTCCGACAGGTCCCTTGAGCTGCGAACTTACCAATCCAATGTCCTGGGCGGACACGTCGATCCCATCCACGCGGATGATGGCATCGCCAGGCATCACGCCGGCGGTTAGCGCGGGTGATCCCACAAGCGGCGTGATGACCTGGACCGGCTTTCCGATCTCCGGTTGCTCCACCAAGATTCCGATGCCTGCAAACTCTTGATTAATACTGTCATGAAACGTCGTCAGCGCTTCGCTGGGGATGAACGAACTGTGCTCATCAAGCGTGTCCGTCATCCCCTGCAGAGCAGCACTGAGTAGTTGGCTTGGTTCAACTGGATCGACGTAGTAAGCGTCGATGAGATTGAGTGCGTCAGCCACATAGAGTGCTGGCTTGGTCTGTCGCTGTTTCGCGTAACAGAGAACCGAGATGAACGTCACCACGACGATGACCGCAAAGTTTCTGGGCAGCATGAATCGATTGCGTCTGAGCACGTGCGAGTAAAACGGAAGCTATCGTTCCATTGTACCAACTAAATTCCCACGAACGGGACGGGGACCAGAATCGCGTGCTGTTGCACCCAGGTTTGTAATCCGTCCCAGCTGGTGTATTGAGATACGTAGACAAACAACAGATAGGTCGCCACCACGGGGATCATCAATCCACGTACTGCCCAGCGTGAAATCGCCGGCCACCAACCCACTGGGTCCGGTTTTTGACGGGCGCGACGTAGCGTCAAACCGGCCGCGATTCGCGCCGGGAGCATGAACGCGACAAAGACCAACGACGGCAACCACACCAGTTCTTTCGGGGTGGCTTCGATCTTGAGTAAATAAAGTGGAATTGGCATCAGCACCAATCCGCAAAACATCGCCGCGAACCAAGCCCAGGGCGCTCGTCGAAAGTAAGTACGGATCGTGCGCACGTCGAACAACGCGGACAAGCGATTTTGTGCCGCGTAGTGGGCCTGGAGCATTGGCAAATAAAACATCGCAATGCCCAGCGCCACCAGCGAAACGCCTCCGACCAGCCCGGCTAATCCTGTGGTGCCATTTCGATTGGCCCCAATGATCACCATCGCCGGTAACAACCATACGAGCGTGCCAATCAAGGCCCGCGCACCCAGCCAAAACATTCGCGGCAGTTCAAGCGAGCCCGTGAACGTCCACAAGCGATCCGGCAATACGCTCCAGGTGCTCCACCGCCAACCCTCGCGCAAGAATCGCTTCGGTTCGGGCCAAAGATACTGCGTCAAGCGACCACCGCGAGCCCATACCCAAAGCAACCACACCATCGCCGCCATCGCGCATGTGATCGCCAGTACTCGCAATCGCATGGACTGGTCCGATCCCGGTTCAATGATGGCTGAAACGGCCTCCCAGTGAACCAGCAAGTGCACGGGCAACGACGCGAGAAACAACGCGGCAATTGCCATCCCGATGCTTCCGGCTTGTTCGAGTCCGTAGACCGACTGTTTCAATGTTCCGCCGCGGGCCAGTCGCCCCGCCACGTCAAGCATGTATCCGAAGGCAACCAACTGGATGATCGGTATCGCGGTCAAGATTGCAAGCGACACCACGAGCGACGCTAAGCAAAACAGAGTCCACGTGACTTTCGCAACGAATCGGCGTGACCGACGAAACCAACTTCCACGTGCGGGTGCCGGAGAATCGTCGGACACAAAGTCTGTGGCGGAGACGTCTGTGGCGGAGACGTCTGTGTCGGAGAGGTCTGTGGCGGAGAGGTCTGTGGCGGAGACACCTTCGTCCGCCGCGCTATTGATCTCGGTGGTGTGTCCCGAGCCAGAATGCTCGGAAGCGTCATGGCTAGCTTCGCTTTCGACAGGTTGCCCCCGAAAATCGGTCGTGTCGTCGATAGCGGAGTTCACTTCGTCCTCTTCAATCGCCGCCGTTTTGGCAAGCTGCAGGCCCAACTTGAGTTGACCAGTCCGATCGCCCGCCCGGCATTCGGATTGGCGAGAACCAGCCACATTCAAGTTTATCTCAGCAGCGTATTCGTCTCCAAACCCGTGAGATTGGTTCATGACGAGCTGAATTGCCAAAAATTTCGTTGATTGTGTGGATTTGGCTCAATTCCGAGCACGCCTCGGACCGATGACCAAAGTAGTCGTTTTGTGGGGGGATACTCAAGCGACGTCTTGCCGTGACATCGTGTCACGTCTTGGCGGACTGATTCCCCACGATGAACGCATCTTTCCAACGCAATCGCATAGCTTTCCCCAATCAATCTCGCGCGTCCGCTCGCAAGCGAGCGGCGCTGGGACTGGCATTCGCGGCGATACTGCACACCGGATGCGTCGCGCTGAACATACCAAGCGAGCGACACCAAGATCCGGTGGATCATGGCGGAATCTTTGGTCCCTGGGAAAATTCGGCACGTCCGGGGCGTGTGCTCCAAGAGATTCTCATCGGCCCAGAAGCTGGGGCATCCGATGGGCATTGCGACGGCGGCGCTTGCCAGATCGACGATTCCTTCAACGGCGACTTCTCCAGCGAATTGCCGCCACCACCGCCAGAGGTTCCCTGGCCCAAGTACCATCCGCTGCCAACGCGTCCAGTGTTTGGCGGTTGAAAGTTTCACCGGCTTCGATGCGATGGCATCCCGCGAGTGACCAGCCCCAACCACTCACTATCACTGGTTGAGAGTATTTGGGTGATAAGCCTGGTAAACCTTGCCGCGCGATTTCTTGAGCATCAAGCGGCCCGACCGAATGTTCCGATGCAAACGTCCGTACCGGTTACACCGGTGCATTGGATAACCGAGTCGTTTTGGCTCTGGTGCGGAAAAGAAGTTGGGCCGACGGGGCTTAACGACTCAGGTGGTTCCGACTTGCTTCGGTGGTGCGGGGATTTATGCGTCCGACCAACATGTTTTCCCCGAGCTTGGGCCGATTACTCGCAACTGGCTTGATCACAGGCTCGTTGTTATTTGGCTCAAACGTTTCGGCACAAACGCCCGGCCGCAGCATCTCGGCAAATCGTGAAACCCCGACGGTGAAAGCGATCCGTCGTGCCGGTCCGGCGGTGATCAATATCCACGGGCAAAAGACGGTCCGTGCCAGCGCAGCGGGAATGGCCGGCGCGACTGGCCCGGATTCGTTCCGCCAAGTCAATGGCATGGGCACGGGCGTGGTCATTGATCCTCGCGGCTATGTCATTACCAACTATCACGTCGTCGAGGATGTCGAAGACATTCGTGTGACGTTGCAAAATGGTGAGACCACCAGTGCACAACTCATCGCGGCTCGTGTCCGCAATGACTTGGCACTCGTCAAAGTCGACGTCGCAGATCCCTTGCCTACGATCCCTCGCGGCACCAGCAGCGACCTGATGGTCGGCGAAAGTGTGATCGCGATCGGGAACGCTTATGGATATGTGCACACTAGCACCGAAGGAATTATCAGCGCTTTGCACCGCGATGTCCCGGTCAATGACCAACAAGATTACCAGGACTTGATCCAAATCAGCGCCGGTATCAATCCCGGCAACTCGGGCGGGCCGCTCCTGAACATCGATGGCGAGATCATTGGAATTAATGTCGCGGTCCGTGTCGGTGCTCAACAAATTGCCTTCGCCATTCCGATCGATCAGGTCGTCGAGATCGTGACGGAAATGATTGATGAATACAATGAGAACCGCTTGGCCACCGGATTGAGAACCGACGGCGGCCCGCGTGACGGTGATGGCGTGACCGTTGCCAACGTTTCCGCCAACAGCCCCGCGTCGCGCGATGGGCTTCAACCGGGCGATCGTGTGGTGCGTGTGGGAACCCAACCGGTGGACGATCGACTCGATTTCGCTCTAGCAATGCTGAACTCGGGTGCGGGCGACTCGCTCAACTTCGAGATTCAACGAGGCGGCGAACGTTTCAGCATCGCGATGCAAACAGAAACCGCACGTCCCTCGGCGACGGGCAACGAGTTGGCTTGGAAAGTGATCGGGATCCAAACGAAACCTGTTCCCGACGCTTCGATTCGTCGCATGAATACTCGCATGAAGACGAACTACCTCGGTGGATTGATGATAACAGCGGTGCGACCTGGCTCCGCCGCTGACGCCCAGGGGATTCAAGCTGGCGACGTCCTGCTGGGGATCCATGGATGGCAAACGTCATCGATGAGCGACTTGGTCGGGATCCTCGAACATCCCGAGATCAAGAGTGGTCCCAAGACCAAGTTCTTTATCGTGCGACGTGAGCAAACTTATTCGGGACTATTGCAACTCGCTGCCCAGCCCGGTGCGGATCGCCGTTAGGTGGCTGAGTCAACACGACCAAGCGAACGTCCCGGGGCAGGCTCGCCTATGCTTACCGCAGCATCCGAGCTTGCCGACCCAGCCGGGACGTTCGCCTCGTTTTCTACTCGACGGGTTTCTCGCTTTCCGAGCGAACACAAACGTCGAGGAACCGTTGGCAATCCTCGTGCCACTTAGGATCGCGTACCGAACGTTCGGTCGCCCGCGTCGCGTTTTCGACGGCTTCAGAAAACCGACCTTGTCGATGCAATACTGCGGCTAGGCCGTAATAACCGACGTAGAAATTTGGGTCGAGTTCAATCGACTCGCGATAAACTCGTTCCGAATCGGTAAGCAGGTCCTGAAGTAGTAGCTTCCATGCAATCTCGTATCGCAGCGGGACTTCGCTGGGATGAAGCAGCAGTGCCTGTTGCCATGTCTCGAATCCCGGCGGTGACTCGGTTTCGCGAAAAAGGAATTCGAGGTATCGATTCAGAGCTTCCTTATTATGGGGAAAGCGTTTCCACAGGTCACGAGCAACGCTGGCGGCATCGGCGGCATGACCTGACTCGACGAGAACATCAATGAGCACGAAATACGCTTGGCCATTGTTCGGATCGTTATCCAAAACCGACCTCAACAGTCGTTCGCTTTCCGAATAGGCCTTCTGTTGAAGGTGCACATTGGCCGAGTTGAGTCGTTCTTCGATCGTAAACTTGTCGGAATAGATCTCCGGTGAAAGCGAATCAACCGTGTTGGGCGAGCTGGCGTCTAATAATTTCGCATTGAGCCGATCGGAGTTGATTAGGGACTTGGCGGTGAGATCGAACACAAGGATGCCGATTGAAACGGCCAATGCCGCCACAGCCAAATTTCGAACTCGATTGTGGGGAGTGACAATCAAACGCAGACGATTCGAAACCTCTCGAGCGTCCTTCGGTCGCTCCACGGCGCTTGCGCTAATGCACTGGCATGCGAGTTGACGCAGTCGGCGGTCAACCTTGCATGCCTGCAATCGCGACAACGCGTCGGCGGTTTTTCCAGATTGAGCCTGTGCGAGCAGTTCGTTCTGGTTGGTCCCATCGTAGACAGGTCGTCCCGTCAATATTCGACAAAGGATACAGCCCAATGAAAACACATCACTGGAGCGACCGACACGATCGACTTCGCCGTTGGCCTGTTCCGGGGACATATAGGCCAGCGTTCCAAAAACGGTGCCGACAAGCGTATCGGCGCAATCTGGTGTCGATCTCGGAACATCGGAATCGCAATCCAGAGATTCTTTGTCCGTTAAGTCTTTGCCGAGACCCCAGTCCATCACTTGCACTTCGTTGAACGCGCCCACCATGATGTTTTGCGGTTTCAGATCGCGATGCACAATTCCCTGTTCGTGCGCGTGAGCGATCGCTTCGCAAGCATCCTGGAAGATTCGGAGAAGCGTCACCGTGTCTGGCGGATCATTCGACCCAAGCAATTCGGCTAACGATTTCCCCTCGACCAGCTTCATGCTCACAAACGGCAACCCGTCGTCGAAGTGATCGAGCTCATGGATGGGCACAATTCCTGGATGTTGCAATCGCCCGCAAAGGCGAGCCTCACGCTCCAGACGTCGACGCATCTCCATATTGTTGTGCGAATCCAACAACACTTTGACCGCGGACTCACGATGTAAGTGTCGATCATAAACCCGCCAAACGGCGCTCGTGCCACCACGCGCAATCTCGTGTATGAATTGATATCGCCGGTCCGTTTTCGAAAACGGT
Source organism: Pirellulaceae bacterium (assembly GCA_041741195.1). Taxonomy (GTDB): domain Bacteria; phylum Planctomycetota; class Planctomycetia; order Pirellulales; family Pirellulaceae; genus JBBSJZ01. Next base: position 7,570 of record JBGSKM010000085.1, read on the forward strand.
AACGGACACGATCGTTTCATCCGTTCCGCTGATAACTCCGCCACCACCGCATCCACGATCTTGGCATCGCTGGGGAATCGAAGTTGAACGCTGGCAAGGAACGACGCGAGCGTTTGATCATCGTGAGTCGACTTGGTTTCCACCGACAACGAAGCGTTGCTGTTGAACGGTTCGTGAGCAATACTTGACGGTGGCGATGATCGCAGCTCGTACTCGATCATGAGCAATTCCGAGAGCAATAGCTCACGGCTTAAAACACCACGACGATCAAGCCAATCTTCGATCCTTGGCGACTTGCCACTGCGCAGCGCCTCTTCGAACTCCCAACAAAGGTCGTGCAACAATCGCTGGTTCAATACGTGGGAAGCGTCCAGCGTATCGGAGGCAGGCGTCTCAGCATCTATCGCCTTGATATCGACACTCATTGCTCGGATTCCAAGAGCCACAAGTTCCGAACGAGTGCCAACATTCGTTGGACTGTCCGGCGGGTACGGTTCATCTTGATCGCAATTTCGTCGTTGGTGAAGCCGTCCAACTTCCAAATCACAAGCTGAACCAGGTTCGGGTCATCCAGCCGCGAGATCAACCGCTCACATTCGTCCCCAATCTCATGGCTCACCGCCCGATGATCCGCCAAGTTGATCAATGGGCCGGCGGGCGAATTGGCGATAACCTTGGTCAAACTCGACGTCCGCTTCAAGGCGGCCTCGTATTCCGCCCGTCGCAAAATTTTTCGCACCAGGACTTTCAACATCAGTTGCCACAATTCGTCTCGGTCCGCCAAGTCGGGGTAGCGCCCTTCGCGAAGCTTTGAGCATAGTACTTGAAACGTGCTGATCGCGACGTCTTCCTCGTCGTAGGTCGTGCGAGGAATCTGGCTCATCTTGCTGCGAGCCATCCGCATCAGCCGGTGGAAATAGTAATTCCACAACTCCGAGGCAGCCGCATTGTCGCCCTCACGGGTGGCGACAATCCATTCGGTGATTGATTTTTGTTCAGTCATGGGCTACGTATTAGAACGTCCCGTTTGACGGTGGCAACATCGCCTGTTCAAACAAAATGACACGCTCATGTCACCTCATCTGACACAAATCGCTTTCTACCAGTGTACCTGTTTCGCGGCCTCGCGCACCTGGTTTTGCAAGGCCAGCGAAATAACTAGCTGCCGCCGGACATTTGTCCTTCGCGGCGGTAGACCTCGCGGTGCCTGTCCTAAAGGGTGTTTTCGTGCCAACGATCGCAATTTCGCTACTTGAATCAACTACTCGCCGCTTTGAAGCAATTAGGGGGGCCTACGAGTATGCAGCATCAATCCCGAACTGGAATCTCGTGCAGTTGTCTACTTCGGAAGAGGCCTGTTGGAGCCAGTTATCGCGAATGCCGCTCGACGGATTGATTACCACAGCGGAGCAGGCATCCCCCAGTCTCATCGATCGGTGGAAGCGGCTACAAATTCCGGTGATCACTATCGGGAGCGAAGATCCCGCTTTTTCATCGGTGTGTGTTCATCCCGATTCCACGGCAGAACTTGCCTATTGCCAATTGTCGCCGGAGCACCAGCAGTCGATCGCTTTCATATCAATGGTGGGCGACACCAAGTTGGAAAAATCGATCCAACAACGATCTCAAAGGGACGGTGCCTCTTTCCGAAATATAGAACTCGGAATCAACTATCAAGAGCTCGGGGATGTCTGTCCGCGCCCCTGTGATCGAATCCGAAAATTCTTGGACGAATTTTCCTGCGGCGGAATCATCACGAGCTGTGATTTGACGGCCATCTATATAAGGAGGGTCGCGAAGCGGCTTGGTCTGGATGTCCCCGGAAGGCTGGCGATAGTGTCGTCGCGCGACTCATTAGTCTGTGGGTTACCTAGCATTTCGGTGACGGCCGTGGTTGAACCGAGCCATGAACTGGGCTGGGAAGCCGCCAAACTATTGGACCACCAGATGAAAAACAATTTCACGTCTCTCTTGCATCGCACCGTCAAGGCGTATGATGTGGTACAACGCGACACCACCGTGCCAATGCAGTACGAGCCATCGATTGCACGGGCGGTGCATTACATACAACATAATGTTGGGCGCAATATTTCAGTGTCCGACGTATTGGAATTCCAGTCGGTTTCCCGGGTTACCTTTGAGCGACGATTCCGCACGGCTGTGGGGTGTCCTCCCGGGGAGTTCATACGACAAGAAAAATTGAAGCTCATCAAAGAACGATTGCTTCAATCGCGAGAGCCAATCGTTCACATTGCCAAGAATTGTGGTTTTGAGTCATTGGCCAAGTTTTCGACTTTTTTCAAAAATGCGGAGGGGGTTAGCCCGAGCCATTTTCGCGTTGTTCATTTGAATCATTTGCACATCGCGACGACGGCAGCCACTTGAAAACATGCCGTTAACGATTTTGCAACAGTTCATTTTCGATTTTTGCGTAATTTCAGACATTCGTGTTGACCACCTAAAGCTTTCAATTAGCGTACCTAGACAAAACTTTACCTGTCGTTGGCAGCTCTCGCACTGCCCTTTAGTTCTCCCATCATGAGGAAGTTTCTGTGAGAAAGATGTTCAATGTTTTCGCGGTAGCGGTAGCTGCCGGATTGTTCGGCACACAAGCCATGGCGCAATGCGGTTGTGAATCCGCACCGGCCTGTGGGGGCTGCACCGACACCGTTTCGGTTGGATCTGGGTGCTCGTCGTGCGGCGGTGGCGAGATCAGCGCTGGCGGTGGATGCGGACCGACGGTCACCACTCAAACCGTGATGGTCCCCCAGCAAGTGACCGAAACACAAATGGTGACCTCGACGGTCATGCAACAAGAAACGCGTCAGCGCACCTACACGGTGATGACCAGCGTTCCTCGCCAAGAAACACGTACGCGAACCGTCACCAAGTCGGTTCCTCGCGAAGTGACCAAGACCCAGACCTACACTGAGATGGTCGCTCAGCAGCAAACCCAGGACTACACGGTTCAAGTTCCTGTGACGACGCAAGTCGAACAGAGCTACACCGTCAATGTTCCGAAGGTCACTACGATCGAAGTTCCGTACACAGTCCAAGTGCCTGTGACGACAAGCGTCGAAGTGCCTTACACGGTTTCAGTTCCTTACCAAGAAACTGCGACTCGCACCTACACCGTCAACGTGCCGTACACCGACATGGTTGAGCAAAGCTACACCGTGTGCGTCCCGTACACCGAGAACGTGGAGCAAAGCTACACGGTTGAAGTTCCTTACACCGAAGAAGTCGCACAGACTTACACGGTGCAAGTTCCTTACCAAGAAACGACCGAGCAAAGCTACACCGTCAACGTTCCTTATCAAGAAACGATGACCGGTTCGAAGACCGTTTGCACGCAAGTTCCAGTGACCCAGTATCGCACTGTGTCCAAGGACATGGGCAGCTATCAGTGCCAAAGCGTCGAAGTTGCTTCTTCAGGCTGTGGTAGCTCGGCATGCGGCGGTTGCAACTCCGGTTGCGGCGGTGGCTGTGGTAGCTGTGACGGCGGTTGCGGTGCTGTGAGCAGTGCCTGCGGCGACGGATGTGGAACGACCACAGTTCAAAAGCAAGTTTGGGTTCCAAACATCGTTTGCGAACAAGTTCCTTACACCACTTACACGACTCAGCAAAGCGAAGTTCCTTACACGTACACTGTCAACAAGACGCGTTGCGAAACCCGCACACGTCCTGTCACGGTCACCAAGTACCGCACCGAAACGCAAACGCGTATGGTTCCGGTTACCAAGACCCGTACTGAAACTCAAACTCGTAGCGTTCCTGTGACTCGCACTCGTCAAGAAACTCGCACTCGCCAAGTGCCAGTTCAACGATGCCGTCAAGAAACTCGTACGCAAGAGTATCAAGTGACCAAGATGCGTACCGAACAACGTACTCGCACTGAGCAACGCACAAGTTGCACGACCGAGACTCGTACTCGTTCGCAACAAGTGACGAACATGGTTGCCGAAACTCGTACTCGCATGGTCCCACAAACGACCATGACGACCGAAACTCGTCAACGAACCGTCACCGTGATGGTGCCACAAGAAAAGACTCGCGATTACACCGTTACCGAGTACGACCAAGTCCAAGAAGAAGTGCCGTACACCGTGACGGTCGTCGACCAAGTGCCAGAAACCAAGACCGAAGACTACACCGTGTGTGTCCCAGTCCAAGTTCAAAAGGAAGTTCAAGTTTGCAAGACCATCATGGTCCCACAAACTGTCGAAGTTCCCGTGAGCGGCGGTTGCGGTTCAGTCGACGGCGGTTGTGGCGCAGCCCCGGCTGTTAGCTCTGGTTGTGCAGGCGGCTGCGGCGCAGTTTCCAGCGGCTGTGGTTGCAACTAGTTTTGGATTGACGCGGGCGATTCGCCCTTGTCAAACCTAATTTAACGAAAGGCCGACGTCTCTCACGGGATGTCGGCCTTTTTCGTTTTGGCGCGACTGGATCTCGCCGAGTTTCGATATACTTTGGCCCCATGTCATCCGATGATCCGCCACGTCCTGTTACCGCGCCCGAGACTCGAAGCGTCGGTGCACCGCTGGGGATCTTGGGCGGGACCTTGTGTGGAATCGCCGCCGCGGTGTTCTACACGCTATCGAATATCGCGCTACGAAGCTGTGTCGACTTGGACCCGTTCCTCGTGTCGTCGGTCAAAGCGTTCCCGACAGTCCTTTTGCTCGGCCCGTTTCTCCTTTGGATGCGATTTACCAAGCAACGCCTATTAACAAACTCGAAATCGTTAGCACGATTCGCGGCAGTCGCGTTACTGGGGCAATTCGTCGGCAACGCCGCGTTCCAGATCGCGCTGGGGAGCATTGGGCTCGCCAAGTCGGTGCCGATCACCTTGGGCGTACTCCTCATTGGCGGCGGCCTGCTCGGACGATTCATGCTCGGCGAGCCGCTGCGTCGAAAAACTGTGATCGCCATTATGACGTTGCTGAGCGCCGTCATCGTCCTCTCGCTGTCGCAGGAAGACGAAGCCGAGCCGATGGACGGTTCACTCTGGCTTGGCGCCGCGTGTGCTGCCGCCTCGGGAGGCGCCTACGCCCTTTTCGGTACGGTGATGCGTCAATCGATGAACAACGGCGTCTCGGCGCCGCTCGCGATGTTCACCAGTGGAATGATCGGCTCAATCGCTCTCTCGGCATTCACCTTGACTCGAATGAGTCTGGATCAAGTCGCCACGGTCGCGGGCGAAGACTGGTGGATGATGTCGATCGCTGGATTTTTCAATTTCACGGCCTTCGTCGCCTTGTCGCTATCGCTCAAGTCCTTGCCCGTCGTCGCCGTTAATTTGATCAACGCCTCCCAGGTCGCCATGGCCGCGCTAGCGGGCGTGATGCTCTTTGCCGAACCGGTCACCGCGGGCCTGGTGGTCGGCCTCGGGTTGACCATTCTGGGACTGGCGATCCTGGGCTATCGCAATCGATCGACATAGCCATGCTCCAGGCTCCGACAGCGCCGGGCAAGCAAAACGAACGCGGTCCTAAACTCGCGTCAGCTTGGTGATCCGCCCTGTCGCGACCCATTCGGCGACGAACAAGTTGCCGTCGTTGTCAAAGCAGGCGTCGTGGGGATGGACGAACTTGCCGTCTTCCCACCGTGACTCGTCGGCGCGAATACCAAACCCCTTCGATTTTTCTTTGTCCGCCAAGATTCGCTCGCGATCATCGCCCAGGGTTACCACGGTTTTGTAGTCTTTGTCGACGATGGAAACGCGCGCGACGAGTTCGGGAACAACCATCCATTCGCCATAAGTGTCGACGTTTGCCGGCAGGCCAAAGTCGGCGATGGTCCGTTGGTATGTGCCGTCAACGCCGAGAATTTGCAGCGTATTGTGAGCGCGATCGGTCACGACGAGCGTGCTTTGCTCGGAACGATCGTCCAGACCGAGCCCGTGCGGCGTGGCGAATTTCCCCTCCCCATCGCCTTCGCCGCCAAAGCACGACACCCAATTTCCATCGGCGTCATAGCGATGGATGTAAAACGCGCCGTAACCATCGGCGAGCAAGAATCCGCCGTCGGGCAAGAACGTGAAATTCGTGGGTAGGAACCGATCGCGTCCCCATACTTGCTCGGGGTCGCTCGATTCGCCGGCCGCGTACTTGCCACTTTGCTGGGGAGCATACTGCTGCCAAACAATTTCGCCGTTCAGCGACAACTTGGCGATCGATTTTACATTCTGGTAGGCGGCGACGTAGAGATAGGGAGTGCCATCTTCGACGTGAACCTTGATGCCGTGGCCGCCACCTTGAAACTGCTGGCCAAATGCTCGCACGAACCGTCCCTCCGGATCGAACACAAAGATCGACGGGTGATCGGGCAGCGAAGCATTGCCCTCGTGAATCACATACAGATTTCCACTCGGGTCGACGTCCACATTGTGGGTCGTTTGCCAGTGATATTGGCTTGGCAACTGCGGCCAAGCGTGCTTGTACTGAAACTGCAGATCCCCCGATCCGATGACCTGTTGAGCGGCCGTTCGCTTGGAGGTGATGATGGCCGGTGCAATCGCCACAGTGGCTGCGGCGGACTTTAAAAAAATACGGCGGGTGGGGCGGCGTGGATTCATGGCAAGACCTGCGAAAAGCGTGACGGTGGGAAGCCACCTATGGTCGTGCGATCGCGTCGGCCGGTCAAGCGTCCGGCGATACGTTGGGTAGTTCAGCCAAACGAAGTGGTAACGCGGACGCCGAGATCCAATCTGCGACTCGCATCGCGAACTCGTCAGGTTCAAGCCCGTGAGTTCGCCAATGGTCAAGGGAATGCGTCAATCCATCGAGAATACGAAGCTGTTCCGCGACCAATTCCAGGAAGTGCCGCTGTTCTTCATGGGATACGGCGACACGCTGAAGATGCAGCTGCTGGCCGCGGTTGAGCGTGTCAAGCCGGTACAGTTTTCCCTGTTCCGCCGCCATTCGATGCCCGCCGTGATACAGCCGGCGGAGTTCACCGCGAAGGTTGAATTGAATGACACAGTCCGGCCCTGCGTACAGACTCGCTTGTCCCTGACGACGAAACCCGAATAGCCAAAGGATCGAATCGACTTCGATATCGCCGCGAATCGGCATGGCGCGTCCGTCGCGAAATAAATCTTCCCGATCGAGCTCAGTTAATGCCATGTCACGCTTTCGCCTGTGGGTTCACTGCAAGACGCGTCGCTGTTTCGAACATTTCCGACATGCTTAGAGACTGGCGTCAGGCGAAGTCGCTCATTGGGCACAGGAACCAACAGCGACTGCAGCGACGCGGTATCGTGGTTCTCAGGGTCCAGCCAACGATCGAAGTGCTTCGGATCGAGGATCACGGGCATGCGATCGTGGATGTCTTTGGTTAAATCGTTGCCTTCGGTCGTGATGACTGTGCAACTGCGTATCGGAATGGTGGTGTTGCTCGCCTTGTGGTTCACTTCCCAGAGTGCCGCCATGGCAAACACATCGCCATCGGATCGCTCGATGATCATGGGTTGCTTTTCTTTGCCCGACGTTTTCCATTCATAGTAGCCATCGGCAACAATCAAACAGCGTCGGTGGACAAACGACTTTCGGAAAGAAGGTTTCTCGGCGAGCGTTTCGCATCTCGCATTGATCATACGGCTACCGATCGAGACATCATCGGCCCAAGGCGGAACGAGTCCCCAGCGAAACAGCTCCAGTTGACGGGGCGTACGACTCGATTCTTGCACCACCGCCGTGACCGACTGCGTCGGCGCGATGTTGTAGCGGGGGCCCGACCAAACGTCACCCGTTGATGTTAGCGCCAGGTCCTCACAGTCCGGCAAGAACATTTGCAGCCAATGACTCGGCGGCGTTCGAAGCGTAAAGCGTCCACACACGTCGAAAGAAATCCTCAGAGTTAATCGATCCTACGATCCAACCATGGCGACGTTGCTGGCGAAGCAATGTTGCATCACGCCAACATTGTAGTGAAATGCGTGAGGCAGAATAACTCGTCCGAGTCTCGGCCCAGGGCGATGTGGGTGGCGGATACGCCTCCGCACCGCCACCCACATGCGATCCCGGTCCCAACGGAAACGTTGGGAATCACGCGGCTCAAGTGAGTGCGCCATGAACCATGCCTTGGGGAAAGGACTGACTCAGGCCATCCAACCGACTCGAGTGACGGTAACGACCATCGCAGTTTCGGTGCCGCGGCGTTGTCGCAGCGCGGCCGTTAGAGTCGGAAGCCGATGGATCTCCCGCACTGGTGCCTGGGGGGCTGAGGCGGTTAAGCTCAGCATGGCTTGCTGGGACCGCACACCCAGCCTGACCTGGAAAGACCCCGCCGCGAGCGATGAGCGAGTTGAATCCTTGAATTTTCCTCTATTGTTTCGAGTCCTGGGCACGATCTGTCTACTGATTGGCGGATCGATGCTTTTCAGCTTGCCGTTTGCACTTCCTGAGCTCGCGGTGCGAACGCATTTGCCAGCCGTGGACGAAATCGAATGGCAAGGTATCCGCGGATTGTGCGCGAGCATGGCCGTTTGCATGACGCTCGGATTGTTGCTGCGTTGGTTGGGGCGCGGACAACGTTCGCCACAGCTGTTTCAAAAGGAGGCGATGGCCATTGTCGGGCTAAGCTGGGTGTTGGCAACGATCCTCGGTGCGTTGCCGTTTTACTTAAGCGAAACCAGCATTCGAGACGGCCAGCCCATCACGTTTGTTGAAGCGATGTTCGAATCGCAATCTGGGTTCAGCACCACGGGCGCCACGGTCTTGACGGACTTGGAGTCGCCCGATCTGGTTCCGCATTGCATCCTATTTTGGCGTTCATGGACGCACTTTCTCGGGGGACTGGGGATCGTCGTGTTGTTCGTTGCGATCCTGGGGCAAGGTTCCGCGGGCAAGGCAATGATGCGAGCCGAGATGCCAGGACCGCACAAAGAGGGCAGCATGCCGAGGATGCAACACACCGCACTCGCCTTCGCATCGATCTACGTTGGGCTCAATGTCATCTTGACCGCAATCTACATGATCCAAGGCATGACTCTTTTCGATGGGCTTTGCCACGCCTTCGGCACGATGGCCACCGGCGGGTTCAGTACCTACAACCGCAGCCTCGGCGGTTTTGACAGTCCGGCGATCGAGTACACGACGATCTTGTTCATGGTGATCGCGGGGACCAACTTCACACTTCTCTACTTGTCGCTCCGCTTCGGACCTCGACGACTGGTTCGTGACATCGAGTTTCAAGCGTTCGTGGGCATCCTTTTGCTCGTCACGTTCGGAGTCGTGTTCTTTGGGATGAAGTCCTCGGACCCAGGCTTTGATAGTCTCTCGACATCGATTCGCAACGGGCTATTTCAAGTCGTGTCCGTGATGACGACGACCGGATACGGAACTGCGGATTTTGATCAATGGAATAACTTTGGACGCGGCATCCTGTTGCTGTTGATGTTCGTGGGTGGCTGCGCCGGCAGCACCGGAGGCGGCTTGAAAGTGATCCGGCACATTCTGTTCTACAAAATCCTTCGACGAGAGATCGAACGAGCGCATCATCCTCGCGTGGTGCGTCATTTGCGACTCGGTGGAAGTGTGATCGAAGACCCTGCGATCTCGCACGGAATCGTCGTTTATTTCTGTATGATCTTGGCCATTTTTGTTTTTTCATGGCTGACGCTCATCACATTCGAGCCCAACAGCACCTGGGGCGTGGTTGAAACCACATCCGGCGAAGAAACTGTCATTCATCCGCCAGGATTTTCAGAAGAAGGTGAGAAACAACTCGAACAACGGCTACTCAAGGGGACGCTCGATGAAAAGTTGCTGGACTCGGCCAGCGCAGTCGCAGCGACCTTGAATAACATCGGCCCAGGCTTGGGAGTCATCGGGCCCACACGAAACTATGCGGACTTTAGCCAGGGTTCCAAGCTGCTTTTTGTTTGGCTGATGATGCTTGGACGCGTCGAAGTCTTTAGTGTTCTGGTCCTTATTTTTCCGGCGTTCTGGCGCCGAGCATAAGGGTCGTTTTGATTCGTGCGCCCTCGACTTGGTAAACTAGTGCCTGAGACACTGCGAACCTACCGCGAATTTTTGGACCATGCATTTTTCACCGGACCCGTGTTCATCCTATGTCGTTGAGATTGCTACTACCGTTGCTGGGGCTGGCCATCATCTCTCTTGCTGGGGCTCAGGATCCAAGGACTGAATCGGTTCCCGGCGCTAGCGTTCGCAATGCCGTCATCATTGAATTCAACGAGGACATCAATCCGTTGAGCGGCGCTTTGCTGGAGCGGAAATTCAAGGAAGCCCAATCCGCTGGCTACGATGTCATCATCTTGCACATTCACAGCCCCGGCGGATTCACGGCTGTCACGTTCGAGTTGATGGATTTGTTGCTGGACGCCACCGACGTCCAAACCGTGGCGTGGATTGAGAAGGACGCGATCAGCGGGGCGGCGCTCCTTTCGTTGGCGGCGGACACGATTGTCATGCGACCGGATGCTCGAATCGGAGACGCCGGCGAGATCGTCTTGGGCGAGGATGGCGCGTTTCGCTATACCGAAGCAAAAAGCCGTAGCGTGTTGGCACAAAAGGCTCGTGACACTGCCAGAGCGACCGGCCGCCCCGAAGTGCTGGCGGAAAAGATGGTCGACAAAGACATGGTCGTGTTTAGCGCGACACGGACCAGCGACGGCGAAACTCGGTTGTTTTCCGACAAGGAGTGGGAAACTCTCGCCGATTCCGAAGAATGGGAGCGAGGTAAACCAATCCGCGAAGGTGGCAAAGAGATGTTCTTCATCGCCAATGGCCAGCGAGCCGTGGAATTGGGCCTTGCGGATCACACCGCGGCGAACCGCGCCGAGCTCGCAAAGATTCTCGGTGTCGCCGAGCCCATCCCGGTGGTTCATCGCACCTGGGTGGATACGTTGGTGCTTGTTTTGAACTCAGGCTTCGTAACTTTCTTGCTGCTGGTGATTGGGATGATCGCCCTGGTAATCGAGCTCAGTGCGGCAGGGTTCGGAATCGGCGGATTGGTATCCGTCCTTTGCTTTGGTTTGTTTTTTTGGAGTCGATTTCTTGGTGGCACCTCCGGCTGGTTGGAGGTCACGCTTTTCATCATTGGCCTGCTGTTCGTCGCCGCGGAAATGTTTGTCATTCCCGGTTTCGGTGTCGCGGGTGTGGTGGGAATCACGCTGACTCTCGGTTCCCTCGTGATGGCCTCGCGGAGAGTGTTTTTACCCGGTAGCAGCGAGGATTTGATGAGTTTGAGTACGGATGTGCTCACCGTCCTAGGTGCCTTCGCGGGGCTTCTTGTCGCACTGCTATTCATGTCCAACTACATTGGCGAATTGCCTGGCTTGAGTCGTCTCACTCTCCGTCCTCAACTTGCCGGCGATTCAGCCACCGGTGACGAACTACCGCCAGTTCCTCAAGCGGGCTGGCAGGCGGTGGACATCGGAGACGAGGGTAACGCTATCTCGTCACTGCGCCCAAGTGGCAAGGCCCAGATTGGTGATGCAGTCGTTGACGTGGTGACCGAAGGCGACTTTGTCGACGCTGGCTCACGCGTGCGGATTATCGCTAAACAAGGTTCACGAATTGTCGTGCGTTGCGTCTAGGTCGTGCGGTTGATCTCAGCGATTTGGTCATTGAGGGTCAGCGTGTCGTACACGTAACCGACGCCGAAAAGGCCACCGGTGCAAAGGTAAATAACGCCGGTGATGATCTTGCCCATGTAAAAACGGTGGATTCCAAACAGGCCGAGAAACAGGTGCAACAACCACGTCACGGCGTAGTCGATCCGCCCATGCGGATAGCGAACGTCCGCTTCCTCAGCCATCGCGGGGATCAGAAAAAAGTCGACAATCCAGCCCACCAATAGCAATCCACCTGTGAAGAACCACAGAGTCCCAGTGAGCGGTTTGCCAAAGTAAAAACGGTGAGCACCGGTGAATCCCAACACCCACAAAAGGTAGCCAACCAGGATTGGGTGCGATGGAGCGACGTCGGACTCGCCTGATGGCAAATTTCGTCCGTAGGCGGCAGCGGGGGTTGATCGAGGATGATTGAATGTGGAGGTATTTGACATCTTCAGTGCTATCGTGTGATAAAGGTGACGGAGATCGTCAACGCGGGTTTCGTGCGAATACGACACACGTACCCCGCTGTCTGCAAATGCAAGACCAGGCCGTGCCGATACCCCGTGCGGAGGCAACTACCGGTCCAGCGTTTACTTCGCTGTCGAAATGCGAATCTTGGCACCGTGTGCCTTGGCATCGACCAGACGAATGTTACAGTGGACGCAAATTCACCTGAGTGTCTCGGTTCATGCGCTATTTTGAACTGCATTGCAAAAGTAACTTCTCGTTCTTGGAAGGAGCATCGCACCCCGACGAGTTGGTCCAGAGAGCAGCCGAAATCGGTTATTCGGGTTTGGCTCTCACCGATCGCGAATCACTCGCGGGCGTGGTACGAGGACTGGTGCCGGCCCGGGAGTTGGGCTTCACTTATCTTGTTGGCAGTGAGATTCATCCGATCGACGCGCCACCCATGGTGCTTTGGCCGACTGATCGTGCAGCCTACGGGCGTCTATGTCGATTGATCTCGCGTGGTCGCCAACGGGGTGAGAAAGGCGACTGCGAGATTCGGTGGAGCGATTTGGCGGAGTTGAACGAGGGGATCATCGCCGGAATGATTCCGTCATCTGACAAGACCAGCGAATTCTTAGGATCGGATTTTCGAGATCTCTTCCGAGACCGTGCTTACTTGCTATGTGAAGTGCACAGGGGCGCCGACGATGAAAGCGAGATCTCTCGTCTTGACCGGCTGTCCAAGTCCAGTGGTGTACCGCTGGTCGCTGCGGGTGGAGCGCACTATCACCTTGCCGAGCGGATGTTGATGCATGATTGTCTTTCGGCGATACGCGGTTCCACGACCATCCACGATGTCCAACTGCATCGTTTTCCAAATAGCCAACGACACTTGCGTTCGCTGGCAGAAATAGCCGCTCTCTACCGCGATGTACCCGACGCGATCGAGCGTACCGTCGAAATCGCCTCGCGCTGCGTCTTTCGTTTGGACGAACTGCGCTACGAGTATCCCGAAGAGATTGCACCGCCGGGAATGACACCCCTGGAACACTTGAAACGATTGACATGGCAGGGTGCCAAGCAACGATGGCCCGATGCGGTACCCGAGAAAGTGATCGAGATGATTCGGCACGAGATGTCGATCATCGAAGATCTGCATTACGAGGCCTACTTTCTAACCGTCTGGGATATCGTTTGCTTTGCTCGCAGCCATCAAATCCTTTGCCAAGGACGTGGTTCTGCGGCAAACTCCGTCGTGTGCTACTGCTTGGGAATCACGGAAGTCGATCCGAGTCAAACGGAGCTGTTGTTCGAACGATTCATCAGTCGCGAACGCAACGAGGCGCCGGATATCGATGTCGATTTCGAGCACCAGCGACGTGAAGAAGTATTGCAGTACGTGTATCAGAAATACGGCCGCGATCGCGCCGGGATGACGGCAACGGTCACGACGTATCGAAGCCGCAGCGCGATCCGTGAAGTCGGTAAGGCTCTTGGGGTTTCTGCCGACACGATCGATCGACTCGCCAAGCTGTCCGGCAGCTATGAACGCGATCCCCGGCTGGGCGAGCGGGCCCGCGATTGCGGACTCGACCCCGATTCCGCGCTGGGCCAACGATTCATTTATCTAGTTGGCCATCTAATCGGCTTCCCTCGACACTTATCCCAGCACGTCGGCGGCATGGTCATGACCGCGGGAAAATTATGTGAGTTGTGCCCAATCGAGAATGCGGCCATGCAAGGTCGCACGGTGATCCAGTGGGACAAGGACGACTTGGATGAACTGGGGATTTTGAAAGTCGATATTCTGGCGTTGGGAATGCTCTCCGCGCTGCACCAGTGCTTCGATCTCGTTCGGGATCATCACGGCCAGCCTTGGTCCTTGGCAACGATCCCGCCCGACGACGTTGCGACGTATGACATGATTTGTCGCGCCGATACGATGGGCGTGTTTCAGATCGAAAGCCGTGCCCAAATGAGTATGTTGCCTCGTTTGAAACCGCGATGCTTTTACGACCTCGTAATCGAGGTGGCGATCGTCCGGCCGGGCCCGATCCAGGGCAACATGGTGCACCCGTTCCTCAAAGCACGCGAGAATCCAGAATCGGCTATCTATCCGAGCGATGCGATTCGAAGCGTCCTGGAGAAGACGTTGGGAGTCCCACTTTTTCAAGAACAAGCCATGCGTTTGGCCGTGGTTGCCGGTGGATTCACGCCGGGGGAAGCGGACCAATTGCGCAGAGCGATGGCGGCTTGGCGACGACCCGGCGTGATCGACCAATTTCGCATCAAGCTACTCGATGGCATGAAGTCGCGTGGATTGACGGATGAGTTCGCCGAACATGTGTTTAACCAAATCCGCGGGTTCGGTGAGTATGGGTTTCCCGAATCACACGCGGCCAGTTTTGCTTTGCTCGTGTACGCATCCTGCTATTTGAAATGTCACTACCCAGCAGCGTTCTGTGTCGCGCTGCTGAATAGCCAACCGCTGGGGTTCTACGCTCCGGCACAACTCGTGACGAATGCCCAGGAGCACGGGGTGCGGATCCGCAGTGTTGATATCAATCACAGCGATTGGGACGCGACATTGGAAGCCGATCCCAATCGTTCCCAACCTGCGATTCGATTGGGGCTCGCTTCGATAAAAGGACTGTCGCGCGAACTCGCAATCGATTGGGTTCGGCAGCGCTCAACCAATGGGCCATTTTGTGATGTGACCGATCTCGTTAGCCGCACGCGAATGGGCAAGGCGATGCTGGCAATCTTGGCTGACGCAGACGCGCTCAACTCGATTTCACGCGATCGTCGAGCGGCAGTGTGGCTGTCGCTCGGCCACGAATCTCAACCTGGTGATCAACCGCTCTTGGACTCTATCGGTAACGATGATCGCGTACCCGACTCGTTGTTACCAATGTCAATGCTCGAAGAAGTTTACGCGGACTATCAAACGACGGGACTGAGTTTGAAGGGGCATCCGATCGAGTTTGCTCGACCGGAACTTGCTCGATTGCAGTGCGTGCGAGCGTCGGATCTTACTGAACTGCGCGATGGCCGACATGTTCGTGTTGCCGGATTGGTTCTCATGCGTCAGCGACCTGGGACCGCCAAAGGAATCACCTTCGTTACGATCGAAGACGAGACCGGCACCGTCAATCTTGTGATGTTCGCTGCCATCTGGGACCGATTCTTCAAAGTTGCCCGGGCCAGCAATGCGTGGCTGGTCGATGGCAAACTGGAGAATCGAAAAGGCATCATCCATGTGATCGTCGGCCACCTGACGGACCTCAGTGACGAAGTTGACGGACTGCACATCCGCTCGCGCGATTTCCGCTGAATCGGGATGACCGACACGTTACGATGACCGATCGCGACGGTTCGCCAGTCCCCGACGACGACTAAAGAATCGACTCAGCCACCAAGCGTTCACGATGGAACTGAAACAGCGTGATGTGCCACTGGCCGATGTCGTTCTGTTTGTCGATGACGTACTCCAATTCGACCTGTAGCTTCTCCGAATTGAAGCCATTGCGATCCACCCAAAGAGTATCGACCATTTGGCGTCCCCAGCGTGTGAACACTCGCGGGGTACTCGCCAGTTGCCAATCCGTCTGGTCAGCGGTGCTGGCGATGGTCGCCATTGCTCCGTTGTTCTCCTTCAGTTCATTCAACCCTTTGGCGGCGTCCTCGTTGGTGGTGTAGAACTCCTTCAAAGGCATCGTTGGAAGCGTACGTGACTGGTACGGTTTTTGGAGTTCCGCAGCGAGTTCCCATTCGCCGCGTCCGAGGATCTCAATGTACTCCTTGACAAAGTACTCCGCCTGGGAACCCAGTGTCCGTTGCTTGGCCCACGGCAAAAAGAAGCCTGCGGCAGCAAAACCAACAGCGAAAAAGATACCGATCTTCGCAGCCATCGTCCCCACGGGAATACCTTGGATCGACGGCCGAAGGGCAATAATTCCAAACACAATCGCCAGCAGCGGCACGAGCAACAGCGGCCGCCCTAGCATCGCCAGAGAACTCAGCAAACCGAAAAGTAAGCAAACAAACCCCGAAAAGCGAACCGGAGTCTGCAATTCGTCAAGCTCATAGCCCGCTTCGGCTCCCATCCGAGGGATGCCGGGGCTCTGGACCGTGTCTGTACTCATGAAAAACGTTTGGCGCGGGGAGCGAAATAGAATGCTAAGCCACTACGTTACCAGGACGCGGTTGGTTTGCCAGGAAGCAAAAAAATGGTTTGCCAGGAATCAAAAAAACGATTCTAGGCCGCTTGGCGTAGCAGTTCCCGCCCTCGGTCCCGATTTTCGCAATCGCTCATGCCCATCGCCCCCGCAATCCAGGCGGCGGCGCGATTCGTTGCTCCCGGCCGGGCGTGAGTTTCTCGCAGCTCATCGATCTGGGCCAGCGTCTGGCGATAATAGAACGCATCGGACAAGAACGCAGACACCGATTCCGTCAAGAAATTCACCGTGGGCTCGATCCGCCCTACGGACACCATTTCAGGAAAAATCTTTCGTCCGGCAATCAAGTTGGGCAGCGTCAAGGAATCGACACCAATCATCACGCTTCCAAACGCGTGAAGGAAACGTCCGACGCGATACACCACCGCGGCCGGTGTCCGCCGTGCCATCAATTCCAAACTTACCGAACCACTCACCATCATGGCACAGTGCGCCGCTTCGATCACTTCACTCGTCCGGCCCACAAAGAAGTCAATCGGCAGCCCTCGATCCGAATCTTCAAGCTGGTCACGACACCACACACATTGGCTGTCGCGATAGGCCGCCACCAAGAACCGAGTTCCGGGATGACGCTGGGCAAGTTGCCGAATCGATGCCAACATTACCGGCCAATTTCTTTGGACTTCGTGTTCACGTGAGCCCGGCAAGACAGCGACCAATCGATGCGTTTTAGCCATCAACTCAAAGCGTTGGAGCGTCCGCTGGTCCAACTCCTTCAAAGCGACGGCGTCAAAGAACGGGTGACCAATGAAGGTGCTGGGTATTCGACGAGAGGAAAAAAACTGGTGTTCGACTGGCAGCACCGACAGCACATGGTCGACCGAGCGCCGCATCTTCTTCGCGCGCCAGCCGCCCCATGCCCAAAGCTGTGGCGGACAATAGTAGTAAACCGGAACACCGTGCCGCTTGGCCCGCTTGGCAATGTGCCAATTGAAGCCAGGAAAATCGACGAGCACGACCGCATCCACGGTCCCCGTTTTAAACGCATCCTCGGCCGAGTCGGCAAAACGAAAGAACTCACGCAGCTTTGGCAAAACTTCGATCAGTCCCACGACCGCGTGTTGGGTCAAGTCACAATCGAGACGGCACCCGGCACTACTCATACAGTCGCCACCAAATCCTCTCGACTGGATCGTCGGAGCGATTCGCTTCAACTCATGAATGAGCCTCCCCGCGTGTTGGTCACCGCTCGGCTCGCCGACAGAGAAGAAGATCGTTTTCGTCATCACAGTGCACGCAACTCGAAGGAAGAGAGGAGCTTGCAGAAATAATCGAACGATCGTCCTCAGGTCAAGAAGAGTTCCATGGCCCTGGCAAAACAGGCGGTTTGCGAGAACCAGGTTGGCCCGCTAGCTCGCCTGTATTTGCTCTCAACTTGGTTGTTGCTAACGCACTCGCTGGAGTACCGTTTCGAGCGTCTTGCGCAGTGCCGCTCCGCTGGCTCGCAGTCCCTGGATTTCTTTGGGCCACAGATCGATTTCCATCTGCGTGACGACACCATCGCGACCGACAACGGTGGGCACCGACAAGGCGACATCACGAATGCCATAACAGCCTTTTTGCACGCTGCTCACGGGCAACACGCAGCGACGGTCCAGGGCAATCGCTTCGATCACATCGCGAATCGCAATTCCAACGGCGAAGCCGGCACCCCCCTTGCGTTTGATCACTTCGGCGCCGCTGCCGCGAGTTCTCGAAAATAACGAAGTGGCCATCGTCGGGTTCCAACCGGGATACTTGTCCAGCATCAGTCCGGCGATCGTCGCACTACTCCAAATGGGCACCATCGTGTCACCGTGTTCACCAAGGATCAGCGCCTTGACCTGGGTCGGGGCAGCTTTCAACTCTTCCGCGATGAGCGAGCAGAAACGAATCGTGTCGAGCTGGGTGCCCAAACCGATGACTTGCGAGTGCGGCAATCCGAGCGATTCGGCTGCGATGTAGGTGAGAATATCGACCGGATTGCTAACCACCAACACGACCGCCGATTTCTTGGGTCCTGCCGCTTTGACGTCGGCGAGGATTTGCAGAAACAGGTCGGTGTTCCGATTGATCAAATCCAAACGTGATTCGTCGGGCTTGCGACGTAATCCCGCGGTGATGCAAATGACGTCGCTGGACGCAATATGTTCGTAGCCACCGCCCACAATGACTTGATCGGCAACGCTGGGCGACCCGTGTTGCAAATCGAGCGCATGACCCACGGCAGCTTCTTGATTAACGTCAAGCAAGGCGATTTCACGAACGACGCCCCCGCATTGCAATGCGTATCCGGCGCACGACCCGACGAGTCCACCGCCGCCAATGATTGAAACTTTCATGCTGTTCTTACTCAAGGTTGATTCAGGTTGTTGGTGATTACTTCTGCAATTGACGAATGACTTCGTCCGTAATCAGCTTCACGAGTTGCGCCTCATCGACTCCCGCCGGTGCCTTTTCCGCAACGGTCTTGGCGATGCTCGCCTCCGGCAACTTAATCGCTGGTGGCGCGGCGAACGCGCGGCGGGCAACACCGGCATCGGCCCACGACTCGCGAAAGATGTCGTTCGCACAGATATCGCAATTTTGGAACTCTTCCGTGTTTCGCGGATCCTTGTAACCCCACTTGTCTTTGAGCTCCAACAATTCTTTGCTCTTGTCGGGACTCAAGTAAGAGACGTTGCCGAGTTGTTTGGCAAGGATCAACATGCGGCAGTACGCATCGAGGATCTCCGTCCACCAATAGGCCTGTTCGACGGTTTCGCCGTAGCTGACAGTGCCGTGGTTGGCCAAGATCATGATGTTCGTCTTGTGGACAAACGGGATGATGGTGTCAGCGAATTGTTGTCCACCCGGCGTTTCGTATTTGGTGATCGGTACGTCGCCCAGAAACACTTCGACCTCCGGCAAGATGCACTGGGGGATCGGCTCGCGGGCAATCGCAAATGCGGTTGCATGTGGCGGGTGGCAGTGAACGACGCTCTTGACGTCTTCACGTTGACGGTAAATCTCCAGGTGAAGCAGCGCCTCACTGCTTCGTTTCTTGCGGCCGGACAATTGTTTGCCGGTCATGTCGACAAGGGAGATGTCGTCAGGCACGAGAAATCCCTTGCAGTGCAACGTCGGTGTGCAAAGCACTTCGTTCTCGCTCACTCGCACCGTGATGTTGCCATCGTTTGCCGCCGCGAATTGACGATTGTAAATGCGACGACCGATGTCGCACATGTCTTGTTTGATCTTGTGTAGATTCTGCATGGGTCAAGTTTCCTTTGGTTATTTCAGTTCAACATGGTCGATGAGGGCGACGATCGCCGAATCGATGCAAACCACTCGGGGACGAAACGGCTGCGCCGCCTCGGGCCCCTCCGCGATCGCGACTAAGTCACCATCGCCGGCGCCACACAAATCCCAAGCGACTTGTGTTTCCCCGCCAAGCGGCTGTGTTTCAATGCGATCGATCGAACCGACCGTCTCGATCACCCGCAACGTCGCGGCGGAGATCGACGGGTGCGAGCGTGACAAGGTCACCGTTCCAATCGTCCGAGCAAAAATCATGAGTGAGCTCCGCTGAATCGAGCGATCATCGCGACGGTGTTCACGATCGTCGGCAAACCCATTTGCGTCTTGTCGATCACCCACACATCGGGCGCAAGTTCTCGTTGAAAGCGGCTGACTTGTGACAATTCGCTGAGCATGGCGGCGCGACGGGTGCCCGAGGACGAGTAGTGATAAGTTTGCTTTGCCGGTTCGTCGGTCATGACGACCATCGTGGCAGCGTAACCCGCGACCGCGGGGATGCCACGACGAGCCAGACCCGCGATCACACTTTCGACCGCCGATGCTGCGGTCGTATCAATCATGCCGAGCGTGGCGTTGCTGCTCACCCTGTCGGCCGTGCCGGTCGGCTGAACCATCGCCTCCAGCAGCACACCGAGCCGCTTCGCCTCGTCGCGAGCCGCCGGCGTCACCACCGACTTGGTCGAAACCAAGATGGTTCGCTTGTTCGCCGCCGCTGCGATCACCGTTTCCGCTGTCACCAGTTTTATTGTCGAGACGTGGTGGTCACTCGTACGCAACCGCGCAAGCACTCGCCGTACGATCTCAGCGATGGTCGCTGGATCGATGGCAGCATCGGCGGCGGTGAGTGGAGGGCTCGACATGGCTTAGTCCAAAATTCCCATCACGCTCCAGCGCGCAGGCGTATTCTCGTGATGGGTGACTTCTCTCGCGTATGACCCATCGCTGGTGATCATCACTCGATCGCCCTTGCGACAACCGATCGCATCAATCGCGATGAGCGGCGCACCGTCGTTGGCTCCGGCGTGCGTGAGTGGCTGCAGCACGGCGAGCTTTTGCCCATCGAGGCTTTCATGTTTGACGGTGGCACGCGCGGAGCCGAGCACGAGGGCGATCTGCATCAAACAACCCGCAATTCGTCGATCATGCTGCAGCGTCGTTCACGCGTGAAAGTGGTTGGTGTCGTGACACCTTCACCGGTTGGGCCGGCGATCGAGAACGACAGGTAGCCCTCACCACCGAGTCCGAGCGATGCCATGCACGGTCCATTCTTGACGTACAAGGTGACATCCATTTCGCGTCCCATCTTGGTCATGTTGTGAACGTTGCGCGAGTGGATGATCGCGGTGTGACGGAAACCGTGTTCGTAGTGCTTGGCCATCGCGATCGCGTGATCGACATCGCGAGCACGTACGAACGGGATGAACGGCATCATTTGCTCGACGCTAACGAAGGGATGATCTTCGTCCGTCTCGCCAAACACGAGTTCGGTTCCCTCCGGAACTGTCACGCCGGCGGCTTGGGCGAGGAAGCTCGCGTCTTGACCGATATAGTCTTTGCAGGCCGCATCATGCTTGTCGTCACCGACCTGCACAATCGCCTTGCTGGTCAACTGCGCGATCTGCTGGGAGTTGAGCTGTACGGCGCCCGCGCGACGCATCGCTTCCATCATCTTGTCAAAGACACTTTCGACGACGAACACTTCTTTTTCAGCGATGCACAAAAGATTGTTGTCGTACGCGCCGCCTTGGATGATGCACCGCGCCGCACGATCCAAGTCCGCGGTTTCATCAACGACCACCGGCGGATTGCCTGGGCCAGCCACAATCGCTCGTTTGCCACTGTTGAGCGCCGCTCGAGCGACCGCGGGACCACCGGTGACGCAAATCAGGGCCACGCCACGATTCTTGAACAGTGCGTCGGCGCTTTCGAGAGTTGGCTCGGCGATCACGCAAATGAGATTGTCGATTCCATACTTGGCATGAATCGCGGCATTGAAACGTCGGACGCCTTCGGCCGCAACGCGTTTTCCTGAGGGGTGAGGATTGACCACGACGGTATTGCCGCCGGCGAGCATGCTCACAGCATTTCCCGTGATCGTCGGTAGCGAGTGCGTCACCGGGGTGATCGCGCCAATGACTCCGAAGGGAGCCCGTTCGATGATCGCCAACCCATGGTCACCGCTGAACGCTTTCGTCTCGAGGAACTCCACTCCAGGCGACAACTGGCCGAGCGTTCTGAGCTTCTCGATCTTATGTTCGAGACGACCGATCTTGGTCTCTTCCATTTCCATTGTGCCGAGTTCGACGCATTGTTCGATCGAAATGCGGCGGATGATTTCGATGATGCCGCGGCGATCTTCGAGGCTGCGATCGCGTAGCTGTTCGAATGCCACGCGTGCGGCAGCGACCGCTTCGTTAGCATCGATGAAGATCCCGTTTCGGCCGACGTAGTTAGTCGATTGCCCGTTGCTTGAACTTCGCGAGGTTTCGTTGCCGCGAGGCATCGGGCCGACCTCGGCAAGCACCTGGGCGACAACGCTGCGGATTAGGTTTTCGTCGAACTGCATATTAGAAACTCACCAGGAGATGGATGTTTGAGTTAGGCAAGGTGTCGCTTCTGGTTACACCTTTCATTTGAAGCCGCGAGTCAATCGTCGCTGCGACAGTAGACGCTGTTCTTTTCGATCGAGACTCGATCCACGATGCCGATCACGACCGCGTCGATCGGTAACTCTTTCGTTTCGGGTGTCAACCTGGCGCTGCTTCCTTGCGTGATGAGCACAAAGTCACCTTCGCCGGCACCGAGTGTGTCGACCGTGATGAACGTGCGTCCCGCCGAAACCAGTGACGAACGAGTTTCAGCATGTAGTCGATAGGGTTCGACGACGAGCAATTTATGCCCGGTCATCGATTGCACTTTCTCGGTGCTGACCACCGACCCGATTACGCGTGCGATAAACATGTTCAACTATTTCGAGTAAGGATTTCGACGCACTGACGCGCCACGACCACTTCTTCATTGGTGGGAATGACCCACAACTGGACTCGGCTCGAAGTCTCATGAATCGACGCTTCGCCGCTGACGTTTTCGTTGGCGACCGAGTCGAGCACGATTCCAAGGTCTTCGAGCCCCGCGCAGACAGCGGCGCGAATTCGCTTGCCTTTTTCACCGATTCCACCGGTGAACACGATCGAATCCACACCACCCATCGCCATCATCAAACCACCGAGATGACGCCGAACTTCTTCGACATACACATCCAAGGCGAGACGACAACCGGCATCACCATCATCGGCACCGGCTTCCAAATCACGGATGTCACCGCTGCGTCCGCTCAAGCCCAATAGCCCACCGCGACTGGCGAGTTGTTGTAGGACCTGTTCGAGCGACAATCCGGTTCGTTCGATGATCAGTGGCAGGGCGAAGGGATCGAAGTCGCCCACGCGATTGTTTTGAGGCAATCCGGTTTGAGGCGTCATTCCCATGGTGGTGCCGACGCTCTTGCCCGATTGGATCGCCGTGAGGCTGCTGCTTCCACCCAGATGACATGAAATCACTCTCGCATCGTTGCGACCGAGTAATTCACTGCTGCGAGTGGCGATGTATCGATGGCTCGCGCCATGGAAACCCCATTTGCGGATGTGCAAGTCGTCCGCCCATTCGCGTGGGATCGCATACTCGCGTCGCGCCGCGGGAATCGTCTGGTGAAAATTCGTTTCGAAGGCAGCGACGAGCGGCAAATCAGGAAACCGCTCGCGCAACAACCGCATCGCTGCGATGTAGGGCGGATTGTGCGCCGGCGCGGCAGCGTTCATTTCCGCCATCGCATCGAGCACATTGTCATCGACGATGAACACGCCCGACAAACGACCGCCGTGCACCGCTTTGAAGCCGATCGCTTGAACCTCGCTCGCGTCCTTGATCACACCGTGTTCGGCATCAGTCAACTGCTCCAAACACGCGGCGACGGCGACCCCGTGATCGGGCACCGGCATCACGCGCTGGTCTTTCCAGTCACCCATTTCGACGGAGCACGGGCTTTCACTTTCGCCAATGCGTTCAACTCCGCCACGCGCCAAGCAGCGTTCATCGTTCATATCGAACAAGCGATACTTGAAGCTGGTAGAACCCAGATTCGCGACAAGAACGAGCACGGACGTACCGGAAGTTGAAGGTGGTAAGGAACAGACACGAAACGCGGCAGGAACCGAATTCGATTCTGGCAACGCCAGGATCGAATTCGGCGCTACATCAAAAAAGCGGCGGTGAGCCCTTCCGAAGGTCGAGCGATTACGTGGCTGGCGACGAGCTCGCCGGCCTGGGCGGCCGCAGCGGCACCGGCTTCGACGGCTGCGCGAACGCTACCGACGTCACCGCTGACCACGGTCGTCAAATAAGCACCACCGATGTCGATTCGCTTGACGATTTGGACATTGGCGGCCTTGGCCATCGCGTCCGTCGCTTCGACAAGAGCCAACAAGCCCTTTGTTTCGATCAAACCAATTGCGTCATTCATGGAGAGGTTTCTTATGCTGAGTTTCTAAGTGGAGGTTTTTAGGGATCGCAGAGGTCGGTTTACTTCTTGGCCGCAGCGGGCGAAGGGAACTTCAAGACTTTTTCCAGGTCGTCATGCGGACGAGGAATCACTTGCACACTGACAACTTCGCCAACGCGACCGGCCGCAGCCGCACCCGCATCGGTGGCTGCCTTCACGGCGGCGACATCGCCCGTCACAAATGCACTGACCAAACCGCTTCCGATTTTGTCCCAGCCGAGGAACGTCACGTTGGCGGCTTTCATCATCGCGTCGGACGCTTCGACCAAGGCGATGAACCCCTTGGTTTCAATCATGCCGAGCGCTTCGTTAATCTTTGCCATTTCAAATACTGCCTTGGAAAGGAAGGAGGAGAACTACTTTTTCGTTTTGCAACCACAGCCGCACGGCTTGGATGCTTCGAGCCGAACTTCGGTGGCCGCGTCCAGGTTGCACGCGTTGCCCTCATCGGTATCGATGTGGACTTCGAGTTTGGCGGCTTTGTCGGCCCGCACCAGCACGTCGTCGAAACGCACACTGCAGTCCGGACTTTTGATCACCAGCCGCATCAGGTCACCGTCGGCGACACCGTAATACTCAGCGTCGTGAAAATTCATGTGGACGTGACGCGCCGCTCGAATCACGCCGCGATCGAGCTGGACCGTCCCCGCCGGGCCGACCAGCACACAACCCGGTGTACCGTCGATTTTTCCGCTGTGACGCACTGGTGCGTCGATGCCCAGCGAGATGGAATCCGTCAAGGCGAGCTCCACTTGGCTTGCGCCTCGTGTTGGCCCGAGCACTCGCACATTGGGCAGCATGCGACGACGCGGTCCGACGACCATCACCGTTTGCTTCGCCGCGTAAAAGCCGTCCTGGTACAAATCTTTCTCAGGTTCGAGCTTTGCTCCTCGACCGAATAGAATTTCGACGTGCTCGTCCGTCAGGTGACAATGTCGCGCCGAGATGCTCACTCGCAAGCTGGGCTTGCCGTCGATCCATCCCGGAAGATGGATGCCGGGTTTCGGAGTTGCCGCGCCGAGCGATTGTCGAATCGCTTGACGAACAAGCGTTTCGATGGCGGTTCGATCGATTGCTGGGGAGGACATATTGCGTTTCTGCTGACGATTGATTTCAGCGATGATGATGAAGTTCTAAGATGACGGAGCTAACACTAATTCGACGCCAGCGGACTCCAACCACTGTTTCCACTTGGAATCCAAGCCGCTATCGGCGATCACGCCGTGCACGTCTTGCAATCCGCATAATCGCGACAGACTGGCACGCCCGAACTTGCTGCTATCGGCAACCACGTATGCCTGGTCGGCTCGGGCGAGCATGACCTTCTCGCTCTCGACAAGCATCATGTCGCTGTTGAAGTAACCTTGTTCGTTGATCCCGGCGACTGACAAAAATGCTTTGCGAACATTGATCCCCGCGAGCATCGAATCCGCCATGGGGCCGATCGTGACGCTGGTTCGCCCGCGGACGCACCCGCCAATCATCACCAGGTCGATCGAGTCGCTCGTGCTCAGCAAGTGCGCCACCGGCAGGCTGTTGGTCACGACTTGCAACGGACGCGAAACCAATTGGCGAGCCAATTCATACGTCGTCGATCCGCCGTCGAGCAGGATCGTGTCGTGGTCTTCGATTAGCGACGCCGCGGCAATTCCAATGGCTTGTTTCGCAGGCCACTGGTCGTCCTTGCGAGATTCAAAGACTCGAATCGTGACCGAGTCGCCGGTCCAGTAAACGCCGCCGTGGGTACGTCTGGCTTCGCCCGCCAGTTCCAGTAACTCCAAATCCCGACGGATCGTGGACTCGCTGACTTCGAGCGACGACGCCAGCTCACCCAAGGCCGCAAAACCACGAGCTTGCACCAGCTCGCGCAATCGGTCTCGACGGGTTTCGGTGGCCATGGACGGCAATCGGAAAATGGACATTTTAGGTCGGCGTGTTGCCAGACTAGTCTCATCTGGAGCGAGAAAGCAAGCACCTGTTGAAAAAATCTTTCATCATTGACGAATATCTATCAACGAGTGCGGTTGGGGGATCATACGGCAAAATTGAGATTTTTTGCGCAGTCGACGAGTGCGTTGGAGTTGGATAAGATTGCTCTCTCGCACGTCATTTCACGTCTCTGTAGCCGCGTTTTCTCGGAATTGAGTTGTCATGGGTGGATTGAGCGGTCAAAGAACCTTGGTCACCGGAGCCTCACGTGGTATTGGTCGCGGGATCGCGATTGAGATGGCACGAGCAGGCGCCGAAGTGGTGATTAATTACCGCAGCCATCCCGAGGAAGCGGACGAGGTCGTCGCGCGATGCCAGGAACTCGGTGCCACGGCGCACCCGGTTCAAGCGGATCTGGGCGATCAAGCAGCGGTGGAGGAACTGGTTGATGAGGCGTCGGAACGGATGGGGGGATTAGATGTCGTCGTCAGCAACGCCGCTTACAGCGACCGTCAATTGATGCTCGAGGCGGATCTGGATGGTTTCAAACGCACGATCGACGTCACGATGTGGGGCCCGTTCCATCTCGTCCGTGCCGCATCCAAACGCATGGCGGCGGCGGGCAATGGTGGCAACATCATTGTGATCAGTAGTCCGCATGCACAAATGGCGATCCCCGGTGCGATGGCATACAACATGGCCAAGGCGGCGATCGATCAAATGGCTCGAACCGCGGCGGTGGAACTTGCTCACCACCGCATTCGCGTCAACATCATCCATCCCGGTTGGATCGATACACCCGGTGAGCGCAAATTCTTTAGCGAAGAAACGCTCGAGCGTGAGGGCAAAAAATTGCCTTGGGGACGACTTGGGCGTAGCGAAGAAATTGGTCGCGGCGTCGTCTTCCTCGCCGATCCGGCGAGTGCTTACATCACCGGCAGCACGCTGACCATTGATGGCGGCATCCAACTACCCTGGCGTGAAATGTACCGGGTCGAAGAAGTCGCATCCAAGTAGGCCGGCGCTCCTGCGATTCGCTTAACGCGAAACATCCGAATGCGGCGTGTCGGTTCGGATCGCCGACGTTGCGGTTCGTGGAGTCTGGTCGGCTCGTCTAGCCACCGTCACGATCGTGTCCACAAACTGCTTGCGGGTCGCCGCCGACACTTGCGGGATTTTTTCGGCGATATCGATCATCGAGGTCGGGTTGCGTTCGGACGCTTGGGAAACTTGTGAGATGAAGCGGGCGGTTTCGACGAAGTTGTTGTCCGCCGATCGGCCGATGATTCCGCTCAGTGTTCGGGCGACGAGATCGGCTCCGAGGCTATCGAATTGCACAAAGCAATCGATGGTTCCGGCGACGGTCGTTCCGCCGCTGGATGACTCGGCGTAAGAGCTGCGAAATAGAAAGACGCCCTTGCCTTGAATCGGCTTGACCACCATGTGTCCGTCATATCCACCGTCGGCCACAAACACGTGAGTGGTGGAGTCTCCATACACCAAGTCGACTTTGCACACGGTGCCGCTGCCGTCCTCCGCTTCCAATTGGAATGGGCCGGTGCGGCGTGTCGCGACCTTGGTAACACCCATCAATTCCCACAGGCCCACCAGCACTTCGGGGTTGCGGGTCAAGAACAGGAACATGTCCCGATCGCAATCAATGGCCTGGGTCGGTAGCCGTCGAAAGATCGTCGGTGATTGCACGATTCGTTGGATGCGCTGGCGAGCTTCGGGCGTCAAGCGGGAAAGCGGCAGCGCGGACATGGCCTCTTCGCGCGCTTCGCGAGACGCAAAAAGTGACATGCCGTCGTGTGCTGCAGGCACGGATGGCTCGACTCCGCCCGCGGTCTTGTTACCGATCGCATTAGGGACCAGGAACAACATTGCGACGACGGCTCGTACCCATGCACGGCTTCCACTCGAAATACCAAACGCCATCGTGTCCCCCCGAACTCCGATTGCCCACGTCAGAAATCGACGTGCGTACGTCGAATGCCAGCACGCTGCCGATCAAGACGCTTGTAGGGGATGTTCGGCGTTTAGCAGGCGTCGAGTTGAGGTTTTTCAACGGGACCGACCGGGGTCGTCCGATCGCGGTTCGTCACTTCGGCAATCTCCGGCGCCCACTTGAGGCCGATTGCGAGTTGGGGCCGATTACCGATAATCGCGGGCGATAGAACCTGTCGCAAACTCAATCGAAGTGGAAAAAATGGCTAAGAAATCAATCGACGCGGTCGACGTGCAAGGCAAGACCGTCCTCATGCGAGTCGACTTCAATGTCCCGTTGGACGACGACCTGGCGATCACGGATGACCGCCGAATCCGTATGGCCCTGCCGAGCATCAAGAGTGTGTTGGATCGTGGCGGGAAACTGATTTTGATGAGCCATCTCGGTCGCCCCAAAGGCGAGGGTGACGATTCCAAGTACAGCCTCGCACCGGCTGCCAAACGACTCGGGGAAATGCTCGGCAAACCGGTGGCTTTCGCCAGCGATACGGTGGGGCCGGATGCGACCGCGAAAGCCGCCAAGCTCGCCGGTGGTGACTGTCTGGTGCTGGAAAACGTTCGCTTTAACAAAGGCGAACAGAAAGGTGACCCCGAGTTCGCCGCCAAGTTGGCCGCGATGGGTGACATCTATTGCAACGATGCGTTCGGAACCTGCCACCGCAGCGACGCGTCGATGGTTGCGGTTCCCGAAGCGATGGCCGGTAAGCCGCGAGTGTCCGGGCACTTGGTCGCCAAAGAGATTGAATACTTGAGCGACGCGATTAGCAATCCCGCGAGGCCGTTCGTGGCGATTCTTGGGGGCGCAAAGGTCAGTGACAAAATCAATGTTATCGAGAACCTGCTCGGAATCTGTGATGCCGTGCTCATCGGCGGCGCGATGGCTTACACGTTTTCGCTCGCCCAGGGCGGTAAGGTCGGCGGTAGTCTCGTCGAACGTGACAAAGTCGAATTGGCCAAGAAGCTGATCGAGAAAGGTGGCAGCAAGCTGCATCTGCCGGTTGATACGCACTGTGGCGACGATTTCGGCAACATCGCCGGTTGCAAAAAGATGATCGTGCCCGCGGGCGAAATTCCCGACGACATGGAGGGCTTTGACATCGGACCGGAAACCGCGAAAAAGTACGCGGAGGTCATCAAGGAAGCCAAGACTATCGTGTGGAACGGGCCGATGGGCGTGTTTGAAAAGCCACCCATGGATGCGGGAACAAAGGCGGTGGCGCAAGCGATCGCCAACGGTAGCGGCACAAGCATCATCGGCGGCGGTGACAGTGCGGCCGCCGTCGAACAACTCGGCTTTGCGGACCAAGTGAGCCATGTCAGCACCGGTGGCGGAGCGAGTTTATCGATGTTGGAAGGCGAAAAGTTTGCGGCCGTCGAATTGCTGGACAATGCCTGAGGCTAAAGTGAGCTAGTTCGCAACAGGTCCTACTCCACGTCGCCCGAAAGAATTGCCGATGACTGCCGAAGACCATCGCTTGATGATGAGCCAAAGGCGCCAAGAAAATTGGCATCGCTGGGGACCCTATCTTTCGGAGCGACAGTGGGGCACTGTGCGTGAAGACTACAGCGATGGCGGCGACGCCACGTGGAGTTACTTTCCGCATGACCACGCCCGCAGTCGCGCATACCGCTGGGGCGAAGACGGGTTGCTAGGGTTGTGCGATCGCGAATGCCGTTTGTGCTTTTCGATCGCGCTTTGGAACGGGCGTGACCCTATTCTCAAAGAGCGTTTGTTCGGCCTTACCGGTCCCGAGGGTAACCACGGTGAAGACGTCAAGGAGTGCTATTATTACCTCGATAGCTCGCCGACCCACAGCTACATGCGAGCCCTCTACAAATATCCGCAACGACGATTTCCCTACGAGGATTTGCACGACATCAGTCGAATGCGGGACCGCCGAGAGCCCGAATACGAACTGATCGACAGCGTCGCCTTTGAGGAGTCGCGGTACTTTGATGTGATGGTCGAGTACGCCAAGGGGTCGCCGGATGACGTTCTCATTCGAGTGAGTATCACCAACCGTGGCCCCCAGGCAGCGGTGTTGCACGTGTTGCCTCAATTGTTCTTTCGCAATACGTGGACATGGCACTGCACCGATGAGGGATGCACGACGCGTCCCTCGATGAGGCTCAAGGGGAATTCCGTCGAGACCTATCATGAGTCGCTGCATGGGTTTTGGTTTACCTGCGACGCGATCGGCCAGAGCGACGACTGGCCCTGGCTATTCACCGACAACGAAACCAATGCCCAGCGGCATCCGGGGTTGCCGAGCGAATCGGAGTACTACAAGGACGCATTTCACAACTATGTGGTGCTTGGCGAGACCAAAGCGGTCAACCCCAAGCAACGTGGCACCAAGTGCGCTTCATATGGACTGGTGATGGTCCCCGCCGGCGAAACCAAAGTCGTCAGGCTGCGATTGACCGGCGATACCGATCCGATGGCGACGAACGAATGCGGCGGTAACATCGACCGCTATTTTGCGACAGCGTTTAATGAATCGTTCGATCGAATCTTTGAGGAACGCAAACGCGAGTGTGACGATTTTTACGCCGCCCGAATTCCGTCCTCACTCGCGGACGACCAACAGCGAATCATGCGACAAGCCTACGCGGGTTTGTTGTGGACAAAACAGTTCTATCACTATGTCGTGTCGACGTGGCTCGATGGTGACGCGGCTGGTCCCGCGTCCAATCGATCTCGCAAGATCGGACGCAATAGCGATTGGCGTCATCTGTTCAATCGTGACGTCATATCCATGCCCGATAAGTGGGAGTACCCCTGGTATGCCGCGTGGGATCTCGCGTTTCACATGGTCCCGATGGCGGACATTGACACGCATTTCGCCAAGGAGCAAATGATCCTGTTCTTGCGAGAGTGGTACATGCACCCCAGCGGCCAGATCCCTGCATACGAATGGCAACTGGGCGACGTCAACCCGCCAGTGCATGCGTGGGGAGTTTGGCAAGTTTATAAGTCGACCGGGGCTCCACAACAGCGTGACAAGACATTCCTCGCGCGGACGTTTCAGAAGTTGCTCATCAATTTCACCTGGTGGGTCAATCGCAAAGACCCCCGCGGTAAGAACATCTTTGCCGGTGGGTTTCTCGGGCTGGATAACATCGGGGTTTTTGATCGTAGTAAGCCGCTTCCCCAAGGTCACCTCGAACAAGCCGACGGTACCGCATGGATGGCCTTCTATTGCGGAACGATGTTGCGCATGGCCATGGAACTCGCCGAAGACGACATGGCCTACGGGGACATGGCCAGCAAGTTCTTTGAGCATTACGTCGCCATCGCCGAGGCGATGAACTCCTTGGACGGCAGCGGGTTGTGGGACGAGCAGGATGGCTTCTACTACGACCACTTGTGCATTGACGAGCAATCGATCCCGATTCGCGTCCGTTCACTCGTCGGTTTGATCCCGCTGATCACCGGCGTGCTCCTGGAGGAACAAATCATTGACAAGTTGCCGGGATTCAAGCGGCGAATGAATTGGTTCCTCGAACATCGCGGCGATCTCAGCACCCACATGTCGTACATGGAAAAGGGAGACGGCGGCTCGGCAAACCCGACACGCCGCTTGCTGGCGATTCCCAGTGAAGAGCGATTTCGTAAATTGCTCAGCGTCATGCTCGACGAATCCGAATTCCTATCGCCGTTCGGGATTCGCAGCCTCTCCAGGGCCCATCGCGATCAGCCATTTGTCTTTGACTTTGGCGGCCAACGCCACGAAGTCAATTATGTTCCCGGTGAAAGTGACAGCGGTATGTTCGGCGGCAATAGCAATTGGCGGGGACCGATTTGGTTCCCGACGAATTACCTGCTGATCCAGTCACTCAAACGTTACCACACCTTTTATGGCGAAGACTTTCGCATCGAGTGCCCGACGGGAAGCGGCAACAGCATGACGCTTATGGAAGTCGCTCATGAACTCGAACGCCGCCTCATTTCACTGTTCGAAATCGACAAAAGCGGCGTGCGACCCGTCAACGGTAGCGACGCTCGCTACGCGGCGGACCCGGCTTGGCGGGACCTGGTGCTGTTCTACGAGTACTTTCACGCCGACACTGGCCAAGGGCTCGGGGCGAGCCACCAAACCGGATGGACCGCACTCGTCGCTTCGCTGCTCAAGAGCCAATCTGCGGTCAGCGGGAAATCATCCGGAATCCGGCTTTCGAGCCCATGAGAGAATTTACTTGGCGTCGCCGTGGATCGTGATCACGACCGTTCGCGGCCCAGCGTGATCCCGGTGCTCGCAAAGGTAGATGCCTTGCCAAGTGCCGAGCTGCAATCGGCCGTTGCCAATCGGGATCATCACGCTCGATCCCATCATCGACGCTTTGACATGAGCGGGCATATCGTCGGGGCCTTCGATCGTATGTACATAATCGAGGGATTCCGGCACCGCGTGATTCATCGCAGTCTCAAAGTCGACGCGAACATCCGGATCGGCGTTCTCGTTGATCGTCAGCGAGGCGCTCGTGTGCTGGATAAAAACTTGCATCCAGCCCACGCGAATCTCCCCCAGCTGCGTCGCCGCATCGACGATCCGCTGGGTCACCAAGTGGAAACCGCGTCGAGCTGCGGGCAACTGGAGCGTCGTTTGAAACCACATATTGAATTGCGATGAAATCGGGAGGGATGCGGATAGTCAACGGACCAAGATAACACGTTTTCGCTTTCATCCCTCGCGGATCAATGCGAGAACGAAACCATCAACACACGGGGTGGTTACCACCCGAAAATCGTTCCATCGGATCGCCATGAATCAAGCCGACCAAAAAAAAATAAAAAAATTTTCTTGAGTCGACGAGGGTTCAAATGAGGTGTTTCTTGAGGCGCCGCTGACGCAATCACTCCACCGGCCCAACGGCGGTGTCAAATGTCCCCTATTGACAGCAAATTTGACTCGCGGGAAATGCCGGTCCTTCGCGGCCACGCAAAGCGACTTTCAGCCCCGTTAACCGTAGCTTCATCGAAACTTCGTGAACCAGCAAAAGTGACGACGTTTCGACCGTCCCATTCCAACCCGCTTCCCTGACCGCGACGCGTGCTTACGATTCGCGAAAGAGCGAGTAAGGACAGGTGAAGATTTTCTTGACTCTG
The DNA here is from genome assembly GCA_041741195.1 of Pirellulaceae bacterium. Lineage (GTDB taxonomy): Bacteria > Planctomycetota > Planctomycetia > Pirellulales > Pirellulaceae > JBBSJZ01. Next base: position 40,719 of record JBGSKM010000085.1, read on the forward strand.
CGGCTTAAACATCAATAATCCAACCTGAAGCCACGACCTGCGACCGGTGGACCGGCACGCAAACCGAACAATTGATGACGCTGTGGTCACGTGGATGACCCGCGTTGATGGGAGTTGAAAAAGAGAAAAAATGAGTCACTGCAAAAACGTTTTTGAAGCCATTCTGCGTTACGGTCACGATGAAGATTTTGTCCCCCAACAGGGCGACGACTTCGCGGCTACGGATGCTCCTGCGGGTAGCCCCGAAAAGATCGAAGTTCTTCGCAAACGCGTCGAGCTGGGCCAGCCACTTTGGCACACCACCGATCGAGTCGATTACAGCGGTCTGACGGGCGCGATTCGACCACGCGAGTAAAGAAAAATTGGTGCGAATGCACCTGATCGAGTCTCCGCAAGACCCAGATACCTCGTCCGCCGGTTCCCGGTTGGCGAGGTGTTTTGCATTGGGTCGGATATCACCCTGGCGAATCTCATGGAGTGCGTGATCATAAATCTCGTTTGCCGCACACCGGACACCCCTCGCGTCGCTCGATGCGGAAAGTCCGAAAGCTCATGTTCCCAAGATCCTGGCAGAGCATGCGTCCGGCCAATGGTTCACCCATACCGACAATCAGCTTGACGGCTTCCACCGCGGCCAAGCAGGCGACCGAACCGGAAACGGCGCCGAGCACCGGAAATTGTCGTTTCCACGTCGGCGGAACGTCCGGCACGAGACACCTTAAACATGGAGTCCGCCCAGGAATCATCGTCGTCAACTGCGTTTCGAGCTGATACATCGAGCACTCGATGATCGGCTTTCCCTGGGCGAACGCTTCCCGATTCATCGCAAAGCGTTCTGGAAAAAGCGGGGCGCAGTCTACCACGAGATCGCTTTGCCCGATCAATGCGGCGACATTATCGTCATTGACATTCTCGCCAATTGCCACGATCTCCATTCGTGGGTTGAGCTCGAGCAGGCGACGCCGAATCGAGTCGATGCGAGGGCGTCCGATCCAATCGTGAGTCATCAGCAACTGGCGATTCAACTCGCTTGGCTTTACGACGCCGGCGTGAGCGAGAACAAGTCGACCGATACCCGCCGCAGCCAGTTGGTAGGCTACGACGCCGCCCACTCCACCGACGCGCGAGATCATCACCGACGCTTGTTTGAGCTTCGTCTGGCCCTCGTCACCAAAGCCTTGGATCCACATTTGCCACTCATAAACGGATCGCTCTTCATCGGAAAGATTGGCATCGATGGGGAACGGCCCGGTCATGGCGAACGCTTTTCAACAACAAGGATGGGTACCTGGGAGCATGAAAAGCGTAGCCGCCACCGAAGCGTCATGCGAGTCTGATCGACGATCTCAGTAGGTTGCCATTTCGCGGGCGACGTGCAATCGCATCATTGACGCGAGCTCCACCAAGTGTCGGAGGCTATCACAGTGAGCGGTGTAGCGAAGTCGCGGACGAATGGACTCGCTCAGCCCTCGGCCGCCCACGAGCAGCGGTACGTCCTCACCCAATTGCTCCGCCAACCGGTTTACACGCGCGATAAACATCAGCGAGTCCGAAACCGAGGAAACGCTCAACCAAACCAGTCGCGGCGCACAATCGTGAACCGCCTGGTGAAAGCTCTCCAGTGGTACGTTGCTACCGAGACTGGTGGCATTCCAACCGATCTCTCGGAGCGCCAGTTCCACTAGCGCGGTGGGCAATTGGTAGGGGTCGCCTTCCGCGGCGCCGCCGATCGCCACCGGAGCATCATCCGGGAGTGGCGCAATGGATGATCTCAATTCATTGATGAGCCGCATGCAGATATCACATCCCCGGCGCTCCTGGTAAATGTCCAGGGAGTTGCATTCCCATGCTTCGCCGATGCCGTGCATCGCGTCGGTGACCAAATCCTCGGCCGCCTCCGCTCGCGACCGGCCACTGGCCAGCCTCGCCTGCAACACTTGGCGGCATGTCGCTTCGTCACCGCAGGATAAGGCTTCGCGAAACGTCCGCTGCTGATAATCGTCGCTTCCTGGGATCGCCATCGCCCGCTGGGGCACCAACTGTGGCAGCCCCAACGCCTCGGGGTACGACAGACTGCGACCCGATTGGCTCAAAAACTGCTGAAGCCCATCTAGCGTTACTCGGCGATGCCCGCCAAGGGTGCGGACCGTCGCAATCGCCCCGCCATCACACCAACGTTTGACCGAAGATTCACTGACCATCAGTGCTGACGCGATTTGTTTCGGCGAAAATTGCGGCTGGCGAGCTGCCACGAGCGAATCCATATCGATAGCGGAGATGAACGTTTTGGTCGTTTCGCGACCACTGATCGATTGTAGTACATCCGCAAGGTTTAGGTAGCGAAGTTTTTGCTTACTGACCGTTTTTCCGTTTGTTCACGAACTTCTGCTCCTAATTTTTCTCAAAAACCAGCTCCCGGAAGCTGTTGTCAAATGAAATTCGCCGGGGTATACATCATGAATGCGATGAACGTTTTGAACGACAAAAACGTTCTAATCGTCCTTTTTCGATGGTTACTAGCGTCACCCTTTCCTTCCAATTAAGCGAGATCCACACGATGCCCGGGATTAAGACACGCCGTTCTGCGGGAGTGAAGGCTGGTAAACAGGAGCAAGGACATTTCGAGAGTTCCGAGGCTGTACCGTCGGTTTCAGCTTCCCAGGGCGAACCACGCATCCCAACGCTACCGGCTCGACCGGCGGCGTGGATGAAGTCCGGGGAACTGGCGGCAGCTCAATCCGAAGTCGAGCCCCAGTTGCGGTCGCTTGCCGATGTTTCCAGCGAGGAGCTTCGGGCATTGACGAAGAATCGTCTACGCAGCGAAATCGAATTCATTTCCAACCCAGATTTCGCCCTCGAGGGCGCCGGAGAACGTTGTTTTGCCGATGCGTTGGGATTGGCTCCCCGGAAAACCGAACTGGGGCTTGCGGCAATCCGCCGAAGCGGTATCGATTTGCCGATACACTTGAGCCGTCTGTGCGAAGCGCCTCTGCTCAAACCCGATCAAGAAAAGCTTCTGTTTCGCCGCATGAATTTCTTGCTTCAACAAGCGGCGCTGCATCGCGGTCAACTAAATATCAACCGTCCGTCCCGCAGTCGCTTGGAATTGATCAACCGGCTGATCGCGCTGGCCGAATGGCATCGTGACCGGATTGTCGAAGCCAACTTGCGGCTCGTTTTTTCCATTGTCAAAAAGTTCGTCAACACGAATAACCAGTTCGACGACTTGTTAAGCGATGGAATCGTGGCGCTGATTCGAGCGGTCGAGAAGTTCGACTTTGACCGTGGCTTTCGTTTCAGTACCTATGCGACGCAAGTGGTTCGCCGCGGTTCGTATCGTACCGTGGTGCTGAACCAACAAGACCGTCAAAAGGTATTTTGTGGCCTGCAAGATCTTGATGTTGATGTTAGTGAAGATGATCGTGCCGGGACGATTACCGAAGGCCGTTGGCATGAATTGCGAAGTCGGCTGTCGGTAATGCTCGGCGATCTGGATCGTCGCGAAAAATTTATCATCCGTGCCCGCTTCTCACTCGGTTCCCACCGCAAGGTTCACACGCTCCAATCATTGGCTGATCGACTTGGCGTTTCCAAGGAACGAGTGCGCCAGCTCGAACGACGGGCGATGGAAAAGCTTCGCGCCATGGCGGGCGAGGTGCAACTGGTCGAACTTGATTCATGAATGATAGAGAGCGTTATACCGCGACGACCGCTTTGCCCGTTTCGATTGAGTCGGCGTTCCAGTATCACGCTCGTCCGGGGGCGCTGCAGCGGCTTCTTCCGCCGTGGGAATCCGTGGAGATTGAATCGAGTAGCAATTCCATTGCACAGGGGAGCGAGGTAACACTGCGAGCTCATGTCTTCGGAGTCCCCATTCGGTGGCTTGCGCGACACACGCACTATGATCCTCCACATCGATTCGCCGATACGCAAGTCAGCGGTCCGATGGCGACGTGGGACCATTCTCATGAGTTCTCTTCGCTCGGCAACGATCAATCGGTGTTGCGAGACCGGATCGAGTATCGCTTACCGGCGGGGCCTGTCGGGCGGTTATTGGGTGGTTGGAAGGCGAAGTCGTCACTCGAGTCGATGTTTGCGTTTCGACACCGCATCACACGCGACGATTTGCAACTGCACCAAGATCATCCGTCATCGCCGATGACGGTCGCGGTCTCGGGGGCGAGTGGGCTTGTGGGTTCGCAACTATGTCCACTTCTTTCGGTCCTGGGGCATCGGGTTTGCAAGATCGTGCGATCCCGGAACGACGATCCGGAGTCGCTTGCGATCTGGAAAGACGACGCTGATGCCGCCAAACTCGCTGACGCCGACGCGGTCATCCATTTGGCTGGCAAGTCAATCGCGGGTGCCAGATGGACCGATTCGATGAAACGAGAAATTCGCGAGTCGCGGGTGACGAAAACTCGCGAGCTGTGCGAAAAGCTCGCCAAGCTGCCGCGCCCACCCCGCACGCTACTGTGTGCGTCGGCGACCGGTATTTACGGTGATCGAGGGGATGAGTCGCTGGACGAGACCAGTGCGCTGGGCGATGGCTTTCTGGCCGACGTCGCCCGCCAGTGGGAACAGGCGTGCCAGCCCGCGGTGGACGCCGGCGTTCGCGTCATCCATTGTCGATTCGGGATCGTCCTGTCGCCCCGGGGCGGCGCACTGGGGCAGATGATTTTGCCCGCCAAGTTTGCCGGAGGCTCGCTGGGTTCGGGGAAACAGTGGTGGAGCTGGATTGCGCTGGATGATGTCTTGGGGGCGATCTACCACGCGCTCCTCACTCAATCGCTCGTCGGCCCCGTTAACTTTGTCTCGCCTGATCCGATTCGGAATCGCGATTTCGCCAAGGTACTCGGTGACGTCATCGGCCGACCGGCCCTGATCCCCGCGCCGGCATTTGGGCTGCGCCTGATGCTCGGGGAAATGGCGGATGCCCTGTTGCTAGCGAGCCAGCGAGTGGTGCCCACGCGGCTGACCGAGTCGGGATATCGTTTTCGCTTTACCGAGCTGCGAGAACTGCTGCGATATTCCCTTGGATACGAGCGTTTGCCATCGGAACGGCAGGAGTGAACCAGTGTCGCTATTGGTGTGAAGTGCCCAGTGCGAATTCGCAAACATCGGGACGATCCGCCGCCGTCGCGTGTCGATAGGCCTTAACGATCTGGTTGTCGCGCACCACGAACACGCCGGGAAGCTGGAATCCATCTCCGTCGAGCTTTCCAAAGCCGTGTCGATCCACCAAGGCGGCGAGGAAACCTCGCCACCAAACCTTCGGCCCTAAGAGTTGTTTGACCGAACCACGGGTCAGGCCGTACGCGCGATACAACTGCTGGCCGGGGTCACTGATGCGGAAAACATCGCCAAGTCCGTAAGAATCAAACATCGCTTGGGCAACTTGTGGCTGGCTCATATGAACGACCACTGGGGTCATTCCCGCGGCCTCGAGCTTGGAGCGTCTCGCGGCCAAATCCGCCAGCGCTTCGCGGCAGAACGTGCAACCGCTGTGTCTCAAGAACAGCACCAGCACATCGTGGCCTTGAGAAAGCTCGGCAATCGTGGGGCCCTGGGCTGTAGGGTGGGACTGATTCGCCGCAGTCAGTGAAAGTGCGTCCAACGTCGAATCCTGTGCTGGTCCTGGGGCCTTGTAACTGGTCAAAAACTGCCTGAGTTGCAGAACTCGTTCCATGATTGCCGATAAGCTCAACGCCGATAAGTGGCATTCGAGGCGTCTTTCGCGAACCCTGTGCCAGGATAAGGCGACATCACCTCGCGAGTGTCGGTGAAGTGATTAGACTGGCTGGCGATCGGTGGGTCAGGGCGTCGAAACGGATGCATCGGTCAACGGATGATTGGGACCGCGGGTATTTGCAAAATTGGCTTTGACCGGGTTTTTCGCTTCATACTACGGATCGACTCCGATCGTCGACGTCGTTAGGACACGTACTTCATGATCTGGGAAGCCTGGCTCACACTGTTGGTGGCGTTCACGCTGCTAGTCACGCTGGCGCTGCGTGTTGCGGCGACCGATTTGCTGGCGGTCGCGTGTTTGGGAATTCTGATTGTCGTTCAAGTCGTCACGGGAACCCCCAATTTACCCGATGTGCGGTCGGCCGTCGTCGGATTTGGCGATAGTGGATTGATCACAGTGGCGCTGTTGTTCGCGGTGGTCGCGGGATTGGAATTCACCGGCGGCACCGAACTGGCGACGGGCTGGTTTTTGAAAAAAGCCAAAACGCTGCGCGGTGCTCAATTGCGTCTTTTATTTCCCGTCGCCGGCTTGAGCGCGTTTCTCAATAACACTCCGGTGGTTGCCGCGATGCTTCCTGTCGTCGGCGACCTTAGCAAACGCATTCCCGGAAGTAACAGTCGGCTGCTGTTGCCGTTATCGTATGCGACCATTCTCGGTGGCATGTGTACATTGATGGGCACGAGTACCAATTTGATCGTGGCGGGCAAATACACACTCATGTCCAACGGCAAGACGTTGGGATTCTTTGAGCCGATTTGGGTCGGATTGCCTGCGACATTGGTGGGCGTGACCTACATCATCTTCGCGTCAAAGTGGTTGCTGCCCGATCGAAAGCCAGCAGTCAGCATGGCTGACGACCCGCGCCAATACACGGTCGAAATGCAGGTGGAAGTTGGCGGGCCGCTCGTCGACAAGACGCTCGAGGAAGCGGGGTTGCGGAATCTACCTGGGCTTTACGTCGCTGAGATCCAACGTGACTCCAGCGTGATCACTGCGGTCGGGCCGAGCGAACGATTGCGCGCGGATGACGTGTTGATCTTGGTGGGAGCGTTGGACAGCGTCGTTGACTTGCGCAAGATTCGTGGACTCACGACGGCGGATGATCAATCGCGAAAGTTGAATGTTCCCGCGTGGAATCGAACGCTCGTCGAAGCCGTGGTGAGCCCGCGTTGCGCACTGCTTGGCAAATCGATCCGCGAAGGACGCTTTCGTTCGCACTATGGCGCCGCGGTCGTCGCGGTCGCTCGTGGCGGTCGAAGGCTGTCGGGAAAACTCGGCGATGTCCAGCTCGAAGTCGGTGACGTGCTGCTGCTCGAAACCACTCCGGGATTTGTGCAACGGCGCAGCGAGTCGCATGACTTCTATTTGGTCAGCAAGGTGGATCATGCCATCATCCGTCGACCCGAGAAAGCGTGGGCGTCGCTCGCAGTGTTGCTGGCGATGGTCATCATCGCTTCGGCGACACGTGTGGGTATCTTGCCCGCGGCGTTGATGGCTGCGATCGCGATGATCGGGCTTCGATGTTGCACAACCAGTGAAGCCAGACGCAGCATCGATTGGCCGGTATTGATCGTGATCGGTGCCGCGATCGGTATCGGCAATGCGCTCGGTGTAAGCGGTGCGGCCACTGGTATCGCCAGCGGTCTTCTGGACTTGGCCAATCGGCATCCCCTGGGTTCGCTAGCGGCTATCTACCTAGCGACGATGTTGTGCACCGAAATGATCACCAACAATGCCGCCGCGGTTCTGATGTTCGAGATTGCTTGGAAGGCCGCCGAGAGTTTGGGAGTGAGCGAAATGCCATTCGTGATCGCTGTCATGATTGCGGCATCGGCAAGCTTTATGACGCCCTTCGGATACCAAACCAACATGATGGTCTACGGGATTGGGGGTTATCGGCTGAGCGACTACGTGCGGTTGGGGCTACCGCTTAACCTGATCGTGTTTGCCGTGTCGATGGTGGTGATCCCCATGGTTTGGCCCTTTTAGTCGACTCCATCGAAACTCGACAGGTGGGATTTATGATTCTTCCTTTGTCGGTGAAAATGGCTGGATGAATGATAAACCGACAAGTCCCGAACTCGGCGAGTTAGATTCCATTGGGCCCAGTCCGGAATCGCCTGCACGCGAGCGATTGGCGCCCGCGATCATCGCTGGGACGATCGCTGATGCGATGCGGGCGGATCGTCCCCGGTTGGCGAAAACTCGTCATCGCATGGCGAGCGAAAAGTGGGACGCGTGGCTGAGCAAGTCGATCGAATTACGTCGTCGACGTGAGCAAGCCGATGTGGTGATCGACTATCCCGCGGAGCTTCCGATTACGGCGCATCGTGACGAGATCGTGTCGCTGATTCGCGAGCATCAAGTCGTCATCGTGTGCGGTGAAACCGGCAGCGGTAAAAGTACGCAGCTACCCAAACTTTGTTTAGAAGCGGGACTCGGCCGCTCCGCAATGATCGGACATACCCAACCGCGCCGGTTGGCCGCCCGCAGTATCGCGACCCGTTTGGCCGAGGAAATGCGAAGTGAGCTTGGCCGTAGCGTCGGCTTTCAAATTCGCTTTGGTGATCAAACCAGTGACGAAACACTTGTCAAGTTGATGACCGACGGGATCTTATTGGCGGAAACACAATCCGACCGGCAACTGGACCGTTATGACGCGATCATCATCGACGAGGCTCACGAGCGGTCGCTGAACATTGACTTTTTGCTGGGTTACTTGGCGACCCTACGCGATCAACGGCCCGACCTTCGCATCATCATCACGTCGGCGACCATTGATGCCGAGCGCTTCGCAGAACATTTCTCGGACGACCGAGGGCCCGCACCGATCGTCAACGTCGAAGGCCGCTCCTTTCCCGTCGAAATTCGCTACCTCGGCTGGGAAAAAATCCAGCCCGATGAACGAAACTACGATTTAGCTCGACATGTAATCGCCGGCATCGAGTCACTGGGTAGCATGCAGGGCGATGCGCTGGTATTTCTGCCGACGGAACGAGACATCCGCGAAGTTTCGCACCATGTCGCCGGCCATTACAAGCGACTCGGATTGTCACAGCGGTTTGACCTGCTGCCGCTGTACGCACGATTGCCAACGGCGGAACAGCAGCGAATTTTTCATCCGTCGGGCAGTAAGGTGCGGATCATCTTTGCGACCAATGTCGCTGAATCGTCATTGACGGTTCCCGGTATTCGCTACGTCATCGATAGCGGAACGGCGCGAATGAGTCGGTACAGTGCCAGGAGCAAGATGCAACGTTTGCCGGTGGAACCGGTGAGCCGAGCGAGTGCCAATCAACGCTCCGGGCGATGTGGCCGAGTCGGTCCGGGCATTTGCGTACGTTTGTTCTCACGCGAAGATTTCGAATCGCGTGATGCATTCACGACGCCGGAAATTAAACGCACCAATCTGGCCAGCGCCGTGCTCCAGATGAAAACGCTCGGTCTGGGGTCGCTGGAAAATTTTCCCTTGTTGGATCCGCCGCGGCCGGAGCTCATTCGTGAGGGAACACGGACGTTGATGGAGCTGGGCGCGATCGATGATCGTCATGAGTTGACAATGGTCGGTCGACGTTTGGGGCGACTCCCCGTCGACCCGCGTGTGGGACGCATTTTGCTTGCCGCGGAAGAACATGGTGTGTTGCCGGAAATTCTCCCAATTGCCGCGGCGCTGGAGATTCAAGATCCACGCGATCGTCCGCCCGATCAACGTCAAGCTGCGGATCAGGCACATGCCCAGTTCGCGGACCCGCGAAGCGATTTTCTGAGTTACCTTCGCTTGTGGCGATATTCGGAATTGGCCAAGGCCCAGCACAGTCGCAGCAAGCTGGCTAGAGTGCTCAAACAAAACTTTTTGTCACCCGCGCGGATGCGAGAGTGGCACGATGTCTATCGCCAGCTCAAAGATGTGATGCTTTCCCCGAGTGATCGTGGAGCGCCGCCGCGTAAGATTGGTGCGATCCGATTCGTCGACGACGATGCCGAGCTTGTCGACAACGATCGTTACCAGTCGATTCACACCTCGCTGTTAGCGGGGCTGCTCTATGGCGTTGCCATGAAAGGTGACAAAACAGAGTACACCGGGACAGGCGGATTGAAATTGTTTCTCTGGCCCGGTAGCGGTGTGGTGGTGACCAAACCGAAGTGGATTGTCGCGGCTGAGCTCGTGGAGACGACTCGCCAGTACGCCCGCGTCGCAGCGATGATTCAACCCCAGTGGGTCGAGAAGGTCGCGGCGCACATCGTCAAACGCTCCTACAGCGATTCCCACTGGAGCGAGAAAGCGGGAAATGCATTTTGTTATGAACAACAGACATTATTCGGTTTGCCGATCGTCACACGCCGTCGTGTGCCACTGGCCCCGATTGATCAGGCGACCGCTCGTGACTTGCTCATTGAACGTGGGCTGGTTGAGGGCGAGATGCAAACCAATGCCAAGTTCGTCGCACACCAGCGGAAACTGTGCGAACTCATCGCGGGACTAGCGGCCAAGACGCGGCGACGTGACTGGGTCATCGATCCCTATCGTTTGCAACAGTTCTATCAAGCGCGATTGCCCGAGGACGTCTGTGATCGCGTGCGGCTGGAAAAATTTGATCGCCATGTGGAAGCACCCAAGTGGACCAGTCGGCTGACGAGTGATGCGGACGTTTCGGCATGGCTTGCGTCACCGCCGCCACACGACGATGAAACGTCACCGTACCTGCGTCCCGATGATCTGCTGGAAATCGAAGCGGAACCACTCAAGGAGGAAGACTTTCCGAATGAACTTGAGATTGGTCCATCGCGATTGCCGCTGGAGTACCGATTCGAACCCGGATCACCGACCGATGGCATTAACTTGCGGATACACCAGGCCGCGCTGCCGCAGGTCAGCGACGACCGCTTGGGGTGGCTCGTTCCTGGATTGTTGCACGCCAAGATTGTGGCGATGATCAAATCGTTGCCCAAACGGATTCGCCGCAATTTGGTTCCCGCTGCGGACGTGGCGACGCGAATGGTGGCCGAACTTGCGCCCAATCATGGTGAAGTCCCGTTCCTGCCAACGGTGTGCGCCTTGATGAGCCGCTACGCCGAGATGCCAGTCACTCCCGATGATTTTCAAACCGAAAAACTCGAGCCTCATTTGCAATTTTCACTGACCGTCGTCGACGACGCGGGCAAAACGATCGCGCAAGGCCGCGAGGTCGAGCCGATCCGCGAGAAGTTGGGCGCGACCCTGGGCACCGAAATCGAACCGATCCACGATGTGCGCGACGAAGATTGGCAGCGCGAGTCGATGACGACGTTTGATATCGAGACGCTTCCGATTGAGGTGGTGCGTCGCCGCGGTGGCGTGCAAGTCGCGCTGTTTCCGGGGGTTTCCGCTGATGGCCCCACGGTTTCGACTCAAATGTATGCGGACGCGGTTGTTGCGGAGCGATCGACGCGAGCGGCGCTGGTTCGCCTCTATGCGTTGCGTGAGAAGAAAGAGCTACGTAGCCAAGTACGATGGTTGCCGTCGCTCGCAGCGTCGAAACTAAAGCTTTCGGCGGCCATGTCGACGAAGAACTTGGAGCAAGATTTGATGGACTTGATCGCCCGATTGGCGCTCGTGGAGGGCAAGCCAATCGTCCGCACGAAAGTGGAGTTTGAAGCGAGGCTCGTCGGCAGTGCGCAAAAGATTGCCCAAGCCACTCAGGCGATCGAGCCCTGGCTGGCCGCGTTTTCCGAATCTGTGTTTGCCACGCAACGCGAGCTGGAACAGATTTCGAGCCAACGTCAGGCGGACTCGCTGGCGGACGTGAAGTCTCAGATCGGCTACCTCCTCTTCGATGGATTTCTTGCGAGGGCGCCGTGGAGCTGGTTGGAGCACTACCCACGCTACTTTCGCGGGATTGCATATCGGCTCGAGAAACTGCGTTCGGGCGCGTCGACTCGTGATGGTGAATCGATGAGCTTGATTCGCGGGCTTTGGAGCCGGTGGATCGAAAAGACGCCCGAAAATCAACGGAATCCTGGCGATCTAGCCGAACTGGAATTTCGCTGGATGATCGAGGAGTTGCGGGTGAGCCAGTTCGCGCAGCCGCTTGGCACCTCCGTCAAGGTATCTCCCCAGCGGTGCGAGAAGTTGTTGCTAGGGTGAAATCAGGCTGCACAAGGAAGCGATTCGGTTTACAATCGTCCCACTGGCTCACGGTGACCCGGCCAGTCAAGCGTCGGTATGTTGCCCGTCGTTCCCCCCTTTCAGCCCATAAGATTCATCATGAAAAACGATTCGACCCGCCGCACATTTCTTAAATCTGGGACGGTTGCAGCGACCGGTTTGGCCATCGGCGCTTCGGTTGCCCGGACCGCGCACGCCGCCGGAAGTGACGAAATCAAGGTCGCTCTAGTCGGTTGCGGTGGTCGCGGTTCAGGCGCGATGGCAAACATTTTTGAGACCAAGGGTAACGTTAAGTTGGTCGCATGTGCCGACGCGTTTCAATTCGCAATCGATGGCTGCGTCAAAGGTCTAGCGAATAAGTACAAGGACAAAGTCGACGTCCCTGCCGAGCGTCAATTCGTCGGACTCGATTCGTACAAAGCGGCGATCGACACCGATTGTGATTTGGTCGTGATCGCGACTCCTCCGGGGTTCAAACCGCAACAATTCGAGCACGCTGTGAATCAGGGGCGTCACGTCTTCTGTGAAAAGCCCGTCGCCTCGGATGCCCCCGGCGTACGCCGCTTCATGGCTTCGGTCGAAGAATCCAAAAAGAAGAACTTGATGGTGGGTATCGGCCTTCAGCGCCGACATGAGCCGCAATACAAAGAAACCGTTGCCCGTATCCACGATGGCCAAATCGGCGATGTGATCGCGATGCGAGTGTATTGGAATGGCAATGGCATTTGGTACAAGCCAAAGCAAGAAAATGAATCCGAAATGGCTTTCCAAACTCGGAACTGGTACCACTTTATCTGGGCTTCGGGCGACCAGATTTGTGAACAACACATCCACAATCTCGATGTCGGTTGCTGGGTCAAAGACGCCTTCCCCGTCAAGTGCAATGGCATGGGCGGCCATCAACAACGTGAAGGTGGCGATGCTACCAAGAGTCAAATTTTTGATCACACGTTCTGTGAGTACACCTTCGCTGATGGAACGAAGATGTTCAGCCAGGGCCGGCACCTTGCCGGTGGTTGGCAAAACGTTTCCGAATTCGCTCACGGTTCCAAGGGAACGGCCGATCCGTCGGGTGAAATCTTCGGCGCGAACGCGTGGAAGTTTGATGGCAACCGCTTGAACGGCCACCAACAGGAACAGCACGATTTGATCGAAGCCTTGATGGCTGGTGAGATCTACAACGAGGGCGAATACGGAGCCAAGAGTACGTTCACTGCGATCTTGGGTCGTGAAGCGTGTTACAGCGGCAAGGAAGTCTCGTGGGACGAACTCTGGGAAAAAGGTCATGACCTAGCGCCCGGGATCGATAGTTTTACCCTCGACTCCGAGGCCCCGACTCAGAAGGGCGAAGACGGCAAGTACGACGTCCCCGAACCGGGCAAGTACAGCCCGTTTGCCGGCGTCGCAAGCAGCGAGCCAGCGCGCCGCGGCCGACGTAAGAAGTCATAAGAGGCTCGAATCGATTGTCGACGAAAACGCCCTGGGATCTCCTGGGGCGTTTTTTTTTTTCGCGCCGAGCATCAATAGGGTGATTTCGCTTCGAAACGGCCAAATCCCGGATGAGGCCGGTCGTCGCAAGCGTTAGGCCTGCGGTATCTCTTATTGGTAGTCAAATTGCACGGTTGCGACCGTTTCGGTGTCGCACACCGCGCGTACCCAGAATGCTGAATAGGCATTGGGAAATTGGTAATGCTTCGTTTCGCCGGCAAGGATGTCGAATCGCTTGTACGTCACCCAGTGGTCGGTGCCGTCGATGTCCACTTCCAGCGTGATGCCGACAGGATCAGATGCATAGTGCGATAGGTGCACTGATTTTTGATCGTAACCAATCATTAGATAGGGGTCCGAGGGAACCGATGCATGCACCGGAGTCTCTTTCCATGGGCCACCCGTACCCACGGGTTTGCCAAGTTTCCAAAGATCGTCGATGCCGCCAAACCACAGCCCGACGCTGAGCTTCGGATCGCGGAAAATGTGGCCGTCCACGATGGCGTTTGTACGGATGCCGGCGAGTACAAGCAAACCGTTCCAGGTGCAGTAATCGGAGATCTGTTTTCGGTGGCTGGAGACCGGACGCATCAATCGCCAGTTCGGTGGTGCGTCATTGGTGACGAGTGGAACTTCGTAAAACGTCCCATGAATGTTGGCCAAGTGGCGTTCCGATTGCACCTCACGTGAAGCTCGCGGCCACCCCGATACGAAGGGTTGGTCGTAGGCGGCGTGGCCCTTGGGCAGCCGATAAGTCTGGCCTTGGGAACGCAAGAAAACCGACGCCTCGTCTACCGAAAACTCCGGTGCAACCCGCAGTAACTTCTTGAGATGTTCGTCCGGCGCATCGCTTTGGAATTTGAAGCGGTCTTTCGAGAAATCGAAAAATTGGTCCGCGGAGGAGATGACGCGTAGGTTTCGGTTGCGTTTGGCGGGATAGACTCGACCGCCCAGAACGTCTTGGTCCTCGACATCCGCCAGCCCGGCAAAAAGCTGGACGTTTTCAGTAGCGTCGCCATCGATGAAACGATTGGTGGTTTGGTGAAGCACCGCGGTTGCCACACAATCACGATCCGTTCGCAACCGAAGCCAGGTGGCATGGAGATCTGGTGAAAGTTCGTGCGCGACGTAGCCGTCGGTGGGCACCGTGATCGTTTGGAGCTGCGTCCAGTTTCCGTTGCCGTGTTGGTCAACCTCGAGTGTAAACGACACGGGTGTCGCATCGATCGACTCGGTCAACGATTTCGGCGCTGGAGCGACAGTCGCGTTTCCAGTCGTGTCGATCGTCAATTCCACATCTTGGTCGGAGGCGACAAACGCGGCGTGCGGCATACCATAGGAACCTGGGGCGTGTTCGGTGTGGTTGCCGGGGATACTGATTTCTCCAGCGGCAAAGCGGCGCGAGTAAACACGGTCGTGAAACTCATTGCCCCATGTCAGCGTCATCTCGGTCGGTTGCCACGATGGATCAAGTTGCGGCTTGCCTCGTTGGTCGACCGATAGATAGACAGTCACGGGAGCGTCCACGGTGAACCGGAATCCGGGTGCCGGCTGGTGCCAGTCGCCGCGATCAGTCGTGATTCGGTGCAAGTCGGCAAGCTGTCTCGGGAGCGAAGTGATCCTCTGCTGGTCGGTGGCACGTAACGCGTCGACGGTTGCAGCGGTTTTGCGAGCGACGCGCAGGTGAATGATTCGCCGATCGAATCCAGCAACGAGAAACGGATCCGAAGGCACATTGGCCTGGATCGCATCGTCAATCCAGGGGCCGCCATATCCATTGGCCGGACCCCAAGTCGTTAAGTCCTCGTAATCACCGAACCACAAATTGCTCTGGGGTTGGCCGGCCAGTTCGTTTCCTTGGATGCTGGTTTCATCGGTCGCCAAGACGAGTTTGCCATTCCAGCCACAGAAGTCTGGGACATATCGCAAGTGGCTGGCGATCGGCCGAAGTCCTGCGGAGTTGGTCGTGGAGAACGTCTTCGGAAAGTCAAAGAACATTCCGTGCATGTCCATCATCCATCGCCCGCCAGTGATCTCACGAATGCGTGGCCATTCGGTGTACCAGCCGTGACTAGCATCGTTGCAGTAAGCCGCTTTGGGCAGCAGATAAGTATGCCAGTTGCCGTTCTCCAGCAACTTCAATCGCACGCTACGTCGGTCCCAACCCATCGACCAAATCGGTTCGTTGGTGTCACTGCCACCGGTCATTCCCAACGGGCCGGTGACGTCGGTGTATTGGCGTCTTTCGACGATCCGCCACTCGTCGCCATCCCACTCGGCCAATACTCCGCGTTCTTCATCGTGTTTCGCTTTGCCGCCGACCAACACGTCGGAGTAGTTTCCGACACTGAGTTCGCCATTGTTCGAGATCACCAATCGACCTTGCGAAGTATATCCACCTTTGCCGTGCCAACCTGGGACCGGTTTCTTGAACAATCGTGTCACCGCCAGCGTGTGCACGTTGGCTTCCCAGATCGAGCCTTCCATGTCGATGTAGTAGACTAGGTTGGCGGGGTCTTTCAGGTGACGAGCGATCGCAGTGATACGTATCGGCATCTCCTTGGGCTCGATGGTGCGAACGTTCCCTTTGTCATCGATCACGTAGTGGGCGATCAACAACTGATTGGACTCTGGGTGAATCATCCGCCCAGCCGGAGTTCCTCCAACGCTCTCCGGATGGATGGTTAGCGGCTTAGACAAATCTGGATCGACTGTGAAAAGTTTGTGTTCGCTGCCCCGAGGCTGATGAGGTGCGTAGTTGACCATCCATAGTTTGCCGGCCCACGGCATGATCGCTCCGATACCGCATTCATCGTGACCCACTTTGTGGTGAGCGCCATTCTCGCTGTAGACACCGTAAGTGGTTAGATGTGGATAGACGCCACTGATGAACAAATCGGTCCGGGGCGGCGGCGTGTCGGTGGCGATGGGCTCGGCAGCACGCACACCATCAAACAATCCCCAGCTAAGCAATCCGACTAGTGGCAACAAGATCGCGGATTTCACGGTACGTCTTTCTCACACCAAGGCAACAAATGTCGTTCTGGATCGCGTGATGCGACTGCCACTGCGGCCGCGATTCAAGCCAGTGTATTTTATTTGCCGAGGAACGGCTCAAGACTCCGGGCGAATGAGAGTGAGAGGCAAGGGGGATTTTTGAGCCAGTGTGTAAGGTGGGCACATCAATGCTCGGCAATCGTCAAATGCCGGCCGCCCATCGCGATAGGAGACCCACAATCACGAGGTTGATCACGATGGCGCCCGCAAACTTCCAGCGGTACGATCCCTTGGCGGTCTTGTGACGCAAGGTCCGGCCGGTGTAGATCGCCGCTGGCCAACCGCCCAGAGCCGAGGCGGTTAGCAGATTTGCCTCTGAAATCCGCCACCCCCCACGTTTCGCCATCCGCTTGTCCCAATAATACAGTGACGCGGTAATCGCGTTGATGAGGACCAACCACAGGGCAACTCCGGCAAGCAAGGGTGGCAACATTTCAAATAGCCTCTAAAACCTAGGACTCTGCCAGCATTCCAATACGACTCAGACATCGAGATTCATGTCGCGTTCTTCCCGCAAGCCGCCGTTCGCCGCCGGTGTTCTATCGATCGATGAAGTCGAATCGCCAGACCAATACTTTGATTTGATCACGCGTTGGCTACTCCTCGAAGGTAACGCCGAGCGACTTCGTTTGGCGATGCGACGTCAAATGCGTCACCAGAAGGACGTCGAACGCGGTGGTGAAACACTGGTCAATCTGTTGCTGACCGATCATCGAACGGGGCTCGCGGGCCGATTTCTTCTCGATTTTTCCAAGAAGGGGCATCCGACGTTGCCCATGAATCGGCTTCGCGTGGGTTCGCCGGTGGTGATTAGCGACAATGCGGACCCGACGGACGAGGGCATTCCCGGCGTGATCTCTCGCCGCAGCGCGCTCAGTATCCAAGTCGCGACCGAGGCGTGGCCCAGTGGTCACGAGTTCCGTTTGGATCTATCCCCGGACGAGACCACGCGTCGACGACAGCTCGCGGCGATGAATCGAGCTCGCAACGCCAGCGGCCGGGCCCGAAAGCTCCGGGACGTATTTCTCGGTGCCAAGCCGATGCGGTTCGGAAAAGGCGTCGACATTGATTTCGTCACCTGCCTGAACGAACCTCAGCAAGACGCAGTGCGTTTCGCGTTATCGGCTGAAGATGTTGCGATCATTCATGGTCCCCCCGGCACCGGCAAAACAACGACGCTTGCCGAAGTCATTGTGCAAGCCGTTCGGCGCGGCGACAAAGTCCTCGCGTGTGCGCCGAGCAACACAGCGGTCGACAACTTGCTCGAAAAACTCGCAACGTTGGTGCCTTCGTCGCTCCGAGTGGGACATCCCGCGCGGGTGTTCGAGTCACTCCGTGGTCACACCCTCGACGAACTCGTTGAAAATGACCCGTCAACCGCGATCGTCAAAGAGATGATGCGAGACATCGAACGGTTGATGCGTGCCGCGGCGAAACCGGCGCACGGCCGGGATGGGTTCGCTCGCCGAAAAGAGATCAATGCCGAAGCCGGTCAATTGCGGGGTCAGATTCGCGGGCTCGAACGGTCCGTGATTCGAGGAATCCTTGATCGTGCCGATGTCATCTGCACGACGTTAACGATCGACGACGACTTGCTCAGCGATCGCGATTTCGATCTGGTCGTCATCGACGAAGCGTGTCAATCCACCGAGCCTGGGATTTGGCAGGCCGTCCTGCGCGCGGATAAAGTCATCCTTGCGGGCGACCATTTTCAATTGCCACCGACCGTCTTGAGCGACGAAGCTGTCAAGCTCGGAATGCAACGATCGACGATGCAGCGGCTCGTTGAAAAACATGGGCACGCCATCTTTCGTCGATTGGTGGTGCAGTACCGGATGCACGAATCCATCATGGCATTCTCGTCGAGTCAATTTTATGACAACGAGTTAGTTGCCGATGAGTCGGTTCGCCAACATAAACTTAGTGACTTGACGGGGGTCGATGCGAATCTGTTGCTCGATACGCCGATCGAATTCATCGACACCGCCGGGGCTGAGTTCGACGAAGAACTGGAATCAGAGGGCTCCAGCAAGTTAAACCCCAAGGAAGCAGACCTGATCGTCGAACTGGTTTCGCACATCATTGATGCTGGAGTCGCACCCGAAGACGTCGCGGTCATTGCCCCGTACGCCGCTCAGGTGCGTTTGGTTCGAGATCGACTCAATCATCGCAGCGTCGAAGTCGATACGGTCGATGGATTCCAGGGACGCGAAAAAGAGGTGGTTCTGATCACCATGACGCGAAGCAATGCCATGGGAGAAATCGGCTTTCTCGCCGACACTCGCCGAACCAATGTGGCGTTGACGCGTGCCAAACGCAAACTCATTGTCGTGGGGGATAGCGCCACGCTCGGCCGACATCCGTTCTATGCCGCCATGCTTGCCCACGTGGAAGCAGTCGGCAGCTATCAAAGTGTTTGGCAAGTGACGGATGTGGGATGAGCCGGCGAGACGTCGGTTGCAGGGAAATTTGAAGTGATGGACCGAACCTCCCCATGACCCATGTTCGTACCGGGGCTATAGGTTCCACAGCAGGTCCATGCGATTGGGGGGGCGATATTTTGGATTCAGTCGTAAAGTTTCGCATCGTGGGTAAGTTAAAGTGAAACAATTGAGCGATACGTTGGCCCGGTTGACGGACGAAATTGGGATCCACAGTGCGCCGTTTCGCCGGATCGTGGAACAGGTAAATCACGTTCTCGTGGGGCAGGAAAACTTAGTCCACCGCATGCTACTGGGATTGCTAGCCAATGGACACTTGTTGATCGAGGGCGTGCCTGGGTTAGCTAAGACGACCGCAGTGGCGAGTTTGGCTAAGGCGATCAACACTGGCTTCCAGCGGCTACAGTTCACACCTGATTTGTTGCCCGCGGACCTAATCGGAACTCAGGTTTATCGCCCCCAGGACCAGTCATTTGTGGTCCAGAAGGGACCTATTTTTTCCAATTTAATACTCGCTGACGAGATCAACCGGGCTCCCGCCAAAGTGCAAAGCGCGCTGTTGGAGGCGATGCAGGAGCGCCAGGTAACGATCGGTGGTGAAACGTTCGCGTTGCCAGATCCGTTTCTCGTGATGGCGACGCAGAACCCGGTCGAGCAGGAGGGAACGTATCAATTGCCTGAAGCGCAGACCGACCGTTTCATGCTCAAGGTGATCGTCGACTATCCCAGTCGTGATGAAGAACTGCAGATCCTGCGACGGATGAGCAAAACGTCAACCAAGTTTGAGATCCAAGCCGTGACGTCGCCCGAAGAAATTTTGCACGCTAGGTCGCTGGTCGACCAAATCCACTTGGACGAGAAAGTCGAGAGCTACATCGTGGATCTTGTGATGGCGACACGTCGACCTCATAGTTATGGGCTACGCTTGGACGGTTTGATCCAGTTTGGCGGCTCGCCGCGGGCGACAATCAATTTGGCGCTGGCATCCAAAGCGAACGCGTTTCTCGCCGGACGCGCTTATGTCACACCCCAAGATGTAAAACAACTGGCACTCGACGTGCTCCGTCATCGCGTGATGGTGACCTACGAAGCGGAAGCTGAGGAACGCACGAGTGAGTCAATCGTTAACGAGATATTACAGCACGTTCCGGTCCCATGATCCCAGCCGAAGTCCTCAAGAAAATCCGTCGCATTCAAATTCGGACTTCTCACCGCGTCGACGAATTGCTTGCTGGGACATGGCACTCGGCGTTCAAAGGTCGTGGCATCGAGTTTGAAGAAGTACGCCCTTACGCGGTCGGCGATGACGTTCGCGCGATCGATTGGAACGTCACCGCGCGCAGTGACCAGCCCTTCGTCAAGCTGTTTCGCGAAGAACGTGAACTTGCCGTGATGCTGGTGGTTGATGTCAGCGGGTCCCAGCAGATTGGAACGAATCTCCAGACCAAGCGTGAGTTGCTCGCCGAACTCGGCGCGACCTTAGCAATGTCTGCGATCAAGAATAATGACCGGGTCGGATTGACGCTTTTCACGGACGAAATCGAACGCAGCATTCCGCCTCGAAAGGGTTCGCGGCATGTGCTGCGATTGATCCGCGAGTTGTTGTACTGTGAACCGGTGGGCAGCCGTACCAACTTGCGTGTGGCACTGGATCACTTGATCCACACCGCCAAACGTAGAACGGTCGTGTTCCTGATCAGCGATTTCCAGGATGCGGATTTTGAGACGACATTGCGAGTCGCAGCTCGAAAGCATGATATCGTCCCGGTGATTGTGTCCGATCGCTGTGAGTACGTGTTGCCCAATGTCGGATTGCTGCGTTTGCGAGACGAAGAAACGGGTGAAGTCCTCGTGATCGATACGGCCAGTCGACGAGGTCGTGAGGCATATTCGCGATTGTGTCACCAGCGTGACCAGGAACGAAATTCGATCCTTCGCCGATTGCGATTGGATCCCTTGCATGTTCGAACTGGCCACGATTTTGTGGAGACGCTGCAACGTTACTTTCACCAGCGAGAACATCGTCGATGAGAGGAAACGGACTTTGGGAACATCGTCGATGGGCGTTGGTATTCTGCCTTTTGTTATGGGCAACGGCGGGGCTATTTCCAGCTGCAACGGCGGCGGCCGAAACGCCAACTTCGATCACTCGCGATGGCGACGTGACGCTGTACGCGGAGGCCTCCAAGTCGCTGGTTCGAGTGGCTGAATCGTTTGCACTCACACTACGTGTCGAAGCTCCACGAGGCACCGTCGTCGCATTTCCGTCATTGTCAGAGCAACTCGGCGAATGGGATGTGCTGGACATCCACGATGCTTTGGATGTTCCCAACGGGAACCGACGAACGTGGACGCGGACGATCACCTTGGAAACGATTCAAACGGGCGATTTTGAGATTCCCGAGGTCCAGGTTTCCTGGACCAGCGGTACGGCCAACAAAACCATTCGCACACTTTCCACGACACCGCTCACGATTCGTGTCATGAGTGTGCTGGAAGATCACGCAGACCCCAGCCAGTTTCGTGATATAGCCGATGTCGTCGATGTGCCGGTGCCGCCAAAGCAGTCTTACAAGTGGCTCGGTTGGACCGCGGCCGGAGTGAGCGGCACCGCCCTGTCGGTGCTTGCAGCCGTGACACTTGTCCGACGTCGACGACAAATCTCGCCAGAACAGTGGGCCCTGCGAGAGCTCGCCGAACTAGAAACGTCCAGCGATGCTCTGGACGCGGGCGAGACCTCTGGGGCACACCTGATCGAGCTCGCCGCTGTCTTGCGTCACTATCTCCAGTTGCAATTTGGAATCGCGGCGCCGCTGTTAACGAGCGACGAAATACTTGGCCAACTGCGTCGCCTGCGGTTACTGGACGAGGACGATGTTGAACGGATTGGGCGAGTTTTGGTGACGGCGGACCAGTCCAAGTTTGCGGGGCTGCAATTGGTATCGGATCACCTTCGAACGCTTCTGGCCGACGTTCGTGAAGTCGTGCAAGCAAGTGCGAGGACGGTTTAATGTTCGACTCTCCCTGGTGGTTCGCTTCTCTCGCGTTGGTCCCGCTATTCGCGTGGCGGCTGTTCACACGGCGGAACAAGCCGTCGATCCGATTCAGCTCCCTCGCGGTTGCAAAGCAGTTGCCAGCGACAGTCCGTAGTCGCCTGCTTTGGTTGCCCCCGGTGCTAACACTTGCCTCGATTGTGATGCTAATTGTCGCACTCGCCCGACCACGAGAGGGCCGCGAACAAACCGTCTCGACAAGCGAAGGGATCGCGATCGAGTTGGTGGTCGACCGTAGCGGCAGCATGCAAGCGATGGATTTCCAGGTGGAGGGAGAGCACGTCGATCGATTGGCCGCGATCAAGAACGTCGCCGGAAAATTCGTCCTGGGTGATGACGATTCCGATGGGCGACAATCGGATCTTGTGGGCTTGATTACGTTTGCGGGCTTCGCGGACGGCGAAACGCCTCCGACGCTGGACCATGCCTTTCTCGTATCGCAATTGAACCAAGCGAAAATTGTGGTGAGCCGCAATGAGGACGGAACCGCTATTGGCGATGCCATTTCGCTTGCGGTCGAGAAGTTGAATTCGCTGGATGCTCGCCAACAAGCGAAACTCAAAAGCAAAGTGATCATCTTGCTGACCGATGGCGAGAACAATGCGGGCCAACTCGAACCCGTCCAAGCCGCGGAGCTCGCCAATACCATGGGAATCAAGATCTACACGATCGGAGTCGGTACCACGGGAGAGGCTCCCTTTCCGGTGACCCAACCGTTCACGGGACGCCAGATGTTTCAAATGATGGAAGTAAAGATCGACGAAGCGACACTGACGGAAGTCGCTGAGATTACGGGAGGCAAATACTTTCGCGCCACCGATACGGATTCGCTCCAGCGGATATACAGCGAAATTGACAAACTCGAAAAGACCGAAGTCGAATCGAAGCACTATGTCGACTATCGCGAATTGGCGGTCCAACCGTATCGAGCGAGTTGGATCACCGTTCCACCCCTGTTGTTGATCGCGTTCATCTTGCTCGCCACGCGAATGCTGCTCGAACAAACTTGGCTGCGGGAGACAATTTGATGGACTTGCAGATCGGAAATCCGCAGTATTTTTCCTTGCTGGGTGTGGCTGCCGTGTTGTGCGTCCTTGCCGGCTATGCGGCTTGGTCACGTCGACTCGCCATTCGTCGTTTTGTTACCTCGAATCTCACAAAAAGAATCGTGCCGGTACGGAATCCATGGAGGTTCTTTGTATCGACCTTTCTATTGACGTTCACGTTGGTCCTCATCGGCTTGGCGGTTGTCGATATTCGTTGGGGAAAAACGACGCGAGAGGTTCCCCAGAAAGGGATTGAGGTAATGTTCGCGCTAGATGTTTCTCGCAGCATGCTGGCCGAAGACGCAACTCCCAATCGATTGATTCGAGCAAAGCAGCAAATCGAAGATATGGTCGCCGAGATGACGGGGGACCGAGTGGGTTTGGTGATTTTTGCGGGAGATTCCAAACAGAGCGTGCCACTGACAAGTCACTACGATGACTTTCGCCAGATCCTCGATTCCGTCGGCACGCATAGTCTGAATCGCGGTGGTTCGCGACTGGGCGATGCCATTCGCGCGGCGGCCGATGGCTTCATCAGTAAAACGAATGACCATAAGGCGATCGTGATTTTTACAGATGGGGAAGACCAGGAGAGTGACCCGCTGGAGGCTGCTCGTTCAGCTTATACAGACCAAGGGATCCGCATCTTCACCGTGGGGCTTGGCGACATCGAACAGGGAGCCTTGGTTCCAGTGGATCGCGATGACCGTCAAGGTCGTGGTGGGACAACGTATTTGCGATACAAGGGCGAAACGGTGCGTTCCAAGATGAATGGGGCAATCTTGAGCGAGATTGCCACCACCACCGATGGCGCTTATATCCCCGCCGGAACTCAGCGAGTGGACATGGCGAGTGTCTATCACCGCTATGTCGCGAGCGTCCAACAAACCGAGTTCGAAACGGCCACGGTGGATGTCTACACACCACGGTTTCAGTGGTTCGCGGCGCCGGCGTTGGTACTGTTGCTCATCGAAGTTTTCATTAGCACTTGGCGAAAACGTGAGTCCCGTCGAACAGCGGCGATTCGGGTCACTCCAGTAAAATCAGAGATGACCTCGCGAGCAGCGACGATGCTTGCGGTCCTCGCGTTGACGTTGCCCGCGGGTGACTCGGTCGCCACAGAACCCGACGTCGCCCGCGCGATCAATGCCGCGAACGATTTGCTACGCGCGGGAAAGGTCGAAGATGCACTCACGCAGTACAGTTCGATCGATGATGCGGGAATGTTGAACGATGAGCTGGCATTCGACTTGGGAGTTGCCAAATTCCGCGCGGGCGACGTCGATGCGGCTTCGCAGTTGTTCGCATCCGCCGCTGGTAGCGATCGAGCCTCGCTCGCAAGTCGAAGCCGGTACAACCTTGGAAATTGTTGCTACGCCCAAGCATTGCAACTGGTGGAATCGGATAAGCCCGCGGCTGTGGAGAAACTGCGAGAAGCAATTGGCCACTATCGCGGTTCACTTGCGACCAACGCGAACAACCTCGACGCGCGTGCCAATATCGAATTGGCTGCAAAACTCATCCAGCAATTGCAAGAACAGTCCTCCGACAACCAGGACCAGGGCGACCAAGCCAAGCCCCAAAGCGACGATCAAGAATCCTCGGCGGAAAAATCATCCAGCTACTCCGAAAACGAGAACCAGCAGCCGTCGGATAGCGACTCGTCGTCGGAGCAGCCAAGCGACCAGGAAAAACAAAGTTCTGGGGATGACGAACCGACGGATGAATCGGAAAGCCGGGACGGCGATGCCCAACCGAATTCGAAAGAATCTCCTCCAGACGATAGCGGGATGGAGGAATCGCAGAGCGAGTCCGAGTCGTCGCCAACGCCCGAGCAGAACGCCTCTCCATCTCCCGACACCTCCGAGAATCCTGGCGACACCTCAGCCATGAACCGCGATGAACAATCCCAGCAAAAGTCGCTGGCCCAGGATGAGTCGCTGGCAGAAGAAGCGTCGCAGACCCAGGAAGATGGAACCACACCCCAAGCGACCGACGGCGAGCTGAAACCAACGGATCCGAACGCGGAATCGCAACCAGGGGTTGCAGCGGGGACCGCCCAGTCGGATGAAGGCTCCATGACCTTGGAAGAGGCACTCAAAATGTTGCAAGCCGTTCGTGACCGCGACCTGTTGAGGCGAATGCAGCAGGAGCGTCGCCAGCAATCGCAACGTTACAATGTGGAGAGAGA
Organism: Pirellulaceae bacterium; assembly: GCA_041741195.1. Classification (GTDB taxonomy): domain Bacteria; phylum Planctomycetota; class Planctomycetia; order Pirellulales; family Pirellulaceae; genus JBBSJZ01. Next base: position 65,892 of record JBGSKM010000085.1, read on the forward strand.
TTGGTAGAACATGAACCGCATGCGATTCAACCCAGTTTTTGTTGGCATCATCGTGATGTTTGCCGCAGTTGCCGGCGCTGCTGATGTCAATGTTCGCTTGTCATCCGAGCAAAGCTACGTGGGTGTTCCAATGACGCTGCGTCTCGACATAGTCGACGCCCGCGACTTGGTCATTCCGAAAGCGCCGCACATCGACGGTGTCGACGTGAAATCGATGGGTGCCCCGAGTCGAAGTTCCCAACTAACCATCATCAATGGTCGGCAAAGCGAGTCTCAAAGCATATCGCTGCAATATCAATTAACACCGACGCGAGAAGGAACGTTCGAAGTACCGTCGATGCAGGTAAAGATCGATGGCAACTACGTAACGACGCGACCTTTGTCATTCGTTGCGACGAAAAGCGAAACTGGCAACTTGTTGTTTGTCGAGGTCAGCGGCAAACAAGACCGAGTGTATGTTGGCGAGCCTCTGGAATTGACATTGAAGATTTGGATCAAGCCATATCGAAGCGACGAGTACGAAATCGAACTGAGTGAAGCGAATATGTGGCAACTCATTTCCGAGAACACATCTTGGGGAAGCTTCTCGGATCGAATGCGAGAGCTGGCATCACAGCGTCAACGACCCGGGGGCGACCATGTGCTGCGCCGCGACGCTGATGGGAATCGCAGCAACTACTATCTCTACGAAATCAGTACCAAGATCTATCCCACCCGCGCGGGCAGGATTGATGCGAATGACGTGAGAATCGTGGTTGACTATCCGACGAAGCTCGGAAACCGACGTAGTTCCCTTTTTCCGTCGTTCTTTGACGATGAATTTTTCGGTGGATCGCCCTTTGGTTCATCGCTGTCGATCACGGCCACTCGGCCGATTGTCGCTACGGCCGAAGTGGATACGACCGAAGTGATATCGGTACCCATGGACGGTCGCCCTGGGGACTATCGCGGTACGGTTGGTAACTATGAGATCTACACCCAAATTGATACCGTCGACGTTAAGGCTGGCGACCCGATTCAACTCGACATTGGAATCACGGGATCGGGGCCGATGGAACTGGTGCAAGCTCCGCCGCTTGCGGAGATTGAATCGCTGACTCGGGATTTCAAAGTCTCGGACCAACCGCTCGCTGGTTTTGCGAGAGGAAATACCAAATTGTTTACGACGACCATTCGACCACTGCGCGCCGGCATCAACGAGATTCCGCCAATTCCGCTGAGTTTCTTTGATCCCGAAGCGGAAAATTTCAAGACGGTGATGAGCGAACCCATTTCCATTACCGTCGGCAAAGCAGATTCCTTGTCGTTGGATTCCATCGTGGCCGCGACCACCGCCACGGAAGAGCGTCCAACGAACCTAATTTCCAAAGCACCTTTGAGTCCGATTTTCGTGAACAATGAATCGATCGAAGTGCTCGTTAATGAAACGCCACCCAAGCTCAACCATTGGTGGATTTACTTGGTCGTGGTGCCGCCCGTTTTGTGGTGTATCACCGCCGTTGTCGTGAATGCCAAGCGACTAGTGAATTGGTTGCCTGGCATCCGGTCTTCGCGACACCGGTGCCTGCGGTCAATCGATAACGCCACCTCCAGTGACGAATTAGTGCAAGCACTCGTGACTTATTCCGGTGGCGACGCGAGCGACCCGGAAACAGCGATCGGCTCGCTTCGACTCGAGGGGTTGTATCACCAAGCGGCTGAACTCGAATCGTTTTTCGATCGATTGCGAAAAGAATCGGGGCGTGAAATTTCGACCGTGCCAATGTCCGAATTGCGATGTATTGCCAGTGAATGGGTACAGCGAGTCGCGACCATTCGGTCGACGCGTCAGCGATCATTGGTTCGACCCGCCAAGCGAGCGTCTGGCAAGCAAGTGCCTGGCAAGTCCGCGAATGAATGGTCCGTCTCCAGTCGAACCTTCTTGCTTCTGTTCGCGACTGTTGTCGCCTGTGGTTCGAGTAACGGTATCGCCAGCGACACGTCGATCGAGCTTTCGGCGCAACAGCAACGTGCGTTGTTGGACGAAGCGAATCAACTCTATTCCGCGGCAAACGACGTCGAGAATCCGGAATCGGCAGAGGCCAAAGAATTATTCGCCTCGGCGGCGCGCAAGTACCAGCAACTCGTCGACTCGGGGATCCGTAACTCCGGTTTGTTTTCAAATCTCGGAAATGCCTCTTTGCGAAGTGGCGACTTGGGTCGAGCGATCGCGAGCTACGAACGTGCAAAGCGACTCAACCCGACTGACGCTCAACTCACCACTCAACTTCAATTCGCTCGAAAGCTCGCGCATCCTCAGCAGCGGAGCGAATCCGCAAGCATTGCGGAAATCGTTCACACGCTGCGTGATTATGGAAAGCTCGCTTATAAGCCTTTGTTGGTAATACTTGGGCTGAGTTCACTTCTGTTTTGGGGCTTGGCGATTGCTCGCACGCTGCGATCATCGATCCCTTTTCGGCGCTGGGCCGCAATACCGCTGTGCCTTTTCGTATTGTCGACAGTTGCTTTGACTTGGTTGTCACTGGAAAGCGACGTCGGCAATCGCGGAGTGGTGATTGCGGAACGGTTGACGCTGCGAAACGGTGATGGCAATTCCTTTGAAAGAACCGCGACTCTCGACCAGACGCTGGGGCAACAAGTTGAAGTGTTGACGCGGCGGGGCGATTGGTTGCGCGTCCGAACTCCGACGAATTCCGTGGGATGGACGCCACGCGAGTCGGTGGAAGTGATCGATCCGATGGAATGATCAAGCGGTGGCGTCACAGAGTCTCGAGAAAAAATTGGATTTGGCGTTGGTGATAGTCGGGATGCCGCCAAAGCCGGTTGTGCTCGTGACCCTCCATCGACCAGATCGCGGGCGGTTCGCACCAATGCGCCGACGAATGCAGTCGTTCCAAGTGACGATGCGGAATCATCGTGTCATCTCGTGAATGCACAAGATGCGTTGGGCATCGGATGGACTGGACGTAATTGACTGGGCTGGCTCGTTCGACCGGGACGGAGGTCATTCGATGGAGAAAGAATCGCACCGCCGGAGAGAACACGCGGGGTACTCCAGCGTGATGGATGAAGTCGCTGATCGCCTGACGAGCGTCAGCGTAGACCGAGTCGATCCACAGCGATTTAATCCAACCATGCTCGTCATGGGCCGCCGCGATCATGGCGGTCGATCCACCCATGCTTTCGCCACGAACACCGATGCGATGCACGTCAATTCCAAAGTGTTCGGCATGGTGGGTTAGGAACGCAATCGTATCGAGAACATCGAACGACTCACCGTAACCAAGCGTCACGTGATGGTAATCATCGGATTCACCATGCCCGCGTAGATCAATGGCCGCGACATGGAAGCCGGCATGAGCCAATGACGCGGCCCCCTGGTCGAGCATCGAGCCACGATAAGTCGGGTCATCCGAGAATGTCCACACTCTGTCTTTGCCGGAATCATAACCGTGGACCATGACGACACAGGCGTTGGGAACCGCAAGGGGTTCTTGGGGTCGAATGATCCATCCCGCGATTTCGTGGTCGTTGCGAGCACTGAACCGAAACTGCTCCGCACTGAGCCCGCGGGATTCGGGGGATTCAGTGGCTGGGAATGTGTGATGATCACTGTAGAGAAAACGGCGTGCGATGACATATCCGCTGAGCAAGTACGCGACAACGCCAAGTCCCACGCCGACCGCCAAGACGCCGAGTCCGCGACCATCGACGATAGCAATGAAAATTTGCGACATCGCTTGCGTGTGGAGAACAAAGTCGGGCGTAAGGATTGAAAACACTCGGCATTTAGAATGGATGCTCACTGGAAATCAAGTGGTCTTGCTCTAGGCTCACGGCGTCGAGTTTTGATAGGCTCGGCGGCGCCGACTGGGCACTGGAGGAGCGCTAACGGACTTGATGGAGCGAAAACGCGTGCAACCGACCATTCTCTGTATCAAGTGGGGTACCAAATATGGCAGCCACTACGTCAATCGACTCTATCGCGGTGTTTCACGTCACTTGGCGAGCCCGTTTCGATTTGTGTGTTTGACCGATGATGGTGTTGGAATTGATCCGGGTGTCGAAATTCGACCATTGCCGGTCACGCCGTTTGACGAGAAAGCGTTCGACGCTCGGAAAGGCGGCGAGACATGGCGAAAAGTGGGGCTGCTCCAACCGGGACTCGCTGACTTGGCGGGCGATACCCTGTTTCTCGATTTGGACATCGTCATCACCGGTGATCTGGATCCGTTGTTCACCTATCATCCGGGCCAGTTTTGTGTGATCCAAGACTGGCTGGAGCGCCGACGTCGTTTTTTACCAGGCCGCGATGGCCGCGTCGGAAACACTTCGGTGTTTCGATTTAATCCCCAGCGGCATCGCGTCGCTTACGATCGCTTCGCCCAAGACCAGTCCAAGGTGCTTGAGTCGTTTCGTATCGAACAACAATACATGAGCGACGCACTCAACCACGACATGGTTTTTTGGCCTCGCGAGTGGGTTTGTTCGTTCAAACGCAATTGCCGGCCGATGTTTCCGATGAATCACTTCGCGACGCCGAAACAACCACAAGAGATGCGGATCTTGGTTTTCCATGGCTATCCGCTGCCAGATCAAGCCATCGCGGGATACGACGGCGGTCTTCTCAAGTCGAGCTTGCCGGCGCCGTGGATCCAAGACTACTGGACCGCAAATGAACCGGTTGATTCCAACCGGTTCGTTGCCTGATTCAGCCTATTGCTGGATCACCTTGGCGACCGCATCGCACAGTTGGTCCATACGGTTCTCGGACATGCCCGCGACATTGATGCGCCCGCTGCCGACAATGTAAATGCCGTGAGTGTGACGCAGTTCATCGACTTGCATCGGCGTCAAACCGCTGTAGGAAAACATCCCTTTTTGGTCCAACAGGAACGAAAAGTCGCGTTCGACGCCGGTGGCTTTCATTCCAGCCACAAAATCATGACGAAGCCGGGTGATGCGATTGCGCATCTCGTCGACTTCACCGCGCCACTGCGAGGTAAGTTTGTCATCGGAGAGGATCGTTGCCACGATCGCGCCGCCATGTCGTGGCGGATTGCTGTAGTTCGCTCTCACCAGTCGCTTAAGTTGGCTATGAGCGGCCTTGGCTTGACCCGACGTTGCGGCGACTAGGACCATGGCCCCCACGCGCTCACTGTACAGGCCGAAGTTCTTTGAGAACGAAGTGCAAATCAGCGCTTCGTCAACGCGGGCGAGCATCGTTCGAACTCCGACCGCGTCCTCTTCGATTCCGTCGCCGAAACCCTGGTAGGCAAAGTCGATCACGGGCATCAATCGGCGCTCGGCAAAAATCTCCGCGATCTCCTTCCATTGCTCCGGTGTCGGATCGATTCCGGTCGGGTTGTGACAACAAGCGTGGAGCAGTACCGCATCGCCCGGAGTCGTCTTGGTGCGAAGGTCTTCGCACATCGACTCAAAGTCCAGTCGCGTCTTGTCGGCGGTCAGGTAGCGGTAGTTGTCCGTCGCGAGTCCCGCGGCGTTGAAAATCGACTGATGATTCGCCCAGGTCGGGGATGACATCCAAACACGGATCGGGGACATTTGGTCGGCCAAAAAGTCTCCGGCAAGTCGGACGGCACCCGTGCCCCCGGGCGTCTGCAGCACTCCCAGTCGCTCATGGTCGATCGAGTCGCCAAACACCATTGCGGCGACGTCAGCGCGGTAGTCGGCAAGACCGTCGATCGAGAGATAGCCTTTGCTCGTTTCGTCGGCGAGCATCTTGGCCTCAGCCGCCTTGACCGATGCCAGGATCGGCGTTTTGCCGTTACTGTCTTGGTAGACACCCACGCTCAGATTCATTTTCTCGGGATTCGGATCGGCATTGAAGGCCTCGCCCAGCCCCAAAATCGGATCGGGTGGTGCGGTGGAAATATGAGAAAACCGATGAGAAGATTGCGAATCGGAGGCGGCGCCAGTGGTCGAGGGGGCAGAAGTCATGTTCGACGAGCGTGGAATGGGGGAGGGAAGTTTTTCAATGTGCACCAAATCGTAGTCGCCAACGGTCATTCGACCAATGTCGTGTCCTCCAAATAGTCGTGTTTTGGGTCGCTAGTCCATGAACTCGTGCGATGTCATCGTGGTCGGCGCCGGCAGCGTCGGTTGTGTCGTGGCCATGCGATTGGCCCGCGATTTTGGACTGCGTGTGCTGCTGTGCGAAACCGCCGCGCGCGAGTCGGTTGCCAGTCCGGTGAGTGAAGATCGTCGCCGTCCCGCGCGATGGCTGCGACTGCTCGGATCGAGTGACGACTACCATTTCGCAACTGAACCGTGTCGCGAACTCGCGGGCCGCTCGATTCAATGGCCACGCGGTCGGGGTGTGGGTGGCAGCAGTCGCCTCAACGCAATGATTTGGCACGAGCCGACTCACCACGATTGCGAATCGATGGAGCGAGCCAGTGGTGGCACGATCCGCTCCGGCGAGCTCAAAGCGGCGGTGAAGGAGATTGAATCACTCGTTCGACCGGAGTGGCCGCGTTGGCTGAGTTCGACCGCGGAGTGCTTTATTTCAGCGATGCGGCGTCGCGCGGATCAAGAAACTTCGCCAATCGCTGCCTACCGGCGATTCAATCGAAACGGCCAACGCTGGACGACCGAAGAACTTCTGCGGCCAATGGAGATTGAACCGCGAGATCCTCGCGGCTCGATCGAGATCCTTCGCGGCACCGTCGATCAGATTCTTTGGCGTGATCGTCAAGCCGTCGGCGTGCAAATCGGTCGCAACGACCAATCGACTTGTGAGTACGCTCGACGCGGAGTCGTACTTTGTGCCGGAGCCATTGCGACTCCCACGTTAATGGTGCGCAGCGGTATCGGTCCTGAGTCGACACTAAGCCAATTGAAGATTCCACGCATCGCCGTTGGTGACGCCGTCGGACGGGGTCTGCAAGACCATCTGGTAATGCCGATCATCTACGAAACAGATCCGGCAAGGCTGTTTACCGATGATGTCTCGCTGCGAGATTTGTGTCGTTGGCAGGTCACCGGCGGAGGTCCACTGGCTTGCAACATCGCCGAATGCGGAGGTCTCGTCGCGGACGGCCGATTTCAATTGCACGTCACGCCCACGAACTACTTAAAGTTTCCGCGTTCAACCGTGGAATCCGCCATGACCATTGCGGTCAATGTCGCACAACCCAAAAGCCGTGGCGAAATCCGCTGTGTCTCCCGAGATCCCGACGCCCCGCCTCAGATCGATGCGGGTTACCTGACTCATCCGCACGACGTTGACGAACTCCTGGACGGAATCGCTTGGGTGCGAGACTTGGTCAGCCAAAGTGAAATTTCGGAATTCGTCTCTCGAGAACTCATCCCCGGGGCCAGTCGAGCTGATCGCGCCTCGCTGATGAAATCCATGACTCGATACGTCCAAACGCTCTATCACCCGACCGGGACATGCGCGATGTCGTGTGACGGCGACGGAGTCGTCGATGCTGGATTTCGGGTGCGGGGTACGGAGCAACTTTGGATTGCTGATGGGTCGATTTTGCCGCAGATCACCCAAGCCAACCCCAGTGTGACACTGCTCGCACTCGGTTGGATCGCCGCCCAGTCGATTGCCGAAACGCGTTGAAACCACGTCTGCGAATGCCGTTGGTTGCTGCGAAGGAGCGGCGAATAGCACGCGCGAGCCAAATCTAGGCCGCACGATCGTTACATCCGTCAGCGTTGCGCGGTCGAGTTTGAATTACCAACGAGAAAATTCTTGGCCCGCGTCGGTGTACACGAGTTGTGACCAACGCTTCATGCAGGTCACAAGGGCGACCGTCCTGGCTCTTGCTTTTCACCACTTTTCACAACTCTGTCTATCGTTGGGGCATTGGTCTCTCATGTCTGCGCACACAAGTTCTACGGCTGCGCACCAGCCAAACAAACACGCGAATTTTCTTCGCACGCTCGTTGATAACTCCGGTTTGCTAGTCGCCGGAACGCTGCTCGCCCTGTTGTGGGCGAATTGGGCGCACCACGAGGGCAGTTCCAGCTATTTTGACTTCGTGAACTTCGATTTCCTGTCGATCTTTGGCGGAAGCCACGCCGCTGAAAGTCACGGCGAGGCCGCGGTCGCGGCAGGGCACCATGGGTTCACGCTGCAGTTTTTGGTCAACGACGTGTTGATGGCGTTGTTCTTTGCGATTGCCGCGAAGGAAGTTTGGGAATCGTTGCTGCCGGGCGGACCGCTTTCGGACCGCCGCAAAGCCGCAACGCCCTTGCTGGCAACCGCGGGAGGAATTCTCGGTCCGGCGATCGTTTACCTCGCCGGGTGCACGCTCACCGGATCCCACGCGACGCTTGGCGACGGTTGGGCGATCCCCTGTGCGACGGACATCGCTTTTAGTTACTTGGTCGCGAGATTTATCTTCGGTGCGGGGCATCCCGCGATCGCATTCCTACTGTTGCTCGCGATCGCTGACGATGCAGCCGGATTGATGATCCTTGCCGTGTTCTATCCACAAGCCGAGATCGTCCCCCAGTGGTTGCTGTTAACGCTGATCTCGATGATTTTTGCTGGGACGCTACGTCGACGACGCATCCACAACCATTTTGCTTACTTGCTCGGGCCCGGTGTGCTGTGTTGGATGTCGTTCTACTTTGCCAACATTCACCCGGCCCTAGGTTTAGTTCCGATCATTCCTCTGATTCCGCATGCTCACACGGACATGGGGATTTACAATCGCCGTGAGGCTGATCGTCACGACACGCTCAATGAATTCGAGCATTTTTGGAAGAGACCCGTCGAATTCTTTTTGGGCCTCTTCGGCTTGATCAATGCGGGCGTGGTGTTTAGCAGCGTCGGAAGTGGAACCTGGGTGGTTTTAGCCGGGTTGTTAATCGGCAAACCGTTGGGTATTACGGCGATGACGATGTTTGCCGAAAGAACACTAGGACTCGAAAAGCCCGCAGGAATGGATTATCGCCACATCGTGACGCTCGGGATGGTCTCGGCAATCGGATTCACGGTAGCCTTGTTCGTCTCGGTGGCCGCTTTCCCAGTGGCCGGTGAGATCCAGGACTCGGTTAAGATGGGGGCCGTCCTCAGTTTCGTTGCCGTTCCGATCGCGGTTCTGGTGGGCCGTTACTTGCAAGTCAAGTCGGCGGTGCCGACGACGACGCTATTGCGACAGCCAACCACGGTATCGGGCGTTTGATTTTCTTGACGATTTAGTTGTCCGCGGCGGAGTCGATTTCACAACACTTCGCCGCGGATATGGTAACTCGAACTACTGAACTCCATAGACAGTGACGATGAAACAGGATGGTTTACCAGCCGAAGCGATCGGCGAAGACGAACTGCAACGCCCACAACCGGCCGACGAGCCAATTGCCCCAATCAATACCGGCGACATCATTGATGAACTTCGTCGGACGATTGACCGTTTGGAGCAAGATCAATCGGCTCGAGGCGATTTGAAAATACTGGCTCGAACGCTCCGAGAATTGCGGTACGCATTCAAGGTGTTTCGTCCGTATCGCCGACGGCGTAAGGTCACCATCTTTGGTTCGGCGCGGACCCAGCCCGAGCATCCAGACTATGTGAGCGCATTGCAACTCGGTCGCCGCATGGCCGAGCACGGATGGATGGTGATCACTGGTGCCGGCGGTGGAATCATGGCCGCCGGTCACGAGGGTGCCGGACGCGAAGCATCGATGGGATTGAATATCATGTTGCCGTTCGAGCAACGTGCGAATGAATTTATCGATGAAGATCCCAAACTCGTCACGATGAAATACTTCTTCACTCGCAAGTTAATGTTTGTCAAAGAGTGCAGTGGAGTGGTCTGTCTTCCTGGAGGTTTTGGGACGCTGGACGAAGCTCTCGAAACGCTCACGCTGCTCCAAACCGGCAAGCAAACCATGATGCCACTAGTGCTACTGGACCATCCCGGTGGCAGCTACTGGAAAGACCTCGGGCAGTATTTTTTCAAACATTTGCTCGAAGCGAGAATGATCAGTAGCGACGACGTGCGGTTGTATCGAATCACCGACAACGTCGATGAAGCGATCAACGAAGTGCTTGGATTTTACCGCATCTACCACAGCATGCGTTATGTCCGCAACCATTTGGTCTTTCGATTGAACGAGCCACTTAGTCAAGAAAAGCTGGCGGCGATCAAAGAGAATTTTGCGGACATTCTCGTCGGCGGGACGTTCGAGCAGTCGCCTCCGTTGCCGGAGGAGGAAGGCGAACCCGACTTGAACGACATGCCGCGACTCGTCTTTCACTTCGATCGTCGCGCACTGGGACGCTTGCGGATGCTCATCGATTTCATCAATGACATGCCCGAAGACCGCTTCGATACCACTCTCTAAACGAGCGGGCGGCACCGAGGCGAATCTCGCCGACAATCATTTGCGGGAGAGGCCGACAATTTCCAACAACCTGAGGGCATTGGTCGTGGGTGAAACGCCCGGTCGCATGTGATAGTCGAACGTCATCTGCTCAGTACCGTCGGCGTCCGGGCGAATCGTTTCTCGAAAATGCACGATCGTTGCCATCTGTTTGAGCGTGGCTTCGTCGGCGAGCTCCAGATCATGGGTGCTAATCGCGCCGATCGAATGGCAACCCACGAGCGTTTCCAAAACTTGGGCAACGGCAATTTGGCGTTCGCCGCTATTGGTGCCTTGCAGGATCTCGTCGAGCAAGAACATCAAGACTTGATCCTGGCGATCGGCAACTAATCGCGCTTGGTCGACGACCCCGCGAAGCCGATGCAGTTCGGCCATGTAGAACGAGACACCTTCGGCAAGATTGTCACGAACGCGAATGCTAGTCGCAAGCTGAATCGCTGGTAACGAAAATTGCTTGGCACAAACGGGAGCGCCGGCACTCGCTAGGGCCACGTTCAACCCCAGACTGCGCAGCAACGTGCTCTTGCCCGACATGTTGCTTCCGGTCACGAGCAAGAATGACCCGGCGGGTCCGACACTCACGTCATTACAAACTCGCACATCGTCACGTAATAGCGGATGCCCAATTCCGATGGCAACCAAGGTAGCTCCCGGGGTGGGTGGCACCCACCGGGGCGTCGCCCAGTTCGGATATTCATCGCGTAGGGCCGCGATCGACATGAGGGCCTCGAGTTCTCCGAGTGCCGCGAACCAAGCGGGCGCATGCGCTCCATAGCGTCGCTGCCATGTTTCGAGCCACGCCAGCACACGAACGTCCCAGAGGACAAAAGCTTGCAGGGGCAAATACACCAAGAACGTGGCCGCCGATTGCCGCAGTGATCCCCATCCCGCGACCTTGGATAGTGCCGCAAGCGCCGGTTCAGCCGCGTTCTCATCGGCGATCAGTCGCTGGTAAATCGATTTCAAGTTGCACTGGTCGCCACCGGCCGAGTCATCGCTGGCAAGCTCTTTCAACGAGTCCGCCGTCGAGACGAGTTCACGATAGTCGGCCACACTTCGACGGCTGGTCATCGCGATCGAAAAAATTTCGTGCGCGGGACCAAGAAAGACGGAAGTGATCCCAAAGTTGATCGCGGCGAGGCCGAACAGGATGGCTAGCGCGGCCACGACGGCGGTGCTCAACGATACCGCGATCCAGCCCAGGAGAAGTACCAGGATCGCGAAGGCCGCGATGATCGCCGAGACATTCGCCCACGTCATCAGCCACTTGCGCTGGGCAAGCCACTGTTGGCCGGCGGCCCATTGAACGAATCGATCCGGGTGCCCTGTACTTTCTCCGATTTGGTTTGCCGTGACGTAGAACTTTAACCGTCGCTCTCGCTCGGGAGCCAAACTCGCGGTTGCATCTGCGCGCCGCGTCGCGGCCTGGGAACTCGCTGGCTCGGCGAGCCAACGGGCAAGGGTGTGGGCGCCCGGTTTGGTGCCGACCATCGAAACGAGTTGGAACAGGGATGCGTCACCGAAAAGGTCCAAATCGTCTGCGACTTCTCGTTGGTGCTTGGGTAGTTCCAAGTCTTCCAACAACTTCGCGGGGCCACGCTCGCTCAATCGCTTCCAATCACGCTGCAATCGGGCCAGCAACCGACGCAAGACACGTCGCTCACTACGCACCTGCTCCATTTCGTCTCGAACGGACTCGTTGTAAATCGCGACGCCGAGGAAACCCAAGAAGGCCGCCGCAGCAAGCCCGCTCATCAAAGTTGTCGAGGCCGATAGGTAGGCGACGAACAAGAACAGTAGCATCGCTACGAACAGCAGCACGCGGATGGTTCCTAGGCGACCATCTTGATGTTCCAGAGCAGCGAACATTCGATCGCGTTCACCCAATTCCTCGGTGTAGCGGTCGATGGCTTCCATGGGTAACCATGGTTCGGGGGCGATATCGGTAACGGGTGTGGTGGACTGCCCGCCGTTCTCCAGTGGATCGATCAAGCGGCTTCAGCCTCCAGCCGCGAGCGTTGGCGAAGATTAGCGGTCCCGCCATCAATCACTTTCAACGCCACGCGATCCTGCAAATTGGGTCGAAAGATCGTCAACAACAACATCGGCAAGAACCAAGCGATATAAAGTCCACCGCCATCGCCATGCCAAAATTGTGCCGCAACCATCACCGCGGCCGTGCAACTGATCAAAGTTCCGAGATTCTTTTGTGCGGGCCAAACGGCGAAGAAGAAGCTGAGAATCACGAAGCCGGCGATAACCGGAAATCGCCACATCGGATCCCATCCCAACGCCCAAATCCCACGAGGTTCCCAAAGTGGCGAAATCAATCCGTACATGCGCCGGAGGTGGTCCAAGAGCGAACCTGTTCCGGCCGCGGATAGAAGTAGCATCAGGAGTGACAACGTTGCGGCAACGCCGAGACCAAAACGCCGAGCCCCCCGTTGCCAATAAAAGCTAAACCACAGCGGCAACAGGAAAAGCGGGTAGTAAACCAACCCCGCGGCCAAGCCTAAGAAAATGCCCGAAGCGATGGGTTGGCGATACATCAAGATCGCCCACAACAGCAACGCCGCTGGGATCGCGTGGTCCACTCGCCCAGTCATTTGCGCAGTGTAGGGCAACAACAAGTAAAGGAGCGCACATCCGATTCCGGCTCGCAAGTTGGCAAAGTGTCGGTTGCCAATCAGCACGATTCCAATGACGACTGCCAAGTGAGCAAGGATCGCTAAGACTTTGGCAAGCGTTGTGAGCCAGAGTGTCGACGCGTCCATGGCCGCGCCACCCGGCGGTTCCGCGCCCACAAGAGTGTCACTCACCGGACGAGTCGGAATCGCGGGCAACATATGCATCAGCGGATACCCGGGACCCAGCTTCGGTCCTTGCTCGACTTGCAATCTCGGGGTGCTCGTGACGACATTGGCCATCATGAAAATGAACAAAGAGATGCCGATAAAATTCAGTCCGCCAGCTGTCAAATTGGGATCCAACAACGGACGACGAACCATCAGGGGGTCGATCATCAACCGCACTAGAATGCAACCTTGCACGACAAAGAGCCAAACGAATCCGGTCAGTTGAATCGACTCGGGAGTAAATGCCTTTGGCGCCACGGGCTCGATGGCCGATTCCGACGAAGCAGGCGAATCGACCGCCTCCTCAACCGACTGCATCGTCACGAGTAACTTTGACGCCGATGGTTCAGGTTCGAATTCATCGAACGTCGTTTGGTCATGACGTTGATCAAAGGCCGCTTGGGCCATTTGAGCTTCGAATTGTTGCAATTGGCGACGTCGACCCTCGTGCACCATCATCAATCCGGGCGCAAGCAAAATCACGAGCACAATGTCGAGATTGCGGACGCTCCAGAATCGGTGGAAAACAAAATACAATCCAATGGTCAAGAACGACGACAGGTAAACCCATGTCGTCGGATCGGGACGCTTGTATTGAAAGAGGATTTCGCCCATCGAAGTGTCGCCTAGGAAACCCAACAGCATACGCTTACCACCAGCGGCTGAAAAGCACCGGCCATGTGGGTTTCACGACCCCAGTTGGCATGAATGATTGACCCTGAATTGCCAGGCAGAATGCGCAAAACCGATACAGACGCAACTCCGGCGGTTTCAATCTTCTCGATGCAACGTTTGACGCGATAACTAACGAAGATTGAGTTCACGGACGGACTCTTCGAATCGGCGGAAAGTGCTGGGCGACGGGAGCCGCGTTCATGTCAGTCGTTCTCGCGACACTCATTTGGGTCGTCACCACGGCTGGCCCGACGACCGTCGATCCCGAGGCCTCCGTTGAGTTTCCTGGTGGTATTCCGGCAAGTGTCGAGTTGACGGTGACCCCAACGCTTGATCCGATCGCGATCATTGGACTGGCCGGCGAAGCGTCGCCGGCAGCCGCGGCCCTTGAGGGTGAACGCTCCGCCCTGGGGTGCGAACTAAACCGCGATGATGCCGCGGCGTGCGCCCAAGTCGGTTTGATCCAGGCGGTACTCAAAGAGCTCGCCGAAGATCGTCGCGACGAATCCGCTCGCGATGCAATGGACGCGTTTTATCGCATCATCGCCATGTCGCAACAAAGTGCGTTATTGGCGGAGTCGAATCAGGTGCTCGGTGATTTGTTGAGTCTTGCCACGCGAGCGGAGGAACTTGACTTGCCCGATGGCAACACGTTCGATTTGAAACTACAGCAGCTCGAAATTCGCGACTCTCAAATCGTTGTTCAGTTCGGTATCAAGAAACTTCAGCGGCGCCTGGCCAACTTGATCGATCGACCGATCGCGGAGGTGGAGGTAGTGAACTTGCAGTCGACGCCACTGAGCCACCAACCCCTGCTCGATGAAACTCAAGCGATCGCCACGGCATTGCAAAATCGCGGAGATCACCAAGCCGCACTCACGCTTTGTCGTTGCATGAACGCCGATTCCTTACCCGCGGGCAAGGCGATGCTCGGCGTGCTTCAACCCGGTCTCGGATTGGCAACCGTCGCCGGAAACTTGCCACTGTTGGCCAAGTTGGGTCAACGAGATCGAAACGCGGCCAACTTGGCATGTCGTCGATGCCAGTGCCAAACGTTGATCGACAATTCGACCGAGTTGGTCACTCAGCAAGTAACGCAAGCGATCTTAGAACTCCAGGAAGCTCGCGAGCGATTCGAAATCAGTTCACAGTTGGTACAACTTGCCACGGAGAAAACACAGCGGCAACGCGCCGCGGAAAAGATTGACAAAGCGACCGCGGGATCCGAGAGCATTGCGAGACTCACGGCGCTACGACGACAAGCCGATCACATCGACCGTCAGCGCGACGTCCAAATCGCCGAAGTCAATCTACAGCGAGCCTTGGGAACCTTGGTGGGAAATCGGTAGAAGCCATTGCGTCGATGCGATTTTTGCCCGCCGTCCTGTGGACGAGCCAGACCGTCTACTGCGGTCAATGCGAATTGATCAAGCTAGAACAAACTGGCCGGGTCCGCTTTGAGCAGCTTTCGCATTGCCAGCAGCCCACTTACCAGACACATCGCCATGGTCAGCGCGAGCACGAGGAGGGCTCGCGGGACGGTGATCAACATTGGCAGCTCCGCAAGTGATTCCAGGGCTCGAAACAAACCAAAACTGACAACCAGGGCAATCGTGAATCCGAACACGGACAAATAGATGGATTGGCGGATCACCAGCATGACAAAGTACCGGTTGGAATAGCCCATCGCCTTCAGAGTCGCGAACTCAGGCATCGAATCTTGAATGCTCGTAAAAAGAATTTGATAACAGATGATGACGCCGACGGCGAAGCCCATCATGGCGCCGACCGTGAAGATAATACCCACCGGTGTCTGTCGGCTCCAAAAATCTGTCTCCTGTTGGATCAGTTGCTGTCGCGTCTTGACGGTCCAGACACCGGGTGCCAGATCGGTCAACCGTCGTGCCACTTGTTCGGCATTTGCGCCTGGTTGAAGTTGGATCAGTCCTAAATCGACGGACTCCAGCGGCCGGCCTTGGTTGCGAGAGGGAAAGTATTCCGCAAAATTGTTGGCACTCATCAAGAGGGTGCCTTCATTGGCGAAATCGACGCCAATCGAAACCGTGGCGATGATCCGCAGCGATCGACCGGCCAGCTCGATTTGTTGCTGCACTAGTTCCGCCGGTTCGTTGATCGCGAAGCCGAAGGTGCGTCGGCTTTGGTCATCCAGGGCCGCGGTTTGGGGTGGCCGAACCCGTGACAAGGTTTCGCGCAGTTTTCGCGTCGTCAACCAACGAGGTTGATTCTCCATGGCAATCACGCGGATCGGACGCTGCCGTGAATCATCGACACGCACGAGCGATCGGCTGCGTTCGATATAAAGTGGGGTGGTGACGGAAACGTCGGGATCCCCCGAGGCTCGACGCAGTAAATCAAGCGGGAAAGGCTGCTCGATTTGCAGCGACGTGCGTGTCCGGCTAATCGCGACCAAATCGGTGTCGACCAGCTTCAACCACTGGACCGGGCTGTCCAGCAACGCATTTCGAAATCCATTTTCCGTGAACATCAAAATGGCCGCGAATGCGACACCGGCTGCGGCAAGCGCCAATCGTCGGCGATCCGAAACCAGGTTCTTCCAAGCAAGCGGAGTTTGTTGAAACATCAAAATAGACTCGCCGGTTCAGCTTTGGACAGTTTCCTCAAGGCAAGCAAACCGGCCGATCCGCACATCACCAGCGTGAGCGCGCTGACAAGTGTGATCCAAAGCCAAGTCATTCGAATCGGAAGCCCTGATAGGATACTGGTGAGATGAAACAATCCCACAGCCGCCAGTGCCGCAATTGGAAGCGCGGCAATCGCGAGCATGCTCGCTTGTGCAAGCAACGTCCGCCCCAGGTAGCCATTACTGTATCCGAGTGCCTTGAGCGTGGCGTACTCTGGCAGGTGCGCAACGACATCCGCCGCCAAGACCATATAACAAACGACGCCGCCCACCACGACCGCGAGCGCAACACCGATCCAAAAGATGATGCCGACGGGCGTCTCAAGGTACCAATGACGTCGCTCCAGGTTCTTTGCTTGCTCCAATGACAGCACATCGGCATGTGCCAGTGGACCGCCTCCGCGGGAAAGCTTTTCCTGGATTTCCAATCGCCCTTGGTCGATCGATACATGATCGGCCAATTTCACGAACACCATCGAAACTCGCTCCGCGCCTCCTCGAGTCAGTCGCGCAAAACCTTCGCGGCTGGTCAGCACCGCGCCGTTGGCGGCTAACCCGGTGCCGAGATAAAACGTCCCTGCGATTTGGACCCGTTGAAGGTTGATATCCGTGGATTGACCGACGTCCTGCGGACCAAAGCTCAGCCCATCGACCGGCCCGAAATCCGCACGGCTCGCTCGATCGACCAACACGTGATCGGCCCGTCTTAATAATGGAAGTAGCTCGTGTAGTTCCTTTAAATCGAGTGCCGCTCGATCGACATCAACGCCCATCATCGCCACGGCCAGATACTCGCCGGTCGCCGGATTCTGCCATGACGCAACGCCCAAATCCAAGGGCCAGACCCCGGCCACCGCTGGCATCGTCATCAGGCGATTGAGTACATCGTCGTCGATCGTTCGCGGATCATACGCGCTCAAGTATTCTCTTGAGCGGACGACGATTTCGCCGGGCGTATGTTCGTAGACGAGTGTCGCAGTGTCACCCACGCTGCCGAGGAACCCCAGTTGCATGAACATTAGCAACACGGCAAAGGCGATACCAAGAACGGACACCATCGTGCGAACCGGCTGGTGCAGCAGGTTATGAATTGCCAATGACGTGCGACGACTTGGTTTCAGCGGCATCCTTGTCGGCTCCCGGTCAATTCAACGTTCACGGATCGATATTCACGGATCGATATTCACGGACCAATATTCACGGATCGATGGAATCCGAATTCGAATCGGTATCCGCTACCGGAACCATGGCCACATCGTCGGATGCGTTGATCGCCACATCGACTTGCAAATTGACAAACCGGGCCGCCGCTAGCGCGTATTCAGGATCAATCGCGATCACGACTTCGGCACTACGCCAATCGACGCGAGCGGTCGGATAGGGGCTGGCCAGTTGCGGTGCGCCGATTAAGCGGCTGATCGATTGCACGTGGCCGACCAAGGTTTCGGACAGTGCTGAACTACTGACACGAGCCTCAGCGCCGACGCCGATTTTGCGGATCTCGGCGACGTCGATCTCCGCGCGGCAAATCATCTTGCTGACGTCACCGACGTGCATCACCGGTGCAGTCGTCGTCGCTTGGCCGGCCGTGGCGCTGAGCCGTAACACCATTGCGTCGACGGGGCTTTTCACACGCGTCGCCTCCACTTGCAATCGCAACAGCTCGATTTGTTTTTCCAGCGACTCGAACGACGACTGTACCTCGTTGGACTCGACGGCCAGTTTCGCAGCAACGAGTTCGCGGCGGGCGGTTTCGACAGACAGTCGTTCCCGCTGGATCGCTTGCTGGGCATCGGTTTTGGCCGACTCGGCAGCTAACTTTGCCTGGTTCACGGCAAGCTCCTGTTGATCCAAACTCGCCCGAGATACGAGTTTTTGCGTCGTCGCATCGTTGAACGCCGCGCGAATTTGATTCAACTTGTTTTGGTTCAATTCGACCTGTTGATTGAGCAGATCCAACTCGCCGCCACTGGCTTTCGCGCGATCAAAGCGGGCTTGGGCCTGTTGCATTTCGAGTTCCGCTTTTTCGAGCTGGGTCGTCGCGACATCCAGCTTTGCCTGGGCCACTTTGGCGGCGGCGACGGCGCGCGTTTGCGACTCGCGAAGCTGGGTCTCGGCGACCGCCAACTCGGTCTCGCGGACGGCTAAACTCGCCAGCACCACGAGCGTCTGGTCAGCTTTGACGAGATCGCCTTCGGCAACTTCCACCTTGGCGATCCGATCACCCGGCTCGACCAGGATCGGAAGCACGCCACCAGCCGGTTCAAGCTGGCCCTGTGCCACCACCGCCGGAATGCCACTGGGGCCAAGAGCCGCCAGCGCTTGCAAACGATGCGGCGCCGCCGTGCGGGTTTCGGGCGAGCGAGTCAGGTCGCACCCCGGGCCGGCAATGAGGACCACCAACGAAACGATCGCACCGGGCAAGACGTTTCGCCATGGATTTCGAGCGGCAGCGAGTCGGAGTCCAGACATCAGTTCAAAGTTTGCGTTGACGCGGCTGTGAATCAGGAATGATAAAGGTGCGGTAATTGCGAGTCAGCGACCGCGCCAGTCTACTGTGTCCCCAGTCTATCCGAAGCGTCCGCCGCAAGAGAATCCAGATTGTATGAACGAGACCACAGACCGCCGACCGGCGATCGACGTGCGGAGCCTGCAACACTTTTACGGTAGCGGTGATGGGCAAAAGCAGGTGCTCTTTGATAACAACTTGAAGGTCGAACCGGGCGAGATCGTGATCATGACCGGCCAGAGCGGTTCGGGAAAGACGACTCTCCTGACGCTTATCGGCACCCTTCGTCGCGTTCAGCAAGGCGAGTTGTGGGTTCTCGGCCAACCGCTGCACACCGCGAGCGATCGTGAAGTCGTTGCCCTCCGGAAAAGGCTCGGCTTTATCTTTCAAGCTCACAACCTTTTCTCGTCGCTCACGGCGGTCCAAAACGTTCGCATGTCGCTCGAATTGCATCGTGATTCCTTGACCCGGCTCGAACAAAACGCCCGCTGCGAAAACATGCTTCGACGGGTCGGGCTCGGTGAACGGATGCACTACAAACCCGGTCGTCTATCCGGCGGCCAAAAACAACGCGTCGCTGTCGCCCGCGGCTTGGTCCATCGCCCCGAGATTCTGCTGGCCGACGAGCCGACCGCGGCGCTGGACGAGGAATCAGGACGCCAGGTCGTATCGTTGTTTCAAGAACTCGCCAACGAATCGGGGGTCGCGATTGTGATCGTCACACACGACAACCGTATTCTCGACGTCGCCGATCGGATCGTGAAAATGGACTTCGGTCGGATCACTCGCAACTCGCAATTGGATGAAGTCGCTTCGATCAGCGAAATGCTGACTCGTTGTAGCCTTTTCGAAGGAATCGCGATCAGCACGCTAACAAAGATCGCCGAGCGAATGAGAAAAGAAAACCATCCTCCCGGGACCCGAATCATTCATGAGGGAGAACTGGGCGACCGTTTGTACTTGGTGGCGTCCGGTGACCTTCACGTGATGCTAGACCCGAACAACCAACGTGTGGCGGACTTGCACAAAGGCGACCACTTTGGCGAAGCCGCCCTGATTACGGGTCGCCCAAGAAACGCGAGTGTCGACGCCGCCACGAACGTTACGCTCTACTCGCTCGATGCGGCGACATTCAACGAGGCAATGGCCCAACGCAAGACGATCGACCAGGAAGTTCGAAGCACTCTGTTCGCCGAATGAGTCCATGATGGTGGTCGCCGAAAGTATTCACTGTGCTGGCTATTCAATGAAATCGACGAGTTCGCGTAACACCGTCGTCGCGTACGTCCCTTTGGGTAATTCGAATCGAACCACGAGCACCGAATCGCATTCCCACTCCCAACTCATCGCCCTGGGTGTCAGCCGGATCACGCGACGTTCTTGCCGCACTCCCATTCGCACCAGGCCTCGCACGAACTCGGGATACTGCCGCGAAACACGCTCTTCGATTTCTAAAACCTCATCGCGGCTGGCGAGTTCACCGTCTCCCCACAGGGACGCAGTGAGTTCAAGGGTACCAAGTTCGACTCGCTCAGCCTCATCACCATGCAAGTTATCCGGTAACACCAAGCTGCGATTGGCTGCAAATCCGAATACTTCGCCAGGCAATACCTTGTCCCAAACTCCCATGATCACTCGATCGGCGACAATGGCATTGAACAGGAAACTGCGAGCTGCGGAAATCAAAATACCACGCACCAAGCGATCTCGAACCTCGAGTTGGCCGGACATCAATCGCAACGCTTGTTCGACATTGCCTCCCTCATCACCAAACCGCTGGGAACCAAAATAGTTGGGTACGCCGCGTCCCAAAATCTCCTGGCATCGTTGCGAGGTAGCCTCGTTCGCAAAATCGCACTGGCGCAAACGAATGGTAAACCGATTGCCGTCATGAGAACCACGATGCAACTTTCGCAAATTCCGAGTCACTCGCAAGACTCGAATGCCATCGCCGTCAAGCTGCTCGCTGGTCGGAGACGCTTGACCGGGAAGGTGCGCGCTAAACCATTGCCTTGTCACCGCCGATTTGTCCTTGAGTCCACAGTGGCTGACCAGGCGTTTGCGAATCCCCAACGCACTTGCCAAGTGAGCGGCCACATCGTTGCTGTTACGATCCGTCTTCTCGATCCAAAGCAGACAATGTTCGCCTTCCCCCGACGGAGTAAAGCCAAGAATTTCCTCCACGATAAAATCGTCGGGGACGGACTTGAGTCGCGCGCTGCCCAGTGGGGCTCCCAATTGTCGCGGAGGATCGATGGGATTCGGCGGCATGAGATTCAATGTCGACAGCGACGTTAATGCCAGGTCAGTAATCCGACGCCCACAAGCATGGTCGCGATACAGACGGCTTTGCTACGAAAGTTGGCCTCGCCCAATGCTCGAATCCCGAACAAAAACGGGATCAATACACTACAACGGCGAATGGTGGATACCACCGACACGAGCGCATCGGGATCCGCCAGCGCCGTAAAATAAACGAAATCTGCCGCAAGCAGCAAGGGACTGATGAGCCAAATCGTTCGGCGAAAGTCAAACGGAACTCGCGGTCGATCGACCCAGTACCAACGAATGGCCAGCGGCATCATCACGGGCACAAGATAGATCGTGAACCAAGCTTGAACGGCCGCAGGTTGCATCGCAAAGTTCTGGAGCAACAGTTTGTCATAGATCGATGAGAGCGAACCAAGCAGCGTCGCCACCACCATCGCATACACGAATCGATCGCGAGAAAAATGAATGCCTTCGCGTGCCCCCAGTAACGAGAATCGCCAGAACGATGCGAGCACCACCACCATTCCCACCCATTGCCAAATCTCGGGACGCTCTCCAAGGGCGACCGTGGCGATGACAATCGTCCACAACGGGCTCGTCGAACGAATCGGCGCCGCAATCGAAAGCGGCAAGTGCTTCATCGCGAAAAATGCGAACGTCCACGAA
This sequence comes from Pirellulaceae bacterium, assembly GCA_041741195.1. Lineage (GTDB taxonomy): Bacteria > Planctomycetota > Planctomycetia > Pirellulales > Pirellulaceae > JBBSJZ01. The sequence goes on from JBGSKM010000085.1 coordinate 87,898, forward strand.
AGTCCCACCAAGACGCTCTTGGCAAACAGCATCGCATGCTCTCGACCGCCCAGTGGAGTCACTCGCAAGACATCGGGCAATAAATGAGACAACTCCGTATGCGATAACCACAGTAGCGGAAGCCAAATCCCAGCCCCAATGCTCACGCTCGCCAACAAGACGATCGGGACCGCGTTGAGTTTGACCGACACCTTTTTGGTAACGTCGTAGACGCCCAGCAACGATGCGGAGACGATGGTGAGAAAAATCCAGTTCATACCGAGCGAGCATCCCAGGAGTATTTCGGTCTGGGAATGGGGGAACGAATCATGTCGATGGTTTTGAATCAAGAACGCTTGGGCACCATTCGACATTGGCTACAAGATCGAAAACCGCAATCCATCGAGCGGCTGAAACGATGGTGCGATACCAATTCATCTTCCTACGACTCGGACCGATTGCGCAGGATGGCCGACCTTCTCGCGGAGGACTTTCGAAATATTGGAGTCGAATTCACATCCATCGAATTGCCGCCGATATCGAGCATCGATGACGCCGGCCACCGGAGCACCATTGCCACTGGGCCCGCCCTGCTATGGAATTTCCGACCCGAGGCGACACGACGTGTGCTGTTGATGATTCACTACGATACGGTGTACCGATCCGATGACGAACCGTCGATTTGCCACGTCGAAGCGAATTGCATGGTCGGCCCCGGTACGGCCGATGCAAAGGGCGGGATTGCGACCATCTATACAGTGGTCGAGGCACTGGGACAGTTCAAAATATTATCTCGCATCGGGCTGTCGGTCCTCTTGAATCCCGACGAAGAGATCGGCTCGCCCGCATCGCGCCAGTTGATGAAAGAGTTGGCGCCCGAGTTTGACGCGGCCTTGCTTTTTGAACCTGCCCTTCCCGATGGCTCTTTGGTTCGCGCGAGAAAAGGGTCCGGCAACTTTGATTGCTGGGTGAAAGGTCGATCCGCCCACGCGGGTCGCGATTTGGCTGCAGGTCGCAATGCGATTATGCAGGCCGCGCGACTGGTGATCGCCTTGACCGAACTCAACGCCCCCGAACTGGGAATCCAAGTCAATGTTGGACGAATCTCGGGCGGCGGACCACTTAACCGAGTTCCGGACATGGCGAGGGTCCAATTGAACGTGCGAGTCGAATCGCGAGAAACGCTCCGCCACACCGAAGCGGCGCTCGCACAACTTGCGTCGCAGTACAGCCGTGACGGTTTCGAGGTTGAAATTCACGGCGAGTTTCATGCACCCCCCAAGATCCCCGACTCGCAGTTTTATCGACTGCAAAAGATTGTCGACCGAGCGAGTGCGCTGGTGGGCGATCCCATCCAATGGCTCGACACCGGCGGTGCTTGCGACGGCAGCAAACTAACAGCCTACGGACTGGCCAACGTGGATAGCCTCGGTCCGCGAGGCCAAGGTTTGCACAGCCCGAGCGAGTACTGCGAGCTCGACTCACTCGTGCCCGCTGCCCTTCGGGTGATCGCCATTTTGTCGCTGCTTGACGCGGAGACTTCACAAGCCGTATGAACCTCCAGGACTTCAAACGCTACTATGGTGATGATGACATTCGCCACTGCCCCTTCGGATAGCTGACCTTGGATCGCCAGAACTCCCAAACTTTGAAACACGCTCTCATCGCTGATCAGCTTCGTGACGATCCACGAATCGCCCAGGCCAAGAAATTGATTGCCCAGGCCGTCGCGAATCACTCGGCCAAGTTGTCCGCGACGAAACCGGCTTCGTCATCGCTGCGAGCCTCCTACCAAGATTGGCTCGATCGTTTGAGTGCGACACGAGGCGGACCACCGATTTGGCCTTACTTGGCATCGGGGTTGGGCAATGGACCGCTGGTCGAATTGGCCGATGGCAGCATCAAGCTGGACATGATCGGTGGTATCGGGGTGCACGGGTGCGGCCATAGTGATCCACGGTTGATCGATGCGGCGATCGATGCGGCGCTGGAGGACACCGTGATGCAAGGCAATTTGCAGCAGCATCGTCCAAGTGTCGAGATCAGCGAACGTTTGATCGCACTGGCGTGCCAGTCAGGTGCCCCACTGAATCGATGCATCCTTTCGACAAGTGGCGCGATGGCCAACGAGAACGCGCTCAAACTGGCGCTGCATCGGCAATCGCCCGCGGATCGTATCATCGCCTTTGATCATTGTTTCGCCGGTCGCTCCATCGCACTGGCGGCGCTCACCGACAAAGCCAAGTATCGCATGGGGTTGCCGTTGGCCCTCAATGTCGACTATTTGCCGTTTCGAGACCCTGCGAACCCCGAGCAGAGCCAACGTTATGCGGTGGACGAAATGCATCGACTGTTGGCGCGACACCCGGGGCGATATGCGGCGTTTTGGGCCGAGCCCATCGCGGGCGAAGGTGGCTACTATCCGGGAAGCACCGAATTCTTTCGGGCACTCTGCGGGCCGCTTCGCCAGGCCGGAATCCCGATCGTGTTCGACGAGATTCAGTCGTTTTCGCGCACGACGCGCCCCTTTGCTTTCCAACATTTCGGACTTGATGAGTTCGTCGATATTGTCACGATCGGAAAGATTACACAGGTGTGTGCGACGATCTACCGGGAAACCTTTCATCCCACGGGACCGATCATCAGCCAAACATTCACCGGTGCCTCGGCTTCGATCGCCACGGGATTGGCCGTGTTGGATGCCCTGGAGGCCGCAAACTGCTTTGGCAATGATGGTCAGAACGCGGCCCGCGGAAAATACTTTCAAGCGGGGCTCGCAAGACTTAGCGAGAAGTATCCGTCGCTGATCAGTGGACCGTTCGGTGAAGCGATGATGATTGCGTTCACACCAGGCGACGGCAGCTACGAAGCGGCCAAATTGATGATGGACACGATGTTTGACATGGGGTTGCTGGGTTTCGTCTGCGGTGCTGATCCCACCCGGATACGATTCTTGCCACCGCCGGGAATCACGACCCAGACGCATATCGATTTAGCGATTGAACTACTCGAGAAGGCCGCGGTCGAAGTGTTGGCCCAGACCAAAGTTGCCGCGTCGGTTCCTTCTAATTGAGTTGATCGGCCGATGTGGACAGTGCGAGCGGTGCGAATCGGAGATCTCGATCGACTCGAGTCGCTCATTCGCAGTGCCACCAGGGGACTCACGACGCTGCAGCTCAAACATGACCAGATTCTTGATCGGATCGAACAATCGGTCTTTGCGTTCACTCGCACCGGTCAATCGATCAAGGACGAGCCGTACGTGCTTGTACTGGCCGATGACGAAACCGGCGAATTGGTTGGCACGTCAACGATTTATGCCAAAACGGGCGGCTTCCAGCCGTTCTACTCGTATCGCGTGGTGACTCGCGAGCATCACAGCGAGATGCTCGGGGTCAGCCATCGTCGCACCAGTTTGGAACTAAAACGGGTTCATGACGGTCTCACCGAAATTGGTAGTTTGTTTCTGCGCGGAACGCATCGAAACCAAGGACGCGGGCGGTGGCTTTCGCTGGCTCGGTTCACGTTGATGGCGGCACGACGCTCACGTTTCTCCAATCGTGTGATTGCCGAGATGCGAGGCAAAGCGGAAGCCGATGGAAGAGTTCCCTTTTGGGAATCAGTCACGGGGCGATTTATCCCTGTTGAGTTCGCCGTCGCCGATGCGATGAGCACGGTCGCAAAGGATTTCATCGAAGACATGATGCCCGAGCATCCGATTTATCTCGATCTGTTGCCCGTGGATGTTCGTGAAAAAATCGCCGCGGTGCATGACGAGACCAAACCGGCGCTTGCGCTGTTGCAGTCCCAAGGTTTTTCGAGCACCGATGAAGTCGATATCTTCGATGCCGGACCGGTGCTCAATTGCGATACTGACTCGATCCGTGCAGTCCAGTCGACGCTGCGGCGTGCCGTCACGGACATTGTGCAAGGCGAGATCCGAAGCGAGGCTCGTCCTAGTGTGATCATCGCCACTCTGAAAGACGGCTTTACGAGCGTACGTGGCGAAGTTTCGGACGATTCCCTCGTGTTGACGTCGACCCAAGCTGATGTTCTCGGAGTGGAAATCGGATCCGAGTGTTTCGTGACGCCACTGAGCTGAATCGACCGTCGGTACCGGCTGAACGGTTATCTCGTCGCTTCGTGCGTGGGGCAGCTCACGATACCATTTCGCCATTCATAAGCTTGGTGGGTCGACGGGCATGTCGGTAGCTTGCCGTCGAAGTAATCCGCCGCGGCAAGCTCTCGCAAATCCTTGGACGGCGAAGCATCTTCGTCCTCCGCATAACGCTCAGCGAGGCCCTGGAGCATCTCACGATCAACATCGCACGCATGTTGATGCGAGTCGACTCCCGGCTTTCGCAAATGCGAAATCCCCAACGCGGCAACCACCCCGGTGATGATTACCGCCAACATGATTTCCAGCAGGGTGAAAGCTCGACGGCGAGCTGTTTCGGTTGAACGCCAACGCATGATTATTCGAGGACCTCAAACATGTGGAACATGGGAGTGTAGATCGACAACACAATGCCTCCGATGGCGATCGCGAGCAGAATCGTCAAGGTCGGCTCAAGCATTCCGACGGTCGCATCGATTCGAGTTTCCAGTCGTTCGCGAAGATGGCTCGTCGTGCCACGCATGGCCCGTTCAAAGTCACCCGAATGCTCGCCGATGCCCACCAATTGACACATCGTCGCGGGAAAATAGCGATCGTGCTTGGCTAGCTCGGTGCTCAAACGTTCGCCGCGTTGGACGCTTCGTTTGACATCTTCCACGGCAGCTCGCACGGCTCGATTGCGGACGCACTCGGACGCCGATTTCACGGCATCCACGGGCGTGTACCCGCACTCGACCATCGAGCAAATCGCTTCGGCGAATTGCAAGACTGCCGCATCACGCAACCAAGGACCCAAGAGTGGTATTCGGAGCTTCAACGCATCCGTTTTTTGCGCGATATCGGCGTTGCGTCGAGCGGTTCGCCATACCGCAAAGGCAATGAATAGTATCGGGAAGACGGTCCATCCCCAATTGATTACTAACCGGCTCATTCGCGTGACGACTTGAGTCACCATCGGTAGTTCGACACCGCTGCTGGCGTAAACGTTTTCGAACTCCGGGACCACAAAGGTGCACATAAAAATCATCAAACCCGTTCCAGCGAGTGTGATCATGATCGGATAACTCACTTTCTTGATGATCCGTTTGCGAAGGGCGACCTTGCGTTCGACCTGTTCACAAATCTGGCGCATGGCTTTTTCGAGCGAGCCGCTTCGTTCACCAATGCGAACCTGTTGGACCTGCATCGTCGTGAACGTCCTCGGGTAAAAACTCATCGCCTCGCTGAGCGATCCGCCCGATTCAATCACGCTCCGCATGTGCAGCAGCACATCGCGATACTTCTTCATGGAATGGTCCGACGCGAGCGAGGAAAGCGCGCGAGGCATCGAGAGTCCATTCTCGAGCAGCATCATCAACAATCTCAGCAATTGAGACAGTTGTGACAATCCGATGCGAGCGGTCACGGTGCCGACGGCGTTTCCGCGTTTGGGACCGACCTCGATTGACTGCAATGTCCGAATCAAACGCCCGAACTGTGCAAACAGTCCCACGTTGCCGTGCTTTGTCGAGATGGTAGTGGTTCGTGACATGAGTGATCGCAGGGAGGAACGGTTGAATCAATAACAAATCATGCAGACGCACTTTGCGGAATCGGATCCGAATCGCGGCGTCCACCCGCGACGTTTTTCTGCTCGGTGCTTCGCCGGTCGCCACTCGTTTTGAAATACACTTCCTCGAGCGACGTGCGGCCCGCGAGTGCTTGTTCGAGTCCGGCACGCGATAGCTCCACCATCCCCGCTTCATTGGCGAGGTCTTGCAGTCGAGAGTTGGGGACACCCGCCTCGATTGCCGCGGTAATTTCCGGAGTGATCGGCATGATTTCAAACACGGGAATACGTCCGGCGAATCCGGTTCCCAGGCATTTTTTGCATCCGATCCCTTTGTAGAACTGCGCCGATCGTGGAATCATTCCGTCCGGGTCCAACGCCTCCAACAAATGCTCGTTCGCGGGGGCAGGACGCTTGCAGTTTTCACAGACGCAGCGCAATAGTCGCTGGGCGATGCTACCCAGAAGCGAGCCGCCGATCTTAAAGCGGTCCACACCCAGGTCGCTCAATCGCTGGACCGCGCCGACGGCATCGTTGGTGTGTAGAGTGCTGATCAGCAAGTGGCCGGTGAGCGCCGCTTGCACCGCCGTCGATGCCGTTTCGCTATCGCGAATTTCGCCCACCATGATCACGTCCGGATCTTGACGCATGATGTACTTCAGGGCGTTGGCAAACCCCATTCCGTACTCATTGTCGCTTTGGACTTGGTTGATCCCCGAGAGCCGATATTCCACCGGGTCCTCGACGGTCACAATGTTGCGATCGACTTGATTCAAGTGCTGGAGCACAGCGTAGAGCGTGGTACTTTTTCCGCTGCCGGTCGGTCCGGTGACCACGAACATGCCGTGAGGTTTGTCGATCATTGCGCGCAGGACCGTGTTATCTCGCTGGGTCATGCCGAGCTTGTCGAGTTCAAAGGTGCGTGCGCCTTCGTCGAGCAGACGTAGCACGAGTTTTTGACCATCGATCGTCGGAATGCCGCTAACGCGAAAACCCACTCGCTTGCCGTTCTCGAACACCGCGAGGTGTCCGTCTTGAGGGCGACGATTCTCCGTCGTGTCCATGTCCGCCATGACCTTGATGCGGCTGATCACGGATTGCTCGATATGGTTGGGGATCGTCATGATCTGTTGCAATTCGCCATCGACACGGTAGCGAACTCGCATCTCCGGCTTGTGCGGTTCCAAGTGAACGTCGCTGGCACCGGCCGTGGCGGCTCCCGATAAGATGGCTTGAACCAGCCGCACCACCGGGGCATCTTCCTGTTCTTTGATCAACAACGAAGATACGGTCGTATCTTCGCCAGATGCTCTTAGTTTCTTGAGCTCACTGATTTTCATGTCGACGATGGTTTGACGTGCAACGCTGCGATCGTCATACACGCGGCTGATCAAACCCTCGATGTCCTCGGCTAGAGCAACCGCGGGCTGAATTTGATAGCCCGTCATCAATTCGGCTTCGGCAATCGTCTCGATATCATCCGGCGCGACCATTGCCAAAGTCATCAAGTGTCCCGAGATCGCAATCGCACAAGCTTCATTGTCTCGAGCGAAATCCAGCGGAATCAATCGAGAAATTTGGGGATCGACGGACGTCGGATCGATATCGACGTAGGGGACACCAAATTGTTCGGCGAGGGCGTGACCGAGCTGATTCGTCGTGAGAAGTTGCTGTTCGACGAGCCAATCACCAAGCATCGTTTCACGAGGCTTGCCAACGAACGCGGATTCCATCTGCTCAGCGGTGAGCGCTCCCTGCTCGATAAGAATGTCGCCTAAACGTCGCATTGTTCGGTTCTTGAGAATTTACGAGAGTTGAAGTGACCAGCGTTTTCCGGACACTTCCGGTGTTTGCAACAGCGAGTGAATTTTGCTTTCCAAGACGGTCGGATCGAATGGCGTGATCAAATAGTCTTGCGCCCCCGCATGAAAGGCTCGTTCGACGGTCTCAAGGCTCGGGTCGAGTGAGAAGACGAGTGCCGGTAGCTGCTCGGCACTGTGTTCGCTCCGCAATCGCGCGAGCCATTCCAACCCGTCGCCATCAATGAGCTTCGTATTCACGATCACGATTCGTGGCCGTTCTTTCTGGATCTCCATCAGTGCTTCAGCGCCGCTTCCGACACATTCAATGTGGTAGCCGAGAAGCTCGAGTCGATACGACGCCAACTCGGCTAATACCGACTCGGATTCGACGAGCAGCAATCGATCATTGACGGGACGGGACATGACATGATTCCAAGGGGCGGCACCGAACCTTGAGATCCAAAGCGTCGGCCCATTGCGTGCCAACCCGGGTCTCAAGTCCATCGAAATGTAGGTTACGCTTTGGCCATGATGCGTTTTCTCAACAACGGTTCTCTCCGGAATTGTGCATTACCACCGCATGAAACAATCGGAAGTATCCGCACGATCGTCGCTTTCGTTATAAGTTCGTACGAGCCCTCGCTATTGCCGCCGAGCGGGTGTGTTCAAGTCGGCGGCGCAGAAGAATCCGATGCAGAGTAATGATGCAAGTGACGTCTCGTTAGCGTTGAGTGAGCGCAATGACGAGGCTTGCCCTCCACACTTCACCCTGCAATCAATATGCTTGTCTACCTATTTGCTGGACTCGGTCTCGTCCTTGCCTACTGCATCGGTCGCCAACATCCCAGTTCGCGGTCGCTTTCCATCATTCCCCAACGAGTTCAACACGCGCTGGACACGTTGACGGAAGGATTGTTGGTCATCGACGAAGAAGAACGCATCGTGGTGGCCAACGAAGCGTTCACCAGCACCACCGGTCTGTCGGTGGATCAAGTCATCGGCGAAAAAATGTGTCGGCTGCCTTGGGTCGGCTGTGTCTCGCTCAAGGACACAAGCCCATGGACGCGAGCGCTGACCGAATCAATCCCGATCACGGATCAATTGATGTTGTTCGAGCGGGCCGGTGGCGAGCGACGCTACTTGCTGATCAATTGCAACCCAATCACGGAGCTGGATCGCGGGTCGCACGGTGTGCTAGCCACGTTTCGAGACGTCACGGAAGTCGAACTCAAGCGGGCGGAAATGGAACGGTCGCTCGCAATGATGCGAACGTATCGAGACCAAATTAGCAACCAGAACTGTGAACTTCAGCGTCTCGCATCGCACGATCCACTCACCGGATGTTTGAATAGGCGGGCGTTCTTCAGCGAGCTCCAGCCGATCTTAGGGGAAGCGGAACAAGAGGATTCGCACGTCGCGTGCTTGATGGTCGATAGCGACCACTTTAAACAAATCAACGATACCTACGGACACTCGGTGGGTGACGATGTGCTCCGCCGAATCTCGTTGGTACTACGCGAGCGAATCGCCGACAAGGGACTGGTCTGTCGCTATGGCGGCGAAGAATTCTGTTTGATTTTGGCTGGCTTGGATAGTGATTCCGCCCGCTCGATCGCCGAAGACTTGCGAGTGGCGATCGAAGCACTTCGGTTCGATGAGCCACCGCAACTGCGATTGACAGTAAGCATCGGCGTTTCGGAAAGACACGACGGAAGCGAGAATGGGGTCGCAATGATCAATCGCGCCGACCAATGCCTGTACGTTGCCAAAGAACGTGGTCGAAACCAAGTGGTCGTCTACGACGATACCGTGGTGAATTCGGGCAACGTGGCGACCGCGTCCGATGCAGCGGATTCGGGCAAGCTGGGCCGAGAGTTTGACGGCGAGCGGATGATCCCGTTCGAAGCGGTTGCGGCTCTCGTCAGTGCGTTGGCATATCGCGATCGCGGAACGGCCGAACATTCGCGTCGCGTGGCCGATCTCTGTGTACTCGCGGCATCCGAAGTGCTCGACTATCGCACGACCTATGTCCTGGAAACGGCAGCAATGCTGCACGATCTTGGGAAAATCGGAGTACCCGATCAAATTCTATTCAAACCAGGACCCCTGTCGCGCGACGAGTGGAAGATGATTCGCCAATACGATCGCGTCGGCGCCGGAATCATCGCGGGCACGTTCAATTGCGAAGAACTCAACGAAGTCATTCGGTGCTTGCACACTCCCTATGGATATCGAGCCAGCGGAGAAACCGAACCGTGTGGACCTCGTCTACCCGTGGCCGCTCGACTGCTCGCCATCGCGGATAGCTATGATTCCATGCGATCCGACCGAAGCTATCGAAAAGGACGAAGCCATGATGAGTGCATCGCCGAACTTCGTCGTTACGCGGGCGTCCAATTTGACCCAGAACTCGTTGAACACTTTGCCAGCGTGATTTCACAACACAACGAGCCAAAGTTGTTGACCAACGGCACGATTCCGACCCGAACCGCGATGCAGATCGGAATGCAAATTGAACGTCTGGCGAGAGCAATTGACGCGAAAGACACCGTGGGACTGCGCATCCTTTCCGACCAATTGGCGACCATGGCCAAGGAAAATCGGATCGATGCCATCGCCGAGGCTGCATCGCGTCTTCATCACGCCGCCGAAGACGAGAATGCCCAGTGGCTTCGATTGCTCGACGACACCCAAGTCTTATTGGGACTTTGCCGCGCAACCCAGCATGTCTTCCTCGCATCGCCCGCCGCGGCGCGCTAGCAAGCAACCGTCGACGAACGATGTTCGACATGCTTGCGGTCAACAACCCAATCGGGGCCGATCACAGCAGTTGATTCAGCGTGTAATAGGCTTGTGAATGCAAGAGCGGTTCGCCACTTTGCTCGCGAAGTCCTGGCGCATCCAGTTCATGAACATGTCCTCGCTGTAGGCCCTCGACAATCAATTTTACGCGAAGTCGATTAGCGGAAACTTCCACCGACTTGATCGTCGCGGTCGTGTGGTCCACTTCCGGGCTGCCGTATTGGGACCGATATTCGTACGCGTACGTCTTGAGCGAGTAACTCTTGGGATCGGCCGCGGAATTTGGGTCGACGGGCTTGGTCAACGTAAGTTCAAACCCATCTTTGGCCAATCGCATCGTGGCGATTTCGAATGGGGTTTGTCCAGTCCAATCGACTCGTTCGATGGCGAACGGAAGCGGGCCCGTGGAACCCCAGCCGCGATTGGTTCCGCCCACGAAAAGGCTACCCGATGGAGTCATCTCGACGCCGACGTTTCCACTCCCGAATCCCTTCAAGAACGGAAAACAAGCTCCTTGGTACCGCCCCTGAATCTTCTCCAGAGAAACTCGCATTACCGTGCTATGGGTTTGGTCACCTACAAACAATTGACCCGCGAATGGACCAAATTTCCCCTCGCTTGTGTCACAAGCAATGCCTGACGCACTCTGTCCCATTTTCGAGTAGGGGAACAGTACCGCGGGGACGTCAAGCTGTTCAATTCGATCCGCTTCGACATGCAATCGGCTTCCGCTCACAGGCTCGATCGGTTTCGGTCCCATCTCGTCGCCAACGAGTTTAAACCATTGAAATCCGCCCGGATGGCCGACGAATTTTCCTTGATTGAGCGGCTTAAGGCCACAGGTTCCGTTCCAAGGTCCTTGGTTGTCGGTATAGAACAAATCCCCTTCAAGATTCGCTCCCATTCCTCCTGGGGAGCGCACGCCGCTGGTCATCGGTGTGACCTTGCCATCGGAATGGACACGCATCGCCCATCCCCGAAACGGTACATCGCTTGTAAACGAACCGGTCAAGCAAAGTGCAACCACCATGTTTCCGTCTGCATCCGGTTTGGAGCCAAAAGCGTACTCGTGGTAATCGCCGGAAATTCCCCAGCCATCGGCGAACGTCTCGAACACATCCGCCAACCCATCGCCGTCCGTGTCCTTCATGCGGGTGACCTCGGGACGCTGGGTCGCGTACAACCAACCATCGCGAGTTCCCAGGCTGAGCGGTTCATGAAGCCCACGTGCAAAGACCTTGAATTGGTCCGACGTCACTTTGGCATCAAACGGTCGATCGATCATAAAGATGTCGCCACGGCGCGAACAAACGGCCATGCGTCCATCATCCATGAGTTGAAAGCCGCATGCTTCGATGGTTTCATCCAGCGGAGTCTCGAACCGTGTGATCGTGTAGTACTGGGATTCGCGTTTGTCCTGGGACGAGGAAACATTGACGCACCAAAGTGACGTGAAAATCGCCAACGGCGTCAGCCATACAAGGAAGAAATGTTTGTGCATCAGGAGTTTGCCTACCAGTTGATTTGTTGCCAGAGTTCAGTGGGCGAGTCGCTTGGCACCGTTGCCCGCAACTCATCTTGACCAGCGACTGTCCGTGTTTGGAAGTCCGCGCCGCCTGTGGTAACGGTGTAGAGTCCATCAACTCGGAAGACACCGTCGCCCAGAGTTTCGATTTTGCCACGTGCCACACTGACAATGAGCGGCAACGTCGACGTTGAAGACGGTGAAGGGACGATTCGAAGTGTACGCCGCAATACCGGATGTCCATCAACGACCGACGCCTGCGGCGTGTCTTGTATCAAGTCACCGTTGTGTACGTAGTCGAACGTGGGCACTCCCTCGGCATCGAGTTTGTAGCCTCGGAATTTAGCGCCTCGATCTCGCAGTGATTCGCTGGGCCACGCTTGGTCGCTCGATTCCAGCCGACCGACGGTGGGCGTGGAACTCAGCTGGATCACCGAATCCCCCAGCGGTTCCTGGTTCCCTTGGCCACGGTTATTCCAATGCTTGGAAGCATCGATGAATGCGTTCTTCCACAACTCGATCAACGTCATCCGATCGGCATCCCAAACTAAATTGATACCGCCGGGATAGCCGACTGCGATCGCGCGGGGGCTCGCCCCGCTAATGAAATTGCGATAGATCCGTGGTCGTGTGTCGGGTGCAAGATCGATCGCGCCGGGAACCAGTCCTTCAGGCGCCTTGGCGTCTTTGCCCAGCGATAGGTACCTCCACATCGCGTCAATTTGCTTGCCCGGATCGCCGTCATAGACGCTCACCAGCGCGGACTTTCCATCGACAAAACTGGAAGGCATCCGCGTACCCGGCCGATAAGTTTGCGGGTCGATCAGGTAACGATGGAACCACTCCGGCCGTAAACGTTCCGTCATTCGAAGCATGTCGATCGCGCCGATACCGCCACCGGTTTCTCCGTCGAATCGATGGCACTTGATGCAAGCCAAGCCAGAGTTTCCGACACAGGCGCGGCCTGAGCCGAGTATGTTGGGTTCTGTATCGTCTTGGACGACGGTTGGCGAATCGTCCTTACGATCCAATCGTACGACCGCCTCGTGCCAAGCTTTCAGCGGTGCATAACCGAATGCCGGCATGCGAGTCTTCATGTAGGGTCGCTCCTGAGCTCCTTCGGTAAGCAAGGTAACTAAATAGGCGTCGTTGAGTTTATCGCCGACGCCGGTGAGCGACGGTGGCAATCGGCCTTCGAGACCCATCTCGGGAGTCGTCGTTTGAAACCACGCATCGCGACTCGGTTCTACTCCGCCGACATCACCACGTCCGTGGCATGCGTAGCAGTTCATCGCTGCCATGTGTAGATTCACATGTTGCTCATCGGAACGCGAGTCTGTCGTCGGTTGAGCACGCAATCGCAATGCTTCGCGAATCGACTCTCGCTGAATCGTCGTCAGCTCGTAATCGATTGCCGGTGACTGGACCTCATCGGCGAGGCAACCTTTCTCGAGTTTAAGACCGTCCAGCGGTAACGCGGATACGCCCGCTACATTCGATGTGCTATCCAGCAGGTGACAATTCACACATCCCGATGTTCGAAATAGTTGCTGGCCCTGTGCCACGAGCGACTCGTCCGCTTGAAACTGATTCGGCACCAAGCTTTGTTCAGGACTCGATTGTCCGTCTTCCACGACGGAGGCGATGTCTAGCCAACCCAAATCGGGATCGCGGATTTCGAGTTGCAATACCACTTCACCGCCACCTTGAAAGTAGAACACCTTCAAATCGTGGACTCCCGCGGCGAGGCGGAAACGACCTACTTGGGATGTCGCTGGGTGCACACCATCGTTCTCGACCTGCTGGCCATCGATGGTCATGCGAGCCCCATCGTCACTGGTCAATCGAAACAAGTATCGGCCTTCGTTTTCGATGCGAATCTTGGCTTCAAAGGACGCGGCAAAGTTAGCTGGGGGGCGCACATCGTCCACTTTCAATCCGGCGACCTCCGCCGTGCTATCGATCTTCAAACTTGCAAAGTCCGGTAACCGGTCCCAACTTCCTCGATACAGTTTGCGGGTGAATTGACCGGACGATTCTCGGACCACGACGTCACGAAGCAAGTATGCCGCGATCTGAGTCGCCTCTCCGGGATCGCTCGTCAATCGTGGCATGCGACCGCTCGTTCGCACCAAATGCGGTTCGAGTAAAAACTTTGTCAGCGACGTGAGCGTGTATTTCTGGTCCAACTGGCCCAGCGGAACGGACGTCGCCGTGGGTGTGGCCTCGCCTTGTTGGGATGCGTGACAAGCGACGCAGCCGATCGAATGGTAGAGCTCGCGACCACGGTCCGCCGATGCTTGCGGTACCACTCGCTCTGTCAATTTTCCAGGCCGACTGGTCAATAGAAAACTGGTGATCGCTTTGGCATGAGCGGAACGCTGCTCGTCCGTCGCTCCCGGCCAAGGATCTGGCATCGTGGTTCCTGGTTTCGCCGCATGCGGATTGGCGATCATGGCCAAGATCGCGTTGGGCCGAACGCGACTGGTGATCTCAACCAGACTCGGTCCCCGCTGGCTCGCAAGACCGGTGACTTGATTCGTCGTATGACACGCGTCACAGGCGAGGGTTTGAATCAGCACTTCACCGCCCTCGGCCGAAGCATTGGACGAAAACAATCGTTCGACTGCAGAAACAACGGGTCGGCGCGCATCTTTTTCCGCATCACGCTCGACGATCCAAATGTTGCGAAAGCGAACGGGATTGCCGTGGTCCTGTAAATAAATGGGACCAGGTTCGGGGCCCGCTTGAAGCGGCGCGGCTCTCGTGGCACGCGGAACCTCCACCTCACTTTGGACGAGCACACCGTTGAGCTTCGCGGTAATTTTCGCGGGCGAAATTGCTTTGCCGTTCTCGTCATAACGCGCCGCCGTGAACTCGACGTCGTAGGTTTGCCAAGCCAACGGCGGGTAGCAAGCGTTGACGATCGGATCACTGACCTCATAAATCCCCCCGGCCTCGTTGTTGACACCTTTCAATCCGAAGGAATCCAAGATTTGCGTTTCGTACCGTCCCTGGTGGTAGACGCCACTGTTGCCGCGAGCTTGCCCCTTGGCCGAGGGCATGAACGGAGTTCGAAACTCCAGGTGCAATTGGTAGTCTTGAAACGTCTCTTTGGTTTGCGTGCCGGGCGTCAGCAGTCCGTCCGGCGATCGCTTACCGTCGCGCCAATGTTGTTCGACGGATTCATTGGAACCATCGAACAGGACGAGAGCGCTTGCGGGCGGCGGTGCCGCGAGTGTCGGACTCGTCCGATTCACGAGTTTCAACTTCATCGACTCGGCCAATTCCGCGACTAGATCGGCATCACCACTGAGACGCTTTGGCTCGGCGCGATTCCAGCCCGCACCCGGAAGCCCGCCCTCATAGATCACTAAGTCGAACTCGCCATCCCCGGTGGCGATCACCTGCATCGCTTGATTGTCGCCGACGTATTCCCCTTGGACCATGAAGTCCAGGTCCTGCATCGCGGCATCCAGCTCTGGGCTGGGAATGGGCTGGGCCATCAATTGCGACGCACTCAGTAGCACGGCGCTCAAGCAAACTGCAGCATTCAACCACCGTGACTTTGAATCGCATCGAAAAACAAGGGCAGACGACATGGCACGAAACCGGATTATGACGTGGGTGGTTTGAAGAGATCGAACCAGAGTCGCCTAGTTTACACGGTTTAGCGCCAGATGCATGGTCCGGACGACTAGGCGTCTCGCGTCAGCCAGAAATCGAGTAAATCCGCCAGTTGGTCCTCGTCGAGCCGTTCGTGGGCAACCAGTTCGTCGGCGACCGCAGCGACTGCTGCCCAGCAAAGGTCATCTCGCAAGCGACGCTCCAGTTCTTGCCAAGCGCGTCGCAATAATTCGATCTGTCGTTTAGGATCCCGCGTCAAGCTTTGGACACACGCGATCGCATGATGCCAATCTGCTTGCCACGGTCCATAGTGTGCCGGTTCGATTCGTTCGCCTCGGTAGATCATCTCGGCCATCGGGCCTGCAAGCACGGCCAATAGCTCTCGCTGCCGTTGCCAATCCGCTTCCGCCGACACCGGACCCCAATGGATGCGAACGTCGCCGTATCTCTCAGGCAGAAAGTCGTCGGCTTCGCCTCCTAGCCCCACCGATTCGATGCATGCGCCCAGCGCGTAAGCAACCACCGCGTGACCAGCCTCGTGATATGCCGTCAGTGTTTCGTCATCATCCAATTGGTGCACTCTTGGTATCGGCTAGAATTAAACCCAGATGCTGCGGTGGATTCTCAACGTAGCCAAAGTGAATCGATTCTACGAGGATACCGCGGATGTCAAACGAGTCACCATTTGCCACACCGCCGATCGAGCAGGCCACGGTGGTAAAGTCCAACACCATGACCATCGTTGCCGGCGTGTTGGGGATTCTGCTGTTTGTAGCGCTGGCGTGCGGCGGAGTGCTCGTGGCACTGCTGATACCAGCCGTGGGAGCTGCACGCACGGCGGCGAGAACTGCGATAGCTAGTAACAACATGAAACAGATCGGGCTCGCATTCCACAACTACCATTCCGCGTACGGCGAACTTCCTCGCCCCGTCGTGTTCGACTCAAGTGGCCAGCCCCTGCATAGCTGGCGAGTGACCTTGTTGCCGTTTCTCGAAGACTCGCGGTACGGCCAATGGGACGACCAGCAAGCATGGAACAGCGAAGTCAACGCGGCACTTCACCGGCCTGTGCCACGCATCTTCTTATCTCCATTCGACAATGATCGCGACACCGTTCAAACGCATGTCATGACGATACGACACCCCGACGCAATGATGCCGGGAGATCAGACCATCGAATTCAGTGACGTTGCGGATGGATTGGCCGCGACCGTACTTGCCGTGCACGTCCCCGCACCGACCGTCAATTGGGCAGAGCCTCGCGACATCACACTCGCGGACGCCCAGACCGCGCTGGCAAACGCTTCGCAAACAGAGCCTTGTTTACTGCTATTGGGTGATGGTTCGGTGCGGGTCATCCACTCGCCGCTGGCTCCCCAACAATTGCAAGCAATGACCACACGAAACGGCAACGAACCTGTTACGAATTGAGCATCGCTTTGTGCTCGCTAAGCGTGACTTCTGAATTTATTTTGGAATTGTCTACAAAACCGCGTTCGTTTGCGCAATTGCTTTCTATCCAGTTTGCTTTCAAAACGGAAAATCCTACATTAGCAGCCGCTCCCTGAAACTGATGACGCCAGCTAGCCCAAATCGACACGCGATTTCGGAAGCGTTTCTGCGGCTGTACACACGCGAGCAGGCTCGGATTGCTGGCTTTGTACGATCGCTCGTCGTCGATCCGGTGGACGCTGTCGATGTGCAACAGGAAGCCAGTTTGGAGCGATGGCGTAGCTTGACGCAATACGATTCAAGTCGCGATTTTGCAAATTGGGCCTTTGGCGTGGCGCGTCACCAAGTCCTGAAACATTACCGAACCCGGCAACGCGATCGCTTGACGTTTAGTGAATCGTTGCTCAACGAACTTGCTGAGGAGACGGCCCTGATTCTGTCCGATGAACAGCCGCGTTTCCAGGCCCTGCGTGATTGCATCAACCAACTGACTCAGCGTCAACGCGAGCTCGTGCGAGGCTTCTACACCAACGGCATGTCTGCCGTAGCGGAAATGTCGCAACCGCAAGAACCCAATCCTGCCCAGCTTTCAGAACAACCCAGAGCTCAAAAGTGACTGCGAGTTTTCCCGTCAGGGGGAAAGCATTGGAATTGAGATTCGATGGAGGAACCAGCAAACTGGAAAACAATCCATACAATCTTACCAGGCAATCACCACAGTTGCAGATTGTCACAATCAAGAAGACCTTCGAATGATTCGTAGCAAAATGCTTTCCGGCTTAGCAAGCGTTCTACTCACTTGCGGGATATTGTGCAGTAACACGGCTCAGGCAGCCGCCCCGCGACCCAATGTCATCTTGATCGTCACCGATGACATGGGGTTTTCGGATCTCGGGTGCTATGGGGGAGAAATCGAGACACCGAACATTGACGCATTAGCTAAAAAGGGAGTTAAGCTTTCTCAGTTCTACAATTGCGGCAAGTGCGAACCGAGTCGTGCGGCGCTGACGACAGGCCACCAATTTTGGACACACGACGAAAATGTTGCGGTCCGGCGGGACAGTCCGAACTTCGGTGAGATCATCCAAGCGGCCGGTTATCGAACCATGATGGTCGGCAAATGGCACTGTGCCGGTGTACCGTTTGAGCGCGGTTTCCATCGCCACTTTGGATTCATGGGCGGAGGAACGAACTTCTTCCTTGGCGACGATTCATTTACACTCGACGGCAAACCTTGGCCGGTTCCCAAAGACAACTTCTACGTGACAACGGCGCTTTCGGACTACGCCGAGAAGTTTATTCGCGAAGAGCAAGCGGCTCATTCAGATCAACCTTTCTTCATGTACTTGGCTTACAACGCGCCGCACTCGCCGATCCAGGCACCCGCGGCTCAAGCCGCCAAATATCGTGGCAAGTATCTGAAGGGATGGGACGCAATCCGCAATGAGCGTTTCGCACGCCAGCAGGCGATAGGGCTGGCCCGCCCAGGCTGGCATTTCCCCGATTGGCCCGAGAACATTCCCGCTTGGGATTCGCTGGACGAGCGATCTCGTGACTTCGAAGACTTGCGCATGGCAACTTATGCCGCCATGGTTGATTGTGTTGACCAAGGCGTGGGGCATTTAACGCGTACCCTGGATGAACTGGGGATTGCGGAAAACACACTCCTGGTTTTCATGAACGATAATGGAGCGAGTCCGAATGATCGTGTTCGTCGTGGTGAGTTTGGTGCCGCGGTGACGACTTGGAACGTCGGCGTCGGCTGGGCTCAGGCATCCAACACGCCGTTGAAATACTACAAGCGGACCCAGCACAGTGGCGGCGTCACGACCCCGTTTATTGCGAAGTGGCCAAACGGTATCAAATCTCAATCTGAGTTCATCGATCAACCGCTTCACATCACCGATGTCCTACCGACGCTCATGGATCTCACGAGCGCGGAGTATCCCAGCGAATTCATTGGAAAACAACATCCGCCACTTCCCGGACGTTCGTTCTCGAAGGTGCTTACCGACGGCGAGACGCTTCCGAATAAGACGCTGTATTTCTCGTTGTTCAACAATATGGCGATTGTTGACAACGGATGGCGCATGGTCACGGCGTATGACCAACCCTGGCAACTCTACGATCTCACGAACGACCGAACGGAAACTCGCGATGTGGCGGCATCACACCCCGAGCGTTTGCAAGAAATGTTGGATCTGCAAAAGAAATTCGAGCAACGCTCTGATGTTCGACTGCGACTCAAGGGTGGCGAACGCGAACCCGAATATGCCCCGATCTACAAGTCCGATGGGAAAATCGGACCAGGAGCACGCGAGAGTGTTCCCGATGAAAAGGCATCGATGTCAAGAGCCAAACAACGTGCATCCGGACAACAAATCGAGAGTCCGGGTTTAAAGTGATTGCCCTTCAATTCGCACTCTGTTCACCCGAGTAAGATTCCTCGGCGAACAAACGCGTCCGTCTCAAGCAACCAAACTCAGTCTCTGCAATCACAATAATGAGTAACAGACACAAACGATTGACTCTGGTTTTTGCTGCGTTTTTGGTTCTGTTGAGTCGAACGCAAATCAGCTCCGCTGTGGAATATACACCGCCGCCAGCAGACCAGATTTTATTGACGCTTGAACCGCAGCATCCGCGTTTGATTCTGACGCCGCAGCGAATCAGTGAACTCAAGCAGATTATCACTGAAGACCAGGTAGCGTCGGAAGTATATCGCTCAGTCATACAGGATGCTGATGAGATGCTCGACCAGCCTCCATTCATTTATGAGCTGCGTGATGGCCGTCGCCTGCTCTACGTCAGTAGTCATGTACTTCATCGCGTTGAGACACTAGCGTTGTCTTTCCTGATGACCGATGAGCGAAAATACGCCGAGCGAGCTTGGACGGAACTCAACGCTGTCGCGGCTTTTAAAGATTGGAACCCATCGCACTTCCTCGACACCGCAGTGATGACGCATGCGTGCGTGATCGGATACGACTGGCTGTTTTCGCAGTGGACTGACCAGCAAAGAGAGCTTCTGCGTGAAGCAATGGTGGAGAAAGGGTTGAAGCCAACCCTGAAAATCTATGCACAAAACGGTGGATGGCACACTCAAACTCACAATTGGAATCAGGTGTGCAATGGCGGCATCGGCTTGGGCGCACTCGCCATTGCCGAAGACGAACCGGAACTGGCCAGCGAGATACTCGCAGCCGCAATGGCAAGTCTACCTCGAGCCATGGCTGCGTACGCTCCCGATGGTGGCGGAGGCGAAGGTGCGACGTATTGGAGCTTTGGTTGTCGCTACAATGCCCTGTTTCTCTCAGCTCTGGACACATCAATTGGCAAGGACTTCGGACTGGGCCAAGTGGACGGGTTCAAACAGAGCGGTGACTATCAGATCTACCTTTCTGGACACGACCGAATCAGTTTCGACTTTTGCGACTGCGTCCTGACTCGCCTTTCGACACCTCAACATTTTTGGATGGCGAAGAAGTATGAGACTCCTCGGTACGCTTGGTTTCGCTATGCCGGCCTTCGCGACGGACAACGTGGTGGTGTCAAGGATTTGATGTGGTTCGACGCGAGTGCAAAGCAATACGACCAAACGGAGATGCCGCTGGACCGCTGTTTCCGCGGCGTTGAGGTCGCATCGATGCGAGACTCGTGGGATGACGAAAACGGCTTCATCGTCGCACTTCAAGGAGGCAGCAATCGCGGAAGCCATCGACACTTGGATCTTGGCAGCTTCATCTTAGAAGCTGACGGCGTTCGCTGGATCATTGATTCTGGCAAAGAGCCTGAGACCTACCAAAAACATACAAACAAAATCGATCGCTGGGATTTTTATCGCACGCGTGCTGAAGGCCACAACACGCTCGTTTTCAATCCT
>JBGSKM010000086.1:0-5693 GCA_041741195.1 Pirellulaceae bacterium
TGAATGAAGTTCGACCACGCCACTACCATTCAAAGTGGTACTTGCGCCGGTGAAATTCAGTCCAACGTCAAGCGTGTCATTGCCACCGCTAGCTGTGCTGGTCCGTTCCAGTCGCAACAGACTGTTATTCGCCAACGTCAATCCGTTGAGAACGCTCACTTGATTTCCCGTTCCCGTCGTCCCTTGTCGCAACGTCGTGTTCCAACCCAGTGTGACGTTATTGAGCGTGCCGCTACTGGCAGTAACTTGAAACGGTTTCGAGATATCACCACCGCCGGTGACCGTGACGTCTTTCAATGTCCCGCCATCAAGTTGCCACTGCCGCGCCGAGTCGATCATCAGCGTCTCGTTGGTCGGAGTTCTCAAGCCATCCAATGTGCCGAAGATGCTGACCAACCCACCAGTTCCCGTGAATGTTCCTAAGTCCGCTACGGTGAACACATCGCCCAGAAAAACCGTTCCACCAGCTTGCATGATCGAACTGTTGTTGTCCCAGTTCCCACGGAGTGTCAGACTTCCAGAACCAACCGGCACAATGACTGGAACGTTGAAGTCGTACGTACCGTCCAGATCCAAGTCGCCATTGGTGATCGAAGTGCTGTTGACGTTGCCGATGAGGTTGTTCACATCCAGTTCGCCGGCCAAACTCTCCAGCGTGCCAGTGTTGGTGACTGTCGTTCCAGTGACACGTAGCGTTTGACCGCTAGATTGCGAACTGACTGCACCAGCGATCACCAGCGATCCGGTGGCCGCATCGCCAAGTGTCGTGAACGTTGATGTCGAGTTGTTACGAACCGTGACTCCGGCACCGATCGTCAATGTTCCTCCGCCGGTTGCTCGCACCCGTACATCATCTTCTTCTCCACTCGCGGTCGCTGAATGAAGTTCCACCACGCCATTGCCATTCAAAGTTGAAGAGGCGCCGGTGAAATTCAGCCCAACATCTAGCGTGTCATTACTACCGCTTGTCGTGCTGGTTCTTTCCAACCGCAGCAAGCTAGTGTTGGCCAGCGTCAATCTGTTAAGCACAGTCACTTGATTGCCAGATCCGCTCGTTCCCTGTCGCAATGTCGTGTTGATCCCGAGCGTGACGTGGTCGAGCGTGGTTCCGGTGCCGGTGATTTGCAGTGAGCCGGTACCGACGAATTGCGCGCCGATGATCGTTGCTCCTTGGATCGTGCCGATGGCGTCTAGTCTCGCAATCGTGCTGACCGTGAACGTGCCGCTGACAAAATTGATCGTCTCAGCCGTGATCAATGAATGCACGGTGTAATTTCCCGCGACGTTGATCGTGGGATTCGAGCCGACTAAATCGATGATGGCCCGATTCAGCGAGGTTGGCAGTGTGTTTGTATCCCAGTTGAGTGGATCACTCCAATTGACGCCGTCGCCGCCTCCGTCCCAAGTGACAATCGTCGGTGGTGCCGTCAACACGACATCGTTGCCATCGCCGCCTGAGTAAGTGATCTCAAAATCAACCGAGCTGATGGTGACAATCGCTCCTTCGGCTAAACCAGCAAACGAACCGATGACCGTATCGAATCCGTCGTTATTGATGATCGTAAACGACTGCGTCGCTGACGGAACAAAGCCGCCAATGAGGTGTGCGTTGAGTGTTCCGGCTAGTGTCACGGTCCCAGTGACGTTGACTTGATCATACTGCGTCCCGACCACCGTGCCGCCGATCTCCGCGTTCAACGTCGCGCCGGACTGGAGATCAAAATTGCCGGTGTTGAGAATCCCAGGACTATTGCCGGGTGCGATTTCGCTGCCCGACAGCGCGATGACGGGACTTGCGATGGTGCCGAGTCCGCCAAGCGTTGCACCCGAGGCGACCGTCGTTACCGACGGCGTGACTGAACCATCGACGAACAACGTGCCCGCATTCACATTCAAACCGCCCGCGAACGTGCCGGTTCCACCGAGGCTCAATGTGCCCGTGCCCGATTTTGTCAGTGGTCGTCCGATGCCGCCATCGTCGATCGCCCCTTCGATGGCAACATTTGCACCTGCAGCGACTGTCCATTCCGCTGACGCTGTCGACAAGGTCACTGGGCCGCTCAAGGTCAGCAAGTGATTTCCGATGACATTCACGTTGCCGCCGAGTGTGACCGAGTTCGCGAGGCTGACCGGGTTGCCCTCAGCGGTGATGGTGCCGCCGCTTGCCGTCAGAGGTGCAATGCCCAGCGATTGATCACTCCCGAGTTTTAACGTTGCTCCCGGTGCAAGCGTTGTTCCGACGTTGTTGACATTGGCGCGGCGTAGATTGGCGATGCCACTGGCGACACCCAAGCCAGCGAGCGTCGAGTCATCCAGGATCGTGAATTCGCCCGCAGTGACTTGGATTTTTTCCGCCGAGATAACACCCTTCACGATGGTGGTCCCGTCGACAACGATCGTTGGAGTTCCCGGCAGGTCACCAATCGTTGCTCGGTCCACGGAGGTCGGCAAATTTCCGCTGCCCCAGTTCGCTGGATCAAGCCAACGCAGATTTCCGGCTGCACCCGTCCAGCCATCGATGCCTGACGTGGCGGTTAGCACTACATCGTTGCCATCGCCCAGACCATAGCCGATCTCAAAATCGGTTCCGCCGACGTTGATGATCGAACCGCCCGGAAGACCAGCGAACGAGCCGACGACGCTATCGGTCCCATCGTTATCGATGATCTTGAACGTTTGACCGGCTTGCACGTTGAATACTTGGGTCAATGAAACATTCAACGATCCAGCCAACGTGACGCTGCCAGTTGCGGCGACTTGGTCATACTGAGTTCCGGCAATGCTTCCGCCGATTTTGATCTCTAGCGCCGCACCTGATTGCAAATCAAAGTCACCTGTCGAGAGAAATCCGGCTGCGGTACCCGTTGATACGACTGCGCCGCTGGCGACATGCACACTACCGAACGCATTCCCTGTTGAGTCCAGACGCCCTGCTGCGATCGTAATTGCGTCAGCAGCAATCGAACCGAAGGCCGTCGTCGTACCTCCGGTTTGCGTGAACGGCTTCGTGCCGCTGAACGCTGGCTTCGTTCCATTGATAAGAGTTCCACCAACCGTGAGAGTTCCGTTCTGGACGAAGCCGTACTTCGCGGTTAGTTCGGCACCGGCACCAACTTCAAGAACTCCGTCATTGGTCAGCGGCGACGTCGTAAAACTCAGGTTGTCAATTTCGGCAGGTGACATTGCTGTGCTGAGCAACATCACATCCTCAATGCGTCCTTGGAAGAAGTGGCTTATGGCTTGACGTCCTCCGATACGCAACTCGTTCTGTCCAGTAAATACGTCGCCAATTGCTCCTGAACCACTATGCGTGTGGACTGAAGAACCGTTGATGAACGTCTCAGTGACACCATTGTTATAGCGGACGGTTACACGAGTCCACGTATTAAGCGGTGCGACCGCACCCGTATTGATCTCAACCCAACCTGGAGTTGTGTTGGCGAAGGCCCAACGGATCGTACCATCCGCACCACGATAAACTTCATACTCCCCTTCTTTGTTGACGATGATGCCGCCGAATCCACTACTCGCACTTCCAGGACCGGTCGGGAAAATCCATGCATCGATCGTCAATGTCGTTGTCGGTCGCAGGCTACTATCCGATCCGATGATGACTTGGTCATTAACGCCATCGAATGCAAACGCGCTGCCCGTTTGTCCTGCGCTGTAGGCAGCACCACCGGAAAGCAATGCGTTATAAGTTCCGAAGAAATCGTCCGACGTGTTGTCTCCGGTCCAGTAACCGATCACACCGCTTGGTGGTGGTGAGTTGGTGGTTATCTTCGCGCCGTTTCGTAGTCGCAGCTCACCTTGAGTCGTGTTGGAAATCAGCGAACTCAATGCTTGTAGCGTTCCACCGCGATAAAACCGCGACGCAGCACCATCGACAAGAATGTTGGCCTCGTTCGTGACGATGCCTGACGGCATGGTCACATTCAGCACGCCGCCATTGACCGCTTCCCAAGTGCCTCCGGTCAAAGTGCCATTGGAATAGTTTGTCGGCGAGACTGTAATCTGCAGCGTTCCACCGTTTTCGGCTCGAACAGACCCGGCATTGTTTACCGTCGAACCCGTCACACGTAGCGTCTGACCTGAGGATTGAGCAACGATCGTCCCTTGGTTGATCAAAGTCCCACCAGCAGCGTGTCCCAAGGTGACTAAATTTGAGCTGGTCGTATTGCGAACAGTAATCCCACTGCCGATGGTCAACGTGCCGCCGCCGGTCGGACGAACTCGCACATCATTTTCTTCGTTATTGGCACCTACAGCGCTGAAAAGGTCTACCGTACCAGTGCCGCCGAGCGTTTGGATGCCAGCGAAGTTAAGCCCCGTGTCGTAACTATTCGCAGCATTATTGTTTGTCTTTTCCAATCGCAACACGCTATTGTTGGCAAGCGTCAAATTGTTCAGCACGGTCACTTGATTGCCGACGCTGTTACTGTTGCCACCATCGCGAATGGTAGTGTTCCAACCTAAGGTCACGTTATCTAGCGTGCCGCTAGCACTCGTGATTTGAAATGGCTTTGTCACGTCTCCACCGCCATTGACCGTGACATTTCTGAGTATTCCAGCAGCGAGTTGCCACTGACGCATTGCATCGATCGTCAGGATTTCGTTGCTGGGTGTTGCCGTGCCGTCGAGCGTCCCAAAGATGCTGACCAAACCGCCTGTCCCTGTGAACGTTCCCAAGTTGGCAACTGAAAACGTACTACCAAGATGAATTGTGCCGCCGGACTGGGTGATGGAACTGTTGTTGTCCCAGTTACCGCGTAAGGTGAGTGTGGTTCCGGCAATGACTGTCGCCGGCAGATCGATGGCATAGGTGCCGTCCAGGTCCAATGTGCCACTGCCCGACAATGTCGCCAGATTCACATTGCCACTTAGATTGTTCACGTCCAGAGTTCCGGCGGTCGCTGTGAATGTTCCCTGGTTCGTCACGGTAGAACCTGTCACACGTAACGCCTGACCTGAGGATTGCGCAACAATCGTCGCTTGGTTGATCAAAGTCCCACCAGCAGCGTGTCCTAAGGTGACTAAATTCGAACTGGTCGTATTGCGAACCGTAATTCCACTGCCGATCGTCAACGTCCCGCCGCTGGTCGGACGAACACGCACATCATTCTCTTCACTATTGGCACTTACAGCGCTGAAAAGTTCTACCGTACCAGTACCGCCGAGTGTCTGGACGCCAGCGAAATTAAGCCCCGTGTCGTAACTATTCGCTGCATTATTATTCGTCTTTTCCAGTCGCAACACGCTGTTGTTGGCTAACGACAGGTTGTTGAGTACCGTCACTTGATTGCCGACGCTGTTACTGTTGCCGCCATCGCGAATGGTCGTGTTCCAACCCAGGGTCACGCTGTCCAACGTGCCACTAGCGGATGTGATTTGAAATGGCTTCGTCACATCTCCACCGCCAGTGACGGTGATGTTCTTGAGGGTTCCACCAGCGAGTTGCCACTGGCGGGTCGCGTCGATCGTCAGGGTTTCGTTACTGGGTGTCGCCGTGCCATCCAGCGTCCCGAAGATGCTGACTAAGCCATCAGTCCCGGCAAACGTTCCAAGGTCAGCGACTGTGAACACATCACCCAAGTTGATCGTGCCGCCGGACTGGGTGATCGAGCTATTGTTGTCCCAGTCGCCGCGTAGAGTTAACGCACCGCTGGGAACACTCAATGGCACGTTGATCACAT
>JBGSKM010000087.1:0-3702 GCA_041741195.1 Pirellulaceae bacterium
ACGGGGTCGTTCTTCATCACACCTGTAGGATCGAATGTTACAAGCTTCCCTTTTGGGTCGTCAACTCGCAGATCTTTGAGCATCCAATCTCCTTTTATCTTGGCAGCTAATGCATCGTCGCTCGGGTTTCGCAACACAACGATGCCTCGATCTTCAACTTGGTTGTATAGGGCCAGAGATCCAACGCCAACGGCGATTCCTAGGATGAAGGCGAAGGAAGCAACAAAGCGCTGACGCTACGGAGTTTTCTGATTCATGGTTTGCTCCAGTGGTTTGGTGCTAAATGACATAACGGTACGCGTAACCGGGCACGCGCGAAAGATTTTCAACTTCAAAAACGCCCAATCGCGTGCTCCGGTTCACGCGATGGTTACCCGTTTCTGTGAATTTACCGCCCGTCATTCGTCGGATCAGCATGGTTTGCCGCTATCTGTGTCTCGTCATCGCACGCTCGGCAGTACATGTGCCAGGCTATTCCAGGACCAATCTTCCCGCATGAAACGCAGGCGTTCGTAGCTGACCCTGCGATTGTTAACGCAACAAATACAGTAAAGCCACAGATCGCGGCAAATTGGTCAATGGGTTGTAGCATGCTGAGGGTTGATGCGACAGCAAGCAGAATAGCAATCGCAAGTCCAGGCATCCACAGTCGGTGCTTTATTCGCGGCGGGGCAATTTCGGAAAGCGAACCAAAGATCGCAAAGTAGATGAACGTAGCGACAATCGAATAGTCAAGGAGCCATTGAGCCATGGAATGCGATTTCAAACGATTGAGGAGACCCCAATAGGGTAACGTTACGCGTAACCGGGCACGCGCGAAAGATTATCAACGTCAGTAACGCTTGCTCGCGTGCTCCGGTTCACGCGCTGGTTACCCGCTCCCGGGATGGCGTATTGACTTACGAACAGTGTATTGGTGCTTCCAGGTTCCGTCAGCGCCCGGAAGCAAAATGTGTGTATCGTCGGTGTCGGGATGGAAGTCAGGAAGATCAAAGGAGAATCCACCGTCATAAATGCGTGGGTAGGTTACAAGCAGCGGTTGGCCCAGAGAATTGAATGCATCGACGTAGACGCGAAGGCCGACCAGTTTTGCGTTGATCGTTACGGTTCGACCTTGGATACTCAGCTGCATGTCGCGTACATCAATGGTTTCTGCAGAAGAGTCATCACGTTCAGGATAACACATCCAGTAAACGCGAAATCCCTCGAATCGCTGCTCGAGAGGTTTTGGGCAAGCTGCGATTTCCTCCGGTGGAACATAAACATGAAGTAGGTATTCACCGCCGTGCCATGTACCGACTGCACCATCAATAGCAGTGCGCTCGGTCGATGCAATCAACCGAGCAAGCGCGGTGAAGGGAACATCAATCCTGTCGCGAGAGTATGCGTCCCATAGATCGTCTTTGATACGCTCCTGTTCCTCATTGGTCATCGTCAACCAAGCGTCGTACGATTCGGGTGGAAGTGCGCTCATGTTCTTCGGGTAACGTTGCGGATCACCCGGTTGGCGCGAGAGATCCTCCATTGTCAAAACGCCCGGCTCGCCGACTCGGGTGCATCCGATGGTTCCCCGCTCCGTTGGCGTCGCGAACCAGCCAATATGATACCAAAGATGAGTGACAATGCGATTGCGAAACCGACAATGGTCATCATGAATCCCTGAGCCCGCATTCCCGTCAAAATCGCAATGGAAGCTGCTAAAAGCAGAGGCAACGCAAGGTATCGCAAAAGTCGAGACCGTGCATCGGCGTCGGGCGGATAGTTGCGGGACCGGACACGATAAGCCAAACCGCCGATCGGGACGCCGAGCAGTACGAACACATAACCGAGTGGATTCGGGTCGGCTGAGATTGGGATCGCGACGACCAAAGGAATGGCGGCCAACGCACCGAGCAATCCGCCAGTCGCAAGAAACAACGCTGGGCCTCGTCGAGGTTGAATCGAATGACGCGCCGCAACAGGCATAGGATCTGCTGGCGTTGGGGGCGAGTATGGATTTGATGTTGTCAGATGGCGAGTCAATGTGTGTTGTTTAACGTCTCAGTCGGGGAACGTCTGGATTCAACCGCGTCGGCCGGTTGACTATCTATTCGTGAAAACATTATGCCGACGCGGTTGCAATCCTTTGTTACCAAGTGACAATTCGGTAAACCTTAACAGCGAAACACGGACGACCAAATGATTCAGCCATACTACGAAGCGAACGGAATCACGATCTATAACGCGGATGCTCGGAAGATCCTGCCGTTTCTTGACACGTTCGATTTACTGTTGACCGACCCGCCGTATGGTATTGGGATTGCTAACAATCCAGTGAGGCAAAAGCACGAAAAGCAGGATTGGGACGACTCAGTTCCTCCTCGGTATCTCATAGAGATGGCAATCGCAACTGCAAAATTTAGCGTTATCTGGGGAGGCAACTATTTTGGACTTCCAGCATCAAGGAAGTTTCTGGTTTGGGACAAGCAGCAACCAGAGGACTTTTCTTTGGCACAGTGCGAACAGGCTTGGTGCAGTTGGGATGGCAACGCGAAGACGTTCACAAAGCGTGTATTGAGTTACGCGAAAGTTCACCCAACGCAGAAACCAGAGGGACTAATGCAATGGTGCATTGGGCAAGTTCCAGAAAACGTAGCGACGGTACTCGACCCATTCATGGGCAGCGGGACAACTCTGGTTGCAGCAAAGCTCGAAGGTCGGTCGGCGGTCGGAATTGAGATCAACGGATCCTACTGTGAGGCAGCGGTGAAGCGGCTCGCGCAAGGCGTCCTCTTCGACAGCATGGATGCTGTCGCGTCTTAGTAGGATGCGTCAGTCGTCTTGGTAACGCCTGCGTTCACCGGGCCGCGGCGAACGATTTTCAATTGTCAAACCGCTCGGCACCGCGGCTCCGTGTGCAACGCTTTGTTCGTCAGCCTTGTTGTCGTACGCCCCAGCCATCAGCGTGGCCGTTGCATTGTTCAGCGATGACCGCAAGTGTTTGTTCGGTAGAAGTGATGGCGTTTAGAGTTGGGACAAGCTCAACTTGGATTTGAACGTCATACCCGCCGGATTCGTCGTTCGGCTCGATGGAAACGACGTTAAACGACTTTTGGCGTGCCTTGCGCCCCATGATCTCAGCATCTTTTTTTGTCTTGAACGAATGCCAAAAATCGATGGCATGAACCGCTTTCATATCCATACCAGAATTCGCCATGCGTTCCAGTGTATCACGGTTAGCGTTGTTACCATCGTTGGCGACGGAAGCGGATTTGGTTACGGCGAGTCCAGCAAGCCCGAAAGACCAGCGAAGAACCAAGAATACGATTGTGGTTATGGCGATTATGGTCAGGCAAAAAATCATGCCAGCGGCGAGGTTCAAACCGTTGCGACGGATCATTGCACTGCAAGCAATATACGCCACCCCACCGCCCACACCGAGCGATGTCAGGCTTACGAACCAACCGACTATCGTAAATCGACTAAAGTCGATATCAAGCTCATTTATCGCAGTTCCAATTCTCTCTGTAATGTCTGGTTTGTCGCTCATGCCTGCTCTATTGCGATTCACGGTTGCTGACGAACGACTGCCATCACCCGGCACGCGAGAGAGATGTTCCATGTCAAAAACGGCCGATCGCGTGCTCGGCGTGCATGGCTTTGTTATGCCCTTAGCTAGCCGTAATGCGTCCGTCATCGCTGTCTCCGCCACGTGAATCGTAG
>JBGSKM010000088.1:0-1962 GCA_041741195.1 Pirellulaceae bacterium
GTCCTCGGTTAAAAGATCACCATATGCTTTCATGTCGTGGGTATTCCAAGCCTCTTCAATTCCTGCAATGGTCTTGCGGATTGAAAGTTCTTCTTCTGACGCAATGGTTTCGTTGATCGCCGCTTTAGCTTTCGGAGACTGTGCACTGCTGCTTTGCGCCAAAGCAGCGAGGCAAAGAAGGATTAAGACTAGCTTCAGACATTTCGAGAACTTGGTCGTCATTTTGGCCTCGCGAAAGAGATTTTGATCTGGAAATAGCATTGGGCACAAAACACGATCCGTGCGTCGATTCGTCAACTGCTCCGATATGTCGGCCCACTTCCAATGCGACGTAGACTGCGGTTTTCAGTCACGAAATCTAAACTTTTTCGGAAAGTCATAATTTTCGGCTAAATATTCAACCGCCGCTTCGTCATTTCGCCCTCTTTGCGTGTCCCCCCACAGATTGGGACCTGTTGCTTTTGGTCTCGCTAGACAGTCAGCTTCGAAACCACTCTGGCAGTTAGCTTCGTTACTGCACAGACTGGGCTAGCTAGTTCGCTTGACGAGCCGTTTCCAAAGCACCCGTTGCTTCTCCCAGTTTGGGACGATCGCAATTGTGCGCACTTCGCGCTCGCGGAAGCGGGGGACGTGGTCGGTGGTGGGTTCAAGGTTGAGGATCGCTTCTTGGATGTCAGGGGGAAGCTGGGTGAGGTTGATGATCTGCGTTACGCGAGCTCGGGTGATGCCGGCGGTGCGGGCGATTTCGGCTTGGTCTTTGACTTGGCCGGTGGCGAGGAGATGTTCGAGTCGAATGGCCAACGCCATCAGCTAGGTGATGTGAGGAATCTTGGCTGGCGCGCTTGACTTCTTGGGCTTGAGCGCACCAAGCCGCACCGAGGATTCAATGGAACTGAGCCGAAAGAACTAGCTCGATAAAAAAACGCGAGCTTGATCAATTCAAACAGGCCGAATTGTTGGTGCGAATCGTCAAGTCACGGATTCGCAAAAACCAGAGCAAGGATCCGATGGTAGAATGATGGGATATGTTCCTCTGCTGGCCAAGCTTTATATCCGTTACATCAGGCGACTCTCAACAACGTGATCGATCGAATCGCCATCGCCGGGTACCGATCGATTCGTTCGATCATTTTGCGGTTGGGGCAATTGAACGTGGTGACGGGCGCAAACGGGTCTGGCAAATCAAACCTCTATCGTGCTCTGCGACTGCTCGCGGATGCTGCTGACGGGCGACTCGCCGAATCGCTCGCTCGTGAAGGTGGCTTCGACTCAGTTCGCTGGGCTGGGCCGAAGAAAAACGGCAAGGAGCCGGTCAGTCTGCGGTTGGGGCTAACGGCAGACCCGCTCAGCTATTGTTTTGACTTGGGGCTGCCGCAACCGAGCGAATCGATGTTCGACGGCGACCCCGAGATGAAGCGAGAGTGTTTGTGGAGGGGCGTTGGTTTGGATGCAAAGAACCTGTGTGCAGATCGTCGAGGTGGATCGCTTCGCTGTCGCGGTGCATCGGGTAAATGGCAAGACATCGAAATGCTCCTGCCGCGGCAATCAAGCATGCTGTCCGAGTACGCCGATCCGCTGGCCGCTCCCGAATTGATCATCATGCGAGAGACGCTGCGCCGCTGGCGTTTCTATGACACATTTCGCGTCGATGCGAGTTCACCAGCACGTCAAGCGTGTGTTGCGACGTTCACTCCTATCATGGCCGGCGATGGTGCTGACTTGCCCGCAGCTATCCAAACGATTCGCGAGATCGGTGATCGACAAGGACTCGACCAAGCGATTGACGACGCGTTTCCAGGCTCAAAAGTTCGCATCATCGCGACGGACGCTGGCATGCAACTGATGTTTGACCAGCCTGGCATCAACCGAGCTCTGATGGCCAATGAACTATCCGACGGAACGCTGCGATTTCTGCTGCTCGTCGCGGCTTTGTTGACGCCTCGACCGCCCGAGTTGATGGTA
>JBGSKM010000089.1:0-1897 GCA_041741195.1 Pirellulaceae bacterium
AAGAACTGACCAAGTTCATTGATTACTACAACACGTCGCGTCTTCACTCATCACTTGGCTATCTTTCGCCAAGCCGATTTGAATCAACCGTCCCCTGCTAAACGAAGAGGACGCGTGGCCCCCGTAACCCAGGCCACCTCACAGTACGCTCGTCGTGAGCCGCTAGCTAGTCACGTTCGCTCAGTGCAATCAATCACTGGCGATTGTGGACGCACTCTTGTGGACGGTTTCGCACAAAGCAGCGCGAGCATAAGTGAACCGATAGCGGCAATTGCGATTCCATTGACTTTGCATTTCCTACCTGAGTATCACCGAAGCTAGTTAAGACTCGTGACTAACAAGATTGGCGCTCCCAACAAGCTAATGGCCTGCGACCGAGACTAACTAACGAGTAACGACAGATCATTGCGCACGAGCGGTCAGGCCCGTAGTGCTGATGTTGCCTTAGTCGCAGTTGTCTCGCAGCAAGTCGGCGTCGATCAATTGCGATGACTCGAAAGCAGTCAGTCCGACCTTGTCACGGAGTTTGCGACAAGGTCACGAGTCACTCGGCGAACACGCCGCCATCTGTTTCCCCCCATCACCCGAGCTACCGCGACTCGCAGAACATTGAAGCATTCATAGAGACAGACTCCAATTACGCACCACGCGAAGGCAAATCTTTATTGACTATCCGCGATTGATTGGCGCTGAGCCGTTGGAAGTAGAATCTCGCCGGTAAATTCGAGCCGCGATTATGCCACCACATGTGGAGCATCTCGCAGTAATACGTTTTTCGTATGATGAAGCTCCGAACCGAATTCCACCGATGCTCCAGACCGACCGCTCTGAATTACATTTCGTGCACTGGATCATCCATTGTTCCGATGATTCACGCATCCGCGAAAACCACGCGGCAGGCAAGATGAATTTTGCGATACGTTGTGTGATTGACATTGCGATGTCTCGTTGCGTCATTGAACTTTGGAGACGTGTCTACCAACGGCTCGATAGTGAATCGTCGTGGGCGCTAAATCCAAAGACTTTCAGCCGGGAGAGAAAATGCGATCGATGGGTTGGTCGGGCGTGGAAAAAGCCCAACGTTGCTGGTTGAGCTGATCGCCTGGCCGACGGATAGATCGTGCGTTGAACTTTCTCGCCGTTCTGGGAATGGTTGGGGTCCGATACAGGGCGGCTGACTCGTCGCTGCAAGTTTACCAGATGCGACTAGTGCAGTGGGCGACTGATCCATCCAACGAAGCGATTACTCAGGAACGCTCGCTGAATCAAGCCAAGCGTTGGCAATCGCTTGCATCCATGCGACGAACCGCCGGATGCGGACCCGCATGTCCGGTGGTGTGGCAGGGGTCCGCAGCAATGCGGCCACTATGCCGAACGGGATGGTTCGCCACTATGCGTTTGAGAGCTCGTAAACGCGTAAGGCCTCTGCCTTAAGTTGATTACGGTCCGCGGGGCTCGATGGCAGGGTGCACATTCCATCGTCTGATTTTATCCTGGTATGGTGAGATCCAATGATGTCGTCCAACGCAGTCGCTGCTGAGGAACTCGCATTGTAGCCCATTTCGTCATATTCGTGGTCGGACTCTAATGTTTTTATCAGCGCAGGTATCGCTCTGGGGTGACCGATACCGCCGAGAGCGTATGCAGCGGTATTACGTACTTGAGGATCCGGGTCCGATTGCATCACGTCGATCAGTTGGTCGATGCATCGAGCGTCAGCAAGGTCGTGCATCAATCCGCAGGTGTGCCACCTAACAACGTAACTATTCAGCCTGCTGTCTTGCTTTTGGGTGGGAGCGGCGGGAGAAGACCGGTTGTTGAGTATTCGGCAAGCGATGAAAGGATTGTATCCAATGGCTGGTGGCCTCGCACACGCAGGGTGCGAAGCACTGACATC
>JBGSKM010000090.1:0-31240 GCA_041741195.1 Pirellulaceae bacterium
TCGTCGGTACCGGCAAGTACGAGACGCTCGAAATAATGCGTGATTCGCTCATCCACTCGGGTTCGCAAGCTGTCACAGTTGCTGTGCGGCGCGAGCGGATGTACGATCGCTTGGGGCAAAATATCCTCGATTTCATCGATCCATCGGAGTTCATCCTGCTGCCCAACACGGCCGGTTGTTACAACGCCGTGGATGCGGTGCGAGTCGCGAGGATGGGACGTGAACTTCTACGAGGACTCGAAAACCCGGGCGCACATTGGGTTAAGCTCGAGGTGCTCGGAGACAGTAAGACACTGCTTCCCGATCCAATCGCGACGCTCGAAGCCTGCAAAACTCTGGTCGAGGATGGATTCCAAGTGCTGTGCTATACCAGCGATGATCCAATTGTCGCCCGACGCCTCAAGGAAGCCGGTGCGACCAGTGTCATGCCGGCCGGAAGCCCGATCGGCAGCGGTCAAGGTTTGATCAACAAGAACAGTTTGCTGATCATCCTCGAGTACCTCAAGCAAGACGATCCGAGCTACCCCGTGATCATTGATGCGGGTGTCGGAACGGCAAGTGACGTGAGCGAAGCATTCGAGTTAGGCGCTGATGGCGTGTTGCTTAACACAGCGATCGCGCACGCGCGTGATCCGATTCGTATGAGCCGGGCGATGCGTCATGCCACCATCGCTGGCCGTGAAGCCTACCTAGCCGGCCGAATCCCCAAGCGGCTCTACGGTACTGCAAGCAGTCCCGAAGAAGGCGTCATTAGCACACGCCCCTATGGATCCCAAGCCCATCAGCCATAACCCAAGTAGGCCGGATCAAGGAGCGTCAGCGACGCCGATCCGGCAGCTGTGATCAATCGCGGGTTCCTGCCGGATTTTCGCAAAGCCTCAATCCGGCCTACTGTAGGTCGGATCAAGGAGCGTCAGCGACGCCGATCCGGCAGGTGTGATCAGCCGCGGGTTCCTGCCGGATTTTCATGTACGCCGGATCAAGGAGCGTCAGCGACGCCGATCCGGCAGGCGTGATTTACCGAGCGTTTCTGCCGGATTTTCGCAAAGCCTCAATCCGGCCTACAGAAAACCCATTTTTCTGTAAGCACTCGTGGCCACGGGGTACCAATACTAGCGGAGCAACCGTTTGCGTCGCTGTGCAAAGGCAATGAGTGCTTGACGAAGATCACCAATCGATATTCATGAAATGGCTGGAAGAGCATAGCTCGTCTGTCATCAAGGTCGCGCGTGCCTACACGCTGACCAGCGACGAATGCCAGGATCTCGCTCAAGAAATTCTACTCCAGGCGTGGCGTTCGCTGCCCAAGTTCGAAGGCAAGGCCAGTCCAGCGACTTGGTTCTATCGCGTGGCACTGCACACCGCAATGAACTGGCAACGCCACGACCGACCGCGACGGGCACGACAAAAACCGCTGGTGGAAGTCCAAACCGTTGCCGTCGTTGCCATTGACGATGCAGAAAGGATCCAACAGCGTGAGACGGTAGAGAAGCTGTACCAAGCGATCCACCAATTGCCGAAAACCGATGCAGCGCTCGTGCTACTGTACTTGGGCGAATTGACTTATCGCGAGATGGCTGACGTCTTGGGGATTTCGGAAAGCAACGTGGGAGTGAAGCTGAGTCGGGCCAAGAAAACGCTGACGAGACTGATGGAAGGGGAATCAGATGAATCCTGATAAATTCCAACAGGCATGGCAAGCGGATTCGGCTCAGACTCGTATCACGATCGATGCCGACCTATTGCTTAACGAAGTCAAACGAACGCAACGTGGTTTCCAATCGACAATCAATTGGCGCGACTGCCGAGAAGTGGGTATTGCACTGTTGATGATCCCATACTGGCTCTATTCAGGCATTACGAAAGGGTTGCCTTGGACTTGGTACTTGGAGGTACCTGCTCTGATTTGGATCGCTGGATTTATTCTTGTCGATCGCATCCGTCACCCAAAGCGGCCGAGTGGCCCAGGCAAACATCTTCTGTTCTACGTCGAGGAATCGTTGTCGCAAGTCGAGCATCAAATTTGGCTGCTGCGAAACGTTTTCTGGTGGTATCTATTGCCGCCTGGAGTCGCGATCATGGCATTCTTTGTCCATGTGTCGTGGTTGTCAGCCACTGCTTGGTGGCAATTCCTCCTCATCCTCTTACCGTTGGGGTTGTTTCTGTTGGTCGTCTATGGAGCGATCTATCTATTCAATCAACGAGCGGTGAGAAAGGATCTCGAGCCGCGACGGCAAGAACTGTTGTCATTGTTGTCGAGCCTTGGCGACGAGACTGGCAATTCAGCTTGTGTCGAGGAGAACAAGACGTCGCGCTGGACAGCGATACGAGATGTGATCCTTGTCATCGCAGTCATTGCTCTCTGTAGTCTCGTAATTTTCGCTGGCCCGTTACTTGACGTTGCACGTCGTTCGACGAAGTCAAGTTATGACAGTCCACCTCGAACCAGCGGGGTGAATTCGGAATCGTTGGCAAAGCTTGTTATCTACGAGCGGAAACAAAGGAATCTGGTTGGTCTAGCTGCCATGGTGATGGTCGACGGGCGAATCGAGAGCGCTGTGGCCGACGGAGAACGCATGTATGGCAGCGGAGTGCCGCTTGAATTGGATGATCGATGGCATCTCGGTGGAATCACCAAGTCGATAACGGCGACGATGGTCGCGAGATTGATTGAGTCTGGAAAAATGAATTGGACCGACACGGTCGGCGACGCTTTTCCCGATCCATCGACTCATGACGCTTGGAAAGAAGTCACACTTACGCAGTTGTTGACCGACACAGCAGGTGCACCGGCTCAATTCCCGAAAGCGATTTGGACAAAGCGACTTCCTTTCGGACCGGAACGCGCCCAAGCACGGCGGGAAGCGGTACTCGATGTCATCGCCGCGATGCCGGCATACCCACCAGGCCAAACAAATGTGTACTCGAATGTCGGCTACACCATTGCCGGCGCGATGGCAGAGAAAGTAACCGGCGAAACCTGGGAAGATCTCGTGATACAAGAAGTGTTCGAGCCTTTGGGACTAAAAGGATCTGGTTTCGGTCCACCCAAGAGCCCTGAAGATTCGCTGCCTCAGCCGCGTGGCCATCGAACACATCTTGCCGGGAAAGTTGCCGTCGACGACGAGACCGACAATAGCCCAATCATGGGACCTGCAGCTACCGTTCATATGACACTTAGTGACCTTTGCACCTTCGCCACCGAACACTTACGAGGTGATCTGGGTGAAGGGAAGCTTCTTTCCGCCGAAACCTACAAATTGCTGCACACCCCCGCAATCAATCGATACGCGTGCGGCTGGATTAGGAACGCCCCCTCAGCGGATATTCCGTACACGTTTTATTGGCACAACGGTTCAAACACCTTGTGGTACGCAATGGTTGCTTTTATTCCTGAGACAAACAAAGTTGTGGCGATCACGTCGAACGACGGTGACTTCGAAAATGCCGAATCAGCCGCTTTGGAAATATTGAATGCTACCGTTAACGCTCCTGGAAGCATCGAGTCAAAGCCTTAGTTTTTTTCTCTTGATGTAATATTCGTTGAGCCACTGCAACTAATAGAGACGTGCTCACCATCCGATCAATCCCCTCCAGCCAAGTGCACTCCTATGAGCTCTTTAAGCATCTTTCGAACAATTGCCTACCTTGCGATGATCGTCGTGACCTGCCTTGGCTCGATCAGCAATGCGCAAGAAACGCCAGATCAGATGAGCAACAAGCTCGCTGAGTTGTGTGTCAAATATGACGTGCCTGCAATGACGGCGGCTGTCGTAAAAGCCGATGGATTGGTGCAATCGCAATGCTTTGGTGTTCGCAAGCGAGGAACAACGGACAACGTTGAATTGTCCGACCGATTCCCAATCGGTTCGAACACCAAATCGATGACGGCGACACTGGCGGCAGCGTTGGTGGAGTCCGGCAAGATCGATTGGGATACAACGATCGGTGACGTATGGCCCAGGGCGTCCGCGAGAGACATTCATCCCCAGGTGCGTCAAGTCACGCTGGACCAGTTGCTGTCTCACCAAAGCGGGCTTGCTGCGAACATCGCTGAGATTTCAGCTCCAGCCTGGGGAAGCTTCTTCGAGGAGAAGCAATCTCCCACTTTGGAACGTCGACGCATGCTCAAGCTCGTCCTTGCTGCAGCGCCCACACAACCGCAAGGCAAATTTTCTTACTCGAATCTTGGGTACGCGGTCGCTTCAGCCATGTTGGAAACGCGAGCTCAAGAGTCCTATGAATCACTGATGAAGAAGCACCTGTTCGATCCGCTGGAGATGCGTTCAGCCGACTTTCATTCGATTGCAAAAGCCACGAAACTTCAGCCGCCATTGTTGTGGGGACATCAAGCCGAAGGCGGCAAGCCGGTTGATCCGCGAACGGTCGGCGCCGAAAATCCTACCGTCTACGCGGCTGCCGGGACCGTTCACTTGGCGATCGAAGACTATGCGAAATACGCGAAGTGGCAACTGGCCGGTAAGCCAGAACCGGTGCTTCGATCGCAAAGTGTCTACGACCATTTGCACGAGTCGCTCGTCGAGAAAGCGGCTGGCGAAAGATACGGTTACGGATGGATTTGTTTGGATACCGGACGCGGCCCGGCACTAACTCACGCCGGGTCCAACACGAATACGTTTGCGGTGATTTGGGTGCTCCCCGAATCGGACTTTGCAGCCGTAGTTTGTGCCAACTCCGGAGAAGCAAAAGCGTTTGCAGCATGCGACGAAATGGTCAGTCACTTGATGACGAAACTGGCCGAGACGAATCCCCGGCCTGGCCAAGTCACACCTGATCGTCTCGTCGGTCGTTATCAACTCAATCCCAACTTTATTTTTGACGTGAGCCTGAACGATGGACACCTGATGGTGGGAATCACGAATCAACCAACGCAAGAGGTCTTTGCCGATTCGCCCGCGAAATGGTCGTATCGTGGAGTCGCTGCGCAGTTGGAATTTCATCTGCGAGCCAAAGGCCCCGCCTATGCGCTCACGCTTCACCAAAACGGCGCCGCCCAAAAAGCAACTCGCATCCGCAAATGAGCGTCGATCGCCAGCGGTTTTCATCGTAGGCCGGATCAAGGAGCGTCAGCGACGCCGATCCGGCAGGTGTCATCAATCGCGGGTCCCTGCCGGATTTTCATGTAGGCCGGATCAAGGAGCGTCAGCGACACCGATCCGGCATCCCGGCTAGGCGATGTCGCACAATGGAATCACCGGGCTGGTTGATTCCAACAATTCCTTGATCGTCACACCGGCGAAGGCGGCTTCGGTGGCGGCGTACGCGTTGTCGAGTGCTTCATGAAGCGGGCACAACGTCGTGTGCGTCGACAGACCGAGAGGACAGGATCGTATTCGCTCCAGTGGCGAGACGGCGTTGACGACTTGCAAAATCGTGATCGACTCCGTGCCTCGCCGCAGCTCGTAGCCGCCGCCGGGGCCAGGACGCGAAGTCACCAGATCGGCAGCCACGAGATCTTGCAAAACTCGATGCAGATACCGCCGGGGCACCTTCGTCTTTTCCGCCATGTAGTCCGCGGAACAACTCGAATCGCTTCGAACGCCCATGCAGGCAACGGCTCGTAGTGCATACTCCGCTGTCTTGGAGAGCATTTAGACTGACCCCTGTAAACGTTGACTTCGTTCCACTCGTTTATTCTTCCTTTGCCCCGAAGTATATCCGATTGTCTCTATCGTTCCCGAAACGACGCCGCTTCCGAAACTATGCCGCGTCCGTCGAAATTTCGCCGTCATCACTCACGTCTTCGAATCGGATCGACACTTGTTTGCTAACACCCGATTCTTGCATTGTGACGCCGTACAGCGTGGTGGCCGCCGTCATCGTTTTCTTGCTGTGCGTGACCACCACAAATTTGGTCTGGTCCAAAAACTCCGTCAACACGGTCACAAAACGTCCAATGTTGGCTTCATCGAACGGCGCGTCCACTTCGTCCAGCACACAGAAGGGACTTGGACGATACTGGAAGATCGACATCAACAGCGCGACGGCCGTGAGCGCCTTTTCGCCGCCGGATAACAGCGAATTGCTAAACGTCGGCTTTCCAGGTGGTGTGGCCACGATCTCCACACCGGCCTCGAGTGGATCGTCGCTATCTTCGAGAATCAAATCGGCGGTCCCGCCGCCAAACGATTTGCGGTAAAGCTTCTGGAAATTCAATCGGATTGCTTCGAG
This sequence comes from Pirellulaceae bacterium, assembly GCA_041741195.1. Classification (GTDB taxonomy): domain Bacteria; phylum Planctomycetota; class Planctomycetia; order Pirellulales; family Pirellulaceae; genus JBBSJZ01. The sequence continues at coordinate 6,193 of JBGSKM010000090.1, forward strand.
CGTATCCAAGAACAGACGTCGACTGTCCGCGTTGATACGTCCGATGATCCGTTGCAACGAATCTTTCGCAGCCGACAAGTCTTGATACTGGCCATGCAATTCGTCGTAACGCGTTTGCAAACCCTCGAGTTCCTCGAGTGCTTCCATGTTGACCGAGCCGACGTTTTGAACTTGGTTTCGAAGACGGCTAATTTCGTCTTCGATTTCGGCTCGATTCTCGATCGATTGCAATTCTTCGGGCGGCTCGCTCGAATTCAAATCAATTTCGTAGTCTTCCAGCATCCGACTGGCGAGCGTCTCACGTCGCAATCGCGCGTTGTCACGAGCCGCCGTGATGGCGTGAACGGCTTCGCTTGCCGCACTCGCTTCTTTCATCGCGATCTCGCTGGCCTTTTGAACGCTCCGGTTTTCTTTTCGCACTTCGGCTGCCCGCTCGGCCAACGCACGCAACTGTGCCTCGGCGGCCTGGGCGTCCCACTGCAACGTCGACAATTCATGGGTCGCGTCGAGAATCCGTGCGCACAATTGTTCGATTCTCGCACGGCCCTGGTTCGCTTGTTGCCGTACATCCGATACCGCTGCCTCGCGCTGTCCTTGGTCGCGTTGCTGTTGTTCTAGCGTCGCGGCGAGCGCCTCGTGTTTCTGTTCCGCTCGGGCGAGATCGACCGAGACGGCCATCATCGCACTGGTCGCGTTCTGCAGTGCCGACTGGGTGTCCGACATCATCTCGTCGACTTCGGCCGCTTCCGTCTCGCAGATCTCCACTTGCTGGCGCGCACCGGCAAGTTGTTTGGCAAGCGTCTCGCTCTCCGCCGTCGCCGTCGCTTGATCACGAGCTACTACCGACTCTTCGCTGACGATTTCTTCGTGGGCGCTCCGCCGCGTCTCGTGTCGTTCGTTGATATGCCGCTGTTCCGCTTCCGCCGCCGCTCGATCGGTGACCAGGGAGCGATGTTTTTGTTCAATGCGACCGAACTGTGCTGCTTGGTCATCCACCCGCGCTGCCAACCGACTCGCTTCCGCCTCAGACTCGGTGAGCTGGAATCGGTAGTGTTTCAGTTCTTGCTGGGCAGAGGCCAGTTCGCTTCGGCGGCTCACCAATCCCGTCGAAGTCCCGGTGGGGCCAACGACGATTGTGCCGTCGTTCTCGAGCAGTTCGCCGGACGATGTCACGAACCGCAACCCTGCGCCGCTGAGCTTTCGAAAGCCCACGGCGGTGGCCAGTGTGTCGACGAGCCAAGTGTTGGCGAGCAAGTGACGGGCGAGCGGTTCAAAACGTGGATCGCATTTGATCATCCGATCGCCGCGTCCGATCACGCCCTTCAGGCCATCCAATCGGATGCGATCCCCGGGCCGCCGCGTCGGTAAATCGTCGGTCCGCACCAAACCCACTCGGCTATCGATCTTGATCGTGCCATCCAAAATCGCTTGTTGAATCAGCGGTCCCGTGACAATCACGAACTGGCTACGTTCGCCCAGTGCCGCGTCGATCAGCGGGGCGACGTGAACGTCCACATCGAAACATTCGGCAACGATTCCATGCATCGATTCCGCGAGCGATTTTCGCAACCGTGCATTTGTACCCGCACTATTGGTGCCCGTAGAGTTAGCATCGGAGTTAGCGCCCGCAACCTCGAGCCCCGTATCGATCGACTGCAATTGGCTGAGGATCGCACGAACGCCCCCGGACAGACCTTCTTGCCGGCGCTGCAGATCTTTCAACACGCCCAATCGCTCGGTGACACCTTGCAATCGCACTTGCAATGCCGCGATCTCGTCTCGGCGTCGTTGCAGTGTTCGTCGGCTATCGTTCAGCTTCGTTTCCGCTTGTTCCAACTCTTTGGCGGCTGCGGCGATGTCCTCATCGAGTTGGATGACGCGTTGATTCGCAGCCGCAGTCTCTTCCGCGGACGTTTGCAACAGCGACTCGGCGGCACCACGTCGCCTTGCCAAACTCGCCAGCAACCGGCCCGCCTCCGCGATCCGCTGTGACACTCGCTCTTGTTGGGTCTCTAGATCCGCGACCTTGCGAACCGCGGCAAGCTGGTTCTTCTGTGCCGCGTCGCGCCGCATGCGCACAGTCGTCATCTCCGATTCGATCGAAGCGCGATGTGCCTCAGCGGCTGAGTTGCGTTCGCGCACCCGAGCGAGCTCATCGGCGTAGGTCGCCAATCGCTGTTTCGCATCCCGCAATTCGGCGGCGGCCGAGCCAGCTTGGGATTGCAGCAACCGGACGCGACGCAGCGACTTGGCAACATTTTGTCGCAAATCGATTCGCGTCGCATGATCCGCTTCACGTCGACCGGACAACTCCGCGATACGCTGCAACTTGCTACTGCGCTGCTCTTCGATGCCACGCGCTTCGTCGGCGATCTCTTGCAATCGAGCGTCCGCCGCTTGCCGCTGCGCCGCCATCGCTTGCCGCCGCGTCTCGAGCTCGCGATGCTTCTCGATCGCCTCGGCAAGACCCGATTCAGCATTGTTGAACTCGGTCGAAAGCGTTTCCCAATCTGTCCAAGCGATCTGGGTGCGCAGCTCTTTCAAGCGCTCGGTCGATTGTCGATACCGTTCCGCCTTGCTGGCTTGGCTCTTCAAACTTTTCAACCGCGCGGCGACTTCATCGACGATGTCACCGAGCCGAGTCAAGTTCTGCTGGACCCGCGCCAGTCGCCGCTCGGCCTCCACTTTCTTGGCCTTGAACCGACTGATTCCGGCGGCTTCTTCGAAAATCGCACGACGATCCTTGGGATTCGCCTGCAACATCCGATCGACTTTGCCTTGTTCGATCAAACTATACGCGTCGATGCCGATGCCGGTCCCGCGGATCAAATCCTTGACGTCCTTGAGCCGGACGGCTTGGCCGTTGATCAAGTATTCACCTTCGCCGCTGCGGTAGACCCGCCGGGTCACGTGAACTTCGGGTGCGTCGATCGGCAGTGCGCCGGTAGAATTATCAAAGATGATCGTCGCTTCGGCAGCACCCGCGGGCCCGCGCGTCTGGGAACCTTTGAAGATCACGTCGGACATGTCTTTGCCGCGGAGGCTCTTAGCGCTCTGGGAGCCAAGAACCCACTTGATCGCGTCGACGATATTCGATTTGCCCGAGCCGTTGGGGCCGACGACGACCGTGATCCCGTCCGGGAAATCGAAGCGAGTCCGATCCGCAAAACTCTTGAATCCGGCCAGCTCGAGTGCTTTTAGCATGCGACGGGTATTGGCTCAGAAACTCTAGCGGCGGCAGGGACTTAGGTGCCCGGGGTACAACGACCTTCTAGGGTAAATAAAAGCACCGTCGGGGCCTAGCTCTGTTTCGATAGTTTGTGCTTTTCGCCGACGTTTCGGGCAAAACGCGTGCCCGCCATCCCACAAGGTTCTTTCGCAAGAACCGATGCATTGCGTCGTGGATCTTGCCAAAGAACCCCGTGCCGCGGTTGTTTTCAGACGAACCACGGCGATCTTACTAGCCCGCCAACCGCGAGATTCGGTTGTGCGGCTGGGCGAGTTCTTCCGCCGTCGCTTGATACCGGAATTGCATCAAGTAAGCGTCTTCGACCGTATCGTCGTAGAAATCTCGCAGTACCGAGATCGCCTTGAAGCCGACGTTCTTAAAGAACAATTGGGCATCGAGGTTTGTCTCGCGGACTTCGAGCATGATGCGGTTGCGGCGTTCGTGTGACAGCTTGCCGAGCAACTTGCTGACCATCGCGTTGCCGATTCCTTTGCGGCGATGATCTGGGTTGACCGCAAAATTGAGAATGTGCAGCCGCGTTTTGTGCAGCTCATAAATCATAAACCCGACAACCTTGTCGTCTTCCTCAGCCACCATCCCAATGCAATTGCGTTGACGCAGACAACGAATGAAGTCGTCTTCGCTCCACGCAAACTCAAAGCATCGCGATTCGATGTCCAAGACCGCAGGCATATCACGCCGGATCATCCATCGAATATGAACGCACACGGACGCTTGTTTGGTCGTTTCCACGTTGGACTCCTTCCCACCAATTCGATTTCGTCAGTCACCCGAGTTGCCATCCTAGCCCTCGGCACTTGTTTCCGAAGATTAGCAGATGCCCCATACGGCACCAAGACGAAAAGGACCGGTTGTGGCTAACATATCTAAATGACCATTTTGACCATCGAATCGACCTGTGACGAGACCGCGGCGGCCGTCATTTCCGGCTCCGGCGAGGTTCTGGGCGAATGCATCGCGACCCAAGAAAAGCTGCATGAACAATTTCGTGGCGTCGTTCCCGAAGTCGCCGCGAGAGCCCACCTGGAACGGATTCTTCCCGTCATCGACACCGCGCTTGTCCAGTCCGGGGTGGCTGGGGAGGATTTGGACGCGATCGCGGTGGCGGACCGCCCCGGTCTAGCCGGTTCGCTTCTCGTCGGTCTTGTGGCGGCGAAAACCCTCGCGCTGGCTTGGGACAAACCGCTTGTCACCATCAACCATTTGCACGCCCACCTTTACGCGTGCCAATTGGCTGGCAACAGTTCAGGTCGCACGGCCCCCGTGTATCCCGCGATTGGGCTTGTCGTCAGCGGCGGACACACGAGTCTTTACCATTGCACCAGCCCGCTCGATTTGGAGTACTTGGGTGGAACGATCGATGACGCTGCCGGTGAAGCGTTTGATAAAGTTGCCGCAATGCTTGGTCTGGGCTTTCCCGGCGGTCCCGCGGTCGCGCGATGTGCCACCAGGGGTGATGCCACAGCGTACGCTTTCCCGCGATCGATGCTCGCGGACCCGAGTTACAACTTTAGCTTCAGCGGACTCAAGACCGCGGTCCGATACGCGCTGGTCGGCCCGGGACATCAGGATTTCAGCACGCTACAGATCGATGAAACGACGCAAGCCAACATCTGTGCCTCGTTCGAAGCCGCCGTCGTCGACGTCTTGGTGGGAAAATGCATGCGAGCGATGCAGTCGTTTCGATGCCCGAGACTCATCGTCGGTGGCGGGGTTGCGATGAACGTCAGCTTGAGGACTGCGTTAGCAGACGCCGCAATCAAGTCGGACTTTGATTTGATTTTGGCGCCACCGAACTTGTGTACCGACAACGCGGTGATGGGCGCCCTGGCCCTTGAGAAAATGAAGCGCGGCGACTTTGCGTCACTGGACAGTGACATTCACCCCGGTTTGCAGCGAGGTTTCTAGCCCCCTATCCGTTTGGTACGACGATTGCATTGCGAAGGCCATCGAAGCGAAAGATTGCGGTCCCTGTGAATCCGCTCGCTCTGTTACTCGTTGATAGGATGCTACGCCATGCGTGTTCTGCTAGTGATCGTCGCCCTTGTATTAGTCATGTTAGTCATTGGTTGGCTGCGATTTAGTAGCCCTGAAGGCAACCCGACCATCCAAATCGACGGCGACAAAGTCAAACAAGATACCTCATCGCTCGTCGATTCCACCAAAAGCGCCGTCAACCAAGCAGCCGACTCGATCGATAACAGCATCGACGACAGTGACATCGACGATCCGGTAACCGACGAGACTGTGATTACTCCTTAGTCGTTTTAGTCGACCATGATGGGGTCAGCGGCTCTTTCCACTTTGCCCCTACCGCGCCACGTTTCCGCCGGAACGTGGCGTCGAGTTTGTACGCACTGCCTGTTTGAAACGTATCCTGGGATCACTCCGATCCGTGCAACTTGACGATCTTGATATAGATTCCCAGTAGAAGCAGCGTCGGTGCCCAATTGCCGACAAAGAGCGCTTTTTGCTTCTCGCCCTGAGATTGGAGCGCGAGTGACAACACGACCGATGCTCCTGCAGCCCAAAGCCAAGTATCGGAAGGCAGTCGTGCCGTTTGTTCTTCGATCGCTCGAGCCACAGCACCTTCACCACGCTCGTGGCCGGCCACACCGCGACGGCGACCATGTTCAGTATCGCCTGTGAGACGGGCGTGTTCTGAAGTTATCGACATTCATTCTCTCCTTGTAATGTTCGTTAAAAACTAATTCGGGTTCGTCACCGGAAGATTCGATACGCAAGTTACGTTCCGCGTTGAGACACTATTCCGCGACTTCGTAGGCCGGATCAATCGTAGGCCGGATTGAGGCTTTGCGAAAATCCGGCAGGGACCCGCGGCTGATCACACCTGCCGGATCGGCGTCGCTAACGCTCCTTGATCCGGCCTACGTTTGGATCCGGTTGCCTATCAGTACCAGTAGACGCCGAAGTTCCCGAGCTGGATGCCCGATCGTCCCCAGCTTCGGCCAAAGCCGCTACCACCGCCGCGGTAGTAGGGCGCTCCGCCGTAACGATAGTACGAGTTTCCATAGCGGGGACTGCGATACAACGGCGAACGGTATCCCGATCGGTAGCGATTGCCCCAATCACGACCATCATTCCAGCGGCTGTCATTCCAACCTCGATTGTTATTCCAACCACGGTCGTTCCAGCGGCGGTTGTTCCAACCTCGATTGCCCCAACGATCATCGGCATCCACTACCAGCATGATGCCGTTGTCCGACGATGTTGCGGGTGCGAATGAAAAATCGTCGCTCTGGGAATCATTGACTTGGTCGTCGTCGCGCTGACGATCGCCACGTTGCGTACTTCCACGCTGGCCACCTTCGCCACGCAGTTCGCGAAGTTCGTTCTCCAGGCTTCGCAAGCGTCGGCGCATGTTATCCAAGGTCTGATCAATCATTCCGGTCGAGTCTTGGAAGTTGCCGCCACCTATGGACATGTCGTCCATTGGCATTCGCATCGACTCCCGCATGAATTGCATCGGTGCGTCGTCTTCGTGCCCCAGTGTGACGTCGATTTGCTCCTCGCGCCCATCACGTTTCACCGTCAGCTGCATCTGAGAGTCCGGACCCTTGTCTTCGACACACTCGACGAACGATTGCACGTCCTTCACTTCGCGATCACCTTGCTTGATGATCATGTCGCCACGTTTCAAACCCGCTTGCTCGGCAGGGCTGTTGCGAACCACTTGTTCAATTCGCACGCCGCCTTCTTCCGCCGGCATCAACATCACACCAAGCCAAGCGTTCTGGCCTTCCGGCATGCGATCGGATTTGGATGCGAGTGTGACATCGCTTTCCTTGGTTTCGCCTTGGCGCCAAAACTTGATCTTGACTTTTTCGCCTGATTTCAGCTGCTTGATCGCGTCCATCAGTTCCTTGGGATTCGAAACCGTGGTGTCGCCAATCGACATGATGTAGTCGCCGTGAACGATCCCAGCTTCATCAGCGGGACTCGCCCACACGGTATCCAGCACACACACACCTTCACCAGGACACGAACCAACGATTACACCCAATTCCGGCGACTCGTCTTCTGCGTGCTCATCCATCAGCGTGGCATTATTTTGACCAGCCTTATTTGCACCCAACTCTTGTTGATCTCGCGCAGAGCTCTGTTGGTTCTTGCGATTCTGTCGTTGCTTTTGCTTGCTTGTATCGCGTTGCTGGCGCGACTCTTGGCCATACGCCGTGGGTATTGGCGAAATACACAACACGCCAGCCATTAGTGCGGGTACGACGACCCGACTAAGGAGGACGCGACCGAGCAGGAACGTGAGGGTGAGTGAAAGCATTTCTTTCGAACTCCAGGGATGTTGGAAACGGGGTGTTGGAACACACTGTCCAGACCAGCAATTCGCTATCGTGCTGCAGCAAATTCGATCGGGCTATGTCGTGACCGTGCCTGCAAACGACACGCCCAAAGCACCCCGCTTACGAATCTTGACGCAATCACCTCCGTCTGCACCACTGTCCTCTGCGGCGCCAAAAAGTATGAGTGCGGATGAGCAAAAGATGCTTCGCGATGATAAGTGCGACCGCGAGAATGCTAGTGCGCCAGAGACGATCGAACACGCTGGATCTGTTGCGACTCACTCGCCGTGGTGTCGATCGTGCACTGGTTGGCCGTTAAATCGGTCGGTATCGGACGACTCAATTCACGTTGACGGCGATACACATCCACGGTCGCATCGGACTCGCTTCTGCCCTCAAGCCGGCGCTGCTCGATCCGCTGGATCGCTACGTCGTCGGGGCACTCACAAGTGATCACCGTGACCAGGGCACCGGATTGAGCCAGTGACATGACGGAGTTTGACATCAGCGTCACGTCGAGAAACGTACCATCCAGTACGACGGGTTGCCTAGTACCCACAAGTTGTATCGCTCGCTGGGACATTGCATCATAAATCTCGCGCCGCGCCGCATCGCTATACATGTCCGATACGCCATGCGACGTCTCGTGCGACTTTCGAATTTGGTCCGTTGCCAAATGAACGGCTCCCAATTGGTCAGCGATCATGCGGGCCAACGTCGACTTTCCCGTACCACTGAACCCTCGCACGACCACGGCGACTGGTGGGCCCAAGAGACTTGCATGACGATCCGCAATCTCCAAATACGTTCGGGCGCGGCGTCGTTGGTTTCGGTGTTCTTCGTCGTCCGCTTGTGACGATTGCAGTGCCATGACTTTGGCGCGAACACAGGCGCGGTAACTGCGATAAAAGCTCAACAGTCGCGGCGTGGGGTGATCGGCGAGCCTTTCGGAAACGCCCTCGAGAACTTGCTCGCCAATCTCACGGTGATCGAGTATCTCACACGTCACCGCAAAGAAACTTAGCTCATCGGCAACATCCACCGTTCGCAGCTCTCGGCTGAACTCGATGCCATCGATCACCACCGGCGGCCGAGTCATGTACACGTGCTCGGCCCGCAAATCGCCATGTCCTTCCACGACGCGTCCATCGTCCACTCGCTGTTGCATCTGTGCCGAATTCAAAAACAGAAACTGCCGCTGCGCGGCATGAATTCGCTGAACGATTTCCTGCGGCATCTCATACTGGGGTTGCTCGAGCGTGGATTGATTGTCTCGCACGTGTTTCATCACGCGGTCGCAGTACCCGAGCTGTCGCACTGGCTGGAGCTGTGAATAAAACTTCACCAACAACTCCACCACCGCGTCGATGTCCGCCGAAGCAACATGTCCCTCCATGATCAGACGTTTCAAACAGCGATCATCAGGCAATCGCCGCATCTTGACCATCCAGTCGACGACGGTCTTCATGTCCGCGGGGTATCCGATCCGCCAATGGCCGGTCTCGTCGCGCCCCAACGATTCGACGTCAATGTAGACGTCGCTTCCCAATCGACGATTGATTTCCAATTCCGCTTCACATGCCGACTTGCGTTTCTCGGGACTCGAGTAATCGAGGAAACCAAAATCGACTGGCTTCTTCAGTTTAAAGACGTACGAGTCCGTCAGAAACAAATGCGAGATGTGTGTCTCGATATGCTCGTGGGTCGGCGGGGCTCCGTCTCCGCCAGCAGTCTTGCGAAGCGCCTCGGCTACTCCCTTGACTCGATCGTCAGTTGTCGTGGCGTCGTTGTCTTCGTTGGTAATCGCTTCGTCAGAATTCGCATCATCAGGCATCGCATCCACCCCGAGTTTTGCTCGATTTCACCCGCATGCCACCAGCGCACGCGAGTGCCATCGCGCTCTCGCCCCCTGGCTCTGGAAAGTATCTCCCCCACCAGTGCCGGGACACGCGACGACAGTTCCAATTATCCCATCTATGTTAGCGGAAACCCTCGATGTTCCGCAGAGATCAAAGTGATTATTGACACGAAGTCAATTTGATCTTGCATAGTGGAGTGTCATGGAAAAGAGGGCCCAAGCAGACCGCTTCGGGTCATTCTTTAACTCGCAAGGGCACGGCGGAAGTTGGCACGCGATGGGACATGGGCAAGCCGACTTCCGCCGTTTTTTTATGTGCCGTATCCATGAGGCGTCCTTCGACAGGCATTCATAATATTGGCATTGGACGATCCTGATTTCATCAAAGGCGGTCGTGAGCACCAACAAAATAAATAGCGATTGGCTGGAACGCTTCCCAGAACCATCCGCGGACGGCGACACCGTCAAACTGACACACCAAGAAATGGCAGAGCTGGTGAAACGATTGCCACCAGTGACTCCGAGGACACGCGACTTACTCGAATCGTCTTCCGAATCGGCCGATGAGACGCGGTAGCGGCAAGTCGGCGACGGCGATTCCAGTTGCGCGGGATTTGCCCCCCCGCTTCGCGGTCTTTTGCAAAGGACATGGTGCGTTTCGGCACAGAAAAATCAACTGTGGGACTCGCACACTCGATCAAGTGACTATGGAGCGTCGACGTGACTAATACAGATGCTGGGGGCAGTGATATCTGTTACGTCACGTCGACGCTGTTGCCTTCATACAATGGAATCATGCGAGTCATGAATTCGACTTCGGTGAGGGCGGAAAACGTTCTGGCAGCCTGATGCCCCTCGCCGTCAAACGTTTCCGCCCTCGCTCCTGATCTCTCGCTCTTGAGATCCTGCGTTAATGCCATTGATCCGACGATTCGATCGGTTGATGGATTGCTTTCGCTCGCTATTGCTCTACACTGAACACTAGTGCCGCCCGTGTGTCGGCAACTAGCTTCTCTTGGTCGTTGGTCTGACCAATAAGGCTGCGTCGAAAGCGTTCGTTTTTTCGACGAGTCAGCAGCGGACTGCCTAACCCTTAGGAGGCAGCCTTGATCGAATTGGTCGTCGCGTTCGCATTACCGAACACTGGGCAATTGCTCCTTGGGTTCTCGGTCTTTTTACTAGTGATCGCCGGCATCATGTTGGTCGTTATCACCAAATTGGGATCGTATTGGCTGCAAGCGTTCATGAGTGGTGCGGACATCAGCATGCAAAGTTTGCTGGTGATGACCTTATTGCGCATCGATCCGCGACTGATCGTGACAGCCAAAATCATGGCTCGGCAAGCGGGATTGTCGTCAAAAGGTTGCGACGCCATGACGACAGACCAGCTGCAGTCTCACCATCTTGCGGGCGGCGACGTGATGCGAGTGGTCAAAGCCCAAATCGCAGCCCATCGGGCCGGCATTGATCTGGACTTCGATCGTGCAACCGCGATCGATCTCGCCGGTCGCGACGTTTTACTGGCGGTCCAAACCAGCGTCTCGCCCAAAGTCATCCAGTGTCCGTCCTCCGACGCCAACTCCGTGCGGACACTTAGTGCGGTTGCCAAGAACGGCGTCGAACTTCGCGTGCGCGCAAGTGTCACCGTTCGTACCAACCTCGATCAATTGGTCGGCGGGGCAACGGAAGAAACCATCATCGCTCGGATCGGCCAGGGAATTATCTCGTCGATCGGCGCGGCGGAATCTCACATGGACGTCTTGGCGATGCCGTCAAAGATTTCCGCGAGCACCCTCGATCGTGGGCTCGATCAAAACACGGCATTTGCGATCGTCTCCATCGATATCTACGAAATTGATGTGGGCGAGAACATTGGCGCGCGATTGCAATCGGATCAAGCGAATGCGGATATTCGAATTGCCATCGCTTTCGCGGAAGGTCGACGCGCCGAAGCACTGGCTTTGAAACAACAAATGACCGCCAAGGTAGCCCAGGAGCGAGCCGCCTTTATCCTCGCCGAAGCCGAAGTACCAGCCGCGCTCGCCCAAGCGTTTCGCCACGGTTTGAAACACGCCGAGTCGATTGACTACCACGATGAAACGCCACCCGTTCAGTTGAGACTGCTCGATATGGGCGCGTCGCCATAAGTACTCGTCCGATCACGCTGGGCCACTATGGCATTCACCAGGGGCGTCCCGGGTGTTCGGACACCTCGTCTTCGCCTGGATAGAAGCTTGATCCCCGAAACGATTCGAATCTCGAGTCGTTGGAGCTGGGATTGGCAGTGCGATGTGTTCACCAAGGAGTGAAACTCGATGCTTGGAAACCAAATACCCGATAAAACGATTCTAAAAGACGTCCAACGTAAATTGATGCAGAAATGCAGTGGTTCCACCAAAATCAGTGCAAGTGTGCAGAGCGGTGTCGCCACCATCACAGGCATGATCAAAAACGAAAGCGAGCGACGGAACATCGTTCGCTGTGTCTCAGCGGTTCAAGGTGTTCGAAACGTTAGCGACCAGATTCGCGTCGAAGAACGACCGAAGCAACAGATGTGACACCGTGTAGTCCGGATCAAGGAGCGACAGCGACGCCGATCCGGCAGGCATTCATCCGCAAGGGCCCTGCCGGATTTTCGCCAAGCCTCAATCCGGCCTACGTGTGCGATCCGGCGTAGGGGTTGTTAATAGGCTTCCTCGGACTTGACGCCGCTGCGAGAGTTATTGAGCAATCCGTCGTAAGTTTGCTGTTGTTTCTCTTGGAATAGTCGATTCTGTTGGAACAGGTTATCGCGTAGCGAATCCTTTTTAGACTGAGCTGGCGCGGCTTGAACGTTGGGTTCAGCCAATTGGGAATTGGCGAACGGATCACCGCCCGGTCGTGAATTGCCAAACGGCATGTTCGCGGTGGATTGCAGCATTTGCTTGCCACGGTAAAAGGCGTAGCGATTGTCGTCGCCGGCGGCGATCACCGTGCTGGTTCCCTGGATATCGTCGGCGATCACCAGTCCTCGCAAATCGGTTTCGCCGGATACGAATTTCTCGTTTCTCGAGCCGATGACTTTGACTTCGACATCGCTGGCGAACGCGTCTTTGGCAGTGTCTTTCACCGTGACACGAACTCGGCCTGAGGTCTCGTCCTCTTGAACTGCAATTTCCAAGGGGCTGACCAGCACCAAACCGGATGCGTATAAGTTTTCGCCGCGGCCGACGATCAAGTAGGCGCCTTCGTCTTGGAGAGGCAAGGTGAGCATTTGGACGCGGTCGCGATAGTCCTTGCCGTCACCGAGTTTTAGCGTTTGTTCGTGATAAGGTTTGATTCCGGCTAAATTGATCGCGGTAATCCGATCCAGATTCCGCTGCATCAATCCGAACTTCATCAAATCGATTCGATACACCTTCAAAGCGACTTCGGCAATATTTCGAAACCGCAATTCCACTTGCTTGTCCGCGGTAGGCTTGATCGTGGTAACTTCGTCGAGCGAAATCTCTTTGCGATTGAAGAACGAGATTGCTTCGCTCGCATCGGCGAATCGTTCGCTGACCTTCGCGTACTCATCGATCGCGCTGGCCGCCTGGCCGAGACTGTGATAGATCTGGCCCATGATGTAGATCGCTTCGTAGCGGTTGTCTGCCATGCGAGTTCCGCCGGTTTCGACGACTGGGAATGTGGCCTCAGCGACTTTGCGGCACATCGCCAGCGCCTCTTGCGGTTGTCCCAACTCGAAATGGCTGTATCCGATCATGTACCAGAACGCGTCCAGTAACTTGCTGGACGGATACCGCTGGGCGTACTTTTCACAGCGAGTGATCGTGGCGTCGTAGTTTTCCAGGTCCAACAGTGCGGTCGCCAGCGCGAAGCTCGCCTGATCATCCGCCGGATCCTCGGGCCAAGTGGTGACGAAATGATCGAGCATCGTGATCGCTGCATTGATCAAATGGACTCGATTCAACCCCGCGGCCTTGAGCACCGCATCGTCTTTCGCTTGGGGCGCTCGTCGATAGGTTTCTTGAGCGAGCGCGTAGGTCGCGGTGGCAATGTACGATTCCGCCGGATAGTCATTGAGCAAACGCTGCATCGCCGCAACACTTCGGACGAACTCGCCGCGTGCGTTCAGAAACCCGACGACCTGCGATTCACGTTCGAAACTCGCTTCGACGGTCGACCGATAGACCAAGTAGCCTCGCTCGTATTCGCCGATTTCGCGGTATGCCTTTGCCACCGTCAGTATGTCTTCGAACGAGATTTCAATTTCGGGATACTTCTCCTTCAAGATCTCGAAATACGCGACCGTTTCGGAATGATTTCCCAGCGCAAGCGACGACTTGAACAGCCATTCGGCCGCATTCTTGTAAATGTCGTCGCGTAGCGTCCACTTGGTGAACAACTCACGCAAATGTTCATGCGCCGCCGCGTAATTCTTTTCTTGGAATTCGCCAGCCCCCAGATGATACAACTCATCCGGCGTCAAACGATACTCGTCGCCCGACACTTCGCCCGCAGGCAAAACTTGCAATTGCGCGGCGTCCGCCACCGCAAACAGCGACGGATCATAGAAGCTTCTCAAGATCGGCTGCGGAGCCTTGAAGGTTCCGGGAACGTATCCGAGCAACGAGTATTGGATATCGCCCGGGTAGCGTCGATCGTTGAGATAAAAGGTGATTTGTCCGGGTTCGATTTCGAAGCGATCGAACTCGCCCTTGACGCTGCCATCGAGCACCACGCATCCAGCTGGAATCGATTCCGAAAGAACCAAGTAGTCATACTTTTCGTCGCGAGCACCGGTAACGTTGTAGCGGCGCGGCGACAACGTCACTTCGCCCAGCACCCCGACGGGTAACTGTGTCAACGGATTGGTGAACGTCGAGTAATTACCGGCCAAGACCGAAAACCAGCGTGGAATCGTTTTGCCATCGACGATCCGATTGGTCGGCTCGTAGCGGCGCGACACGACCCAGTTCTTGGCGGTGCTTTTGATCTTTTCCGACGAGACGAAACCGGACATCATCGCCGAGTAGCTGAACGTCGCGCGACCTTCGAGTTGGAACTCGAGACGATTGGCACGATCAAGTCGCAACAGCTCATCGGGTACCGGCACATTGACGGCAGAATCGGTTCGCGGGTCGATCGATAGTTTGGCGACATGCGTATCGTTGACAGAGATGGTGAGGGAGTATTTTTCCGATTGAGCCTTGATGGGGCCTTGCCAGTTCGCAAGCGCCGCGATCGCTGGACCATTGGACTTCTCGACCGGGAACCGTGATCCGATGCGCGAGCCCAACAATCCCTTGGCGATCGGAGTGATGCTCGCGTGGTTTGGTGCGACGGCTTGCAAGGCGAGCAAGATCATCGCTCGCAATTCGACGTCATTTCGCATCCACGGTAGTGACCGCTGCAGTTCGCCGCTGGCGACGGCATCCCCATCCGCCGGGATCTTCATCAATGCGACAAGCTCACGCGCCATCTCTTTGCGATTCATTTCGGCCAGCGACAGTGACAGGTACGCGAGCGCCGATGTGTTGAGTCGATTGCGTTCACGATGCAAACGATTGGCAAACGCAAAATCACCGCATCCGCAAACGCTCA
Organism: Pirellulaceae bacterium; assembly: GCA_041741195.1. Lineage (GTDB taxonomy): Bacteria > Planctomycetota > Planctomycetia > Pirellulales > Pirellulaceae > JBBSJZ01. Next base: position 21,206 of record JBGSKM010000090.1, read on the forward strand.
TCGCGTGCAGCAAGATCGTTTGGGTTTCGAGATCTCCTTGAGACGCGGCGGCAAAGGAGGTCTGCAAATAGGCTTTTCCAAGCTCCATCACGTTCGCTGGAACAGCGAAGCCAGCTTTGCGAGCCGTCGCCAATGCCCACATGACTCGCGACGAGAGTAGCGGGTCGGGAGTCGCAGACTCGCTTGACCCAGTCGTCGCGAACCCACCGCCCGTCGTTTGCGCGGAAACAAGATGTGTCACTGCCGACGTGATGCGGCTGGCCAGTGATTGAGCTTGAGGCGACTTGGCTTCGCGGCTTTCGCCGATCATCGACAGCACGGCAACGCCACCCAGCACATCCGAAGTGCTGCGTTCGATCGGGCTGGTCGAGACGATATCGCAGCGGAAAAGCGGGGCGGAATCGAAACCAATGACGCTCTCGATGAGCGAACGATTGATGTCGGCGCCGATCGTGATCGCCAACGATGTTCCCTCGACCGCAAGTTGTCGATCAAACTCGAGCATCGCGACCGTACTCTGTGCCGACGTGCCGCTGGCAGTCACAAACACGGGAAATCCGTTGGGTCGTACCGTCGCAGACTGTGTCAATTCGTCGGCGATCGATTCACCTTCGCGAATCGCGAGCGAAAAGATTGCTTCCTCGGCTGGCTCAATCTCAACGTCCATTGACGTTTTCGTGATCCCGGGGCCGTTGACGTCGATCATCTTGGATTGCTCGATCGACTTTTCACCCAGTGTCGTTCTCATCGTCAACTTGAGCGAACGCTTACCGTCGAGCGAGTTGTGAATCTCGATCGGGATGCTCGCCTTGTCGCCGACGGTGAACGCTAGCGGGAGCCGCATCTCCGCGAACAAATCTTTCTTGCTGACGAGTTTGGCGGTCGCTTCGCCCGCGAGTGCGCCGGTGTTGATTCCTTTAGCTCGAAGTTGCCAGGAGGTTGAACGCATTGGCATCGTGATGGTGATGATCGCCTTGCCATCGGCATCGGTAACGATCGCCGGATCCCAGAACGCAGTCTCCGAGTCCATTGTCCCAGGCAACAATTGCACGCCCGTGTGCTCGGCGATTTGGTCCGCGAGGTTGCGATGGTTGGCGTTGAACGCGAGAAATTTTCCTGATTGGGTCAAACCGTTGATGGTCATGGCGGTTGCGAATCGAGGCGTACTGCCGTCGGTGGTCGAGGCGTCGACGGTTTGTAACATCGCGATTTGTTTCTTGGCTTCTTCCAAATCTCGTGTCCCCCCGCGAACAACGATCGCGCCAAGTTCAGTTGCCATCCACGCGTAGTCCTTATCGGCCGAAAGCCCATAGTCGCCGCCTCCCATGCCGCCTCCCATGCCGCCTCCCATGCCGGCGTTCTGTCGCCCCAAGCGTCGCACTCGCTGCCCGCTTTCGGGAGCCATTTCGGGCGCGGGCGGAAGAGCGCCAAACAGGTCGTTTGATTGCAGCGCGAAATCAGCCTCGGCCATTGGTTCATCCGCAATCGCTCGACCCGCGATGGCTTCGATGACCGATTGTCGTTCCGCTTCCGCGTATTCGAGCAACTGTAGGCTGATCTCTTCAGTTTGAGGTCGATAGTCGAACGTACAACTTGATGCTTGACGCACGGCATTGGATCGACGCCCCGCACCAAAGAACTCGTTGATAACACCCTGGACGTCAGTAAACCGATTGAGCAAATTCGATTGAACGAGTCCGAGTGACAATTCGGCCGCTACAGGTCTTCCTTGAGGATCCGTGACCACGATCTCGACGGTGAAATCTTCGCCAGGCTTGACTTGTTCGAGTGTCGGCTTGATCGCCACTCGCAATTGCTGGTTCACTTCGAATTCGTTTTGGGCGGTATGAAACGCATTTCGCTGCATCACGGCTACGGAGACGAAGACGTTCGGTGCGAAATCGGTTTCCATCGGTACCGCTAGCGCATTGTCACCTGTCGACAGTTGAACCAATCGATGTGCGAGCACCTTGGCGCCTTCGAATGTGACCAGTGCGAGTGCGGGTTTTTCACGCCAGTGCAGATTGACGGTAGCGGTTTCGCCGACGTGAAACGTGTGTCGATCTGCCAAGATTCTCAGTCGGGTCGAATCCTTGTCACCAGAAACGACGAGTCGCTTGTCGCTGCTAACTTGATTACCAAACTGGTCGACACCCGTGGTGCGAATGATGTACGAACCCGCTTCGTCAATCACCAACGTTTGACGAGCTTCACCGCTTTTCGCATCCGATTCGATCTCGTGCGATTGGACCGGCTTTTCGCCTTCGCCGCGAACCGTTTGGATGACTTTCAAGACATCCACTTTCAACTTCGTCACCACCGGTTTTCCCGCGGGGTCAGCGACTTTGACTTTGGTTTCGAATGATTCGCCGTTCAAGTAGACATCGCGCAGCGTGGACGATGTGATTTCAAAACCACGCGTCGCTAGAAACACAGTATGCGACGCGAGAAGGCTGCGCTCGGGACTTTCCGCTTCGAGCACAAGTGGTTGTGACTCGCTAAATCGAGTCGTCTCAAGTTCGACGTTCACTTTCCCGTCGTCATTGGTCGTCGCGGTCTCCAAATCGCTATCGGGACCGAATCGATATTGGATCGTTTCGCCGGCTAGCGGTGTGCCGTAATAATAGCGCAGCGAGATAGTTCCCTTGACGGTGTCGCCGCGATAGTAGACTTCTTTATCAAAGTCGAACGCCAGCTCGACGGGTTCTAATTTGTACTCGCGGACTTCGAACGACGTTTCGAAGGCCAACAAACCGAGTTTGTCTCCAGCGCCGGTGGATGCGCGATGAAGGAGGACGCGATAGGTCCCCTGGAGTGCCGAATCCGGCAACAACAGATGGCTGTGGATGGTCCCATAGTTGTTCAACTCCACGGGTACCGTTTGCAAAAGCCGACCGCGCGCATCGTAGACATCCAGCGTCAATTTCTCGCCGGGAGTAAACGTGAACCGATCTCCGTCGACGTAACGCACGATCGCTTTGATGTGCACGAGTTGTCCCGATCGATAGGCCGGGCGATCGGTGTACAGGTAACCTCGAGGAGCCAAGCCGACGGCAAAGTCCAAACCATTCAAATTGCTGGCCGTCGATGCCATATGACCGTCTTGGACAGCAAACACACGCAAATCCGAAATCGATTTCAATTCATCGTACGACTTTTGCAAGACGCCATCGTCGCCGGTCACCTCTTCGGCAAACACGTTCGACCCGTCACTAATCAAAACGCTGACGCCGCCGGCTGGTTTTCCGCTGCGCATATTTTCGCTGAACAAAAACAATTCGTTGCGCGACGATTTCACGATGATGTCGATGTCGCTCACCACGACCATCGTCGTCGCTTCGAGTTTGTCGCTCGAAACCGTCACCGCGGTGACCCCGGGTCCGTCGATCGGTAGCTCCACGTCTCCATCGATTTGTTGGTATGCAGCGTATTCGGGGATCGTGTATTCGAATTGGGAGTCAGGATCGATCAATGCGATGTCAAGATTCTCGATGCCCTTGGCGAGGTGCATTTTGCGAAAGTAGTCGGTCATGTCGACTCGGTAGGCTTTCACCGTCACCTTCTCGAGGTTTCGAGTGGTCAGCTTGATCCGAGGCTTTTCATCGCTGCGGAATTTGCGCTGGGTCGCCACTCGCAATTCGGGACTCGTCAGCACACGGACGCGGACCGTCGACTGCGGATGAGTCGGGACGCCCTCTTTCTTGTACCACTCGATTGCCGACTTCAAATCACCGAGTTGAAATTCGTAAACGTACGCAATGGCAAACGCTGCTTGAGACGCTTGTTCACCGCCCGGATACTTACTCACGACACGTTGCCAATCAGCGATCGCTGCTTCGAACAGCCGTCGTTCCTCGTCATCAAGTTTGACCGATTGCGGCGACTCTCCTCGCTCGGTAGCGGCATCGACGCGCGATTGCAAATGCTCTTTCGCTTCACTCGATTTCATTTCACCGAACTGGAACAACACCGACGGTGCCCGCGGATCGAGCGGATACTTGTTCAAGAACGTTTGCCACAACGTTCGAGCTTCGTCGTATCGTTTCTGTTTGCGAGCGTGTTCAGCCTTGGCGAATTCCGTATCGACTATTCGCTTTTGAACGACTGGCCACTTCGGATCCGTCGGATGCTTGTCAAGGAATTCGCTCCACGCGGCGATGGCTTGGTCAAACTGTTCTTGGTCCAAATGCTCTTCACCGAGCATCTCGCGAGCGGCGCCCAACATTTCGTCGAGTTTTTGCTTTCTCTCGGGTGTCAGGTCGTCCGGTGTTGCGGCGTCCTGGTCACCAGGCGCGGGCGGATTGTCCAGCCGCTCGATCAACGATGTCAGTCGTGCGATCGATTGCTCATGTCGATTGTGTTTCGAATAGCCTTGGGCAATCTCGAGTTGAGCTTTGGGGGCGAGTTCGTGGTTGGGATAGTTAGCGAGAAAACGCTCCGCAGCTTTGACGGCGAGTTCGAGATCGCCGACGGAGTTGGGTTGCGGCAATCCATACGTGTGGGCGATGCGGTACTCGGATCGGGCGAGACAATCAGCGACGGCGCTGGTGTCCTCGGGCGACAACTCACGATCCGCGTCTTTCCACTGGCGGACGAAATCTTGCCAGGTGCGTCGAGCCTGTTTCGCTTGACCGGCTTGCAAACGTACAGCACCCAAACGGTATCTCGCCTCGGCGATGAGCACAGCTTTCGCCGACTTGGCCGTATCTTCACCGTACGTCTTAAGGAAATTCTCGTACGAAGTGATCGCCGCATCGTGTTGACCGAGTTCCTCTTGACAACGCGCGATACGAAACTCGATCGTCTGTTTAACGGTATTAGTGGGACCGAGCTTGACGGCTTCGGAATAGTACGTGAGCGCCTGTGCATAGTCCGGCTGTTTGGCTTGCGAAGGATCTTTCGCGGGGACGCCGTCGAAGTATCGATCCGCAAACTCCAGATAAATCTTGGCCAGCTCGTCTTTGCGTCCGCGGGAGAGCAAGCGTTCCGCTTCGGCCGCGTAAATCTCGCCGGCGCCGATGTATTGCCGCTGGAGCACCATTAAGTGCGCTCGGCCAAAACGCGACCGGCTCAGCCATTCACTCTCGGGATACGTCGATTCGAGTGCCGTGAAGGTCTCGGTCGCCGCGTCGTACTGTTTCGCATAGGTCAGCGCGAGTCCCTTCATATATTGCAGATAATCCGGCGACGTCACGTCCGACTTGTTGAGCGCAACGTCGATCAATTTCACCGCTTCATCGTAGTCCCGCGATTGCATGGAATCGTGAATCGCCGCATCGATCGTCGGCAGCGACGAGACCGCCGGCGGAGTGTTCTGGGCAATGACGAACCCGGGAACCGACAGTGCAAACGCGATCAACAACATTCGGATCATGGTCATTCTTCCTTTAAGATCAGCGGCCGGTGGCACAAAGTCTCGGGTAGCAATTCGGAATAGCTGAGGAGGTCGAGAAGAGGCATTCATTGTAGCAACCGCACTTGTGATCACCGAATCTTGATTCGAGTCAGACAGAATTTGGTTGCCCATCGCTTCGCAAAAATAGGCTTCGTCGAAGCAATTTCACGGATCAAAAAGCGATCAATCGCAAGTTTCCAACCCTGGAGTGAACGATGCGGGCAATGAAATCTTAGGGAAAAAGTCGAAAAGTCATCGGACCCGCGGAACTTGAGCAAATTGTTGGCAAATCACTCTTTTCGCGAAAACGACTCTTCGGTTACAACTCGTCCACTACCCGTGAAACACATCGCCTTGATACGGAATCCGGTGATCCCCGGTGGCATGATCGCTGCTGACCAGATTCATCCGAAGGCGATGCGGATGATTGACCCGTGGCCATGGAGGAGCCAAGTATGTTGTTGGATCGCATTGATATCGACGCGCACGGACCGCTTTCGAGCGTCGAACTTGGACCCTTTGCCGAGCACCTCAACGTCGTTTGCGGCCCTCCCGGTTCTGGAAAAACAGCCATTTCGCGATTCATCCGCGACTCGCTGTGTCACCGTCGATATCCGCTCGGAATGCTGAGTTCATCAACCGGGCGAGTCGTCTGGGCCGCCGCCGATGGACTGGTGCACTGCCGTCGAGAAAAAGACGGGACCGCCGAGGGTCGACGCAGCGTCGAATTCGAATCACGCGGCGATCATCGGCTCGAGTTCACGCCGCTGGACCAAAGTTGGATGAGCGGGGCGACATCCACGACTGACTCGAGTCGTGCGATTCGCAGCATCCAAGTCCCCGAATCAATCGTCGATTGTGTGATCACGGACACGTCAATCACCAACGTCGCCCGAGTCGTCTCCGCGTGCGTACGCGCCGGAATCGACAACGCCGCGACCTACCAAGGTCTGCCGCTGGACGACCACCATGTCGGTCGCACGGATGACTTTTTCGCGCAATCGTCGGTCGAAGCTCGTCAAACGAGTGATCGGAGTCGCTCGCTGCGCGCCGAATTGGCCGATGTCGAAGCGGAACTTAGTCGGATGGATTCTGATGTCGACCCCCGCGCTTCGCTGGTCGCGCGCCGCGAAGCGATCATCGCTCGATTGCATGAAGAATCATCGCGACCGCGATACGGGGCTCGAAGCGTCTATCCCGAGCGAGTCTATGTCGACCCGATTCGCGACAATCATCTTCGCAATCGATTGATCGAACTCAGCGAACGCGCCGATCGCTTGCGTGCCCGCGAAGAGCAACTTCAGTACTGGATTGCGGACATCGATCGCGAATCGTACTCGTTCCCAGCTTCGAATCACTCGCAAACCACGTTGCACGAGCCAGCGATTTCGGCGGCCGCACGTCGACGACTCGATGACCTAAACGCACAATTGATTCGATTGCGCCGTGCACTTTCCGAAGTCCGCGCGCTCAAGTCGCTGATGACCAGCCGCCGCGACGACTACAGCACGGCTTTTGATGAACAAGCATTGCGTCGACGCCGCTTCGAAGGCTTCTCGCACGCGATCGACCACTACGACTATCGCTCGGGTTGGGACCGATTTTACGGCGAAGCTTACAAACCACTGCACGCGATCGATGATATCAACGTTCGGATTGAAGCGGCTACCCGCCAAATCGATTGGTTGCTCAATCGCTATGCCGTCGTCGATAGCGCCAGCGACTCGGCGATGGATTGGTACGCGACACTGCCACCGGCCCTGTCTTACGGCGACGCGACCACGATCGCGGATACGTTGCGAGCGATTCGAAATGATCTCGATCACGTTCGCGTCGACAATCGCTTTGTCGACCAGCACAGTGAATCGTGGCTCGTCGGTGCGATCGATCATCTGGTTCGCCACCGAAATGCCATCCTTGACGACGCCACTCGAAACTCCAGCGACCGTGGATACCTCCACTCCAGCGATTTGATTCGCTCCGCGTGGGGCAATCCGAATTGGAGCGTCGAACGGTCCGAGCGAATTGCCGAAATTCAACGGACTCACCGCGAACTCGACGCCTGCCTCAGCGAAGCCGCTGACGTGCGCCGTCAAATGCGTCAATTGCCGGTCGTTGAACCTGTTTCAACGGTTGTCCGCGACGCATCGTGGATCGATCGTGATTCGCTGCATGCGGAGCTGCGCGACATCGATCGACGCTTGACGGGATCAGGCCGCCGCGAGTGGTTGACACGTCGTCGTGTCGAACTGCTCGATGCACTGCGCGTCGTTCGCCGTCCGGTTCGAACCACTTCACCGCTGGCCGATCATGCGAGTCGTTGGCTCGTGCGTTTGTCCGCAGGCCGTTTGACTCGATTGGATTGGTCGAACGTTGACCATCACGGAAGCCATGTTCGCATCAATGGCCGCGAGGAAACCCAGTGCAGCGACCGGGACCGATCGCTCGCCGTACTCGCTGTCCGCATGGCCGCTGGTGATTTGCTTGCCAAAACCGGACGCGGCGTTCCGCTCGTCATCGAAACTGCGATTGGCGCCCACGACGCGGCACACGGTGCCTATTCCGACTCGCACATCGACCGCCATTGGGACTCCACCGCGTGGGCGCTTCGTCAACACGGCATGGACGGACGCAGCAACAATCCGCTAGCCGCGGCCCTGTTCGACTACAGCCGCGCCGGACGCCAAGTCCTTGTGTTGACCGAGAGCCAATCGCTCGCCGACGAGATGGTTCGTGTCGGAGGACGCGCGTTCCGCTTGCACGCGGAAAAGATTGCTCACGCCCATCGACCGATTTGGCGTTCGGAATACCGAACCGAACACTACGTCGGTCCTCATTCGCACACCAACGGCTACGACAACCAATACGCTTACGACCACATCGCGATGGATCACGAGTCGCACATCAACCGTGACTTTGACGTCGCCTGGCGCGAGGCCTACGGGATGTACGACGTTCCCGCCAGTTCGCGCGAATACGCTTCTCGCGCCAGCCATGACAACGTTACCAGCGTCGCACCTACGGATTGGGCGCGCGATGGCGTCGAACATCGCGATGGATACTACTACGGCAATCGCTACACGACCTCGCGAGTCGACGCGGGGATGCCCGTCGCGACCAATGGTTCGCATTTTCAAACTGCTTCGGAATCCACGGGTGCCTCCCTCGTTAACGCAGGTCGCCAGGAGGCGGCCCAACGCCCTTTTTTCCTTACCGTCGATAGTCCGATCGACCAAGCCCCGTCGATCGATTCGGTCGCGGCCGCTCGGCTGCGAGGATTGAGTATCACGCACATCACACACTTGATGCGTCAAGATTCCAATCGTCTCGCCGACGCACTCGGGCTCGTCAATGTCGATGCCGCCACGATCCGTCGCTGGCAAAACGAATGTCGGCTGGTGTGCCGCGTCCCCCAGCTTCGCGGCTTTGACGCACGCATTTTGGTCGGCTGCGGAATCACTGATCCGGCACAACTGGCTGCGATTCACCCGAACGATCTGCTGCTTCGAGTCCAAACGTTCTTGGCGACCGAACGTGGCCAACAGATCTTGCTCAGCGGCACAAGCTACGAACTGTCCCGCATCACACGATGGATCGCATCAGCCAATCGCAGTGTCAAAGACAGCGTCGGTGGAGTGGTGGTCGACGGCAAACGCGTCAGCGCCCGACTGGTTCGCGACGCCGACGAGTACGACAGCGATCGCTATGAGATCGACCGTGACGGAGTGCCGAATTCGGAGTCCGGAACTCGCCGACGCCGTATCATTCGCACGCACCATGCCGATGGACGCGTTACCGTCACCAGCGACGATGAATTCAACCGCCAACGCGACCAGTCTCGATCCAAGGTGCAAGTCGCCGGTTCATCGGCACGATCCGCATCAAACACTACGACGGCAAAACGCGGGTCGGCCGACGCAACTCGGAATCATGCCTCGTCATCCCACGAAGCCGCCAGCCGATCCGACCGCGGCAGTCGCAAACGTCGTTCGGAGCGAGCGAGTGGATCGGCAACGACGCGAACCCGCGAGTCGCACACGCCTCGCGAATCGGATCGTCGTTCGGAGAACCGTGAAGTACGAGTGACGAGTGATCGCGAAGCACATGGCGAGCGAGAATCAACGCGTCGTGAAAGCAACGATTCTAGCACTTCGTTGCGATTCTATTTGCATCGTGAAAGCCCGATCGTGGACGCGCCGTCCATCGGTCCTCGTATGGCCGAGCGGCTGGCGCCATTCGGACTGTACACGGTCGATGATTTGTTAAATGCGGATTCAGCGCAAGTGGCTGCGGATTTGAATCATCGACGCATCGACGAGAGTGTCGTTCGAAGCTGGCAACATCAAGCCGAGTTGGTATGTCGTGTCCCCATGCTGCGCGGCCACGACGCCCAAATCCTCGTTGCTGCGGGTGTGACAGACGCCGAAGAGCTCGCGGGCTGTGATCCACGATCCTTGCTTCACCAAGTGGAACCAATCTGCAACTCGAGAGACGGCAAACGAATCCTTCGTGGTGGATCGGTCCCCGACTTGAAAGAAGTCACCCAGTGGATCGGCTACGCCGCCCAGCATCGCGAGTTATTAGCCGCGTAAGAACATCGAAATCATCCGAGGTAGTGGATCTTGTCAAAGATCCGTCGT
>JBGSKM010000091.1:0-8653 GCA_041741195.1 Pirellulaceae bacterium
TCCACCCGCGTTGCCGTTGTTCTGTTCCAGTGCCGTGACGATTTGAGACAACGAGATGTCATAGTTTTGCATCTTGTTGGGGTCCAGTTGCACTTCGTAAGTCTTGAGCGCGCCGCCGAACGTGTTGACTTCGATCACACCGGGAACGCTTCGCAACTGGAACGCGATCTGCCAATCGAGGTTCGTTCTCAAGTCGGTGAGCGAGTGGTCGGACCCCGGTTCCGCACGCACTTCGAATTGGTAGATCTCGCTCATCCCTGTCGCAATCGGTCCCAACTCGGGCGTTCCCATCCCAGGAGGAATTGATTCGCGAGCTTTCAAAAGCCGTTCGTTGACGAGGTTTCTCGCCCAGTAGATGTCGGTGCCGTCTTCGAACGCGATCGTGACCGCCGACAAACCGAATCGGCTGATCGAACGAATCTCAGCGACATTGGGAACGCCGCTCATCGCGTTCTCGATCGGAAACGTGATGAATTGTTCCACCTCGACTGGGCCGAGCGAAGGTGAGTTCGTGAGCACTTGGACTTGCACGTTGGTCAAGTCGGGAACCGCATCGAGCGGAATGGTGAATGCGGCATAGGTCCCCATGCCTAAGATCGCGAGCGATAGCAGCAGGACGATGAATCGATTGTCCAGCGAGATGTCGATGACATGTTTGATCATGCTCATTCATCTCCCATCAATTCAGCCAGCAGTTGTGACTTGAGGATGAATCCACCCGCGGTCACGATCGATTCACCTTCACTCAAACCTTGTTTGACGACTACGGATTGGTCCGTTGTGAGCCCCAGTTGAACATCGCGACGATGAAACTCGTTCTCGCCATCGAGCACAAACACAAACTTTTTACCCTCGTGATCCTGGACGGCCGTCGCGGGAACCAATACCGGGTCCGGTGATTGGGTGATTGGCAATTCGATGGTAACAAACATCCCGGGTTTCAAATGATGACCGTCGTTGTTGGCGATCGCTTGCAGTGAGATCGTCCGTGTGGCTTCGTCCATGATCTCGCCGGTGTAAAACACTTTGGCCGTGAACGTTCGGTCGGTCAGCGCGTCGTTGCGAAGCGTCACGGTTTGGTTCTTGAAGGAATCCAGAAGCGGCAAGTGTTCTTCGTACACGTTGGCCGTGATCCAAACGGTTGACAAATCCGCGATACTGAGCAGCATCACGTCTGGACGCACTTGCTCGCGAAGCACTACATCCTTGGTCAACACGGTTCCGTCCAGCGGTGCGCGAACGGGATAGTGAGACAACGTTTCACCTTGCTTGGCTGGGTCGATATTGTCGATCTCCTCCGAGTCGACATTGAGAATCTTCAAACTCGTTGCCGCCACCAATACTTTGGCTTCCGCATCTTTGACGGCTTGTGACGACATCAGCGTCGAAGTTTCCAGCTCGTACTGAATCTGCTCGATTCGCGATTGGAACGTCGCTTGGTCAGCATTCCGACTGGCGATCGCGGCCAACAGTTGCTTGCCGGAAACCGCCCCGCTCTGGGCCACGCCTTGTAATCGCTGGACATCCGCGTCGGACTTCAAATATGCGGCGTAGGGCGCGATTGCTCGCTCGCGAAAATCGCCCATCGGTCGGTCACGAAATCGCTGCTCAATTTGGGAAATGTCTGTACCCTGGCGCAAAGACGTTAATAGTTCGCTCGCGTTTTGGGTGATCTTCTGTTGTAGCTTGAACTGCGTGTTCTTGAGTTCCAACTGGAGACGAGCCTGGTACAGTTCGAGCTTGGCTGCGCCGACTTCGCGGCTATGGATCACGGCGAGCAAGTCGTTCGCCTTGACCGTTTGCCCTAGGCTCACCGACACGTCGTCCACGGTGCCTTCGACCATCGAATAGACGTGGGCTACGCGATCTTGATTGAGCGAAACTTTGCCCGTCAATCGCAGTGTTTTGGAAAACGGTTGGCGTCGCACGGGCTCGATGCGAATTCCGGATGCTCGCCAGTTCTCCTTGGGCAGTGTGACGGTCGATGATGAACCATTGTGGTCGACGACGTCTGGCGTTCCGGTGTCTGCGTGAATGGGTGAGACGATCGCAAGCAGCACAAGCGACGTAAAAAAACGCGTCAGGGTTTGTCGACGGGCGCGCGTCATCAGCATTGTTACAAGAGAGATCATGGCTGTGGTGGTGGATTGAGGTGAAATAAACAGATCCACGGGATGACTCATCCCGCGTGACGTTTAGAACGCAATCAATCGCTTAACAGCGGATGATGCCCAAGAGTTCGGGCAGAGATTGGCGGCTGTGAACCAGCGCAACATATTGAAACGAGTAGCGTCGATGTTCCGGAATCTTTGGACGCAGCATCGATCGACTGAGTATCGATGAATCGAATTGGCACCAATGCTGCACCGCCGGCAGTTGGAATCGCGGCCCCGTCAACATCTCGTCCGCCGGTGCGGTCAACTCCTCGCCACCCACCTCAATGCACGCGTCACCGGGATAGAACCAGTGCCAGTGCCATCCGTCGGGCCAATGGTCCGCGTTGAGAAAACCACCGTGGTGCTCGTGAAGATGTTGCACCAAATCGTGTTCGTTGACCTGCTTGTCTAGATCTTCGTGTCGATGTCCGATCGCGAGCGGCGCAGGCCATGCCAGCAACACGAGAAGCGTGATCTCGGTCAGCATTTGCAGCGACGGTCGGGAGGAACTGCGAAGCGTGAACATCGAACCGTTCGAAAGAAACTTGTGAGACCCCGGAGCCAGGAGAGGATTTCCCAGAACGACTGAGTCTAATTGCCCGACATTGGAGGGTCAATGCACGTGGCGTCGCCCCGCCGCCCACGAAAGCCAGCCATCTTACTCGTTGGCGAGAACTTTCTCTGCAAACGACTCCAGTTCGTCATAATTGCGAGTCCAGGTCGTGTACATGTAACCGACCACGTCGTTCACGCCGAACGCGGCCGCTTTCCACTGTTGTACGTTCTGTTGGACACCGTCGTCATAATAGCCGGCAATGATTTGCGAGTGACCTCGGCCAGCAAAGAATCGCAGTGACTGTGGTGCGCTGCCGCTATTCCAATTCACGATCGCGACGTTGGGATCAAGGCCGGTCCAGGAATCTTTGAGTGAGCCGCGGACAAGGTAGTATTCGTCGCGAGCGTTGTGGTGTGGATCGAACATGTCCGACCATACCAACACTTCCGCGTCAGGCCGTAGCTCATGTATCAATCTCTCACAGCGACGCACATTGTCGGCCAACAATTTGCCGGATGGCCGTCCGCGGGCCAATTCGTCCCAGCCCGCGACACGAATTTCATCGTGTGACATAAAGTAGCGCTTCGGCTGAAAGTACTTATCGAGTTGTATAATTTCTCGCCGCAGCAAATCAAAAACCTCATCAGCGACCAAGCTAGCACCGACTTGGCCGTCATGAATGATGACTGTGTGAAAGAACGAAACTCGCAAGGTCGCCCCCTCTTCGATCCGTGAACCCTTCGTCAATTGAATCATCGGCGCGTCATGATCATCATCAAACTCACCGGCATATGGGATTCGGCCGAGCGACGGGTCGTGCCAGGCAAAAAAGTCGCGTCCTTCCACATAGTCGATGGAACCATCGTTGCTGCGCACATGGATGGGACAACCGTCACGACGTAGCAAGTTGACGCCGCCGACTTCTTCCAGCCGAACGTCGTCGATCCAAACGCGACCCGACTGGGCACCCCAGAGCCCCAGATAGACGTTCACGTCCGTGTGTTGCAGCGAGTTGAAGACGATCTGATGACGTGTCCAGTCTTGCGTCGGTTGGACACCAAGATCCGCATGATTAAGCGCCACCGACGGTTCGCTCACCGACAAGGGCATGAACTTGAACTCGTCCGCTTTTAAGTTATCGGTCTTGGCCCACATCGTGAATCGGTACTGATGAAACGGCTTGAGCGTCACGCGTTTCACCACTCGGCAATTGCCGCCGCTATCTTCGCTTTTCTTGGATGCCTGCATCAGCAGTGCCGCATCGCCCGTGTGCATCACCGATGGATCCAATGTGGTCATCGTGCCGAAGTCGTCGATCCAATCCCAACCCAACGGAGCTCGCTGGGCCGCAGTTTCAAATCCGCCACCTTCAAGCAGGTTCCGTGTCGACGCGATTGTCGCTTTGCCGTCGCGAACGACGAATTCACAATCCTTTACCGGCAACCCCGCCGCCAAATTCGGATTGTTTTGCAGAATGCTGTTCGAATACCCGATCTGCATCACGATCGGAATGATTTCGATACCGATTCGGTCGGCAGCGGCTCGAGTGCGAATCAAATTACGATAATAGTTCTCGGGACGCTCCTGCAGATTCCCAAATTTGTAGTCGGTGATTGCCGCCCCATTGTAACCCGCCTCTTTTGCTCGCGATAACAGATCGATCAAGTCATCCACGTCCGAGTCGACTTGAAAGTTGACCGATGCGTAAACCCACAGACGATCCACTTCGCCGGCACCCGCCGATGCCGATAGCGATGGGAATAATCCGATGCCACCAACAAACACGCCGACGACAAGGGTGGAGATTAGTCGTGAAATCATGATGCCTGGGTCCGAATGGCAAGTTGCTTAAATCTGTTGTCGCATCGCAATTTGAATCATCATGCGCCGATGGACTCAATCACAAGAAACGTGGCTGCGCCGGACAGATAGCCGATGACGGCCCACAAGCTAATCTTGCGGAAATACCATACGAAATCGATGCGTTCGAGACTCATTGCCGCAACTCCAGCGGCGCTGCCAATGATTAGACAGCTGCCACCGGTTCCCGCACAATATGCGAGAAACTGCCAAAACCCATGATCTTTCGGATAGTCGTACATTCGAATTCCGCCGGCGACTAAGGGTACATTGTCAACCACGCTGCTGAGAAACCCGATCATCAACGCGATAACACTTTGGCTGCCGATTGCAGTATCCATGCTGCGAGCCAGCCGTTCGAGCATTCCGACCGATGCTAGACATTCGACGGCCAGCAGTATGCCGAGAAAGAACAGGATGCTGCTGGTGTCGATCCGCTGCAATATTTCAAGCACGTGTGTGCTGCTTTTCGTCGTATCGTCGAAATCGCGACGCAATACTTCGGCCACGAACCAAATCACGCTTAAACTCAGTAGCATGCCCATGTAGGGTGGCAAATGCGTGATGGTCTTGAATAACGGCACAGCCAACAAACACGCCAAGCCGAGCCAGAACATCAAGTGTATCTGCCACAACTTGAGGTTCTTGCTCTCGCTTTCGTTACTAAGGACCGGTCGCTCGACGTCGCCGGTGAGCTTGGTCGATATCATGATCAGGGGGACGAGCAAGCACACCAAGCTGGGAACTACCAAGTGGGTCACGACAGCCACTGGCGATATTTTTCCTGCGATCCAGAGCATCGTCGTGGTGACGTCGCCAATCACGGACCAAACGCCTCCCGCGTTGGCCGCACACACGATCATCCCCGCATAGAACCATCGTGTCTCCCGATCCGAGACCAACTTTCGAGCGAGCGACACCATCACAATCGTTGATGCCAAGTTGTCGAGCACTGCGGACATGAAGAACGTCAGTATTGAGAAAATCCACAGCAGCTTGACTTTGCTAGTCGCTTGAATCCGATCCGTGATCACCTTGAAGCCTTCGAATGCATCGACAAGCTCAACGATCATCATCGCGCCAAGGATAAAGAACAGCACGCCTGAGATTTCTCCCAAGGCGTGAAGCAATTGTTCCTCGAGCAAAAATTCGGACGCTAGGCTGGCGTGTTCCGTTTCCGTCGACTCAAACGCGGCATCGCTCGGCTGCATGATGGACACGTTTACTTGGTGTTCGACAGCGCCGTAGGGCAAACTTTCGTAGGGTTGCCCGCGATCTTCGGCAGCTACTTTCGCGCGGAACCAATCGGGGACGCCCGCGTCGGTGAGCAATGCTGGACCCGGTAGCTGCTCATTGACACTCAGTGCATAAAGTGTCCAGCAAATCACACCGGTGGCGAGTGCCGAACCGGCTTTGTTTAACCCGATGGAATGTTCCAGTGCGATGGCTGCATAGCCAGCAACAAAAACGCCAACAATCAGCCAAATCACCATCTGATATCGAGTTTCCAGCGTACAAGGTCGTCTCTAAGGTACAAAGTCGCTTATGACTCGATAGCACCATCGTGCTCATGGATCAACAGGCATACTCAAAGAAAAACAATCCCACGACAGTCCAGCGGGAACTCTGGATTGTGATCTCAACACTAGCGCGAGCACTGGACTGTCCGAGCTCGAATGCTTCATTTGGCCTGAGCCTAAAAGCCAATACGGATGTTGATTCCACCGCGGCCGAATCCTGGGTTGCCATAGTATCCCGAATATCCGTAACCGTACCCGAATCCTGAGTATCCAAACCCAGGGTTGTAGAACGACCGGTACGGAGATCCGTAGAAGCCTGCTCGATACTCGCTAGCGTAGGGGTAGACGGGGACGGGAGCCACGTACACAGCAGGGGCACGGTAGACAACAACGGGCGCACGATACGCATAAAAACCAGACCGGCCACGATAGGGCCCATGGGCGTCGGCTGTCTCACTGAAGGACGCGGCCGCCAAAATCATCGCGGACGCTAAAAGGAGAGGTTTGAACATTTCAGTTTCCTTTTGCACAATTGACTACTCAACCTACCACGACTCATTCTACGCAAATGGTCAACGGTTGTCCCGGTCATGGAATGACTCGGATTGCAATTTCAAACTGGTAGTTCATGTTCAATAGAATTTTTGTATTGGGCGAACCAGCCTCACCTGACTCGGTCTGGAATTCGATCGCATCCGCCGGAAGCCCGCTCGTGTCCAGTCGAAACGCTCCATGATACGTGCGCGTGCTTTGCATCTGATGAATCACAAGCGTACGATCGGCTACCTTGCTGCAGCCAGCATAAAGTGACGCGGCAAAAATGATGATCGCGGCAATCGCAGCGGCAGTCGGCATCATTCGAGCGGCTGACCAAAACCCGACCGGCGGAGTGGCCTTTCCGGCCCAGTGAAATGGATCCATGACATCTTCCAGTAAGCAGTTATAGGACAAACATCACGGGCAGCGACGTCATGACCATGGTCACCAGCAAGCCGATGACGTGAGCGAGCCAGTACCCGATGCCGCGAAGGCCGCGGGATCGCACCAGATGAATCAGCGACGCGAGTGGCCAGGTGAAAAAGAATAGGAGTTGCAAAACCGGCAACGATGACTTCGCCTGTGTTCGACGGTCAACGACAAACCAAAGCGTTGCCGAACTCGCAAATGCCAATGAATTGGCGAAGTCCAGCAAGCTATTTTCGACGACGACGCTCTGCGTAGCGCCCCAAAATGCCGCCAAGACATACAGCATGACTACCGCGCAACGGCGATACACGAATCGACGGGGCTGGTGCATGGGAATCGATCCAGTGCTTTTGCGTAGTGAGGACTGGAAGTACCGCTGACGTATCTCGAACAAAAACGTTCTGCGATCCACTCGTTCAGTAGACAGGGGGTGACTGAGCCCTACAATCAAAAACTTCGCAGTATCTGGAGTTCAATGCACCTTTCCACCGGCGGTGACATGGGGCCTTCGATGACACTAAGCAGGTATCTTGTAAACCGACATTTCGGTCCCAGCCTCCGCCGTCAACATGTCCGGGGACTCCTGTATTGTCTCGCCCTGCTCGCCTGCGCGTTGCCATCCAAGGTCAGTGGGGAAGACGTTGCCAAGAAAGTTTCCTTTACGTTTGATCAGCGAGCGACAGCCGAAATTCAGTCGAAGGCTATTTTTATCGAGTATGCGGGATCGTACAGTTTAAATGCCCGCTTCGATGCAGTGCCGGCAGCAACGTCGGGTGTATTGCGAGTGGGCATCTTAAATACCGAAGACTTTGACTTACCGATTGGAAAGATTACTGTTTCGTGCAGTTGTGCGAAGGCCGCATTGATGGATAGCGTGCTTCGAGCAGGCCAGACGACGGACCTCATTGTCGAATTGGACTCTCCGAAACGGCATGGTAGTGGGCTGTTCACTACTGTTCTGGAACTCGAGATTGACAAGAGCTCTGTTCGTCACAAGAAGCTAACGCACATTGCGATGCTGCTGAGTTGCAATCTCTCTGGATTGCTGTGCTTCCAAGATCAACTTGTAACCACTCGGGTGTACCCAGACCGTGCAGCCAAACTGAACCTTCCATTTGTCAATACGCTCAACGTTCCAGAAAAGTCGCTCGTTTTGGATGCGACAGATGATGTGCTGGGCGTCGAAGGTGAGATTTTGAGGGACAGCGAAAAGAGTTATGTGTCGCTAGTTATCGATCCCAAGACCCTCGGGACAAAGCGAGCATTCGGTACAATTTCGATTTCCGATCCAAGTGGGCAAGTCAGCGATCAAGTGAGAATCGTGCTTGTGCCGGAGGCTGCGGTAGAAATCAATCCGTCTCAGATACAGTTTCGCACGAGTTCGAGAAATGAGGGCAGCACCGAATCGTTGTTCACCGCAAACGCTATTCTTCGCCTTGGTGCTACCTCACCTGAAGGTAACTATTCAGCCTGCTGTCTTGCTTTTGGGTGGGAGCGGCGGGAGAAGACCGGTTGTTGAGTATTCGGCAAGCGATGAAAGGATTGTATCCAATGGCTGGTGGCCTCGCACACGCAGGGTGCGAAGCACTGACATC
>JBGSKM010000092.1:0-10137 GCA_041741195.1 Pirellulaceae bacterium
GATGTCAGTGCTTCGCACCCTGCGTGTGCGAGGCCACCAGCCATTGGATACAATCCTTTCATCGCTTGCCGAATACTCAACAACCGGTCTTCTCCCGCCGCTCCCACCCAAAAGCAAGACAGCAGGCTGAATAGTTACCATTCGTTGAGCGCCCGCTCGGTGAAGTGATCGAGCGATATGTGCACGATGATTTGTTGCGTGGGCTTGTCATGACGGACGGCAAGATCGGGGTCTTTACCCATCCGCATGATCCGTCACTGATCCAGAATCGATGCTTTCTTTATCATGTGATCGGCGGTGGCACCGGCCAGTGGCATGTGCCCGTTGGTGGCATGCGATCCCTGGTCGACGCACTTGTGTCGAGATGTCGAAACTCCGGAGTTGAACTACGGACCGGTGCGACCGCAGAACGTGTCGTTCTTGGCCCCACCACACACTGCGTCCAGTTTACGGTTGATGGCAAATCACACAGCGTCGACGCGACGGACGTGTTGGTCAACGGCGGTCCGAGAACCTACTCAAGATTGCTGGATGAACCTCTGGTCCGTCAAGCGACCGACGAAGGCTCGGTGATGAAGATGAATGTCCTTCTGCATCGGTTACCAAAGCTTCGCGCCACCGGGGTCGATCCCAGAACGGCATTCGCCGGAACGCTCCACTTGGACGAAAGTTACGAACAAATGAATCGTTCGTACGCCCAGGCGAAACAGTGCATGGTTCCGACGCCCTCGCCGGCAGAATCGTATTGCCACACTTTGACGGACGACTCCATTTTATCTCCGGAGTTGCGTGCCGCCGGCTTCCAAACTTTGACCCTATTCGGATTGGATATGCCGTATCGATTGTTCGATGGACCCGAGCATGACCAGCGACGTGACCTTGTGCTGAAATCATACCTTGATGGACTGGATCGCATTTGTGCCGAACCCTTCCTCGACTGTGTCGCCCGAGATCGGGATGGTCAACCATGCATCGAAATCAAGACGCCCCAAGATCTTGAGTCCGAAGTCGGCTTGGACTTGGGCAACATCTTCCATAACTCCTTGTCATGGTTCTTTGCCGATGAGGATGAATGCGTCGGCAAATGGGGAGTGGAGACGAATCATCCGCGGTTGTACCGCGCCGGTTCATCCGCAGCACGTGGCGGAGCGGTTAGCGGAATCCCTGGTCGCAATGCGGCGATGTGTATCTTAAATCCGCTGTAATCCCATGTGTTTTCGGATGCGACTCGCGACGTCTATGTGATGCTGGGCTTTACCACCGCACCCTGGCAACTGGATCCGCTACCGGCGGTACAACCGAAGCAATGTCGACCGGTTTGAATTGTCCGATCGCTCAATCTCGCCAGGTCGAATTCAGAGATGCGGCGCGGCATCTCGGACGACAATCCCAAATGCAACATTTGGTTGAAGTCACAATCGAATAGGTTCCCCTGCCAATCGACCGAAAGCATCGTTCGACACATCACTCCGTCGACGGTGAGCGGATTGAAGTTGTCAATTAGCTTTTGCATGTACTCGTCGAACCGCTTGTTTCGAAGCAGATCGTCGAGAAACCGACTGATTGGCAAGTTCGTGATGGTGTGGAGCTCGGTGAATTCGATGTCGTACCGAGTTCGTAGCTCGTCACGGTAAGTAGCTTCGAGTGCATCTTGGGCTGGGGGAAGCGACGGTCCGGTGGGATTGTAGACCAGCGTGAGTTTGCGATTGGAACCCGGTTGTCCGTAACCTAGATCGTTGAGTCGGCGGAGCGCGTCGATCGATCGTTTGAACACTCCGTCGCCGCGCTGGCTGTCACAATTTTCTTCAAGATAACACGGTAACGAGGCAACGATCTCCACCTCGTGCTTTGCCAAAAACTCCGGCAAGTCCTTGAATTCGCCCGCCATCAATATCGTCAAATTGCAACGGTCGATGACGCGTCGATCGAGCTCGCGAGCCTGCTGGACGAGCCAGCGAAAATTCGGGTTCATCTCCGGAGCGCCCCCGGTGATGTCGAGCGTCGGGATGTCGTGATTGGACAATACCTTGACGATCGCTTCGGCCGTTTGTCTCGACATACTCTCGCGGCGATCCGGACCGGCATCCACATGACAATGCGTGCAAGTCTGATTGCACACCTTGCCAACATTGATCTGGAGCACTTCGATCCCGGCAGCGCGAAGAGGTTTGAGCCCGGAGGACAGCAAACGCGAGTCGAAATGTGGCTGGCCAGAGATCGACTCGCGCTCGAGTATCTCGCGCTGAAACGCGGCGCTAGCGAGTTCGCTGTTCTGGCGTAGTAAAGATGGTTGCATTGTGAGCTAAACGAATTTGCGAATGGTGTCTGCCGTCGAGTCGTTGGATTTGTAGCTTTAGGGCCCTGAGTACTGGCCAATCGGAGCCGAATTATTCATCAATTACAGCGATTGTCGACCTGGGTGGATGCTATTGGCCAACGTTCCATTGCCGTAGCAGCCCGAGTGCCCAGTTGTTGCGAGCCGTCAATCGGGTTCGATTAAACTGGTCCCCCAGTTTACGAATGGCTTCCGCTTGCGTTGGATACGGATGAATGACATTGGCGATCTTTCCCAACCCCCAACCGCTTGTCATCGCGAGGGTGATCTCGGAGATCATATCACCAGCGTTCTCCGCAACGATCGTTGCACCGAGGATGTTGTCAGTCCCTCGTTTCGTGTGAACCTTCACAAACCCCTCGTCCTGGCCTTCCACAATTGCACGGTCGACTTCGCCCAACAGTTGCACGTAGGTATCGGTCTTCATTCCCTGGCGCTCGGCATCCTCGACATACATTCCCACGTGTGCGATTTCCGGTGTGGTGTAGGTGACCCATGGGATCAACAAGTCGCTCAATTTCTTTCTGCCAAAAGGGCCGATTGCGAACAAAGCGTTTTGAATCACGATCCGCGCCATGAAGTCCGCCGCGTGAGTGAATTGGTGCTTTGAACAAACGTCGCCGGCGGCATAGATCTTCGGATTCGTCGTTTGCAAATGGTCGTTGACTTTGACACCGTGCCTGTCAAAGTCGACACCGACGCGGTTCAAATTTAGCTCGTCCACATTGGGCGTGCGGCCGACAGCGACGAGCAGCCGATCGATTGTTTCGTCGTATCGTTGGCCATGAGAATCGACCGTCAAGCGAATACCGCCATCGTTTCGAAGGCGAAGGTTTTGGCCGCAACAGAGCAGGCGGACGCCGGATCGTTCGATCGAAGTTCTGACGATGTCGGCCGCATCGCGATCTTCTTTGGACAAGACTCCGTGTTTCGATTCGACAAGAAAAACTTCTGATCCCAAACGTGCGAACGCTTGGGCCAATTCGCAGCCAATCGGACCAGCACCAATGATTCCAATTCGCTTGGGCAACTCGGTTAGCGAAAACACTGACTCGTTGGTCAAATAGTCGACTTCGTTCAATCCATCGATCGAGGGCGCGGCCGCCCTCGCTCCGGTAGCGATCACAGCTCGCTTGAATCGTAGCGAGGCACCGGCCACCGTGATGGTTTGCGAATCAAGAAAACTGGCTTGGCCAAAGTACACGTCGACACCGAGATCGCGAAATCGACGTGCCGAATCGTTTTCACTGATGCGCGCCCGCTTTTCACGCATCCGCTGCATCACTCTAGCGAAGTCGACTTGGGCTCCCGCCGGAACGTCGATGCCAAACGCTTGGGCATTGTTCACTTTTCCAGCAATTCGTGCGGAGCTGATCATCGCTTTGGAAGGGACACAACCGACGGTCAGACAATCGCCGCCCATCAAATCACGTTCGATCAAGGCGACCCGCGCACCCAGGCCCGCGGCTCCGGCAGCGGTGACCAATCCCGCGGTCCCCGCGCCGATGACCACCAAATGATAGGGCTGGCTGGGAGTCGGATTCTGCCACTGGGGCGGATGCACGTTCGCTTCCAGCTTGCGATTGTGCTCGTCGTGCGGCCGCAGCTGAACAAGATCCGAGGTTGGCGGGTGCAGGGGCGAATGACCGTCGTTCATGAGGCTGCTCTGGATGATGCCATGCTTGATTGAGATAAGACTCCGTCCAGTGCACCTTCGATCGAATCCGCCTTCCATCGCACGACCGCGGCCGCGACGACAAAAGCCACCGCCAATGCCGCGATCATCGCGGTCCGCCTTGTGCTAGCACCGATCTCGTTGGTTGTGCGACCATGGCCCTCGGACAATGCTTCTTCACTACCGCGGTCCACTTGTTCTTTAAGCTTTCGATTCGCCAATCGAGTGACGTACACCGTTACGACAATGGTTGCGAGTAGTCCAACCGCCAGCATCGCCCATTCGAATGGCGTTCGCTGGCGATCAGCACCGACGGCCGCGCCGCTGACGTGCCCGATGTAAACATACAAGAACGTTCCCGGTAGCATCGCAATCCAACTGGTGACGGCGTACGGCCAAAATCGCACGGGCGTTAAGCCATACAAATAGTTTTGGAGATTGAACGGGATCGCCGGCGACAAACGCAATAAACCGACAATCTTCCAACCTCCCTCGCCAATCGCTTGGTCGATCGCATCAAAGTGTCGGTTGCCACTGGCCATCGCTGCAACCTTGTCTCTAGCAGCATAGCGGGCAATCAAGAACGCCAGCGATGCGCCCAGAGTCGAACCGATCGAGACCGTGACGACGCCAATCGCCAGTCCGAACAGTGCGCCAGCAACCAAGGTCAAAAGAGTGCCGGGAACGAAAAGCACGGTGGCCACCACGTACAAAGCCGCCAACAGGACTGGCCCCCAATAGCCCGTATCGGAGATCCAGTCCCTCAGCGCCGACATGGCCTGGTCCGTCGGCAATGAACGAACGATGGTGACCAATGAGCCAATGATCGCCAGGACCGAGACCCAGCGAACGACGGCCAGCAAATAGCGTCGACCGGGTCGTGGGATATTCATGGATCCAGTCTTTTTAAGAAAGTTGATTTGCCGCCAAGTTAGTTCGAAAACTGTTCGACTGGCCAACCTAGCGCCCATTGCAATTGTAACTGAGCACGGTTGTAGTCGGCGACGGCACGCAAGTAGGCTCGCTCGGAGGCCTCCAGTGCTTGAATCGATTGCAACACTTCGATGGGAAGCCCTTGTTGATCGCGAATTCGATCGCTGTTTCGCTGGTAGGAATCGCGGGCTCGACCGATTGCCGTTTGAGCCATCTCAACTTGCTGCCTACGAATGCCAACTTGCACGTTGGCTTCCGCGACTTCTTGGGCGACTT
Source organism: Pirellulaceae bacterium (assembly GCA_041741195.1). Taxonomy (GTDB): domain Bacteria; phylum Planctomycetota; class Planctomycetia; order Pirellulales; family Pirellulaceae; genus JBBSJZ01. Next base: position 5,220 of record JBGSKM010000092.1, read on the forward strand.
GGTCCATGATTCTTAATTTGACAAAGGTCGCTTGCTGGACTTGCGAGTTTCGCTCCCTTCGGGCTGCCTCTTCACCGAACCCCAAGTTTCTCATTTCCCAAACCATCATCGCGTCGATATCGTAGCGGCCGCCAAAGTTGTCTGCGTCGCTACCGACGCCGCCGCCGAAACTGGTGGTACTAAAACCCAGCAAGACACTGGGCACAAACGGGGCGTACTTTTCTCGCTTGTATGCTTCACACGCGGCAGCGACCAACGCTTGCGATTCTTTCAATTCGGGCCGAGTTGCTAAGGCCGTCGCGATGAGTGTGGGCTCGTCGGACGTTTGCGGGATCATCTCCAACGGCACGGCAACTGTGTCCTGGGGCAGGATCGATGACGACATCGGGATGCTGAGGGTTCGAGCCAAGCGTGTCGATGCAACCATTTGTCGTTCGGTGGCTGCGAGTTGACGCGTTCGCAGGAGTGCCAGTTCCGTAGCCGTTCGATCCGCGTCTGACTTCAATCCCTCTCCGGCCTCGGCAAAGTTCTCCGTCAGTGAGGCCAAATCCGACGTACGCTGGACCGCTGCACTGGTGATCTCCAAATCGTGATACGCTTCCAGCAGATCGATGTAAGCGACTCCACCGCTGAGGAGTTGTTGATTGAGTGTTGCTGCGGCGGCATGTCCTCGCGCCCAAGCGGTTTTCTCGGCCGCTTTGGGTAAGAACAGTGCGTCAGCCAAGTGGAACTGCGCGACGATCCCCGGCCGCGTCGGTGATCCGGCCGCCACCGCGCCAGCTCCGAGGCCGTAGTTCATCGAGTTCAGGTTCACGTCAACAATCGATCCGTCGACGGCTTGGTAGTTTCCGTCGCGACGTCGATAGTTGAAGCCAGTTTGAATGCTCGGTAACCACATGACTTTGGCGCGATCGAGCTGGGCGTAGGCTTCTTGGACTCGCCAGCGAGCAAATCCGACCACGGGATGCTGGCCGCCGATCATCGCCAGCGCCGTCGGCAGATTCATCGCGACGGTCGTTTCCGCAGGCAACGGTGTGGACTGCTCCGGAGCAACGGTTTGTACAGAGGTCTCGACGAGTGGAACAACCCACGAATCAACGGCCACCAGTGTGTCGCTGGTGTCGAGCTCAGTCGCGGTCACTAGATCCGTGGCTAGCGGGTTTTCCAGGTGCGAAACTTGACTGACGGTGGACATTGGTCCTGCATTGCCAGGCGACGAACTCGGAGCCGAATCATCCTGGGAAATGTCTTGAGGTTGGACAGTGACGGTCTGGGCCGACTGGATGGCCGGTTGAGTCGTGGCGCACCCGGTCCACAACAGCGAACTTGCGACGGCGCCAGGCCAGAATGGGAGTACTCGCTTCATGTCGCCCTTTTTCAATTACAATCGCTCACCTTCAGCAGTTCCGCTTGTGCGGTCTTTGTTGAATTTGTTTCGACCAACGATGAATTCGCTAATAGGGTCTGCAACGACTGAACGGCCATTTTTGTACGTACAGCAAATCGCGACTAATCAATGGGGCGATTACAATGTCGTTCCTGCCTTGGCAAACTTTGCCGCTTAGCTGAACGGAATCGACTGGGGACAATCGCCGGCCGTAGTACCGCGCCGGCCGTAGTACCGCGATTGTTCTCTTCAACGATCACGTCGTGACATCGGAATCATCACTGCATGCAACTCATACTCTCGGCCATGCGTCGCCCGGCGACCGTCATGGTGCTGGTCCTCAGCCTTGCCATCGGCTGTTTTCTGGCCGTCGGTCCGTCCGTCTTCCAGCATTTCAAATGGCCGTACCCGGCTGGCTTGCCCAAGGGCATGGAAGTCGACATTTTCCCCAAGCTGAATCTTCCGGTTATCTACGTGTGCCAGCCGTACGGCGGCATGGACCCGGCACAGATGGAAGGCTTCCTGACGAACTACTACGAATATCACTTTCTGTACATCAGTGGCATTCATCACGTCGAGTCGCGGAACGTGCAAGGCACGGCGCTAATGAAGCTGTACTTCCATCCCGAGACCAATATGGCCCAGGCGATGGCGGAGACGATCAACTATGTGAACCGATCGCAAGCGTTCATGCCTCCGGGAACCGTCTCACCGTTCGTGATGCGGTTCGATACGGGCAGCGTTCCGGTGGGATACCTTGTCCTGTCCAGTGACACGCGAAGCATTGCTGAGATCCAAGACTTGGCGCTGTTTCGAGTGCGTCCGATGTTTTCAAGTTTGCCTGGAGTTTCCGCGCCGCCGCCCTTTGGTGGAAGCGCACGCTCCATCGTCATCACGGTTGACCCCAAAAAGCTGCAGTCGTACAGCATGTCGCCGGATGAAGTGATCGTCGCGCTCAGCCGCGGTAACACGCTCAGTCCCTCGGGGAATGTGCCCATTGGTGATACGTATCCGATCGTGCCCGTCAACTCGGTCGTGAAAGATCCACAGCAGCTCGGTTCGATCCCTGTGCGAATGGGTGAGAATCCGGTGTTCATCCGCGATCTCGGAGTCATCCAAGATTCCGCCGATGCTCCGGCGGGCTATGCACTGGTCAACGGTCGACGCGCGGTTTACATCCTGGCCACGAAACGCGCCGAGGCATCGACGTTAAGCGTCATCAACAACATCAAGGACGCGATTCCGAAGATGAAGGAGGCACTCGGGGCCGAGGGAGAAGGAATCGATGTTCGCTTCGAGTTTGATCAGTCGCCCTATGTGACTCGAGCTGTTGGCGGCGTGGTGACCGAAGGCCTACTGGGCGCGGTACTCGTCGGTTTGATGATCCTGCTGTTTTTGCGTGATTGGCGAAGTTCACTGATCGTCGTACTCAATATTCCGTTGGCGCTGTTCTGCTCGGTCGTCGCGTTATGGCTGAACGGGCAGACGATCAACCTCATGACCTTGGGAGGCCTCGCCCTTGCGATCGGCATTCTCGTCGACGAGGCAACGGTATCGATCGAGAACATCCACTCGCATCTGCAGCGCGGGGTACCACTGGCGCGAGCCGTGCGCGATGGGTCGATGGAAACCATTGTGCCTCGCTTGCTCGCGATGCTCTGCATTCTTGCCGTGTTCGTTTCGTCGTTTTTCATGCAAGGCGCCGCACGAGCGCTATTCGTCCCGCTGTCGTTGGCGGTCGGCTTTGCGATGATCGCATCCTATTTTCTATCGAGCACGTTTGTGCCAGTGATGTCCGTATGGCTGCTCAAGCGAACTCACCTCCACGAAGCGAATCACCGCACGTCGTTCGATCGATTTCGCAGTGTCTATGAACAAGTGCTTTCGCGATTGGTTCAACTTCGCTGGGTCGTCGTTCCCGTTTACTTGGCAATCTGTCTGGGGCTAATCGCATGGATCACGCCCCAGTTGGGCCGAGGTGTCTTTCCAGTCGTCGATGCGGGGCAATTCCGCTTGCGCATGCGTGCACCCGATGGAACGCATATCGAAAAATCAGAAGCGCTAGCCAAGCAAGCGTTACAGATCATCGGCGACGAACTCGGTCCAGAGAACATTGAGTTGACTTTGGGCTACGTCGGCATGATCCACTCCAACTTTCCCGTCAATGCGGTGTACCAGTGGTCGCGCGGACCCGAGGAGGCGATCCTGTATGTCGATCTTCGCGATGATATGCGATTGTCCGACGAAGTGATGAAGGAACGCGTACGTGAGCGATTGGCCACGCAGATGCCGGACGTACGCTTCTCGTTCGAACCGTCGGATATCATCAACGAGGTGATGAGCTTCGGTTCGCCAACGCCGATCGAGGTCGTGGTCAGTGGATCGGACTTTGCCAAGAACCGCGAATTCGCTGAGCTGCTGCGTCGCGAACTGGCTCAGGTACCCTCACTGCGAGATTTGCAATTGGGGCAATCGATGGACTATCCGACGGTCCAGGTTAACGTTGACCGCGAGAAAGCCGGCATGGCGGGACTGATGCCGATCGATGTATCGCGAGCTTTGGTAGCGGCGACTTCGTCCAGTCGATTCGTGGTCCCGAACTATTGGGCGGATCCCAAGAGCGGCGTGGCCTATCAAGTTCAAGTCGAAGTCCCACGGCCGGTCGTTCGTTCACCGTACGATGTGGAAACGATTGGCTCGGTCGATCAACTCCGTCGCATTCCCCTGCGAAAAACGAAAGATGGCCAAGTCCTGATTCGCGATGTCGCGTCACTGGAACTTGGTACCATGCCGGGGCAATACGATCGCTACAACATGAAACGCCAAGTCACTCTGACCGCCAATATCGCGGGTAGCGATCTCGGATCGGTGTCATCGCTCGTGCAAACTGCGATCTCGCGAGCGGGTGCACCTCCGACGGGCAGCACCGTGGAAGTACGCGGCCAGATCCCACCGATGAAGGAGATGGAAGCGGGGCTTTCGATCGGGCTGTTACTCGCCATCATGGTCGTGTTCTTGTTGTTGACCGCAAACTTCCAGTCGCTACGTTTGTCGTTGGTAACGGTCTCGGCGATTCCGGCCGTTGTGACGGGTGTCGTATTGATGCTGTACGTCACGAACACGACCATCAACATTCAATCCTTCATTGGTGCGATCATGGCGGTGGGTGTGGCGATGGCGAACGCTATCTTGTTGGTAACGTTTGCTGAACAGCGACGAAGCGACGTTCGCGACGTGAGTGTGGCGGCGGTAAGTGGCGCCGGTAGTCGCCTGCGTGCAATTTTGATGACGAGCCTAGCGATGATCGCCGGTATGCTGCCCATGGCGCTCGCGCTAGGTGAGTCGGGGCAACCGAACGCACCGCTCGGCCGCGCCGTAGTTGGGGGTCTGATCGCCGCAACGTTTGCCACCTTGTTCGTATTGCCGCTGTTCTTTGCCATGTTGCAATCCAAAGCCAGCTTGAAGTCCGCTTCCATGGACCCCGATGATCCCGAAAGTTTTTACTATGCGAATTGAATTCCCCGTGCTCGT
>JBGSKM010000093.1:0-142651 GCA_041741195.1 Pirellulaceae bacterium
ACGCGGCGAGCCGTCTGGGCGAATCAAACCGTGCTGCATCAACAATTGCTGCAACCGTGCCATCGTCTCCGGTTCGCGGCTGTACCGGGTCGTCAACTGTTGGATCGCTCGCTGGAAGCCTTCGCCGTCCCCAACGCTCAATCTCAAGCTCACTTCGCTGAGCAGCAGATTGGCGGACGAGTAATTGTTCGCATCGGCAAACTTCTTGGCCGTCTCCAAATACTCGATCGCGTCTTCCACGTCGGACGCCACGTTGACCAACGACATGTAGGCGAGCAACTTGGCCGGCAACTGTTCTTCGGGCAATTCCTTGCCAATGAGCTTCAGGGCAAACTTGCGGATGGCTGGCGTTGCTGAAACCTGCTGCGCCCGCTGGAGCAGATAAATCAGAGATTCACCATCGAGACTATCGGCGTCGATCCGATTTAGATCCTCGTTTTCGACTGACTCGATCTCATGCTCGGTGAGCGTGATTGCGGGTAGCGTTTCGATCTTCGCCAGCGCAAGCACATCGGCGATGATGGATTCGCCGCGGCTAACAATCGCATCATACGATTCGACGATTCGGACCACAGCCGTACGTTCGAGCAATTTAGAATCGTCGCCAGCGACATCGAGCAGCGATTTTCCGCCGAGCAAGCCCAGCGGAATACTTGCGATCGCTTGTGGCATGCGCGTGCGAGTGATCTCCGATTGCAACTTTTCGGCTTCCGCAGGTTTGGCTTGGAAGCGGACCATGGCGATCGCCGGTTGCGCAGCAATCAGCAGCGGAAGCGGCTCTCCATCCACCGGCTTGAGTTCGGCAGCACCGATCGCTGAGGACACAAGTTGTTGCACATCGGCCAAATCGCGTTCCCGAACGTCTTGCACTTCGACGCGGGCCGATCGATCGGTTTGACGACCGTAGACGAACACCATGCCGATCGCCTCGGGGATCTTATCCGCAGGCGGCAAAGTGTCGGTCTCTGGCTTTTCACGATCAAGGATTTGAAAACCGGCACGAGGCGGAATGTCTTCTTCGCTCGCTCGCATCCCGGCGAGCATGTCGGCCGGAAGAGCCACGAAACGAGAGTCGGCGGTAAAGGCGATCTCGACCGTGTCGGCTTGTTCGATATCCGCATCAAGTTGAACGACCTTGAGCGACAACTCTGGCATTTGGGGTCGCACCAGCGCCGACATGGCGCGATAGCGAACACGTTCTTCAAAGGTCAGCGATTCGCACTGTGACAACTTGAGCAAGAGATCGCTCTGCCCTTCTTCGTCGCCTCGCCAAATCGCACATGTCAACAGCCCGGTCAAGATCGATGGCTCGCCCGGCACAGTGCGTCGTAGCGATTCAAACTTGGATTGTGCCAGCATCACTTTGTTGCTTCGGAGCAACCCAGCGGCTTCATCGTAACGCTCGCCCCAATCCGCATCGGCCGGACGCGCAATCGCCTTGGGAACGGCCTTGAGCAATTGGCTAATCGTCGGAGCGGAATTCAATTGACGCAGCACTTGCATGGCCGTTTGGCCACCCTCGTAACCTTGTGCCATCAACGCGAGCGTCGCGTAGACGCGAGCTGTCAAGAACTCGCCCGCTTGCGCCAGCGAGAATGCGAGAACGGAAGCGACGTCCAAGACAAAGGCGTCGACATCGCGACCGCTTTCGGTGAGCGCCTCGAGCAGCGATTGATTGGCTTCGTCAACGCTGCCACGAAACAACAATGCCGCAGCTTTCTGAGTCAGGGCCAGCGGATTGCTCGGTTGCAACCGAATGAACCGCTCCGCGTTTTCCGTCAGTGAATCGTACTCTCGCAAGTCCAGCAGCAGACGACCGCGGATCGCGAGCGCCCATGCAGCATCGGGATGCTCACTCAAAATTTTGGACAGTCGATCCAGTGCCGGAACGACTTGGCCACCTTCGACCATTTTGATGATTCGGTCCAATTCACCGACCGAATCCTTGCATTTGCAAAACTTGATTTTCTTGCCGCTGCCGCACGGGCACACGGAATAGGTGTCGACTGTCATCTGCTTAGAAAGGCCGGAAGGAGGAGCGAGGATTGTTTGCGCGCCGATTCAAGCCCAGGACTGTAACACGCCGGGCATTGGCTCCCCAACCCCCAATTGACCCAACCGCAGGCGACCCGGCTCGCTCGTGGGCGGTCAAAGGACGTCAAAAATCGAATTCGCTCCGATGGTTTTCGTACCGCCGGCGCATCTCGGATCGCTGACGCATATCGGATCGAGCGCAAGTAGAATGTGGCAATACCGGAACCGCAATCGAATCGCGGCTGCGAATCCCTTGCTCGCCAACCCTCCCCTTCCAAGCAACTTGCTGTAGATGTGACATGCTGAAATCACTTTTGTCCTTGACTGTCCTGATCGTCGTTTCGTGTGTGACGTGCGTCGCGCGTGCACAAGAGGAATCGCCCGAAGCGGCCCCAAACTCCGCCGAGGCAACCACAGAAACATCGAACGAACCCCTTCCCGATTCCCCGTCGCCGGAGTCCAAAGGGGAACCCGAACAGGCCGCCCTAACGGACTCGGAAGATTCGGTTGACGCAGATCCGGAAGAGCCCGCGAACACCGAGGGCTCCGCCGAGCAAAAATCCGCCAAGGAGGATGAAACCGCTTCCAAGGAACCCAAAGGCGAGAGCGATACCAAGTCGGACGCTAAACCAGACGCCAAATCCGATGCGAAGGCCGATAACAAGTCCGGTGACGAATCCAAAGCTTCCGGCGACAAGCCCGGAGACGCAAACGCGGAAGCTGGTTCACGACGTCGAGACTCGCGGCGTCCCGAACCGGTGGAGCCCCCACGGTTGCCGAATATCGGCGCGTCGGACACACCAATCATTCCCGGCCAACCCTGGCGCGTCCATGATTCGCGTCGCCCCAAGCCGATGGTGGTGACCCCGGGTGAGCTTAGCACCTACGAGAAACCCGGAACGCCGCCTAGCGACGCGATCTCGCTTTTTGATGGCACGGACCTTGCCAATTGGTCTCAACTCGGTCCCGACGGCCCCGACGATCTTCGCGTTCCGCAGTGGAAAGTCGAGAACGGTTACTTTGAAGTCACCCCACGCACCGGCACGATGCAAACGATCGACTCGTTCGGCAGTTGCCAGTTGCACATCGAATGGCAATCGCCGGAGCAGGTTCGTGGCGATAGCCAAAACCGAGGCAACAGCGGCATCAAGATGATGCAAGTCTACGAGATCCAAGTCCTTGATTCGTTCAACAATCGAACTTACGCGGACGGTTACGCCGGATCGATGTACGGCCAGTACCCGCCGATGGTGAATGCGACTCGCAAACCAGGCGAGTGGCAGGTCTACGACATTATCTTCGAAGCACCTAAGTACAAAGATGACGGTTCGGTTGATGAGCCAGCGTATTTAACGTTGATCCACAACGGCGTGCTGCTGCATCATCGTCGCGCTTACTACGGGCCCACGGGTGGTCGAGTTGTCCAGAAATACAACCTATCGGCACCCGCGGCTCCCATCGCGCTCCAGGATCACGGCAGCCCAGTTCGCTATCGCAATATCTGGATCCGCCCACTGGATTTGTAAGCTGGTCGGTGACGACTAACTTGCGGCCGTCACCACGCCTTCGACCGTGATACTGAACTTGCTGTAGACTGCATCGAACGGGCCGCTGGCGCCGAAGCCTTTCATACCGACAAACTTGCCGTGGCTTCCGATCCAGCGGTCCCAACACATGCGAATGCCCGCTTCGACGGCGACCCGATTGGTGACTGCCGGTGGCAAGACCTTGTCGATGTATGACTGGTCCTGCTTCGCGAACAATTCCATGCACGGCATGCTCACCACGCGAACTTTCTTACCCTTGGCCTCGAGAACCTTGGCGGCTTCGACGCACAGGGTTAGCTCGGAACCAGTGCCGATCAAGATCGCGTCGGGCGTGCCATCACAATCCTTGAGCGTGTAACCGCCTTGGGCACAGCCGCTAGCCGCTGCGTACTTGGTACGATCGAGCGTGGGCATATTTTGGCGCGAGAGCACAAAGAGGCTGGGATGATCGCCGATCTGCATCGCCGTGCGATAACATTCGGCGACTTCATTCGCATCACCTGGGCGGAACGTGAACAAGCCCGGAATCGCGCGACATGACGTCAGGTGTTCGACGGGTTGGTGCGTCGGTCCGTCTTCACCCACACCGATCGAATCGTGCGTGCAAATGTACAACGCGGGTTGATGCATGATGCTACTCAATCGCATCCCGCCGCGCATGTAATCGGTGAAGACAAAGAACGTGGCTCCGTACCCGCGCAGTCCGGATAGACACAATCCGTTGACGATCCCGGCCATCGCATGCTCGCGAATGCCGAAGTGCAAGTTGCGACCCGCATACTTGCCCGGCAGAAACTCCCCGGCTCCCTCAAAGGTGAGGAACGTCTTGGTGCTCGGGGCGAGGTCGGCGCTACCACCGATCATGAACGGGACGTTCTTAGCGATGGCGTTGAGCACTTTGCCGCTGCTGTTGCGTGTCGCGTCACCCTTGTCGCTGGTTTCGAAAACGGGGATGTCCTTGTCCCAACCGGCGGGCAATCGGTGCTCGAACATCGCCGTCAATTCCGCAGCCTTGGCGGCATTGGCCTTTTGGTAAGCCGACCACATGTCCGCCCAAGTTTGGTAGGCATCGGCACCGCGCGACCCGACATTGCTTTGGAAATGCTCCAAGACACCTTCGGCGATATAGAACTTCTCGTCCTTGGGTAAGCCGTAACTTTCTTTGGCCAATGCCACTTCGTCCCAGCCCAAGGGGGAACCGTGTGCGTCGTGGCTGTTTTGTTTGTTGGGGGCGCCGTAGCCGATGATGCTGCGGACGATGATCATCGTCGGCTTGTCCTTGCATGCATTGAAACTCGCCAGCCCCGTGGTGAGCTGTTTCAAGTCATTCGCATCGCTCACGTGGCAAACGTTCCAGCCGAGTCCTTCGAACTTCTTGCCAACATCTTCGCTGAAGGCGAGGTCTGTATCGCCTTCGATGGTGATTTTGTTGTCGTCGTAGATCCAGCACAGGTTGTCCAGGCGGAGGTGACCGGCGACCGACGCAGCTTCCGTGGCGATGCCTTCCATCAGGTCACCATCACTGCAAATGACATAGGTCTTGTAGTCAAACAACTGGTGCGATGGCGTGTTGTAGTTCGCCGCCAACCACTTGGCGGCCATCGCCATACCGACCGAGTTGCTTACGCCAGCGCCGAGCGGTCCCGTGGTGGTCTCGATGCCGGCGGCTTCCAAATATTCCGGATGTCCGGCGCAGACGCTACCAATCTGGCGAAACTTTTTGATGTCGTCCAAGGTGACCGACGGACCGTCGAGCAAGTTGCCTTGGTGATCGGTTTTGCGAACACCCGCGAGATGCAACACGCTGTAGAGCAGCATCGAAGCGTGGCCACAGGAAAGCACGAATCGGTCGCGGTTGGGCCAATGCGGCTGTGCCGGATCATAGGTCATCTCGTGGTTGAACACCTGATACGCGATTGGCGCAAGCGCCATCGGAGTGCCGGGGTGACCACTGTTCGCCGTTTGCACCGCATCCATACTCAGCGTGCGGATCGTGTCGATGGCCAGTTTTTGGATGTCGGTCGCAGTCGTGCTCATGGCCGTGTTCGCTCGCAAGTTTTAGTGTGAAATTGAGGCATTTTTCGGTTGAGAATGTAGGCTTCAAGGTTACCGCCACCCGGCGGAATCCGGAAGCCCGGCCGATTCATGTGACGCTACACCTTGAGTCCCCAAGCGGGCATCTCGGCGAGCAGCGGATGCCGAGTGAGATCAAAATGCAACGGGGTCAGGGTGACATTGCCTTTGCGCAACTCGGTCAAATCCGTCAATTCCGGAGGCGGCTCAGGCGGCTGTGACCACAATGCCCAGTAATACGAACGGCCGCCGGGGTCACTCCGCTTTTCGTAACGCCGGCCATACTGGGCCAACCCCATGGGGACGATTTTCAACTCCTTGGGGGACTCCGTGGCTGCCGTAGGAATATTCAAGTTGAACAAACCGCCGCGGGATTCCGGGTGCTGGGCAATGCCACCGACCACGTTGCGGGCGATCACCGCAGCCGCTTCGAAGTCGGCATCTTCATCGTATTCGAGCGATACTGCGACACTGGTGACCCCAAAAAAGGCACCTTCGATGGCTGCGGCCACCGTACCGCTGTAGAGCACATTGATGCCGGCATTGAGACCACTGTTGATACCGCTGACGACGAGATCGACCGGGTTCTCTTTGAGCAATTCCGCGATCGCGAGCTTTACACAATCGGCTGGTGATCCCTCGACGGCGGTCGCCCAGTGCTGGCCATCGCGATGGATCGCCTTGCAAGTCAGGGGTGTTAAGTACGTGATCGAGTGGCCGACGCCGCTTTGTTCCGTCGCTGGGGCGATCACGACGACCTCGCCGAGATGTCGCAATTGGCGATGCAGTGCCGCCAGCCCCGGTGCATAAACACCGTCATCGTTGGTCAGAAGAATTCGCACGCGAGCATCTCCGAGGTTGTGTTGGCATTTTTGTCGACAGCCAAGGCTGGGCGAACAAACGATCCGGCAAACAACTTGGCCGTTTCCATCTCCCCGCCCCTTGGGAAAGAATCAGTGTTTTTCTACACTTCGTGATTCGATCACGCGAGCGCCCGGTCGTCACCCCAGCGCACCGGCCCGCGTCGACCCGCAACCGCCAATGGAAAAATGACGCTCCACGCGAAGCGTCTCTCGCATGAGTGGACTGAAGCCAACTACATCGAACCGCGACACGAACCGCTTGAATACCTCGGCGGCAGATTCGCGAAAAGCGAAAATCGCCGACTCGTTGACCGATGAAAAAATCGTCGTCCTCGATTTCGGGTCGCAATACGCCCAACTCATTGCCCGGCGGGTGCGCGAGCAGAATGTGTATTGCCAGATTCTGCGACATGATTTGCCGGCCGATCGGATCGCGGAACTCAACCCCCGCGGCATCATTTTGTCCGGTGGGCCGTCCAGTGTTTACGAAGCGGGCGCCCCTCGGTGTGATCCCGAGCTGTTCGAACTCGGCGTACCAGTGCTCGGGATTTGCTATGGGATGCAATTGGCGTGCGAGGCGCTCGGTGGACGCGTCGATCATACGCCCAGCCGCGAATACGGCCCGGCAAAGTGCATGCTGACGTCTCGCGAGTCGCTCTTCGAGGGGCTACCTGAGCACATCGATGTGTGGATGAGCCACGGTGATCAAGTCTCGGCGATCAACGACCAATTCGAAACACTCGCCTCGACAGCGACTTGTCCCTACGCGGCGATCCGGCACAAGACGTTGCCTATTTATGGAATGCAATTTCACCCCGAGGTCACGCACACACCGCTGGGTGGCCAGGTGCTGCACAATTTCGTCATCGGAGTTTGTGGTTGTGAGGGCACATGGCATCTCGGCGATTTTGCTGACGCGGCAATCGCCCAGGTGCGCGAGCGAGTTGGCGACCGGCGGGTCATTTGCGGGTTGTCCGGCGGAGTCGACTCGTCGGTGGTCGCGGCGCTGCTTTACAAAGCGATCGGATCGCAATTGTCATGCATCTTGATCGACAATGGATTGTTGCGAAAAGACGAGCAGGCCGCGGTGATCAGCGAGTTCACGACGCACTTCAAAGCCGACTTGCGAGTCGTGGACGCAGAAGATCGTTTTCTTGAAACGCTCCAAGGGATCAGCGAACCACAAGAGAAACGACGTCGTATCGGCCATGCGTTTATCGATTGTTTCAAAGCCGAAGCCGCGACGATCAAGGACGCGCATTTCCTCGCCCAAGGGACGCTTTACCCCGACGTGATCGAAAGCGGAGCGGATCCCGATGGGCCCGCCGCCACCATCAAGCTGCATCACAATGTCGGCGGTTTGCCCGAAGAACTCGGTTTCGAATTGATCGAACCGCTGCGTGATCTGTTCAAGGACGAAGTTCGCCGACTCGGTGCCGAACTCGGCTTGCCCGAGACGCTGGTGTGGCGACATCCGTTTCCCGGCCCAGGCTTGGCGGTTCGGTGTCTGGGTGAAGTGACTCGCGAGAAACTGGAAGTGCTCCGCGAAGCCGACGCCATCGTGGTCAACGAGATCAAGGCGGCGGGCTTGTATCGTCAAACGAGCCAGTCCTTTGCCGTACTATTGCCGGTGCAAAGCGTTGGGGTCATGGGCGATGCCAGAACCTATGACAATGCGATCGCGTTTCGCAGTGTGAACACAGACGATTTCATGACGGCCGACTGGAGCCGTTTGCCATACGACTTGCTGGCTCGCATCAGCACGCGAATCATTAACGAAGTCAAGGGCGTCAATCGAGTTTGTTACGACATCAGCAGCAAACCGCCCGCCACAATCGAATGGGAGTGAGCAGGGTGACAAGTCATCGCAGTGGGGCACCAAAATCGACGATGCTCGACCGTGCGGAGACCAGTCGCTTGAAGCCGTTCCCAATCACCTTTCGCCGTCAACCTGTAACCTGAAATAATCCCATGGCCGGCCAATTTATTTACCAAGTCGAGAATCTGACCAAGAAGCACGGTCCCAAAGTCGTGCTTAAGGAAGTCAATCTAGCTTTTTATCCTGGCGCAAAAATCGGCGTGCTCGGCCCCAACGGCGCCGGCAAATCGACGTTGCTACGGATCATGGCTGGCCAGGACAAAGAGTTCGAGGGCGTCGCGCGATTGGGGAACGGTTTCACCGCCGGATATTTGTCCCAAGAACCACAACTCAATCCCGACAAGACTGTTTTTGAAAACGTACAAGAGGCGGTGACGGAACGTCGTCAAGTGCTGGATCGCTACAACGAGATCAGCGTGTTGCTTGGCGAGGTCACCGATGACGTCAAGATGCAAAAGCTCTGTGACGAGATGGCGCGGTTGCAAGATGTGATCGACGCCAACAATCTCTGGGAACTCGATCGTCAAGTCGAAGTCGCGATGGCGGTGATGAATCTACCGCCCGCCGATGCGGGTGTGACGACGTTGTCCGGCGGAGAAAAACGTCGCATCGCACTTTGCCAATTGCTGATTCGCCAGCCCGATTTGCTGCTGCTTGACGAACCGACCAACCACTTGGACGCCGAGTCCGTCGCGTGGCTTGAGCAACACTTGCACAATTATGCCGGCACCGTGGTGGCTGTAACCCACGATCGATATTTCTTGGACAACGTCGCGAAGTGGATTTTGGAAATCGATCGCGGCCGCGGGATTCCGTTCGAAGGCAACTACACCGCGTGGCTCGAGAACCGAGCCAAACGAATGGCCACGGAACAGCGCCAGCAAAAAGCCCAGGAGCGCACGCTGGCTCGCGAGCTGGAATGGATTCGCATGAGTCCGAAAGCACGCCAAGCCAAGAGCAAGGCTCGGATTTCGGCTTACGAGCAAATGGCCGCGCAGCAGTACGAGGACACCCCGGATGAACTCGAAATCCAAATCCCGTCGGGCAAACACCTCGGTGACCTGGTGATCGAGGGCAAGAACTTGCACAAAGCATTTGGTGACAAGGTGCTCATCGACGACCTATCGTTCCGCATGCCTCCGGGCGGGATCGTTGGTGTGATCGGACCCAACGGCGCTGGCAAAACGACCTTGTTCCGAATTCTGACGGGCCAGGACACGCCGGACAGTGGCGAGATTCGCGTGGGTCAAACCGTCGAAATGGGCTACGTTGACCAGAGTCGCGATTCGCTCGACCCAGACAAGACCGTGTTCCAAGAGATCAGTGGTGGACACGAAACGATCGACGTCGGTGGGCGGATGATTGCTGCTCGCAGCTACGTGTCGCGATTTAATTTCAAGAAAACAGATCAAGAAAAGAAAGTCGGTGTTTTGTCTGGTGGAGAGCGAAATCGAGTCCACTTGGCCAAGTTGCTGCGACGTGGTTGCAACGTCTTGCTCCTTGACGAACCGACGAATGATTTGGACGTTGATACGCTACGAGCCTTGGAAGAAGCCATCGCGAATTTTGCCGGATGCGTGATCGTCACCAGCCACGACCGTTGGTTCTTGGACCGATTGGCAACGCACATTTTGGCGTTCGAGGGCGACGGAAAATTGACTTGGTGCGAGGGCAACTTCGAGATTTACGAAAACAACTTGCGAGAACGACTCGGGGAAGACTCCGACACGGTGTCCAAGCGAATGCGATACAAGAGCATCCATTCAAGCTGAGATTTACTTAAACGGTTTTTATTGTCGCTGGCGCTGTCGAGCGTGTGCCGCCACGAGGCGGTGCCAGCATTTCGCGGAAGAATTGATCACTAAGGAGATCACAAGCAATGACGATTTTACGAGTAGGCACCAACGAAAAGTACGCTGACGGTTGGGCCTCGGTGTTCGGCGGTGGCAAGACCAAGAGCTCGAGCAACAAGAGCACGAGCAAAACGACGAGCAAAAGCAAACCGACCGGGCAAAGCAAGAAGAAGGCCGCCGCGGCCACGGCTGTGATCGCCAAGCCGGCAAAAAACAAACAGGCCAAAACGGTCAAGCAAGCGACGTTGGCGAAGAGCAAGTCGGTGAGCAAACCGGCCAAGCCATCCAAGAAAACGGCTGCAAAGCCGGCCAAGAAGGCGAAGAAAGCTAAAAAGTAGGTGCTTCAACTTTGGTACTCCTCGGCCCGGTACGCGGGCGCGGGGGGGACCGAATGTATTCCATTTCTTTTCACCTTTGACTCGCGTTTGCGATGCCCCACCCACCGACCAAGGAATCACTGAGCGAATCGCTGCAGCGGCTGGCCGGTTATCTCAATTTTTCGTCGGGCACTAGCGATCCAGCGACTCTCGCGTCGTGGAACGTTGTCTACGATGCCGCGACCCAGGGCAATCCGCTCTCCGGGCCTGCGGCTTGGCTCGTGCTCAAGGATTGGCTTTCCGAAACACTCTGTCGACTCGAAAAAGAGTCGCCCGCATTTCGCGACGTATCCCAAGCAAAGACATTGGTGCGTTTGCTTTGGAGTGAGTTGCTACCGGCGTATTTGGATTTCCACCGCGACTTGCTGTTTCATCAAGAACCGGAGGTCCTGTTCAACGGATTTTTTCTCGCGCGATGCGCCGAAGAACTGCTAAGCGAACTGGGACAGGCGGATGATCAAGCAATCATCGCATCGACCATTCGTCGGCTGAACGATTTTGTTGGCTATCGTCCCGTGGCCATGCTGGAGAATCGTCGATGCGAGCCGTATCCGCATGAGTTTGTCCGCCCGGTACCACTCTACGTACGCGGGGCGGGCGTTTCGGCGGGACCTTATCACCACGTGATTTCCTTGTCGCTGGAGATACTGCGGCAAACGGATCCCGACATCCTCAGTTTGGCTTCGTTCGACGTTCAGCGGCTCGAAGAACTATCACTCGATCCCCGAGCGTACGATTTTGATCATCCGGTGAATCGACGTCCCAACTATCATTTTGGGCAATGGGATGAACGACGAGTTTCCAATGGCGGTTACTACACTCGGTTTGTCATCCGCCAAGTCACCATGGATGCGCTGCTCGGTCGCGTAACGGATCACCCCGAAATCGATCGTGGCGAATTGATGGCCGAGGCGGCGACGGTACTCGCCGGAACCATGTTGATGGCTTCGGGCATCAGCGGCTGGGGTCCCGGAGCTCACACCAGCGATATTACGCTCAGCTCGATGATGAAACCGATCGCGAGTTATCGCGATGCGTTCTACGAAGACTGTGTCCACCGAATTACCGGGGTCCACGCCGAGCGACTCAAGGCCGAGCAACAATTGCGTCGCCAGCCATTTGGTGCCGCTCGTCAACACCTCAATGCTTCCCTAGCGCTCCGTCGCGCCGCGCAGTTGCAACACGTTCAACTATCGCGGCTCTACGCGAGAATGGGTTACCCCGACGCCGCCAAGAAACAGGCCGATGCGGTACCGGTGCCATCGGCAAGAATGATGGTTCGCATCGACAGCGCTATGACCCTTGGGTTGAGAGCACTACGGGCGGACAAGCTCGAGGAAGCGTTACCGATACCCCAACAAACGCTGGAATTGTTCCAGCGGGCGATCCAGTGCGGCGCACTCGTCGACCCCTGGGACATTCTCGGCTTCGGCGGAAACTTTAGCTTGTTTCCTAGCCCCGAAGCGGCGGTCCACGACACACGCGTCGACGACATCGTCTACTTGATCGAGCAACTTTTCGGTTTCACCGCGCGGGTTTGGAGCGAAGCCGCGGCACGGGACGATGAAGCGGCGTACGCGGAGATGGAGTCGATCTACCAAGAGATTGCGGAGTGGTGGCGGACCTTCGCCGCACACACCGTCCAGTCCATCGAAGCGGCCGATCCGCTGGAGTCCTTCGAGTCGGCGCGATTGGTCGCCCGAGCGCTGCGGCTATGGCATCGGGGTGGCGCCGCGGCGGGCGATGTCGCGTTTTGGGCACCGCACGCGGACTTGTTTGACTCGCCGCGAGCCTATGCGCTGGTGATCTCGGCGCTCTTGGAACGAAAAGATTTTGTTCCCGCGATGGCGCTGCTTGTTCACTGGCTCGGAAACGCAGAACAGGTGGGATTGCGCCAAGGTGGCAGTTCGCTACCGAGGCTTGCCGAGCGCTGGCTGTTGCACTTGCGTGGCTCATGTGAGGGCGAGACATTTAATTTCGGCGAACCCTCGATCGACCAGACACCCAATCACGATACCAGCGAAATTTGGCCGATGGCCAGCAAGTTTTTTGACTATCTGGAAGCCAACGCCGAACAGTTTTGGTCGGCTCCCGAGTTTAGATTGGGAAAGCCAACGTCGCGGGCCAAAGATTGGGAGATGGAACTCACCGCCGTCGATGATGGCGACACCGACGCGGGATTGTTCGATGCCGCTTACGAAGGCATGACCTATCGCGACACCACCGACGATGGTCACGACGGCGCGGTATTCGAATTCAGTGATTCGGGCAGCCTGGATGAGCTCGAAGCAGAATCGAAACGCTTGATCGAACACCTGAGCTTTTTGCAGTCGCTCGCTCGCATGTGGTCCGTCGCGGCGGACATCGCCGTTTCGGCGGAAATGAACTCGACGGAAAAGCTTGAAGCACGATCGCAAGCTCGAATCGAAACGCTCGGTGGTTGGGCACGGCGGGCGCGAGAAAATCGCATCGGTTTGCTCGAATTGTTGGATGCCGTCCGGCGCTATCAAGTGACGCCCGGTGGAAGCGACAAGGACTCGATGCGCAACTACGATCGTCGCCGAGTGCTACGCGATTCGTTGATGGAGCGAATCATCGGGACGGCGGTCGAGATGTCCGATGCGCGGCGATTGATTTGCGGCGCGATTTTGGCTCACCCCCAAGTCCAATGGTCGGATATCGACGGCCACGACGAGATGGCCGAAGACGACGCGTTGGCGGTTCGGATGTACGCGGCGCTCATCGCCAAAGAAGTCGGCCAAGCACGTGAATCATTCCCCACATTCCTGGAAGCGCTCAGCGACAAAAGCCTTCTTTACATTCCGCTTTCCCGTGGCGGAGACCCGGTCAAAATCTACATCGCCCGCTTGCGCCAGCGAGTGTTGAGGCACTTGATGCATTGGCTGCCACGAAGAGGCTTGATTGCGGAAGCCTGCCGATTGGTCGAAGTCGCCCGAGAGATGGAACAGCAAAACACGATCGGAATCGGTGCAGTCACTGAATTTGATTCGCTGTTTCGCGCGGGATTCCGCTCGCTCGTTGCCTCGATCGTCGAATCGACGCGGCAATCGTTGACCAAAAAGAAATCGGAGCTGAGCGAGAAGAAATTTGCCGAGTCTTTGATACCGCTTTTGGAAAAGCTCACCGAAACGTTGTTGGGAAGCTGGTTGGCGCACAGCCAAACACTGCGACTTTCGCCGCTGGAGTTGGTTACAGATACGACCAAATGGAACAAGCTTGTCGACTTCATCAAAACGTACGGCGAACCGATCTTTACCCAGAACTATTTGCAACTCAGTAACGTGCGGGCGATTTTGCACCAAGGTGTTGGCAAATGGCTCGAGCGAAGTCTCGAAGGTGGTGACGACCAACTCGAGGGCACCAAACTCCTGGAAGATTTGGAAACCGGTAAGTTAAAGACCAACGAGGCCGAACGATGGATCTCGCTCGTCTATGAATCCATTCTCGATCATCACGCCGAGTACCTCGATTACAACAGCACGACGACGCAGAGCGATCGTGGCGATTTGGTCTACATGTTTCTCGACTTCCTGCGATTGCGAGTTCGATACGAACGAATCGCATGGAACCTCAAGCCGGTGATGTGGGCCCATGAAGTGCTCGTTCGATGTGGACTGGAAAACGCGGCGATGCGTTGGCGACGCAGCCTCAGTGATCGTATCGGCGCGGAAGCGGAAGTGTATGTCCAGAAGCTTCGGCAACTTCAAAATGACTACGCAATGCGCATGCCTACCGTCGCTGACCATATCCTCGAACGCTTCATCCAACCGATGACGATCGATCGCATGCGAGCACTGGTGGGTCCGTCGATGCGTGATGCGGAGCTTGATCAACCGAGCCGCTCGTTTGAGCTACTTGACCAGGAAGCTGAGCTCTTGACGCGGCACCCAACCGGTGTGGGCATCGATGTTCCGGCATGGCTGCATTCGCTCGAGGAGGAAGTCGAATTGCTTGCCAAACGACGCGCCAGTAGCGAGATCGATCCACAAACCTTGATGACAATGTCGATCGTACCACTGACGATTGCCGAGATCGGGAATCAACTCGCGATTGCACGGAGTCAAGGTCGACGGTTGCCGCATTTGAAATAGGAATGCGAGCATTAGAACGAATCTTTACAGACGTTCGTCGGGTCGGCATACTGCGTTCGCACTTGAAACAACTCATCACTCGCTCGGCAGCCAAACACGGATGAACACGCTCGCCATCAGCCAGCTTTCGACGTTACGCTGGAGCTTCGAAGAGGATGCACAAGGCTATTCGACTCGTGGGTTCACGGGCATTGGCGTGTGGCGTCCTAAGCTCGACGACTTTGGCATGGAGCGCGCGGTCGAATTGCTTGCTGAAACGTCGCTCAGCGTCACCAGTTTGTCATGGGCCGGCGGTTTCACGGGTAGCGATGGGCGTGCGTTCGAGGACGCGGTCACCGATGCGATGTGTGCTATTCGCGACGCGGCAAACCTTCGTGCGGAGACACTGATCGTTCTCGCCGGCGGTCGCAACAACCACATTCGCAATCACGCTCGACGGACGTTGATCGAGGCGTTGCAGGAACTCGTCGGTGTCGCAGAAGATTTCAATGTGCGACTTGCCATCGAACCGATACATCCTGGGTGCGGCGATGAATGGTCCTTTGTGAACGATTTGCGTTCGACACTCGATATCATCGAAGCAATCTCGAGCCATCACCTGGGAATGGTTCTCGATACCTACCACGTCGGTATGGAAGACGACGTTTTGGACTGGTTACCGGAAGTTGTCGATCATCTTGCTCTTGTGCAACTGGGCGATGCCCGACACAGCCCGCTTGGCGAGATGAATCGTTGTTTACTCGGCGACGGATGTGTGCCATTGGCAACCATTTTGACGACACTCACCGAACGAGGTTACCAAGGCCCCTTGGAGGTTGAGCTACTCGGTGAAGACGTCGAGTTGGTGCCGTACGATGCGATGCTTGATCACACGCGATCTTATCTAGACCGAATGCCCGGACTCGTGCGCCAGGAAAGCAATTGAGCGGGACGCGACTCGATGAAGTGAAGACTCACTCTTCACAAGGCTTCATTTTTTCCACAACGGAATTCGTTGGTCCTCGGGAAGTAATTCGCGATTAGCTCGCTCGGGATCAATCTGGCTCCAAGTCTCGCGAAATGATGGTGCCCACACCTGGCGCAGTTGGTTGTCGTCATGCCAAGTGCATTGATAGCCGGACGGTTCCCAGTTTCGCTGAGGCAATTGGCTGGCATCTTTTACAAGCCGCCATGCCCGCACGTGGTAGCGATGATGAGTGGCGGACCAATCAAAGAAAATGATTTGGCGAAACACCTCCCGGCCCTGGTCGTCGATAAAGTGATTGAGTTCGATCAGGTCGACTCGCTGTTTGCCCGATGACAATTCCCGGACACCGTTTCCGGAAATTGTCGCCAGCGCTATGCAAGCGAACATGCTAAGAATCTGCATCGATCGGCCTCCTTGCCGGCAATCGCGTGGGCACGGCAATAGGCATTCATTGCCGTCACTGTGGTGGCGTTAGCAGATTCGTGCGTCCTGAGTCAAGTTGGACTCCCCACGTTTTCGGTCGAGTTCGCACTCCATCGCGGCGGGACCACATACCAAGTCCACAGAACCAAACTACCAAAGAGCGAGTACGCGATCGTAAAAAATTGTGGGCTAGCATCGAAAAAGATCATGTCGTGCAACCAATTCGCGACGAAAGATCCGCGGTATGTTTGCTGGCCCGCCATCGTTCGCAACCAGTGTTCCAGCGTCGTCAACGGACAGACAACCCCAGCCCATGCCTCCGCCACCACGACCAAGATCATGAGGACATGAATTCCTCGAAACCACCGGTTTCGGACCCACTGCCATTTCAGCATCCAACCGGCAAGCGTCAGGACCAGACCGAACAGCACGAAGGCGATATAAGCGAAGTGAGCGGTGACCACTAGATCGGCGAAAATTCGATACATCATGGTGAATGTCTTCTGTTCTGGAGGGATGTTTCGTTCCCAATTGAAAGAAAGACGATTCGGCGAGGCAAAACGACGGAGGATTCCATCCAGAATCTTCACGATGATTCGTAGCCGCCAAGTTTGACCACAATGGTACACTGATCCAACGGTCGAATCATTGCTTTAAGCAGGAAACCATGGACATGCATTTTTGTCGCATTCTCGCCTTCACGTTAGCGCTACTCCAAGGTGCCGATAGCTGCTCCGCAGACTGGCCTTTTTGGAGAGGTCCCGATCAAAC
Organism: Pirellulaceae bacterium; assembly: GCA_041741195.1. Taxonomy (GTDB): domain Bacteria; phylum Planctomycetota; class Planctomycetia; order Pirellulales; family Pirellulaceae; genus JBBSJZ01. The sequence goes on from JBGSKM010000093.1 coordinate 16,900, forward strand.
CGGCTATGTCGACAGCGGACCGTTGGTGCGTGAGCTACCGGCGACGGGATTAGCTTCGTTGTGGAAATTTGAATCAATCCTGGGAGGCGACTCTGGGGGCTGGAGCTCTCCCGTCATTGCTGACGGATGTGTGTTTGTTTATTCGCATACCAAAGAAAAAAACTCCGACGCAAACTTGGGTGATGAAAAGTTCCCTTGGTTGCCGCCGGAAAAACGCGTGGGCATGTCCGATCAAGAATACGAACAATACGAAGTCCAGCGACGTGACGAGAATGAACAACGGGCCAAGGCCTTTCGATTCGAGGAGCGATTGGTTTGTTTGGACCTCAACTCCGGCGAGGTGAAATGGGATCATCGTCGCGACACGGTTTACACGCGTTTCACTCAGTCGAGTACACCCGCGGTGAGTGATGGCCGAGTGTTGGTACTTTCGCCCAATCGAACGGCGACCTGCTTTGACGCAAGTACCGGCGAAATTCTTTGGGAGAAGCGGTTACCGGGAGAATTTCGCGACGAGTTCTTTAGCAGTTCGTTTGTCATCACCGGCGATATTGCGTTGGTCGCTTGCGGACCTGTCATCGCGCTGCGAGTCGGTGATGGCGAGTTGCTGTGGCAGGGCGATACTCCCTTGGATTACCAATCTCACAGCAGTCCCGTTGTCTGGCAATCGTCTCAAGGCCCCATCGTTATCGCTAACACCGAAGGTTCCCAAACAGAAGCCTACAACGTCGCCGATGGCAAGAAACTTTGGTCGATCGAAAGTGGCGCTGGCCAATCGACGCCTATCGTCACCGGCGATCTGTTGCTCACCTATGGCAGTTCTCGGAAGAGTGGCTTGTCCGCGTTCGCTTTGGACGCCGAATCACCATCGACGGAACCGAAAAAGCTTTGGGTTTTCCAGGGCGCTGCTGATCAAGGTTCAACGCCGGTCGTCTTCGGAAATTTCGCGTTCGTCCAAGGTGAAAAGCGACTCGCCAAAGTCGATTTAGAAAACGGCAAAGCGGTCTGGCAGAAAACGCTGGCGATTTCCAATCCACGCTACACATCGCTGGTCGCGGCTGGCGATCAATTGTTTTACGGCTGGGAAGGCTTGCATGCGATGGACGCGACGTCCGATGACTTCGCAACGTTGTACGATGCAAAGATCACTTCGGACGGCAGACTGATCGGAGCCGACGATTTGCGCCGCGAATTGGAACTGGATAAGCTGTCCACCGAAGCCTCCGACCTGGAAAAAGCCGAGAAAACGTGGCAACGCGAGGCAGTCGCTTCGGGTCCAGTGGCGTGTACAACGCCCGCGATCAGCCAAGGCAAAATTGTATTGCGACTCAAGCGAGGGTTGGTTTGCTTTGACTTGGGTTCCAAACCATGACCTTCGGATAGATCGTTGTGCTTTTTCACACCTTTAGGATATTGTGTTGCGGATGAGGACCTTGATTTCCGCGAACTGGTCATGGCCTACCCCGACCTTGACGGCGCCAAAAATGCCGTGGCGGACACTTTGGATCAATTTCTGTTTTTTTGGGTACCGGCTCTAGAACTCAGACGTCCAAGAATAGACTGGTAACTGATCCAGAACTGATGTTCACCAACGCTTCCCTGCTTTTCAATCACGCTTGGCTTTCACGGACGAACTAGACGGCAAATGCAATCGACGACACGATACGAACCTCAACCAACGATTACGCTTCGCGGATCGACGGTACGCGAAACCGATCCAAAGCTGCTCGCGCGCTACGACGAATTGACTCGCAACGCGAAGGTGAGTTGGACGGGGCACTATCATTTGCTCAAGCTGCTAGGCCGCGGTGGCCAGGGCGAGGTGTATCTGACGGAGTATCGCGGCACCGATGGGTTTACTGTTCCCGTCGCGATGAAGATTTTTTCGCCGGAGCGTTTCGCCGATAGCCGTGCTTACGAAGAATCCATGCAACGGGTGGCAACGATCGCTGCCCGAATTGCTCTGATCCAACATGACAATGTGCTGGATGTCCAGAATTTTTTCGAGCGACACCGAATCCGAATCATGATGATGGAGTGGGTCGACGGGTATGACCTTCGCCAACTCACTTCGCCCCGTTGCTTGGAAATACTCGAAGGACGCGTCAGCAGCCGACGCTGGAAATACATCAACGAAGTCATCCTAACGGACGGTCCGGAGCAGCTTCGCTTCAAAGCGGGTGTTGCCGTGGCGATCGTTCGAGAATGTCTGGCAGCTCTAGCGGCGCTTCATCGCGAAGGCATCGTGCACGGGGATGTCAAACCCGCGAACATCATGCTCAAGCGATCGGGACACGTCAAACTGATCGACATGGGTTCCGCCTTTGACTACCGTACGCCGCCGCGTGATCGCGAGTGCACGCCACTCTACGCGGCGCCCGAAGTGCTCGAGAATCACGAATCCACCCCGCGAAGCGACTTGGCCAGTGTCGGCTATGTTTTGATCGAATTGCTGAGCGGGACCAATCCCTTTTCGGGAATCACGGCTTACCGCGATATATTGCAGGCCAAGCGGGAGCTTCCGTCCCGGTTGCACGAAGTGCTGCCCGAGGATGTGGTTCGCAACGAACTGTTGATGAACTTTCTTCGGGGTTTGGTCGCCCCAGATCCGAATCGTCGTTTTCCCAGTGCCGAAGCTGCAGAGCACGTCGAGCAGGGGGCTGCGGCCTTCCATCGCCAGCTGATTTTGAGCAACATGGCGACTGAGTACGACAATGACATCCGTGTCTGGCTCGAGGAGCTGCGACGACTCGAATCCGAGTGATCCGATACATGACCGAGAAACACTTGCGCGTGGCGATTGACGCTGCCCGCGCCGGAGCTGTCGAGCTGATGGCTCGACGCGATTCATTTGTTTCGAGAGAAAAGGCTTTCAAAGACCTCGTCACCGATGCTGACCTCGCATCTCAGGCAGCGATCCGACGAATCCTCTCGGCAGAATTCCCGGACGATGCGTTCGTCGGTGAAGAGGAGGGCGAAAACGAACCGCCCGCCTCCGTTCGCCAAGGAAAGACGGATGCTCCCGCGTGCTGGGTCGTCGATCCCCTGGATGGAACGGTCAACTATGTGCACCGCATGCCCGGCTTCGCAGTGTCGATCGGCTACTACTCGGCTGGAAAAATGATGTTGGGCGTGATCTACGACCCCGTCAGCGACGAACTGTTCCACGCGGTCGATGGCCGTGGTGCATTCCTGAACGGTCGGACGATGCGGGTGAGCAGTTGTGGCGACATACGCGACAGCCTGATTGCATGTAGCTTCCCCGCGGGGATCAAAGGCGACTCACCGGAAATCGGTCGCTTTGCACGTGTGCTGGAACAAAGCCAATCGGTGCGTCGCTTGGGCTCGTGCGCACTGAACATGTGCTACGTCGCGGATGGTCGGTTGGACGCGTACTGGGCAACCAACGTCTCACCCTGGGACTCGGCTGCCGGAACCGTAATCGCGCGTGAGGCCGGCGCGACACTGACCGCCTACGATGGTAGCCCGTTAAACGATTGGCAACCACAATTCTGTGTCAGCGCCACGCGGACGCTTCATCAGTCGCTACTCAAATTGATCGCCATCCCCGCGTAGACCACCGGCTTGGTCTGGATTCAACGTGACTTCGATCACGAGTCACTTCGAGTGCAGCAATTCCGTTCCACACCGTGGAATTGGATCGTCGGCTACGAATAGAAATTGTAGGCGTCGTTGCGAGGATCGAAATCAGCATCCGTCAGCCCGACGTTTACTTTCAAGTCAAGGTAGTTGTACTCCTCGATGACTTGTAACTCCGCACCCTGCGTCGCTGGCCAATCGTACGAGACGTAGCGAATCGGAATGTTGTAAACGTCGTCGATAAAGATCTGTGCTTGATAGAAATCCAATTCGGGGCGACGCGTGGGTTGGGTAACTTGCAGGACCGTGCATACACGATCTTTCACGCGAGCATTCTTGCGGAAGTCGCAGGTCACGTCATTGTATCGGCGAGCCGTTTCGCCCCGCTCAATCAGTTTGACAATGAGATTTTCAACGCCAATTTCCGTCATGGGATAACGTTGGCCTCGCATCGCGAGCATTCCCGTGGGCGGCAAATTCACCGTCGGTAGGAACCGTCCCTTGAAGCCACCCTCATGAGCGACGATGTTGCCGTCATTGGCATTTTCGACGTAGATCACCTCGCGACCTTTAACCGTCGACGGTTTGAGGAAGCCAAGATAGACGCTCAGTGGCTGAACCACTTGGCCGTTTTGAACCTTTCGATTTCGAATCTTGACGAACATGTATTCGTGCTCGCCGAGTGTGCCATCGATTCGTTCGCGTTTAACCAACATCGCTGTGTAGTCGATCACATTTTCGCGACTATTGACGAGGCCTTGGCGGGCGATCTCTAAGGCGCGATCCAGCGGATGGCCCATCGCGGATGTTTGGGTCAAGCTTGCCGCGTTGGCAACCCGATGCACGGGTTCACTCAACATCGGTTCATCGGCAACCGCCGTCGCATCAAACATTGTTCGCGATGCACCGACGGCGGCTAAGGATCCAAGTAGAGTGACAAAATGTCGTCTTTGGATATTCATGACTGCTTCCTTGCTCTGTCTGTGTGTGCTGTCGCAGCATCTCGCCGCATGTATGAGACCTTATCGCCACACGAGCCTTGCGACGGTGATCGAACTCAAGCCGGGAGGTCGAAGTCATGCAATCGCTGCGACCCGACTGCGAATCCCCCGTCAATCATTAGCTCGCATGATCGGTCCTCCATCGCGACACTAATGCCTCGTTTCGCTTCATGACCAGACCAAATATCTCGCATTGATTCCGCCAGTAACTCGCCACTGGGTTTCACGATTGGTTTCACGGAGTCCCTAGGACAAGCCGAGGCAACGGGTACTTCAAAGCTTTTGTAATTGTTTCTGTTGCCAGTCGATCACGAGCGAACCGTTCCTTGCCTAGAAAAAACATCTCGCTGTTTTTGACCCGGCAAATACCGAGTCAATCGCGTTCAACATGATTTTTGATCGGACTTCGGCACGCCTGCTGCATTAGTCCGAATTCAACAACGCTCGACCATCGAGTGCAACTTATCGATCGCCCACTTAGGCAAAGGAGACTGCCATGTTAGTTTTGACTCGAAAAGTGAATGAGCAAATTTTGATTGGTGACGAGATCAAGATCACGCTTGTGAGAGTTCGTGGCAACACCGTCCGAATCGGCATCGAAGCACCTCGGGACGTTCGCGTCGTCCGTGGCGAACTGACGATGCAAGATGAATCGGGGCCGGAGACAGACGCATCGCGCCAAGCCGCTGCGAGCGAAGCGACGGAGGACTCGGCCAAGAATGTGTCTTCGGGTAAGCCACTGGCTAGCCATCCACGAACATCGCAATTTAGCGCCTCGTCGCGGCCATCAATCGACAAAAATGCGGCGCGTCGACTGTACATGGGCAGCGTCACACGTGATGGAAAATCAGCCGAATTGACCCGCGTCGATGAGCGTCGCGCACCACTTGCCCGATTCATTGCTGTTCAGTAGCGAACGGTCGGACGCAGCGAGCTGGATGGCGTCCCGCTGAAGCCCGGCGTTTCCCTCGTCGCGGTTTGAGCTGGCGAATAATTGGGAACGCCGAAAGCTCCTTGATTCGTATCCATCGAGAGCCCGACGCCGGTCGCGGCTGACGATGGCGACGGAGTATTGATCATTGCGAGTCGGTCATCGGCGTCGATGCCACGAAGATGTTCTAGCAGAATTCGGCGAACTTCAAAAATCGCCTTGCCGGTCATGTGAATCGAAGTGTGGTCGGCGTTCACGACCAATTCACTTTCCACATCATCCATGTGTGCGCTCTCGTAATCCACCACGCCATCGCCACGTCCCGCTCGACCCGTAATGATGGACGAACTTTCCAGCACACCGACGATGTTGTGGTAGCGGACGTCGGGGGCACGTTTCGCCCGCAGCATGACCGGAAAGATCGGCGATTCCGGCGCGAGCGAATCGATCGCATTGGCCACGGTCAACAATTGCTTGTTCTTGATGACGTCCGGATTCTCTCGAGCCAATCGCTCTCCCGTGGAAACCGCCAACTGCGGCAACTTGATGAACTTGCGAGCCAACCATCGGGTGTAATCGTTGGCGAATTCGCTTCCCCGATGCGGCGTACTGATGGTGATCACACGTTTGACCGATGAGTTCGGTTTAAAGAACAATGTACTCACTAGCTTCATGCGGTCCTCTTCGGGACCATGAAGCTTCTCCGGCGGTTGGTCGCTGACGATCTTCCAAAAATCGTCGCCGCTGTCGATCGTCTGCATTCGGCTTACTAAGCCGCCCATGCTGTGCCCCACCAACACCATTTGATTCAGCGGGTTGTCCTGGCGGACGGGATCGAATGCATCGCGCATTGCGACCAAGTCGGATCGCAATTGTGTCGCGCTAAGCCAAAACGGTTGGCCGGAAGGGTAAAGGTAAAACCAAAACTGGTACCGCTCGCGAATCTCGGGAAAACTACGCAGGTCGTTGAACATGTCCATCCATGTCAGCGGGCTGGACCACAACCCGTGCACCATGAGAACGGGGATACGCTCGGGGTCGTATGGTTCGAGCATGAACAACCCACGCTTTTGTTGGGAATCGTTCGGATCCAACAAGCCTTCCGTCGCTCGATTGCGTTTGCGGAAATCGGGGCTGTCCAAGAAAAAAGCTAACGGCGTCGTTAGGTCCGTTTCCAGCGGAACCCATTGATTTGCAAGTTGAATCTGGTTGGCGGCAAGCGGATCAAAGAACTCAAGGATGCATGTTGGCGTTTCCCCCGCCCGTTGGTCATTTTCCGAGGGAACGCACCGCATCATCGCCGTAACCGCGTAACTCAAACCTTCCGGATAGTATTTCTCTCGTGGATCTCCGGCCTGTTGCGGTTGCCGTACCGCGATCAACGGTACGCCGAGCCCATAGGTCGTATGTCGGTTGTGCAGCGTCTCGATCTGGTAGTCGCTGACAAATTCGTAGCGGTCAAACTCGTTCGCTTCCCATTGGCCCCGCATCTCGGTACGAACGACAAAAGTTCGATCGGCGGTGTTGATGGTATAGGTTTGGCCGGGCTTGAGGCTGTTCTCTTTGCACAGCAGCCGGAGTGTGTCTTCGAGCGACTCGTTGTACAGGTCACACGCGGCGCGAAACTGCGGGTCGTAGGCATTTCGAGTGATCTCTAGATCATCGCTAAAAAGGTAATCGTAGCTGTTCGTCAGCGCCACGCCGTAAAAGTTCAGAGCCTCGCTGGGGCGGTCTGCTTTCTCAGACTTCTTTCCTTCGACGTAGGCCAATTCGCTTAAAGCGTAAATTAGCTCCGCATCGGGAGTATCATTGATGACTTGTCGAATCTGGCGGAAACAAATCTTCGCGTCGCGAGTGTATTCATCCTCCAGACCGTAGCGGAGCAGCGTATTCCACGTTCGTTCACTCGTCTTTGGCCCGCGTATTCCCACCAATCGTAGCGGCGTCGCAAGCGCATTCTCGCGGACCGAGCGGCTCGACAGATAGCGAGTTGAAATGCAGCCGCTCGAGAGGGCCACCGTGCTGATCCAAACCAGGCACACCACCAAGGCAAGGCGGTGTGGTTGTCGGTGGCGCAGCGCGGATCCACCAACCAGTGGGTCGTACTCGTTTTGTCGTCGATGGAAAGGGAATGAGTACATCGCGTCGCGATGGCTATCTCGGTATCAAAGTCGATGTCGCCGCAACCCGCGATTGCGAACGCAATGATCCACTGGGTAGGACGGTAGAAAGCCGTAGTGGTTCGTGTCAACTCGAGAGTCACCCAGTGGACCACGTCGAAGCTTGTGAAACGCAAGTGACGGACGCGTGAAACTGGAATCACCTGTTTGAATCGTTGTCCACGTGTTGGACACGGACTATCGTTGTTCGTGACGCCGCTGACGACCTTCATTAGTCGTCACTCTTGCGATGGGATTCGCGCCCGCGTCGACTTTGCCGGATTTGTGGACTTCCGCGGAGCAATCCCAGGAGCGAGCAAAGTCCGGACAACCCGACCATTCCGACTGACCCGATATCCGCCCGCCGGATTGAACAGGTCACTCGCATTGTGCCGGAACGTCGATGGGGAGGTTTTTTGACCGGGCATTCTTTGTGACCTATATTCCCCTGGCCGCGCCTTCTGAGCGTTTTCATGCGGTCATGGTTTGGTTTTCAGATTGTCCGTTGTCTCAGCATCAATCGGAAACCAGCGAGCCTCCCCTGAAGAACGCTCTGGATGGACATTGCGCATGGTTCTCTTTGCACGAGTTATTGCCCGCCCGCATGGTCAAACGGCCCTCGGCGTTTGGATGAAAATTGCTGTTGCGGTGCTAGGCTTGCTCATTGGATCAGCCGACAGCATCTCACGAGCCGAGATTGCGACACCGGCGATGGCGTCGCAAAATCCGCTCAAGAGCGAGAAGGACGCGCTCGACCAAGGCATTGAATATGAGAATAAAAAGGAATGGGCAGAGGCCGTTCGTCATTATGAGACGGAAAGCCGACTTCATCCGGAGAGCAAATCACTTTATCAGCGGCTACTCATCAGCCGACTGCATTATGACGTCAACCGACGGTACCAAGACCAAAGCTTCTTGAAATCGGTCCGCGAACTGGATACGACGGCAAGCTTGGAGCTGTACTCCGAAGTGTTGTCGAATTTGCAAACGCACTACGTCGATCCAGTTGATTGGTCTCGCGTTTTGCTTCACGGCACCGCGTCGCTCGAAATCGCGCTAACCGAGCCTGCATTCGTCGATCGAGTGCTACCGAACGCCGATCCGGCGTCTGTTGAACGCTTCCGTATGGGCGTCCATCGCAAGCTCACCGGTCGTAGCACTGCGACTCGCTTTGATCTTCGAGCGAGCGTCGCCTATGTCGCTAAGCTCGCCAACGATGAAATTGGATTGTCCGGTACGGCAACGGTTCTCGAATTCCTCAGCGGCGCCGTATCAACGCTCGATCCCTACACACGCTTACTCTCGGGCAACCAGCTTGACGAAATGTTCTCCAATATCGAAGGGAACTTTGTCGGCCTCGGTATCGAGCTCAAGTCACTCAAAGATCGATTGCAGATCCTGTCCGTGATTCCAGGCGGACCTGCTGATGAAGCAGGAATGATCGCCGGTGAAAGCATTGTTGCCGTCGACGGCTCAAGTACCGAAGTTGTGGCGCCGGATGTGGTGGCGGATCTGTTGCGAGGCCCCGAGAACAGCATGGTTCGCGTGTCGCTCGTCAATGCGAGTGGGCAATCACGGGAAATGCGAGTTCAACGCCGACGTGTCGAAGTCCCCTGTATTGAGAATGTCCACTTCATTGACCGCGCCGCGGGGGTGGCTTACTTTCGATTGACCAACTTCCAAAAAACGACCACTCGTGACATCGAACGAGAGCTCTGGAATTTGGATCGTGATGGCATGCGATCGTTGGTGATTGACGTTCGTGGTAACCCGGGCGGACTGCTCTCGGCAGCCGTCGAAGTCGCAGATCATTTCATGAGCTCTGGCCGAATCGTGACCACGCGGGGACGCAACGCTGGCGAAAACTCCGACTACTCGGCTCACAGTGCCAACACGTGGAATGTTCCGCTCGCGGTCTTGGTGGACCGCGACAGTGCGAGTGCGAGTGAGATTTTTGCCGGAGCGATCTCCGATAGCGGACGCGGAACGATCATCGGCGAAACCAGCTATGGCAAAGGCAGTGTGCAAGGCATCTTTCGCATGCAGAGCGCGAAGTTCGGGCTCTGTTTGACCACCGCCAAGTTCTATTCGCCCAGTGGTCGCGCCATCAGCTACAACGGAGTGACGCCGCACATTCACGTCGAGTCGACTTACATTGCCGCACGTCCGGGTTCCAATGGCGAAGTCACGCTTGATTCGCAAGATGCCGTGCTTCAAAAGGCTGTCGAACATCTCGGCAACCGCAACTTGATTAGTCTGCGACCTTAGTCATCTGTCGGACCCGACTCGTCAAATCAGAAACCCAGGCTCGACGGCCTGGGTTTTGTTTCGGGTCAATAACATTGGTCGTTAGGGTCCGACACCGCTGCCAACCGGCGATTGCTGAATCAATCTCAGCAACTGTTCGACTTGACGCAAGCTTTTCTGAGTGTCTGGATCCGATAGTCTTTCGAGAATCTCGCCGACCGACTTGATCGTCTCGGGGAAGCTGGCGACGGAGTTCAAGATATCAGCCGTCAGGGGCTGCAAGCGATCGACTTGATCATCAACAATCCCACGCACCTGAGTCATGGTGGCGTGATCAATTTCGACGTTGATGTGTCCGTCGCCATGAGCCTTGATGTCGTCGCTAAGTACCAAGTCGAAGAATCCACTCAATTGCAAACGATTGCCTTCCTCAGTGGTAGCAGACGCTTGCTGCTTTCCTTGTCGACCAGCTCGGCCAGCTCGTCTTCGTTGCGATTGGCGGTTTTCGGAACCGACAGCGTTATCGTTACGCCGACCCCTTCGGCGTACGCCATGAACCGTCGTCGGGTCGGTGCCATCCACCATTGCCTTCGCGGGTGCTTTCGTCTGCTGGCTCGGAATCGGTTCGGAACACTCCGCCACATTTCCAATTAACAGTGCTGTGATGACGGCGAGCAAGCCAACGCAACGAGAACCTCGGTAGCCCATCGAACTATCCGAGCGAATGGAAATGAAGAGTTCTGACGCGAGCATGGAGTGCCTCTTCGATACTCGAATGGATTGTGACAATTTGGGACGTACATTGTATCACAAACCAAATTTGATCGACGTCTCAATCACGCCCATGCATCGCTAACTCAGCGATAGCCGACGTGTCGGACCACGTCTCGAGCTATTCGTCGAAAATGGAAACCGTTACTTGTTTGGTGTAAAAAACGACTCGCGCACGGATGGCTCTAGATTGCACAACGTCATCCGACTTCCTTTTGATTGAAGTCGCCGACTAAATACGGCGAGCGCTGCGATCGACTCTGGACAAAATGCCTGTAGCCCCTCAAAGTCCATGACGACCTGACTGTCGATGTCCAGTGAACTCGCCATCAGGTTCAAGTCTTTTACGAAATCCTCCAGCGCCGCCGCAGCGTCCTGATCCGTTGCCTTGAACGTCACATGAATCACGCTATCGGTTTGCGAAACATTCAGACGACGAAACGACCACAGATTCACGTCCGTTTTCGTGAGCGTGGGACGTCTCGACTTGGAGAGAAGAGCTTGCGTGGCGTCCTGCAAGAAATCGAACATTTCGAACGTTCGATGTTGGTATTTTGCCATGAATTCCATCAGTCCGGTTCTTAGAGACTCAAAAAAAAATTCGCCACCGAAGAACACAATGACCTTCCCAATATAGCGGCTTTGGAGGGTTTCCGCATGCCCGAGCCGGATTTTCCATCTTTGGTTGCGAGTTCGCACTTCGATTGGCAGTGGTTTATCATGAGTCCAACCGCGCTTGGGAGTTTACGCTAGCGATGTCATGGTTCTACGCTCAACTAACTCAGCTGATTCGAAGTCGACTTGCATGCGTGGGCGTTCTGAGTGCCATCGCCGTGTTCGTCGGGCGTCACAATTGTGTCGGGGACGATCGTTCCATTGACGCCCTCGGGCGAGTGGATTTTGAACGCGACGTGCTACCGATTTTTCGAGACCACTGTCACGCTTGCCATGGCGAAACGACACAGGAAAGCGATTATCGACTCGATGTGCGAGAAATTGCGATGCGGGGGGGAAGTCACGGAGAACCGGCCGTCATCCCCGGCGATAGTGAAGCCAGTCGCCTTGTCCATTTCATCGACGGATCCGACCAGTCGATGTTGATGCCACCAGCATCCAAAGACACTTTACGCCTCACCATCGAGCAAATCGCAACGATCAAAGCATGGATCGATCAGGAAGCGGTGTGGCCCGATTCCGCAAGCGCCAAGATAGTCGAAAAATCGGATTGGTGGTCGTTTTACCCGGTGTCCGATCCGCCGGTTCCTGCGTCCGCGTCATTAAACCCCATCGATGCATTCATCGAGGTGGAGTACGCCCACCGAGGTCTCCGGCGCGCCGAGATTGCTGATCGCAGGACGCTGATGCGACGTTTGTATTTTGACTTGATCGGATTGCCGCCGACCGCCGCCGAAGTCGATCGCTTTGTCGCCGATCCGGATCCTCGAGCTTGGCAAAGGCTCGTTGATTCACTTCTCGACTCACCGAGATATGGCGAACGTTGGGCAAGACATTGGCTCGATGTAGTGCACTACGGAGAAACTCACGGCTACGACAAAGACAAGCTACGTGAAAACGCGTGGCCGTATCGTGACTATGTCATCCGATCATTCAATGAGGACAAGCCGTACGCTCGCTTCATCCAAGAGCAAATCGCTGGTGATGTTCTCTTTCCCGGTACTCGCGACGGCGTGGAAGCGAGAGGTTTCATCGCAGCTGGTCCATGGGATTATATCGGGCACACCGAAGTGCCAGAATCCAAGATCGACGGCAAGATCGCTCGCCACATCGATCGAGACGACATGGTCCAGAATACGATGCTCACATTCAACTCGATGACAGTTGGATGTGCCCAATGTCATGATCATAAGTTCGATGCGATTTCGCAGGAGGATTATTACAGTCTGCAGGCGGTGTTCGCGGCCGTCGATCGGACTGACGTGGAATACCACACCGACTCACTCGTCAACCGCCAGTATGCTGAGCTAAAGCAGCAAAAGACAGCAACAGAATCGGCCATCTCGGCGATTGAACGCTCTCTCGAAAAATTGGCGGGTGATGCCACGTTCGACTTAGATCAACTTCTCGATCGTGCGAGTAACCAGGGGGCAAACACGACTTCCGCGTTCGGATATCACAGTGCGATTTCGACGACCCAAGACACGACCAAGTGGTTTCAGGTGGATTTAGGATCGCTTGCAAATATCAAACAGGTCACGTTGATGCCCTGTTATGATGACTTCAACAATATCGGAAGCGGTTTCGGGTTTCCACTTCGGTTCAAAGTCGAAATCAGCAGTGACCCGACCTTCACGACGAACGTCACCTTGCTTCGCCACCGCCATGCCGACACGCTCGCGAGTGACTTACCCAACCCAGGACTCCAGCCGCTGGAGCTTGATACCGGTACGGACGGGGTCCAAGGGCGCTATGTCCGAATGACAGCGACAAAATTGGCCCCGCGAAAAGACGATTTCATTCTCGCCATGTCGGAAGTGCAAGTCCTCGATGAGAATGGGACGAACCTTGCCCTGGGCTGCGAAGTTACATCGTTGGATTCAATCGAGTCGCTACCGCGTTGGTCAAGTGCGAATCTGACGGACGGAGTCACACCTCGTGGTGCGGTGAATTCGGATCGCAAGGAATTGATCGCACGGCGCGAAAAACTTTTGCTTTCGTTGGCGAGCAATACCACGCGGAAGCAATTGCGGATGCTGCGCGAACGAGCGGAGTCGATTAGCGAATCACTTGGACAATTGCCGTCGCCAAGAAAAGTATACGCCGGTTCGGTGCACACGGGCACCAGCAACTTTCGTGGCACGGGCAACGAAGGTGGCAAGCCGCGAGTGATTCATGTCCTGCATCGTGGCGATGTGACTCAACCCAAAACCGAAGCTCAACCAGGCGCCTTGTCAGCCGTCACTTGTTTGCCAGCGCGTTTTGAGCTTTCGCCTGAACACGGCGAGGGTGAACGAAGAGCGGCACTAGCACGGTGGCTTACCGATCACTCGCATCCGTTGACTTGGCGCAGCATCGTCAATCGAGTTTGGCAGTATCACTTTGGACGCGGTATCGTGGAAACGTCAAACGACTTTGGTCGCAACGGCTCTCTCCCGTCGCATCCGGAATTACTCGATTGGTTGGCGACGGAGTTTCGAGAAAGCGGCGGATCGTTCAAAGCCCTGCATCGGCTCATTGTGACCAGCCACACCTACCAGCAATCCTCCAAGAGTCGAGCCGATTTCGAAGCGGTAGATTCCAACAACGTATTTTTGTGGCGGATGAACCGGACCAAATTGGATGCCGAATCACTGCGAGACAGTGTCCTTGCGGTAAGTGGGATGCTCAATTTTGAAATGGGCGGTGAGAGCTTTCGCGACTTTGTGATTGAGTCGCCCGAGCATTCGCCGCACTTTGAATACGGACGACATGATCCGGACGATCCCAAGTCACATCGCCGTTCAATTTATCGCTTCATCGTGCGTTCGCAACTTCAGCCGTTCATGACTGCGCTTGATTGTGCCGACCCGTCCATGCAAGTCGATCGACGCAACCAGAGTATGTCACCGATCCAAGCCCTCGCGATATTGAACAACGGCCTGGTGGTATCGGCGGCCAAGCGCTTTGCGAACAAACTCGATGCGTCCTCCGGCAAGATCGAGGATAAGGTTGAGCTCGCGTTTCGTGGTGCCCTAGCCCGTGACCCATCACCCGATGAGCGAGAGGCATTTACCAGCTATGCCAACCAATTCGGGCTCGCCAACATGTGTCGTGTGATTTTTAATCTCAATGAATTTGCGTTCGTGGACTGATTCATGGGCAACACGTCCCCTTACCATCGATGGGCCGATCCCCGACCCGGCTCGCGTCGCGAGTTCCTCAATCAATTCGGAGGTGGACTTGGCGGAATTGCGCTCGCGAGCATGCTGCAATCCGACGGACTGCAGGCAAACCAGTCGTTCCTAGGAACGACTGACGGGAAGCCAGATGTTCCCGGCAAGGCGAAACGAGTCGTCCAGCTATTTATGGCGGGGGCGGCAAGCCACATCGATCTATGGGACTACAAACCGGAACTTGTCAAACGCGATGGAAAACCCAGTGACTTTGGAGAGCACGTCGAGGCATTTCAAAATGGATTGGGGCCGTGGAAAAAACCCGTTTGGAACTTTGATCCACATGGGGAATGTGGAAAGCTCTTGTCGGAGCCAGTGTCACGGTTGGGTCGCTGTGTCGATGACATTGCGTTCGTCCACAACGTCGTTGGAAAGACGGGCGTGCACAGCTCCGCTACGCTTCTGCAATCGACCGGTTTCACTCGCCCTGGATTTCCCGGCATGGGTTGTTGGGTTAGTTATGGACTGGGTAGCGAGAATGAAAACTTACCTGCTTTTGTCGTGCTTCCCGATGACCGGGGAATGCCGTCAAACGGTGTAAAGAATTGGGACGCCGCGTTCCTACCGTCACAACATTCCGGATGCGTCATCCGTCCGAGCGCCGAAGTTCCCATCTCAGACCTGTTCCCGCATAAGAACGGGAATTTCATCACGAGCGAGAGCGAACATGCGGCGCAGGCATTGTTGAACCAGATCAATTCCAAACATGCGATGTCTCGCGAGGGTGATGAACGGCTGGAAGCACGCATTCGCAGCTACGAGTTGGCGGCTAGGATGCAATTGGCGGCGCCGGAAACGTTGGATATCTCGCATGAGCCGGAATACATTCTGGACATGTATGGCATTCACCGGAGTTCGAAGCCATTTGCTCCGGAAATCAATGCGCTCGAAGAAATGGATAACTTTGGTCGACGTTGCTTGGCAGCACGTCGGTTGCTTGAACGAGGCGTTCGGTTCGTGCAAGTATGGAGCGGGAACGACAATAGTTTCCCGCGACGCAATTGGGATTCGCATGAGGACGTCGAGCGCGATCATGGCCCGTTGGCAATCGGGATGGCCCGTGGCGCAGCGGCACTCATCGAAGACCTCAAACAACGTGGGATGCTTGACGAAACCATTATCTTGTGGACGACCGAGTTCGGACGAATGCCGTCCACGCAAGGTGGAAAGGGACGCGATCATAATCCGTACGTGTTTACGAACTGGCTATGCGGTGGTGGAATCAAGGGTGGAATTTCCTATGGCGAGAGTGACCCCTGGGGCTACAAGCCGCTGGATCGGAGTCACTTCAGCGAAGGCTACGACATTCACGCGACTGTGCTTCATTTGCTGGGGCTGGATCACACGAAGTTGACCATCCGACGCGACGGCGCCGACCGACGACTTACCGATGTCCACGGTCATGTCATCCAGGAGTTGCTCGCCTAGCGAAGCAACTGTTACCCGGAATGGATAACCGTATGCGCCTTATTTCTTTCCATGCAAGCGACTTGTAGCGGCAAGCGTCTTACCGCGGCAATCGCGGTGCAATCGAAGCCGCTGGTAACACACCGGCGACCGCAGTCATCGGCCTCGGGGGAAGCCCAGCGGCCACAAAGAGCCGGCTCATGCCAACCATCAACTTGTGCCAACGATCAATGAAGTCCGGCGTACCGACCAAGACCGCGTCGTCGCGATCGAACCCCTGTTCGCTAACGCGAATGGATGGGTCCAAGTGCAACAGGGCTTCGAGCATCAAATGGTCGCGGCAATCGGCTTCGCTGAGTCCCTCGTCGTCGTAGATCCACAAGTGGACCCCCAGTGCTTTGTCCATGGCAGCGAACGCCGCTTGATCGACCGCATCCGCAGTCAAAATGGTGCGAACGGGACCACACTGAACATAAAACTTGGCCATGCAGGCTTTCCTTCCTTGAATCGTGACGGTGATGTTTCTCGTCGCCAGTCTCGGCTGCCCGGCGACACAGGAATCATCGCCAAGCCCCATGACACGTCTGGTCAACGCTGGCGGCGGTTTTCGAAAAATATGAAAACGCCCTCAAAAACCGATGAAGCCACCACGACTGCATCGGGTTCGATTGCCCCTGGAGCACCAAAACCGAGTTAAAGTGTTGGTTAACTGGTTGCCTTTCTTGGCTGCCGTCCTTCGCTTCTCGCTGTTAGGAATCTGTCATGCTACGCTCGTTTTTCTTTGCCGCGACGATTCTCGCGTTGATATGCGGTAGTGATTGCCAACACGCTGCACATGCGGCTGAACCGTTGAATGTGGTTTTCATCATCAGCGATGATCTCAACACGCGACTGGGTTGCTACGGTGACCCCGATGTAAAAACACCGAATATTGATCGACTGGCGGCGAAGGGTGTTCGATTCGAACGAGCCTATTGCCAGTTTCCGCTGTGCGGGCCAAGTCGCAACTCAATGTTGACTGGCTTGTATCCCGACTCGACGGGGATCTTGCGCAATCACGAACTGTTTAGGCAAACAATTCCATCGCATCACAGCCTGCCGCAGCTGTTTCGTCTCCATGGATATTTTGCCGCGCGTCTGGGCAAGCTGTATCACTACCACGTACCCCGCTCGGTTGGCACCAATGGCGATGACGACCCCGGATCTTGGGAACTCGAACTCAACCCCGCAGGTTGCGACCGAATGTTGGAAGAACCAGAGATCTTTTCGCTCACTCCGGGATCCTTCGGCGGTACTCCCAGCTGGCTCGCTTCGACACGTGCAGAATCCGAACACACCGATGCGATGCTCGCCTCCGACGCCCAGTGGGTGCTGGAGCGAGCGGCGCGACCCGGCCATCGTCCAACTTTTCTTGCGGTCGGTTTCTATCGTCCGCACACGCCCTATGTCGCCCCAAGGAAGTACTTCGACGGCTATGAACTCAGCTCGATGCCCATTGATCGATCCGTCGATTTGGACCAAAGCGATTTACCGAAAGCTGCGACCGAAAGTCGAAGGGCTTTCGAGAACAAGTTCACTAGCGAATTGCGCCGCCAAGCGGTTCAAGCGTATTATGCGAGCGCCACGTTCATGGACGCGCAAGTGGGCAAAGTGCTCGATGCGATCGAGGCCAATGGATTGAGCGATCGAACGATCATCGTGTTCACTAGCGACCATGGTTATCACTTGGGTGACCACCAACTTTGGCAAAAAATGAGTCTCTTTGAACAGGGCGCTCGCGTACCGTTAATCATCGCGGGCCCAGGTATTTCGGAGGGGGGCGTATCCAAATCGCCGGTAGGCCTTGTCGATCTCTACCCCACGCTCGCCAGTCTCTGCTCCGTACCACTGATTGATTCGGTGCAAGGCCAAGACTTGACACCGCTACTCAGGGACCCAACCCAGCCTGGGCGAGGTTATGCGCTCAGCCAAGTCACTCGGGCAAACAACGCCATGGGTTACAGCCTACGAACAGAGCGTTTTCGATACACCCAGTGGAACGGCGGCGATTTAGGAAGTGAGCTGTACGACCACGACAATGACCCCGAAGAACTCACGAACGTCGTCGATGATCCGAGGTACCAGACGGACGTCACGAGATTGAAACAACAGCTTGCAAAAGCCGTCACGGATACGTTGCCATCCAGTGGAACGCGTCCGGAAATTACAAATCCGTTGCCCTGGTTGCCGGATTTGACCAACCCTTAGTGGCTACGGAGCACTCACGTTCAGGTCGTATCACTGGTCAACATCCAATTCCTGGTCCGCCGGTTCTCTGACCGCCGTTTCGCCGAAATTGTATGTCAACATTTCACTGCCGATGTGGACGATCACTCGGTCACTGGGCGGTTGAACGATGACACGTGTTTCAATTTCATTGCCTTGAGGTTGCACCTGCCGGCCCAAGCGTTTGTCGACAACGCTGCCGTCGCGAACGTCCAGCGCCAGCACGTCCAAGGTTCTCGTTCGCGAGACACCTGGCACAGGGTTCACACTGTGGCTGCGACAAAGAAGAATGATCGGTGTTGCTGCCGGTTGGTGCAGGGTGACGCCCCAGGCCGATCCATCGTCGTAGCTCCAATTCAGGGATCCATCTTTGAGCGAAATAGCGTAAATCCCATGGGTCGTCTGGTGTTGCTGCGATGGCGACATCGTGACCGTGTCGATTCCTAAGGAATGCGAGTCAGCATCGGATCGGAGATGCGGTAACACCAACAGCTGGTCCTCCAGCAGAACGGCACGAATGCCTCTCAGGTCAAGTTTCGCATCAGCGCCATCCTTATTAGGTAAGGTGCAACGTCCGACTTCTCGGCCAGCTTGGACATCCCATAACCATAATTCGCCTCGGTTGTTGAGCACGACCAGATAGCGACCGTCAATGACGCGTCCAAACGAGGCGTCGACCGTATCGGTGCCCCGATTGGCCACATCGGTAGTCAATTCTTGGACGACTTGGTCCGCAAAGACGTCGATCATGCGGACCGTCGTCTGGCGATTGTTGTCGGGTTGGCTGTAGCAGATAACACATCGGTTCTGGGCAGTCCAAATATCCCCATAGGTCCAAGCTTTCGTCCCCAGTTTGGAACCGTCCAAAGCGTCAAACAAAACGACTTCCTGCGAATCCGGCGAGATCACGAGCACTTGATGGCCGTCCGAAAGCACCCACCCGCTACGAGGTGCATTGGAGTTGCGCCACAACGGTTCCGAGGTAAACAAATCGAGAGCGACCAAGTCACCACCCTGCAACATGACAACTCGGTCGCCCAATATCGGGCCAACACGGAACTCGGGAGCCGCTACCTGGGCGGTTGCCGAATTCATCACATAGCGAAACACATAATCATTAAGCGGCGTGGGCTGGCTTCGTCGTTTCGCGCTTGCGCCACTATCGCCACCCCAATCGCGACGCCAAAGAATCGATTCGCCGGTCCCCCTAGCCAACTCATACATGTCGATGCATACCAACTCGTTCATCGTCACGACCACCGAAACACCACCATTGATGATCGCTTCTTTTTCGCCGTCGTCGCGTTGATTTCGCCCTTCCAACGGAACACCTCTGAGTTGTCCGTCTCGGTTACGAAACGCGATCGGATTTTGGTACTCGCTGACCAACTTCCACCCTTCAAACTCGGGACCGCCGGTGACCGACGTCTGGGCAATGGATTGGATGAAAGCGAGCGAGGTGCGAGGGTTGCTTCGTTGCAATTCATCCCAAGTCAACTCGGCTGTCTTGGGCCATTCGTGTCCGTTACCCGACTGGGGCAGTGAGCGCATCGTGGACAACTCGGCCGCTCGCTCGGGTTGCGACTTGGCAATTTTCTCGAAATCCATCGCATCAACGGCTTCGAACGCATTGTGAATGAATCCGCCTTCCAAGGATGCTTCGAGAAGCGTTTCGATGCGGTCACCGGGCAACTCACGCAACACGTTTTGTGACCACGCAAAGGTTCCGAGAGACAATCGTTCCGCCCTCAGCAACGATTCCTCCGACAACAACCTTTTCGCAAACAACCGACGTAGTTCAGAGATACTCTGTGTACTTCCAAAATGTCGGACTACTCGCTGTAACACACCACTGGACGCGTCCGTCAGCGATGCCACGCTCGAGTTCACAATTGCGTCAATCTCCGCTCGCTGATCTTCATTCGCCCTGGAATAAGCTCTCTTCAAATGAGCATCGATCCAACAATCCAACACACATTGCCGGCTGGAGTCCGTCATCGCGACCAAGTCGATATCTTCATGAGCCGATTCCAATCGTATTTGTTCAGACATCTCAACGAGCAACTGGGATGTCGCGACGTATTTGCCCTGATCCAGTCCGGCTTGCACTCTCAACGCGAGTAGCTCAATTCGCTCGCGAGGCCGATCGATCAAACGCTCGAGCAACTCGACAATCGGCCCATCGATCTGCGGCTTTTCTCGCAGCGAACCCAACATGGCCGAAATTGACAAGACATGAACTTCGTCACTGTCGGGGTCCAGCGATCGTGCACGCGATAAATACTCCAGTGCGGAATCCCGTTCGCCACTTTGGATCAACAACTCTGCCTTGCGTACCATCGCTTCGAAATTGTCAGGATCCTTGGCGAGCATGGCCGTGACCACCGGTTCCAGCGATTGCTCCCCAAACGCCACCGATAGCAACGTTGGGCTTTGCGAAATCAACTCTCCGTCGGACGCCACTAAGTTTCCAAGCGGAAATCGAGTCGTGCGGCGCTCCAGGACGCTTCCATCGTTGAGCGATATGCGAATGAGCTGGTTGTTCGTTGTGGGAACGAGATATTCATCGTCCCCGAAGACCCCCAATCCGCTGACTTGCTGACCAGCGGCCAACCAATCCGACGGCGTCGACCAAACTGTTTCGCCCGTCCTCAAATGCAATGCACGAACTTGATTGGAGCCGACGACAATGATTCGTTCATTGCGAACGCCGGCGAGATATCGCATCTTCACCCGCGGCTTTTCGGGGAACGATTCTTCACCGGTTAACAGATCGAGAGCAAATAGACGATCCGATTCAATCGGTGTCAATAAAACGGTATCGTCGATCGCGATGGCCGCTCCGCTGTACCAACGCTTCATCAGTTGGTTCTGGTCCAGTCCGGTTCCGTTGAACAAACTATTGGATTGCTCCACGTTTCGATCGTAAGCCCGTCCCCACCGCAGCATTCGATCAACCAGATCCACCGCGACCACCGCTCCTGCACCGGTGGGGCAAATCAAAACACCGCGGTGATATGTCGGCATTGCACCGGCAACACGACGAACAGGATCGACGTCCACGCCCCCACTCTCGATCGCAACGAGTTGTTGCCGCCAATGTTCGCTCCCCGTGCGAGGATCGAGGCACGAAAGACACAAGTCGCCCGCGACTTCGATCATCACGTACAAGTTGCCGTCCAGCGGTAACGGTGGTCCGAGGAAGAACACATCGGAAAACGCCGATGCCTGCTCCTCGCCACTACCAATTTGCCAAAGCAGTTTGCCTTGGGTTTTGAGATCGAGCGCTACGAGTGAATTGCGGCCCGCATCGGCCGGCCGTGTTCCCTGCAATCCGATGATCGGACTGAACGACGCCATCTCGACTTGGCCAAGATCATCCAACACAAACACCCGCTCGCCATCACTGGACATCTGGCCGTACGGCAAATCGTTCCAAACCCGCTGGCTCAGCAAATCTCCCGGCCCTTCGTCGCCTGGGATCGCGTCAAATGATTCCTCGTCTTCATCGAATCCCTCGTACGCGGAATACCATGGGTACTCCCAAACCCGTTTGCCGGTGCGGTAATCCACTCCCACCAAACGCTCCGTGGTTCGCATCAGCAATTGATCGCCCACCTTGAGCGGAATGAAACTTGGTGGAGGCAATTCAGACCGCGTGGACATCTCATCGCTCCGCTGGCGAAGTGTCCGCTCTTGGCGAGAACTCGCGGTCGTTTCGACGCGCCACCTTGGGTTCGCCAGTGGCATCTCGCCGTTGTCGCCGCCATTGCGCGACGGTGTGCCCCCCAGCCATCGGTATTCCTCACCGGGCGCCGTCGATCCAGCCGATCCACCATCGGCTTGCGTTTGAGCTAACGGTTCCACCCACTCAGGTACATTTGCTTGACTAGGGATCTCCACTTCCTGGCCGGCAATCCTTGCGGCGGAAAGGTAGAGCGTCTCCAACGAGCTTCCCAAACGCGTCCGCGCCATCGGGCTGGCCATCAATTCTTCGAGCATCAAATAAGTACCGAGCGGGCGTCCGAGGTACCATTCACGCCGGGCAAGCAACATGGACGCTTCGTATCCAGCTACGGTGTGAAAATACTGACGACGAACCAGCTCGACGGCGGACCACTCATGATCGTTGGATGCATCGTCCAAGATCTTGCGCGCTAGCGCGCCATAGCGAAGCTCATAGATTTCCAACCCTTGTGGTGGCAATTCACCGATCAAACGACGCGCCCGACGCAAGAGACTTTCCGTTACCACGCGTCCGTTCAATTCGTCGTCGTCCGCATCGACAAAATAGTCCTGGCCGGCTCCCTCGATGTCCAATCCGTCGGCGGCATCGCGTTGAAGCAAGTCACCCAATCGCACGACTGCGTCGCTGTAACGTTGCTCGGCAATCGACTTCTCGGCTTCCCGCAATTGCTGGGTGACGATTCGCGGTGGCTCGATAAATCGCCCCGACGGTTGATTCGGATTGCCGGGTTGGAGAAATCCCTGGGCGTCCAGCACGCGCGACTGGAAAACAACCGCAACCAATCCAATGAACGCCAACGCTCCGCGAACGGAGTAAGCACGAGATAAATGCACGGCAAATCCTAAGAAACCTGCAATCAAACGACGTCTGCGAGGTTTCGCAGAGACCCGCTTAATTGTAGGAGCTCGATGCCCGCGTTGCTATGCTCGGACTTCGCTTACGTACCGCTGAATCTGGGCAAAAACCTCGTCGGGCGAGGCCATCGCATCCACCGAACGAACGATTCCATGCCCTTGGTAGTAGTCCAACAACGGAGCCGTTTGCGTGTAAAACACTCGCAATCGTGCCGCTATCGTTTCGGCGGTATCGTCGTCACGGTGTTCAACTTGCGCCCGCTTCAACACGCGAGCCACCAATTCCTCTTGCACCACCCGCAAGTCCAAAACCAGGTCCAAACGCTCGCTGCGCTGGGACAGATACTCGTCCAGCATTTGAGCTTGGTTGATCGTCCGCGGAAATCCGTCGAAAAGAAACCCTTGGGCGCAATCGCGATCGCCCAGACGTTTGTAGACAATACGCAGCACCAGATAGTCGGGAGCGAGCCGGCCCGCGTCGATGTAGCTGGCCACCAATCGACCCAGGGCTGAGTCGCCTCGCGTCGCACGCAGCATCTCTCCGGTTGACAAATGAGGGATCCCGAGCCATTGCGTCAGCCGCTTGCACTGGGTTCCCTTGCCCGCCCCCGGTGGTCCGATGAACACGATCCGCATCGAACACACCTCTCAAGCAAACCGATAACTCATCAAGCTATCAATGCGTCACACCACCAAGGCCTCACACCACCGGGGTCGTGCCGCCACCAGCTCCCTCGAGCAAGCCGCGGTAGTTTCGCATCACCAAGTGGCTATCAATCTTCTGGACTAAGTCAAACGCAACACTCACCGCGATCAGCAACCCGGTACCACCGTAGAACCCTGCAATTGCATAGGGCACACCGAGCGACCCGTAAACAATCGTCGGCACAATCGCCACGATGGCCAAGAACGCCGCACCCACGTACGTGATTCGCACCATGACCTTTTCGAGATAGTCGGTCGTCCGCTTCCCAGGCCGATAACCCGGAATGAACGTTCCGCTCTCTTTCAAGTTGTCTGACATTTCTTTCGGGTTGAACGTGATCGCCGTCCAGAAGTAACAAAAGAAGAAAATCAGCGCCACGTAAAGCAGGTTGAAGAAATACGAGGATTGGTCATTCAGGGTCAGCGAAAGCAAGTTCAAACCATTGAATACGCCGCTACCCGAAGGCGCGTACGAGGCGAGGGCTCCGAGAAGCATCCCAGGAATCATCAACAGACTGCTTGCAAAAATGATCGGCATCACGCCCGCTTGGTTGATTCGCAGCGGCAGAAACTGGCGCGTCCCGCCGAATACTCGGCGGCCCCGCGTGAACTTGGCCGATTGCGTGGGAATCTTTCGCTGGCCGAGCGTGATGAAGACAACACCAAACACCACTCCGACAAACAAAAGCACCAACAAGATCAGTGTCTCGACACCGACCTGGCCCCGACTCAATCCCACCAATTCTGGCTTCATGTTACGAATCAATTCGTACAGTGCCTTTGGCATCTGAGCCAAAATCCCGGCCATGATGAGCAGGCTGATTCCGTTTCCAATTCCGTACTCGTCGATCTGCTCACCGAGCCACATCAAGAACACGGTTCCACAGGTCATGACCAAAACCGCGGCAATCTGCCAACCGAAAAACAACCCCGTCCCTTCGGAGTTCAAAAAGTTCGGGTTGATATTTCCGTAGCCAGTCGAACCTCCGGACATCAACATGAACCGCAGATACATGTAGCTCTGGATCACACAGATAAAAACGGTCAGGTATCGCGTGTACTCATTGAGTTTCTTGCGACCCGCTTCACCTTCCTTTTTCAATTCCTCAAGCGGCTTATAGACGCTGCCCAAAAGCTGAAAAATGATCGACGCCGAGATATAGGGCATGATCCCCAAGCCAAAGATTGTGGCTTGGCGAAGGTCACTGGCCGCGAAAACGCTGACCTTTTCAAAGAAATCCGCGGCACCACCACCACCGGTCTCATCCATATTGGTGGCAATCATCGGGAGCGGAATGTGAAATCCGATCCGATAAACCGCAAGCAACCCGATCGTGAGCAGAACTTTCTTGCGCAGTTCCGGAATCGAGAAAATGATGCGAAGTTTTTCAAACATTGGTATTACAAAATCCCGTACAGTCCGTTGGATCATCCGTTATTTAAAAACGGCCCCGATCTGTTTCGATAGCGCGACAATCGCACGTCATTCGCAATACAGTGGGGTACTCGGTGATGGACGTTTTCAACGAGTCATTTTCGGGCAGTCTAACGCGTCAGCGGAATTGCCGCGAGACCGTCTTGGTCGCTTGCAAAACGCACCTAACAAAACAAAAGCCGCGGTCCCCGCGACAGCCCCGATTCGAATCGTGCTGGCGCCACGAACGCGGCTACCGATCTATCATTCGTTCACCAACGGACAAGCTTGGCATCAGGCGAGCCTCGCCCCTGCCGAGCGGCCGACCCGAGCAACCCCCCCAGTGACCTAGGCGTTGGCTTCCGACTTCAACGCTGCAACGCGCTCATCAGGGGTGCGACGTGCCGGCAACTTATTCACTGTCCCGCCCGCTGCAGCGATCTTCTCCTCGGCCGACTTACTAAATCGGTGCGCCGACACGGTCAACTTCTTGGTGATGTCGCCTTCGCCCAACACTTTGAGCTCGTCAAAAACGCCCTTGGCCAGACCTTTGGCGGCAAGCGATTCGATCGTCACCTCTTCTC
The DNA here is from genome assembly GCA_041741195.1 of Pirellulaceae bacterium. Taxonomy (GTDB): domain Bacteria; phylum Planctomycetota; class Planctomycetia; order Pirellulales; family Pirellulaceae; genus JBBSJZ01. The sequence goes on from JBGSKM010000093.1 coordinate 42,476, forward strand.
CAGCTTCGTAAGCCTCCGAGATTTGGCCAATGTTGACGGCAAACACGGTGATAGCCCAGCGGTTATTGAATCCGCGTTTGGGAATCCGACGGAACATCGGAATTTGGCCGGTAAAACTGGGGCTACGACTGTAGCCGCTTCGACTCGCAGCACCCTTGTGACCGCGACCCGACGTTTTGCCCGTGCCACTGCCTACGCCGCGACCGATTCGCTTGCGTTTGCGATGTTTTGTAATGCCGCGATGGACGTCGTTGAGGTTCATCAGAACAACCGATAAATCAAAAAAGTGTGTTGCAGATGCGGAACGTCAGCCGTTCCGCGATCAAAAAGGGGAGCGATTTACTTCAGCATCATCTCTTCGCTCTCGAAACCACGCAGCGCCGCAACTTGTTCGCGGGTACGTAGCTTTGACAGCGCGTCAATCGTTGCCTTGACCAAGGTTACCGGATTATTGGTGCCATAGGACTTTGTCAAAATATCGTGCAGTCCGGTCGCTTCGCAAACCGCTCGCACCGCTTGACCGGCGATGATACCCGTACCAGCACCGGCGGGGATCAAGAGCACCTTGGCGGCTCCAAACTTACCCCAAACCTGATGCGGAATCGAACCGGCAACGACCGGGACTGCGATCATGCTGCGACTGGCTTGCTTCTGCGCCTTGGCAACACTCGGAGGCACTTCATTGGCTTTTCCGTACCCCCAACCAACGCGACCGTTTCCGTCACCAACGACGACCATCGCTGCGAAACTGAATCGCCGACCGCCCTTGACCACGGCGGCACATCGCTTGATTTTTACAACGCGATCCAGAAGCCCACCCTCAAGCGGGTTCTCCTCAGATTTCGAGCGTGATTTTCGCTGTCCGGTACTCATGGTTCTATCCTAAGTGGATCTCAAATTTCTTAATTGGCGACTTCATTGCGAGCCGCATTGGTTTCTAGAACTGGAGTCCAGCCTCACGGGCTGCCTCGGCAAATGCCTTCACTCGACCGTGATACTTGTTGTGTCCCCGATCCAACTTGACGCGAGTGATGCCCGCGGCGGTGGCCTTCTCGGCAATCAACTTACCGATTTCGGCGGCACCATCACAATTATCCGGTGACGCAACGTTGACTGCGGAGTCCTTGGTACTCGCGCTGACAATCGTCTTACCCGCCAGATCATCGATCAACTGGCAAGAGAAATGCTTGAGCGAACGGTGGACGCACAACCGAGGTTGATCGGCCGTCCCACGCAAACGATTTCGTACGTGATTTCGGCGACGAACACGCTGCTTTGAAAGTTTCTTGTTCTTATCCATCGTTGTCTATCGCTACTACTTAGTGGCACTCTTGCCAGGCTTGATTTTGACTTGCTCGCCCTGATACCGAACACCCTTGCCCTTGTAAGGCTCCGGCTTTCGAAGTGACCGCAGCTCGGCGGCAAACTGGCCGACTTTTTGCTTGTCACAACCTTGAATGACGATGTGCGTTTGATCGGGGCAGGTAACCTTCAACTCCGACGGGATCTTACGATGCAGCTCATTCGCAAACCCGACTCGCAATTGAATCACGTCACCTTGGATGGCCGCCAGGTAGCCGACGCCGATGATCTCGAGCTTCTTTTCGTAGCCCTTGGTCACGCCTTCGAACATGTTGGCGATCAATGCACGAGTTAAGCCGTGAAATTGTCGAGATTCGCGTTCGTCATTGTCACGCGATACCGCAACTTCGTTGCTCGACTCGTCTACTTGGACGGTGACCTCGGGACGATGCTCATACGCGAGCTTCCCCTTGGGCCCTTCGATCTCAATCATGCGTCCACTGACCGAGACTTTCGCCCCGCCAGGAATCGGCACCGGTTTCTTTCCAACTCGACTCATGATTAAGACACCTCACAGAGGACTTCGCCGCCGACGTTATCGCGTCGTGCTTCTCGATCGCTGATCACACCACGGCTGCTGCTAATGATACAGATGCCCATACCACCGAGCACCGGTTTAAGTTCTTTGCTGTGGCTGTACACACGTCGCCCCGGTTTGCTCAAGCGTTTGATCTGTTGGATCACACGCTCACCGTTGGGGCCGTACTTCAACTCCAGCCGCAATTGCGAAACCGGCTCGGCTTCGACATCTTTCCAATCCCAAATAAAACCTTCGCGCTTGAGCACGTCGGCGATACCGCGTTTAACGCGGCTAGTCGGGACATCAACGTAGGGCCGTTCCACGCGAACCGCATTGCGAATTCGGGTCAACATGTCGGCGATCGGGTCGGTCATCATGGCTTGTAGGCTCCGCTAACTTTCAAATCACCAACTGCTCTTGCGCACACCGGGAATCAATCCGATGTTCGCATTGAGGCGGAAACAAATACGGCAAATACCGAACTTGCGGTAAACGGCACGAGGGCGACCACAGAACTTACATCGGTTCTCCAGTCGCGTGCTAAACTTGGGTTTTCGTTGGGCCTTGGCGATTTTTGCTTTACTTGCCACGGGGCACTCTTTTAATTGAATTGATCACTGAATCACTTGGGTGTTTGCTCGTCAGACATCGACATCTGACCTCACGATGATCCGGACAACCTCCCGCGAGAGAAGTTTCTCCGTCATTTCATCCGACCGCTAAGCAGCGTCGTTCTTTTTCTTCTCTGCCTTGAAGGGCATTCCGAACAGTTCCAACAAGGATCGCGCCTCGTCATTCGTCGGGGCGCTGGTGACGAAGGAAATGTTCATCCCTTGCGGACGCGTGTACTTGTCGGGATTCAACTCGGGGAACACCAACGACTCCGTCAGGCCCAGCGTGTAATTGCCTCGACCGTCGAATGCGTTGCGATTGATCCCACGAAAGTCGCGAACTCGCGGCAAGACGATGGACACGATTCGATCCAAGAACTCATACATCCGATGTCGACGGAGCGTCACCATGCAACCAATCGGCATACCTTCACGAAGCTTAAAGTTCGCGATCGACTTTCGCGCCAATGTGATCACTGGCTTCTGCCCCGTGATGTCGGTCATCACGTCCTTGGCCAAATCCAACACTTTCTTGTCGCCAATGGCGCTTCCTACACCCATGTTCAGCGTGATCTTTTGAAGACGCGGAATACGATGTGGGTTCGTGTACCCGTACTGCTCTTGGAGTGCCTTGCGGACAGTCTCTTCGTAGTGGGTTTGCAATCGTGTTTTGTTGTCGGACATCGCTAATTCAAACGCGAAAACTGGGTCTTTAATGATCTGTGAAAACTACTTCGCCGCGTGTTGAGTCCGAGCAGGCGCAATTTTGCCGATGCTCGCACCACTCTTTTTTGCAAACCGTTCTTTGCTGCCATCAGCCAAAAAGCGCACCCCGATTCGGGTAGGCTGTCCGCTTGACGGGTCAACCAACATGACATTGCTTGACGAAATTGGCATCTCTTTGTTCAAACGTCCGCCCTGCGGATTCTTTTGACTCTTGCGCACATGCTTCCAAACACGTGCGGCGCCTTCGACAATCACTTTGTCGCTCTTGCGATCAATCTTCAAGATCTTGCCACGGTGCCCCTTGTCGGCCCCGGCGATCACAACGACTTCATCATCAATTCGAAAATACATGGCTGAACAAGTTTCAGGTTTCAGGTTATGGTTGCCAGGCTCAAACGACTTCGTTCGCCAAGCTGACGATCTTCATAAAGTTCCGATCGCGAAGTTCACGCCCCACAGCACCGAAGATACGGGTGCCCCGAGGCGACTTGTCCTTATCGATCAACACGACCGCATTGCTGTCAAATCGAATGTAACTACCGTCGGCACGACGCGTCGGATATTTGGTGCGGACGATGACAGCTCTCACCACCGCTTTTTTCTTAACGTCGCTGCCCGGAATGACCGTCTTGACGCTACACACAATGATGTCACCGACACCGGCATAACGCTTGCGACTGCCACCGAGCACCTTGATGCACATCACTTGACGTGCACCCGTGTTGTCAGCGACATCGAGTCGAGATTCTGTTTGGATCATGTTGGCGACAAAACTATCGGGGTGAATTAAACGCTTGTGTGAAGACCGAGTCCCAGCACGACACCGGAGACAACTACCAAAACTTTAACTTGTTGGTTCCGCCGGCTCGCCAGCATGTGAGGCTGCGATGGTCTCCGCTTCGGCCGGAGTCGAACCTTTGTGAGCCGCTCGTAGCGCTGCCACATCGACTTCCGTACTCTTTTCTAACACTCGAACCAAGCGCCATCGCTTCAGCTTGCTCAGCGGCTCTGATTCGATAATCTCAACTCGATCGCCGGCGCCCGATTCATTGTTCTCATCATGGGCGTAGCAAACCGTTCGACGGCGAACGTATTTCTTGTATTTCGGATGCTTGACCAAGCGATTGATTTCGACACGACGAGTCTTGCTCATCTTGTCGCTGGTCACGATTCCTGACACGATCCGTTTAGGCATGGTAGCTGGTGCGCGAAAAAAGTGGTGGGTTACTTGGTGCTCTGCGCCAACTGACGCTCAGTTTGGATCGTCTTGATGCGAGCAATCAGACGGCGGTTCTTGCGAATTTCGCTCGGCGTATTGAGTCGCTCGGATTGGCTTTGGAAGCGAAGCCGAAACAGCGTGTGGGCTGCTTCTTTGGAAGTCGCTTCGAGCTGCTCGTCGCTCATCTCACGTAGTTCACTGGACTTGGACATTTTCTCTGGCCGTCGTCGTAACTTTTGATGTATCTGTCTAGAACTCACTAGCCCAACTGCGTCCGCAGTCGGGCAACATTCCCAGCCGGTGCTCCGATTACAACGAAGTCACCGACTAGATGATCCCAATCTACTAAGCAGGTCGGCGTTCGACGAATCGAACGGCTACCGGCATTTTGCTCGCCAGTCGAGCGAAACAGACCTTCGCCTGTTGCTCGGTGACACCGCCAAGCTCGTACAGGACGGTGCCTGGACGAACGACGGCACACCAGAAATCTGGCTCGCCTTTTCCCTTACCCATTCGAGTTTCCAGCGGTGTGCTAGTAACGCTCTTGTCTGGGAAGATGCGAATGTAAAGCTTTCCTTCGCCGCGGACGTATTGTTGGGCTGCGATTCGACCGGCTTCGATCGTCGTCGCCTTGATCCATCCCGCTTCGAGGGATTGCAGACCAAAGTCGCCGAAAACGACCGTGTTGCCGCGAGTCGCGTTACCTTTTATACGACCTCTTTGGCTTTTTCGATGCTTGACCCGCTTGGGCATCAGCGCCATCGGTGTCGTCTCCGTAAGTACCTTGGTTGATCCAAACCTGAATCCCGATGTGCCCCTGTGGCGTCATCGCTTCAGTGAACCCGTAATCAATCTTTGCTTGCAGCGTGCTCAATGGAATCGAACCCGCACTCGCCTTCTCACGACGTGCCATTTCGGCACCGCCGAGTCGCCCAGCCATTTGGATCTTGATCCCCTTCGCGCCGGCGTCCATGGTTTGCTCCAATGAGCGTTTCATGGTGCGGCGGAAACTCGATCGTTTCGCCAATTGCTGAGCAATATCCTCTGCCACAAGCTGGGCTTGCAGCTCTGGCCGACCGACTTCTTCAACTTTCAAGTTGACGCGGCGGCCGATCAAGTTTTGCAACTCACCCTGCAGGATTTCGATCTCTTGGCCCTTCTTGCCAATGATCAAACCCGGCCGAGCGACGTACATCATCACGCGAACCTCATCACGAGTCCGCTCAATCTCAATGCGGTCAATACCCGCGTTTTTGTACTGCGTCTTCTTAGGATGCTTGGTGATGAAGTTGCGAACCTTGCGATCCTCAACCAACAAATCCGCGAAATCCTGCTTCGACGCGTACCAACGACTCGCCCATCCACGGGTAATACCGAGGCGAAATGCGATTGGGTTGACTTTTTGGCCCATCAGGGAGGACTCGTTACAGGGTTATTTGGTAAACGTTGCTAACGATCGATGCTGAACTCGCGTCATCACCGATACAATTTCAATCGATCTAAATCTCGTCGATGGGCGTCAACCCAACGTGAATGTGACTGGTTCGCTTCTTGATCATGAACGCCATTCCTCGAGCGTGAGGCTGGATCCGCTTGAACATCGGCCCACCATCCACTCGAATCTCCGTCACCACCAACTCTTCGACTCGATGGCTGCGTCCCTTGTTTTGGTCGGGATCTTGAGCATTCCCTACCGCACTCTTGATGACCTTTTCGATCATTCGTGCACCACGCTGAGGATGGTACTTGAGCGTATCAAGAGCCTCGTCGGCGTACATCCCACGCACCAAGTCAGCCACCAGGCGGACTTTTTGGGCGCTAATTCGTGCGCCCATGTGATGCGCCTTAAACTTCGAAACGATCGCGTTGGACTTAGCCATTATTTCTTGCCACCTTTACCGCCGTGACCCTTGAATGTCCGAGTCGGAGCGAACTCACCAAGCTTGTGGCCCACCATGTCTTCGGTCACGTAGACCTTTACGTGCTTGCGGCCGTCGTGAACCATGAAAGTGACGTTCACAAACTCCGGCACAATCGTGCATGCTCGCGCCCATGTCTTGATCGGCTCGTGACTGCTCGCTTCGGCCTGTTTCTGGACCTTGAAGAACAGCTTCGGATCGACGTGCGGGCCTTTCTTACTGCTTCGGCTCATCTAAATTCTGCAATTATCAAAGGCATATGAACAATCTGTGCCTGGCCCCCTGGAGAGCCAATTTCATCGGTGCCGGACCAACCGGAGCCAGCACTACTTCAACTTCAACTGACCGTATCGACGACTCTTGCGACGGCGTACAATCGCGGAGTTGCTTGACTTTCGACGCTGGCGAGTCGATCCGCCCTTAGCGCTCTTACCCTGAGGACTCACCGGATGCCGTCCGCCTTTGGTTCGGCCTTCACCACCACCGTGCGGGTGATCGATGGGGTTCATCGCGGTACCGCGAACGTGCGGACGCCATCCCAACCATCGGGTCCGACCGGCCTTGCCGATCACCACTTTGCTGTGATCGCTATTTCCGACTTGACCGATCGTTGCACGGCAATTGCTTGGAACGCGGCGAATTTCACCACTTGGCAAGGACAACTGCGCCCAATCTGCCTCGCGTGCCATCAACGTCGCCTGCGATCCAGCCGATCGGCACAACTCTGCACCAGCACCGGGTCGCATTTCGATGCAACAGATGGCGGTTCCGAGCGGAATATTCTTTAGCGGCAAACAATTTCCCGGCGTCGGACTCGCATCCGGGCCGTTCTGCAACACATCGCCAGCCTTCAAACCGGAGGTCGCAATCACATAACTCTTGGAACCATCCGCATACTTGAGCAACGCGATCCGAGCCGACCGATTCGGGTCATACTGAATCGAATCGATGCGAGCAATGATGCCGTCCTTGCTCCGCTTGAAATCGATCAAGCGATACATTTGTTTGTGACCACCGCCACGATGCCGAGCGGTAATCTTGCCTTGATTGTTGCGCCCGCCCGTCTTTCGGTTGGGGCGCAACAGGCTCCGTTCAGGCTTGAAGCCTGGCGTCAGCTCAGCAAAGTCGCTAACCGACGCGTTACGGCGTCCGGCGCTGGTCGGCTTGTAGACTCGAATGCCCATTTGTCAGTTTTCAGTTGGCAGTAAACAATGGTCAGTAATACAGGGGAACGTGGCGATTATCGCCACACAATCAATTGGCTTAGAAGAAATCGATACGGTGATCTTCACCCAATTGCACAATCGCCTTCTTCCAGTCACTCGTGCGACCGATTCGGAAGCGATACCGTCGACTCTTTCCCTTGCGAGTTTGAGTACGGACCTTTTCAACCTTGACGTCAAACAATTCTTCGACAGCTCGCTTGACGTCCGTCTTCGTGGCGTCGCGATGAATCTCGAACGCATACTGATTGTTTCGCGACGCGCGGTGAACACCTTTCTCGGTGACCAGCGGACGCAAAAGCACCTGGTGCGATTCGAGCTTGATCGTTCGCTCGACGTCGGTAGGGGGTGTTATGTGAGCCATTTTTCGTCTTGTCGTCTTTTATCGTTTCTTGTGAGCTTGTTCACTAAGCGGATGCGGCAACTTCAAACGTGGTGAAAGTGCCATCCTTGATCTTATCGAGCGCCTCACGTGTCACCAGCAATCGCTTCGGCTTGAGCACCGACAATGCATTGAGTTCACGGACCGGTTGAACCTGGACGCCATCAATATTGCGACCACTCTTGTACGCCATCAAATCCAGGTCGGCGGTTGCAATGAGAGTGGAAACACCCTCGAGACCCAACGCCTTGAGCACGGCAGCCATCGCCTTGGTCTTGGGCCCCTCGAAGCTCAGCGAGTCAATCACCACAACTTCGTTATCATCGATCTTCGAGCGGATCGCCATGCGAGTAGCCAGCTTGACCGCTTTCTTGTTCATGCGATAGCTGTAGTCGCGAGGCTTGATCGTCTTGGCGACACCACCACCGCGGCGGATACAAGTTCGCTTGCTACCGGCACGAGCGTTACCGGTACCTTTTTGGCGGTACATCTTCTTCGTACTGCCACTGACTTCGGCGCGTGTCCGAGCACTATGCGAACCTTGACGCAGGTTCGCTTGATACATCACGACCGCATCATGCATCAATTGCTTATTAACACGATCGGCAATTTGCTCGGTGTCAATCTCGTACTTGCCGACTTCGCCGCCGGTCATGTTGTAGACAGTCAATGTAGCCATGCTGACTTTTCCTTAACCGACTTTATTGGTTTGACGAATGGTGATATAGCCGCCGTTTGGACCGGGGACCGCACCTCGAATCAGCAACAAATTATTTTCAGCGTCCACGCGAACCAATTCCAGGTTTCGAGCGGTCTTCTGGGTATTGCCGTACTGACCGGCCATACGCATCCCAGCAACCACGCGACTTGGATAAGCACTCATACCCGTACTACCAGGATGCCGGTGACACTTCTTAACACCGTGAGTCGCCCTTTGGCCAGCAAAATTATGACGCTTCATAACTCCGGAGAAACCGCGACCCTTGCTCGTGCCAGTCACGTCGACTTTCTTGACACCAGCGAACGTCTCGACAGTGATCGTCGCCCCGACCGCCAAATCGCTCTTGCCACGGAACTCCCGCACAAACCGCTGGGGTTCGCAGTCAGCCTTTGGCATGACTTCAACTCCGCCGGCAAGACGCTTCTTACTGCGCTTGCTTTCGATCTTGGCCACATGACCGCGCTCGGCACGATTCGCCAAGCGACGCGGCTTATCCCCAAAACCCAACTGAATCGCCTCGTAGCCATCTCGATCCACGCTCCGCACCTGCAGAACTTGGCAAGGCCCAGCCTGGACCACCGTCACGGGAACAGCCGTGCCGTCTTCGAGGTAGACTTGTGTCATCCCGACTTTGCGGCCGAGAATTGATGGAGACATATTTCATCTCGCCTTGCGATGAAGCAAGACGCCCGTCAATCGAGTTGGATTTGTGAGGACTACCAGACCGAACCGACAGCCAACAATAGACTGGGGTTATCGACCAAGCTTCCATTCATTCGGAAACCGACAATGAACCAATTTGGAGTTTCAAACGCTCCACCGAACCACATGCGAATCAAAAACTAGCGAGCAGACGCCTTGATCTTGATGTCGACACCAGCCGGGAGACTAAGTTTATTCAGAGCCTCGATCGTCTTGGCCGTTGCCTGAACGATGTCAATAAGACGCTTGTGCGTCCGAATTTCGTACTGCTGCCGAGCCTTTTTATCGATGCACGGGCCAGAAAGCACCGTGTATCGCTCGATCCGCGTCGGCAACGGAATCGGACCATGAACCTCGCTGTGAGTCCGCTTGACCGTATCCACGATCTCCTGAGCACTGATATCGAGCACCGAGTGATCGTATGCTTCCATACGAATTCGAATGACTTCGCTTGCGCCAGAGGACACGATGGTAATCCGTCAAAACAGGTTGAACTTACAGTCAATTGCCGCAGCACACTTCGACAGAAGCGCCGTCGGTGAGACAGAGCGTCTCGGCCGCCTTAGGGCGCTCATGGGCACGAATGGCTCAAAAGCTAATCCGGAAGCGCTCTGGCCGCACTCTACGGGCGACTGGAGTAACTCGGAACCTTCAGCGAGGTTTCCCTCTTGGGGAGGCGAGAATTTACGGTTGACAACCGAAACCGTCAACGGCTGTTGAACGTTTCGCGAAAATTCTTTTTAAATTGATCACAGATACTGGCGACTTGAAGCGTTTTTCGAGCTACGCGAGCCCCCGATCTTTTGCAAACACCCCAATCCACCAACAACAGACCCCGCTGTGAACGACGAGATCGAAATCTGGCGGCGACGGAGTCATTCGTCGATGATCACTTTTCGAGGCATCGCGTTTGCGCTCGCCGTCTTCCCCCTGGCAATGCTGGTTATAGCCGGCAATTTACGTCCGGCCACCGCAGGATTGGGGACTCACCAGCAGCTAGGGTTGCCGCCGTGCACCATGCGAATGATGTTCGGCCTGCGATGCCCGAGTTGTGGAATGACTACCTCCTGGGCTCACTTCGCCCGCGGCCAAGTGTACGAAAGCTTCGCAGCCAACAGTGGCGGCGGGCTGCTGGCCATTTACAGCCTCGTTTTCGCTTGGCTTAGCGCCAGGGCGGGGTTCTCAGGCAGATTCCCCAGTTTTCGCACCCAAAAGTGGCTGGCGATCAGCTTGCTTGGGATCGTCGCGGTGACCTTGGTGGACTGGGGGATTCGCATGTGGGGCTGAGCAACGCTTTGGCCCGGGTGACCCACGAAGGCCCGCTGATCTGTGCTCGCGATGCTTGGCAATTCGATACACTGGTGAGCATGAAAACGCCATCGACCGAGCCGATCTTGCGTAGCCGGCTTTTGCCACAAATCTCGTTTCGGTTCTTGCTGTTCATCACGGCGCTGAGCGCCATGGTGCTGACCCTCGGGCGATTTGCGGGAAACGGAGGGACGATCGCCAGGGCGATGCTCGTCGGTTTGGCCATCCCAGTCGCTGTGATTGCGATGGGCGCAATCTCATTCTTGCTCTCCTGGGTCGTCGCGTCGCTCACTTTGCGATCCGGTGAGGCTCCGTCGAGACCCAGTCCGTTCGCGGAAAACCAGCTGCCGCCTCAGACGCTTCCGCCACGGGATCGTATCTCGTGATGCGAACTCCACTGGGCCTCTGGCTTTCGCTGGCGATGATGTTGCTTTGGTGTGACGACTCGTGGGGTCAAACGCTGCCGAGTACCGTTGTTGCTGGCCCACTCGTTTTTGCTGGCCCGTTGTCGATGCCCGACGATCCGTCCAAGAGCGCTGGCTTTGAGTGCAATATCTGGGTCTCGGCGAGCCAGCGTCCCGGCTACGACTCGGTTCGCATGCTGTTTGAGCTACCCGTACCGGCGACGGCCGAGCGACGAATCCTGGTACGGCTGAGTCCACAGCCGGACGAGATGGCGCCGCCGCGAAATGCGATCATTGTTCAATTACCCGTGGTGATCGAGCAGGGTGAAAAGCGACTGGAAATCATTCGACACGTGCCCAAATGGACGTACGGCAACAGCTACTCGATCCAGCTCAGCGAGAATGGCCGAGCGCTCGAAGCCTATGTCGGCGAACTCGGCGAAAAATTGCCCAGCCGACGACAATTGCCAGCCCACATTATCTCCGAAGATCTCTATCGCAATTGGCTCGTCGTCGACGAGTCGACTGACGCAAGCGCCATCGCGGCGGACTTGGCGATGATTCGTCAAGGAATCACGGATCCTGTCCAGTCCCCGCTCGCTGGCGCTAGACCGACAACGCGCATTGGGCATTGGATGCTGCAAGACATGCCCGACGATTGGCGGGCTTTGCAGGATTACGATTGCGTGGTCATCGACGCATCGACATTCATGAAACTTCGTGAATCGATGCGACCACAATTTCAGTCACTGAACCGATGGCTAATGCTTGGCGGCACGCTGATCCTGCGAGGACTGAGCGACGACGCGGGACTCGATGAAACCCTGGGGCATTCCGACCAGGCCGATCTCGCGGGCGTCCCATCATTGGCCGGTTTCGCCGTTGGGACAGTCCTCGCGTTTCGCAACGACGAACTGAGTTCTACGCAGCAATGGGCGCGATTGGTCCAAACCGGCACTTCGCACAATTCACCGACACTGCGTCGCGGAGTCGACCCGTTGTTTGGCGACAATCGGTACCGTCGGTGGCTGATCCCCGGTGTGGCTCAACCCCCGGTTTACACGTTCATGGGGATTCTCACTCTTTTCGTGATCTTGGTCGGACCGGTGGCATATCGAATGACGACTCGTCGCGGACGCGGTTATCTGATGTTTGCGATTGCCCCGACGCTCGCGATCTTAACGACGCTTTCGATGTTTGCTTACGGCATCGTCGCGGATGGATTTGGCACCGTGGCACGAATTCGCCAAATCACTTGGATCGATGGGACGAGCGGTGATGCGGTAACTCGTACTCGAGGCACCTATTTCGCCGGCATCCGCCCTGCGTCCGGCTTGCGATTCGATGGGGGCGCCGAAGTATTGTGGTATCCCGATTCGCGTGATCAGTCGATGGACGATGTGCTGTACCAACCGGCACCTCCCCTGGGAACGGTCACGGTCGACGACAACGAACAACGCTTTGGTCCAAGTTTTTTGCCGTCGCGTCAACAGCGTCAATTCATCGTGCACCAAGCAATCACCGGCGCCGGATCGTTGACGGCCCGACGAAGCGATGAAGGATCGGAATCTTTGTCGGATGCGGCAACACTCCAGATTCGTAGTGAGCTCTCGATGGACCTCCACAATGTCGTGATTCGCGACTCACAAGGCGTCCTTTGGAGCATCGACTCCGTGCCCGCCAAGGCCGTCACCACAGTCCAGTCGCCCGTGCCTGCGAAAGACCGTTCCAGGACTCTCGGTGACCTGTACAACGTCCAACGAATGATGGAGGAGGTTTCGTCGGGACGGAGATATCAAACGATGCGACAGAGCTTCGATTTACTGGCCCAGCTCAACCAGATATTCGGGTCGGACGATCGCGAGATGACGGACGGACGCCTCGAAAATTGGCTCCGCAATAGTCTGCAACTGGGCGGATCGCTACCCCATGGTTCGTACATCGGTTTGGCTCCGATCGAGTCGCGATTCATTGCCGCTGAGCAGGCGGAACTCGTCGAGAGCGTGCATTTTGTCTTTGGAACCATGCCGGGGATGAAGTACGCCGCCAACGCCGCCTCAATTCCTAAGGCGGCCCCATGAGCCAACCAGCTCCGTTAATCACCAGCGGCTATCACGGGGGCGATAGCGCTTGCATCGAACTGCGACGGCTGCATCGTTTTTTTGGAAAGACCAAGGCGGTCAATGACATTTCCTTTAGCGTGCCACGCGGTCATGTGTTCGGTTACATCGGGCCCAACGGCGCTGGCAAAACCACGTCGATGCGAATTTTGGCGACGTTGGAACTGCCCAGCTACGGCGACGCTTTTGTCGATGGCCTTTCCGTCGTCAATGATCCCGAATTGGTGCGGCAACGCTTGGGTTTTATGCCTGATTCGTTCGGTACGTATCGCGACGTCAACTGTGCCGAATACCTCGATTTTTTTGCCCGAGCCTATGGCTTGGTGGGACGTGAACGAACATCGCGACTCGACTATGTGCTGGAGTTCACTGGCACCCGAGGCATGGCGGAAAAGCCGATTCGCGGATTGAGCAAAGGCATGAAGCAACGCTTGTGTCTGGGCCGCGCATTGATTCATGATCCCGCGGTGATGATTCTTGATGAACCCGCCGCGGGCCTCGATCCCCGGGCCCGGATCGAGCTGAGACGAATGATCCGCGACTTGGCCGATCGAGGGAAAACGGTCCTCATCAGCAGTCACATCCTCACGGAACTGGCCGAGATGTGTGATTCAGTTGGCATCATCGAACAAGGCAATTTATTGGCCACTGGAAGCATTGATGAGATGCAGCGGCAACAAGCTCACCAGCGTGAATTGACACTGCGGGTGCTCGAACGCGCGGACCAGGCCGCGTCGCTGCTGCGAACGGCCGAGCGAGTATCGGAGATCCTTGTGGATGGCGAACTGTTGCGTTTCAGTTTCAACGGCGAGCTTCACGATCAAGCCGAGTTGATCGCCTGGCTGGTTCGAGAGGGTTACCTGATCGCGGAGGCGACGAGCCACAAGAAGAGCCTTGAGGACGTGTTCCTGCAGATTACCGAGGGACTCGTGCAATGAGTGAGACCACCAACTTCACTAACCCGACGACGGATCTTGCGTCAAACCGGTCGACCGAGTTTTGGGGATGGCTCGATGACGCATGCGAACGACTGGGAGATCGCATCAATCCGATCCTCGTCAAAGAAACTCGCCAAGCCCTCAAGAGTCGCCAATTCGCCGTCACGTTCTCGCTGTTGTTGTTCGCGGCACTCGCCTGGACCATCGCCGGCAGCCTTTCGATGATGCCGCAAATCTACACCACGCCCTCGGCGCCACGGATGCTGATCGGCTACTACGTGGTGCTCGCGATACCGATGTTGTTGGTGGTGCCGCTGGCGGCCTACCGTTCGCTCGAAGGCGAGATTGACGATGGGACGTTGGAGTTGTTGTCGATCACGACCTTATCACCGCGACAAATCATTCTCGGAAAACTGGCGAGCGCGTCGCTGCAAATGCTGCTGTATTTCGTCGCCTTGTTCCCATGCGTTGCGTACGCCTACACGTTACGGGGCGTCGATTTACCATCAGTCATGATCTTGATGTCAGTGCTGCTTGTCGCGGGACTATTGTTAACGACCGTCGCCCTGTTCTTTGCACCGCTAGCGGCTAGCCGCACAGGCCGCATTGCAACGTTGTTGGCGGTGTTGTTCATCTTGATCATCGCCGAGTACGCGGTGGCCGGTCTGTCGATCGGGTTGATCTTGGGCGGCAACCCTTTATCCACCCAGTGGCTCGTCTTTCTTGTCGTCGCCACAGTGGTGATGTCGCTCAATCTGGGATACCTGCTCACCAGCGCCGCGGCAGCACAATTGACGCCTGAGAGTGAAAATCGATCGACAGTATTGCGCATCGCTTGCAGCCTATTGTCGGCGTCGGTCATCGGATTGACCGCCTACGCAGTTTGGGCACTCGATCGAAACTGCGAAGCCATATTTGCGATGGCTGGCGCGTTGCTGCTGATCCTCTGGACACTCGCGGGAAGCATGATGGCGGCGGAGTCCAGCGCGATGACGCCGCGAATCAAACGTGAGCTACCGAGCAGTTTTCTGGCGAGAATGCTCTTGACCTGGCTCACACCCGGACCGACGACGGGCATCGTTTACGCGACCATCAATGTGACGGTACTTTCGCTGGCGATGCTTTTCTTGGGCAATGAATACAGCCGCCGGTTCGGCAATCTGCCGTTTGGGTTTCGCTCCAGTGGTACTTTCACCCAAGTATTGATGCTGACGGGTTCGTATTTGATCGGCTATTTGATCCTGGTGCGTTGTGTGATGGCGATTGTTCGGATCAACAACAACCCGCGGGTAGAGATTGGGCTGGCCGCGATGGTCGCCGTTTCGGTGCTGGGCGCACTTGTGCCATTCTCCATCGGGATGCACTTCAACGATTACCGACCGTATCCCTACTCGTCATGGCAAATCACCAATTGGATGTGGACACTTAGCCAGGCGGTGCAGGGGACACTTTCATCGAACCAAGTCGCGTTGGTCACTCGCTTTGTCATGGTGGAAGCGCTGGCGTGCGTTCTCGCCGCAGGACTGCACGTTTTGCCCCAGCGAATTGCGACTCCGGAAAAGGTCCTGCAAGAACTGGCGCGTCGCTAACAAAAATTGCATCACGATAGGCGGTATTCATGGTCGCCCGTGCGCACCTAGAATGCATTCGCTGCACTCGATCACCACTCTACACCTCCCTCAGGCGTTCGCCCTCGCATGTCAGACGATACTCCCTCTCCGGATCGCGCCGACCCTAGAGAACCCAATCCCGCACTACGGGCGAGGGTTCCTGACCGCGTCGCCGAAGGATGCTTCAGCACAGGTGCGATCGTGATGACCGGACCGAGCGAGTTCATCATCGATTTCCTCCAAACGATCGGGCGTCCGCATCGAGTCGCCTCCCGGGTCATCCTGCCACATCCGGTGATGCCGCAGTTCATCGAGGCATTGCAAACGAACTTGAAACTTTACCGCGATCGATTCGGCGAACCGGCGGCGCCGCAGCCCCAACCCCAAGATCCGAATGCTCGCCGTCCGACACCCCAAGAAATCTACGATGACTTGAAATTACCCGACGACATCCTCAGCGGCGTCTACGCCAACGGCGTAATGATCGGCCACGGCGCCACCGAATTCGGTCTCGATTTTCTCACCAGCTTTTTCCCGCAAAGCGCCGTGAGTTCACGCGTGTTTCTCGCCTCCGGCCAAGTCCCTCGTTTGCTCGAATCCTTGCAGGGTGCGATGAAGCAACTCGAGCAGCGACGCCAACACCCACCCCAGCAACCGCCGCCGCCAAGCGACGACGAGTCCAGCAACGACGATCCGATCGGGTAAGTGAGTCGGCTCGTGAGTCGGCTTGAGTCGTGACTCGACCTTTCGTTAGTAAGCGCTTGCCCGGCGAATACCGGAGATGACATAGCCCGGGTAACGCTGCTGGGCAATCTGGCCGGCGAGGAGACTGTTGGCGGCTGGCACCATGACGCTCGTGTTGCGTCCGTAGTATCCATTGCCCGGCGACAGCATGACTTCCCAAATCGATATCAGTCCGGTGGCTGTGGCCAATAGGTCGAGTTTCAGTGTTTCGACCTGCTGCTGGCGCTCGCGGTCGCGTTGATACTCCATCGCCTGGGATTGGACCATCAAGCTTTCTCGTTGCTGAGCTTCGCTGTTCTGTTCATTTTCGAGCCAAGTCTTCCAACCCGGCTGGAGTAGTTTTTGTTCGTCGCTGGAGAACAAAAAGAATGGGACGCCAATTTCATCGCCGCTTTCGAGTTGCATCAGGACACCTTCGAGCGGGTATTTTTTGGACGTGGCGCCCAACGCTTTGGCCCAACTTTCCAACGATTTTTCGTCCGTGAACGTTTGGCTCTCCAAATGAGACAAGATTTTTAGTACGAGTTTTTGGTGCAACGGATCGAGCGCCGAGAACCGCTGTCCATTCACAAATACTTTGCCAACTTGCCGGTTGATTTCCAAGTCTTTGCGTCCGTAGGCAAGCACCCTCCCGCGTACTTTCATGCCATCGTCGGCGGTCCAGGTTTGCATCTCATCGATTGACTTTTGATAAGCGTCTTTCAATTCTCGGGACTTGACGTATTCGCGGTCGGCATCACATAGCTCCGCCAATTCGACGGCCACCAATTTACCGGTTGGCTTCTTGAGTACGACGGTCGTCTCATTGAATGCGATCGCTTCGGCATTGAGCTTGTAGTGACCGCCCGGTGTCGACCATTCCCTAGCCTGCACGACCGAAATGCTGAGGGATGCAACAAAGCAACTCAAAACTGCACCGAAAATTCGGCAAGGACTGGTGATCATGGGACGACTCCGAAGCGGGCCAGCTGTAATGGGTGACGATTAGTCTAGCACAAGCGAAACAAAATCCCCAGGTTTCCGAGTGACAAGAATCGCTTTGAGGGTAAGCCCTGAATCGGACCGAGCAGCGGTTCCCAAACAGGCCAGATTGGTTGTACGGCACCGATCGGACGAGTACCCTGAGCGGTAATCCGCCGCGATTTACAACTAATTCGCATCGAGTTCTGCAAGCTCCACCTACATAGATTTCAAAAATGCATCGTCTCCATTCGTTTCGTATTTGGGCGTTGTCGGCGACGCTGATCGTCGTTCCCTTCGCGATTGCAACATCCGTCGGCCAGGACGTCGGATCGGCTGAATCGAAGTTGGTCGATGTGCTAAAGCGGGCGCCATCGCGTCCCAATGCGATCGCCTATGTCCATTTTCCATCGCTCAATCAATTGATGTCCGACGCGAAGATGTCTCAAACGGTATCCGGCACCGTGGACGAAGTTTGGTTGGTGTCCGACTTGGACCTCGCCGGACTTCGACCGCGTTGGGAAGCCGGCTACGCGACACTGTTGCGTGAGACCACGGCGGACCAATTGGCATCATCGATCGGCGGTTACACGGACACGGTCGCTGGCCAGTCGGTCGTATGGTCCCCCAAGCAAACGTACTTTGTCCCGCTACCGAACAAGCAAGTCGGTTTCTTGCGACCGGCGGATCGGGCGACACTTGCCGATTGGATCCATCCGGGCCTGATGACCAACTACAGCGGATTTCTTGACAGCCAAGCCGCCCAGCCCGAATCGTATCTGTCGTTGATGATTGCGACGGACATCCAAGACTACTTGTCGCCGGCTCCGATCGCACAACGTTTGGCCAGCTTCACTTCACTCAAAGCGCAGAAGCCCGACACGGTCGCGGGTATCCTCGCCTCGGTGAAAGGGTTGAGCATCATCGTCGGACGTCGCAGTTTGTCCGAGTGCATTTTGATGGTTGAGTTCGATAAATCGCCATCCAGCTTGTTGCCGATCGCCAACGAGTTGTTGCATGAGATCCTCCAGCGAAACGGAACGGAGGCCGCCGAGGTGCTGACATGGAAGGTCACTGGTGATGGAAACAAGCTGTCGTTTCAAGGTCCGATTTCGGAAGACTCGCTGTTTGGCTTACTAAATATCTTTAGTATTCGCAGCCAAGCGGAAGGCCTCACCCAGTCGCTCGGTGACGCGGGTTCAAAAAACCGATCTGCGGCCGAGCAGATGGCTTACACGTCAAAGCATTATTTTGACACGGTCCAGAAGGTCGTGGATCAAGTCCGCAAACACTCGTCATCCACCACGGGCGGACGAGCGAAATGGAACGATCAACGCGCTCGCCAAATCGATGAACTCGGAACGCTCAACGTGGATCCATCCATGATCGACTACGGAAGCAACGTCGCGGGTCTGTTGCGCAATAACGCACTGACGATCCGTAGCGGAAACATTCAAGCGGGTCAGGTCAAAGCCCAGCAGGGGCTCTACAGCGGTGATGGCTATGGATATGGGTACGGCTATTACAATCCGAACACCAGCACCGATTACCAACGCGTGACCGATGCTCAAGCCCAAGGGGCGGCGTACGCCGACTACACCACCGCGCTCAACAAGATTGACCAACTTACCGTCGACATCCGCCGATCCATGACGGACAAGTACAAAACTCAATTCTAACGATTGACTTTCAGTAACCCGTGGTCATGACATCGAGGATGGCACTGAGTAACTCATCCTCCTCGATCTTTCCGTTGTGACGAAAGACAATTTTCCCGCCGGGCGCGACCAAGATCGTGTGCGGCTGGGGGCCTTCCCAGTCGGGATCGAACGATTGAATTAACGCGTCCATGCTGGCTTCGGTGTACAGATAATTGTTGGACGAGCGTCCCTCTTTCGCGAGCGACGATTTGAGTCGAGGGTGCAATGCCGCTCGCTGCTTGTCCAAGAACTCCAATGCACGCGAGCGGTCACTTGGCAAATCGGTGCTAATGGTAATCAGCTCAAAGTTCCTGAGTCCCATGCGACGAGAGATCCGAACAAGCCCCGGAAACTCCTCGATGCACGGCGCGCATGTCGTTGACCAAACATTGAACAGCCGATACTTCTCCGTGTCGTTCTTCACGAGCGCTGCAATTCCGCTCGCATCGATCTCGTCGATTGTCACTTCGGTGCGTTCCCACTTCGCATTATCATCGGCGACCGCCGAAATCTTCTCTCGCCACTTGGTGGAACAACCGAAAGGTTTGGTTTCCGTCACAGGCACAGGTTTGCCCTCCAAGAGTGCGACAATTGCATCGCGAGCGTCCTGCCGCTTTACCGTTTGTGCGTCGGGAAACCGTGAGTCATCAAGCCAGCCTTGGTAGCGTAGCTTGCGATCGGCGTCAAAGACAAAGACGTGCGGAGTCGCCAGGCAACCATACTTTTTGGCGATCGATTGAGTCTCGCCATCGTATAGATACGGAAACGTGAACCCTTCATCCTTGGCATATAGCTTCATGTGCTCGAAGCTATCGTCATACTTGGAGTAGCCGAGTTCGTCGATTCGCAGTCCGTCACCGGAGTTAGGATTGATCGCAACCACTTGGACGCTCTTGCCCTCCAGTTCCTCCAGCAACGACATCAGTCGGGGATCTTGGGCGTGGCACACCGGGCAGTGGTTCGAAGTAAAATAGACCACCAACACTTCGCTCTGCGAAAAATCCGCCAAGCTCCAGTCGCGGCCATCGATTCCAGGAAGTGTGAAATCGGGTGCCGATTCGAATGTTTCTAATTTGTGAAAACCTGGCGGCTGATCCGCGGAACCGACTCGCGTCCACGCGAGTGAGAGCGTCAGGATAAAAGCATACGACAACAGACGGTTCATAAGTCATTGCCTCGCGATGGTGTTTGCGACAGTCGATGCACACGCACGAGCCATCGACCATCGCATTGTAACTCATCGGTACCACGCCATGCCGACTCAATTCGCCATTGCGATTGCCGCGAACTTTGCGCGACGACGAAGCTTTCGCAGGCCAACCAACGACAGTCCAACCAATGCGAGGGTCGAGCTCGGCTCGGGAACGGCGGTTACGGCGGACGGGTTGATCTGGCCAAAAGTCTCCATGAATGGGTCTTGATCGAACGTCAGCATCGAAGAGACGTCCTGTGCGTCAATGTTGAAAATCTGGTTGTTATCGGGATCGTTGAGCGCATACCAGTTGCCGATGCTGGCGTCACGAAAGACCAGCCGCGGACTGTCTCCGGTAAACGCAAAGTCTTGGCCGCCGAGCTGATCGCCGTAAAGCCGTCCCACGTCGGTGGCCGACCCGGCCACACCGATCGCATCTTGGATTCCAATGAGGCTCGATGTGTTGTCCGCGGTGCCCGTGTTATTCGTGTCGATGTCCGTGACGCCGACGGTTCCCGTGAAGTTGTTCACCAGAACAATGGTATGCGTTGGATTGATGAGATCAGTGATTTCCACGGCCAACAGCCCGTTTTGATCGAACGTACCAGAGACCGCAGCGGCGCTGTCAACGGTCCCGAATCGACTGAATTCCCCTCCGATACTGAGTACAAACCCAGTGAAGTCCATCCCGGCAATGCCACTCAATTCGATCGTTTGAGTCGAGGGGTCAATGGCTCCCGGTGGGTTGGGCGAAAATTCGCTGATGAGAACTGCGTGGGCTGGCGTGGTCGAGGCAAACGCTAGCGCAGCCCCGAAAGCGGCGATGAACTTCATAAACATAGGAGTGCTCCGATGAGTAAAAACGAAAGAATGCAAAAAGGTTCCAAACG
The DNA here is from genome assembly GCA_041741195.1 of Pirellulaceae bacterium. GTDB lineage: Bacteria > Planctomycetota > Planctomycetia > Pirellulales > Pirellulaceae > JBBSJZ01. The sequence continues at coordinate 63,727 of JBGSKM010000093.1, forward strand.
AGTTCACGTTTCAAACCCTGTGAACTAAACGGCTTGACGCTTTGCCAACGCGTCGATGGCGAGTTGTTCGAGCAACAACTCGTCAATCTCTTGTCGTCGCGACTCAAACACCGAAGTGTTGGCCGGAAGAGCCGAATTGCCGAAAGCGAGATCGGCATTCGATGCGACTGCCTGAACCTCATCACCGAGAAGTTGTTCGGTGTTGAGCGAGTTGATAATCATCAGCGCGTCCAGCGCCGTCACTTTTCCATCACCGCTCACATCGAGATCGACGGTCGATTCGGAAGCCGTTGGTGTTGATTGGCTTTCGATCGTTTCACTCTCGCTCAACTCGGCTTCGCCGGTCGGTGAATCGAGATTGAGAAAGTTGATGACCATCAGGGCATCGGCCGCTGTGACAACGCCATTGCCATCGACATCGCTGCGAAGGCTATTCGCGACTGCCGCAGCGATCCCGGTTAGTGCGGACTCGAATGCACCGCTATCTGGTCCGCCGCCTTGGGGACGAGCGACGCCGCGTTGATCCACCGAGACGCCTCCGGGTCGCCCGTTATTCAGTGCCGTGCTGGAGGGTAGCAGCGAATGCGTGCGGGTAGGACCGCCGTTGTTACTCAGCGGAGCCAGTCCCGGGTCGACATCGAGTTGATCATTGTCGCCGTCGCCAGTGATGGTCGCTCCACTGGTGTTTCCAATCACGTTGTAGTCGTCGCTTGTCACTGCACCGCGAATGTCAGGGCCGATCGCGGCGGAGTTGGTTCCGACGATGGACGATCCGACCGTCACCGTGCCATCAAGGACATCGATTCCGCCACCGCCATCGGCCGAGTTGTCGGCGATGGTGACACTCGTCAGCGTGACGTTGCCACCTTCGCTGCGAAGTCCACCTCCACCTCCGCTGGCTTCGTTCCCGCTAAGCGTACTGTTGACGATGATGACATCCCCCACAGCGGAATCGTTGAAGACGCCAGCGCCATCGATGGATTCATTGCCGGCGACGGTGACAGAGTCGATCGTGAGGGTGCCAGTCGCATTCCATAATCCGCCGCCCTCGTTCCCAGCCACGTTATCGGAAACACTGCTGTCGCTAATCGACACGTTGCCAGCTCCGGTGATGTGAAGTCCACCTCCGTTTCCTGGGGACGAGAACAAAGCTCCTCCACGCCGAGGGTCGATGACTCCGGCGTTATTTTGGTCCAACATCACACCAGTCATCGCGATACTTGTCCCGGTGGCGGTAGCACCGCCCACGAACGAAGCGTCCTCGATTCCGCCGCCAGCGCGACTGGCCACGTTCGAGACAATACTGCTGTCCCGGATCGTGATTACACCGGCGTTGAAATTGAAGATACCACCACCGCTTCCATTCATTCCGTCGGCAAAGTTCGAGATGATGCTGGTATCACTGATATCGATGACACCTCCGTTGTTGAACACTCCACCGCCCCCATCGTCCGCCGCGTCACCCAAGGCGGTGTTGAATTGGATATCGACATTGCGGATCGTCATGGTGCTGCCCGCTTGATTCCACAATCCGCCTCCTTCGCGTCCCGCCGTGTTGCCGGTGACGTTGCCTCCGTCGATGAGGATTTCGGCGATCCCGCTGCCGTGAAGTCCGCCTCCGTTGCCAGGTGCAGCCATTCCGTTGGTTAGCGCACCACTCACATCATTGTTCACCAGTTCGACGTCAGTAAGCGTCAGCATGCCATCAATGATTTCGATTCCACCACCAGCCCGATTCGCGCCATTGGAATCGATGGTGGTGGTGGTGATCGTGACGTCGCCAGCCGTGCTAAAGATTCCACCGCCGCTGCCGCTTGCTCCGGTGGCGAGATTGTTAGTGACCGCGGCGCCAACGACATCGAGAGTTCCCCCGTTGTTGAAGATGCCTCCACCGCCATTGTCGGCTGCATCACCCGCGGCGATGTTTCCGCTTACCGTGGTCGCCTCGACCGTCATCGATCCAGTATCGTTCCAAAGTCCTCCGCCTTCGCTGGCCGCAAAGTTGTTGGTCACGCTTCCACGGACGATGTTGACTTCGCCCATCCCCGTCACATGCAATCCGCCTCCGTTACCCGGGTTCGCTTCGATGCCAGCCGTTTGGCCGGCGTCGTCGGCTCGTAAGAATTCGAGCGAGTCAAGCGGAAGCACGCTCGAGTCGATGCGGATGTTGTCGAGTAGTCCATTGAAGTTTCCGGTCGTCAGCGCCCCTCGAGTCAGTCCCACCACCAACGGCACGTTTTCATCGAGAACCGTCCCGGAGGGCAACGAGAGTGTGTCGACAAGCGTGACTCCATCATCGACAGTACCTTTGTAGAATTTCACATTGTCGGTGGCTTGAGTCCCGTCGTAGCTGACCGCAAAGTAGACGTATTCACCGATTTCCGTGTACGCTGGTGACGACTCGACACCCAGGCCACCGTTGACTCGCAGCTCCAATGTACCGGCACCGGTTCTTGGTCCACCTCGCAAGCGGAAACCGGCACCCGTGCCGGAAAGAGTGCCGTTTTCAATCAAGGCATCTTGCAGACCGATGGGCCCTGGTGCAGACGCTGGTAACATGAACCAACCCGACAAGGTGAATGCATCCAGAGCGTCGATAGGATCAAAGTCAGTGCTATGTTGCCCGCGGCTGGCGCCGAAGAGCCCACTACTGGCCGTGTTGTCGAACGCAAAGTCATCCGGCTCGCCAGAAACTCCGCTGGATGGCCCCGAATGCAGGTCGGCCGGGTTGCCGCTATTGTTGAAGAAATTGAGCATCGGATTGCCGCTTGCGTCGGCTGCCGATCCGGTGGCCAGGGCCGATGTTCCCATTTCGTTGAATCGGTATTCCAACAGTGGCACCGGGATCGTCGAGCCAGCGAGGCTGCGATCCAGTCCAGCACTGTTGTTGTCCAACGTCACATCGGTGAGCGAGATCGAAGCTCCAGCCGTCGATTCGATTCCACCGCCGGCTCGCACCGCGATATTTCCGGAGATTGACGCGTTGGTCGCAGTCAACGTTCCGCCTTTGATCAGTAAGCCTCCACCGCTACCCGAGGTCCCGTCGGCAAGGTTGTTGGTAACGGTCGTTTCATTGAGTTCGAGGGTGCCACCATCGTTGAAGATGCCACCACCTCCTTGATCGGGATCGTCACCAGATGCAACGTTGCCCGAAACGGTGGTCGTGTTGACGGTAAGCGTTCCCGATGAACTGTTCCAAAGGCCTCCACCTTCGCCGTCGGCCACGTTGTTCGTGACGGTCGATCGACGAATTAACACTTCACCCGTTCCACTAATGTGCAAACCGCCGCCGTTGATACCGGCGCTGTTGTCGTCAATGGTTAGCTCGTTGTCACTGAGCACTTCGCGATCAAGCGTGATCTGTCCGACAACCTCCAACCCACCTCCGGCGCGGCCAGCTCTGTTGCCTTGAATCACTCCGCCGAAGTAGGTTCCGCTTCCGCCAGCGGCGATTAAGATCCCGCCACCATTGCCCATCGGCATCGCGGCGGTGTTGTTGAGCAAATCGTTGTTGAGCATCTCATTGCTCGCGGCGGTAAAGATGGCACCACCGCCCAGCCCAGGAGCATTCCCTCCGGCGGAATTACCGCTGAAGGAATTATCCGCCAAGAACAGCGAACCGCCTTCGATGGCGAGTGCACCTCCATTGACGTCGGCAGCATTGTTGGTGAATGTGCTGCGATCGACGCTCAGATCGGCGCCTTCGCCATCGCCGAACAGTGCGCCCCCGAACATCGCTTGGTTGTTGTCAAAGTTGGAATCGAGTACTGATAAGAACCCACCGTTGCTGGTCCAGAATCCGCCTCCCTCGTTTGCCGCGGAATTGCCGATCACTTCCGCATTAGCGATCACGGAGAACGCGGTACCAGATTGATGCAAGGCGCCTCCGTTGACGCCGGCAAAGTTCCCGTCAAACGTCGTGTCAAACGAAGTGAAGAATCCGAGGTTTTCCACGCCGCCCCCGGCACGTGCGGCGTCGTTGCCTTGGATGACACCACCGTCGATTGAAAAGTCGGACCCTAGAGCTGCAAGCACGCCTCCGCCGTCCGCGGTCCCTTGCACGGCCGTGTTGTTGGTGATGTCTGTGTTGACCAGCTCGGATCTTCCTGCGGCAAAGATTCCGCCTCCTCCGGTACCGGATTGCGTGGCACCGGCAACATTGCCATCGATCGCGCTATCGGTGATCGTCAAGTTGCTGAAGGCGCCGCCACCGGCTTCGCTGTAGATACCACCGCCATTTTGCGAGGCGACATTGTCGGACACGACGACATTGGTCAGACTCGTGTTCCCACCATCGCTGTAGACTCCGCCACCATCGGTTGCGGAGTTGTTTTCGATCACAGTTCCATCAACAATCAAGTTTCCGGTGGCGCTGTTCCACAAACCGCCACCATCACGCGAGGCGAGATTGCCATTGACGGTTCCATCGTTGATGCGAACCACCGCGTCGCCGGTGATGTGCAGCCCGCCGCCGCTGCCGGGATTTCCAGCGATCGAGTCGCTCAGCCCGGTGGCTGCGAACCGTCGCGACTCCAATTCGCCTAGTGATACGATCGAATCATCGATTCGAATATCGTCAAGCAGTCCGTTGAAGGGGTTGAGAGTGAGTCCACTGGTTCGTGTCACGCCGATCGACAGTGGGATGTCCTCGTCGAGCACCGAACCGGCATCGAGGGTCAATGTGTCGACCAGCGTCACCGCGCCTCCCACCGTGCCTTTGTAGAATCGCACATTGTCGCTGGAACTCGTTCCGTCGTAGCTAACGGCAAAATAAACGTACTGACCGATCTCGGTATAAACCGGCGATGACTCGACGGATTCATCTCGATTGACGCGTAGCTCCAACGTCCCTGAATCAGCCGACGGTCCACCGCGCAATCGGTATCCGCCGGGGGCATCGGTCACCGAAACGGTTCCGTTTTCGATCAATGCGGATTGGCGACCGATACTCTCCGATGCTGTCGCGGGAACCATGAACCAGCCCGATAGCGTGAACGCCGCTAAAGCATCGATGGGCTCGAAATCTTCGGCATGTCGACCATGGCTTGCCGTGAGGATACCGCTGCTAGATGTGTTATCGAACGCCCGGTCGTCGGGATCTCCCGAGACGCCACTTCCCGCTGGACCATGCAAGTCGCTCGGGTTCCCATCGTTACCAAAAAAGTTCAGTAGGGGATTTCCGCTTGCGTCCGCGGCGCTTCCGCCAGCGAGTGCGGACAATCCTGTCTCGTTGAAGTCGTAGACCAGTAGGGGATTCGTCACGGGTCCGAGTGACGCGCTAACACCGGCATTGTTCGCGTTCAACTCCACGCGATTGAGCGTCACGTCGGAGCCGGCGGTCGTTTCGATTCCACCACCAGCACGATTGGCCACGTTACCTTGGATGGATGAATCCGCCACGGTGATGGAACCGCCCGATGCGTTCAGGATTCCACCACCGCTGCCGCTGGTCCCGTCAGCCACATTCGACGCAATGTCGACGCTGGTGAGCAGCACCTCGCCTCCTTCGTTGTAGATCCCGCCTCCGCCTTGATCGGAATCGTCACCCGATGCGACGTTGCGTACGATGGTTGTCCCATCAACAGTCATGGTGCCGCTGCCGTTCCACAAACCACCGCCCTCGGCCGCGGCAACGTTGCCAATGACGGTGCCGCCAACCAGTGTGACCGCGGCGTTGCCGGTGACGTGCAGTCCACCGCCGCTGCCCGGATTCGCATTGGTAAACGTGCCCACCCCTGCGTAGTTGCGATCTAAATTCACATCGTTCAGTGAGACTCCCGAGCCATCAGTCGTCTCGATCCCACCGCCGGCACGATTCGCCGTGTTGTTGCTGATCGAACTGGCGTCGACCGTAAGCGAGCCGCCCAAATTTAAAATGCCACCGCCGCTGCCCGAAGTTCCATCGGCTCGATTGCCATCGACCGTCGTGGCGTTCAACGTCACGGCTCCGCCGTTATTGAAAATTCCACCGCCGCCATCGTCGGGTTCATCGCCCGAAGCGACGTTGTTGATGATTTGGGAGTTATCGATGGTCATGATTCCGCTGCCGTTCCACAAACCACCACCTTCTTTCGCAGCGATGTTTCCCTGGACTCGTGTGTCGATGACGAGCACGTTGCCACTGCCTGTCACATGCAATCCGCCACCGTTACCAGGCGAGGACGCCGTCGCATCCCCGTCGATGACGCCTGCATTGTTTTCGGAAAGCTCCACCCCAATCAGCGAAAGGGCGTTTGCCGCAGACGCGTCGGTGGCGATCTCGATACCACCACCCGCTCGACTGGCGATGTTGCCGCTTATTTCGGTTTCGACCACAGCGATCGTTGCACTGCCCAGCCCAAGTATGCCACCTCCGGATCCATTGCTACCCGCAGCCACATTGCCGGCAAACAACGAGTTGTCGATGGTGACTGTTCCACCGTCGCTGGCCAAACCGCCGCCGCCACCGGAATCACCCAGCGTCGCGTTGTTTCGCAGACTGATATCGCTCAGGATCAACAAACCACCGTTGTTGAAGATCCCGCCGCCGCCTTCGGTATTGGTAGCTCCGTTGGCAAAGTTATTGATAATCGATGTGCCGCCGGTGACGGACATGGTCGCACCGGCTTGATTCCACAGTCCGCCACCTTCGGACGCCGCAAGATTGTTGGCCACCATACCACCGGTGACCGTCACCAAGGTCAGCGTTGAGCCACCATCGCCGCTGACGTGAAGTCCGCCTCCGTTACCCGGCGCGGCGGATCCGTCGGGTCCGGCGATATTTCCCAGCGCCGAAGATTGACCGCCCAGCGTGACATCATTCAATACCAGCGAGCCCGTCACCAACTCGATCCCGCCACCGGCGCGATTGGCCACATTGCTTTGGATACTGGTTTCGCTCACCGTCACTTGACCCGCCAAAGAAAACAGGCCGCCGCCAGAACCACTGGCACCACTGGCGACGTTGTTCGCGATCGATCCGCCAAGGATGGAGAGCGTCGCGTTCTCATTGTAGATACCACCACCACCCTGAGTCGCGCCGGGACCGATAGCCTCGTTGCCTTCCACCGTGACATTATCAAGAGTGACACGTCCACCGCTGGAGATCATCAGTCCGCCGCCGTTGTCTTGGACGCCTCCGGTCAACGAGATGTCACGCAGTGTGACGATGTCGGCTCCGCTGGTCACGTTGAGAACGCGACTGGCGTCACCCGCATCGATGACGACCGATGAAGCATCACCGCTTGATATCGTCAGCGAATCGGAAATGACAAGCTCCGTACCACCGAGCAAGATCGTCACGTCACCGAGTTCCGGCGCAAATCGAATCGTGTCGATGCCGACCGAACCATCAATACCCGCGGGGGCCTCATTCACCGCTGAGTTAGTGTTCGCCGCCTGGATTGCTTCGCGTAGACTCACGAAGCCGTCTTCCGCGATTGTGTCGGCCACCGTATCGACGAGATAGCTTGTTAGAAGTCGTCTCGCCTCGAGTGCCTCACATCGCAACCCAGGCCCTCCGCGCCGGCGACGGACTTGTCGGTGCCGAACACTCTGGGATGCAGACGTTAGGCGGTTTGCAGAACGATTGAACCAACGTTGGGTAAAGAACGACATTGGAGAACCATCATGAGGTGGGTCGAGCGGAGATCGAAATAACTACAACGGCAACGCAAACTTTCAGCGAAGGGCAAAAGATTGCGAAGAAAGTACGTGCAGCGATCCACCGTTGGATTCACCAAATTTCTGAGAAAGAAAGATTCTCTAGAGACCGCGAGACGACGGGAGTGTATCGCTCATGAAAGCGATATCCGAATCGAGCGGAGTTGCATCGGGCGTAGGTCCGCCCGTGATGACGACATGCAACACCCGCTGGCTCGGCGCGGGCAAATCAATCACTGCCCCGTAGTGCGCCTGGGTGATTTGCGGTAACACGCCGCCAAAGAGCCGAGATTGGTCGCTCGTGACAAACCACAATTCGTAGGGTGGATCCGTGTCAGACAACGGCGGCGAATGCAATTGAACTTGGACTTGCCAAGCGGCAGTATCCACGACAAGGGAGCCGACCGCACGCGTGGGTTGTTGCGGTTGGTGCAGTGCAACCCACGTCAAACCATCTCGATCACGTTTAAAATCGTTGCCACTCTCGATATCGCTGCCAAATGAATTACCGGCACGCGCTCCGTTAGTGTCGCCCCCAGCGACGATGGACGGTGACGATTGAGTTGCCGAGTTCGAAACAAGGTAGAACCCGACCGTTGCTAGAAGAAACCCGCAGGCGATGGAGAGCGCCGCTGCCACAGCGACGCGTGTACCATTCGCTGCCAGCGTTGGCGCCGCGTGGGACTCGTTGATCTTGATTACCTGCGGCTGTTCGCATGAACTGCATGATGGTTCCGTAACAATTTTCGCTTCGATTCGATCCCAGAGGGGCGCAACCTCCGCGTCTGGATCGAGATCCTGGTACCAATTCTCCGAAGCTGCACTGAGGCGTGCCAATTCATCCTCGCACTGGGCACAGCCCTGGGCTAGGTGGCGGGCGACGCGAACCGACGCCAGTGAATCGAGATCCCCGACGAGATAAGACGCCAGCAAACTACGACAAATGTGACAGTTCACGAAGAGAGCCAATCATCTTTCCATAGCAGCAATCGCTCTCGCAGCCGGTGGGTGCCGCGACGAATGCGAGTCTTTACCGTACCTAAGGGTAAGGATAACCGACTGGCAATCTGAACGTGCGATAAGCCGTCAAAAAAGGACAGCTTGAGCGGCAAGCTCAATTCTCCTGGCAAACTTTCTACCGAATCTCGTAGTTGTGTCTCCATACCGTCGCGAGCGAAGTGCGACGCCGGGTCATTTGCTTGACGCTGGGATTGCCGGAAACGAAGAATGTCTTTGGCGTCATTCAAGTTAGCTTGCTGTCCACTTTCCGCCCGAACCAAATCGTGCGCTCGGCTGCGTGCCAGCAAGAATAAGAACATGCGGACGGAGCCACGCGATGATTCATATCGCTGGGGACGCTTCCAGATCTCCCAAAACACAGTGACCGCCACGCTCTCCGCGTCACAATTTTGGCGACACACGCTCGAGGCAACAGAAACAACGTATTGATGATAGCGGATGTAAAGTTCATGCAGTGCCGCCGCGTCACCCGCTCGAATTTGGTCGATCAACTGCTCGTCGGTCGTTAGTTCATCGTCCACCAACATCGCGTCTCAACGGTATCAATCAGGGTGCTGCTCGCGCGAGTATCGCCGGCGGGATCGGAATGACTGCGTCGGTAAGCCACAAGGAGCGAGCATGTTCCGAGTCCATGACAATGCCACTCGTGGCACCCGAAGCAAACTGCGTACCCGTAGAGCCCTGTGAGCGCCTGTCTTCTGGCTTTCCGTCTACTGTTGGCATTGACTCAAGCGGCGTCGATGCCTCACCTACTGCATGGCCGTTTGGTTGCAGCGATAGCACAAACAGGTACGCATGAACCGTATTTTCTTCGCCCACGACGGTTACCGTCACCGCCGCTTGCTCGCGTTTGATCGCTGCGCGACCTACGAGTGACGTTTGATGGCCGACGAGCGGACGATACACCCCAGAACGAACCAAGTGATCAAAACGACCATATGGCCCGGTTTGGCGACGATTGCCCGGTGAAGCCAAGCTATAACATACAACCATTTGATTGGGATCCTTGGCAGCCGCTTTCATCGCGTCAAGCTGTTTCAACACGACCTCTCGTGGTCCGGAGAGTAATTTGGCGATGTCGGCATCGAACCGATCTGTGTCGAAGTCAACATCGGCGACTCTGGATTGTTCAGAAGTCTCATCTTGAAACGGATGCGTGAGACATGCGATAGCAATTCCCAGCCACATTCCCGTAGCTGACACCGCAAAGAGAGTGCGTCCAGTCACTGGGGGAATCCTTCTTGAGAGTGTGTCGAATCTTCGCGTGAATCGTGATTGCACATCGAGTGAAACGTTGTCGGCTGAGCAAGTCCCACGCGAACGGCATAGCGGCACCGGATGCAGCAGTCGTTCCAAACGACGAAGAAAACGCATAAGTCGTTGAGCGAATGCCATCGCTGGGAACGAGGATTCAGTGGTGAGAATTACTGAAGCAAACTCGAAAGTACGGAGGATCTGACGGCGTCGAGCTTTACGTGAGGGGCGTTAGATTTCGCCCGTCGGTGATTCGTCTTGCAGATCACCTTCGTTAAGGATGCGGAAGCCTTTGGCATTGAGTGTTTCCATCGCCAGTTCGATGTTCTCAACCATGATTGCTACCGCAGGTTTTCCATGGGGCCGGACAATTAACGGATAGGCCTGGATGATATTCAGCTCCGCCTGTAGCAGTGCGGTACAGACTCGCAATAATGGCTGGGGTCCGTCCGGCAATTCGACTCCGACGAGGTCGGTTTCGATGATGGCGAGACCACTGCGTTCGAGAATTTCGCGTCCGCGATCGGCGTCGCTGACCAAAAATCGCACGAATGCGCATTCTGCCGCGTCGTTGATCGACAGGGCGACCACGCGAATCCCAGTGCCCTCAAATCGCTTGAGTACCTCGAGCAATTGGCCGACGCGATTTTCCAGAAAGACCGTAAACTGTCGAATGGCCGGAAAGTTACGTCCGCGCATTGTTTCGAAGCTGGTGCCCGATCCGTCGCCGAAGCTCATGCTGTGATATCTCTACGAGTGGAAAACGTTTGCAGGCAAGAATTTACGCGAAATTCAACCCGGGGGTCAATTCAATCTCCGCCAAACCGGGATTCGATCTGGCCTAAACCAAGATATGGCGGCCCAGTGAGTGGTGCATCGTCGAATCGATGCCGTTGGCCATTTCGCCATGGGAATGCGTCGGGCGGACTTCTTCGGCGACAAAAAAAATTCCAACGGCGGAATAGGTGGCGTTCTGCTCGGTTTAAGCCGCGTTTCGCCTTACCAAACGCGACTGATTTCGTTGACTCCCAACGCGATTGCAACTACACTGTCTGCAGCGACCGCGCTACTTAAGTCGTTCTACAGGAAGTGGTTACGGCATCCAATCGACGACTAGACGACGGCGATTGGACGACTTTTCTTTTCTCTTTTAACGCGGTAAATCCTTTCAACCCGAACCAATCCTCGGTCGCTGGGGTTGAAAAAGATCATGGAATCGAATGAGCCAATCCGTACCGATGCCTCCACGATTCACCGCTCGGTGATGTCGGATTCTTCGGTTTCGTCGCCGGAAGCCAGTGCGTCCGACTCTCTTGAGGCGGCGAAAACGGTCATTCGCGGCTCATCCAGTGGGCGACAAAGTCCACAGAGCTTTGACGCGGTCGACCGTACGCCGACTGCCGTGGCAAAGGTGCTTTTGGGACAGCGACTGAATCACTTTCTCCTGGAGGATTTGATCGGTGGCGGAGGCATGGGGGCGGTTTTCCGCGCTCGTGATGAACAGCTCGATCGAGTCGTGGCGATCAAGGTGATTCCGTTCGTCAGTGAGTATCCAGATTTACAGCGTCGGTTTCGCAACGAGGCGCAGAGCGCCGCAAAGTTGGATCATCCCAATATCGCGCGAGTGTTCGATGTCGGCAGCCATGATGATTGGCACTACATCGTTTTCGAATACATCAGTGGTGTGAATATTCGCGATCAAGTCCATCGTGATGGACCGCAATCGATCGACGACGCTATCTACTACACGTGTCAACTTGCCGATGCGATTCACCACGCGGCCGAGCGAGGAATTGTCCATCGCGATATCAAACCGTCGAACGTGCTCATTAGCGATGACGACCAAGTCAAGTTAGTCGACATGGGATTGGCGCGAAGTGAAAACTTGGAACTCAGCGAGGACATGACGGCGAGCGGTGTGACCCTTGGCACGTTCGACTACATCTCTCCAGAACAAGCGCGCGACCCGCGCGACGCGGACGTTCGCAGCGATATTTACTCGCTCGGTTGTACGCTCTACTTCATGCTCACCGGACGTCCACCGTATCCCGGTGGCACGATGCTGCAAAAATTACTGAGCCATGGAAATTCACCTGCTCCGGATCCGCGTGTATTACGAGCAGAGGTCAGCGACGACTTAACCGCAATCATTCACAAGATGTTGGCAAAGTCACCGGACCAGCGATACCAGTCGGCACGTGACTTAATCGCAGACCTTAAGGAGCTAGCGAGTCGCGAGAATTTGACGAGGGCCGAGGCACTCGGGGTCGTTCCCGCGTCAGCGCCGAGCCAGTCGTTGCAATGGATTGAGCAACACTTGCCGTGGATGATGGCGGCTGCCATTTTGCTGGTGAGCACCTTGTGGCTTCAACTCGTGACGGTCGCCTCCCGCGATGACTTGCTGTTGGTTGCTCCGACATCGGCACTCACATCGACGACCAATTCGAGTTTGGATCGCCAGCCAACATTGATCCCTAGCCCGTCCGCCGCTGGATCGAACGACACCGCGAAGCCAGCGAACGCGGCGTTGATCGAGTCAACCGGTTTGGAACCGAGAGTTGTCGATCCTGCGATGCCGTTCGATTTGGAAATGCAACCATCGACAACGACCGTGCCGGCCAGTGATGCCGCATCCCCACCAAAACTTGCGAACTTGCCAATCCCACGTGAACTCTTGGAAGGCGACCGAACCAAAGCGCCGTCGACCAATCCCAGTGCGGCTGAGGCGACGGAGACCTCCTTGGTGCCGGGATCCATCTCGTCCGATACGATGTCGCCACCAATTTCCGCGGTAGCTCCCCGAGTGATCCGAGTAATCGGCGCGGATTCATCCGACGCGATCGCGCCTTCGGAGTCGGGTGTCGCAGTCACGACGTCGCTCGCCGAAGCGCTGCGATGGAGTGAACAGTATGAGCTCAACACGATCGAATTGGCGACACCCATCGTGGTCACCGAACCGATAACGATCGATCGCGATGCGATGGTCATTCGCTCGACTGTCGGAGGCACCATCATCAAATTCGAATCTGGCGAAACGATCTCGATGCAGCGGTCGCGAATGATGACCATTGGCGCCAATCGCATTGAGCTTCAAGGTTTGCATTTGCAATGGGTGGTCGCTAGCGGTGAAGTCGACGGCGGGTCCCTCATCTCGATGAACGACAATAAATTAGTGCGGCTCAGCGACTGTACGATCACGGTCGAGAATCCGAATCGACGCGAAGAGGTTTACGCGTTCGACGTAATCACGGATCCGGAAGCCATTCCGCGACGACGACGTAGCGATGTCACCAGTCCGTCGGGGTCGCTGCCACTAGTCGCAATCGAGTTGGCGAATGTGATTGTCCGCGGCGAGATGACAATGATCCACATGGATTTTGCCGTCGAGTTGCAATTGCAATGGGACAACGGGCTACTCGCGGTGTCACGACGAATGATCGATACCGCAGGCGCCCTAGCGGAACCCACGGCGACAGCGGGGCCCATTCAGTTATCCATCAATCGATTGACGGCATATGTTCCACGCGGACTTGTGCGGATGCGATTGGGCGTCAGCGGTGCCTATCCCGTGATGATCGATCGGGAAGCCCGCAATAGCGTCTTTGAGGTCGATCCGGGCGTACCCCATTTTGAGATCACTGGACTGGCCAGCATCGCAGACGACGCCTCGCTGGTTCGTTTGCGTGGCGAAGCCAATGCGTACGATGCCGAAACCACCCTGAGTGATCCTGTATTAGCATTTTCCGATCGTACCGGGACCAAACGGACCATTCGCATGAATGACATACTCGCACAGTCCTACAATTGGGAGGACGAACGATCGCCCCGGTGGGCGGTTCGATGGTCGCGTCAAGAATTGCCGGGCTTACCGCCAAGTCGATTCTCGCCCTCGGATTTTCGCCAGGACGGGACGGTCCTTAGCGGTTTTGAAGAACGCGAGCTACCAAAACTGCCCGCCATGGTGGAGTCAGATAGCTCACCACCCGCCTCGGCGGCCGGAGCTGCGTCAGCAGCATTGCCAACCACCGAAATGCCTGTGACAACAGGTCCCAGCGGTTCGACCGAGTCGCTGGGCGGAACGACCAATCCAGTGATTCCGGCGACTTCGAATATTCGCTGATTGCTCAAAATCCGCATTTTCCCAGTCGTTGAATTGACTTTTGGTGGTCACGCAGACTTAAATAATGGCGATGTCGACGCCGTCGTGTCGATGTCCCAATTTTGGCCCACCCCTGTTCCGATCCGCTGCGGCAAACTCCTTTGCCGACTGTGCGATGGAAATCGATTATCGACTGCTTTGGAGGTATTGCATGAAACGCTTGGCTTTGACGTTCGGATGCTTGATGTTGTTGGCTTCGCCCGCGATGGCAATTAGCGAATTCGGAAAACAGTGGAAAGAAAAGTATCTCAGCGGCGAGGGTGTCAACGAGGAGTTTGTCAAGGCGGGACGCAAAGCCGGTTGCAACACGTGCCACGTGAAGGACGAAGACAAGAAAAAAGTCCGTAATGAGTACGGCCAGGCATTGCACAAGTTTCTTAAGGCCGAAGATTTTCCGAAGGAATATCTAAAGGCCAATCCCGAAGAAGCTCAAAAGAAGATCTTTGAAGGCTTCGAAAAAGCCGGCGATTTGATGAGCAAGGATGGCAAGAAGTTCATCGACAAAATCAAGAGTGGCGAATTGCCAGCGACCGATAGCGGTTTGTAGTCTCGGAGCGTTTTCCGCTCCATGGCAGCATTTCTGAATGGCTGCATCTGTATCGCGCCCGGCGCATTACAAGTCGCCTGCCCGCTTGGGCACACAACGCCTGTCGGCCAATTGCGGCTGGCGGGCGTTTTTCTTAGCTGAATGCCTTTCGGTATCCAAACCCTGTCTCAATCCTCCCACGAGTACAACCCATGATTCGTTTTTCGATTTACTCGCTTTCAATTTGCATGACCTTGATTGCCATTTCCGACTCGGTGGCAGACACGCCCAAGCCCTCCGATGCGACGGAGACTGGATTCGTTTCACTATTCGACGGCAAAACGCTTGATGGCTGGAAAGCGGCCGAAGAGAACGCCGAGAACTGGGTCGTCGAGGATGGAAAAATCGTATCCCAGGGCGAGCGATCTCACCTGTTCTACACGGGTGACCACGCTCCGTTCAAGAACTTTCACTTCAAGGCGGAAGTGATGACGACCCCGGGCAGCAACGCGGGACTTTACTTCCACACCAAATATCAAGGCAGCGGTTGGCCGAAATTCGGCTACGAATGCCAAGTCAACGTTTCTCACAGCGACCCAAAGAAGACCAGCAGCCTCTACGGTGTTGACGACGTTGCCGACCCTGGTGTGAAAGACAACGAGTGGTACACGCAAGAAATCATTGTCGAGGGAAATCACATCGTGCTCAAAGTCAACGGCAACACGCTGGTCGATTTCACTGAGCCCGAAGGCAAAAAGTCGTTTAGCAATGAATTCGAGCGCCGATTAGGCGAGGGAACGTTTGCGATTCAAGCGCACGACCCTAACAGCAAGTGTTACTTCCGCAACATTCGCGTCAAAAAGTTGGACTAGCCAGCGACTCGGTTGACGACTGCCAAGTCGCCCCTATCAAAGCTTCGCGTGGTCGACGACTTCGACGTCACCACGCGAGCCCAGGGCATGCAGCACATTGAGGTCGATTTGCTCGGTGATGAACTTGACGCTCCCGTCCATGAGTGCCGCGTGGACTCCGCCGGAGTGATAACTTCCTGGGGCGAGCTCTTGCTGCCACTGCGGCCGCTTGTCCAAGTTGATGCCGTAGTTCGTCGAGATCAGCACTTCTGAGAAATCGCGTCCCTGTAGATCGTCGAACTCGGGATGATAGAGCGAGTGGCGATCACAGGCTTCGCAGTCGAAAGAAACATACCGTCCTTCGATGACCGCCAAGGTGTGGGACAATCCATCGATGATCGCGGAGAACTTGACGGGCGGCTTGACTTCCGGCAACGGCAACGAGGGAGCGGCCGCAGTAAAACGTTGGACAAGCAAGACGCCATTGCCAAAATCCATCGACAAGCCGCCATTCGTGTTCGTCGGACCGTTATCGGTGGTCACGTCGCTGCCGGCACTGCCTAAATAACTGGTGATCGCGCGCCCAACAATTTCGCTTGTCAGTGCATTCTCATGAAGCGGCCCTGGTTGGCTGGGACAACGGAACGTCGGGACAGCGGTTCGGGCGAGTTGTTGAAAGTGACGACTTTCAGCCGAAGCCCCTGTTGATCCACCCAACTCAGCTTGAGGCGAGATTTCCCATAGGTCATTACGTTCGATGTAGGGCAAAATATCCGTGGTCCAGGATTGTCCCCACCCGCCCTTGGCTCCCCAGGGCAAGGACTGGAAAGCACTCTCGTAGTTATGCAGCGCCAATCCAATTTGTTTCAAATGGTTGGTGCATTCCACACGGCGCGACGCTTCTCGAGCTGATTGAATCGCCGGAATCAGCAAACCGATGAGAATGGCGATGATCGCGATCACCACCAGCAATTCAACGAGCGTAAAACCGAATTTTCCACCGGAACGGTAACGGATCGGCAAGCAGCCAATCTGAGTCGCATTCGGCGGAAGTTGAGAACGATTCATAGGAGATGGCTCGAGGAGGCCGGCGAACGTGCATCATTCTACCCACGTCGAGTCTGGGGGAGTACGTCTGGGGCATATCATTTCTTGGAAGAAAACGACCGATGCCGCATTAGGGTCGGACGTGTTCCTAAATATTCAGCAGGCTTTGCAGCAAGCCGTTCAACGGAGGGTTTCGCGCCTTTTGGACAGTCAAGCGATCGCCTGGGCGAAGCGAGTAATCGCTCTCAGGCCGAACTTGGTCACAGTCGGTATTCATTTTGACAGCCATTCGAATTCCGCCAGGCATACCGGGAGCGTCACGGTATAGCGTGGCGTCGATCCGTCCGATTTTCTGCAGCACGCCCGTTTGGTTGAGCAGGTCACTGACAAAAACGCTCTTTCCCTCCCCAGGGAGCGGTAGAACTCGTAATGGTTCGTCGGTGCCCGCGATTTGCAGCACGATGGAGTTCTGAGCCTTGGCCTCGCGGACTTTCTGGTAAAGCATGGCGTTTTCGGAGGGGCGCAGTGGAGCACCGTCATTGTCGACGTACAACGACCGAGGCTCCCCGCCACCAGTGGGCAAGAATGCCGGAAGGCGAAGAGTGCTGCACCCGGTCAACACCATTGCTAGCGACACTGCGGTACCGAGGCGGACAAGCCGATCGATACGGATTACGGATGAGGTCATGGTCAGCCAGTCTCGACGGAGCGTTTCAGGGTGGAGGAGACGCGTCAACTTTGACGATTAACGCGTCCAGGAGTGTCGATCGGGTGTTTTTTCTTGGCTCTTGACGAGAAACGCTCAATTTTCCTGGATCTTCATTCTTCACGCGGACGGGCCTCGTCGCTATATTGCCGGGCTTCCCAATACAAAACCTAACGGTCTAGATAACAAACCCCTTCCAAAATAGAACGGGCCGCGATTCGTCGCGGTCGCGAGCGGAGAACCGACGATGTCACGCCAATGTGAAACCTGCGGCAAAAAGGTCCAAACGGGTAATCGAATTGAAACCCGTGGTAAGGCCAAATACCTCGGTGGAGTCGGTACAAAGATTACGGGGATCACTCGCCGAAAATTCGTTCCGAACTTGCAAAAGGTTCACGTCACGATGCCCAACGGCGAGAATAAATCGCTCCGCGTTTGCACCCAGTGCATTCGAACCGGTGCGATTCGCAAGACTGTCCGCACAAAGCCGTTTGACGTCTCCGGCGGCAAGGCGGCTGCATCGCGCAACAAGGTCGCTGGCGCCAAGAAGTAATGTCCCTTGGCGACGAAAATGTCCGCAAGCTCGCGCTGCTAGCACGACTGCAGCTATCGGATGCGGAAGTTGAAAAACTCGGCCCCCAGCTTCAAAGCATCTTGGGGTTTGTTGAGCAATTGGCCCAGGTCAATACGGACGATGTTGAGCCGATGACCACTGCGTTGGACGTCGACAATCGCTGGAGAGAGGACGTGGTCCTCCCCAGTCTTTCGCATGACGATGCTCTGGCGAACGCGCCCCAGCGAGACGATGATTACTTCCTTGTACCGCCGGTCCTCGGTTCGGCTGCATCCAAGCAATCGGGTTCTAAGCCGACCTAGCAAAGCAGTGTGCAGCGAGGTCGTAACCGAGCTTCCATAACGATGCAGCCAGAATAACGATGTCACCAGATTGGACGAGTCTTCTTCCGCCAATCGTTGCGATCGTCTTGGCCATCGCCACTCGGCAAGTCCTTGCCCCTTTGGCCGCGGGAGTTTTCGTGGGTGCGGCGTTGCTTGGCATCCGCGGCGACGAATCCGACTGGACGTCGATACCCGGCATTTTCTTTGTTGCGATCGCTCAATCGGTTTGGGATTGGCCACACCTTCAAGCATTCGCGTTTAGCTTGCTACTAGGGGCGATGGTCGGCGTTCTCGAGATTGGCGGCAGCATGCAGGATTTGATCCAGCGGGTGTCGCATCGCATCCGTTCACGTCGTGGGGCGCAAACGATGATCGCAACCAGCGGCCTGTTGATCTTCTTTGATGACTACGCCAACACGCTGCTTCTCGGGGGCACGATGCGGTCCACCGCCGATCGGTATGGGATATCGCGAGCCAAGTTGGCATATTTGGTCGATTCGACGGCGGCACCCGTGGCTGGGTTGGCGATTGTCAGCACCTGGGCTGCCACCGAGATCACCTACATGGCCGATGGGCTCCGAGATGGTGGCGTGACGGATCCGTCCGCAGCATTCGAGTTGTTTCTGCAATCGATCCCCTATCGTTTCTATCCTTGCTTGGCTCTCGTATTCGTCATGATGATTGCCCTCAGTGGCCGTGATTTTGGGCTGATGCATCAACTGGAATCGGCCGCGGAGCCGCAACCGATCGACGATCGTGCCGATGTCGCAGGTTCCCCTCGTTGGCTATGGTTCGCCGCCGTCAGCCCCGTCGTTGCGTGCATCGCCGCCGTCGCCGCCATCCTCGTCTTCACGGGTTTGGACGCGGTTCCACCAGAATCTAGAAGTCCGAACATGATTCGATTTTTGGGACAGGTATTCGGCAACGGCGACTCGTATATGGCGCTTGTCGTCGGGGGCGGCGTGGGTTTGGGAATCGCGCTGCTTGCGCACTTGGGACTCGGCGGTCCGAATTGGCAAACGCTAGCGATCGGTGCACTCCGCGGGGCGATGCAGATGATGCCAGCGATGTTCGTCCTGTGGCTCGCTTGGGCCCTTTCGAGCATGACGCAAAAAGATGCGTTGAACACGGGAGGCTACTTGGCGGGAATACTCTCGGCACGGTTGGAACCTTGGTTGCTACCGACCGTGGTCTTTGTCCTCGCCGGAGCCATCGCGTTTTCTACCGGGACGAGCTGGGGAACGATGGCCATCCTAACGCCAATTTCCATTGCACTTTCATTGCAACTTGATCCTGCTGGCGGGCCAGGCGGCGCGATCTGTTTAGCGACAAGTGGTGCCGTCCTCGCAGGTGCAATCTTTGGCGACCATTGCTCGCCCATTTCGGATACAACGGTGCTATCGAGTCGATCCAGCGGCTGCGACCATGTTCAACACGTGCAAACTCAATTGCCCTACGCTTTGGTGGTCGCGGTGGTGAGCATTTTGCTCGGCACGATACCGGCCGCCGTGGGCGTGTCACCGTGGGTGTCCCTTGGCGCAAGCACAATCGCCTTATGGTTAATTGTCCGCTACGTTGGCAAAGCCCCTGTCGCCACCTCTTTAGTCGCCACCTCTTCAAACGGCTTGTAATCCTTACAAGCATTGCAGACGACGTGAAACTGGGCTCGCGCCGGTTTTGCTGGGTTCTAGCGCTGCAGACCCTGTGGACGAGGTGTTGGCATCGATCTTGCTTTCTCCCTCGTAGAATCGTTAGGCAAGGAAATCGAAATCAAGTGTGCAGGAAGTCGCGAGAAGCAACATGACAACAATCATTCAAAGTCGATCAGCCGTCGCGGTATGCACACTGTTCTTGTTCGCCGTGGACTCGAGAACACTTTGCGCTCAAGTGCTCGATTCTGCCATCACGAGACTGCAACCCATTGGTGCACCGAGTCGAGTCGACCAATATCGCAACGATCGGAATCGCGCGGTCGAAACGGAGTTTTATTCGAACGCGTCCGCACGTACCGAAGTGATCGCGACTTCGTATCTTCAAGACAGTCAAGGTGATCGAGCGGCGTCAACTGGCGCACTAGTGCGACAAACGGCGATGCTCCAAGACGGTGGCTTTGCGGCTCCACCAAGCGGCTTCAGCCCTCCGCCGGCGCAACCTTCGATCTCCGCACCTCCGATGAGCAATCTACCTTCGTCCGCACCGTCATTTGGGACATCGCCGACGTCGCCACCAAACACAGTCGCTCAACCAAGCACCGGTTTGCCATCGACTCTGCCGCGACCCCCACAAGCCAATTCATTACCACCGAACACGACACCCATTCCTCGCACGACGTTGCCATCCGGGCCCACGGTATCTTCAAGCTCAGACTTGCAACCAGTTCCGCAACCGCAACTTGGCAGTGTTTATGCCAATGTCGACAACTGTGCTTGCGTCACCGGTCCATCGGGATACTCTGCCGCCAGTTTTGGTTGCGGCTCCCCGGTAGCGTATGCTGCGCCAACCTATGGCGCTGCACCTCCAGCAACCTATGTCGCTCCACCGTCGACGTTGGTTCCGCCAACTCTGATGCCGGGCCAACTGGCCCCGATCAGCAACAGCGCCGCTCCGTTGCCATCGCTTTTCACATTGGGGCAGCAGTACAACCCCGTGCAAGTCGGCCAAGGTATCATCGGACAACCGGTCGCTTATGTCCCCGGCCAGACGATCCGAAACTTCATTCGCTATCTCTCGCCGTGATGTCGGTTCAATGTACTAGGTTCCGAGTTGCCGCAAGACACGCTGGACGATCTTTTCGATTGTCTCCGCGGGAAGGGCGGGTGAATCGTTCAGCGCCGCCACTTCAGAAACGAGTACATCGATCTCACGTTGCGTGCGCGCGATCGCGGCCTTCTGGGCATCACTAATCGGAACACGTCCGGCCCCCAAGTTCCATCCTCTTGATCGAGCGCCGGCGCGAAAGCCTTCGGGGAATTCTCCCAAGCCAATCATCGCGTCGAAGAGTGGTAGCAGTTGAAATTGGAGTTTGATCGCCGACTCGAACTCACCCGCTCCCACCGCGCGATGGATCGCGCGGGTCAACTCGGGCACGACACCGCTGGTCGCATTGGTGCCTCCGTCAGCCCCGATCATGAGCATCGGCGCCAGAGCCGCATCCCACCCGGTCAAGAACGTAAAATCATCTCGCATCGGGCGAATCGCGGAGATCATCCGCATCATGTTTGGAAGGTCACCGCTGCTGTCCTTAATGCCAACGACGCGAGGACATTCCGCCGCCAACCGAACCACGGTGGGCACGTCGATCGGCGATGCAAAAAGCGGAATGTTGTAGAGAGTCACATCGACGGACACCGCTTCGGCGATCTGGCGAAAGTACGCGTACACTCCCTCGCTGCTGAGCCGGTAGTAGAACGGTGCCACGATGGCGACGGCACGAACACCCATCTCGCCGTAGGCGTCGCAGGCTGAGATCGTTTCTTTGACATTTGCTTCGGCCGCCCCCGCAAGGACCGGGACTCGTCCGGCAGTTTGATCGACGACGATGCGAACGATTTGCCGTCGTTCCTCAGCATTAAAACGCACAAATTCGCCGGTGCTACCGTTCGGGTAAAGACCATCCACCCCCCGTTCGATCAACCAATCGACGTATCCGCGCAAGCGTTCTTCGTCGACTCGCCCCTCGCTATCCACGGGAGTGATATTGGGTGTCAAAATGCCAGTAATACGCTTGGACATGCTGATGTTTTGTGGCGAGGAACGCTGAATGAAAAAGAGAATCCTGCGGCAAGCTGCCCCGACTCGTACGTGGATGCCCGACTCGTGTGGCTACGATAATCGGTGGAGGGACACATTACGACTCCGACGACTGATCGCCATCGCGACCGACCCGCCGAGCGAATCGACGCTTTTGACGCTCAAGCTCTTTCGTATTGCGAGCCAATTCTTTCTCGCGTTCCTTGAGCATGAGGTAACGCTTCCGAACTTTTCGACCTGCCACGCGCACTTTCTTAGCCCGGTCCACCAGCTTCACTCGGACCGCCTCGTAATCGACGTTAGCAACGTTAACTTCGGATTCACCCAACCCCGAATCGCCCAATCCCGAATCGCTGAGCGAGGCTTCGTCGAACTCGACATCCGCCAAATCCAAACCACCCGCGTCTAGGTCCAAGCCAACCGCGTCGATCTGCTCAAGTTCATCCGCTTCGTCGTCCGTTTGATTTCCATGAACGAGACGTTTCAACCAAGCGGGGTCAACAAAGATCGCATTGACGCAAATCATCGCTAGCCCGAACGTTGCCATGCCCATGAACAACGCGATCCCACCATGAACCGCGACGGCGAGCAGCAACGTGATGGGTCGAAGCAACCGAGGCCAAATGAGAAAACAATAAAACACTTCCCAGAACAGGGTGATGTGAGTGAACATCGAAAACAGCCGTGGATAGGCGGCCATCCATGTCATATCGAGCGACTGGTATTCGAAGTTGCCGACCGCATACCACATGGCGGTGCCATCCCACCACGACTCACCGCGTGCCTTGGCCAGACCCCCAAACAAGTAAATCACGCAGAGATGCAACTGCAACAATCGCGTCGCGACGTTCGCAGCAACACTCGGGGACTGGCTAGGGAAAAACCATCGCCATCGTGCGCTCCGGGCGATTTTATCTTCGAATCGGATTCGCAACCGAGCGTCGACCGAAAAAAAACTGCCACACGGGGCGAGCGACAAATACATCGCCATGTAGGTAATGATTTGATCCAAACCAAACAGCGCCCCCGTCAAGCGATGGAGATACATCAATTGCAGGAACCACGCCGCCGGTCCCGTGACTCGAGTCAACAAGCCGATGGTGAACGCGATCGTCACTAAAATGGCCACTAAATGATGAAGCCAAATCAAGATTGGGCTTTCGATCCACCACAGATAGCTGCGACCCCAATCCGCACTGCCAAACCGACCGTCGTGCAAGGACCGAGCGAGCTCGGGATTGATCCAGGCATCGGCCCCCAGGAAAGCTTCCAGGTCGGTTGCCAACACCAGGTGCGAATACAACATGAACAACCCCGCGGCAATTCGCAGGATCGATACCAAGTAGGGACTTCTTGGCGTGAACCAAAAATGATCCCACGCGTCGACCGTCCGGTCGAACCATCGCCGACATTCATGCAAAAGAGCACCCGCGTTCACTGCAGCACCGGACCTTCTATCTCAGTGGGCCCGATCGCTCCGCCATCGCGAGTCTCACTCGGAAGCATCTGAGTTTCGTTCTCCGGTTCACTCATCGCCGGTTCACTCGTCGCCGGTTCACTCGGTTCCGAGTCACGAGGCTCACTTTCACCCGAGGGATTATCGCTAGCGGGATTGCCACTAGCAGCCTCAACACTTGGCGAAGCAGCTGGAGATTCCGCTTCCACGACAACGTCACCCTGGTTCACTCGATCGACTTCTGGATCGCCCACCGTCGAGAGAACTTCGGGCGTCGACCTATCGCCCGCGTCGGGATTTTGGAACTCGATCGGCACGTCGGCGAGCACTCCGTAGAGACTCGGATCGGAGAGAGGCGTCGGCCTTGCCATCAGCTCTACAAATGATGGAATGCGATGCTCGATTCGTCGGATCGCCACATCGCGACTCTCGCCATGGATCGACTTTAAATGATTGACATACGACTGGCGAACGCTCTCATAGCGACCGCGGGCGGCCGACCAGGCTCGAGCGGCATTCGCATCGACCTCCCTCAGCTGCGGTGGCGGGCCAGGCGGTTGATAGATCTCATGCAAGAACTCGGTCAACATGAAATGACGGTGGTACAACAACCGAGGCCACTGCCGCGTTCGATCAGGAAAAAGCTCTTCGTCGACCTTGCCGGTGGTGTCGGTGTAGGCGGCTTGGATCAAATGACTTGGCCCTGGATCGGGGGCGAAAAACGCATAACCACGATTCAAGTACAGGAATTCCCCATAACCGCGCACGGGCGCGGCCAGTGTCGCGACTGACGGCGAGCCGCCCAGGGGACCGCGAGTTTGAAATGCCAAGGGAGGCGATGCGACCGCCCAAAGATGCATCAAGACCAATGTGCTCACGACAATTCGGAGTGGCTTGCTAACAGAGCCCTTCAAACGATCGTCGTGCAGTCGATGTCGATTTGAGTCGTCGCTGAACCGAGTCACGGAAAACTTTCAAACTTTGCAAAGATAGCGATGACCCAACCGTGGTTCGCCCAACTGTCTACACTAATCGCCCAAGCTCCTTCGCGGGAGGCTCTGTGTCGTTTTGTCCAGAGAAGCCTGATCCGGGACCACCGTGGGTGATAACGAAAAAAGGCTGCGGCCCTTGCGAGTCGCAGCCTTATGATTGATGCGAGCACAGTCGATTGACTATCGAGTCGCAACTGTACTCGAGTCGAAGTCGAACTCCAACTTCGCTTCATCGCCAGCATGGACGTCGACACTGCGCTGCTTGGTAACGCTTCGGCCGTCAATGATTGCCGTCACAGAAACAGTGTAGTTCTTCCAGCTTTCACCAGCCTTGAGCTGCTTTGTTCGGAAGGTTCGCACAGCACCCTGTCCCTTGGTCGGATTTCCTGCCAACGTCACGCTCGCGTTCTCCGGCACGTGCAACTCAACAACCGTCTCAACAGCTTTGGTAACACTGGCCGACGCTTGGTCAGCCGTATCGGCCGTTTCCTCGTTGGGCTCGAACACCAATTGCTCGGTGTCACCGGGGCGAAGTTTAACAGACTTGCTGTCAACGACTTCTTTCCCATCAATGGTGTACTTAACATTGACGACGTACGTGTAGATGTAGCCGCTCTTGAGTCCACGTGACATGAACTGGCGAATCGAACCTTCGCTCGTCGTCGCGTGACCATTGACGGTGACTTCGGCGCCGTCGTTGGGCACCGCTACGGTTAACAAAGCGGCATCATCATCGAGAGTGGGCTTGGCCGAAGCGTAGCTCGCTTCGCTATCCAAGTCGTCCGCAGCGCCGAGAATGCTTTGATCGGCATTGATGGAGCTTTCCGAACTTGGATACGAATCATACGAAGGGTACGAATCGTAGCTGGGGTAGGACTCGTAGGACGATTCAATGACCGGCGATTCGTAGATCGGAGAACTCATCGAGTTCATCATCATCGGGGCGGCATAGCCGACGCTTCCACCGCTGCTTCCGCCGTAGCTGGCGACTGTTGTCGCGTATCCGCCACTACTTCCGCCGCTCCAACCGCCTGAGTAACTAGCATAGCCACCGCTGCTGCCACCACTGCTGGCCGCATGTCGAGCCGCTTTGTGAGCGTGAATCTTCGCAGCCAAACGACGCAACGGTCCCACGTGACCAGCCCCACCGCTGCTGCCGCCGCTGTAGGCAGCATATCCGCCGCTGCTTCCGCCGGAAGAACCGCCTGCGTAAGAAGCAGCGTGCAGTTTTGATCTTAGATGACTGAACAGACCGCCACCGGACGACCCGCCGTAACTGCCATAGGCAGCCGCATAGCCACCGGATGAGCCGTAGCCGCCCGACGACCCGTAGCCACCGCCGCTAGAACCGTAACCGGCATAGTAGCCGCCGGACGAGCCTCCTGCGTGGGCAATACCACTCAAACCCAACGCAACGGCGACAACCGTCAAGTGAGTCCAACGCTTGAATTGTTTCATATTCGCCGCAATCCCTCAATGATTCCGAAGGGAAACTGTGTCACGCCGCTGCCCAATCGCGTCAACGGCTCTTCCGGTAGGATAACGAACGGCTTGGTTGGATCAAGCAGCCAGGGCAGTTTTTGCTGTTAAGGCAAAATGCGCAGATCAGATCAATTTTGAGGGATTGATCGCCATCGATCCTAGTTCACGGGTTGGAGCGAGACTTCATCGAAGTCCGCTTGCCCCGTCGCACCAAACAATCCGAGGCGAAGGATCGCTTCGCGGGTCGAATGGGGGATGCGAATCAATCGGCTTGAGCTGCGCCAGGATTGACTGTCCCGAAAAGGCCCGATCCAGAACGTCCCCAGATCTTTGCGTTGCTCGTCATAGAGCGTGAGGGCAACCATCGGCATCGCCTCTGGGTCGGGCCCCTTACGGACCCCAGAGATTCTCGCTACGCCCTTGAGCCGGAGCATTGAAATCTCGCGGCCATCGATGGCGATTCCCTGTAACAAGTGCGAACTCAATCCAGGCGTCTCATTTTCGAAGCGCACAAAGGTCGAACCCGCGAATGCTTGACCGTCGCTCGATTCCGCCTGGACTTGGCGAACTTGGCGGCCGTAATACCACCCCGGCACAAAGTCAGGCAGTTTTTCTTCGTCGCTCGTGGGAAGCACTTCGAAGTCACCGTTGACCACCTGGGGGTTGGCGGGGTCGGGAAGCATTTGGCGTTTGTCCTCGGCAGCCCCTGTCATTGGGACAAACAAGGTCGGCTGGAGCGCTTCGCGAACGAGCTTGCCGTCTTTCTTGGTCATCCGATAGAGCGTCTGTTGATAGCGCTCACCGACGGGGATCACGATCGTGCCGCCCTCGGCCAATTGGTCCACGAGCGGCTGAGGCACACTTTCAGGGCTGCAGGTCACGATGATCTTGTCGAACGGCGCCGCGTCAGGCCAACCGAGGAAGCCGTCGCCGACACGCGTAGAAACATTTTCATAGCCCAGCCGATTCAGCGTTTTTTCCGCCTGCTCGCCGAGATCACGAACAATCTCGATCGAGTAAACATGCTGGACCAGCGGGCTTAGCACGGCCGCCTGATAGCCACTTCCGGTGCCGATCTCGAGCACCTTGTCCGTCGGTTTCGGCTGCAATGCCTCGGTCATCGACGCCACAATGAAAGGGCTGCTAATGGTTTGGGAATCACCGATCGGCAGCGCCATATCAAAATAAGCGCGATCGCGTTGGCTGGCGGGCACAAATTCGTGACGCAGTGTTTGCCGAATGGCGTCCAGCACCCGTGGGTCTTTAACACCAGCGGTTTCGATCCGTTCTCGCACCAGTCGCTCGCGCGCCTCGGCGTATCGGTCCACGGCAAGACTCTTCGTAGCAGGTGTGAGCGCAAACAATATCAGGATTCCGAAAAGCGTCGAACGAGTCAGCAGGAGCATTGGCATCAGTTGGGCAACCTCGATCGAGGCGGATGATTGAACTAGGATTTACCCGCGCGCAGGAGCACTTGCATTCCGAACACGTCTTGGAACAGCAACGCGTTTTGACGCATTGCCAATTGTTCCAGCGACACGTCATCGACACCTGGGACCGTGATCTCGAGCCGTTTGCTATCGCGGCGACAGGCAATTTCGCGGATTCGACCACTTCGAGTGTCATCCAGAGCGATCGCCAATCGCAAGAGCGCGGCCATCTTTGAAACGGCCACACGTCCATCCCGGTCGAGCGTCCCGTAACCCTCATGTGACGGCTGCGGAAATGCGCGTCGGTGGTAGCGTGCGACCAGCCCGACCAGCAACAATTCCGAGCGTGACAGCCCGAAGAGCTCGCTGTTGCGAATCAAATACAGTGCGTGCTTATGGTTGCTGCGGACGTTGATGAACATCCCGACTTCGTGCAACAACGCCGCGATGTACAGCAGGACTTCGTAACGGTTGTCCAAACGATGATCTGTGATCAACTCTTCGAAAAGCTTTCTCGCTAGTTCAGCAACATTTCTCGCGTGTGCTTCGTCGAAATCGAACTTGCGTCCCAGCGATACGGCGGCGCGGACGATCTGGTTGCGAAACTCAGCCGTCCAAGTTCCCCCGACGGACATGTCTCGCAACAGTCCATCTCTTAAATTCGTATCGCAAACGTACACATGAGGCAACTCAAAGTGCTGGGCCAATAGCGAATACGACAGCAACGCCGGTCCGATCGTTTTCGCTTCGATAAAGCTCGCCCCGAACTTCTTGACGATCGCGTCTTCGTCGAACTGTAGAATCTCCTCGGCTAATTCGCTCAGGCGATCAGTGGGCAACTCGGCGAGCGAGATCCCGTCCCAATTTTCAAGAATCCGATGCGCCGCAAACCGCATGTCGCCACCTATGGCGATCAAGTGAATCGTCATATCGGTACGAATTTGTTCGGTGATACGCACCAAGGTACGACGAATATGACTCTCCAACAGCGTCCGCTTCCTCAGTGGGCTGCCGCGCACTGGATCGACCGTTTGGACCAAACGTAGTGAGCCGAGGCGATAGGATTCGCTATGCAACACATTGCCGCCCCGGACGACCAATAACTCCGTACTGCCGCCACCGACTTCCACCACCACGGTCTTGCCGTTACCAAGTTCGGGGTGCGCCTGGAGATGCGGGGTGATGCCCATGTAGGTGATGCGGTTGACTTCCGCCTCGTCAATAATCTCGACGTCGAATCCGGTCGCCACATACACGCGATCAATGAACGCCAATCGATTGATTGCCTCACGCACGGCACTCGTCGCCACCACTCGCACGTTCGACGTTTTGGTGACGCCATACTCGCGAAGGATTCGCCGATACCGTTTCAGGATGGACGCGGCCTTCTCGATGCTCTTGCGAGAGAGTCGGCGAGCTTCGAATGCCTCGCGTCCTAAGTCAACGGCTTGGACGAGGGTGTCGAGCGTTCGGATGTCGCCGTTGGCATGAATTTCGGCGATTTCCATCCGGATACTTGTCGCGCCAATGTCGATCACCGCGACGAATGCCGGCGGAGCGTCAGCACGAGGTGGAACTTGCGGGAGCGTTTCAGGCGTCATGATGAACGATCAGCTTTACCGACGTGGCTAGCGGGTATAAGGAATCCAGCATAGCCGCTTTCGATGAATTCAAGAAGCGACGATCATTGCGGTGTCGATGTCGACTTTGACGTCGGCACAGCAATTTGCACGGGAGATTCCAGTCGCACCAAGAGCTCCGCGCGTTGTTTCGCGACCTCAAGCTCTGTCTTGGCTCGTTCCAATTCGGCCGCCTGCTCGTTCTGGACAAGCTGATCAAACACCTGGCCGGAAATCACACGATCGGATTCCTGCAACAGCTCAGGATCGTACGTCAGCCCCGCTTGAGTCTGGGCTCTCGTGAATCGATCGAGTTTGACTTTCGTCCGAATCATATTGGCCTCGAACTTCGCCACGGCTTCGTCCGCAGTCTCCCGCGCGAGGCCTTTTGGCACCGCATTCTTCGCGCCGCCAAAGGGGTCATAGTCATCACTGGCGGATGACCACTTGTCCCACCAAGTGAGTCGGCGACCAAAGAGATTGGTGGTGATGCGATCCGCCCGGTCATTCATGTGCGCCGATACCGCTCGACTGCGTTTGAAAAAGGCGGTTGGAAAAATCGCCATATCCCAGATCGATTGCGACTGACGAGCCATATAACGAATGCTCGCCAGCAACTCGTAAAGCAACGGCAAGGTCGCCTCGCTTTCCTGCATCTGCCGATAGGTCAGTCCGTAGTTGAGTGAACGTTCGGCGAGATAATTCAGTTTCGGTAGCAGTGGCCCCGTACCGCTGGCGCCCCAGATGCGACAAGTTCTCGCTTCGAGTTGTTCGTTGTAGATATCGACGAGTATCGAGTCGACAAGCGCGTTGCCAATGTGCTCGATTTCATCATCGCTCAAGGGACGATCGATAAAGTTCTCGCTGTATCTCGGGAAAGTCCGCTCGCTAACCAGTCGGATGAAGCGATCGACTTTGTCCTCGAACTTGAGTGCGAGAAAGATCCCAAGTTTGTTTTGTTCGCTATTGATGAAATCGTCATCGATCATGTCGATCGATTCGACTTCGAATAGCACGGCGGAACCTTTACTCGAATCGAGGGTTCGTCGGGCTTCGAGCGAGCCGACTTTGCGTTTGCGAAAGAATCCCCACGCGGTATCGGTATCGGCAGTGTCATAGCGATGAACGATGACCCAGCGGTGCAGCGGATCGGTCTTCCGCAATCGTCGCTGCAACGCACGTGCTTCCGTTTCCAGCCACTCGGGTTTGGGTTGAAATAAGAGCGTCCGTTTCTCGATTTCAAAGCGATGAACAGAACCGACCGACGCATCCGCGATTGCCGTTACCTTCTTGGTCGCACCACCCACCACTTCGCTGCTTCGCGCGACATATTTGGACCAGCGCCGGACTTCGCGCAAGAACGCTTGCTGCGTTTTCAACGAGCTCGGTGCCTTGTCGTCTCCCAGCGGAATGATCGATGTGGCGAGCATGTCTTCGCCACCCGTTCGCGAGTCGCCCACAATATAGAAATTGATATCGTGATCCGCCGCCGCTTTGACGAATTGCTTCTTGGCAAGTTGGCTGAAAGCGGTCCGTTTGCCTGCCGCGGTGTGGTAGTAGTTGTTGGGGATAATGATCGTCATTCCCCGCCATTGGCTTAGCAAATTGTTTAGCTTGAGGTTTTTGTCGGGATTCACCGAGGATTGGTTCTCGCCCAACTCTCGCATTAAGTCGACAAAGCCGTAGTAAGAGACGTCCCAGACGTCTAGGCTGCTTCCAAAATAGTCCGCTAGCTGAGTCCACTTCTCGATTTCGGCGACATCGGTTTTTTGGTTCGCGACCAAGAGGAATCGCGACCCCTCATCACGTCGATACTGCTCGGACACCCGAATGAACTCGTGGCGATAGTCGACACAGCGATACTCGGTGTTCCGATCACTCGAACCGGGACGCTGGAGAATCAAGTCGACGCCAAGCACAAAACTTTGGTAGGCGATCACGTTCGAGTGGTTACGAATTCCAATTCGAGTTTCAAGCCAACGCGTTTCACCAGGAGCCAGGTTTCGCACCGATGTATGAAATTCCTCGCTGAGCAAGTCATGAGGCTGGTCCTGATCATCAAAAAAGAGGATCTGGTTCTGGTCAATATCACCGCCTAGCAATCGGGTGCGACTTCGAATACTTCGAAACGTCAACTTGTCATCGAATGTCTCGTCGCCGATGTTCGTGATGCCCCAGCGGACTCGCGTCGACTCGCCGGGCGCGAGACTATTGAGCGCGATGATCTCGGTCAACTCGACGGGGAATCGAACATCGATCGTTTCCGGGTTTTCGAAATTGCGGAACGGACGATGTATCCCGCTTTCCAAATAGGCTTGCGGATTAACGTCGTGAGTCAGCCGGAATGATTGACGTCGCGGCCCATCGATCTCGACATCCGCGAGTCGAAATCCGAGTCCCTCGCTGTCAAACGTATAGGACTCGCCGGGTGCCAATGGCCGCGGTAGCACCAAGTCGACTTCGTCCGACAACAAGTGCTCGTCGGATCCGAGAAAAATTCGAATCGTATAATTCGGAGGTGTCGGCATGCCGCCGACATTGGTGACGGTGAGGTTGTCGGCGCTAACCAGCGAATCGGGTTCGAGAGTGGAACATTCTCCGGCTACATCAAACGTATCGAGCTGCAAATCGTAGGGTGAGCGATAGTGACGCCGATCTCCGTCGCGGCCGACCACTGTGATCGTAAGTCGGCCCGGCGATCCGGGTTTGCCATCTCTCGCACGATACGATGATGGCGCACCGTCTCGACCGCGACGTCCCTGCGATCCGCCAGGATTGGAATGGAACGTCGTTCGCGTTTGCGACTTGCCTTGGGAGTCGGTGTAATGCTGTGTCTCAGTCCAATGATAGCTGCTTCCGCCGGGGCCACCCGCTCCACCTTCGCCGCCGTTGGCGGGTTTGCCAGCGAAGCCGATTTCGCCCGCGGCCAGGTCGCCCTTGATGAGCATGAGCAGCCCCTGATCCGCTTCGTCGACGACGATACTGACGTTACCGCCATTGCCGCCATCGCGGCCGTCGGTCGGATTGCCAGCGTCTCCGCCATCGCCACCTGGACCGCCATTCTGCCCCGACGAATACCTGGTCGCGTCGGCACCTCGGTAACCTGGCGCTCCCGGTTGACCGTCGCCACCACGGCCTCCGTCGCCGCCACGACCACCGAGGGCCCGAACGAAGACGTAGCCGTCGTCCCCGATGGATTTTTCGTCACCGATCGGGATTGCTTGTCCCGACTTCGTCGCAGTACCCGCAACCCTCAGCACTCCGAGCTCGCGAGCACCGGAGGCGTAGCCGAGTTTCAACGTCGCGGACGCTGCGTCTTGGCCCGGCTCCGCTGGCGTGCCGTCCTCGCCGCGTCTGCCATGGGCGCCCGCCGCCCGATTCGGATCAAAGAAAGAGTTACCATCGATGCCCGAGCGTCCGTCGGCACCTTGCAAATTCAACTCCACCAAACAATTGGTTTCGGAGTCCGATGCAAAACTGCCGGGGTCTAGGCTTTCATCATCCGGTACAGTCGACGATCCAGGGTCATTGCCAAATGGGGGCGTCATGGGTCGCAAGTTACGCGTCGAGAAAGGGGGTGCCTACGCTCCCAAATTTTAGCGAGTGGCATTCGGTCGCATGGGTGCCCCGCACCGGCAATACGCGGAATGAGCCAAGTTGTAGTAGTAAGGCGCATCGATGCTAAGGCGTATACAGTAGCACCGTAAGATCATCGGGCTTGCCCGGTACCTCGGGTGTCGCATGACTCATACGCTCTGCGGCCAGCTTGGCGAGCGACTGGATACGCGACAACAGCTTGCCCGATTTCGACAATGCGACGACTTCGGCCACGTGCAAGTTGTCAAACAACCCATCGCTACCGACGACCACGGTATCGCGTGGCGCGAGCACACGCGTCGGTCCGATCTCGATATGCATGTCACGGCATCCGACCAAGTTAGAAACCAGATGGCGATCGCCGTGGTGCATCGCTTCGGCCTCGTCCAGCATGCCGGACTCGACCGCATAACCCACGGGCGAATGCATGGTTGACTTCCATTTCATCGTCCCGCGGCCACCGATGATCAGCGTCATGCTGTCGCCAACCTGGTACGCACGAGCGATCCCGTCCTGGATTTCGACGACCGAAAGCGTGGTTGCGGCACCAATTCCCAATTCCAGAATCTCGCGATTCGCCCGCTCGATGCCGTCCAAAATCGCCGGTCGCAAATCAGACATCGGTCCGGATTGCTGGACACTTTCGGAAACTGTCTCCACGGCAATCGACGATGCCTTGTATCCCAACGGCCCACCGCCCACGCCGTCCGCGACAATCAAAACGACTCCGCCGTGCGCGGTTTGCACCACCGCGGCACTATCGTCGTTGGGTTCAAATTTGTCAGGACAACGACGACACAGCACTCCCACTTGGCCATGAACCAGTGGGACCAGCTCCGGCTGCAGCATGTCGCTTTCGACATAAAGCTGGCTTTGCGATTGTGTGGCGGTCGTCGACATCTGTGCAGAATATCCGTTCGGGTGGGGGAAGCCAACTAGGCCTACCCATTCACGATATTCTAGCTTTCGGCGCGTCGCCGTCTTGCGAATCGAATTGCTTTCAATCGCGTTTTGTCCCATTCCGCAAGCATCTGGGACGCGTCGCGATACCTGTGACGAGCATTCATCGACAGGGATTTGCGGATTACCGCGATTAAATCGGGATGGGCGCGTCGCCGCAATTGGAGGGCCCCAGCCATTGGCCAAATGAAGGGGTACTCGGGCCATTGCCCC
The DNA here is from genome assembly GCA_041741195.1 of Pirellulaceae bacterium. Lineage (GTDB taxonomy): Bacteria > Planctomycetota > Planctomycetia > Pirellulales > Pirellulaceae > JBBSJZ01. Next base: position 97,327 of record JBGSKM010000093.1, read on the forward strand.
GAGAACATCCGATAAGCGATCAAACCAATTGAAAAGACGTCAGAGCGCGACGACGGTTTTCCCATCGCTTGTTCGGGCGCCATATAACCCAGGGTGCCGGTGCCCGAGCCGGTGATCGTTCGTTGGGTCGCTTTGGCGATCCCAAAGTCCGTCAACCGTAGATGGTTGTCACCAAACAACAAAATGTTCTCGGGCTTGATGTCACAGTGAATCACGCCCTCCTCATGGGCGTGGGCGACCGCCGCGAGCAATTGAGTCACGATATCGAATGCGCTTTCGAACGCGATGCGTCGGCTGAGTCGATCGTCCAGAGTGCGATCACCCAGCGGACTGATGATGACGAAGTGACCATCGATGAATGTAGCATCCCGTATGGGCAAAATGTTGGGATGCTCAAGCTTCATCGTCAGCCGGGCTTCGCGTCGAAATTCATCGAGCAATTGCGGCGAAACAATGCTGTGATTGGGGACCTTGAGAGCGACCTTGATTCCCAGCAACGTATCCAAAGCGGCGTACACTTCGGCGTATCCCCCCGCGCCAATTCGCTTGAGCAAGCGGTACTTTCCCAAGCGTGATCCGACACGAAGTGGAGACTCGGGCTTCGGGATGGTCGTCGAAGATTTTTTCACGCGGCGTTCATCAATTTGGTGGTCAGTCGATGCTAGCCACGGAAGCGAAAAATGCGAAGAGGAAAATTGGCTGCGTCGCAATGAGACCGCCGAATTCAGTGTCCCAAGCTCCGAAAATTCGTTGGCGACGGAATCATTCTGTTCGCCAACCTCCATCCGCGTCGCCCAATGTCGGATCCTCGAACTATTCTCGAGAGACTCTTCGCATTCATTTCCGATTCTCGGAGCAATCCATTGATGTGCACGTCATGCTCGCCCAAAATCCCCCTGCCTCGGATGGTCGCGCTCGCGATCGCCGCACTCGTCGCGAGCGGCTGTAGCCGTGAGGAACTTAACCAGCTAGCGACTCGGGCCAAGGAAAAAGCCGCAACGAGTTTCGACCAACTCGAAATGTCGGTTCCGATCCTGCCCAAAACCGGCGAGATCAGCCTCACCCTGGATGCACCGACGCTGGCTCGAAACGCCAACGCCACGCTTGTCCTATTGGAGCCGAATCGACCGTCCGTGCTGCAAATTCGCTCCTATGCGAATCCGACGCAAGAGACCTACCCGGCCATCTTTTTCCAAGGCTCGGTGGCTGCGGACTCGATGTCGGGTCTCGTCGGAAAAACGATTTTGGGCAAATTATTCGTCCAGCCGACGGCGGACGGCACGATCTGGTTCTCCGACGATTCGTCTCCGATATCGCTAACCATCCAATCGCTTGAGGACACGGAACTGGTCGGATCATTCGGCCCCGGAAGCCTGACGGACGCTGCGGGAACGACATCCCCCTTGAGCGGCACCGTGAGAGCCGTCACCGAAAACGTTGTGTTTAGTCATTCACGTGTCACGATGCTCACGCCATCTACCCACGCGGGAGATCGACAATGACCACCCCAGAACGAGATTTCGTCCTTCCATGGTCGCGGTTGGTCATGCGATTCGCACCGAACATCGCGTGCGCGATCGCCACGCTTTTTTCCGCAGCTGCGATCGCCAATCCCACGGATCGAGCCCCCGCGGAAGTGCTGAGCCTGCACGGCACGATCCCAGAAGCTTTGCTGATCGGCAAACAAGCGATCGCAGCGGAACAAAAACTCCGCGAGTGGGTCGTCAAAGCCAATGACGATGCGTTGTCGGGCAAACAATTGAGCCAAGCCTATGTCGCACTGGAGCAACTCCTTTGGCAGGCGAAAATTCTCGCTCACTACGGCGAGCCGACCGCTAGCGATTTACTCAAACGAGCAGAAGCGGCGCGATGGCCGGTTGAAAATGCAATCGAGCGTTTCAAACGAACTCCGGAGGGTGCGCGTTACTTTCAGGGGATCGCCCAAGTTCTCGCTTCGACGAAATTGGCGACCCTCAAATCAACCGCGATCGAAAAGTTGACGAAATTGGTTCAACAGCGTCGTTTCTCGGAAGCCGAGAAGCTACTTGCAAAAACGTATGGCGACATTTGGCCCTATACCGCGTACGTTGCCGGATACGGACGCGGTGTTAATTTCAAACCGTTCGAAACAGTCAATGGAGCCATCACGGCGGAAATGAGCCGCCAGCGAATCGAGTCGGCGAAGCAGGCGTTTGCCGAAAGGAACGAAGCTTGGGTCGCTGCACGCGATCGATTTCAAGAGGAGATCGACGCCGCGATGTCCGAATTCCCGAGCTCCGGAGCGATCACTTTCGATGGCGAACCGATGTCGGGTCCGGCCGCGATCGAATCCCTCAACCGACGCTGGGCGAATCTGCACATGAGTTTGAACAAGCTTGCCGCGTTCGACTTGGCGCTAGGTGGCAAGAACCAACCTCTCTTGGGCGAGCAAACCAGCCAGCTCACCCGCCAAATGGAACAATGCTATAGCGAGATCATCTCTGCCGACGCCGTTCGATTGGCACCCGACGCCGCTCAAAATCAGTACACCGATTACTTGCAAGCCCTTGCCCGTATCATCGACCAAGTCGACCAGTGGGCACCCGAGACGACGTTTGCTGGTTCGCTCAGCCAGCTTGCGACGAAAGCCGGCATCGCCGATCTCGTCTCCAACTATGAATCCGCCACCTGGGACATTTTAAGGTGGCGACGAAAATTGGTGGCGGTGCAACGGAGGTCACTGCAACAAGACTACAAACTCGCGTCGACCGAGCTGCAACAAAAAATGGTGACGCGTCCTGAGTTTGCCGGGCTTTATTCCGAACAGCAGCCGGATTCACTACCGCTGTTGACCACTCCGGCGTCGATCGTGTTTGCGAATCTTGCGCAGCATGCCATGAACGCCAAGATCACGGCGACTCACGTCGTCCGACTCAGCGGTGAAAAACCGTACTTCATGACACGATTGGACGATGGGATCTATTGTCGTTTACCGTCCAAGTTCACCATCGAAACTGGACTTGCGGGACTCACGAGCGATCTACTCGTCGATGCGGATCATCCGCCATGGACGATGACCGCGGCTATGGCGCTAGGCGCAGCGGAACGTGGTGATTACGCGGCCGTTGGTGGCGAGGTCGTCGGGGTCGAAATGTCGGGATTCGTCAACCGACACATTTCGCTTCCGTCGATCGCCGATTCGATGCTGTACCGAGACCGAGTGCTCAGCATGATTGGCGGAGAAGCGCCAACTCGCATTCATGGTTTAGACTTGGTCGCGATCCAATTGTCGATCAAACCGACCTGGGTGGCGAGCCATTATTTCTTGGCTAAGGTATCGCCAAGTACCGATTGACGATTTCGATTGCGGCTGGACCGCCAAAGCATTGCTCGGCGTTCCAGCCTCTTTGGCGAGCCCCTTCGACGTTTTCGAGGCGATCATCGATGAACAGGATCTGTCGCGGGTGCACCGCTGCGAGCTCTTCGGCAATCTCGTAGATCTTCGACGAGGGCTTCATCGCACCGACTTCGTAGCTGACAACCGTGACGTCCAGCGGCTTGGAAAACATGGGATAGTTTTGGCGGCGAATCCAGTCCCAGTGGGCGAAACAGGTATTCGAAAGCAACCCGATGCGACGATGGTGAAGTCGGACGTTGTCCATCAGCTCCGCCATCCCGGCGATGGGAGTGAACATGTCGCTGATCGCCTCCAAAAGTTCCGCCGTCGGCAAGCGATCGACGGCCAAGCCCAAGGACGCCCGTACCCTGTCGGCAAATTCGTCGCCACTCAAGGCACCGTGCTCCAGCGCGTCCTGCAATCCGCTTGTGAAAATCGCTTCCTTGACCGATTCCGCGGTCACTCCGAATCGATCCGCGACATTACCGCAACTGATCCCAGGGTCGAACGCCAGCAAAATGTTGCCCAGATCAAAGTACACGAACTCGATACGATGTGGCTGCAAAGTCATGGAGGTCCAGTGAATCGCCGTGAAAGTTGGACGTGTGAAACGCGCTGTGTCTGGACGCTAAGCCAACTGGCAATGCGCAAGGATTTCCATCGCCGAAGCTCGATAGCCAACGTAGAAGGGTCCAAATTCCGCGTACTTGGCACTGGCTTGGTCAAATCGCATCTTGTAGACGATTTCCTTGAGGTACTCGGGATTGCGAGCCCAGAGCGTGACCATCCACTCCCAATCGTCCAGACCGATGCCGACGGAGATGAGCTGGCTGATACGTCCGGCAAAGGCGATTCCGCTTTGAGCGTGTTCGGCCATCATCGAGTTGCGGCGGCTGAAGGGCTCCATGAACCAATTGGCACCGGGAACGCGACTTTTATTCATCGGGTAGAAACAGACCGCAGGCCAATCTGGAAATTCAGGTCGCAGCCGTTGTTGATTCATCATGGGCAACCGACGCTCATACGCCGAGACCTTGGCGGCCAGTTCCGGCGTGTCCTCCTCAGCCCCATCGGCAACCAACCGTTCGCGGTACCTCTCGACCGTCGGTACGTACTCGCTGACCTCGCTCATGGACACGAACGACCATGTCGCTTCGATGTATTTGCCCAGTCCGGGAGCCAAAATACGCTGGTGCACCGCATCGACCACCGCCGGGTTCGGATCCATCACCATCACCGCAAAATCAGCCCTATGGCCGCTTGTCCAGTAAGCGGCAAGGCGTTCGGGTGCGTCGCCAGCGGCGGGCGCCAGCGCTTCGGCGAATTGTCGCTGGTGGGCGGGACTCAACTTGCTATCGATCGCCTCGCGTCGGAATCGGTAGAAATAGTGCGAACAGTGCCAACCGGTTTCTGGAACCGTGGAAGGCTCGGGAAGCTGCGGGGCCGGACGGCCAGGGGGTGGAACATTCATCGCGGACAACGTTCGGGTTGGCGGGTAAGAAAACTAGCAGCGAGTCATTGGACTCCGTGGCTCAATGGTAAAACCAACCTGGTCTGGCTACGAGGTGTCGGAGAATGGCTTCTTCGATAAGATCTAGGCGAAGGAATTACAATGTGAGCGGCAGTTGGCCGTCCCGCTGATAAAGATTCACTAGGATTGACTTTTTTGATGACACTTGCTTCCCACTACCAACAGAATCGGCTAGCGATCTCGTTCGAGCTTTTTCCGCCCAAGACCGAGGCCGGCGTCGAAGCGTTGATGGAAAACGTCGAGCGGCTCAAACAGTTCCAGCCGAGCTATTTTACCTGCACCTACGGGGCCGGCGGTTCGTCGCAGACAGCAACGCTGGACGTCATCGAAAAGGTCCACAAGCTGACGGGGCTACCCGTCGCGTCGCACTTGACCTGTGTGGGGTCCACCGTGGAGCAACTATGTGACTACCTGACGGAGGCTCAGCAGCGAGGCACGGATTACATCGTCGCGCTGCGTGGCGATCCTCCCAAGGGAACCTCGAAATTCGAAGTCGCAGCGGGCGGGCTGCAATACGCGAATGAGCTCGTGGCCCTGATCCGCGATCGGTTCCATCAATTTGGCATCGCCGTGGCCGGTTACCCCGAGGTACACCAGGAGGCTACCGATCCAAAGTCGGACCTGGATAATCTCAAACGGAAAGTCGACGCGGGCGCCGATATCGTGATCACGCAGTTGTTTTATGACAACGACGATTTTCTACGCTTCCGCGATGATTGCGCCACGGCGGGAATCACCATCCCGATCATTCCCGGCATTCTACCGGTAACGAACTTTAAGCAAGCACAACGGATCGCTTCGATGTGCAAAGCACGAATCCCGGCTCTACTGGCCGACGCGATGAATGACGCCGAGGACGAAGAACGTCAATTCGACGTGGGTGTCGAACATGCCCGCCAGCAAACGCTGCACTTGATCAAGCACGGCGTCGCTGGCATCCACTATTACGTGCTCAACAAAAGCGATTCTGCCGAACGATTGCTAGGCGGACTGGAACTGGTTGGCTAGTTGTTCTGGAGATCCCAGGCATCCAACCAGATGGTCTTCACGGGCTTCATCGAAAAATCTTGTTCGAGACGCTCGGCCATGTCGGGAAGGTGACCGGCGCCGTAAAACACGGCAATGTTCTTTTTGCCAGCGTCGAGTTCTTCTTGAAGGATCTTGAATGCTTTTGCATTGCGTCCCTTGATCAGCGTGTTCTCGCCATTGGCGTCGTCCATACCGGCCGTGACGACTTCGATGTCCACGAGCTGGCGAGCCATCGCTTGCTTCATCTTTTTCGGACGATCGTCGCTAAACAAGGCAAGCAAAATCCCCGCATCGCCACCGCTAGCGGCCTGCGAGGCCAAGCCGGCTCCCATCATTCTCGCGATCATCTTGACGATGCTGTCGCCACGCCGTTCCAAATCCTCGACGAACTCGTCGGGACTCATGTCAGCGTGCCGAAAGTTCTCCGACATGTAATCAATCTTTTCGAGCTGGTATTCGAGATTGAGCATGTCCTTCATGCCGGTTTGCATCGATGCTAGGACACTGCGTCGTTCCTGCAGATCTTCCGGTCGAATCCGCGTGCCATCGGGCGCCACCAGTTCATACAGCACCACATCGTACTTGGACAATCGCTTGCCGAGTTCTTGGTAGTACTCGTCCTCGCCAATGTGCACGACGCCAACGAGATCGACCACTTGGTTCTCGTAACGACTACCTTGGACGCCCTGGTAACGGACGATTGCCGTCTGCATCGCACGCGGTTTGCCAGTGGCGGTTTCGTCAATGCGGGCGTAGAGGGGCCGCTCGGCCACCTCGGCGGCGGGCGCGGCTTTGTCTTTCGACGGCTTGGATTCGACCACCTCTTGGGCATACGACGTCGATGCAAAGGTCAATGCAAAGCAAACACTGGCCGTAAGGATCGCGAACAGGTGGGTTAGACGCATCGAACTAGCCTTGCGAAATTTCGTTGGAACGTGAACTCTCCGTCAATCCTCAAGGATAGGCGTTTAGCCCTGTAAGTTCAAACCAGCCGTCACCGATTGATTGAGATTCTTGATGTCCGCCAAAATCGCAGCCGGTTGCTCATTGATGCAAACCTCCCGCCAAGTTTCGGCATCGATTCGCAACACGTCTCGGATTACATCTACCCGTTCGGCACTGCTCTCGGCTTCGGCTCGCACCAGCTCCTGGCAGAGAAAGACGTACAAGTCGGCCACTTGCCGGCAGAGTTCGCTGTCTTTGTTGGCGATGCCTCCAAGTAGCTCCGAAAGCAAATCCAGCAAGTAGATTGATTGCTCGTTGGCTCCTCGTGGTCCGTTCTCATCGCGGTACTTGGTAGCCAATATGCCCGCGACGTCAATCGCGCGGTCGATGAGCATCAGCCGAATTCGGGCCGGACTCGCGGTGCGCACCGCGTTTTCCAGATACTCATTGCGAGCGTTGCGGTGACTCGATGCAGCCATGGTTGGGCGACGCGAAGAATACGGAGCATGATCGTGATGCACAGCGGGTTCGTCCTTGAATACTTAGAAACGATCCGAAATCCATGAGCCGACCGCGCTAGTCACGCTTCGCTCAATGACATTTGGATAGGCTTTTAAACGGGGAATCAACTAGCTACTCGTATCGCTAAAAAAACTCATCGATTGGATGCTGTCCAATGCCGTCTGATTCGACTGCAATTTGGCGATGGCAGCTTCGCTCGCGTAATAACTCTTGAGAAGCCGAGTTCGTTCACTGTCTAGCCGTTTGTTCATTGCCGCAACGCGATCATTGCCGCGTTGGATGTTCAAGCCGAGCGTTTCGGTCCGATTGATCAATAAACTGGTGTTGGGGCCTGCGATTTGATCGGCAATTTTGTCCAGTTGGGCGATTGCTCCTGTGTCATCCTTGGTGAAGAACTCAGTCACCGCGTTTGAGTCTCTCTCGATCGCTGAAACAAGCTTGTCGGTGTCGAGCGTCAATTTGCCTTGATCATTGAGCCGTATCCCCACCGAAGCGAACGACTTGATGCTTCCGGCGCCGCCGACTTGTCCGGAAAGCAATTTCCCGTAGTTCAAGTTGATGCGTAGGGCTTCGCTCGTGCCGAACAACAGTCCAACTTCTTGATTCGCCGCATTGAAGAATGTCAGGGACGTAAGTTTGTCGACAAGTTTGTTGTACTGATCGACAAGCGTCTGGGCGGCTTTCGTTACCGAGTCCGGGTTTTTTGACACCCGGACCGTCAACGGATCATCGGATAATTGTTTGAGAGTCAGCGTGAGGCCCGATGTTTCGTCCGTAAACACGCCATCGACCGCAGACAGAAACCGCTCGGGACCATTGTCGACCGAGATGGATATTTGTGCGTCTTGGCCCCGCGAGGCAGTACCAATAGCAAATCCAGGTGAGCTGGAATCGATGCTCAAACGTCCGGCCTGTCCAGCTCGCTTGCTTTGTAGTTGCAGCCTCGCAAGACCGTTGTCGTCCGTGACAATCGACGCTGTCGCAAAACGACCGGTTTCGTTGATCTTTGCAACGACGCTTTCCAGCGTGTCGGTCGCGGCAAAAGCGAACGAATCCAGTTCACCACCGACAATGGCGCTGACGGATTCGCCGCCGATGGTTTGGCTGGTGGCGCTGCCCGCAATGCCGAGCGATTTTGCGATTCCCGCCGTTCCAAAATCGACGACTTCTAACGTGCCGCTACCATTGGCCTTGTCAACGAGTTGAATCCCATCACCGCGCTCGTTGATTTTGGCTTCGACATTGATGGCAAGTGCATTGATACCGTCAATCAGCTCGCCCACGGTGGAGATTTGAGAAATCCCTAAGTTGACGGCACCGCTAACTCCGGCGGAGTCCGTGATCGTGAATGACCCGGTACCCAGGCCGGCTGATTGGTTGAGTGACGTTAGATTGGTCGCACGATCAACGAACTGGCGATTGAGACTTCGTCCATCGACAATCGTGTCTTCGGTATCCGAAGCGATCCCCAGTGTGGTAGCTGTGGAGTCGGAGGATTCAATCTTGAAGTTGGCAGCGGAACCGCCCGACAAATCTCGAATTCGTAGTCCCGTGCCGCTGTCATCCAGTTTGGCGTTCAGCCGCAGACCGCTCGCGTTGATCTTGTCAGCAACCTGCTGGATTGTTTTCGCTTGGGAGAGATCCACCGATGCGGTAGCACCGTCACGCGTTTGCAACTCCAGCGTCGTAAGCGTCTGGAGCCCGCGACCACCTCCCAAATCTTCGAGGGATGTCCCACGTAACGGCTTGATGAAACTACGGGACGTCAGTTGGCCTCCCACCGCGTCGCCATCCACTCGCAGGGCGCTGGCCAGCGCCGCTCCGGCACCATCGGCTAATGAAAACGTATCCGAACCACTCGTCAGGTCTTGAAAGACGATTCGGTCGCTCTCCGCGGAGAGGGATGCGGAAAACTTGCCACTCGCTTTTGCATTGATCGCATCGATGAGTTCTCCCACCGTGGTGGGAGCCGAGTCTTCGGACGACGGGTCTAGATTGAGACTCAGTGATGAGCCATCGCTCAGCGTGACCTTCAAGTCCGTGCTGGCTCCGAGCTTGACACCCAACTTGGCCAGCGGAGTCAGTCTTGCGGCAGCAGCGTTGGGCGGATTTAGATCAGCCCCATGGGCTTCATTCGCGGCAACATCAATTCCATAGAGTCCCAAGTCGGCTGCGGTCTCACCCTGGCCGAGTTCATCGACTCGAAGGTTCGAGGCGGTCTCGCCGGTCAAATCCTGCAGCGAGATACGGTCTGCGTCCGCGGTTGCACGAACACGGATGCCGGACGCCGTGTTGATCGTTTCGATCACGTCATCGATCGTGCGAGCCCCGGAGAGATCGATGTCAGCCGTCTTTCCGGCGCGATCGGTGATACGAATGCTGCCCCGTTGCACCCCGCGGCCTTGATTGAGTTCGCTCAGGGACGTTGTCTGTTCCAAAAACCCGCCTGAGGAGATTTCCAGATTACCTGAGACACCGAGGGGGGTTTGCGAGGATGCAAACCCTCGCTCGGATCGAGCGGTATGCGTGGCTGCGACCTGCAACGTTCGGATTTCGTAAGTCCCCGTCCCGGCGTTACTGGCTGCCTTCACCGAGATAGCATCCGCATTGGACGAGGTCGCGGTTCGAGCGTGGAAAACGTCAGCATTGGAAAGCTGTTTTCCGGCAATCTGCACACCGATGACCGATGCGGTCAGCTCGGCGAGGGCCGTCTGCTGTTGGCCGAACTGGGAAATTTTGGCCTGCAGTCGATCGCGTGATTGTGCACTCAGCGCGATCAACTGATCGACGGTGCTGTTGATGTTCGTGCCGGTGACGAGGCCGACGGAAGATTGAAGTCGTCCCATGAAACTATTGTCGGTATTGAGCGAAAGCGAATGGGGGAGGTATCCAAAAGATCGACATTTTGTCAGTGCGAGCCACAGAGACTTTTCCGATAAACGCTCGTGAAACGCGGCGTCCAATCGGCGGCGTCAAACGAAACCAGCCGACGGAGAGTGCTCCGCCGGCTGGATCGAGTTTGATAACCCTCACGCCGGTGCGTGAGAATGACGGCGAACTATCGCAGTAGCGACAGGACCGATTGTGGGTTTTGGTTTGCTTGTTGCAACACCGTCGTACCCGACTGAACAAGGATCTGGGCACGAGTCAAACGAGCGGCTTCCTTAGCAAAGTCGGCATCGCGGATCGAGCTCTCCGCTTCTTGCAGGTTGGCCACCGTATCGCTCAAGCTGATCTGGTTGCTCTCCAAAGTCGTCGCTTGGAATGCACCGAGACGACCACGAAGGCTGGTCACTTGGTCGATCGCTTCGGTCACGATCTTGGCTGCCTTGTTCGGGTCGGTGGTCAATGATGCCGATTCACCGCTGCCGAGTTCGAACAACTTTCCGGCAACACCGCCCAGGCGAGCTGCCGAAACACTTTGCAATCCGATACGAGCTTGTTGATTGCTCACGACGTCGGCACCGAGCTGGAACAGGGCACCACCACCGGTGATCGAGAACGTCGATGACTGGGTTTGGTCGGCTTCCAAGCTGATCTTGAGGTCAAGCGTTGCGGTATTCAACGTGATCTCGTTGCCCTTGCTATTCGCTTGACGTCCGTTGATCGTCGCCTTGATGTCAGTACCGACCGCACGAGCTCCGTTTCCGAAGTTCCCGCCCACGTCTTCGCTGATCACTCGCAAATCGACCAGCGAGTCGCTGCCGTACTCGCTGCTTCGTAGTTCCAACCGAGTGCCGTTGGCGGCCGCGGTGATTCCGGTGGCATCCTTCACCAAGTTGATTTGATCGACCAACTGGGCAAGGCTGGTTCCCTTAGAAACATTGAAAACTTCCGAGCCACTCTTTCCTGCCAGTTCGAACACTGCGTTGGCGTTGACGCCAGCGGTGAATGAATCGGCGCCACCACTCAGCGCGGTGGTGGTAAAAGTAAAGTCGGAATCATCGCCGTCAAAGTTGACTTGCGTGCCGGTGACGTTCGCTTCGAAGTCGGTTCCGGTATTGATCCCACTGATGGCGGAAGCGATGGAGGCCAAGGTCGTCGGGTTCTTGTCGTTGACGGTGACGACGAGCGAACCGTTGGCAAAGGTTGCCGTGGGGTTGGTGGCCGCAGCCGATTTCACGATGTTGACGGTGCCGTTGAAAGCTTCGCCGGTTTGCTTGGACGTGATCGCGATCGATCCCGTTGCGGCAGTGGTGATGTCTTTTCCACCCTTGAGTGCTTTGACCGAAGGTGCAGCGTTGGAGAGGTAGGTGTTGTCGATCACGTCAGCCGCATTGCCTTCGTCGACAGTCGCCGTGAATCCGTCGATCGCGCTGATCGCGTCGCGGATATCGCCCAGCGTGGTCGTTCCTGTTGCCGCCAACGTGACGCGAATCTTGTCACCGAAGATGGCTGCCGAGGGAGCCGCGGTTCCCGATTTGACAATTTCGATGCCAAGGTTACCCGCGGTGCCAACATTGTCGCTGACAACGGTTAGCGACGATGCTGCGAGCGTGTCGTCGGTACCGGTGGCAAGGTTGGCTGCCGCATTGACATCCAAGGCATCATCGACCGCACCGTCGGTATCCACGGTGAAGGTAAAGTTTTCGTATTCTGGAATCGCATCAAAGGCGTCTTTGACGTCTTGCAACGTCGCACCGGATCCCGTCTTGATCGTGATGACAAAGTCATTACCGCTATCGGTGATCACAATGTCTTCGGTTTGATTCGCGTCTTGCGCGAATTCGAACGTGAAGTCGTTATATGCTTCGCCACCAGTCTTGGCATCGATCGTGAATTCAGCAGCGCCCGGTCCGGCGAGTGTGACCGACAACGTCGCCGCGTCGCCCGTATTGCGACGGAATCGCACCGAGCCATCAGTGGCCGCGACGCCAGTTGAGGCAGCTTGAACAAAGTCGAGCGATCCGGCCGACTTGGCGGCTTGCACGGTAGCGCCTGCGGAGAAGCCGTTGATGTCGACCGATGCCTTTGTTGCGGCTTCTTGGATATCGATCGTGACGTCAACTTGGCCGCTAGCGCCGAGGTTCGCTTGGTCAATCTGTAGCGACTTGATGTTGCCAAAGTTGGTTCCGCTTCGGCTGACAAAGTCGAGGCTTCCGTCGAGCAACTTTCGACCTTGGAAGGTGGTCGTTTGAGCGATTCGGTTGATCGCTTCCAGCGAGCTGTCGATCTGCAATTGGTTAGCCGCGATTTCGTCGTCGCTCAACGCACCCGAGTTAGCCGCTTCGACGACCAGACCACGAACGTCGTTGAGCAGCGAGCTGACCTGGCCCAGGGCACTGTCGGCCGTCGTGATGATTTGGTTGGCGCGATTCGTATTGCTGATCGCTTTGGTGATGCTCGTGATTTCGCTGCGGAGCGATTCGCTGGCGATCAAACCGGCCGGATCGTCCTTGCCGCTGTTGATGCGAAGACCGGTGCTCAATCGAGTAAGCGTTTCTTGCAAGTCGGCATTGCTGCGGTTTAGTCGGTTCTGGGCGACGAACGATGGAACGTTGGTGTTAATACGTGTCATGGATGGGTACTACCTTTTCTTAGTGCGGCGAATCGCAAACTGGGAGGATGGGATCCGGCCGCGGTGGACCGGTGGTCTGGCATTAGCCCCTAAAAACTTCGATCGACCATCGATCGTATTGGTGCTGTTAGGCATAGCCGTCTGCGGAAACATCGGCTGCGATTTGGCGAAAGTAGCAACACATCAGCGAAGTTTGCGATGGATTGCTGTACGTCTGGCCGTACGTTTGGAACAACTGGCACAACCAGAATTGTTTACGCCAGCGACGCAGCTTATCGGTGCACAGAGGCACACAGGACTGAGCATCGAAACAGTGCCCAGGCGGGTCTCGCACGCGTCAAATGATGACTAGAAATGGAGCGAGCCACCTTGGCCTGGACCGGTTTCGTTGTTGTTGAAACAAGGCCAGACGAAGGCGGCTCGGCAGAGGCGTATTCGCGCCGTGATGTCGAGGAAGCGGAAGATTAGTCCTTACGAGGACGAATGTCCTTCGTCGCACCGGCGCCGGTTTGGGTGGCGCGGCGATTCTCTCGCTGGATTGCTTCGTAAACTTCTTGTCGGTGAACCGGGATCGATTGCGGAGCTTCGATCCCCAATCGGACTTTATCACCACGAATATCGACGATCGTCACCACAACGTCGTCGCCAATCATGATGCTTTCGTCGCGGTGTCGGGAAAGGACGAGCATGATGCCCTCGTGGTGATCTTGTGGGGGGACAATAAATTCGAACGGAATCTTTCGATGCATCCCATCAGGAACACAGATCCCGCAGCTAGGCGACAATCGAGAATTCGACAACGTTTGCCGCCCGCTCGCCAAAAGTAGTGATCGACCGCGCTGCTAGCCCAGTTGACCTTCCACTCCCACAATCCGGCCATATCGATCGTACCGACTGGACACCGCAGCGAATTTTCAGCATGTACCGATCACGCCAGTACCGACCACCCTCGGTTCACGACCCCGGCGGGTCAATGCCCTGTCGGCTCAATCACTACGCGACACGTCGAGCGGGTGACTGGTGACTTGTCGACGACTCGGTTTGCAGTGGCAAGTCTTGGCGAATAGGTTGGTCGTCGTCGGTGATGACTTGGCATCCCAGACGGCGATCCAGGTTGAGCAGGATCGGTGCTCGCAGGTTCGTGGTGAGCTTTCCCACGTGACCGCTCACCGTCGTCAGCACGAATACGTCGGCACCAGGTTGCATGCTGAGCGCCGCGAGATCTCGCCGCGTCACGTGGACCCGATAGTCGTGAAAAAATACTCGAGGGCTGATCAGTGCAATGGCTCGATCGCCACGCGATGCACTTTGCAACCACGCCACCGATGGGTTCTCCGGATCGGAGATCAGCGCCCATTGGCGAAGTGTTTCCATCCCGATGAGTCCGTTTGGAAACAGAAACAATTGGTCGGCATTGAATCGCAACGTTCCGAAGCGCTGAGTATCGATACGCATTTCAGTCATGTTCCCAAAAAGGACGCAGGGCCCGAACGGACGTTCCCGCTCCAAGTAGCACTCGGACCGCCCATTGGGTTCGAGGGGCGACTATTGATGGAGAAAACGCTCGCTCAATCGTTACCCATCTTTTGAATCGGCGTTCAGCCCGTCAGAATCGACAAAATCACTACAGGAAGTTTAAAACCGTCAACTGGCTGATTTGCCCAATCAGTCGCATGGTGGCCTCCATCGACGTTTGACGCTGCGTCAATTGGCTGATCACCGTCGCCAAGTCCGCGTCCACCTCCTCCGACTTTTGACTTTCCATCGTGACCACATTGTCCTCAACCGACGTTTTAAGCTTGTCGAGGTTCTGGGCCATCACGCCGACCCGACCTCGCGTCTGGGATGCACGATCAAGGTCTTGGTCGAGTCGTTGTTGTAAACGGGTGATCTCGGGGATGTCGTTGTCACGTACCGCTTTTTCTAAGCGAATCAACGTGTCGAAGGTACCGCCCGCCTCGAGCGGCAAGTAGTCGCCGCCCACGATCGTTGTCACCGCACCGTCGATGACGCCAATCGATTCACTTTGTCCCTTAGCGATCAACCCGAGTCGGACCGCAGTGTCGCTGACACCCGATTGTGAAACTCTAAGCGTCCCAACCCCAGGCGGTGCTTTGAGCTGAATACCGTTGCCAAAGTCATTGAGACTGACCAGCACCTTGGACGAGTCTTGATTCAGCGGATGGTCGCGAATGAGGTTGATGACATCGTCAATCGTTTGGGAGCTTCCCAATTCGATCGGTAGCTCGACGCCATCCGGACGCGTGATCACGAACTCGGGACCATTGTCGTCCAAGTGAATTCCGACCCCACGTCCGAGGTCGCGGAGCAACGTCGCCCCAGATGCACTGCGGATTCCGAGATCCGCGGCGGTCGATCCACCGTTCTCGCCAATCGAATAGTCGACACCGCTTCGCAGGGATCGGATCTCAATGCGTCCGTTGTTTTGATCGAGCTCCGCTCGCACATCTGCCCCACTTCGGTTGATCGCGATCAGCAAGTCACCGACCGTGGTGGCTTGTGAAACATCCACGGTGTAAGTCCGATCGCCTTGCCGTATTTGGAATCCGGACCCGAGATCCACTCCCGCGCCCGACGCGAGATCATTCACATCCGTATTCGCAGTAACCCGAGGCGCCAATCGGTCACCCACAATCGGCGGCGCCTGTAGTCCCAAGCGATTTTCGATCCCCAAGTCGGTCGCCATCGTTGAACCAGTACCGTTGGCGATGGCGAGGGTGCCGGGCAATCCATCGGTGTACTCGATCTGGATGGCGTCGCCACTGATTGTCGCAGTCAGTGATCGACCGTCCAAATCGAGTTGCTCAAGTACATCTTTGACGTCACCAATCGACGACGCGTGGGAAAGGTCCACTGTTTGCCATTCGCTACCATCCGAAATCCGGATGACACCAGCCTTAACGCCGATCCCGCTTTTCATATCCACAAGCCGGGTATTCCGGTCCAGTGCCGCCTGGAGCGGCTCGCCTTCGATGATCGTCGAATAAACGCCGAGCGCTTCATTGCCACTTACATTGATCGGTGTGACCTGATTCCCGCCGAATTCCGCTAGGCCGACCGCATCATTGCCGGCGAACAGTACACCGTCTTGGCTGATTTCGTAAGCTTGGCCGTTATCCAGAGCGCCGCCGAGCAATTGCTGGTCTCGAAACAATGAGTTGCCCGCGCTGAGGATGGATTCCAGCGTTTGACGGATCGACGTCGCGTAAGCCGCTCGCTCATCGACGGAAAGGACGTTCTGGGCCGCTTCGACGGTGATCCCCCGAGCTTCGATGAGCGAGGCCGTCACTCGATCGAGCGATCCGTCAGCCGATTGGTAGAATGCAGCCGTGGAATTAACGTTGCGAATCAATTGGTTGCTGCGGTCGATCCCACGCTGTAGATCAATGGCCCGTCCGGCCGCCGACGGATCATCCGAAATTCTCAGCACTCGGCGGCCTGTGCTGAGCTGGTCATACTGTCGCTGCAGTGCGACTTGGTCAGCATTGAGCTGGAAAAGCGACCGCTGGAAACTCAGCGGCGTACTCGAACGAACGTTGCTTACGGGCAATAGTGGCATGTTCGTCCAAACCAGTTCGAACTATCCAATCACGATACACATCGTGGTTATCGACCGAACCACACCCCATGATCCAATCCTTCGGAACATCCGAAACACTCACCCCAGTTCGCCCGGTTTACTGAAACATCATGATTTTGATTGGGACGATGAACCTGACTCGCACGCGGGACCGCGGCAATTTCTTTTGCCCGACCTGCGGAAGTACGAGTACTTACCGCCAACGTTCGCGTCGTCCCTTTTTGACGATTTACTTCATCCCGACGGTACCGGTCGGAGCGAGTGAGCAATTCATCGAGTGCGACGTTTGTCGCTCGAAATGGGATTTGTCCGTGTTGGAAATGGACCGCGCGGACCACGAAAAGGCCCAGCAAGAACAGTTCTGCGACGAAGCCTTGAGGGCGGCGGTGCTCGTGGTGCTGATCGATGAAAAGATCAGCGAAGAGGAAATCAGCGGTTTGCTGCGAATTGGAAACGATTGGCTTCAACGCGACTTAGACCGGGAAGAGCTTGGTCGTTTGTGCTCGATCGCCGCACAAAACAAGATCAAGGCGGAGAACTACGTGCTGACGGTCTCACGTCGCTGGACGCCGCCGCAGCGAATCCTGGGACTTCAGGTCATGTTTTTAGCCGCGACCGCCGAAGGTGAATTGTCCCCGACGAAGCTAAAAACACTCGCTGCGCTACGCAAAACACTCGATTTAACCGATGCTGAGTATGAGACCGCGATCGAACAGGCGTTGCGAATGGGCTAGGCTGGGTAACGCCAGGAGCCACCCGACACATAATCACCACACGGTTTCGCGTCCCGACTTTGCCGATTCATGAATCTGCGACCTTGAGACACGTGCTACATTCTGGGCACCGTCTTGGCGTGCTGCAGGTCGTTCCTAAAATCAGCCCGCCGCGGGACGCGAATCAACGACGCCAACTTTACCTTTTAGATCTTCACCAAAATGCCTGACTACCACGACCTCGACATTAAACGCGTCGCTATCCTATTTGCCGGTGGCCCGGCGCCCGCCGCCAATGCGGTAATCTCGACAGCCGCATTTTCGTTCTTAGAAGAGGGTGCTCAAGTCTTTGGAATCAAGCACGGTTACAGTCGGCTGGCGGACTACTCCGCCGCGGAACCGATGCAGGAAGGTCGAGACTACATTCGATTTACCCACGAGCTATTGACGCATGCTCGCACCAGCCGCGGCATCATGATCGGCACGGCTCGAACGAATCCCGGCAAGCACGTCTGTGCTCCCGAGCATTTGATGGACGCCGAACTGGTCGCTCCACTTCGGCGTGTCTACGAAGGCCTGTGTGCCCTCGAAGTCGACGCGCTGATCTCGATCGGTGGCGACGACACGCTCAAGACAGCCAACAAGCTGAAGATGTTTCAAGACAATCTACCGACCGGGGCGCGTCGATTTCCCGTCATCCATTTGCCCAAGACGATCGATAACGACTACTGCGGCATCGATTTCACCTTCGGGTTCTTTACGGCGGTTGAGACTCTCGCCGAGGAAATTCGCAATCTGAATTATGACGCTTCGGCGGGCCGCGCGTATTTTCTCTGTGAAGCGATGGGGCGCAGTGCCGGTTGGCTCGCCTACGGTGCGGCGATCGCCGGCGAAGCCAGCATGGTCTTGAGCGTGGAAGACATCACCGGCTCGCTAGCCGGCGAAGAGGCTCATCCCGAGACCGGCAAACCTCGCAAAGTCATGAACCTGGACAAAGTCGTCGATCGAATGGTCGACATGATGGTGGCCCGAGAACGCGAGGGTCGCCAGTATGGCACGATCGTGATCGCCGAAGGCATGGCCGAGTTCCTGCCGGCAAAATACCTCGAGGGCGTGAGCCGTGATGATCACGGACACATCAACATCTCTTCGATCAACCTCGCGGCACTCGTATCCGGGTTGCTGGCCAAGGCCTATCACCAACGCACCGGCCGCACACGCAAGATCAACGGCCTGCAATTGGGATACGAAGCCCGCTGTGCAGCGCCCCACGCGTACGACGTGATCCTGGGTTCACAACTCGGCGTTGGCGCTTACCGCGCACTCGTCGAAGAGAAACTCAATGGCGTGATGGTCAGTGTGTCCGGGCAGTTCGACCTCCACTTCGTTCCCTTCGAAGAATTGGTCGATCCCAAGACTTTGGTGACCAAAGTACGCTTCATCGAAGAGAAGAGCGACTTCCATCGCCTGGCACGTTTCTTAGAAACCTGCATCGACAACTAGCACGTCCGAACCAGCACTCGCGGTCCTTAGCGTCCAAAAAGCAGCGTCAGGCCAGCCATCCGCTGTGCCACTTCCGGCGTCAATTGCCCAGGCTCCAAACGCCACGACCAATTGCCGCCAATGGTGGACGGCGTATTCATCCGTGCCGTCGTACCGAGCGACAACAGGTCCTGCATCGGGATGATCGCGAACTTAGCGACACTGGCTAGCGCCAAGCGAATCATTTCCCAGGTCACATCGCCGCGATCACGACCGAGGTACTTGAGGACGGTATCTTGAGTAAGTTCGCTCTGGGATTCGAACCAACCACGCGTCGTATCGTTGTCGTGCGTGCCTGTGTAAACCACCGTTTCCGGTTCATAATGGTGCGGCAAAAACTGGTTCGATTCTGGCTCGAACGGATCAAACGCGAATTGCAACACTCGCATTCCTGGGAACCCCAGGTCTTTTCGCAGCTCATCGACCTCAGCCGTGATCAACCCCAGATCTTCAGCGAGAATGGGATAGTCGCTGAACCGATTTCGAAACGCCTGGAAAAGCTCGCGTCCGGGTGCTTTGACCCATTCGCCCTCGATCGCCGTTTCACACGCCGCGGGAATATTCCAACAGGCTTCGAAACCGCGAAAGTGATCGATGCGAACGATGTCCACCAGTCGATGCATACTTTCGAAACGTCGCATCCACCAATCAAAGCCGTCATGCTGCATGCGATCCCAATCATACAACGGGTTGCCCCATCGCTGGCCCGTCGCACTAAAGTAGTCTGGCGGCACGCCGGCGACGACGATCGGTTGTCGATTCTCGTCAAGCAGAAACAGTTCCGGTGAACTCCACACGTCCGCGCTGTCAAAGGCGACAAAGATCGGAATGTCACCGATAATTTGAATCCCTCGTTCGTGCGAGTACTGCTTGAGCGATGCCCATTGGCGATCGAAATAGAACTGCAGCACTTTATGAATCGTGATTTCTTCAGCACAGTTCTGTGACCACTGCTGCATCGCCCACACTTCGCGTTTGGCAATGGAGGGATGCCAATACGAATTCCACATCGAGTTCAGTTCGTTTTGTTCCCGAGCAACCTCGTCGTAGTGCCGTTTGACCGCCATGAAGAGCGCATAGTCATCCAACCAGCTCGCATGCGTACGACAGAAAGCGTGATACTCTTCGCGGCGAAAGTCGCTGGCATGGTGAATGAAGTGTTTCGCCGCCTCGCGTAGCCAAGGCAATTTGGTCGCGATCACCGCATCAAAGTCAACTCGCGTAACATCGTCCCCGCAGGCGAGGTTGATCGGGATGGCGTTGAGGCCCACGTCGGCTGCCATCGCGTCGAGATCGATGAGCAGCGGATTTCCAGCAAAACTTGAACTGGCAGCGTACGGAGAATGACCGAAACCGGTCGGCCCGAGCGGCAAGATTTGCCAATACGCTTGCTTCGCTTGGTACAAGAAATCAATGAACTCGATTGCCGCCTGGCCGATGTCACCGATCCCGTAGGGTGCGGACAATGACGATGGGTGCAACAAAATGCCCGATCCGCGACGCGTATTCATTGTTTCCATTCAACATTCTCCACTGGGTGCAATTCCTGCATCCCACGCTGCACTTCGCGTTCCCACTCCACCTGCCACGCGCGCGACGACGCGTCCTGGGTCGCACTAACGTTGATCGATAGGCAAATACGGGCGCTCGGTTGCACCCGTATAAACTTGACGCGGGCGATTGATCTTCTTGCCAGGGCTCTGATGCATCTCCGTCCAGTGAGCGATCCAGCCTGGCAACCGTCCGATGGCGAATAGGACCGTAAACATCTGGACTGGAATCCCAAGCGCCCGATAAATAACGCCGGAGTAAAAGTCGACGTTCGGATAAAGCTTTCGCTCGATAAAATATTCGTCTTGAAGAGCGACCTCTTCCAGCTTCTGAGCGACTTCAAACAACGGATCACTCAAGTTGAATTTCGCCAGCAATTTATCACAGCTTGATTTGATGATCGTCGCACGAGGATCGAAATTCTTATAAACACGGTGACCAAAACCCATGAGCCGAACTTGGCTGTTTTTGTCCTTGGCCATGTCCACGTACTTCTTGACGTTTCCACCATCGGCCACAATCTGCTCAAGCATATTCACGCACGCTTCGTTGGCACCGCCGTGCAGTGGTCCCCAAAGTGCGCCAATTCCCGCCGAGATGCTGGCGAACAAATTCGCATTGCTGCTGCCAACCATCCGCACCGTCGAAGTACTGCAATTCTGCTCGTGATCGGCGTGGACGATGAACAGCAAATTCAAGGCCTCGACGAAGTCAGGGTCAACGACGTAATCTCGCGCGGGCGTCGCGAACATCATCCGCAGAAAGTTTTCGCAGTAGCTCAGCTCGTTGTAGGGGTACATGAACGGCTGGCCCATCGACTTTTTGTAGCTGTAGGCAGCAATGGTGGGTAGCTTAGCCAACAACCGATAAATCGAGATCTCCACTTGGTCGGGATCGTTGGGATCCATCGAGTCTTGGTAGAACGTCGAAAGCGCGCCGACGACACTGCTCAAGATTGCCATCGGGTGAGCATCGCGTGGAAACCCGTTGTAAAATGATCGCATGTCTTCGTGAATCATGGTGTGTTCACGAATACCCGTGCGAAATTCGATGGCCTGTTCGACAGTCGGCAGCT
This sequence comes from Pirellulaceae bacterium, assembly GCA_041741195.1. GTDB lineage: Bacteria > Planctomycetota > Planctomycetia > Pirellulales > Pirellulaceae > JBBSJZ01. The sequence goes on from JBGSKM010000093.1 coordinate 118,730, forward strand.
CGCCGTAAATCAACAGGAAAGCGGTTTCCAGAAAGTCGCAATTGGCCGCGAGTTCTTCGATTCCGTAACCACGGTATCGCAGAATCCCCTGCTCGCCGTCGAGAAAGGTAATCGCGCTGCGAGTGCTTCCGGTATTCACGAAACCTTCGTCGAGCGTGATCATTCCGGTGTCGTTGCGGAGCCGGCTGATATCGATCGCCCGTTCCTGCTCCGTGCCTTCGACAACGGGCAGCTCGATCTCCTTGTCTCCGTAGATCAGTCGGACGGTATCGGCTTTTTTCAGATCCAGACTGACGGACGAACTCATGTGCGATTCCCGGACACTAGGCAGGCGAGGGCATGGTGGAAAACAACGCGGGCAGTCGGCATGAGCTACCGCCGAGCTTGCCAACGCATTGCACGCTAGTGTAGCCGTGTGACAAAGGAGCGACAATCAGCGTCACTAGCCAACCTTTTGGTCGTGATGGTCATGATCCTGGTTGTCCAGTCGCTGCACGCGGATCGATTCGATCTTTCGATTGCTCGCTTTCAGGATCTCGAACTGGGTATCACCGACTTTTAGCCGGTGGCCTTCGTCGGGTATCAGCCCCGTGTGATAAAGCACAAAACCCGCGACGGTTTCGTAATCGTCGCTTTCGGGCAGATCCCAATCCAGTGCTTCGTTCAGATCATCAATCATGACGCGGCCGTCCACTTTGGCGGTGGCCTCGTCGATGATCTCAATACCGTACTCTTCGTGCTCGTCGGACTCGTCGACAATTTCACCGACAATTTCTTCCAACGCGTCTTCGATGGTGACGACTCCGGCGGTCTGCTGAAATTCATCGAGCACAATCGCCATATGGCTTCGGCTATGCAAAAACTCCCTCAGCAGCAACTCAACGCTGCGATCCTTGGCCACCGTCCAGGGCCGACGAGCGATTTTCGCGAGCGACTTGTCCGGGGTACGATTGGCCACGAGATAAGGCAACAAATCCTTGACGTAAAGCACTCCGACGACGTCGTCCAGCGTCTTGTTGTAAACCGGCAATCGGGTGCGTCCGCTCTCAGCCACAATTCTCAACACCTCGTCCCAGGGCGACGTCACGTCAATCGCCTCGACGTCCCCCCGCGGGGTCATGATGTGGCCCACAGTGTCCTCGTGCAGCGACATGACACCGTGAATCATCTCCCGAACGCCTGGGCCAAAGAAACCTTCCCGAGTCCCCGCGGTCACGATGGTGCGGATCTCGTCCTCGAGCTGCTCTTCATCTTCGTCCTCGCTTTCTTGGGTGCCGGTCAAGCGACGCGTCATGATCTCGACCAATTCACCGGGTGCGGCAAGTGGTCGCATGACAATCGATAGACTTCGCCAAAACGGCCATGAGTAATAAAGCACCGGCGTCGACGCGAAACGAGTTACCGCCGCGGGAATCCAAACGTGTGTCAACATCATCAGTCCGCCAGCCGCGATCCCCCACAGGACAATGCGAGAAGCGGTGATCGGCGATTCGCCGTTGAATTGGCCCCCGGTTCCGGCGATAAGAAACACGACGGTACCGATCATTCGCAGGTATTCGCTGCCCGCGATCGCGGCATCCTGGTGATCCAACAACGCCCCGAATCGTTCACGATTCTTTTTAAGCCGACACAAGGCCTCCAGAGGGCGTCCGGCGAAACGATCGAGCAGCTCGACGCCGAGACCTCCAATGCTGCCCAGCACAAATCCCACCGCCGATATCGTCCACCAAAGCGACGAGTCGTTCACTTAGTTTTTCTCCCACGACGTTTCGCAAGTCTCAGCCTCGTCGGCACCATAGCGAGAACAGTCTCCAATCCCCAGACGCTTGAGTACCGCTCGCTCGGCCAGTCGCATGTCAGCCCTCGAATCGGCGTCCTGGTCGTCCATCCCGCAGATGTGCAGCACTCCATGGACCACATACAGCAACAATTCGTTCTCGGGGGACCAACCGGGAAGCGTCGCGGCCGTTCGCATCGCCGTTTCGACGCTCGCCACAAGTTCTCCCTCGACGTGCGGCGCATCCGCAACGTATCCAAAGCTGATCACATCGGTCGCGTAGTCATGATCCAAGTGGTCGATGTTCACGCGGCGGATCTCGTCATCGCCACAGACGCGAATTCCGATCTCGCCGGTAGAAAAACCGCGGTGCTGTGCCGCCACTTGAGCAGCACGCTGGAGGGCCTCCCTGTTGACCTGGGTCACCAGGTCAACGTCAACCAGAATTTCGACTTCGATTGGATGGCCACTCACTTGGATTGAACAATCATTTAAGCGGATTGTTGTCCTGGGTATTTGACGCGCGCGTGATAGATCGCGGTGAGCGATTTTACGAGACTCTGTCGAATGCGATCCAACTGCATGAACGTCAGCCCACATTCGTCAAACTGTCCATCCGCCATTTTCTTGGTGGCGATGGCGTTGACGAGACCACCGATTCTCGCCGGCGTCGGATCAACGAGTGTGCGACTCGCACTTTCTACGGTGTCCGCCAACATCAACACCGCCGCCTCGAGCGATTGCGGCTTGGGTCCCGGATAACGAAAATCCTTGTCGCTCACCGACTCGCCATTGGGATCTTCTTCGCTCCGCTTAGCGGCCTCGCGATAAAAGTATTCGACCAGCGTCGTTCCATGGTGTTGCAAAATGAAGTCGATAATCGGCTGGGGCAAGTGGTGGCTGCGAGCAAGGTCGGCACCGTCCTTGACGTGAGCGATGATGACGAGCGTACTCATCGCCGGCTGGAGCGAGTCGTGTTGGTTGATCCCGTGACTTTGGTTCTCGATAAAGTACTCTGGCTTGAACATCTTGCCGATGTCGTGAAAGTACGCACCGACACGGACGAGCAAACCGTTGGCGCCGATCGAGTCCGCCGCCGCTTCGGCGATCGATGCGACATTGATCGAATGGTTGTAGGTGCCTGGGGCACGCTGGGCGAGCCGACGCAACAATGGGTGGCTGGCATCACCCAGCTCCAACAGACTCAAATCGGTCTGCACGCCAAACCCCTTTTCCACCAGCGGTAACAACCCCGTCATCGCTGTCGCCGAAACGAGAATGCACATCCCGGCCCACGACGCTTCACGCAGCAATCCTCCGACGAACAAATCAAAGCTCAACCCGCGAAAGTTTGGCTCAAGCTCGTGACCAAGCTCACCGGCGGCAAGGGTTTGTCCGGTGACGATCCCAACACCCACGACGGTTGCCATCGTAATGAATGCCGAAATTCCACCGACATACAACAGGTGAGTGCGGCTGCGAATTCGTCCGAGTAACAACGTACAACTCGTGCACGCCGCCGCCATCATGACCAACTCGGACAAGTCCGCGCCGAGCAACAACGTGACACTCAAACATGCCGCCGCCATAAACAGCAGCGCCGGCTGGCGTCCGTAAACGACGGCGCACACGATCGATGTGAGCACCAGGGGAATCAACTCGCCACGCCATTGGTCGCGAGACGCAAAATAGCTGAGCACGATCGTCGCCGTCATCAGCGACAATAACTTGGCGAGGCGGGGGCGCTCGAGCAAGATCGAGCGATCGTCGACAAAGAAAATGAAGGTGCCGCACAGCAAGTAAAACGCGCTGATCATTCCTGCATAAGCAGCCATTCTCGCGAGCGAATCTCGCCAACGCATCTTGGCGGTCAACTCTTGCCACTCGGTGCGCAGGAGACTGATTTGCTTGGGACCAAGCGGTTTACCCGCGTCGGCGAGTTTCGTGTCACCGCTGTAATACGTCGACATCGTCGGTTCGACATCCGCGGCAACCCGTTGACGTTCCTTTTCGGTAAGCTCGTCGTCGTACTGCAACGTTTGAGGCAGCCGCTGCGAAATCCACTCGCTGATCATCTTGGCAACGGTTTGCGCCTCATCACCCGGGAATTGCAATCGAAATTGCTCTGCCAACCGTTTCTGCAATTCGGGACCGACTTGTGCGATCCGGACCTTGCTCAACTCGAACGGCTCGGCGTCCGCGGGACGACCCGCCGGATAGACGCGAATCATCCGTTGGTTGCCCTGGTCGATCGAATGCTGCATCGCCGTTAGCAAACCATGATCGTCGATGGGCTGGAGCATGTTGCGAACGGCATCATCGACCTTTTGCAATTCTGGGTCGTCGGCCAACACGCTCTTGAACATTGCGAACCGGTCCGCGGGCGTATCCCCGGGGGCTGCGGTCTCATCCCCTGGGTAGAATTGGGCGAACGCCTTGCGATCCTCTTCGTTCATTTGGTCGAACGAGGTCGCACCGAGAATGAGAAACAATTGATCCTTCAGCGCGCCCCGAAGCTGGATAATCGGCTGGGTCCGATTGCTGTAGAGCGCCAGCACATCACGGCGCTTTTGAGTTCGCATGATCTCCGTGGCTGCTTCATCGGGCACTTGGAACGTAACCCGAGTAATCAAGTCGCGTGACGGAACGCTACCGGTTCGGTAAGCGAACGGCGAACTCCAGGTTTGGCAACAGATTAGGATTGCCAGCGCCGCGACCGCAGCCATGGCGACGCGGACGGACCAATCCGCCTTGTTGCTACGCTCCCACCACTGAATGAATCGCGGCTTGGGAATCCCCAACGACTCGATTCGCTCCTGGCGGCCTCGCTGTTTACTTGCGGTGCTCATAGCACGGACTTGTCATGCCAAAACCGATTCGGGCCGAGATCATCTCCAGCACGAACGGTTAGCTCAAGTCTTTGGATTCCTCCGCGTTAACCGAATCCTGTTTCGACTCGTGGCCATTTCGCTGGGACACAGGACCATTATGGTAATGATCGCCGCTCGAATCTCCGCCGTCTTCGTACGCTTCCACAATTTTTTGCACCAGCCGGTGGCGAACGATGTCGCTGCCGTCCAAACGTGCGATGCCGATATCTTTGATCCCCGACAATCTCGTGACTGCGTCACGTAGTCCACTGGTCACGCCGCGGGGCAAGTCGACCTGGGACGTGTCACCGCTGACCACCATTTTGCTGTGTTCGCCCATCCGGGTGAGAAACATCTTCATCTGGGCCACGGTCGTATTTTGAGCTTCGTCTAAAATAATGAACGCGTCATTGAGCGTGCGACCGCGCATGTACGCTAGCGGAATGACTTCGATCACGTCTTGTTCCATCAGTGTTCGCGATTGGTCAAAGTCGATCATTTCACCCAGGGCGTCCATGAGCGGTCGCAGGTATGGATTCAGTTTGGCTCGAAGGTCGCCGGGAAGAAAGCCCAAACTTTCGCCCGCTTCGACCGCCGGACGCACCAGCACAATCTTGCGAACTTGGCGACTTTTGAGAGCTTCGACCGCGGTGGCGACTGCCAAGTAGGTTTTACCACAACCTGCAGGCCCGGTCGCGAACGTCAAATCATGGGTGTGGATCGCATCGACGTAGCGAGCTTGGCCCGGAGTGCGTGGTTTGACTCGCCGCCCAGCATGCTGGATCTGGATATCCTCGCTGGCGACCGGGGGAGTCGCTCCCTCGATCACTGCACCCTCCTCGGTCGCGGCCAAGTCCACGTCGCCGCCGCTGAGTGAGCCTTTCTTTCGCGACGTGTGCCGCAGCTTTTCGAGGGTGCGCGTGGCGCGGTGAACGTTTTCGCCTTCACCAGACACCAAGATCCGGCCGTCGCGATGCGTGATGCTAACGTCGAACAGCCGTCGCAGCTTGCGCAGGTGTTGATCGCGAGGGCCGAATAGTACAAGGACTTCGTCGGGGTTGGCGATCGACAGCGTGGCTTCGGTCATGCAAGGTGCCTGTGAGGCGAGTTGATGAAAGGCGTTGTGAATTTTATACGATCAAAACAAGCCGGAGGCACATTAAGTTTTCGAGTTCGCTCGCCAGGGATTCCACCAAGCGAAACATTTCGATTATTTCCCGGCCAATCCGGCGACAAAACAAAGGAATCCGGGCATCGCGGCTGCCAATAGCGAATCCGTCACATCCCAAACTCCACCCAAACCTGGCAGCAAATGTCCACTGTCCTTGGCCCCGCAATCGCGTTTGACGAGCGATTCAGCCAAATCACCGGCCATTCCGGCAACGGCCAGCACCGGACCCATTATCAACGCGGCGTACCAGGGTGGCGCCTGGGCGACCACCGCCAGACTCGGAAAAAGCCACTGCAAACACACGAATGCAACGATCGTGCTAGTTACGATACCGCCGACCGCACCCTCCCGCGTTTTGCCGGGGCTCAGCCGAGGTATCAACTTCGTCCGACCAAACGCTTTCCCCGTGAAATAGGCTCCGACGTCGCAAGACTTGGTGACAATGATCAGGGTTAAAAGCGCCGCTAGCCCCCAGGTACCGCTGCCGAGCGAACGAGTCGCGACCAACATGGCCATGGGTAGTCCGACATACAGCGACACAAAAACAGTCGTCGAGGATCGCTCGATTGATCCCGCGGGTCCTTTGCCGTAGCGCAGCATTTCTTGGCCCAATGCGATCGAGATCGCGGCGATTGCACCGATCACGATCCAGCCAAGTTTTCCGACCGGGCAATCGGGCGGATAAGTTGCTCCAAACAAAGGCCAAAACAATGGCAATGACGCTCCCGCCAAAATCACCAAGGTCCCTATCAGGCACCCGGGTCGCGATACCATGCGACCACTGCCCGCGATCATGGTCCCGGCGTCCCAGGCGGACCCCAGGCCAAAGAAAAACATCAGCGGCAGTAGCCACAGTCCCACAACATGACCGCTGGACCCGCGAGCATCGAGGTACAACAGTAGCCCCACAGCGGCGATGAGGATCGCCGAAGTTCGGAGTCGATCCTTCAACATGACTCGGTGCCGATCATATCCGCTTGATTCCCATTGCTCGTTGCCTTTTACCCGTTGTCCTTAACCGTTGACGCTCAAACCACCAAATCGACGCTCACGTGACCCAAACTGGGCAATCGACTCGAGAAAATCGTCACGCGAAAATTCGGGCCAGCACTTGGGCGTGACGAACAACTCGGCATACGACAACTGCCACAATAGGAAATTGCTTAACCGCATTTCACCGCCGGTCCGAACCATCAAATCGATCTCCGGTAGGCCGCTCGTGTCCAAACGCTGCGTGAGCGTCAATTCGTCGATCGAGTCAATCTCTAACTCCCCGGCGACAACGTCGTGAGCAATTTTTCGTACGGCTCGGGTGATCTCGTCGCGACCGCCGTAGTCAATCGCTAACACTAACTTGGTACCGGGATTCTGGGCCGACATCTCGATGGTGCGATTCATTTCCACGAGCACGTTTGGTGGCAATCGATCACGTCTGCCAATGACCCTCAATTGCAAACGTTGATCCATGATCAACCGCCGCTCTTCGACGAGATACTGCTCAAGCAAGTGCATCAGGAAGTCAAGTTCGGCCTGCGGTCGTTTCCAATTCTCGCTCGACAAACAATACAGCGTGATCGCGGCGATTTTCAGTTCCGTCGCCACTTCGCTGACCATTCGCACGGTTGAAACGCCGCGACGATGGCCTTCGATCCTCGGCAAACCGCGTCCTTGGGCCCAGCGTCCGTTGCCATCCATGATGATGGCAACGTGTCGCGGGATACCTTGGACCGGAGCGGCATGCGTTGGCGTCGCGTTAGCCAGCAGCTTTTCGTCCATGGAAGCTCAGACCGCCGACGCGGGCAGCAATTCGGCAGCCGCGTCGGTAAAAATCGTTTGTGCACGATCGGGTCCGACCGAAAGGATTCCGACCGGGACACCGACGAGCTCTTCGATTCGCTTAACGTACGCCATCGCTCCGGCTGGAAAGCCCGAAACCGTGCGAACATCATCGACGGGCTCCAACCACCCCGGAATCGTTTCGTAAATCGGAACACAGCGGCGAACTTCGTCGGCGTGACTAGGCACTCGCTGGATACGTTTTCCATCGAGTTCGTAAGCGACGCAGACATTGATCTCGTCCAAATGGCTGAGCACATCCATCATCATCAGCGCCAACCGAGTCACGCCGCTGAGCCGGGCCGTGTAGCGAACGGCCACAGCGTCAAACCAACCGCAACGACGTGGACGACCCGTCGTTGTTCCGTATTCATTGCCGAGTTCACGAATTTTGTCGCCGGTCGCGTTGGCGAGTTCGGTTGGGAACGGCCCACCGCCCACGCGCGTGCTATACGCCTTGCAGACCCCAATGACGTGATTGATCCATCGCGGAGGAACGCCCGCGCCGGCGCACACACCCACGCCACTGGAATTGCTGCTGGTGACAAAGGGATAAGTCCCGTGATCGATGTCCAGCAGCGCCCCTTGGGCTCCTTCGAATAAGATTCGCTTATCCGCCTCAGCGGCATCGAGCAACATGTCAGTCGTGTCGCCGATCATATTTTCTAGCCGATTCGCCCAGCCGGCCGCCGTCGCACAGACCACGTCAGGCGCAATCGTCGCGAGATCCTCCTCGGACGCTCCAAGCCCGCGAAGAATCGCAGTCTTTTGCTCGGCGACCGCGCGAATGCGTTCGTCCCGTTGCGGTTGAATCAGGTCCGCCATTCGGATCGCGTGTGTACGTCCCACTTTGTCGCGATAACAAGGCCCGATACCTCGATTGGTGGTGCCGATCGACTCGCCCTTGAATTGCGTCGCGTTGATCACACGATCCTCAATCATGTGCCACGGCATCACCAAGTGAGCACGCTCACTGATCAGCAGGTTCGCTGCCACGTTGACGCCACGTTTGCCAAGACCATCGATCTCGTCGAGCATCGTGGAAGGATTGATCACCACGCCGGGGGTGATCAAATTTTGCACTTCCGGATGCAAAATCCCACTCGGTATGTGGTGCAGCTTGTAAGTCTGGTCACCTGCGACAACGGTGTGGCCGGCGTTGGCACCGCCTTGGTAACGAACGACAAGGTCAAAGCGAGGTGCGAGAAGATCGACGAGCTTGCCCTTGGCTTCGTCGCCCCATTGCAATCCGATAACACAGGTTCCCGACACCCAACCAGCTCCGAAAAGATTTGAAATGAGTCCAGCCGCTCGCGGAATTTCAACGGCGGCGCAAACGGCAAAGCCTAAGCCGGATGCCCGCGAGTGACAAGAACCAAGGGTAATTACCGTTGCGAGAGCCCCCGAGCGATGGGTTAATGCTTCGCCGCAGCCCAAATGGCCTCGTCGGCAGCCTGGATCAACGGATCGAATTGCGGTATTTCCGCCGCATTTCGTCCTTGCTCGTGCTTGCGGAATAGAAACAAATAGGTCTCGTTCTGAGGCCGATGCCGATGAAAAAACAATTCATCTTTCGCCACGATGGCGGCAATCAGTTCGGGCGAAATCGGATGCCCATTCGTCCCACCGACGAGCGAACTCGCATACGAACTTGCCAGCTCCACGTAGCCAGTCGGACTCGGCACCAAGCGGCTCGCTTCCAAGGAGTCGTCGGTCGGCGACCAATCGGCATCGATCAGCGGCACTTGCAACTCGGACGCGATTTGGGAGACGATTGCTTGGCACTGGGCGATCGTTTCCGCGTAATTCGGACTGCGGTATCCCGGCATCGGCAAGGGACTGACCAAAACCAGCCGATACGGTTTTTCACTCAGCGTCTGGATCAGTTGGCGATAACCTCGCTCGAACTCGCCGCTGGTCACTTCCCCGGCGCTGGCCTCGGAGAAACCGTAGGCCAACACGAGCACCGTCGGTTGAGCTGAATCCAGATCCGCGAGCAAGCGTTTGACACCGTCCGCAGGCGTATCGAACCCTTTGCGAGCAATATTGAAAACATTATCGCCCGACCAACCGAGGTTTCTGAGCGATAACTTCCACTCGGGACGTCGTGACTGCAACTCAGCCTCAAACGTCCCGCTGGACTGCATCCGTTCAACGAACGTTCCGCCCACCAGTGCGACTCGGTCGCCGGGACGTAGCAGCGGTTCGGCACCGATGACGGCGACAACCTGGCTCCAAATACCGGCGAGACAAAGGGCGACTACTAGCTTTTGCATCACAAACTCAAACAGCACCGGTGAATTGGGAAATTGGCTGGTGCGTTCGCAACCGCTTGGCCGGCGACCGACTGGCCCGTCACCACGGACGAACGACTATCGGAATATAGTCGCTCACTGGTCTCGTGTCGCAACGTCACTCGATCGCGGCCTACAGTTCGCTTTCGATCGCCTTGACGAGCTCCGCGGAATCCGGCGTCGTGCGAGGACTAAAGCGGTTGACAAGCTGGCCATCGCGATCAACGAGGAACTTCTCGAAATTCCAGCTAATCTTACCGCTTCCGGCCGGCTCCGCGTCCTTGCTGGTGAGATACTTGTAGAGCTCCGCGGCACCTTTGCCGTTGACTTCCACTTTGCTGAACATCGGGAAGGTCACGTTGTGCTTTGAGCTGCAAAACTGCTTGATTTCGGCGTCAGTTCCTGGTTCTTGGCTACCAAATTGGTTGCAAGGGAATCCGAGCACCACGAAGCCCTTGTCTTGGTACTTTTCGTACAACGCTTGCAGCCCGTCGTACTGGGGCGTCAATCCGCATTGGCTGGCCACGTTCACGATCAGCACGACTTTGCCCTCGTAGTCTTCCAGGTCCACGGTCTCGCCGTCGATCGTTTTGACGTCGAAATTGAGTGCACATTCGTGCTCGGAGGACTCTTTCTTGGCAGCATCATCAGCGTGGGTCATCGAGGTAAAAGCTCCAGTGAAGGTCGATCCGACGATCAGGGTGATTGCACAGAAAAGTCGCATTGCTGAGGTTCCGCGAGTGAAGGGAAGGCGGTCACGGGCAACCGCCCGTGACCGATAACTTGGATTCTTGGGTAAGTATACCGTGATTGCTAGTGGCAACGACCGCGGTCGGGGATTACGTTTGCCTTACCAGCGGAATAGCGGCAGATAACTTGACGAAACACGCTGGTGTTGCCAGCATTCTCCCCAGTTCTCGGAATCGTTTACCGAATTGTCGACCTTTCCCACTCAATCAACGTACGCCAACAAAGGCATTTGCTGATGAACAGCACTGACCAGCCAGGTATCGTTCCTAATGCAAAACGACTTCTTTGGGCAGGTTTCACTGCCATCCTCGCCGCGGGCGTTGGCTTCGCAATTCGCGGTGGAATTCTCGATAATTGGGGCCGCGAATTCGGTTTCACGGGCCTGCAATTGGGCGCGATCGGGGGCGCCGGTTTTACGGGCTTCTGTTTCGGAATCATCATCGGTGGGGTGATCGCGGATAAGATCGGCTACGGCAAATTGGTGATTGCCGCTTTTGCATTCCATGTGATCAGCGCGTTCGTCACTTTCGCCGCCGTTGACGGAACGGCACCCGACGTCGCCTACAAGTGGCTGTTTTGGGGAACGTTCCTTTTCGCGGTCGCCAACGGCACTCTCGAAGCCGTCGCCAATCCGCTCGTTGCCACGCTGTTCCCGAATAATCGCACGCACTATTTGAATATCCTTCACGCCAGCTGGCCTGCCGGCATGATCCTGGGCGGTGTGGCCGGATGGGTGCTGGACGACAAGTTTCAACTCGATTGGAAGATCCAGTTGGCGTTGTTCTTGATTCCAACCGTCGCCTACGGGGTGATGTTCCTTGGTCAACAGATGCCGAAATCCGAGGCTTCCAAGAAAGGACTGAGCTTGGGCGAAATGCTCAAGGACGTTGGAATCTTGGGGGGATTGGTTGTTTGTTACCTGCTTTCACTGTTCTTTGGCGACGTGCTCAAGGCGTTTCTCGATCCCACCATGGCCAAGTACGTGGGCTACGGAATTGGGCTCGCTCTACTGGTGGGAATCGGTGTGATCACCGAGTTTTCTATCGGTTCGGTGCTCCTATTTGTTTTATTCTTGGTCCACGCGATGGTCGGTGCGGTCGAACTTGGCACCGATGGTTGGATCCAAAACATCACGGGCAACATTTTGACGAGCGAGCAAGGAAAGATCTTGTTCGTGTTCACGTCGGCGGTGATGTTTGGACTGCGATTCTGTGCTCACTTCATCGAGAAACGTCTCGGTCTCTCCCCAGTGGCACTACTTCTGGTCTGTGCAGTGATGGCATTCATCGGCTTGAACCTGACGAGTAACGTCAACTCGTTCATGATGGCCATTGTGGCATTGACTGTTTACGGGTTTGGCAAGACCTTCTTCTGGCCAACGATGTTGGCTGTGGCGAGCGACCGCTTTCCGCGAACCGGTGCAGTGGCGATTAGCATCATGGGCGGAATCGGAATGATGTCCGCGGGCTTGATCGGCTCGCCTGGACTCGGCTACCTGAAAGATCGCTACTCCGGCGAGGCACTCCAGGAAGCGTCGCCCACGCTGTACAGCGAATACCGGGCGTCGGAACCTAGCAAATTCTTGATTCTTCCCGAAGCTTACGGATTGGATTCCAAGAAAGTTGGCGCGATCACGGAAGACAACGCCACGCCGACAGCCGAACAAGAACAAGTGCTCGAAGCATCCATCGAGGGTGACCGTCGTACACTTCGCACCGACGCCTTCATTCCGTTGACCATGGCCGTCGTGTACCTGGGTTTGGTGATCTATTTCAAATCGATTGGTGGCTATCGTCCGATTTCGCTTCGTGACGTCGACCCGGACGAAAAGGAAGAAGCCGAAGGTGCGTCAACGACCGCCGAGTCATGATCGATTGATCTCGTCGACCAACGAGACCCGCTTTCAATGACGTCAAAGGCCGGCTTTCCCCACGAAGGCCGGCTTTTTCGTTTCCGTCTGCCTCCGCTCGCTCCAAAGCAATTGCGCATGTCCCGTTTCGGCACTTCGATAGATCATTAGAATCTACCGCTGTTTCCAACTTGCCCCCGTTCGCAATCACTCGCAAAGACCCTTTCGTGCTCAGAACTCACACCTGCGGCCAACTCCGCGTCGATGACGTCCAAACCGAAGTCACCCTGTGCGGCTGGGTCGATAGCCGTCGCGATCACGGCGGTGCCGTGTTCATCGATTTGCGAGATAGATACGGGATGACCCAGGTCGTGATCGGACCTCCGGAAGCCGACACCAAGTTGATCAAAGACGCTGGCCACGTTCCCAACGAGAGCGTCATTCTCGTTCGCGGCAAGGTGGCTCCTCGACTGGAAGGCAAAACCAACGAGAAACTTGCGACCGGCGCCATCGAAGTTCGCTGTCACGAATTCGAAATCCTCAATACCTGCGTCACGCCACCATTCACGCCGGGGCAAGCCGACCTGCCGAACGAAGAAATGCGACTGAAGTATCGCTTTCTCGACCTGCGACGCAAAGAGATGCAGCAAGCGCTAATCACCCGCTCCAAGATCATTAAGACGATGCGAGATTATTTTGCTGAGCACGATTTCATCGATGTGGAAACGCCCATCCTCGGACGAAGCACCCCCGAAGGCGCTCGAGACTATCTGGTCCCCAGCCGCGTGCACGCCGGCAAGTTCTATGCGCTGCCGCAATCGCCCCAGCTCTACAAACAGATCCTGATGGTCGCCGGGTTCGACCGTTACGTCCAAGTCGCTAAGTGCTTTCGCGACGAAGACCTACGGGCCGACCGCCAGCCGGAATTCACTCAATTGGATTTGGAGATGTCGTTTGTCGACGCCGAAGACGTCATCGGACTGATCGACGGCCTCGTCGCCCGCACCGCGAAGGAAATTCTCGGCAAAGAGATCAAGCTACCTCTGCCTCGAATGACTTATGACGAAGCGATGCGGCGATTCGGACACGATGCCCCAGACTTGCGTTTTGCGATGGAAATCGTTGACATCACGTCCGTCGCCGCCAAAACCGAATTTCGCGTTTTCCGCGGTGCCGCTGACGCCGGCAACTTTGTTCGCGGTATCAATGTGAAAGACGCTGCGACGAAATACTCACGTCGCCAAATCGACGAGATGACGGACCTCGTCAAACAAGATTACGCTGCGAAAGGCCTCGCTTGGTTTCGCGTCGAAGACGATGGAACGCTGTGGAGTCCTACCAGCAAAAATCTCGAAGCCGAGCACTTGGCCGAGATCGCAGAATTGATGCAGGGTAAACCTGGCGACTTGCTGCTCATCCTCGCCGATACGTGGGAAGTCACCTGCAAGGGACTGTACGGCCTCCGCAAGCGGATCGCCGCCGAGCTCAAGCTTTATGATCCGAATGAGCTCAATTGCAGTTGGATCACTGAGTTTCCGATGTTTGACTACGACGCAGATTCGGGACGATGGGTCGCGATGCACCATCCATTTACCGCGCCACTCATGAAAGACCTGCCTCGACTGGAAAGCGACCCCAAGGCGATTCGTGCGCAAGCTTACGATCTCGTGATCAACGGCAGTGAAGCGGGCGGTGGTACCATCCGTATCCACGACTCCGCCACGCAACAAAAAGTGTTTGGCTTGCTCGGCATTGATGAAAAAACCGCCGAAGATCGATTCGGGTTTCTGCTGAACGCGCTTCGTTTCGGCGCTCCGCCGCACGGCGGAATCGCACTCGGCGTGGACCGCTGGGTGATGCTGTTCGCTTCGCTCGATAATATCCGCGAAGTGATCGCATTCCCCAAAACGCAAAAAGCGACGGACATGATGACCGAGGCTCCGGGCAACGTTGATACGGCCCAGCTCAATGAGCTTCAACTCCGCATCGTGAACGTTAAAACCTAAGAACGCTCACACGCTCAAGTCGCCAATTGGACGAGTTGCTTTGCATCCTTGCGGTCGTTCGCCTCGATCGCTTTGCGTTCCAGCGTTGGGTCCACGAGACGGTAAAACACATCACGCTGACGAGGTTCAAAACCGAGTTCTTGTATCGCTTCGCGAATTTGACGAAGCGTAAGAAAGTGAACGGTCCCGGCTTCAGCGACGACGTTCTCTTCAATCATCAGACTGCCCATGTCGTTGGCGCCAAAGTTCATCGCGAGTTGGCCCACCTTCAACCCTTGTGTAACCCAACTGCTTTGGATGTTTGCAATGTTGTCGAGATAAATGCGAGAGACCGCTTGAGTCTTGAGATACTCGAACGAACCCACCGGTTTGATACTGACGAGGTCGGTATTGTCGGGCTGAAATGTCCAGCAAATAAAGGCCGTGAAGCCAGCGGTCTCGTCCTGCAATTCTCGCAATCGATCGAGATGTTCGATTCGCTCGGCGAGCGTCTCGACATGACCAAACATCATCGTCGCGGTGCTGATCCCGCCGAGCCCGTGCCATACTCGCATCACGTTAAGCCAGTCGTCGCTCATCACCTTGCCGCGAGTCAGTTCGCTTCGCACTCGATCAACAAGAATCTCCGCACCACCGCCAGGAATACTCCCCAGTCCCGCGTCGCGTAGTCGCGTGAGAACTTCTTCGATGGAAAGCTTGTTGACCTTTGTGAAGTGATGAAGCTCCGGCGGACTGAAGCCGTGAATGTTGATGATCGGGCACTCACGTTTGATGTCCCGCAGCATCTCTTCGTACCACTCCAAGTTGAACTTGGGATGCAATCCGCCCTGGAGCAAAATTTGATTGCCACCGAGTTCGACAGTCTCACGGCACTTTTCGATCAGAACCTCGCGCGGCAGCACGTATCCCTCTTCACTTTTGGGCGAGCGATAGAACGCACAAAAATGGCAAACTGCCGTGCAGATGTTGGTGTAGTTGATATTCCGATCGACGTTGTAGGTTCGATAGATCTCGGGGTGTTTGCGCCTGGAAATGGTGTCCGCGACACTACCGATCGCGGCCAAATCGTGACTTTCGAGCAGCGATAGTCCATCCGCACGACTAAGGCGATCCCCAGCCAGCGCGCGGTCGAGAATGTCACGAACGTGTGGTGAAGCCGATTGAATCATCATGCCTAATCGAAGGAGTAAGTTGACCGTGAACGGGAGAAACCAAGCCAAGGGCGTCCGCTTTAATCCGAAACGACTCAAGACCCTGCCGCTCCCGAGCGCCAAGTTGGAAGTGCAGATTCTCTGCAAAGTATCGCTCGAGATCGTTCGGCTTCAATCCATGAGCCGGAGCCTCGCGGTGTGCGATCTCATTTAACTTTTGCAGTCCGAGATCACGACTTTGCTCCAACCATGAGGCGAGCTGGGTCGTGCCGCTCCCTTTTCTCGCCACCCACATCGCGAAAACAAACGGCAATCCGGTCCAGCGGCACCAGCGGTCGCCGAGATCCCAGATCTCTGTGTATTGTCCGCGAGCCGGGTGCATTGCCCGATCACCAATCAACAAGACGGCGTCCGCATCGACCGCCTCCGGAGTTTGCTCAATTCCCAGCTCGATGGTCGCCGGACGCAATCCATACCGTTCCCACAGCAATACTTGAACCAGTGCCGCGCTGGTTCGACTGCCGACGTCCAACGCCAGACTGCGAATCTCGCGGATCGGAACGCGACTCAACAACCTCACGCTCCACACAGGTCCGCGACAAGCAATCACGGCATCGGACACAATCTCCAACTCCGGATGCCGAAAGCATTCCACCGACGGAATCAAGGCCACGTCCAAACGAGACGCGACCAAATCATCCGCAAGCCTGCTGGGCAAATTCAACGACAAACACCCGGTCTCGCCCAAGAGCTCCCGCAGCCCCTCAATGAGCGGTTTGGTGTTCAGGTACGTCACTGCGCCGACGCGAAGCATGTGCGGTTCCGAAGATGTG
Organism: Pirellulaceae bacterium; assembly: GCA_041741195.1. GTDB lineage: Bacteria > Planctomycetota > Planctomycetia > Pirellulales > Pirellulaceae > JBBSJZ01. The sequence continues at coordinate 135,267 of JBGSKM010000093.1, forward strand.
GGGTCACGAGCGAGGGCATCATTGGATCTGGATCGAATGGATTTGGACCAAAAGTTACCCGCTGAGTGATAACCGATCATTTGACCCTCGAGCAACCGGACCGAATCAATGGCTGTCCATGAATCGCGCAATTTCGGGCCTCGGTGCCGCCTCGACTCGCACCAGGCGACCCGATTTGGGTTCATGGAACGATATCGACTCGGCATGCAGTGCTATACACCAAGGTTCGAATGGCACCCGCTCGCCTTCCAGTGGTTGTACCCATCCGTAACCTTCGTCGCCTAGTATCGGATGTCCCCGGTGCGACGACTGGACCCGCAATTGGTGCATCCGGCCAGTCGTGGGACTCAATCTTAGGACGGTACAGTGCAGATCGGAATGGTAACAAAGCGGCTCGACGTTGGTTTCGCAGAGTTTCGATTCCGGTGAGTCCGCCTCGACCACATCGACCCTCGCATGATCCGATCGTTTTCGGACCCAATCCGTCCAGGTCGGGTCAACGTTCATTGCGTCGCCCGAGACACAGGCGAGGTAAGTCTTTTTTACTTTCCGGGACTCGAATTGCGATCCCAAGAGATTCGCCGCACGACGTGTCGTCGCGACTAAAATCACCCCACTGACCGGACGATCGAGCCGATGCGGGAATGCAAGGTACTCCGATTGGCGACCTAGCTGAGAGCGCAGCCGAAGTTCCAAACTATCCGCTACATTGGGCGCCTGTGTCGACAAACCCGCCGGCTTGTGCACCGCAAGTGCATTCTCGCCCGACCACAGGATCGTCAGTTCTGTTTCACTCAGTGGATTCAACGACTTTACTTCAATGCATAAAAAAACGAGAGATCCCGGCCACGTTGATCATCACGCAGTCGCGCAACCATCAAACAACGGATCTCTCGTCGATGCAAGTTGTAGGATGTATCACGCGAGAGTCAAGAGCGATCTCCATCGCGTTTGCACGAATCGATAGTGATGCACATGACCATTTCTCCCTCGCGCGAACATCACTATCACTTCGTCACCGGCAAACTCGCGGCGCCGATGCTGCGGGAAGTGATCGATCGTCTCGCGGCGCGGTATGGATTTCGATACACCATCGATGTCATGCCGATCACCGTCGCCGCACTCATGAGCGCCGCTTGGCTGAAGAAGCGTCTGAAAATCGGCGACGATGTCACTCACGTGATCGTGCCCGGGTATCTCGATTCGGGACGTGACGAATTGGCCAGCGGGATGACAGTGCCGGTTGTCATCGGCCCCACGGACTGTCGCTTGCTCCCCGAGTTGTTTGGTGAGACATCCCAGCCTCCTAGTCTCGATGACTTTTCAATCTCGATCATCGCCGAGATCAATCACGTTCCCCGTTTCGCGATCAACGAAATCGTGTCCATCGCGCAGCGTCTGCGCGACGATGGTGCCAACGTCATCGACATCGGTTGTGATCCCTCCAAGCGGTGCACCAACATCGCTGACTACGTCTCGGCAATCATTGACCAAGACCACGAAGTATCGATCGACTCGTTCGATCCTTGGGAAGTGGAACAAGCCATTAAGGCAGGTGCAAAGCTAGTACTGAGCGTGAATTCGACAAATCGCCAGCGTTCGGTGGATTGGGGCGTCGAAGTGGTAGCGATTCCAGATTCACCCCCGGATGTGCAATCGCTTCACGAAACGATCGCGTTTCTTGAGCACGCGAATGTCCCGTTTCGAGTGGATCCAATCCTCGAGCCCATCGGCACCGGGTTCGCCAAAAGTCTTGTGAGATACTCTTCGATCCGTGATTGCTACCCGAAGGTGCCGATGATGATGGGCATCGGGAACTTGACGGAACTTACCGATGTCGATTCCGCCGGAGTGAACATGGTATTGTTGGCTCTCTGCGAAGAAATGCGAATCGAAAGCGTGCTGACGACCCAGGTGATCAATTGGGCACGATCGAGCGTCAAAGAATGTGACGCCGCCCGCAAGATCTGTCACTACGCGGTCAAACACCAAACGCCTCCCAAGCGTCTGTCCAACGATTTGTTGATGCTGCGAGATCCGAAGCTCATGCACTTTTCTCGCCAGACGTTGGACCAACTCGCGATGGCGATACGTGACAATAACTATCGGTTACACGCCGACGAGAACGAACTGCATTTGCTCGCGCGTTCGCTCCACTTATCCGATCGCGATCCGTTCGCTTTGTTCGCTCAATTGCTACAGCATCCGATCTCCGACAACGTGGACGCGTCGCACGCGTTCTACCTCGGATTTGAACTCGCTAAAGCTTCGATCGCTCGGACACTTGGGAAGCAATACACCCAGGACCAGCCGCTACGCTGGGGAATGCTAACTCAATCCGAACCCACGCATCGTCTCAAGCGAACGTCAAAGAAAAAGCGCCAATCACCAAGGTCCGAGCCACCGACATCGTAGTTCATACTGGTGATCAGTCACTCTGGTTGCCGTCTCAACTCGGCCACGATGGATACGGCGCAATAAACTCCAGCGCTAATCATCGTCACAATACCAACGCGTCGAACGCTGTCACGCAGCACCGTCAAAATACTCGTGTTCGGAAAACGATGATGAACGCCCAGCGCATAGGCAAAGGTGATGAACACTACAGAAGAAATTAGAACGAGCACCAACACGTCATCCAGCGCTCTGCGTTTCTCGGCAGACTCCAGCACGGGCTGCCGATAGATCCACCAGGCTAAGCCGCCAATCAACGGCGGCAGAAAAACCACCGAGCTCCCGTGCTGAAAGACCTCGTACCAATCCAACGAACGATCGCCCCAGGTCACCGCTTCCTGCCTCAAGATAGGAAACATTCGCACCCCCCACCCCGCATGATGAGTGAAGGCGTCCCACACAATGTGCGTACATGACCCAAGGGCGACACAGCCGACGACAAGTGCGACATGAACGAGCGAAAAACTGACGTCGCGATCTACCCAAGGCGCAAGCCGAACCGCCATCGATCTCGGCAGCAACGTGGCGAGCGGTCTCTTGAGAAGCCCATGAAACAAAAAATAGATGGTCACGCCGATCGGCACACAGTGAGTCACCATCCCTAAGAAAGAATGCATGGTGTTGTAGTCGAGCATCCACGGAAAAAAGACCGGGATATCACAAATCATGCTGCCAATCGCCAGCGCCGAGAACGGCAAGCCCCCCCGAGACAGCCAGGCGGCGGGCGTCACAGCGGCAATGTGGGTAATCGTGAACGGCATATCGAATTTTTGTCGCCCTCAGCCTCGCTGGCTCAAACACCATGCGACTTGGCCAACTAGGCACAACGAACGAAAGTTGTGAATTGCGTTTGCAACCTTCTCCCACGGAACAGTTTCGGTCAACCAGTTTGATCAACATCCCCACATTTTTCGAGGCCCTCTCGCCTCCAAGCGTGCGACTGGTAGCCTTTGGGAATGCCACGCGACGAACCAAGATTGCCGATCGTTCACGAACTTCCGAAGGGTTTCAGGCCCGAAATCGCATTCGAGTCGCTCAAGTCGATTCCGGGAGTCCTTTGGCTCGATTCCGCGACGACATTTCCAAATCTCTCGCACGCCGGAATATCCCTTCAGCCCCGACTTGGTCAGTATTCGTTCTTGACCGCTTCCCCACTCCGACGGCTCTCCGTCCATGTCGGAGGACCAAACCCCTGGCCAGTCCTCGACCAGTGGTGTCGCGATCTGCCCTGTTGCTTCCGATCCGACCTGCCGCCGTTTCAAGGTGGAATCGCCGGTTTGATCGGTTATGAAGCCGCGTCCTGGCTGGAAAACACACCCACATCGCCCATCGACGATTTGCCCACGCCCGCAGTTTGCCTTGGTCTCTACGACTGGACAATCTCCTTCGATCACTTGTCCAACAAAGCTTGGATTATCGCTCAAGGCTTGCAAGCCACTGATCGAGATCGACGGTACCTGTCGGCAAAGCGGCGAATCGACCAAGTGTTGAGCTGGCTAGAATCGCCGCCGAGCTCGGAGATCGAATCGACCACTCCGCTCGATGTCGCTCGCGTCGATGGTTTTCCAACGCCCCACCAAGGCGTTCGCAGCAGCTTCCCGGCGGGCGGATTTGGAGGTCGTGTCACTGAAATCGTGAAGCGAATTCGCAGTGGTGATTCATTTCAAGTGAACCTCGCGCAGCGATTGGTCACTGATGCCATCGATCTTCCCTCGGACCTATACTTACGACTTCGGCGAGCCAACCCCGCTCCCTTTGGCGGGTTCTATTCGGGCGATGGTTTTTCACTGCTAAGCTCGTCGCCGGAAGGCTTTCTGACCGTACGCGATCGCGTGGTTCAAACACGTCCGATCAAGGGAACGGTGCCCAGAACCGGCGACATCACTCTCGACCGCAAGTTTGCGGAGCAATTGAGCAACAGCACCAAGGACCGCGCCGAAAACGTCATGATCGTCGACTTGATGCGAAACGACCTGTCACGCGTCTGCAAGGACAGCAGTGTGGTCATCAAGGAACTCTGCCGTATCGAACAATACCAATATGTCCAGCACTTGGTCTCCGTGATTGAAGGACGACTTCGCGACGATGTGACGATCTCCGATCTATTGAAAGCATGTTTTCCGGGCGGCAGCGTGACCGGAGCGCCAAAAATCGAAGCGATGCGGACGATCGCCGAGATGGAACCGAACCCGCGAGGTCCCTACTGCGGATCTCTCGGCTACATCAGCTGCTCGGGTGCAGCCGACTTCAATATTCTGATTCGTTGTATCGTGGCGGTTGCTGGCCATTGGTACTTTCCGGTTGGTGGCGGGATCACGGCCCAAAGCATCCCTGAGTCCGAGGAAGCCGAAACTTGGACGAAAGCACTAGGTATGCTTCGGGCCCTTGGCCAGCCATCGGGCAAAGTCGAACAGTAAGGACTGAAGACTCAAATTCAGTCTCACCATCGCATGATCGAACGGACATTGCGGAGCCCCACAAACTTGTTAGAATCTCGACCGTCTTGCTGAAGACTCACCCCCGGGTGCGAATTTCAGCAAACGCCCCTATAGCTCAGTCGGTAGAGCAAATGACTCTTAATCATTGGGTCCTAGGTTCGAGTCCTAGTGGGGGCACTGAACCAGGGTTCAGGGGAGGTCAGGCTGGTTCAGAGTGGTCCAAATTCTCGACTCTGTCGCAAGATGAACCGTGGTGACCCGAGCTGGTACGACGCTGGGTGGCCCGCATTTTGGCCCGCGGATTATCCATTCGACCGTGCGAGTTTAGATGGGCTGCCGGCGAAGCCAGCACCCAACGCATAGTGGTCCTCAGTCACCTGTAGGTAATGGTTCTCCGCAGTCTGAGTGGAGTGACCGAGCCACGAATCTACGACGTGACTTGGAAACGCTTCCTGCAACTCTGTCCGGCGAGTCGACCTCAAATTGACAAAAGTCTTCGGCCAAGGCTTCTTGCCCGCCGCCCCGATAATCCTGTGTAACTGAGTCCCTAAATTGACTCTGCCACGATAGCGCTGGATGCAGTAAGTGGTTCCAGCGTCCGCGTCTTCAAAGGCGTCCTCGAGGTATTGCCTAAGTTCCGGGAAGATTGGGCAGTACCGAAGCCCCGTCTTTGGCGAGTCAATTCGCAACCTAGACGAATCCCAGAGCACATCGGACCATTTCAACCCAAGCACTTCGCTTGGGCACCTCATTCCTGAATAGCGGGACAAAGCGAAGATAAGTCTCCAGTCGTGGTTGGGGCATGCTTGCAACACAGCAGTCGATGTCGGCACATCGACGAAGTAGTGGCGGGTCTTGTTGGCTTCGCTGCTTCCTTTGACCTCTGCAAACGGACTTGATACGAGCAGGCGGTCCTTTACCGCATAGGCAAACATTGTTTTTGCACGCTTGACATGCTTGGATACGGTCGCCGGTGCCATCAACTTCTCAGGTCGATCGTCAGTCTTTTCCTGGACCACGCGAGCCAGTAGCCACAATCGCCAACGATCGGCGTCAGCAGCCGTCATTGAACGGATCGGACAGTGCTCACCAAAGTATTCGACCAGCAGCCGCCGCACCTGACGGTAATTTGTGATGGTGCTCTTCTTACAGTCAGTCCGGCCCTCGATGTATCTATCGAGAAACGGACCTAGCAGTCGCCGGTGCTCTTCGTCAGCGGAGGTGCCGCGGATGTCGCACAAACCCAGCTTGGCCAGGTCGTCTCGCAACTTCTTGTCGGTCAACTCATTGACCCAGTGGTGCGTCTCGGGACGCGGCGATGTTTTCATTTCATCGGCCAAGACCAATTCGGTGACGTGATACTTGATTTGCTCGGCCGCCCGTTTACTGACGCTCCCCAGCCTGATCGATCGCCGCTTGTCCATGTAGAAAAATCGAATCCGCCATCCGACTCGCCCTCGGTCGTTCTCTTTGCTCAACGATGCCACGTGATTGTTGCTCCTGCATCTTGGGAAATCGGCACTGGTGAAACGATTGGGCTTGCAGCCGAAAACAAGCCCGGTCCGCAAACCTATGCCTGGTAATTCCGAAAGTCCACAGACGTTTTCGCGGGCCTGAAAGCCACCCGATCACGGCCGCAACCACTCGTGAGGTATCCGAAATTGCGGGCGCCAGGACGACCGAAACTCGACTTGAACTTTGAGCAGCGTCGGATATGGCTCGGCCTCCTAGTGACATATGTGGACTAGCAAGAACCAAGCGGGAGCAGGTTTGCCGACACGAGCCCAGGGCCGTCGAGTCCCAGCAGTTCTTCAGCGACGCCGAAAGCGTCAACGTCGCCGCGACAACTTCATCGCCGCACTGAAACCAGTCGCCGAAGCGACTACATGGCATATAACCCGTTGGCCATCGCAGATACGACGAGCAGCGATCCTGCCTACATCGCGCCGCTGATTCACGCCGATACCAACAATTCACTAGTTAGCAATACGTGTTTCTGCGATTGGAAATGTCCACGTCTTGGAGTCGGGAAACCCGTTCTGAGCCAGCGCGAACACGTCTAAAACTCACCTTGATTTCTGGCCCAGGTCGACTATGGACCGTTCTAGGCTAGCGTCTAATGAGTGTCATGGAGACGGTTTTGCGTTGTAAGTCATGTAGTCAAATGGGATTCCCCATTGCCGGCGTCGGCGTTCAACCAACCGCAAACAAAGTCAGAAAACTCGGCGCTAGCGGCGGCTCGTGTTGTTGGTGGGTGAGCTCTGCCGACCCAGCGATGCGAAACGGTCTTCAAGATCGTCTCGACACTCATCGACGTGTCCGTACTGAAGTACGCTGCTCAGTTGCAACTGGCGTGTGGAGATAAGCATTGAAAATGGACCCAGGGCGGCGCTGAAAATTGACCCACAGGGGTCGGGGTTGGGTCCTAAATCTCAGTCTTGGGCGAGGAAGATTTCGCCGTTGGTGGGGACTGCTTCACTTTCATCGACTCCC
>JBGSKM010000094.1:0-32381 GCA_041741195.1 Pirellulaceae bacterium
TTGATGTCAGTGCTTCGCACCCTGCGTGTGCGAGGCCACCAGCCATTGGATACAATCCTTTCATCGCTTGCCGAATACTCAACAACCGGTCTTCTCCCGCCGCTCCCACCCAAAAGCAAGACAGCAGGCTGAATAGTTACCCGTGAGTTTCCAGCCACGGTTGCAAGTAATCGGCTGCGGATGCGTAGTTGATGGGTTGCTGTTGTTGAAATGCATCCGGCAATGGCATGGCCAACATCTTTTCACGCCACTGCGGCATCGCTGCTGGAGTGAAGGCGTAGCGCTGAATGAGGATGCTGGCGTAGCTCAGGCATGGCGCCAGCAGTAGTGACGCAATGAATCCAACATGCAGGGCGCGAGTGGATTGGTCCAACAACCACCGCTGGCACATTCGCCAAGTGGCGTAAAACATGGGGATCGATACGAACACGAACGACCCGTAATAATTGCGGAAATAGATGGCCAGCGGCCAAACGGCAATCCCAACACCCGCAAACAAAATCGGGCCAACAAAGAAGGCCAACGCACCTCGCCGTATCCACATGGATGCCAATTGACCGGCCGCAAATGCGACCAGCGGTGTCGCCAAGGCCGCAGCGTAGTCCTTGCCGGTGGCGCTGGGAAAGATGTTCGACAAACACCACAACGTGGCCAGCATGACCAAGATCGGCGCCGCCATCCGTGTCCACCACATCGAGCGACTGGAGATGCCACGATCCGCCGCGAACAAGCGTCGTCGTGAAACGGAGTCTCCAAAGAAACACAAACATCCCATCCAGTTCGCTGCCAGAGCCAGGATGCCAAGCGTTGACTGGATCCATGACGTCATCGGGTTGGGCCGCCAACTTCGATAATCTGTATTCAGAACCAGCAAACACACGCATACGACTAGCGACAACCCCAAGAGTGGCCAAGCCTGTTGGCGAAAGGCTTGCCACAACAGCGCTCGCCGAACACTCGGTCGCTTGAATCCCCAAAGCTCTCGACTCGATGTGTAAGGTTGTGGCTGGGCAAGTACCCTTGTGGCCGTTACCGCCGAACGCGTTGGCCTGCCCATTCGCTTTTGTGCTGAAACGGCTTGCAGTAGTCCCAACGCAGCGATCGACAAAGCTCCAATACTGGTAAGTAGTTTCATGCCGTATTGAGTGGATGAAAACGTCATGTCACTCCGGCAGATCCAATTGAACGTCACGCTCAATAGCAACATCACTGGAACAAGTGCCAGCAAACTCGCCAGCGGCGACTTGAACACGTACGACAGAACTAATCCGACCAGCAGCAATTGCGTACTGAATATGACCAAGCGAAGAACCGATTCTGGACGCAGCAAATCTGCGGCGAAAATCGAAAGTGGTTCGGTGTGGCTATGAAGTAACCACCACAGACAGATCGAACTGGCCGCCATCGTCACCAGCCAAGCCCCGATCGAGACGGCCGCCTTGGACAGAGCGAACGACTTCCATGACACCGGCAAGGATCGCGTCCAACCCATCGTCCCGCTTTCTTGCTCGGAACCAACCAGCATCGCGGGGGCACCGAGGGCCATCATATTGGGCATCATGATCCACAGCATCACCGCCATGTCCGCAGGGATCTGACTCACAGGATCACCGGCCATCAGCAGCCATACGACCAAGTTAAACACCGACGTCGCCGCCAGGATCGCGATCAGTAGCGACCCGACCAGCCGCAGGTCCTTCCACAGCAAATGCCGCATCACCAGCCACCGCCGCGACGGACCCACGGCAGAATGCGTAGTCACCGGCATACTCGCATTTACTTTGGCAGCAATACTCATGGCGTCTGTCCCAGGGGTAATCGTTTAAAACACAGAGGCACAGAGAGCACAGAGTCCAGGCCGACAGGCAAGCATGGATTGCCAAGTGGGCAACATGCACTCCCGTTTTCTCTGTGTTCTCTGTGCCTCTGTGTTTAAAAAATCTTAGTATCCGTTGATGATACGATTCACACCATCGATCAGCTTTTCTTCGTGGAAGTTGATGAGCAATCCGTGGCGAAGTTTCAACAGCCTCAAGTGCGACAATGTTTGTGCCTTATCGATCGGATGAATGGTGCTTTTTGCTTTGAGCACTACCACAACTTGCTGGTCGACCAACAAATCGCAGCGAAAGCCACATTCAATTTCTAATTCGTCGTAAGTCAGTGGAACAGGCTTCTCTTCGACCACTTCGTGTCCTCGTTTTCGAAGCTCATAGGCCAGGCATTTACGGTACGCGGTCTCAAGCAATCCGGGCCCCAAACGACGGTGGACTTCAATCGCAGCACCAATGATGGCGTGAGTCAGTTCGTTGGTTTCCATCAGCGGTCCTCAGGGGTAAAGTCTTGAAACACAGAGGCACGGAGAGCACAGAGGTCAATCGATCATGCCGCGACAAGTCGTACCAATCAGCCATTCGGCTGCGCACGATTCTATCTTTCCCAAACCTTCTCCCTCTGTGTCCTCTGTGCCTCTGTGTTTCAATTCTTCTTCTCCGTCAGCTTCGTGCGAATGTCTTCAACGAATTGTTCACTCATTGTGCCCATCGAGACTGTGTTGAAGGCAAATGGGCGGCCATGGACTTGCCGCCAAGCGTTTTGCAATTGCCAGACCGAGAACAATGAATCGCGATTCAATTCCGTCCACTCCAGCGACATGCGTGTGGCTCGGTCGACGTAACGGTTGATCCGTCGTTGTTCGAGATTTCGCGACGCCGCATTGGCGACATCCACTCTTGAGTTGGCAAAATGCTGTGGTGACTGACGCTGCTGGAACAATCGCCACTCCATGATCATGGCAGTTCTCCATGACTCGTCTTGCAATTCTGGCGAGGCGAATTCGTCGAGAATGGAGAGGGCTTGTTGTTGGATCGAAGCGGGCAGCATCCCATCGTTCAATCCCGTTAAAAACGAAAGCTCGCCGATCACGGTCAATTCGTCATTGGACGCATTGTGCAGAACAAGTTGAGGCTGCAAGCGACCCTCGATCACGGCGACCCTCGCCGCTTTCGCCCACTGCAGCGTCAATCGCCAGCCGTAGAACTTATTGGCAAGCATCGCTTCCATTTCCGGTGAATCCACTCGCTGTCTGAACTGCACGGGCCAACCCATGCCTTTCTGGACTAGGTCGTAATAGCGGTCCAGCACTCTGTCGCTGTGTTCGTCTGAGCCAGGTTCAAAGTCCACGAAATGCGGATTTTTTTTGAGCTCCGCCATATCCTGGGTCGCCAACCATGGCGCAAGATAGTCGTGCGGACTTAAGAATTTCTGGTCTTCAAGCTGAGCAAACGCGGCTGGCATCGGTTCCGCCAGCATCTGGGTCCGCCACTGGGGCATTGCCGCTGGAACAATCAGATAGCGGCGGACTTGAACGCCGATCGGGACGATCAGCATCGCCAAAATAAAGTAACCGACGAGGCGAGCATGAAACGCAAACCCACGTCGGCTATCGAGCCAGGGACGAGTGAGTCGTGCTGTGGCGACTAGCAAAGGGATAATCGCCAGCCACGCGTAACCGGAGTAGCGACCGTACGTGTAGAAGAGTTGTTGCATCGACATCATCAAGCCAAACGTCAACGCTAGCCCCAGCACAAACGCTAACGAACTTCGCGACAACCACATCGACGCGAGTTGACCGCAAGCGAATGCCACGAGCACATCGGCCGGTGGGAACCTCGCCAAGTCCCGTTCTATTATGAAGACCAAAAATGACGCGATGAAGATTCCTACAATTGCGAGTGACGGAATCCAAACTCGTGTTCGCCAAAATTGAATCGAAGAGATTCCACGATCTGCGATGAACGCATACCTTTTTCGCGTCGAGTCGCTGAAGAAACAAAGGCATCCCAACCACGTTGCGACGAGAATCAACAAACCGAGATCGAGTTGCAACAGGTCAACTACCAGACTCGATTGCAGATCGAACCACATCACCGCAAGTAGGCCGATGGCAATGATTGACAACGCAAGTGTCGGCCAAAGTTGCTGACGCCGCGATTGCCAACTCAGTGCTTGGCGAGGAGTCGGCTTTCGAAGCAACGTCGAGTTGGAGTGCGGTGCATAGTGGACAGCGACAGGACTCGAAACGATGGGCTTTGTGGTCCAAAACCATTTGCGGTTGCCGCCTCGTCCTAATCGCCACCACGCCGCCTGGTACTGAGTGACGAACAACGCGACAACAAAAATTGCGGTGAGCACATCGCCACGAAAATCACTCAGTCGAATGACATCCAACCTCTCGGCGTAGCCAGGCAACGCCGTCAATCCGAGAATAACGGGCGGGATAGCGACCACACTTGCCACGGGTGATCTCAACAGATACGCAAGAGTTAGCGCCACGAGCAGTAATTCGCTGGAAAAGAGCAAGCGAGGAAACTCACGTTCCCAAGTGAGCAAGTAGAGGCGATCGTCCGCCAGCGACGCGTTGAGATTTGGAATAAGAGCGGCGTGGAGGGCAAGACTCACGAGGGACGCCAGTCCGACGGAGGCGATCGCTACCAGAAACTTTGAGAGGGCGATGGTCCGCCAAGTCACCGGCAGAGAACGCATCCAATCGAGAGTACCGCTCTCTTCTTCGGTGCCCACCAACATCGCCGGAGCACCGAAAGCCACCATGCTCGGTGTCATTAAACAAAAGGTCACCCATTGGCCGATGCTGATGGTGAAACCTCCGCTGAGCCAGAGCATGACTACGGTTGAAAGGTTAAAAATGACCGTTGTCGCTATCACAATGAGCACTAGCGAGCGAACGAGCAGCCAATCTTTCCAGAGTAAGTGACGCACTACGAGCCACCATCGTGATTGAACGGACGAATAACTTGGAGGGCTCACGACGCTCGTCGATTTGGTCAGCACGTTCAACTTGTTTCCTCCAAACAGTCTGATCGGTTTTGAAACACACAGGCACGGAGATCACAGAGAAAAAAGGAGTGATGGCGATGTGATCGGAAGCGGCATTTGCTCTGCGCGTTTGTCTCTGTGTCCTCTGTGCCTCTGTGTTTCATTCTCAATTTCGCTAGGCTCATTCAGGCGAGGCCATCGGAATTGCATCAGGATCGATCACCGGGCGCGTCGCGTGGTCGTCGCAGATGGCGATGAAGATCTCTTCGAGTGTCGGTCGCGTTGCGTTGAGCCTGGTCGCGCCGCTGCTGGGGCCGTAGTCGCTTTGCCAATCATCAGGCAATCCTTTGACGACCCAGCGGATTTGTCGGCCCGTGTGTGACTCGGTCAATACTTCGCCTCGCGGTAACGGCAACGTTCCTTCGCTGGTGTCGACATTGGCGGTGACGATTTGTACGTTCGACTTGAGTTCTTCGAGCGGCTGGACGACTTTCAATTGGCCTTTGTGCAGAATCGCGACCCAGTCCGCGACGCGTTCGACTTCACTGATTTGGTGACTCGATAGCAACACCGTGCGACCCACCGCGGCACGATCGACCATCGATTCGAGAAACTGGCGACGCACCATCGGATCGAGTCCACTGGTCGGCTCGTCGAGAATCAATAACTCGGGATCATGTCCGAGCGCTAATGCCAGCGCCACTTTCGCTCGTTGCCCCTTGCTCAAGTCCTTGATCTTCGTCGCCATCGGTACGGCAAAGTCCTCGATCATCTTTTGGTAGCGATCGAGAAAACCATCCGCATAGAACGCCGACGTGAACCAACCGATTTCCGGTGGCGTCATCCAGTCGTAAAGCGCGGGCGCATCGGAGACATATCCGATCAAACGACGAATCTCGACGGAGTCATTGCCACAGTCGTGACCGAGGACCGAAGCGGTGCCAGAATCGGCGGCGACAAATCCAGTGAGGATCTTGATCAGCGTCGATTTACCGGCGCCGTTTTCGCCCAATAGTGCAAACACCACACCGCGGGGAACTTCGAGGGACACGTCGGATAGGGCAATCGTGTGCTTGAATTGCTTGCGAATGTTTTTCAGCGATAAGACGGCGTTCAGCATGGTTTGCGTCCCCCGAGACGCGTGGTTGGTTTCGACCTACGACGTTTGACGAGTCAGTTCACTTTCGAAGAGTTCCCGCAGTTCTTCGGGAGAGATTCCGCCGGCCAGCGCGTCGGAGAGGAGTCGCGTGAGCGCATCGGCGACGAGCGTGTTGCGAGCTTTGGTGCAGCGAGCGAGAGCGTCGCGGCGGACGGCGAGCCCGCGACCGCGGATCACTTCGAGCACGCGATCGGTTTGCAGTTGTTGGTACGCCCGCTGGATCGTGTTCGGATTGATCGCCAGCTCACTGGCCAATTGACGAACGCTGGGGACCATCTGGCCGCCAGTCAAAACACCATCGGCGACCGCCAACTTTACCTGGCGAATCAATTGTTCGTAGATCGGAATGCCATTGGCGCTGTCGATAGAAAAGAACATCAGCAAAACCATCCGGCGTGACCCGAGTCACACGTGACCACGCACGTGTGTTGCTGATACGGTACACCGGGCCACTGGATCGGTCAAGGTGGATGGTGCTAAGCCCGCGGATGAAATTGCTGGTGCACTTTCTTGAGTCGCGAGTGCTCGACGTGGGTGTAGATTTGCGTCGTCTGGATACTCGCGTGTCCCAGCATTTCCTGGACCTGGCGCAAGTCCGCGCCACCGGCCAGCAGATGTGTGGCGAAGCTGTGACGCAGGCTGTGGGGGCTAATCGACGAGTCGATGCCGGCGCGTTTGGCGTAAAACTTCACCATTCGCCAAAGTTGGATACGATCCAGTGCCAGCCCGGCGCGAGAGAGAAATAGTTCTTCGGGCAAGTGCGTCTGCTTGGTCGCAAGCTTGCCGCGGAGTTCGCCAATGTACCGCTGGATCGCTTGAATCGCTCTGCAGCCGATCGGGACCATGCGTTGTTTGCCGCCTTTGCCCTCACACTTCAAATGCTTTTCGACCAGAGCCAAATCCCGAACCCGCAGGCGACAGACTTCGGAGGCACGGCACCCGGTCGCGTACAGCACTTCGAGCATGGCGACATCGCGTTGCCAATAAGTGTCGGTTTTGCGGACAGCGTTTAAGAACGCATCGACCGAACGGGTCGACAAGACGGTCGGCACCCGTTGCCACATTTTCTGTGTCACGATCAGCTCCGCCGGGTTGCTTTCGACGAGGCCCTCGAGCTGCAAGTACTTGAAAAACGTTCGAACGGCCACCACGGTGCGGGCGACGGACGCGGGCGCCAGCCCCATTTCGTGCAGCGTGCCGATGAAATCGGAAAGATCGCCAACAGATAGGTCACGCAGCTTGCGGCCATCGAGCCACGCGACAAATTTCTGCATATCCCGGCCGTAAGCCGCGATCGTATTGGGCGCCAGGTGGCATTCGCTCGATAAATAGCGTAGATAATCGTCACAGACGGCCAGTGGCGATGTTTCGCTCTTGGCCGGCGACCCGGTTTGTTGCAGCATTTGCAGTCGGGTCGGACGTTTTGCCACGATTCAGGTGCCTTGGTGCGAATCGGATTGCGACGGTCAGATATCGTTTCAATCGGTATCCAATGTCCAGCCGAATGAGATTTCTTCCGGAGACGACGGTCACGATGAATGTATTAGTAGTGGGTGGCGCCGGTTACATCGGCTCGCATGCGGTCCGGTTACTTCTCGGTGCAGGTCACCAAGTTGTCGTCTACGACAATCTTTCTCGTGGGCATCGCGAGGCGGTCCCCGCGGGGATGCTCGTCCAAGGCGAAGTGGCGGATCGAGCGAAGTTAACCAGTACGCTGCGCGAGAAAAAGATTGAGGCGGTAATGCACTTTGCCGCCTTCGCTCTGGTCAACGAATCCGTCAACGATCCGTCGTTGTACTACCGCAACAATGTCATCGCGGCTCTCGAGTTGCTCGATGCCATGAAAGAAGCGGACGTTCGCAAAATCGTTTTTAGTAGCACGACGGCGACGTACGGCGAACCCGATGTCATCCCTATCCCGGAGACGACGCCGCAAAAGCCGATCAATCCCTATGGCTTTACGAAACTGGTCATCGAACAGGCGCTTGCCGATTACGCAGCGGCGTATGGGTTTGCCTATGCGGCGCTGCGATACTTCAATGCCGCGGGTGCGAAACCCGACGGATCGATCGGCGAAGATCACACGCCGGAAAGCCATTTGATTCCGATCGTCTTGCAAGTGGCGCTGGGCCAGCGAGACAAGATCACGGTTTATGGTGACGACTATCCGACGGCGGATGGGACTTGTATCCGAGACTACATTCACGTCGATGATCTTGGTGATGCGCACTTGAGGGCGCTGGAGCGATTGCAGCCCGGCAAGGGCTTGTGCGTCAACTTGGGGACCGGTCGGGGAACCAGCGTGCGCGAGATCATCGAAGCGTGCCGCGAAGTCACAGGTCACGCGATCCCCGAAGTCATGGGCGAGCGACGCGCGGGTGATCCGCCGGAATTGATCGCCGATGCTCGCCTGGCCAGACAGTTGCTTGATTGGACACCCCAGTACACGGACGTTCGCGGGATTGTGGAAAGCGCCTGGAAATGGCATTCGACCCACCCGCGCGGATACGCTAGCTGAGCCGCGAAGTTCACCAGTGGGGACCACGATGCCTCTTTCAACGGTCCGAAGTGTACTTTTCGTGATGTCACAGCGTTCATGAACTACATTGAACGTAGGAATATTATGACACGACTTGGACCGAGCCAGTGATTCGTCGACCTTCGATATCAGAGCTTTGGGCTGTTTTGGCACTCACTTTCGGATATGCCCTCGCCGGTGCCAATGCGGTGGCCGTTGACCCCACGCCCCAGCAGCGTGAAACCTACCAAGCCGTGGTGAAGGCCACTAACGAAGCGTTTAAAAATCAATTGGCCGGCAAGCTCGACGATGCGGTCGAGAGCCTAATAGCGGCTGAGAAAGGGTTCACCGAACTGGTCCAGATCTCGGCACCCGAGACGTACGACAAACTGGTCCCCACCATGAATCGTATTGAGCAGGTGCATGCGAGATTGCAACTGGAAGGTGCTGCTGTATTGCCGCTGAGGTTGCCGCCACGACCGACATCGGACCCGTCAGCGATGACGACGAGCAATCCAGCAACCGCGCCAAAACCAGCATCGACACCGACGAAGTCCAGGACCACGAGACGGACTCCGCCACCCAAAACGCCACCCATGGACAACGGAGTGAGCTTTACCTCCGTCGTCCAGCCGATCTTGGTGGGTCGTTGTGGCCAATGTCATATCAGTGGTTCCAAGGGCGGGTTCCAAATGACGAGTTACGAATCGCTGATGAAGGGCCCATCCGAAGGCGTGGTGGTGTTTCCCGGAGACGTAATCGCAAGCCGATTGATCGAGACGATCGAAACTGGCGACATGCCTCGCGGCGGCGGCAAAGTTCCGCCCCAGGAACTGGCGGCACTCAAGATGTGGGTGACGCAGGGTGCGAAGTTCGATGGCCCAGACCCGATGGCCCTGTTTGACGGAGCGACCGTCGGAGCCGACGCTGCAGCGACCCCGGCCACGCCCATGGTCCGGCGAGCGACGGGGAAAGAGACCGTGAGTTTCGCCAGCGACATCGCGCCGCTACTGGTCGCCAACTGTACCGGTTGTCACATCGACGCGATGCAAACACGCGGCGGGTTGAATATGAGTTCGTTCGCGCAACTGTTGCGAGGTGGCGATACCGGCGCAGTGGTTTCACCGGGAAGCGGTGACATGAGTTTGATCGTGCGAAAGCTTCGCGGGATGGAAGGCGATCGCATGCCTGCGGGTGGCCGACCGCCGTTGTCCGATGATGCGATCGCGCTGGTCGCGAAATGGATTGACGAAGGCGCGACGCTGGATGGTGCGAACGAAAATCAACCGATCACAGTGATGAGCCAGCTCGCTTGGGCGGAGAAAGCGACACCGGCGGAGATGACGGAGCGCCGCGCGAAGCTCGCAAGCGAGCATGTCGCGCTAGCCAATGCGGCCAACGCGAGCGTCGAGGTCGTACCCACCAAGCATTTCAACGTCGTCGGCACGGTAAGTCGCGGAACTCTCGAAACCGTTGCCGACCAAGCGGAAACTAACTTGCCCGACGCGAGGACACTCGTGAGCGGCTCGGCCGGTGAAGCCTACTATCATGGCAAGGCCACCATCATCGTGCTCCCCAAACGTTATGACTACAGCGAGTTCGCCAAGATGGTCGAACAGCGTGGGATACCAGCGAGTTGGAATTCGCACTGGCGGTTTGACGGAATCGATGCCTACATCGCGGTGGTCGCCAGTGATCGAGATGAGCCGGAAGTGATCGGACAGCGCCTTGTCTCGCCGATTGCTGCACTCGCGATGGCAACCCGCGGGGGCGATGTGCCCCACTGGTTTGCCGAAGGACTCGGAGTGGCACTAGCCGCGCGTGGCAAAGGAGTGATGGACCGCGATGCCCGGCGCCAACTAGAGTCCGAAATTTACGAAGCGACGTCGGCGATGGACAACGCAAAAAAGTTTCTCGACGGCAAGCTCGCCCCCGAGCAATCCGATCGCGTGGGCGCCGCGCTGGTCAACACGATGATCGATCGTTCGCGACGTCGACAATTTGATGCGATGCTTCGTGCGCTGGAATCTGGCTCGGCATTCGAAGTCGCCTTTGAGAAATCATTTGGCGTTCCACTCGCTGGTTATGTCGATGGTTGGCTGAGAAGTGTGCGTGGTGGATGAGAGGACGACGCCGATCGAATTTCGGATACACTATCGAAATTCGTTGTAGCGAATCATACTTCCAAAACGCACGGCATTCTTATGGCAATTCACCAGTACGTCGAACGGCTTGTTAGCCTGCTCGATCCCGAGGCTAATCAAATCTTGAATATGACGGTCGAGGAAGCGACCGAGGCCGTCGGTAGTGGCGATGTGGACCGCGTGCGAGCCATCGACGGTCACTTTGCACTACTGCACAAAGACGGCCAGCTTGTGCGAATGGCACGCTCGATCGGTCGACCGATGCGATACTTTCTGGCCAAGCGCACCGAAGGTCCATGCTTGGTGGTGGCCGAACGCATCGACGAGATCCACGATTTTCTCAAAAGCGAGGGCCTCGATGGCCAATTCCATCCGTCCTACACACGAATGGTCCCGGCGCACCACGTGATCGAGTTGCGGTTGATCGGTTGCCCCGATCCCAATCCGGCTCATCGACGTTTTTTTTCACCCACGAGAAATCGATTGTCCGCGGATCGCGACCAGATTGGTCAAGCCTACATCGGTCAACTCGTGCGAGAATGCGATCGCTGGCTTTCGCATCATGATCCGAAAGAACCGATCGGAGTGTTGTTCTCCGGTGGCATCGACAGTGGTGCCGTGCTGCTAGCGATGTACCATCAATTGCTCGCTCGCGGCGAATCACCCTCGCGTCTCAAGGCATTCACTTTAAGCGTCGACGGTCGAGGTAGCGACGCGGCTCAGGCCAGCGAGTTTTTGAAGCGTCTCGATTTGGAAATGCTACTGGAGATCATCGACGTTCCCGCCAGCGCCATTGATTATCGCAAAGCCATCGAAACGATCGAAGACTACAAACCGCTGGACGTGCAAGCGGCGGCGATGGCCTATGCGTTATGCGAGGGCATTCGCTCGCGTTATCCACAGTGGCGTTTGCTGGTCGATGGTGATGGCGGCGACGAGAATTTGAAAGACTATCCCATCGAGGATAACCCCGAATTGACCATTCGCAGTGTGTTGAACAATGTCATGCTTTACCAGGAAGGCTGGGGCGTTGATGCGGTCAAGCACTCGCAAACGTATTCCGGCGGCCAGAGTCGCGGACACATTCGCTCGTCGGCCCCGGCGCGAAAGTTTGGCTTTGTCGGATACAGCCCTTTTGCGCTGCCCAACGTGATCGAGATCGCGGAGGGAATCCCATTCATCGAAATGACCGATTGGGATCACGACCGTTTGTATGAACTCAAGGGTGAAATCGTTCGGCGCGGCGTGCGATTGGTGATGGGCTTCGAGATGCCAGTGTTCCCCAAGCGGCGATTCCAACAAGGTGCCGCGGGGGACGGCGATTTCACGAGGTTGTTTCCCGCTGACTCCGAAGCGTCGATCTACCGCAAGGTTTTCAACCAGCTCTATGGCTGAGCATCGACCCTCCCTCGTGCCGCGGGACCCGTTTCAATCCCAGTCGATTGAGAGCGCCACGGTCATCTCGCGGCGACCGCCACGCAACGTAGTGGACTCGCGTCGTCCACACGCGTGGTTGGTCGAGCAAGAATGCAATGCACTAGGCGAGATAGTCGACGTCGCGACGCTGTTTTTGACGAACCGCGAGTGTCCCTTCCGCTGTCTGATGTGCGACCTCTGGAAAAACACACTCACGCACCGTGTTTCGCCGGGGGAAATTCCCGAACAGATCCGCTGGGGACTGCAACAAATTCAATCGTCGACGGACCCGAGTTCACCCCGCGAGATCAAACTTTACAACAGTGGCAATTTCTTTGATCGAGCCGCGATCCCAGAATCGGATTACCAAGCGATTGCCGAACTCGTCCGCGGATTCGAGACCGTGATTGTGGAGAATCATCCCAAGCTATGCGGCGATGCATGCTTTCGATTTCGTGATCTGATCGCGCCCGCCCAACTGGAGATCGCCATCGGTTTGGAAACGTGTCACGCTCCATCGCTGGAAAAGCTGTGCAAGAGCATGACGCTCGATGACTTTGAACGAGCGACTAGATTGCTGCATGACGGCGACATCCGAACGCGAGTCTTTTTGCTGCAAGGATTGCCCTGGATGACGCGAGACGAGTCGACTAGTTGGACAATGCGTTCGCTGGACTACGCATTCGGCGCTGGAGTCAGCGCGTGCAGCATGATTGCCACGCGGGTTGGCAACGGCGTAATGGATGATTTGTTGGCGAGTGGACATTTTATGCCGCCGACGGGAGCTTCGCTTGAGTGTCTACTCGATGCAGGAATCGCGATGCGACGCGGGCGTGTGTTTGTCGATCTTTGGGAGGTGGATTCTTTTTTTGCGTGCGAGTGTTGTCGCCAACAGCGGATTGATCGCCTGCGGATCATGAATCTCACCCAGCGCGGCGTATCACCCATCGCTTGCCCGTCGTGTGGGCATGGACAAACTACGCAAGTCAGTGGTGCGAAATGAAACTTCGCTGTGACGTGGTCGTGCTTGGCTCTGGTTTCGCCGGTAGCTTGCTGGCGGCCGTTCTTGCCAGCCAAGGTCGATCGGTCATCGTGATCGACCGCGGTTCGCATCCGCGATTCACGATCGGCGAATCATCGACACCCACCGCTGACTTTCTGTTGCGAAAAATAGCAACCAGGTACGGACTCGACGAGGTGCTGCCGCTGACTTCGTTCGGTTCTTGGCAGGATACCTATCCCAGCGTTGCTTGCGGATGCAAGCGAGGATTCAGCTACATTTGGCATGCGGGAGATCAGGGATTCCGAGCCACCGATGACCATGCGTGCGAGCTTCTGGTCGCCGCCAGCGACTCTCGCGCGAGTGCGGACACCCAGTGGTATCGGCCGGACGTGGACGCTTGGTTCGTCGACGTCGCTCGCGGTCGCGGTGCACGCATTCTCGAAAATGCGACGGTCCATTCGATCCAGCGGATGAGTGCGCTGGGATGGAGCATTGATGCCGACGTGGATCATGAGGGCTATTCCATTCGGTGCGAATTCATCGTCGACGCCAGCGGTCCCCACCAGTTGCTGATGTCGAAACTCAGTGTCACCGACATCAGTGACGATCTGCACACGAACACATCGGCCGTCTACGGTCACTTTGCAAATGTCCCGCTAGCGGAACGTTGGCTTCTTGATCAAGGTGCTGTGGTCCAAGAGTACCCCTACCCAGTCGACGACGCCGCACTGCATCATGTTTTTCACGATGGCTGGCTGTGGCAATTGCGATTCGAAAACGGATGCACGAGTCTTGGTTACGTAAGTGCCGATTGCGATAGCCTTAAACCGCCCAAAGACGCGGACGCTCGTTGGCATGCCACGCTCGGAAAGCATCCGGTGCTCAAGCAATTGACGCGAGACGCTCGACTGGCATCGTTCCCGGGGCGAATGTATTCGACGTCCCGTCTCCAACGTCTGTCGTCGGCCGCCGCGGGGGACGATTGGGCGGCGATGCCGTTTACTGTGGGGTTCATCGATCCGCTGCACAGCACCGGCATCGCGCACTCGTTGTCGTGCGTCGATCGGCTGAGCGAGATCTTGCTTAGCGATCCGGGAAAGCATCAAAGCGAATCGCTGTCGCGATATTCGGCGGACGTTGTGCTCGAACTGCGACATGTCGATCGGATGGTCGCCGGATGCTACGCGAGTCTTGGAGACTTTCGAATGTTCGGTGCCTTTGCGATGGTGTACTTCGCGGCGGCGACGACCAGCGAACAGCGTTGGCTTCGGTCACCCGGCGATTCGCCTGGGTTCTTGTTGTCCGACGACGCCGATTTTGGAAGCGTCGTCCGAAGACTATTGTGCCAAGTTCAATCATTTCGCGATCGAGAGACCAAGATGAGTGATGCGGAAATCGAGCAGTGGGTCGACCATGTGCGATGCGAGCTGGAACCTTTTAACCATGTGGGGCTGTTTCGTCCGCAAAAGCCCAACCTCTACCAACGCACGGTGGCCCAACGCAGCAGTTCGCTCGATTCACGGTGACGGAAGTCCGTATTTGGGACCGGGCCTCGTACGGCGTGCCAAAGTGGAGTTAAAATTAATCGTGATCATTCGATTCTTTTCGTTGCATTCCCAGTTGGTGGTTCTTATGAAGTTTGCTTTTTGTTGGGACAAGATTCCCTCGATACGGGTGTTTGTGCTCGTGATCGGACTGATAATGGCGGCGATAGCGACGGTTTCCGTCGCGGACGATGAGGCCAAACCGGCGGCCGATACCAAGGCTGATGCGGCACCGGTGGCGACCGCGAATGAAGAGCCGCTCGCGACGACCCCGCAGTATCCGATCAATGTCGCCGTCGATGGCGAATCGATCTATGTCGTGGATTTGGACTTGCCGGGAGTTTGGAAGATCGCCGATGGCAAACCCGAACTATACGTGCGCGGAACGAATTTGCTGCGAAAGCCTCTGAATCGCGTCCGGTGTATCACCCTGCATCCGGAAGGTGGAATTCTTGTCGGCGATTCGGCGACGCGAGAGGTCTATCATGTGGCGGAGGCGAATGCGGAGCCCAAGCCGCTTGCCAACGCACATGTCGGCATCGCCATGGCGCTGGCCGTGTCGCCTGACAAGAAAACAATTTACGTCGGTGACGCTGAGAAACGATCGGTGCTGCGACTGCCGATCGGTGGCGGTGATCCGGAGTTGGTGGTGCGTGTCAACGCTCGCGGGTTGGCATTTGACGCTGACGGAAAACTGTGGGCTGTCACGCCCGATGCCGAGGCCATCCATCGGATCGACGTCGAAGCAAAAACGAGTGAAGCGATCGTCACGGGACGACCGTACCAGTATCCCAATGGGCTCGTGTGGGCCGGAGATCACGGCTACGTCACCGATGGATATGGCAAATCGATTTGGAAATTCACGGCGGATGGAAAAACCGAAAAGTGGCACGAGGGCGAACCGCTCGTTGGCCCCGTCGGTATCGCGATCGATGACAAATCGATCTACGTCGCCGATCCCAAGACCCTCGAGCTCTACCAATTTGATCGCGAGAGCAAAACGGTGACCAAGCGAATGTAGTTCCCGACCAACCATACTCCGGCAACTCGACGCACGGCACTCCGTTGGTAGATGCCGACAATACATTCCGTTTTGGCGACTGTGATGACTACGACTTCCAAATTCATTCTCGTGCTCGTCGTGCTTGGCACCTTCTTGGGTGTCGCCGTCATGATGCGTCCCGCGGGCGAAGACAAAAAGAATGGGAAGACTCCTGAAGTCCGAGGCGTAGCGGAGGAACGTTTACAACTCGCGAGAACGGCGCTGGCGGCAACTGAAGATCTCAGCACCGAAGAGGCCGCACCGGCGTGGGCATCGCTGAGCGACCAGATGCCCGACGATGCATCCATCGCGTTGAATCGTGCCTTGAACCAAGTCCTGCAAGTGGATTCGTTGACGGAAACGGCTAACAACACGCTGCTCAAAGCCGAAGAGCGACAAGCGGCTCGCGTCAAGTTGCCGGTCGCCATCGAAGCGGCACGCGAGGCCACGAAAAAATATCAAGCGATAAGCGACGATGTCGTCACCGCATTGTGGCTGGATAGTCGCATTGATCTGCGCGAAGCATCACTATTACCAGCGACGATGGGCAAGTCGATTCGCCGAGAACTGTTCCAGCGGTTGGGCAGCGCGATTCAAGGCGAAGTGGCGACGCGGCCCGGTTCGATCATTCTCGGTGGACCCTTCATTGAGGTTGTCGACTCGATGGAGGACCCGATCAAGGGGTTGCCGACGGACGTGCAGAATGAATCGGCCAAGGCGCTTGAGACGCTCTCCAAGAACCACCCCGACAATTTGTATCTCGCACTCCGCACGGCCCGCGCCAACATCGCGGCAAAGAATCCGGCCGCCATCGATGCCATTGAGCGAACCGGACGGTTGGCGGCGGCGATCGAACCGTCATTGCGTGCTCAAACCCAGCCCATCGGTCTAACACCCGAGGAATTGGTCGCGAAGATTCTGGCGGCGGTGAACGAGGGCCAGTGGACGCAAGCCGAGAACCAAATGTTACTTTGGTTCAATGTGCTCAATGGCACCGAGTTGGTGAAAACGGATCGGCGCCGCACCTCACCTCACCCGCTGGATCGTCTTAGCTTTGAATCGCTACGTGAATTGGCGGCGGAAGTTGCCAAGTCGCAGCCGGCCGCGGCGCTGTCGACATCTCTAGCGTTCGAGACGATCGAAATCGATTCGGCGCAAGTGGCCTTGGTGATCCCGTTGGACTTCGATTTGGATCTCGATGTCGACATTGTCGCCTGTACCGAAGATGGCCTGGTGACGGTCTACCGTGGCGAGTCGGGAACCGATTGGACAACCGCCGGAAGCGTTGACGTGAAGATACCCGTCGCCGGAATGCTTGCGGCTGATTTGTTCATGGTCGATAGCAGCGACGCGCAGCGTTTGCAAGCGAAACCGCTCAGGGACGACGGCGGCACGGCGACGGTAGTGTCCGGGGCACGCCATACATCCCTGGCCTCGCTCGTCGTGTTTGGCAGCGACGGCGTCAAGCTCCTGGCCGTCGACGGACGCGCGGGGTCGACCGATGAAAATCGTCTCGTTCCGGTCGACACGGTGACGGGATTGGAAGACGTCAAGGAAGTCGCCGCGGCCATTGCGGGTGACTTCGAAGGCGACGGCGATTTGGATTTGATGTTCGCAACTAGGGATCGAGGCTTGCGGATTTTTGTCAATCGCGGCAATCGCACTTTCTTTGAAGCCGGCGGAGACAACGCGAGCGAGTTGTCACAGCAGACCGGCGTCGTTGCCATGGCGATCGTCGACCTGGACCGCGATTTGGATCTCGATGTGGTCACGGTTGATGCAGCCACGGGGCAAGTCGGAATGATCGAGAATCTATTGCATTTGCAGTTTCGTTTCGGCGTGCTCCAAGACATTCCCGTGTTGCCCGGTGCGCATGACATCGCGATCGGTGACTTTGACGGCAATGTATCGTGGGATTTACTGTTGACCGGTGATACGGAAGCCCGAGTGGTGTTTTCGCAAACGGCGGCCGCGGGTGCTTGGACGGTCGATTCCATCGCTACGATCCCGGCGCCGGACGGCATTGCTTTGGCGGCTGATTTCAATAACGACTCTTGGTACGAAATGATCGTGTCCCACGACACCGCATCCAACGTCGCGCAACTGGTCGGCAACGCGATCGATGCGACGGTAAGCAAATCCGCGGGTATTCGGCTTGCTCCCAGCAGTCACCACGCCTGTGATTTTGATCGCGACGGCAAACTGGATGTGTTGACGCTGTCGCAAGGGAAGCCAACGGTGTCGCTCAACCGTACACCAGGCGATGGGCATCACGTCGCAGTTCGCTTCAAAGGGATTGATGACAACAACGCCAACAGTGGCCGCGTGAATCACTATGCCATCGGTAGCATCGTGGAGCTTCGATTCGGACCCCACTACCGAGCCCAAACCATTACTTCGCCGGTGACACATTTCGGTCTGGGGAGTTTCGCGGACGCCGGCTCCATGCGAGTGATCTTTCCCAACGGACTCACGCAAACGATCCGTGATCCGAAGATCGACACGCTCGTCGAAGAAGAACAAACTCTCAAGGGTTCGTGTCCGTACCTTTATGCTTGGGATGGTGAAGCGTTTCGTTTTGTGACGGATTGTTTGTGGGCTGCCCCGCTAGGCTTGCAAGTCGCCGAGGGTGTGGTCGTGAAGGATCGTCCCTGGGAGTACCTCAAAGTCGACGGACGGTTCCTGTCGCCCAAAGACGGCCACTACGAGCTGAGAATCACGGAAGAACTTTGGGAGGTCGCTTACTTTGATCATGTTGCACTCACAGCCATTGATCACCCGGCGGATGTGCAAGTTTGGACGAATGAGAAAGTCGGTCCGGCGGAGATCGCCGAGCCCACCGTGTACGCATTTCGTCGCGATGAAGTGCATCCGCTTCACAGCGCCATCGATACCACTGGAAACGACGTCACGAGTCAACTGGCGCACGTTGATCAAGACTTTGTGCAAGGCTTTGATCGCCGAATTTGCCAAGGACTCTGTCCGCCCCACTGGGTCGATTTAGACTTTGGTTCGCTATCCAATGCGAGAGAATCCGATGGGCCGATTTACTTGGTGATGACGGGATGGATCTTGCCAACCGATACGTCACTCAACATTCAAATCGATCAAAACCCAGAATTGCCACCCATCGAGTTTCCGTCGGTTTGGGTACCGGACGCGAATGCCGAGGGAGGCTGGCGCAACGCGATCCCGTTCATGGGCTTTCCCGGTGGAAAGACCAAAACGATCGTGGTCGATGTCACGGACGTTATCGATGTCGAGTCGGCTCGGGTTCGAATTCGCACGTCAGCGCAAATGTATTGGGACCACGCGGAGCTAGCGCTGCCCAGCGGAACGCCGGAATACGCCGCGACCGAGTTATCGCTCATACAAGCCGAGCTGGGCTACCGTGGCTTTTCGGAGAAGCACAAGCCAGCCCCGACCTCGCCCGAGACGTACGACTACAGCCGTGTATCGCGGCAGCCGAAGTGGCCACCGCTGGATGGACGCTATACGTCGCCCGGCCCATCGCTGGCGTTGCTTCAGGCGTGGGACGACGCGATGGTGGTCATGGGCAGTGGCGACGAATTGCGACTCAAGTTTACGGTACCAACCCAGCCTTTGCGTGAGGGTTGGAAGCGAGACTTTGTCTTGCACTGTGTCGGATGGGACAAAGACGCTGACCTCAATACGCTCACCGGCCAAACGTCCGAGCCGTTGCCGTTCAAGGCAATGGCAACGTATCCACCGACGCTCGAGCAAGCCGACCAGTTGCAAGCGGTCGAAAAGCTCAACCGCGATCGACTTCAGAGGCGGCAAAGCTATCGAGAGTTTTGGGCTCGATAGCCGACATCATGATCGGTGGAAATGGACGTGTTTCCATTGTCCGCCGATTTTGTGCCAGACGCGAGTTTCTTGCTTGGTAGCCGTGACAAAGTTGCCTTCGCCGTCGAGTCGCTGGGTCACGCGGATGTAGGCGATGCAGGCGGAATCGCCATGCAGATGCACGACCGGACTCGCAATCGTCGTCGTGACATTCTTGCCTGCCGAGTCGCCGGCCAAGTCGAAGTAGTGCTGATGAAACGGCATCCCTTGAACAAGGTAGCCTTCAGCTTCGGGTTCGAAGGCGGTGATATTTTCCGCACAAAGTCGCGAGTACGTTTTCCAATCGGCTGTGACGATGGATTGGATCAACTCGTAAGTCAAATCGATGATGTCTTGAGCGGTGTTACCCATGTTGGCAAAGTTTCCTATGGTCGAAGGCTAGTGAATGTAACCGCGTGGAGTTACGCGGATGAGTTTGTCTTGTTCGCGGCTCCACAAACCCGTGCGGTTCGTGATCGTGCCGATTCGTGTGAGCGTGCGCCCGGCTTCGCTTGCCAGTAGCTTGTCGGTATCGGGTTCGCTGAGAGTGAGGATCAACTCGAAGTCTTCGCCGTCCGCCCAGGCATGTTCCAGTGGCGGCTGGCCCGTGAGTTCGCTTCTGCGGATGGCGTCAGCGTGAAGGGGAATATGCGACATCTGGATTTCGGCGCCAACGCGGCTGGATGCGCATAACCGGTCCAGGTCGAGCGACAGTCCATCGCTGATGTCGATCGCGGCGTGAACATCGACTAGCTCGCGAAGAGTGGCGACTAAATCGATGCGTGGATTCGGACGCAAATGACGCCCAAGAATGCTGCCGCCCAGTGCCCCGGTGACAAAAATCGCATCGCCCGCTTGGGCGCCACTGCGCAACCACGCATTGCCGCTGGGGATCTCGCCAAGCAAGGTCACGCTGATCGCAAGGGGGCCGTCGTAGGTCGAGATATCTCCGCCGGCGATCGCGACATTGAACTGGGTCGCGGCCTCCAAAATGCCTTCGTAAACACCACCGGCAATACGAGTCGCATTCTGTTTCGGAAGCGTCAAGGTCACGAGTGCTGAACTGGGCAGCGCCCCCATGGCGGCAATGTCGCTCAAGTTGATCGCCATCGCTTTGTAACCCACGTCCGCCAACGGATGTTCGGCGGAAAGGAAGTCGACGCCGTCCACAATCTGGTCGGTGCAGGCAATGAGCGGACCCCGTGGCGGATCGATCACGGCAGCATCATCGCCGATCCCGACACGAACTTGAGGCAGACCCCGGCAACGCCCACGGAGGTAGGCGAGAAAGGATTGTTCCATGGCGATCGAATTGGGTTGGTGCGGAGAAGGCTGGTGGCGGACGACGTGCGGACGGCCGATTGTCTACGGCGAAAGTGCAATCGTCGAGTGCGTTGGCCCATGACTGGCGGACTCTTGAGAAGTTTTCGCGAATACGCTCAGGAGACCCCAATGTCAGAACGTCAGAAATGGAAGCGACGCTTGTTTAGCAACAAGTCTAAACAGAGTGCAGTCGACTGAATCGCCAAGCTTAGGGGCATCGATTGGCAGATGCGAATGGACGACGCACGCTACAAACTGAAGTCGGCCTACGCAAAAGCTAGAGTTTGACGCACCACTAGATTTATTGGTTTCCGGCGGCCCAGTGGATTCCGCGAGCGACCGTGCCCAGAAACACGGGGTCTTGGAACGTTTCGTTGGAGTGACCATAGGTGGTTCCAAACACGCGTCCTTTGTCGAACTGGTTAGTCCAGAAAACGGGATGGCTTTTGCCGTCGCGCTCGCTCTTGCTTGTCGCTAATACGGTCGTTGCGGGCCACGTTTTTTCGATGATGTAAAGTTCGTCGATTGCGGATGTGTGGTTCGCCGGGAAGCCTTTCATAATCGGATGGTCAGTCGCGACCACCTCGATGGGATAGTGGCTTTGATGGTCGTGACGCCGGCTGGTCACACCGAGCATCTCGCGCCAATCGTCGATGGTGGCAGATCGGTAAGTATGCATGGCACAATGAATGACGACGGCGCCGACTCCCTTTCGGTGGGCATTCGTGATGTGACGAATGTAGTCGGGATCGGTGGTGTCCGCGAAGCACTCGTTGTGGATCACGACATCGTAACCGTCCGCCCAGTTCTCGTTCTTGTAAAAATCGATCTCCGCGGTGGTGCCGTTTCCACCCTCGTTCACGACAGTCCAACTTGCTTGGATGCCATGTTCCTTGACTGCCAATTGCAGGGCTTTGGTTTGAAAGTCGTAGTCATGGCAGCATCCGCCGGTGATCAGCAGGACGCGGATTGATTTGCTGGCGGTTGTTTCCGCGCATGCGGGCGAGAAGCTAATCAGGACCGTGACGATGGCTAGCAAGGAAGCAACGATACGCATGCGAAAACTCAGTGGAATGAACTCGAACGAAGTGAGGTCAGAAAAAAAGCGTCCAACTGAGTTTAGCTGGACGCTTCAAGAGTGGTAATTCTGGTCGCGAATTCGGCAGACTAAAATTTGTCGTCCATCTCGACAGCTTCCATGACCTTGGTATTGCGTTCGACAGCGATGACGGTGGTTCGCTGGCGCAAGCCATCTCGGCTTTCCGCCGTCACCGGAATCACTTGTCGCTTGTCCGGCAGTTCCATTCGGACCGTGAACGAGCCATCGGCTTGCAGTTTCACCGGCCGACCCGAAACGCTGACCGAAGCATTGGGGCTTGCCGTCCCGTAGATGATTAATTCCGCATCGACTTCAAAGGGAAGCTTGGTTTCTCGCAACAGCGTCGGTTCGGTAATGGTTTGCCCCTGTTCACCACGCGAGGGCATGGTGCGATGCAAACGTTCCTCGAACATCTCTTTCAGATCGCCATTGTCGGTTTCATAGCCGCCGCTGAGTGAATAAATTCGCTCGTAGTCCTCGGCAATGTCGCGCCAATGCTCATCGAGCCGCTCGCATTCACCCGGACGTGGTGTTTCAACAAGATTGCTGCGGCAAAGCGTGTGGAATTGCTCGTTGTCGTCGAGATACCCGACCGCTACTCGAAATCGTGCTGGTGGTTCGTCAACGTCGATGTACCAACTGCTGACACCGCCGTGGATCGGGATGTCTCTGAGCACGCTTTCGGCTCGATTGCCATTGATGTCTCCCACACTGTACAAGCGTAACACGGGAGTCGCCGAATACCATCGTTCGGCCATGGCGGACTGGGCACGCTGGACACTCGCACGCGTGATTTCCCAATTGGCTTGCAGCCAAAACGAATCTCGAACGAGCAATACCACACGGTCCCGGTGGGGTTCATCAGCCCGGCTTCGCTGAGCTCCGTTCTTAACGGCGGCGCCTGCAACCAAGGTCGCCGTGGAAAGATCCTTGTTCCGCTGCATGGATTCACGGCGCTGACGCATCTGCTCACGGATCCTCGCCGACTTGGCTGAAACACGCTGCGGGGCCAATGGCTGCGTCGCGGCAGCGCGAATCGACTTGGTGGATGACTTGGATCGTGCAGCACTCGTGGATCGAGTGGTCGCACGAGCCGGTGTCGCTGAGCGAGTTGCCGACGGCTTTGGCGTCGCCGTTTTCGAAGTCAAGGTAGTCGCGGCCGAGGTGACCGGCTTTGCCTTGGACTTGGCCTCGGACACTGTTTTTGCGTTTACACCACGCGATGTGGCGGCCTTGGGTCGCTTCTGGACCTTTCCGATCTCGCGAATCAGCTCATCCTTTCGCATCCCGTGCCAGCCATTGACACCGTAGTTTCTTGCTAAATCAGCAAGTTCGCGACGCGTTTGCGCCTTCAAATCAGCGGTTGTGATCAAGATTATCTCCCAGCTGTGACTCGGCGGATGAAGCCAAATCGATTCTTGTTGCATTGTCCCTGGCGGCGCCGATTGATCTCGGGCGTTTGCCTTGTTTCCCTACAATTCCTCGTGCTGGCCCGATTGCTGGCCTAATGGCGGTGACGACGACGCTCATTCCACCCCGCAGGGGGTGTCTTGCTCGCTTCATTCACGAATAATGGCACAATCGTTACCGGTGTCATTATGCCAAGGGGGGCTGAGAAGTTCTAGTGACTGCCTTGTCGAAAAGGGGCGAAACGACGACAAAACACCACAGTCCACTCGTCCGACTGGAAAAACCGGTGCGTTTTCACTCGACAGGCGGGGGGCCGGTGCGGCATTGCGTCGCAAGGAGTAGAAGTTTTGCCGTACTCAATGAGATTGTAGGTGACCGAAATGACGGAGAAACCTGATGCCTGATGCAGCGCCTCCGCCTTCGGAAGAATCTGATTCGGAGTCCAACGCGAGCGAACGCAAGGCAATTCAAGCGATCGGTGCTGCCGGGCTTGAACCTGGTTCGTCGCCGAATTTGATGCAACTTGCCGCCAGCGGGACTCAATTGGCGACATACACGTTGATATTAGGCGCAGCGGGCTACGCGATCGATCATTTCCGAGGCCACGCGATCCCTTGGTTCGCCATCGCCGGATCGCTGGTTGGATTTACGCTTGGAATGTACCGATTGATTGTCTTGGCGATCCGGTCTTAGTCGGTTGCGACAGGACGCAGGCCTCGTCGATTGCGACGGGGCGCGGTGTCGATGGCCGCATTGTAACGTTTCCATCAATGAGAAAGTTTGAAGAATCCGCATGCTCGACTGGCCGATGTTTGCCCGAATGATCGGCTTGGTGCTGTTGGCGTGGGTGCTTGGTTGCTGCGTCTCGGTTGCGATCGCGGCGTTTTTTTCGGGTTCTGTCGGACTTCGCGAGGTGTTTGCCATCGCGGTACTCAGCGGGGGAGTTGGCGTCGCGGGCATGTTGCCATTCTCGCGGGTTGCCAGTCGCATGCTGGGCGGACCGTCGATCGCGGAAGTACTCGCCGGCGAACTGGGACGGTTTGTCGCATTTTCCATCGGAATGATGATTCGGATCGTAGGGACCGTTGCACTGTTCTTATTGTGTCGCTATCACATGACCACCGGAACCACCCAGTTAGCCGCATGGGTCTTGGGGTGGTACGTCTATTTGACCATTGTCGAAGTTGCTTTTTTCGTTTGTCTAAGTCCGCACAAGCATGAATCTGCTGATTGCTGCCGCTAATCCCATTGACCATGCCGTCGCTCACCGACTGCACGAACATTGGTTGCTACGTATTCCGTTCACATTGTTCGGGAACGATGCGGCCGCGTTGGGCATTCGTGACGGGTACTATGATTTCTACATCACCAATCACTTGATGATGACGGCGCTCGTGGGTGCCCTGTTGTTGTTGGTGGCGTGGTTTGCTGCGGGCCGAATCAGTGCCCGTCGTGGCGAAGGATTGTCGCGGTTTCAAACCAAAGGACGCATCTCTCAGTTGTTTGAGATGGTTTGCTCGTTCATTCGTGACGAGGTAGCTGCGCCGAATCTTCACGGGCTGACGGACAAATACATCTATTACATTTGGACCGTGTTCTTCTTTATCTTGTTTGCAAACATTCTCGGTGTGGTGCCGTTTGGTGCCTTTCTGCAGCTCATCACGGGCAATCCTCACTTTTCGCATTGGGGTGGAAGTGCCACTGGGAATTTGTCGCTGACATTGCCTCTAGCGATGTTGTCATTGATCGCGATTGTCTACATCGGGATCAAAGAGACTGGTGCGAAGGCCTTTTTCAATCACTTCAACCCGGTCGGTTGGGAAGACAAGAAAATGTTGCCCATCGCATTGATGCTCTACGTGTTGGAATGGTTCAGTCTGTTTGTGAAATGTTTTGTTCTTGCCATGCGTTTGTTTGGAACGATGATGGCGGGGCACTTGGTATTGGCAGCGTTCATCGGCTTGATCTTTGCGATTCGCTCGGTCGGTGATGGCGCGGCTTACGCAGTGAGTATCCCGGTGGTGCTCGTCGGCACGGCGCTGACGTTGTTGGAATTGTTCATCTGTTGTCTGCAGGCGTTCATTTTCACGTTTCTCACCGTCTTGTTTATCTCCGCGACGGCGGTGCATGAGCACGACGAGCATTTGGATCATGATCCCGATGCACTCAAGGACTCGCATCAGATGGATCCGGATAAGATTTTTGATCCAGGCCGTTTAGGGCCTGCGGTTGGTTAGATCCTTTTGTGCTTTGCAATATTGGGTTGCGAAGCCGTCCCCTTACCTTTGGATGAATCCTTACTCAGGAGTTGTTTTTCGATGTTTGAACTCGCGTCTATGCTCGCTCAAGTCACCACGGACTATGGAATCATGGGCAAGGGGATCGGGATGGGTTTGGCCATTATCGGTCTTGGTCTTGGAATCGGTCGGATTGGCGGTAGCGCCGTCGAGGCCATGGCTCGTCAACCCGAAGCGAGTGGTCGCTTGCAGACGGCCATGATTATCGCGGCCGCTCTGATCGAAGGTGCGACCGTGATCGCCCTCGTGTTTATCTTGATCGCTGGCATTATCTAGGGCGCCAGCTCGAGATAATGGTGCGAACAGGTAGTCTCGTTCGCTGGGGTTGATTTGTTTCGTGTCCGTCGTTTCGGAGTTTTTGAGAGTGTCCAGTCACCTTGGGTTGGTGCGCAGCGTTGCCCGTGGATTCGTCCAGGCAATGGTTGTGCTGGTAATCGCTAGCGCCGTAGCGCCGTCGGCACATTCGGCCGACGATCCTGCGGTCGCCGTGGTCGATGTCGATGGGCATCCGGTGGTTGCGGCTCCTGGTCATGATGACGCTCACGCTTCGGAAGGCTCGGGGCTGTTGTCATTCGACTTCGGCTCGGCGGTTTGGAATCTGATCATTTTCTTGGCAGTCTTGGCGATCTTGTCAAAGTTCGTATGGCCAGGAATTTTGGATGGATTGCAAGCGCGAGAGGACAAGATTCGGGGCGACTTGGCTGCGGCCGAGGCGGCCAACGCGAAGGCACAGTCACTGCTCGGTGAGTATCAGTCCAAGTTGCACGAGGCGTCGACGCAAGTTCAAACGATGCTTGCCGACGCACGGCGCGATGCGGAGGCCAATGGGCAACGCATCGTCGCGGAGGCGAAGGCCGAGGCGGAGCGGCAACGTGAACGTGCCATTGCGGATATTGAAACGGCAAAGAAGGTAGCGATCGCGGATCTGGCCGGATCCACCGCGGACTTGGCGATGAACGTCGCCAGAAGTGTGGTGGGGCGAGAGCTGCGCGCCGAAGATCACGCCGATTTGGTTCGCCAATCGCTCGATCGCTTGCCCAGCAAGAACTAAGTACTTTCCACCCCAATCCCTTGTGAAGAAAACCTGTCGTGGCAGAAACCGCTCAACACGAAACCGTCCTGGACATCGGAGCCGAGCAATTGGGTAAGACCTATGCTCGCGCCATGTTGGGTGCGGCGGTGCGCGAAAACGCTTCGGATCAAGTGCTCGATCAACTTCGAAGCATCGTTGCCGGTGTTCTCCGCGAGAACCCAAAGCTGGCATTGGCCTTCGATTCCCCACGAGTTTCCGCAGACGAAAAAAGTCGAATTTTGGATCGCGTGTTCGCCAGTGCGGTCCATCCGATTCTGCTCAAGACGATGAAGGTGATGGCCCAGCGGGGACGATTGGGATATCTCGACTCGGTGAGTCGCGCAGCGGAACTATTGCACGATGAAGTGGCTGGCCGAGTGGTCGCGGAGGTACGGACCGCCGTGCCGCTATCGGAAGATCTGCGGCGTCAAGTGGCCGAGCGATTGGCTCAGTCGCTAGGAAAAGAAGTTCGCTTGAAGGAAGTCGTCGACGCGAGTCTCGTTGGCGGAATGGTGATTCGTGTCGGAGACACGGTATATGATTCGAGCGTGGCGTCTCGTCTCTCCAAAATTGGTCGCGCCGCCCGTGACGGTTTTGCCCGTCAACTGCTCCAGCGCGCTGACCGCTTTGCCTCGGGAGCTTAAACGAGCTTCGGATTCAACGTAACAAGCCATCCAAGTTTTCAACAAAACATTCAATCGGAAGTCGGTCCAGTGAAGTTCAATAGCGACGAGATCGCATCGGTCCTCCAAGCGGAGATCGAGCAATTCGATAGTAAAATTGACGTCCGTGAAGTCGGCACGGTGCTCGAAGTCGGTGACGGCATTGCCCGCGTGTACGGGCTATCGGGCGTCATGGCGGGCGAAATGGTCGAGTTCCCCAACGGCGCGACCGGGTTGGCGTTCAACCTCGAAGAGAACAGCGTCGGTGTGATCATTCTCGGCGACTTCTTGACCATTCAAGAAGGCGATGAAGTGAAAGCTCTGGGGACGCTGCTCAGCGTTCCCGTGGGCGACGCCGTCATCGGTCGAGTTCTCGATCCACTGGGCAATCCGCTCGATGGCAAAGGCCCCGTGCAAACGAGTGAGACTCGCCCAGTCGAAATCATCGCCACGGGCGTCGCCGAACGGCAGCCTGTTCACGAGCCGATGCAAACCGGCATCAAAGCGATCGACGCGATGACGCCGGTCGGTCGTGGTCAACGCGAACTGATCATCGGTGACCGCAAGACCGGCAAGACGGCGATTGCCATCGACGCGATTTTGAACCAGAAGCATACCGGCGTAAAGTGTTTCTACATTGCCATTGGCCAGAAAGACTCGGCGGTCGCGGCCGTCGTCGAAGTGCTCAATCGCCACGGTGCGATGGAGTACACGACCGTGATCGCGGCGGGTGCAAGTTCCCCCGCGCCGCTGCAGTATGTGGCCCCCTACGCGGGCACGGCGATGGCGGAACACTTCATGTACCAAGGCGGTCACGCGCTGGTCGTCTATGACGATTTGAGCAAGCAAGCTACGGCATATCGACAAATGAGCTTGTTGATGCGTCGACCACCAGGCCGCGAAGCCTACCCCGGGGACGTGTTCTATTGCCACAGTCGACTGCTGGAGCGTTCGGCCAAACTATCTAAAGAACTCGGCGGCGGATCGATCACCAGTTTGCCAATCATCGAAACGCTCGAAGGCGAGGTTTCGGCTTACATTCCCACCAATGTGATCTCGATCACCGATGGACAAATTTACTTGCAACCGGACCTCTTCTTCGCGGGCATTCGGCCTGCGATGAACGCCGGTATCTCGGTCTCTCGCGTCGGTGGTGCGGCCCAAATCAAGGCAATGAAAAAAGTCGCCGGTGGTTTGCGCCTCGACTTGGCAGCGTTCCGTGCCTTGGAAGCGTTCGCCCAACTCGGTACGGACTTGGATCCCGCCACCCAAGCCCAGTTGGATCGCGGCTACCGGATGGTGGAATTGCTCAAACAACCGCAATACCAACCGCTTTCGGCAGCCGAGCAAGTGATGAGTTTGTTCGCCGGTACTCGTGGTCACCTCGACGATGTGCCGATCAAGGCTGTTTCGCAGTGGGAGAAAGACTACTTGCAATTCATTCGCGACAAACACTCGTCCTTGCTCACCGAAATTACCGACAAAGGCGACCTGACCGATGAGATCACTCAACGAATTTTGGGTGTGATCAAAGAGTTCAAGTCGGGTTACAAGCCGGTTGTCCCGGCCTAACGTTTCACCCCAGTGGCGGAAGACGGAGTTCAGCAAAATGACTAGCGGAAATCCCTACGACCTGCCCCCGGCACCCCAGCACCCTGACGACTTGGAGTTTTCTCCCAGCGACGAAGAACGAAACTTAGCAATCCTTGCGCATCTTTCCGGTATGGCCGGGATCGTGGTGGGCGGATTGCTAGGTTTTCTAGGGCCGTTGATCATTTACTTGATGAAGAAAGACAGTTCGGTTTATATCGAAGCTCAAGCGAAAGAAGCCCTTAACTTTCAAATTACCCTGTTGATCATCGCAGTCGGCTGTATCGCCGTCACGGTCGTCTCCTGTGGTTTTTTGTTTCCGATTGCCTTCGTTCCGATGATCTTGCAACTCGTCTTCGCCATCATCGCCGCCTTGGCGGTGAAAGACGGCAAGCATTACCGATATCCGTTCAACATTCGATTTTTGAAATAGCCAGTTAAGCATCCATGGCCAACGCACGAGCACTCGACAAACGACGCAAGTCGATTCGAAATATTCGCAAGATCACTCGAACCATGGAGTTGATCGCGACGGCTCGTTACAAGAAGGCGATGGATCGGGCCGCATCCGCGACCGCGTACACGGATCAAATCACCAAAATCGTGAAACGACTCGCCGCAGCCGGATTGGACGTCAAGCATCCACTCTTGGAACCGCGAGAGAACACCAAAACCGCGAACATGCTGGTTCTAACCAGCAATCGCGGCTTGTGTGGCGGTTACAACAGTTCAATCTTGCGAGCGGCCTTGTCGCGATTTCGCGAACTGGAGGGATCGACACCGAGCGTCATCGTTGACGTCAGTGGTAAGCGCGGTGTTAACGGAATGAAGTTTCGCAACGTCGCCGTTGCCCAGAAGTTCATGAACTTCGAAGATCAACCGGCCTACGCCGAAGTCGAAAAGATCGCAAACGCTTACCTCAATAAATACATCACCGGTCAAATTGATCGCCTCGATGTTGTCTACACCAAGTTCATTAGCACGAGCCGTCAAGTCGCCACGATCGAGACACTGTTGCCGCTCGGTTCGATTGGCAGCGAGGGTGACAGCGAGGTGGCGACGACGGGAACGAACACCGAGTACGAGTTTCTGCCGAGCGCCGAAAGCATTCTCGAAGAGGTCGTGCCAACGAGCTTCAAAGTGAAGTTGTTCAAGTGTTTCCTTGACGCTGCGGTAAGTGAGCAAGTGTCACGGATGATCGCGATGAAGGGTGCGACGGAAAACGCCGGCGACATGATCAAACAATTGTCGATGACCTATAACCGAGCTCGCCAGAGCCAAATCACCGGCGAAATCATGGAAATCATCGGTGGCGTCGAAGCCCTCAATAAATAACTCTCGTCCTCGATCTTGCATTCTTTCCCACACTTGTTGCGGTAAAGGATGAGGGAACGGGGCCAAACCTTCGCAGTCCAAATCAACCAATTCGATTTACTCAAAACCTAAACGCACTATGTCCACCGCAACCGCAGAACGAGTGATCGGCAAGGTCACGCAAGTGATTGGATCGACCTTCGACGCCGAGTTCCCTGAAGGCCACCTCCCGGCGATTTACCACGCTTTGGAGATCACCAGCCAGCACAAGGGCGTGTCGATCAATTTGGTCGGTGAAGTCCAACAGCACCTCGGCGGGTCACGCGTTCGCGCGATCGCACTCGGTTCGACCGAAGGCATGATGCGGGGAATGGACGTCATCGACACTGGCAAGTCGGTCACCGTTCCCGTCGGTACCGCCACGCTCGGTCGCGTGTTCAACGTGCTCGGCCAACCGATTGACAAACGAGGCGAGGTTGCCGCCGACGATTACTGGCCAATTCACCGCCAAGCCCCCCCGCTACACGAACTGTCCACGAACACCGAAGTCTTCGAGACCGGTATCAAGGTCGTCGACTTGCTGACCCCGTTCGTCCGCGGTGGTAAAGCAGGTTTGTTCGGTGGTGCGGGTCTAGGCAAGACGGTCATCCTCACCGAGCTCATCGCGCGGATCGCTTCGAGCCACGGTGGTTATTCGGTGTTCGCTGGCGTCGGCGAGCGAACTCGCGAAGGGACGGACCTTTGGTTGGAAATGCAAGAGACCGAGATTGGCTCTACCGGTCGCAAGGTCATCGAGCAAACTTGTATGGTGTTCGGGCAAATGAACGAACCGCCCGGCTCACGTCTACGTGTCGCGCTATCGGCACTAACGATGGCCGAGTACTTCCGTGATTCGACGGGTGCGGACACGCTACTCTTTATCGATAACATTTTTCGCTTCTCGCAAGCCGGCTCGGAAGTATCCGCGCTGCTCGGACGGATGCCCTCGGCGGTGGGTTACCAGCCGACACTGGCTACCGAAATGGGTGCGCTTCAAGAGCGAATCACCAGTACCAAGAAGGGTGCAATTACGTCGGTGCAAGCCGTGTACGTGCCGGCGGACGATCCGACGGACCCTGCACCAGCAACCGCGTTCGGCCAGCTCGATGCGTTCATTTACCTGGAGCGATCCATTTCGGAAAAAGGCATTTATCCGGCGATCGATCCGTTGGCATCGAACTCGCGAATTTTGGATCCGCAGTATGTGGGCGATCGCCACTACACCATCGCTCGCCGCGTTCAGACGATCTTGCAGCGTTATCGCGAATTGCAAGACATCATCGCGATCTTGGGCGTCGACGAATTGAGCGAAGCCGACAAGATGATCGTGCACCGCGCACGTCGTATCGAACGATTCATGTCGCAGCCATTCTTTGTTGCCGAAGTCTTTACCGGCAAGGCCGGCGAGTACACTCCCATTGGTGAAACGATCCGCAGCTTCGAGGAAATCTGTGACGGCAAGTGGGATCACCTGCCCGAGCAAGCATTCATGTACGTCGGTGTGATCGAACAAGCCGAAGCCCAAGCCAAGAAGATGGAGCAGAAGTCATAGTCATGACTATTCGATGCATCGTCGTCACGCCTGAGAAAACCGAATTGGACCGCGAAGCCGACTTCGTCGCGCTGCCGATGTTCGATGGCGAGCTGGGAGTTCTCACTGGTCGAGCGGCCATGATCGGTCGTCTCGGTCATGGCACTCTACGACTTCAAACCGCCGCCGGCCCCGAACGATATTATGTCGACGGCGGTTTCGCCCAGGTCGAGAATGATGTCGTCAGTATCCTGACGGGCCGAGCGATCCCGGTGGATTTACTCAAGAGCGATGAAGCGGAAACGGCGCTCAAGGAGTCTTTGGAGATGTCCGCCAACACTCCCGAAGAAGCCTCCATCCGCGAGACGGCCATTCGTCGGGCTCGCGGCATGCTTCGCGCCGCCCGGTAGCATCGACGGATACGGCATCGAGGCACCAAGCATCGAGGCACCAAGCATCGAGGCACCAAGCATCGAGGCACCAAGCATCGAGGCACCAAGCATCGAGGCACCAAGCATCGAGGCACCAAGCATCGA
>JBGSKM010000095.1:0-73754 GCA_041741195.1 Pirellulaceae bacterium
TTGATGTCAGTGCTTCGCACCCTGCGTGTGCGAGGCCACCAGCCATTGGATACAATCCTTTCATCGCTTGCCGAATACTCAACAACCGGTCTTCTCTCGCCGCTCCCACCCAAAAGCAAGACAGCAGGCTGAATAGTTACCTCTTTTTAAGGTCGGTACTTTTTCTCGACCGTTCGGATCAGGAGGCGGCGTCGAAACGTTCGATGACTTCATCGGAGGAAACTGCGATCGAGCGAGGCCCGGAGGAGGTGTTTGCAATTGAGTCTTCTGATTTGAACCGTTTCCGGGAGCTCGTATCAAGTATGGAACGGGCAGGCGTTAAGGTGCAGCTGGTTCTTGCACCCTACCCATCGTGCTACACGACTCGCATCAAGAATTTACCGGAGTGGATTTCTAGGATTGAACAGTCGACCGATCGAAAGATCCTGGACTTTTCAGGGGCTGTTTTGCGTCGGGAGTTTTTTGCTGACCAAGTTCACTTGAATCAAGACGGCCAAAAAACCTTTACTCGGCTGTTGCTAAACGCACTAGGTGAAACCGCCGCCAGTGAGGCATCCGGAGGTGTCAACCATCTAGTATTACCGTAAAATCTAGTCGACATTGACCGCCAACAAATAAGCCGATGGTGGGAACTCGCCAACCACGTTATTCGCGCTTTACTCAAAAGGATCGCTTTGCTTTTTCTTGTTCTCCTGTCGATTTGCCTGATTGCGTGCAACTTTCTGGTTGTGTCGAAGTCTGCCGGAGTGCATGTGGCACTAGGGAGTTCGATAATCGCCAGTTTTTGTTTCCCCAGCTATTGGAAGGTAACGGTTGCGAACATCCCAATTTCGGTTCAAAGCGGAGCCTGCATCGCATGCCTCATGATTTACCTCATCCTTGGCGGATCGCTTCGTTTTCGCATGAGCCTTGGCGACTTAGCGATCGGAGCACTTGCGATCACAGCGGCAGTATCGGATGGATGGCTGCACGGCGGCGGTGCTGTCGCGGTAGCAACGGCCTACGGCGAGTGGATTTTGCCGTATGCGGCGGGTCGATACGCGTTCGGGTCAATCTCGGGCTTCTCACACGCTCGCTTTCAAATTGCCGCGGCGATTCTGTGCATGCTGACGACCCATGCGATCGACCTGGCTTTCAACCGAAACATAGCTTTTGAGCTCACTTCATGGATAGATCCCAGTTGGATCGCTCCGCCGCGGGCAAAACGATTCGGAATTGTTCGCTCTGCCGGACTAACTGAACACCCGATCTTCTATGCTGGCGCATTGATGGCGTTACTACCAATCGCGGTGACGACGTCTGCTGTGGATCGCCAGACTCGCACCACCAAGCGATATTTGATCAGCATGATCTCGCTTGGATTATTAGCAGCCAGTTTGTCACGTGGCGCCGTTGTGGCAATGATTGGGGCTCTTCTTTTTCTTCTATCAACTTCGACCCGACGAATGGCAGCGTCGGTCACGGTCGCGATATTGATTTCGGTAGCCGCCGGTTGGCTTTTTTGGCCAACGGTGCGATCCGCCTGGATGTCCACTGGCGACCACAGTGAACGTGAGCGACTGATTATCATTGATGGTAAAGCTACTCGCCATTCAAGCAGCCTCGCGAGGGTGCGTGCTTTTGAAGTTTATGGAAAGGCTGCCGCAAGGGCTGGATTATTCGGTTATGGCACCGGCGTTTTTGCTACCTCACCTCCCAACCTACCCTTTTTACCCAAGGAGGCGATGGCCTCCGAAACTATATGGACGATCGAGAATTCATACCTACTCATCCTGCTTCGTTTTGGATACATCGGACTGACTTGCTTCGCGTTGATGATCGTTTCGGCCTGTGCAATTCCTCTAGCAACGCGAGATGCAGATTTGCGCCGGCACCTTTTGCTGTTCGCAACCAGCAGTCTCTCGATCGCTTTTCTGCTGGGAACGGTCTACCCGTCGTATCAGATTGTCTTTCCGATGCTGTTCCTCAATGGGCTCGGCAACGCACTAATCGACCCGAATATGGGTGAGGCAAGAATGGCACCCTTGGAGCGGTCGTAGCGATTAAGTAGACGTCGATACCAGGAAACTGACACGACCTTTTTTGATCACCTTTCCCAATTCAAGAATCGTGATTAGCGTGGACCCACTAAGTCGCCTTCGGCACACCAAGTTTTGCAATGGAACCTTCAGTAAGGAATAGATCACACGTGATGCACTCGACTACCAGCGGCCTCAAAGGAGCTTTGGTTTATGGTTTTTGGGGCCAAAATATTGGCAATGCATTCTTCAATATTGGAGGCAAATGGATTACCCAGCAGGTATTCGGTTCGACGATTAGCGAGATCCAAGACCAACCGGCCTACCGTACGTTTAATCGAAAGAGTCGTGGTAACCCTCAAAATGATTTGAACCTTCTTCAATACCTCGACGTCGATTACATCGTACTACAGGGACCGATGCTAACGACGACTTTTCGGACGATTTGGGAACCGACGTTCAAGGCATTGCGAAAGCGTGGCACAAAGATCATCCTGCTCAGTGCGGGAATGTTTCAATACACGCCCGAGGAAATTGAGGCCGCTCGATCATTTCTTAAAGACTATCCTCCAGCGATTTTAAGCACTCGCGACAAGCGGACATTCAGCCATGTGCACGACCTCTGCGAGCTGAGCTACAGCGGCATCGACAGCGCCTTTTTTGCACCACGGGCGTACACCCCGGTGCCGCTAACGATGGAACCGTATGTAGCGGTCAACTTTGATCAGTACCCTGAGCCAAATTTAGAAGTCGTCCCTCACCATGAAGATCGACAAAAGTGGGACCATGTCTTTGAAGCGCTGGGGCGCCATTGGGCGGCAACTCAGCCTGCAATACTTAAGAAATTCGCCGAAGCCGGACAATGGCAGTGCTATCTCGGAGCAAGGCTGGATTGGCGTCGTTTGCCTGCATCAATTGATGGGTTGAAGATAGTCAGACCGGAACACCGATTCAATCCGCACGTGACCTGGAAGATCTATCGCCACCCAAACGCAATAGCGTCCGATGAACCATTCACTTACTTCACCGTTTACGCGGGCGCCGAGCTAACGATTTCGGATCGAGTGCACGCGTGCGTTGCGACGCTTGCCTATGGCAAGCCGGCGATGCTGATGCACCCGACACCCCGCGCGTACCTGTTCGAGCGACTGGGTCTGGAAGCGATTCGCGAACGGCCGGTGACTCTCGACCAAAACTTGCTTCGAAGCGAGCAAGAATCCGAACTAGATTTCCTTCGCGCCGCTGCCAACAAGGTGTTCCCATCCCTCATTGGTTCAACAGCCGCTTGTTAACGATCAAGTTGTTATCGCTTGAGGATTCTTTCAAGCAAGGATTCAAACTGATTGCCAATTCGCTGAATATTGAAATGCCTTTGGGCATAGGCTCTTGCCGAGTGTCCCATTTTCTCTGACGACGTGTGATCCTTCATCAATCGGATCGCTGACTCAATAAAGCCCTCGCAATCTCCTGGAGCCGCGACAAAACCACAGCGGATATCTTGAACGATTCTCGCAGCAGCATTGGACTTGGGCACCGACAGTAGCAGCGGGCGAGCAGCGCATAGATAAGCCAAGACTTTCGATGGAACTGAGTATTCACCTGCCTCCGGTTCGAGCACGGCAACAAGAACATCAGCCGTCCCGAACGCATCGGGGGTTTCAGAAAAAGGGCCAAATTCCTCGATGATAAGATTGTCGAGCCCTAGCTCAGATTTCTGTTGTATTAACCAATCGGCGCCAGCACCGGTCGATCGCAGCAAAACGATGCCCCCCATCGGTCGGCAAGCTCTCGCAAGCTCCATCAACAAACGTGGATTGTGCTTGAGCGAGAGAGTTCCCGAGTAAAGGAAGACGAACTTTCCGTTTAAATCGCGGGCGCGTGACCAAGCGTTATCTCGCGATCGAATGGGCAGCTCATTAATGGGGCCCCAATTTGGAACGACTGTACTGCGATTCGGTTGCCCTCCCCACCGCGTGAATAACTCCTGAAAGTTGTCCGCAATCGCAATGACGTGGTCACTCTGCAGAGTTATCTTGCGTTCGATCGACCGATAATAGCGGCCGATCATGTGACCGGGACCAGGCATTTTGCGTCGCAACACGGCATCAATCGCAAGGCTAATGACGTCCTGCCACCAATGCACAAACGGAATGTTTTGCTCTCGACATCGCGCTAACAGCATCCGTTGAGCATCGAGCGGTGTGTTCGCTGAGACCACAACCTCTGGCTGAAACTCATTCATGGAACGAATCGCCAAACGACCATACTCGATGTCTTGACGACGCCGCTTTAAAAACGAAAGCTTTTGCTGAGTCCTGGCCAGTTTCAGTGCCCGAAACGCAAGT
The DNA here is from genome assembly GCA_041741195.1 of Pirellulaceae bacterium. GTDB lineage: Bacteria > Planctomycetota > Planctomycetia > Pirellulales > Pirellulaceae > JBBSJZ01. Next base: position 4,364 of record JBGSKM010000095.1, read on the forward strand.
CCGTCAATTGACGGCCGAGAAAGAAAGTTGCCCTGGGGAGTGCCGGCCAAGGAGGGACAATATGCATGTTCGACATCGTGACCGCGTCGTGCCAATTCTTCGGAAAGTTCGACGGGAAACGGATAGCCCCCGTAGTCATTCAAAAAAATTCGCATTGAATTTTCCGGAGAGGACTCAACCGGTTACGGAGGCATATCAAATTGATTGGAAGCAACGGAGTACTCTAACAATTCAGAAATTCGATGCCCCACTAGGACACGAAAATTTCGCGTTTTATCAGCCTTTTTGCAAACCCCTATGCGACGCGGGCCGTCTCGCTCGAGGCTTTCCTCCCAAGTCTAATCAGCCTTCACGATGCTACAACTGGGCGTCAGAGTTTCAACATCCGATTGTGGTACTTGTAGAGACACGGTGGGTAAGCGTACCGTTCACGGCGCTCTTCAACCACGACATTTCTGGGCGAGCTGTGCGTTCCCAACCATTCGTGAGCGGCTCTCCGGTCAATTCGGAGGCCTGGGGCGTCAAACCTCAGCACTTTGGCTGAATTCACGACTTCCCTGACCATTGGTGAGCCTTTGGCTGGGGCTGATATTTTAATTGGGTAGCCCAAACAGACAAAGCGTTTCATGGCGTTTGTACTCATATTCGCGATGCATCGTTCGCCCCGGTCCCGCGAGACAATCCGGTGCGATTCGCTCCAGTGCCTGAATGCCCGTCTGTTGCAATTCCGTCGCGGGTTCCGGTTGACCAGCAGTCCATTCAATTGAGTAGGACTCGAAACTCCCAATATCTGGTAGGTGTCGGTTGGCTGGGCTGTGGGCCTCTTTGGCGGTACAATTGGGAGCGGCTCAGGTAACCGCAAACCCGCTATGATGTGGGGCGTGTATACAGCAAGGCACTCCATCAATTCTCGCCCGTGAATGATTCAATCCAGTTAGCGACGCGGGAAGGGTTCCAGTGGGCGACGCAGTTGCCTTGGTTGTTGCTGGCACTGCTTTCGCTACCCCTTGTGGTGATCTCGTGGTGGAGGAATGTCTATCCCACGATGGCGTGGGTCGGGCTCATTGGCGTATCACTCGCCCTTTCGCTCGCGGCAGTTCCATTCCCGATGGTCGCGGTGGCGGTGATTGTTGTTGATGGACTCATCGTGATCGTGACGGCAATCGATTGCTTGTTACTGCTGTTGACGACTTGGCAAGGAATCTCAGCGAGTCGGCGGTTGCCCCAAACGGTGTCGCTGGGGCAGACTTTCGCGAGCGAAGTGACGGTACTGAACCGAACGGGACTGACCTTGCGCGGTGAAATTCGTGATGACTTGCCCGAGCACTTTGAAGCGTCACCCCATGAGCATCGATTGCAATTGCCGTCGATGGGCCAGATGACGGCAAGACGCGAGCTGACGGCTAAGCGACGCGGCGCGTTCGACTTCGACAACGTGTACCTCCGGGTCGCCAGCCCGCTGAGTCTCTGGACGCGGCACATCACGTTGCCGGTTTCCAGTCGCTTGAAAGTCTTTCCAGACATGAAGCAGTTGTCGGACTATGCACTGCTGGCAAGAACGAATCGATTGAGTTTGATCGGAGTGCGACAAACGCGACGCATCGGCCAAGACAGTGATTTTGAGCGTCTGCGCGACTACAGTCGCGACGACAACTATCGCCATATTGACTGGCGAAGCACAGCCCGACGACGCAAACTGACGGTTCGCCAGTTCCAAACCGACCAGAGCCAACGAGTGATTTTCTTGCTCGACTGTGGCCGTATGATGACGGGAGAGCGTGATGGTTATTCGCTGTTTGATCACGCCCTCAATGCGGCGTTGATGATGGCCTATGTCGCGTTGGTGCAAGGCGACTCGGTGGGCATGCTGTGTTTTTCCGACACCATCCACACTTTCATTCCCCCGCGCGGCGGATCGAGCCAAATGAACCGCTTGATCCAAGCGGGTTTCGACCAGTTTCCAAGGCTTGTCGAGTCTCGCTACGACCAAGCGTTTCTGTACCTTTCGACGCACTGCAAACGCCGATCACTCGTCGTGCTCGCGACCAATGTGATCGATGAAGTGAACGCGGCGGTGGTGGTCGACTATTTGAGCAACCTATCGGGGCATCATCTGCCTTTGGGCGTGTTGCTTCGAGATCGCGAGATGTTTGACGCCGCGGATCATCCCGGCGGTGGAACGTTGCAAATGTATCGAGCGGCCGCCGCGGCAGATATCTTGCTTTGGCGTGAGCAGGTCTTGAAGGACTTGCGCCACCGCGGCGTGCTCGTGGTGGATGCGTTTCCCGACGAGTTGACTGCGCCACTGGTGAATCGATATTTGGACATCAAGGCTAAGCATTTGCTTTAGCCGCCCACTTGCTACTTGAGCCCCGCCCCGGAAGGACGTTTGGTCAAGGCGCCTCGAACACCAAGTTCTCGCGGGTCGCGGGCCACCTTGTCGGTGAACACTCGCACGTCATCGAGAATCGGACGAATCCGGGCGGAGGCCATCTCCACGTTTTCGACGGTTCGCAAGATTTGGTAGTACAGTTCGTCATCTTCGAGTAAACGTCGAATGGTGCCGTCACTGTTGTTGAGTGCATTCCCAAACGTGTCGATCTGCACGAGCGCGTTGTCGAGATTTGCGAGGCTAACGAGCACCTGTTCCACAAGTTCTCCGCTACGATCGCCAAGTGGTTTGGTGAACCGCTCCACATTGTCGATCGTTTTCTGGACACTCGCGACCGTCCGCTGGGCTTCTTCGCCGACTTTCTCAAAACGATCACCCACCCGTTCGAAACTTCGAAACGTTTCCTGGGTCGACTCGAGTGTGGATTGAGCTTCGTCGAGTATCCCGGGGATCTTGGCGATGGATGTTTCTAGGTTCGTGCGAATGACAGGGTTGTTGATGATGGAGCGCACGTCACGGATGGCACCCTGGAATTCCTCGAGGGTCTCGACGGCTTCTTGGGACATGTCGCGAAGTGTCGTGTCGCTCCCGTTGATCACCGTGCGAACTTCGGCCGCGAGCTCGTCGATGCTTCCCCCGGCCCGTTCGATCGCCGTGCCAGCAGCCCGAATTTTATCGAGTGTCGTCCGCACGTCGTCTTCCATCTCCGTAAAAACCCGCAAGGGGTCGGTGGCTTTTTCGCCGTAAGTGACCGTTTCGTCGTCGGTGTAGGGCTCGTCGGCCAAGTCGACGTTGCCGTCGAGTTTACGAACCAGCGTCGTATCGTCCGCTCTCACAAATTCGACGACCGAATCACCGGTGATGAGAGATCCGGTTCCGATTCGCGGAATGTATCGATGCGTCAACTTCACATCACTGTCCATCGACAATGTAAGAAGAACGCCATTGTCCTCCAGCAAGGTAATGTTATCGACGCGACCCACGCGGACTCCGTCGCGTAGCACCGGTGTATTGGTGCTGACGCCTTCCGCCGACGGGAATTCGACGTACAGCGAGTAGTCGCGATTGAGGACGGTGGGAAATGCCCCAAACAGAAACGTCAAGATGATGCCGATCCCGATCGTGGCGACAACCAAAACACCGACGCCGAATCGCAGTTTATTATCATCCATGATCAATCATCCTCCGCTATTTCGCTGAGCCGTTCGCCCGCTTCACCGCGGACGAATTGTCGGACGCGACGATCTTCGGCATGTTCTAAATCACTTGGCGGTCCATCAAACAGGATCTGGGACTCACCGTCATTGAGTCGTCGTCGTGGATAAAACATCAATACACGATCTGCGACTTTGCGAGCGGTATGCATATCGTGTGTGACCACGACGCTCGTCACTGGGTATCGCCGACGTGTATCGAGAATCAATTCGTTGATCACGTCACTCATGATCGGATCGAGCCCGGTCGTCGGCTCGTCGTAGACCACGAGTTCCGGTTTGAGGATGAGCGCCCGAGCCAGTCCCACGCGTTTGCGCATCCCACCGGACAGTTCCGCCGGATATTTTTTTGCAACGTCTTTGGCCAACCCGACTTCGCTCAACCGTTTCATCACCCGATCGTTGACATCAGATTCCGAAGCCACTTCGTGCTGGCGGATCGGAAACGCGACGTTTTCGAAGATCGTCATGCTGTCAAATAGCGCGGCGTTTTGAAACACGAATCCGAATCGACGACGAAGTTTGGCGAGTTCCGTGGTGGACGTTTCCGCAAGCGTGTGGTTGTCGAACCGGACGTGGCCGCGAGTCGGTTGAATTAAACCGACGAGCGTTTTCATGAAGACGGTTTTGCCGCAACCGCTCTCGCCGATGATCGCGATCGTTTGTCCGCGGTGGATCGTCACGCTGATGTCGCGCAGCACCTCCTGTTTACCGAAGATGACCGAGACATCTTCGACTTGCAGTAGTGCGTCGGCGTCACTCGAGTTTGATTCAAATTCCATCGTCGGCTCCAGCAACCCGTTCATAGGATGGAGCTTCCTTCGGGGACAAAGGCGTAGTAAATCGCGTCCAAGGTGATGTTGAGGAACAAGTCGATCGCCAAGATCATCACAAAGGAATAAACGAACGCCGATGTTGCCGCCTTGCCCACTCCCTCGGCGCCGGCTTCACAGTGAAAGCCCTGATAGCAACTGACGATCGCGATAATGCCTCCAAAAAAGATGCTTTTGAAAATTCCCGTGAAGAGGTCGAATCCGCTCACGAACTCCTGCGAGTTCTGCAGGTACGGAGCATGATCAATGCCGAGAATAACGACGCTGTAAAAGTATCCGCCGACGATTCCCATGAAGTCAGCCATGATTGTGAGTGCGGGAATCAGCAGGATGCATGCGAGGAAACGGGGCACGACCAAATAGTGAATCGGGTCGGCCCCCATGGTCGTCAACGCATCGATTTGTTCGGTCACGCGCATCGTTCCGAGCACGGCCGCCATCGCACTGCCAACCCGACCGGCCAGCATCGTCGCGGCCAGGACCGGCCCCAATTCACGCACGAGTGACATGTTGATCACTGCGCCGAGTCGATTCTCCAGCCCGATCTCGTGAAACTGGTAGTAGCTCTGGACGGCCAGCACCATTCCAATGAATGTCCCGGTCAGTGCGACCACGGGCAAACTCAGCACTCCGACTTGGTAGAAGTTGATCATCATCGTGCCACGACGTGGAAGCCGAGTGAACATCCACACGAACATTCGATGCGCGAACAAAGTGATGTCGCCCACGGTCATGATACCGTCGACGACAGCCGACCCCCAGCTCGTGATCCAAAGCGTAAGGACGTTGCTGTCGCCATCACGGGACGCGGTTCGGGATGTCTGGACCAACGAACGAGTTTCCTTCCAACTAGGGCGCAACCACACCAAGTCTTTTTGGATTGTATCGGTCGCGGCGACTTTGCGGATGAAACAAACGGGGCGATAAGTCGAGTCGCCCGTTTCACGCGATGTGTTTCACTCGGTCTCGCTCGAGTAGGCTTCGATTTCGAACCGGTTTTCGCGATAACCGTCTCGGCCGCGACCATATAGCCACGCCGATTCCGCCAAGTAGGCGGGGACAAAGGCGATGCCCCACCGCTCGTATTGTCGAACGTGAACCCGCTCGTGTGTCCGTGTTCGTTGTAGCGCCATTTCATCCTGGCCAAACACGACGTGCCCCAGCGTCAGTGCGATCGGATGGATCGGGATCCAGCGCAGCAGTTGAGCGATACGATGGCCGTAGATTTCGACCACACCGCCAACGCATTGAAAGCGACCGCCTGCGAGTAAGCCGATCGCGATCCCGAGCATGGTGTAGGGTAGCGGCCACGCATAGCGGCAGATGACAAGCGCTCGGGACCGCAAACCGTCGACTCCAAAAGAGAACACCGCCATGATGTCGGGCGCGTTTTCACGCATCAACCGACATCATCGCGGTGGTCCATTGTCTTTGCAGACGAATCACAACGCAATCGACCCGTGCGATTTCATACGCACTCGTCGTCGCACGTGACGGCGGATGCATCGTCACTGACTCGAGCCAATTGCTCGTCGTTCAACTTGACGTATCCGAGTCCTCGAATCACTTCGAGCACTTCCGAGCAAGTGGGAAACATGCGACCGCTCGTCCGCTTGTAATCGTCCATGGCTCGCATGAACAGGATTTCTTCGTCGTTGTAGTCGCGCTCGCATGTCGTCGGGTCGATGTGACGTCGACGTTGCTTTTTGCGACGGGGCGTTTTGGTTTCACCACCATCGGCTACTGCGCTCTTTTCACTTCGACGGTCGCGGCCACGGCGATCCAAAGTGACAACGTTGTTTTCGAGAGTCAGGTCAGAGGCGGTTGAAACTGGCACGCGATAATCCCCGGTAAGTGGTGGGAGAGCCGCCGCAGTCGACCTCGATGGTGCATTCATCACAATGCGCCTGTGCAGTTCAACTTTAGCGACGACCCTGGCTGGAAGGTTTGGCTAAAAAGAACCTAGCACGCCGTTTGAGCAAAGCTTTCCGGTCACGTCGGAAACGACCGCCGCGAGGCAGGATTGGGGCGAAGCTGTGCCGGCTTTGACGATTGTGCCGGCAAGCATTTAGCAAAGGTCGATTGCTTGACGTAATTCGCTCACGAAACCGCGAACGGATTCAGCGGCGGCCGGCTTGGAAGACGCATCGGCAATCCGGCGAACGACCGCGGAGCCGACAATCAGCCCATCGGCATGCGGAGCCAATTGCTTGGCCGTCTCGGTGCCGCTGATTCCGAACCCGATACAAACGGGTAACGGCGCTTGTTGACGGAGCCATGCGACATTGTCGGCCAAGTCGGACGGTAGAGCGGTTCGCTCCCCCGTGATTCCGGTCACGGAGACGTAATAGAGAAAACCCGTGGTCAGACTCGCGATTCGGACTTGGCGGTCCCGAGGCGTGGTGGGTGTGACCAGTTGGATCAGACTGAAGTCCGCTTGCTTGCACAAATCGGAGAGCATTTTTGCTTCTTCGACAAGCAAGTCCGGAACGATCGCGCCTGCATATCCAGCCGCTTGTGCCTGGTCGATATAAGCCTTCAATCCGACGCGATGAATGATCGCGTAGCTAACCATCGTCACCATCGGCGAAGCGACCGTGGAACAAACCTGCTTGCCGATCTCAAAGACCTGGGAGAGTTTGAATTTCTTGTCCAGAGCCCGTTGGTAGGAAGCTTGGATGACAGGTCCGTCAGCGATGGGATCACTGTACGGGACGCCGACTTCACACATGTCCGCCCCAGCCTCCATAGCCGCCTCTAAGACGGCGATCGTCGTTTCGACATCGGGGTCACCAGCCGTTACGAAGGGCATCAAGGCCTTGCGATTGCGAGCACGAAGCGAAACAAATAGATCGTCAATAGCAGACATGAGAACGTTTTAAATAGTTGAAAGGTGAACGGGTAGATTCACGAGTTTAATTCAACGCAGAACCATTCATGCGTCGTTCAAGCTCCGTCGTGATCAACCAAAATTGAATCAATTGGCCAAGTTCATGCGTGTCGATACGAGGGATCGCGATCTCGACCGCCGGCTCGCCCGCCGCGATGGTTGCCTCGCGGTTCTGGCGAATGGAAGTGGACATCATATCGGAGAACGTCAGCGGCGACTTCGCGTCTCGTTTCCTGCTGGGCGAACTTAATTCCGGTGGTGTGTGGGGGTCAACGACGAGTGCATCTTGGCGAAACGTGCTAACAATCACGTCGCACACTAGTTTGGGAGCATTCGTCGTCGTGGCGGTGGTTCGGTGGCCCATCCGTGTCGCTCGGTTGCCGCAAAGACTCATGGCAAGTTGATCGTACCACGTTGCAAATGCTTGGAGGGGCGAGTTCCAAACCCTCATCATTCTATGTTCGATCCCAAGTTCCGACGCCTGCAAATGTCGAATCGCGACAAACCTTAAAATGAGGTTTTCTTTGTATCGAGTGGTGGTGAAGTGTTCGGTCACGTCCACGGCGCCCGCGAGCAGCTTCATGCAGTCGAGCCCCAACATGGCAACGGGCAACAATCCGACGGGTGAGAGAACGTCGTGGCATTCGTCGAGTTGGTTCGATATGTCAAAAACTTCGGCGATACCACGATCGCCGGCGAATTGACGGAGCTTGCTGGTCGGCCCGAGTTGGAGAACGACAAGTTCTTTGATCAGCTCGGCAGCGTCGTTCCCGAGTTTTCTCTCGAGGCAAAGGATAAAATGCTGCAGTGCGACCTGTGTTTCGATGGAGTTGCCATCGGCATCGACGACGACAATGGCCCATCGTTTCTCCGCCGATGATTCACCCTCGCCGTTCATCGCAAGCCGGCTGAGCAGTGCCGCCGTTTCATCGTTGTCAAAGTCGAAACCGGCGAAGTACATGCGGGGCTTGCTGCCTCTCTCGGCCCTGGACAACTCGTTGTGATACGGATCGCAACAGGCGTGGAAGAATCCCTTGGCCGCTAAAACGCCGCTCAGCGGTCCTAGTATCACGACGGCATCGATTCGGTCGTGAAGCCCGTTGGCGACTTTGAAGATCCGCCCCAAGTCGCTCGCTTGACGAATTCGTTCATAAGCCTTCAGCTGTTCGTAGGGCAGCCCTAGAAATGACATTCTGGGGCTCAAATCGGCAATGACATCCTCTCGCAATTGGATCATCGGGGCCGCTAGCGATTCGAGCTGCCCCGGCGTGACGCGAAAGTGAGGGCTCATCGCACCTGCCGGATCGAATCGAATCGAAATCAACACAAACTCCCAGTCCAGTCATCATCAACACGGCGGCGTGTGGCCAAACGCTCTCTAATTTCGGCTTGCTAGACTAACGAAATCAGACGCAACCTCGTAGCGGTGATGGCTTGGTCGCTCCGCTGGATAGCAAAGTGCCTACTTGCCCTGGCCAGCGGATCTGATAGACAAACTCGAGACCCTGTGACACATCCAAAACTTCCGCGACTCCCGAGACGATAAATCACCATGGATATGCATCAACTGACCCGCAGTTTGATGGCCAAGAATGACGCAAAGATTGTCATGCTCGTTGCCGACGGGCTGGGCGGTTTGCCCATGACTCCCGGTGGCAAGACGGAGTTGGAAACTGCGTCGACCCCCAACCTAGATCGATTGGCCAAAGCCGGAGTCCAGGGCGCCAGCATCCCCGTCAAACCCGGCATCGCTCCAGGAAGCGGCCCCGGCCACTTGGGCCTGTTCGGCTACGATCCGTTGGTCTACCAAATCGGACGCGGAGCCCTCGAGGCGACCGGGATCGGGTTTGAACTCCAACAAGGCGACGTCGCCATCCGCTGCAATTTTTGCACGATTGACGCCAGCGGAAAAATCACCGATCGTCGCGCCGGGCGAATCGCCACCGAAGAGTCCGCGCCCGTCGCGATTAGCCTCCGCCAGATCAAGATTCCGGGCGTCGAAATTTTCGTCGAGCCGGTGAAAGAACACCGCTTCGTCGTTGTCTTTCGCGGCGAAGGCCTCGGCGGCGACGTGGACGACACCGATCCGCAAGCGACGGGCGTTTTGCCATTGGAGCCTGTGGCGCGCAATCCCCAGAGCCAGAAGACCGCGGACGTGGCGAAGGAGTTTATGCGTCAAGCACGCGAGATTCTCAAAGACCAACCCAAGGCAAATTTCCACACGATGCGTGGCTTCGCCGGCAAACCCGATATGCCAAGTTATGAAGAAGTCTACGGGCTTCGCGCCGCGGCGATTGCTGTGTATCCGATGTACAAGGGACTTGCCCGCCTCGTCGGAATGGATATCGTCGGCAATGCACAATCGCTCGACGAACAGATGGTGGTGCTCAAGGAGAATTGGTCCAAGTACGACTTCTTTTTCATCCACTTCAAGTACACCGACAGCACGGGCGAAGACGGCAATTTCGACGAGAAAGTCAAACGCACCGAGCAAGTCGACGCGTGCCTACCCGCGATCGAAACGCTCAAGCCGACCGTGCTCATCGTGACCGGTGACCATAGCACGCCGAGCTTCCTGCAAAGTCACTCCTGGCATCCGGTACCCACGCTGCTCGTCAGTGACTGCTGTCGCCCCGATCCTCACACAGCGTTCAACGAATCGACCTGCATCACCGGCGGACTCGGTCACTTCGAATCGAAGTACCTGATGCTGCTCGCGCTGAGCAACGCCGGTCGCATGGGCAAATTCGGCGCGTAGTCCCATCCATTGTTGAGATCGCGGTTTCAACCGCTGAGAGGATAGTTAGCGGCGTAGTGCCTCGGCAAACAACCGACGGATCTCGCCCGGCGGTTGGTAGCCGACTCGATGTGAGATCACCTTTCCCTCGGGGCTTGCCACAAGCGTTGTCGGAAACGCAGGCACGACGATGCGATCCAGTAGCGCCGAATCGCGATCGCGGTGCAATCGGATCGCGACATAACTTTGACGCAATTGATCCATGATCGCGCCATCGCACCACGTGTCTTTTTTCATCGCGTCGCAATATATACAGTGGTCACTGGCGATGAACACCACCATCGGTATTCCGCGCCGCCTGGACTCTTTCCAGCCCTCGTGAAAATTGTCGTACCAAACTGGGGCCGTGGTGGCCGCACCCGCAGACGATCGGGACGGATCCGGCATCTCCGCGATCCCGAGCGACTGGAACTGGAAGAACATCCCGGCAAACGCGGCCAGAGCGGCCACGCGACAATTCTGAGCAATCACGGCATATCCCTGCGAATCGCCGCAATCAGCGCAGCATTGGTAGAACGGGTAGTTTTTTCGCAGTGGAGAAATTATGCGGGCGATGAAGCCGCCGCAAGACGCTCCCGCGGGTGGTTCATTGCGACTTTTGATAAATCGCCGTGAGAAGCGACTCGGTGTCCTTGAATGTTTTCTTTCCGGAAGTGGCCTCGTCGATCAAGCGACGTGCATCGGCCTCGGTATGGCCAAGAATGATGAGAGCATCGAAAGTTTCGCTCAATACTTCGGAGCCTACCTCCGCCACCTCCGCCCCCGGTGAACGGTCGACCATCAGCGCAAAGCGGGGCATTTTTCGACGCAATTTTGCAATGATGCGTTCGCTCGTGGCCGGTCCAATACCGGGCAGTGCCGACAAATTTTTTGCATCCTGTTGCTCGATCAACACCGCCAATTCTTTCACGGGTCGCACCATGGCTCGCAATGCTTTCTTAACGCCGACGCCATCGACGCTGCAAAACAACTCAAAGAATTGGCGTTCGGGTTCGTTGAGAAAGCCTATCAACCGCGGCGTCAGTCGACCTCCCTGGGCGGCATTGCCATCGATGTAGTCGATCGTGAACAGCCGCACGTTCTCTCCGATTTGGTCCTGGAGTTTACGGCGCGACGAGTCAGCGATGAGAACTTCATACTCGAACGGAGGAACTTCGATGGCGATCGCTGTCTCACCGACGCGAACCAGTTTTCCAGAAATCGTAACGATCAATTTGTTTGACTCAGGAGGTTGAAGGACGGGCCTGGGAGGCGGAACAACTCGGGCAACTGCTTTGCGATGCTCAGCTAGCAAGACGACCGTCGCCGATCATGTTTTCGAGATAGAAACCGCATAGTGCCACGGCCAGCGCATCGGCAACGTCCGCGGGTTCAGGCAATGTCGCCAGTCCGAGTTCTCGCTGCACCGCCAGTTGCATTTGTGGTTTCGGAGCTCTTCCGTTGCCGGTCAGCACTTTCTTGACTCGCGTGGGTTCCAAGTGAACGACGTCGAGCCCAGCGATTCCGGCGGCCAGACACAACACACCGCGAGCGTGTCCCATCAAGATAGCCGTCCGTGGTCGATCGTAATGCGAGAACAATTGCTCGAGCGCCATGAACGTCGGCTGGCACTGTTGAATCACTTCGACAAGACCTTCATGGATTTCCTTCAATCGCGATGGCAACGAACCCTTGGCGCGACTGCGAATGATCCCTGCTTCGATCAATCGGACCGAGCGGCCTTGGAATTCAATGACGCCGTAGCCGGTCGTATTTAGCCCTGGGTCGACGCCGAGAATTCGCTTGCAACTCACGATTTGCGTTCCCAGCTCGTTCCTTCCTTTTTATCCAGTAGCGCGATACCAATCTCGCTGAGCGAGTCGCGAATCTTGTCGCCCATCGCGTAGTCCTTGGCCTCGCGAGCTTCTTTGCGCATGCGGATCAACAGTTGAACCAATTGGTCCGCAAGTTCGGCGTTGTCTTCGCCGCCGCCGCTGGTGGCGATCGGTGGTTTGAGAAACAACCCGAGTACGGCGGTCAACTCTCGCAAGATCGTCATCGCTTCGATCAGTGAGCGAACATTCGCATCAGCCGGTTTCGCGCCGGCGCGCAGGTCGTGCTGGTCGATGTGACGATTGAGCAAGCGCAGCGAATCGAACAGCACGCTGATGGCCGCACCGGTATTGAAGTCGTCGTCCATGTGCGCAAGGAACTTGTCCCGTTGGCCGTGGATCTCTCGCACCAGTTCGCTGACGTTGCCATCGAGCTGGTTTTCGAAACGCGTCTTCGGGATTGGAAGCTCGTAAAACGAGCTACCGCTGATCTCCGCGTACCGGTCATACAACCGATAGAACGCTTCTAGCGAAGTCCCCGCCTCTTGCAGGCCATCCTCGCCATAGACGATGGTCGATCGGTAGTGAGTGCGAAGCAGAAAGAAACGAATACGCTCGCCGGTGTGACGACGGATCAATTCGGCCAAGCCTCCGGCACCTTTGCTACGGCTGATCTTGCCCGACGCATCGTCGGCTGCGGTCTCCGCCGCGGCACCATCGCGATCGCTTTTGCCGCCGACCTTGCCTTTTTCACCGGCACGCATCAGCCCGTTGTGCAGCCAATATTTGACCATTGGCGCCCCGTGGCAACAGCCGCTTTGCGCCCGCTCGTTCTCATGATGTGGGAACATCAAATCGAGACCACCGCCGTGAATATCAAAGGTCTTACCTAAGATACCGTGGCTCATCGCGGAGCACTCGATATGCCAGCCTGGGCGCCCACGCCCCCACGGGCTATCCCACGCGGGTTCGTCTCCCTTGACACTTTTCCAAAGCGCAAAATCGCCCGCGGAACGCTTTTTTGCGGCCGCGCCGCCTCCCTCGCCTTGCTGGGCATCAATGTTGCGATTGGAAAGTTGACCATAGTTCGGATCTTTGACGACATCAAAGAACACGTCGCCATCGACGGCGTAGGCAAACCCTTTCTGTTCCAGATCCACGATGAATTGAATGATTTCTGGGATGTGGTCGGTTGCCCGTGGCAGGTAGTCGATTTGGTTGACGCCGAGCTCTTTTAAGTTCGACAAATAGTCCGCGGTCATCTCGACAGCGATCTGGCTCATCGGAATACCGCGCTCGCGACTTTTGTTGATCAGTTTATCGTCGACGTCGGTGATATTGACGACCCAAGTCACGTCATAGCCGCTGTATCGCAGATAGCGTTTGATCGTGTCAAAAATGACGGGACCGACCATGTGGCCGATGTGTGCTTCGGCGTAAACCGTCGGCCCACAGAGATAGATTCCGACGTGGGGAGCGGCGACAGGCTCGAACTTTTCCTTGGTCTTGCTCAACGTGTTGTAGACGCGGATGTCGGGCGACTGCTTCATTTCAGCGATCTTGTGCTGTGGGGCCGTGGCGGTGCTCATCGAACGGTCGTGATCTTATTCGGAAGGGGCGATTTTGAAGGCAAGTTGCGGATTATAGGGAGAATCTCCGAAACGGCAGAGGGCGATTCTGGACCAGGTCGGCAATTCTCTTTTTCTTAAATTCACGAACCGAAACTATTGTCGAGGCTTCGAATTCGTTAATCTGGGCCGAAAGCGGGGGTGGACGCGTGTCTGGTCTCGAGCGGAATTTGGGTGACCACCGACCACGACAATGTCATCACAACGCCGTGAAAACGCTGGAGGTTCTCAATTCCATCAACATGGGTGACGCTCATGTCCTTCGTTACCGCGTGGATCCACCTACAACGATCCAGCAAATTCCTCGCCGCCAAGCTGTTGGTGGTCGTCCTGCTTGGGATCATTTCCCCCGTGCACTTGGTTGCCCAAGACGAGATGGAGTTGAGTCCTGATCAATTGGCGATGCTGCAAAAGTTCGCTTCCATCCAGTGGCAATCGGGACCGGCGGTCGGCAAGATCGGCACCATGGCAGAGATCAAGATTCCCGCAGGTTATAAATTCACGGGCTCGCAGGGAGCCCAGGACCTACTCGAACTCTACGGCAATCCACGCGATCCAGGTATGTTGGGGGCGATGGTTCCCGAGTCCGAGGACAGTGATTGGACGTTGATCTTTCAATTCGATGACATCGGGTACGTGGACGATTCTGATCGCGATTCAATCGATGCCGATGAGTTGATGTCGACCTTTCGATCGGGGATCGAACCTGGGAATGCCCAGCGTCGTTCTCTCGGTCTCGAAGAAATGACTTCGATGAGCTGGCAAGAAACCCCGTTCTACGATTCGCAGACCAATAACCTAACCTGGGCGTTGAAACTTGATTTTCCCAGTGGGACGACCATTAACTATGACATCCGAATGTTGGGCCGTCGCGGCGTGATGGAAGCAACCCTGTTGGGTGATCCTGATACGTATGCGAGCCAAGTCCCTGAAGTGAAAAAGCTGCTGGCCGATTTTTCGTTTGTCAGTGGCAACAAGTATTCGGAGTGGACTCAAGGCGACAAAGTCGCGGGCGTCGGACTGGCGGGGCTCGTTGCCGGTGGGGCTGCCGTGGCGGCAGCAAAAACGGGCTTGCTTGCGAAGCTTGGATTGTTGTTGGCCAAGGGCGGCAAAGCGGTGATTTTGGGCATCGTCCTTTTTTTCGGCGCGATCGGATCATTGTTTAAGAGGATGATTGGCGGCGGGCGCACCGAGTCCTAGCGTTCGTTTGCCAAACGTTCGTCGCGCGAAATTATGTCATCACTCTCTGACGTCGAGTGGATCTACATCGTCTTGACTGTGATGTACGCATCTGAAATGTTGATCTGGGTTCGTCCCGGTTCGATCGCGTTCGTCTCTTCCTGGGGAACCTTCGGCTCGCGCGTTTCCTCCCGGCGCTTGACTGGAAACGGGCAAGGCAATTTAGTGCTCGGCTGGGTCGCGCCCTTTGATGTCACCTTCATCGCCGAGACGTTTCCGCTTTCGATCACACGTGACGGCGTGGTCGCGTTCGTGGCTGCCGCGCCGCTGGCGAGCGACCGACGCGAACAAAGCGGACGAGAATGGTCATGGTCTCAACTCGCCGACGTGTCGGCTGATGAACGGGAGGTTCATGCGGGCGGCAAAGTCGTCCACCGCGCCGGTTCGAAATCGCGTGCCCAACAACTCGCCAACGACCTACGACGACTCGCCGCTTGTGACGATCGTTCGCGAGCCCAAGCCATCGAGGATTGGCGACGAGGTCGGTTCGATGTGAGTTTGGCAACGAACCGCTGGAATCAGTGGCAAGAGGCGACCCTGGCCCTTCGAATCACGGCAACGATGTTTTTCATTTGGGTCTATCCCGTGGGTATCCTGCTTCATTACGGCTGGCTGCCATTTCCGTCAGATCGGTGGGTCACGAACATTTATTTGGCGATCCTCTTCGCAGGATGGTGGCTCACCGTTGGTTGCGCTTGGATGGCACATCGCTCTTTGTACGAAGAGAAAACACTCGATCGCTGGAAGCAATTGTCCTACTCGCTGCTTTCACCGGCGGTGCCGCTGAGACTCTCCGATCAATTGGGTCGAGAACTCTTTGGCTGGATGCATCCTCTGGCAATCTCCGCCGCGATCGATTCGTCGACGAAGTTCAAAGACGTCGCGGCTCTGGTGTTGCGAGATGCGACGTATCCGATGCTGCCGGAACAGCCACCCGAGATATCCGAGCTCGCGATTGGCATCATTCGTGACAGTCGAATTGCCGATGAGGTTTGCTTGACGACTTTGCTCGCATCTCGAAATGTCGTGCAAACCTCGTTGCTCACCGTACCCGAAGCCGTCGACGAAACGGTGGCAAGCTATTGTCCACGTTGCTTGCACGAGTTCACCGTCGATGATGCCATTTGCGATTCCTGCGGTGGGCGCCCTTGTGTATCGATGCCCCGAGGAGACGAAACGAATGATTGACTTTGAGCTCATCGATGGCCCCTTGGGAGTGCCAATCTATTTTCAGAGGCTACCCGTCAACACGGTCTCGATGAGCTGGGTCGTTTTTGTTGGCAGCGCGGACGACGACATTGGCGGTGGCGATGGAATCTATCACTGGTTCGAGCATCTGCCGTCGCGTGGAACGGAGAAGTTTCCCGGAGGATACCGCGACACCGAGGCGCGGCTGGTTCGGCACGGTGGCGGATCCGATGCGGAAACGGGACACGCTCATACTTCGTTTAGCGCGGATGTCCCCAAACGCGTGTGGGGCGACGCGATGGATGTGCTCACGGACATGATCGCGCGTCCGTTGTTGCGAACGGATGACGTCGAAGCCGAACGCGAAGTCATTTTGCAAGAGATCAATGAATGGCATTCGTCGCCATACTCGCACGCGGCATGCGAGCTTCCCGGGATTCTTTGGCCCGGTCATCCTCTGGGTCATGACCAATTGGGGACTCTCGATTCGCTGCGGTCGATCGATCCGTCGCAGCTTCGACATGCTCACGAACTTGGATATTCCCGGAATCGCGCCGTGCTGTTTTTGGCTGGTGATATCGACCGGAATGAATTGATGGATCTAGTCACCCCGTATTGCCAGCGGATTCCGGATCGGAATTTGAGTCCCCGATCGCGACCGGCTAGCTACGGCCCGTTGCCGAGATGGCAAGGCGGGAAAACGACAACGATTCAAACGTTGTTCGACGATTCGGTGGTGTATTTGCTGTTTCCCCTGCCACCGTTGCCGTTCGAACTGGAGCCCCTGCTTCGCTGGGATCTCATCCGGGACATTTTCTCGGCCGGCGCCTTGGGGTCGCCACTGGATCGTCTCGTTCGCGAAGATTCGCAATTGGCTTACTCGCCAGAGTTCACCAGTTCCATGCACATCAACGGAGGCTACGCGGGTTTCGTCACCCAAACCAGCGCGGAGCCGCAGCGCGTGCTCGATGCCTTTTGGAAACTCGTTCGTGACCCCACCATTCGGTCCCGAGAGTGGCTCGAGTTTGTACGCGATACGATTCGAGGGAGCATTGAAATGCATGACCCGGACGCCAACGCCTATGTCGTCGACGCCAGCGCATCACTGGTTCACTATGGTCGCATTATTTCGGACGTCGACTACTCGAATGTTTTGCTAGGTTACCGCGACGATGAAATCGTTCATTGGTTGGACCAACTCGCTGCCGAACAAGCGCACTCGATCATTTTCCGCGGACGAGTTTAACCTCGTGAAACTCGCCCAAGCCGTTAGACCAAGAAATTGGTGCGGACTTCGTCGAATCTTTTTGGGTAAGTTTTAACGGTTGTGCTGGATCTTCCGCGTTCGGTTCGCCGATGCAAGGCATTAGCGGAAGCTCTCGTATCACGGCCGCAGTGCGCAAGGAGGCGCGAGGCTCGATGATTCTCTGGACCATAAAACTACTAAGCAACGTTCGAAAGGCAATCGCCGGACGCAACCATCCGCACCAGCTCGCCTGGGCCGTCGCATTCGGTCTGGTGCTGGGGCTAGTCCCTCATGGGAACTTGGTGGCGGTCGCGTGGCTGTTGATCGTGCTCTCGTTGAACATCAACCATTCGATGGTCGCCATCACGGCGATCGGTAGCGGCTTTCTCGCGGGAAGGCTCGATTTGCATTCGCATCGAGTGGGCGACTACCTGCTCAGCCAACCTCGAGTGTATGAGGGGCTGATGACCGCGTGGCAATGGCCGCTCGTGCCGTGGACCAATTTGAATAACACCGTGGTCTTGGGCAGTTTGACGATCTCGCTATTAGCGATGTTGCCGGTCTTTGCGATCACCTATCCAGTGTTCCAATACGTCGGGCGAAAGTATCAAGCTGCCGAGACGGCGCCTGTGGCCAAAAAGAAATCGCGACGAGAAAAAACGCGTGGCGAACGATCATCCGCGATCGTCGTCGTCGATCAGGGGCACACCCAAGTGGCTCGGCCGCATCACACGACTGCAACCGCCGAGCACCGCTCGGTCGATCGCGTTGACGGCATTGCCTCGTCGGCACCCAATTTTACTCCGGTTCCCGAGGCGACAACTCAGCGAGCGTCGACCAGTTCAGCGCAGGCGGTAGCTCCAGCAACAAAAGCCGCCGCAGCGGTGAATCCCTCGATTCAAAACCAGGATTCGCCGCGGCCCGCGAACGTCGCGGTGGAAACCCGTGTGGATGTAATTCGCATTTCCGACTATCGCGATTCCGACCCGCAGCATAAGGCAGGGATGAACGAGAACACGGGTGCCGACCAAGACGGCGAACCCATGGACGAAGCATTCCGATATTTGCTCCATCAATTGCGTGACACACAGCAAAGGAAAGCAGCATGATTCGCTGGCGATTTGTTATCACGCGACTCTTGATCGTCGTAGCAATCCTGGTTCTGCTCCGTTGGGGACTCGGGCCAGTCGCGGAGTATGTGACGATCCGAGGCGTCGAGACCGCCGTCGGGGCGCGCGCGGAAATTGGACGAACTCAAGTGGGACTGTTTCCGCCACGCATTGTCTACACCGACTTTCGCATCGCGGACCCGCGAGCCGATAAGGGACTGAAGAATGCGTTCAGCGCCGATTCGATCGACCTCGTCATCGATGGAGATTCGTTGCTGCATCGTCGCCTGATCATTGGTGATGCACGGATCAGCGGACTGCAGGTTGGGACTGATCGCGAGACGAGCGGCCACCTACCCGATGAACCCGAATTAATCGACGATATCGATGACGGACCGTCGATGTTCGGAAAGCTGTTCGGCAGCGTCGCTGGAAACGCCGAAGAGCAAGTTGAAAAACTGATCGCCGAAATGGAAACCAAGCGAGTGAGCGAAGAAATTCGCTCGCGCTGGGAACAAGAGTATCGCCAGCTCGCGACGCGGGCCAAAGAACTCGAAGTCAAGATCCGCGAAATCCGCGATCGGACTCGAGACATCAGCAATCCACTGCGTGACTTGCCCGAAGTCCAACGCACGCTGGCGGATATGAACGCGATGCGAGAAGAGTTGCTCGCCGTTCGTGCGAAAATCGATTCGTTGCCAAGTGCAATGCAAGCCGACTACGCCAAGCTCGACGCCGCCAAACAACACGACTTGGAAAAGATCAAGTCGATCATCCCGGTGGATCTATCGCAAGGCACGGATGTCGCTGTGGACTTGCTGGTCGCGTCCGTTCGACAGCAAGTCAATCGCATTCGTGGGTATCTCGAAAGCGGACGAACGATTGCCGACTACACCGTTGTCGCCCCAAAGTCGGAACGTGAGCGTGGTGTAGACTACGACATGTTTGGCACGAATCGTCGCCCGTCGATCTTGGTGAGATCATGTGAAGTCGGCGGGATATTGCGAGCGGACGGCAAGATTTACTCGCTGACCGGTGTGCTCGAGAATTTGACACCAACCCCAGAGATTCTTGATGAACCGGCTCGTGCTCGCGTTCGTTTGGAAGGTCCCGAGATCGTTCGCCTGGAATATGTTCGCGACCAGCGGCAAGGACGCGACATTGATTTGTTGACGTTGCATTTCCCAACAATGCACGCGCGACCATTGAGGATCGGTAGCGCCAAGAACGTCGGGATTGACGTGAGCGGTGGTGAGCGAGAGTTGTGGGTGCAAATTCGCAATGAGGGCAACCAAATGCAAGGTCGCTTGGTGAGTAAACAAACGCAAGTCAAAATGGACTTGCTGGTGGACCCCAAGCTGGAGCGATCGGTGGCCGTCCAGTCGCTTCGTTCAAGCCTTGCGAACGTGGATCGAATCGAAATCGACTCCCAGTTCCAAGGGACATGGAAGGACATGGACGTCAACTTGAACACCAACTTGTCGCGTGTCTTTAAACAAGCGACTCACGATGCCGTGGTCCAGCAAGCCAATGCGACCCAAGAAAAATTGGCTGCCAAGGTAAATTCCATCCACCAGGAACAGGCTGACAAGCTACGTACCTGGTTGGGATCCCAGCAAACCGAAGCGCTGTCGTTGTTGGCCAATACCGACAAGGTCATCGAGGATGCGCGTCAAAAGGTCCAGAACCAATTCGGCGACGCTGACACTTATCTCGGCAAGCTCCGCGGCGCGGCGTTCAAGAACCTGCGCTGAGTAACGGAGACGACGATTCGTTCGCCACTAGCGATGCGCCAGGCTATCACGGATTAATCCGCAGCTTGGCGGCTCGCTGCCTGGCGACGGACGCTCATCTCAACGGCCGCAATCATCGCTCGGCTTTTGTTGACGGTCTCTTCGAACTCGGCGTCGGGGTCGCTGTCGGCAACCACACCGCAGCCAGCTTGGACGTAGACGATGCCGTCTTTGACCACGAGTGTTCGTAGCGCGATGCAGGTGTCCATGTTGCCGCGGTAATCGATGTAGCCGACCGCGCCGGCATAGGGACCTCGGCGATGAGGTTCGATGGAGTCGATGACCTCCATGGCACGCACCTTGGGAGCACCGGAAACGGTTCCCGCGGGAACACACGCTTTGAGTGCATCAAACGCGTCAAGACCCTCGCGCAGTTCGCCCTGAACCTCACTGCTGATGTGCATCACGTGGCTGTAACGCTCGACCACCATCACTTCGGTCAACTCGACCGTGCCGAAACGCGCGACACGGCCAATGTCATTGCGTCCCAGATCGACAAGCATCACGTGCTCGGCTCGCTCCTTGGGATCGGCAAGCAATTCTTCCTCGAGCTGTTTATCCTCTTTCTCCGTGCGACCTCGCCGGCGCGTTCCCGCCAACGGTCGAACGGTGACAATGCGATCCTGCACACGGCACATGATTTCTGGGGAGCACCCGACCAGAACACATTCTGGCGTGCGAACATAAAACATGAATGGGCTTGGGTTGACCACGCGAAGTGAGCGATAGATTTCGAATGGATCGACGTCCGAACGAATGCTCCAGCGTTGACTCGGAACGACTTGAAAAATATCGCCGGCTCGGATGTATTCGACACAAGTTCGGACAGCATCGCCAAACGATTCGCGGGTGAAGTTGGATTCGATGTCCAGGGGCGGCGCATCGCATTCCGAAGATGGGATTTCCGCAATGGGATAAGCGAGCGGTTGCGAGAGTTTGGCGATCGTCGCATCCACTCGTTCGGCCGCGATCGTATAGGCGACTTGCTGATCTTGCGGGGTGGTCGCCCCGCGGCAATCGGCAAGCGAGATGATCGTGATCGTTTTGGCGACGTGATCAAAAACGCACAAAGTATGGAAAAAGCTAAAGTCCAGATCGGGCAACCCACGATCGTCCGCCGGGGCATTGGGCAGGTGCTCGACATAACGAACCACGTCGTAGCCCGCATACCCGATAGCTCCGCCGACAAAGGGGGGCAAGCCAGGAATGTTGGCAACGTGAAAGTGAAAGTGTTGGCGGAACGTATCCAAGGGGTCGGCCGAGGTTTGTCGCTGTATCGAGCCGGTTTCCAAATCCGTCAGCTCGATCGACTCCGCCTGCGCTCGGAATCGCTGCAACGGATTCGCTGCTAGGAAGCTGTAGCGACCGACCTTTTCGCCACCGATCACGCTTTCGAACAAGCACGCCGGTCCCCCATCATCAAGCAACCGGAAAGCGGTGACCGGCGTCAGGGTGTCGCTGAGCAGTCGGCGATAGACGGGGACAAAATCGTGACCGCCGGCGAGCTCGGCAAAGTCGGACGGATTGGGGGTATGCATCAGTGAAATTCAAATACTGGGTGATGGGCGATCATGGTAGTCTCACTTGGCCAGCGAAGTTCGTGTAGGGGCAGACGTGATTGTCGCGCTCGGCGCGAAGTTGACACTCATCCTACCAGCGATAGAATCCAGGCTGACGAATGCTTAGTCGTTGCAGCCATTAGATTTACGGCGCCGGCGAACCAAGGGACAAGCGACGATGAAATGCCAATATTGTGAAAAACCCGCGACGTTCCATATCACGGAATTGACGGAACCGACCGGTCCCCAGGTGATGCATTTGTGTGAAGAACACGCACGGACGTTTCTGCAAAAAGACAGTTCGTCACCAACCGCGACGATCGCGGGGGCACTCGCTAAGCAACTGCAGCTTGGCCAAACCAAGCAGGAGCTCGCGGAGCTTGACCAAAAGGAATGTCCCGTTTGCGGAATTAGCTTCTTCGAATTTCGCAACTCGGGGCGATTGGGCTGTCCCTACGACTACACGCACTTTGAAGCGGACCTCACGCCGCTGCTGATCAATATTCACGATGCGACCCAGCACAAAGGCAAGCATCCCAAGCGGGCTGCGGCCACGGCCGATTCGCAAGCCAAGCTCATTCAGATGCGACGCGAGATGGAGGAAGCTGTCGAACGTGAAGATTACGAGCGGGCATCGGAAATTCGTGACGAACTACGCCGAATCGAAACCCAGGGAGGCTCGAGTGTGGCGTAGTTGGACGTCGCCAAACGAGCGCCGCCGAAGCGTGTTGGCCGTTTTCGCGAGGATCACGGTGCCCCAATCCAACACGGTGCCCCAGACCAGCGCGTTGCACCAGTTTTCTTTCTTGATCGGTTCATGGTGATAGACCAATGGATCGCCATTCTCGGTCGCCCGAGCCAGTTCTTTAGAAATAGGCATGCTGCCCCCAAGAGCTGAAAAGCCTATGATCGGGTATTGTGGGTGATCCGCACCGATTGGCGGGCGACAACGGACCCGTTTTTGCAATTTGATCAGCTTCCAAAGTGATCGTCCCCAGTGGAGAGAGCTCGACGTGCGACGCGATTCGGACTTTAGCGACTTGGCCCATAGCAGCGGTGAATGGCTCAAGGGGACCGGCCCGGAATCAGACATCGTGATTAGCAGCCGGATTCGATTGGCTCGAAATTTGGCCGATTTTCCGTTCATCCGACGCTGCAGCGACGAGGACCGTGTCAGCATCGAGCGGACGGTGCGAGCAAGAATGGATGCGCTGACCGACTGGGACCAAATCCGCTACATCGACCTCGAACCGCTCTCCGAGGTCGATCGCCAATTTCTGGTGGAACGTCAACTCATCAGTCGCGAAATCGCTGATGCCGACGGTTCACGTGCGGTCGCGATCGACCCCAGTGAGCAATACAGCGTGATGATCAACGAAGAGGATCACTTGCGCATCCAAGTCATGCACAGCGGTTTGGATTTGGAGTCGGCTTGGCAGCAAATCGACGCCCTGGATGACAAACTCGAGGGCGCGATCCTGTATGCGTTTCATCCTAAATACGGATACCTGACGGCGTGTCCGACGAATGTGGGCACAGGTTTACGTGTTAGTGTAATGCTGCACTTACCCGCTCTCGTGATCACCAAGCAAATCGAAAAAGTGTTTCGCAGTATGCAGCGAATTAACGTCACCGTCCGAGGACTTTACGGTGAGGGGTCCCAGTACACGGGCGATTTCTACCAGGTCAGTAACCAAATCACGCTCGGTCGCGGTGAACGGGAGCTGCTGTCGCTCGTGGGCGACGATGTTGTCCCGCGAATCATCGAATACGAACGCAAGGCCCGCAGCTTTCTGCTAGGCCAAAATCAACAAGACCTGCACGACGATGTGAGCCGCGCCCTGGGGATATTGAGTACCGCCAAGAAGATCAGCAGCGAAGAAACGATGCACTATTTGTCGAAAGTTCGCATGGGAATCAACCTGGGGCTGATCGACAACGTCCAAGTGGGCACGATCAACAAGCTGTTCATCCATACCCAGCCCGCCCACCTCCAGAAGTTGCACGGACGAATTTTGGGGTCGAGCGACCGCAATGTCGAGCGAGCTACCTATTTGCAGCGACATCTCAATGGCCAGCGTGGTGACAGCGAACTGAATTGAGCGTTCCCCTCATGGCAGCGGTAATTTCTGTTCCGGCTTGTTAAACTAAGGGACGGATCAAGCAAGTTCTCAGCAAAGAAGATGTCGGAGTGGCGGACGAGATTCAGCTAATTGACCGGGCGCTGAAAGGCGATCGAACGGCCTTTGCGCAATTGGTTGAGTTGAACCAAGAACGTTTGTTCGCTTCCATGTTGCAGGTCACTGGATCGCCCGACGAGGCGGAAGAGGTCGTCCAAGACGCATTCATCCGGGCTTTTGTGAAGCTGGACACGTTTCAACGCAATAGCCAATTTTTTACTTGGCTGTACCGGATCGCCTTTAACAGCGCTTTGACGCGCCGTCGACGCCGTCGCAATCGCGTGTCGCTGGAACACGCCCGTGAAACGGTGGGCTTGGAGATCGCGGATGATGGCGATGCCGTCGATGAACCGATGCTACGCCGCGAACGTGTCTCGTTGGTCCGGCAAGCTTTGGGCGAACTCACCGAGGAGCACCGCTCGATTTTGGTCTTGCGGGAAATGGAAGATCAGTCGTACGAGAACATCGCTGAAATACTCGAGATCTCCATCGGGACGGTTCGCAGTCGACTCAGTCGAGCGAGACGACAATTGAAAGTCACGCTCGAAGCGATGCAACGTGCTGAAGAGACCAAGTCTTAGCCCACCCGTGTTCGTCGCCCCACCCTCCATCAGCGGAGAGTCCCACCGTGGCATCCAGCCAATTCAGCGCTAGCAGCGATCCGTACAACCACGGCCAAGTCCAAACGGGCCTGGGGGCGGCGCGACCGTTTTTGGGAATTCAATACAAATGCTGTCAAACCTACGGCCGGCTATACCGCACCACCGCGGGCACCTCCTACGAAGGCCGATGCCCCAAGTGCGGTAAACTACTTTCCGTGCCCATCGGATCGGGTGGAACCGGCCAGCGATTTTTTTCAGCGGGGTGAACCCAGGCTTCTCTATCGAGGGAGTCGATCGTTTTGTTACCTTGCCCTTGGTTTCGCATTGCGACGATCGTGCCACTTGAATCCCGTCATCCGATTTCAACTGCAATGACTCATGCTCGGTGAATACAAAGTCAGTCGCTGCACTCGCCGGTGTCACACGCTGGATCGGCCACTGCGCGAAGGCGAGTGGTACTACTCCGTCATCTTTGAAAGCGGTGACGACTTTGTTCGCCGCGACTACTCCGCCGAAAGCTGGACCGGGTTACCTGACGGTGGTATCGGCTATTGGAAAAACCGAATTCCCACCTCCGACCAACGCAAACTTGTGCCAGCACCCAACGAGGTGCTCGTCGATTTGCTGCGACAAATGGATTCGTTTCCCGCCAAGGCCAAGAGTCGGTTCCTGCTGGGGCTAACGTTGCTGCGTCGCAAGGCGGTTCGCGATGTGACACCCGCGCGAAAACGTGGCCAGGAACGAGTAGACAGCTCGGAGCCCGAAACCATGATTTTGGAAGTGGTGGCCGACGGTTCCCGAATCGAAGTGCCCGTATGCGAGATTGACTCGCATGAGCGGGAGTTGCTTAAAGATGAGTTGCAAGAACTGCTGTACTGCGAAGCCGATCCAGAAATTTAATTCACAACGAAGGCTCACGGATGAGAACCGCCGCATGGATCGGCATGACGCTGGTGCTATTCGTCTCCGGAGGCGCGACGTGCTTTCGACGAGACGTGGTCGTCCCCTTTCCGCCGCCACCCATCGTTTTTGCCGACACCCCGACGCTCCAGCAGCTAGCGGAAGTCGTCAATCGGACCGACGCGGTTCGTGAATTGTCCAGCAACTCGGCAAGCGTCGAAGTGTTGAGCATGCCTGCGGTGCCAAAGCTGAGCACCACGCTTGCGATTCAACGCGACAAGAACTTTCGCATGCGAGCCAACATTCCGATCATGCTCGGCGCGGGCATCGACTTGGGCAGCAATAACGAAGTGTTTTGGTTCGAAGTCCCGGACGGCATGTCCAAAACGCTTTACTACGCCCGCCACGATCAATACCAACAACAAGTCAATCGAAACATTTTGCCAGTCGATCCGACGTGGATCGTCGAAGCGCTAGGCCTCGTGCGGATCGATCCAAGCCAAGTGGTCGCTGGTCCCACCAAATTGGAAGATGGATCGTTGGAAGTCCGCAGCATGTTACCCATGCCCGATGGGGTTTACCAACGAATTTGCTTCATCGAACCGACCGCAGGATACGTCACGCACCAATTCTTGTATGCTCCCGACGAGCGACTAGTCGCGACCAGTCGTGCCACCAACCATCGCTATTATGCTGAGCAGCAATGTGCGCTACCTCATCGCGTGGAGCTGCAACTCTCGCCTGCCGCAGGTCCCGTGCTGGCGATGCGTATGGACGTCGCGTCGTACGTCGTCAATCAATTGCTCAGCGGCGACGCACAACAGTTCGCGATGCCGCAAAACGCGACCCAGGTCGTTGACCTAGCCAATTTGACCCCCAGCGGAACACCGACCATGGTCACGCCACCGTCGTACTATTCCGCCAGCCGCCCCGCAACTTATCCCATCCGCGGTACGACCCAGTGATCCGAATCAAGCAACCCATATCAAGTAGGGCCATTCAGACGCGGCACCCGGCTAGGCTAGAATCACGCGGGCGACGTTGATGTAGATAACGATGCCCAGGATGTCGACGATACCGGCAACAAACGGATTGCTCATCAAGGCGGGGTCAAGCCCAAGACGCTTGAAGATAATCGGCAAGGCGGCGCCACAGAGGCATCCACAGATGATCACGGACAAAAGCGTGATCGGAATGACCAGTGCATCGAACGCACTCGGCGCGACAAACACAGCCACCGCATATCCGATCATCGCCAAGCAAGCCCCCAGGATTAGGGAAACGACGGACTCGCGAACCATCACTCGTTTCCAATCGGCAAATCGAACTTCGCCGCAGGTCATCGCCGTGATCACGAGCGTAGCGGACTGGCTACCTGAATTGCCACCCGCGCTAATGATCAGCGGGATGAACCATACCAACCATGCGAACCGCTCGAGTTCCACTTCGTAGTGTCGCAGTGCGAATGCCGTTAACAAAGCTGCGAAAAACAAAATCGTCAGCCAAATTCCCCGCTTCCATGACAGCGTGAGCACGTTGATTCGCAGAAAGTCTTCGTCGAGCGGGGTAACGGCCGCAATTCGCTGGGCGTCTTCGGTGAGTTCTTCACGGACCACGTCGATCACATCATCATGCGTGATGATGCCGAGCAATTGGCGACCCGAGTCGACGACCGGAATGGCGAGCAAATTGAAGTGCTCCACTTTCTCCGCCACCGACTCTTGGTCTTCGGTGACCAGCGCGGTGATGACGTCGGTTTCCATCATTTCGCCGAGCGTCCGATGGGGCTTGCCCAGCGACGACACCAATTGTCGTGTCGAGACGATCCCACGAAGTTGGAGATCTTTGTCGACGATGAACAGGTAGTAAATCGTCTCGAGCTCTGCCGCGATGTGGCTGAGTTCCTCGAATGCTTGGCGGACCGTGAGGTTTTGGTCCAATTGCGCAAACTCAGTCGTCATCAGCGAACCGGCCGTGCCTTCTTCGTACGATCGCAAACGCTGGATGTTGCGACGGTCTTCGATCGGTAACAGCGGCAGGATCTCGTCGACGCGCGTGTCGGGTAGTTCCTGGAGCAAGTCGACACGATCGTCGGCAGCCATTTCTTCGACGAGCTCGGCGACTTCGGCCGGCTTGTGTTTGGCCAGCATCGCGAGCTGGCGTTCTTCGGCAAAGTAGCCAAAGATTTCGGCCCGCCGCGTCGGTACGGCGAATTGCAGCACCTCCCAAGCTTCGTCATCGTCGAGCCCTTCCATGAACTCAGCGGTGCGTCCCGGGTTCAGCGCAGAACAGAACTCTTCCAGCTCACCGCGATTCGCGACGGCTAGCATTTCGCGAAGTTCGGGAAGGAAGAGTGTGTTGACCATACATCAATCCCTGCTCTCTCGCCGGTGCCAACACCGAGAGAGGCGGGTGAAACGTCACTGCGATTTAGTTGCTCACTCGCTCGACGTACTCGCCGGTGCGAGTATCAATTTTGATTACGTTACCCATCTTGATAAAACCGGGAACCAGAAACTCGGCACCGGTTTCGACCATCGCTGGTTTGGTGACGTTGGTTGCCGTATCCCCCTTGGTTCCCGGAGGACAATCGGTGATCGCCAACTCAACATGCTGGGGCGGTTCGACGATGATGGGATTGCCGTTGTAAATCGTCATCGAGCATGGGGTGCCGTCCTTGAGGTATTTCCAAATATCGCCAGCGACGTCCGGTGGAACCTCGTATTGTTCAAAGTTCGTGGTGTGCATGAACACGAACGCTTCGCCTTGGCGATATAAGAATGTGACTTCCGTGCTCTCAATATCAGCCGCCTCAAGCGAATCGCCCCCTTTGTAGGTGCGGTCCAACGTGGTACCACGAATGAGGTTCTTGAGTCGGCATTTGTACATCGCGTTGCCCTTGCCCGGCTTGACGAAGTTCATTTCCGTCATCAAGTAGGGTTCGCCGTCGATCTGAACCTTGAGTCCCTTGCGAAAATCACTGGTATTGTAGGTGGCCACGGTGGCTCGGCTCCGCTTTTCGAGTCAGTAATTGTTGTTTAGTAGTACGAAGAGGCAAAAAGTCGCTGATGGAGACCCTTCGGGACGATTCGTCCAGACAGATCCGTGAAATTCTAGCCGCACCTTCCGACTTTGTCCCGACCGGGTCGGTGAGGTCGTCAGCAACGAAAATCGCGGAGCCGAAACGCGCCGAGGTTGCGGAGCCGGTACTCGCCGTCGACTGGCAAGCCGCGATGAAGCGTGCCGTCCGATCGTCGGCGGAATTGCGAGCGCGACTGGCCCTTCCCCAAGACCCCCGGGCGGCGGACGCAGAGTCGTTTCCGACGTTTGTGCCGCTGGAGTTCCTTCGCAAGATTCACCCCGGTGACGAGCGCGACCCACTATTACTCCAGGTGCTTGCTTCCTCGGCCGAGACGAACCCGGTGGATGGCTTCGTGTCCGACCCGGTCGGCGATTTGAACGCCTTGGCGGCGGGCGGTGTACTGCACAAGTACGAGGGCCGAGCTCTGATCGTCACGACGGGAGCTTGCGGAGTCCATTGCCGCTATTGTTTTCGCCGCGAGTTCCCCTACCAGAACTCGGGCGCTCGTCCCAACGATTGGCAGGCCGCGGTCCAGTATCTCCAATCGGACGAAAGCATCGAAGAAGTCTTGCTCAGTGGGGGTGACCCGCTGACGGTGGTCGACCAGTCGTTGTTCGAATTGTTCGAACAATTGGAAGCGATCAAACATCTGCGGCGATTGCGAATCCACACACGAATGCCCGTGGTGATTCCCCAGCGATTGACCGACGGGTTAATCCGGAGGCTCGCGTCGAGTCGCCTGGCATGCTGGATCGTCGTGCATGCGAATCATCCTCGCGAGCTGTGCGACGATGTCCTGGAGCGACTCCAGCAATGCGTCGATCATGGTATCCCAGTCCTCAACCAGTCCGTACTTCTGCGCGGTGTCAACGACGACATCGAAACGCTCGTGCAGTTAAGTCGCGTGCTCATCAATCATCGGTTGCAACCGTACTATTTGCATCAACTCGACAAGGTGCGCGGAGCTTCCCACTTTCAAGTCGAGATCGCTCGTGGTCGCGAACTGGTGGATGCGATGCGAGCACGTTTGCCGGGGTATGCGGTTCCGACGTATGTCGCCGAGTACTCTGGTCACTCCAGCAAGACCGTGCTGTGACGCGAAGCTAGAAGGCAGGCAATGTATCTCTTCGAAAATCCGGTGCTACAGCGAGAGTTAGTCGTCAACTTGCGAACGTCGCGGGCGTTTGTGTTGTTGGCGGTCTACCAGATTTTGTTGGCGGTCGTGGTGCTCGCGGCATGGCCCAGCGATGCAAGGTTGGATTTGACGACGAATCCGCCGTCCGCTCGCAAGCTGGTTGATTTGTTTTTTTTGGGCCAGTACATCATCGCGTCGCTCATCGCGCCGAGCTTTGCAGCCGGTGCGATCACCGGGGAGAAAGAGCGTCGCACCTATGAAATGCTGCTGGCAAGCCCGCTCCGTCCGGCGGCGATCATTCTGGGCAAGATGGTCGCTTCGCTGACGCACTTGGTCATCCTGATCATCGCCTCCTTGCCGATCATCGTATTGTGCTTGCCGCTGGGCGGAGTGAGTATTTACGAAGTGCTCGCGGCCTACTTGGGCCTGGGTGTCTCGGTGCTGTTGTTTGGGGCGATCGGAATGCTCTCCAGCAGTTACTTTGGTCGCACGAGCAGCTCGCTTGTCGTCAGCTATCTCGTCATCCTACCGCTGGCTCTCGGTGCCGTTTTGGCTTGGCAGGGCCTCGCCGGAGACGGTGAACTGCGTCTCAAGATCGCCATGTTGGTATGGCCGGCATTCGGGCTCTCCGCCGTCATCCTCATGTGTTCCAACGCGGCGGGTCGAATGCTTTATCCGCCCGACGTCGGCAGCGAAGGAAAAGAAGTCGTCGACCTGCAGCGGGAGTCGGAGGAGGCAATCGGATTGGTCATCAATCCCGACCAATTTCCCGATCGACTGTTCGCACCGCCAAAGAAACAGTCACTGATGCGCGACGGTACCAATCCGGTCTATGACAAGGAACTACACAGCGAGATCTTTAGCCAAGGCACATTGATGCTGCGGTTGGTCATTCAAATTAGCATGCTGCTGGCGATCCCGTTGATGGGAGTGTTTCTGTTTTGGAAGCTGCATCACGCCCCGTGGTTCAGTGTGTATGTGGTCGTGTTCAACATGCTCGTCGGCCCCGTCTTCTTGGCGGGCAGTATGACCAGCGAGCGCGAGCGTGAAACGTTGGATTTGTTGTTGACCACCCCGCTGACGCCCCAACAGATTCTGTTTGGAAAGTTTCTCGTGGGATTTCGAGTTTCCGCTGTCTTGACGGGCTTCGTCGCTTGGCCGCTGATCTTGGCGCTCGTGCTCAACAATTTGTTCTATTCCAATTGGGCCAGCGTCGCGGGGATGGTTGCCGTGATCGCGATGGTGTGCCTTGTCAATTCGGTGATCGCTCTGGCATGTTCCCTGTTCCAACGGCGGACTGCGATCGCGATGATGATCACCTATGTGACGCTGCTACTGTTGTACGTCGCACCGCCGGCGATCGTGGCACTCTCGCAGATTTTGGAGGTGCCCGACACGACACTCGCAACGATTGGCCGGTTCCAATTCTCCAGTCCCTTCTCCGCTCTTTTCGCTTTGCCACTGGACGAGAACTTGGCACCGGACCCCGATGACGGCATGGTGAATCCGGGTCGTTGGGGAAGCGTGTTGGGCTACTTTGGATTCAGCGGATTGCTCGTCGGAATAGCGTTTATCGCGATGTTGACGCGGCTTCGCAGTCGACGTGGTCTTTCGGAATAGTGGCTTTATCGCAAATCCAACACGCTGCGAATTCGCGCGGCGACCGTCGGGTCCGATTCGGTCGAAATTCGCTCTCGTAGCGTATCGCCAATGGCCGGGTCCGGAATGGTGGCCAGGATATTGACGACACGCAGTTTGACCTCGCGATTTTCATCGTCGAGTAACCACAGCAACCATGGCCTTGGATCGACCGAGTCGTCATGCACGATCCGCTCGATCGTTTCGAGTCGGTCGCGGATGTTGCCCATCGAAAGACTCTTTGCCAACGCGATTTGGGTCTCATCCAATCCACGTCGCAGCAGTTCCAACTCCGCGTGGCGACGCAGTTTGCTGTCGGTGCTTGCAAGCCAGTAGATAACCGAACGGATATTGTAGGTCTCCAGCGGTGCTTGCATCTCGTGTGCAACAATTTCAACATTTGGGTCCACCGATCGTGTTGGCAGTACGAAAGTTTTTAGAGAAACCGCCTCGGGATCTTCGGGGATCAATTTAATCGCGTTGTCGTTCTTCGTCCCCGAACGATAGATCGACGGACTGGGATCGGAGGCTTCCATGTCATCTTGGACAGACTCCGATGGGCTGGGCGGGGGTGGCCACTGCGTCCACGATTCATTGTCGATGCTCGTGTCAACGGCGAGGGGTTGCGGACGAACGACCGAGCTTTGGTTTTGCTCCGAAGTTGCCGAAGCGATGCGGATATCCGGCCGATCGGAAATCGAAAGACTCGCGAGCAAATCGGTGGCTCGGAGATGCAATTCGCGAGATTCAGCCGTTTCCTGCTGGACATGTTCGACGATGGTTTGCTGTAGCAAGCTGGTGACCCATCCGGTCCGATTTTCCGCCAACCGATCGGTGATGGTCGGCAGCACCGAAACCAGCGACTCGTGGCGTGCCCGACATGCCTCGTCACCCAGGAGTGTCCAATTTCGCTGGCCATCACGGAGCAAATCGTATGCTTGCCTCGCGACACCACTGTCCTGGGCCGCGAGGTTCTCGACCAAGAACGGAATTCCTCTTGCATCCAGTCCCGCGATTTCGACCAAACGTAGTGACTGGGCTGCCGGCGACAGCGAGTCGAAGTCCTGCGTCAATCGGTAGAACAACCATCGCTGACTCTGGGTCGCGAGCACGCTTGTCACTGCGAGAGCCACGACCGCGACCAGGCACACCTTCAATGCGGAGTAGAATGCAAGCTTTCGAGGGCTAGGGACAACCTCGGGCGGGACACGGAATGGGTTTGCGGCCGAGAATCGTTCATTCTCACGCATGGGACGTTTCATAGCGAGGAGGAATCGCGAGCGGGGAGCCCATCGTTGGCAACGTCCCCGGGAAACTCGATTCTCGCGATCGATGTCATTTCGCGGCAAGATCAATTCGGTGGCCGATATCGCCGCTGGATTTCCATGTCATACGCGTCCTTGGCGGTTCGCCATTCGCCCCGCAGTCGTCGCGGCACATCGATCCCTGCCAAGACGTCCGCGACAATCGTCCCCAGTGCCGGAAGCTCTGCTGGAACCAGCCCCGGTTGTGTCCAAAGCAACTCGCCAGTCTTAGACAGCACGCCAATCCCGCCGGACGACGATCCGAATGCGCTGGCCCATCGATTGGGGTCCGCCGCCAACACGGTGGACGTCAACGTTTGATCCGCCGTCGGACGTCTCAACTCCAAAACGCGGACCTGTGAAGCCATGTCGGCCGGCAATTGCCGATGCCAATACGACAACAATTCCATCAAAGCCATCGACACTTGCGGGTCACGAAAGCAAACGAGGAGCGACACGTTGGCTGGGCGGCCAGCGGCACCCAGACCTTGCAACAGTTCGTGATTCATCGTCAAACCCAATGAACGATCGGGCTCATCCGGCGGCAGCGGCACAAATCGATCGACAAACTTGGGCTCGTTCGGAAGCGGATCAACGGTCGGCGGCTGCGTGGACGGTTGGAATGTTGCTTCGGAGAGCTGGACTGTCAACGTCATCTCCACCGGCGGTGAGCCAGGCCCCGGCGACGCAAACACACTGGGTAGTTCCACTTCGCGAACAATTCCCGCGTCCATGTCGATCCAAAAGGTGTATCGCTTGGCGTCCGCGCGGACAATCACGCTTTGACAACGACGATTTTCGATGGATTGCTCGGATCCGAACTCGAAGCGATGTTGTTGATCGAACAGGAGCTTCATGGGTTCTGCGGCGAATAGCCAATCCAGCTGGGGCGGCGGGCCACCCAGGCCAGCCGAGAGATGCTGTTGAAAGATCAGATCAAGCGTGAGGGTTTCCCAGTCGCCTCGGGTTTTCGGTGCCGGACGAACGCTGACTTGATGGTCAAAGTCGTCGGTCGTTTCGTCCTTGATCCAACAA
Source organism: Pirellulaceae bacterium (assembly GCA_041741195.1). Lineage (GTDB taxonomy): Bacteria > Planctomycetota > Planctomycetia > Pirellulales > Pirellulaceae > JBBSJZ01. The sequence goes on from JBGSKM010000095.1 coordinate 37,939, forward strand.
AGTGTTTGCGTGGAGTCGCAAAAACATCGGAGTGAGTACGCTTGGACATAAAAGTTTTGCCGCTCCAAACGCACGCTGAGCGGTGCCCATTGACGCTGTTGTCGCCCATCCAGGTCGTATACCAAGCAAACGCGACCGTGATCGGAGTAGGACTGGGCGGCACGATATCGCTGGAATATTCCAACTAGCAACTTTTCGGGATCATGGTGGTGAAAGCCCGTGGGTGTGACATCCCCGCTTTGCACCGCGACGTGGGGGGGGCGATCGCCGCAGCCAATCGGACTCGCCACTGTCGTTGCCACCAGAATCGTCACACGCCAGAATTGTCGATTCGCCACGGTCGCAATTCCTGCTTGCTCAGAGCGATGTTTCATCGTTGTCGCATTGGCAGAACCGCCAATCGTCTGGGAGCAAGCCTACGGGATAGGAGGCGATGGCGACAATCGCAACCGCCGTGGCCCTATCCACCGGCTTGACCATCCACCCACTCGATTCGCCCGAAAGATTGCTGAGATTTTTACCTATGCCGGATGAGGCTCGTTATCGATACCCCGAGTTACGCCAATCGCTCGCGTCGTCGCAAGTGGTCGAAGTCATTTCGCGACGTCGCCCTGATTTGCTGTCGGTGGAACGTTTGACCAGCGATGCACTTCAATCGCCTCTGGATTTTCCTGCGGTGTTGTTGGCCGTGTTGCCCGACGATCGCGTGGCGCTCGCGGTTGACCCCAATGCGGCCGAGGTGGAACGTGTGCTGATCGCAACCGTCGATCATTTAGCTACCGCCCAGCCCAGCGGAATCGATGTCGTTTTGGGTGATGAGGTTTGCGATTCACTGAGAGATTCGATCACCGCGGCGTTGGCCGGCAAAGCCGATGTCCACGTACACCGGAGTGATGCGCGTGACGAGTTGCGGTACATCGGTGCCGATGCCGGGGCTGATCCCGTTTACCTCAATCGATTCTTAGTCGATGCCGACTTCGTCCTGCCGATCGTTTCGGACCGGAGCTGTTCGTCGGAAGAAGAGTTCGAGCACGCGGGTGTGTTTCCCAATTTCGCGGATACATTTTCGCGTCGTCGTTTTTCGCTGGTGGGCGAGCAGCCAGACAAGTTGCTTTCGCCGAGCGACAACTTCGCGATGACACTCGGTGTCCAGTTGGTGTTGAGTGTCGCGGCCGACGAAGATGGTAGGGTCGCCGCGGTCAATGCGGGGACACCGCAATCGCTGCATCAGTGGTCGTTACGGCAGTTGTCGGTCCCCAAGGAATCGATGGACGCGTCGATCGTGGTCGCATCGCTCGATGGCGAACAACAACAACAGACTTGGCTCAATGCGGCTCGAGCGGCGACCTGTGCTAGCCGTTTGCTCGACGGAGGCGGCACCATCATTTTATGGACTCGAATCAATCACACACCCGATCGATGGCAGCAACACTTCTCCGACGCGATGGACGATTCGGACGATCCCATCGATCGCCAATCGAGCGAAGGTGATGATGTGGAATCCCAGGGACACGATGGATTCCCCGCGTGGGATAACAGCGAGCTTGCGGCTCAGCAACTGGGGCGAATTGCCTCCGAATACCGTGTGCTGTTGCACAGCGATTTGAGTGCCGAGTCTGTCGAAGCGATCGGCCTGGGCGTTGTGGACACACTGGATGACCTCGCGCGACTGACCAAGTCCTTCGCGAGCTGTGGTCTACTACGTGCTGCGTCACAGGTTTGGACGAACTCCTCCGATTCCGACGACCGCTCCTAACCCCGTTTGCCTAACCCCCGTTTGCCAGTGCATTGCTCGATCCTTCGTATTGACACCATTCGAGTCCGCTGGGTCGGGCGAAATGGCGACTCCGCGTGGATCCATGAACGTCGATGGACGACACCCACTACCCGATCCACCTGCCATTGAGCCGCGCAGTACGAATGACGAAACCACACGACGTAAAGTCTCCGCCGATCGAGTTTGCCTTCAAGTATTGCCCACGATGCGCGGCCCCGAATTCCGACATCGGATCGATACCGCTCAAGTGCGACCAATGCAACTTTACGTTGTATTTCGGTCCCGTCGCGGCGGTCGGCGGTTTAGTCATTAACGACAAGAACGAACTGCTATTGGTGCGACGTGCCCGCAATCCTGGACTCGGAATGTTCGGGCTGCCGGGCGGTTTCATCGACCGTGACGAAACCGCCGAACTTGCACTAAGGCGTGAAGTCCTCGAAGAAACCGGCCTGGAGATCCGTGATCTGCGGATGGTGATGACACATCCCAATGGCTACCAATACGGCGGTATCACGGTGCCCGTCTTGGACTTGTTCTTTGCTTGTTATGTGGTCGATGCTGATCGATTGAGTTTGGCGGATGATGAATTGTCCAGTAGCTTGTGGACTCGGCCGACTCGCGATCATCTTGAACAAATGGCCTTCGCCAGTAATCGCTTGGCGATCGAATCCTGGCTTCGCGAAACTTCATCGGAATAGATTGGACGGATCATGACTCAACGATCACACTCGTCGCGATTCAACCAAAACCATCGAAATTCGTTGGTGTGGATGGTGATCTTGGGATTGATTACCACCGGAAGCCTTGGTTGTTCAAAAACAGAATCGACCCGTCAGGCATCCACCGGCGAAGAACCGTTGCCACCGCTTCCCAGCGATGCGAGCGATGAATCACTCCCCAGTGACGTTGACTCGAGCCAGCGTTCCGAGTTTATATCGCAACCGGCACCCGGGGACACCGCGACGGTTGAGCCCAAGGGGTGGCCATCACCAACCTCGGCCCTTTCCATCGAGCAAGAGTCCGAGGATGCCACGGTCAAACCGGAGTTGCAACTTCGCAACGACCTGACTCCGGAAAAGCTAGTGGACTTTCTCTCGGCATGTGATCAAGACATGGAGTTGATTTACAGCGGTCGGTCGGGGCTCAAGAGCCGCGAGGCTGAAGTCGCCGAGATGCAGCGAATCATTCGCATGAAATTAGAAGCATCGCGTCGGTTGGTTGCGCACGCCGATGCGACCGATGAGCAACGTGTGACAGGCAAACGCGGAGAGTTGCAATCGCTATCGCATTTAGCGAGCGGCGGTAGTCTCAAGGCGGCCGAAGAATTGGAAGTGATCGCCAAGGCGGGACTTGAGTCGAACGATCCGTCCTTCGCCTCCGATAGCCGTCTGGTATTGGTCGGATTCGAACTGGAGTCACTGCAAAACGGTAACGAATTGGCACCCCAAAAAATTGTCGACTTGGTCGAGCAGTTTACACCCAATCCGCAGGCACCTGATGTCCCGGCATTGATGGTCATGGGACAAGCTCGGGAATTGCTTTCCCAATACGGTCACGTCGATGAAGCCAAACGAGTACGAGAAAAGATCCTTGCCACCTTCGCCGACGATGCGAATCCCGAGGTGGCCATGATGGCTGCTAAACTGGCGGGCGCGGTCCAGTTTGACGGCGTCGACAAACTTCGCGCCGCCGCGCTGGCCGGACAATCGGTCACGCCGGCGCAGTGGAAAGCGGCGGCGCAAACATTGATCGACGAATCACGTGACATGATGACGGTCCAGTACCTAGCGACCGCGGCATTGGAACTCCAGGGAAGTGGCAACGATCCACTCGCGGCGGCGACCTATGAAGTACTCCAACAGAACTTTACCGATCCAACGGAAGCTCTTGGACGCGAAGTGAACGTGGCTATCGAAGCGGCGCGGGCGCGAGCCGATATCATTGGGACCCCGTTTGATTTCCAGCTACCGTCGCTCGGCGGTGAGACCATCGAGATGTCCGATTATCGCGGGCGAGTGGTGTTGATGCCCTTTTGGGCTGCCGAGTTTCCCGCGTCGTTGCAGCTCTTGCCGAATATCATCAATCTTCGCGAGCGGAACCCAAACCATGTTGCCATCGTCGGTGTGAATTTGGACTCGCGCGCCAGCGACCAAACCATCAATGCCAAAGAAAAACTCGGCTTCCCAAGCTTGCACAGCGCCACCGAACCAGGAGCCGAGGTGCCCAATCCGATAGTGAAACAATTCGGCATGGTATCGCTTCCTTTCCTCGTGATCCTCGACCGCGATGGAAAGGTCGCCGATGTGTGCTTCACCGAACGTCAATTGCAATCTTCGACCCAGCGGTTACTCGCCCAAGAGTGACGCTGCATCAGGCTGCGACCCGCTTGGTCGGCTCAAAGAAGTTGGTGTCGTGGAAAGGCATGCCAATGAGTCGATCGCCAATCGTGTCGCTGTGCGAGTCCCGAAGCTTTGCTAGAAACCGGTCACCGCGGAGATGCGTCTCATAGTGGTGAATGACGTTTTGGCGCATACGTCGGATGTCGCTATCGTCCAGATTCTGGATTCGGTGGACCGCTTCAATGAGTCCTCGTTCACCGCGAAAACAGATCGCATTGACCCCATCGACAAGCCCGGGTGTAAACCGATCCGCGTACTCGATCAGCGGAATCGTCCCGACACTCATGGCTTCGACGGCGTTATGGCACATCGGTTGGCAAACCCCCGGACAACAGACAAAAAAGTTGTAGTTCGCCAGCGTCGGTAGCCACTGGTCCGGGGACAATCCTTGCGTTTTCGCGTCGACCAGAACGATGTCGTTGGGGTCATGCGCGTCATGAATGTGGTTCTGGACCTGATCGGCAAAGTGGCGGCGCAGCGAATCGACGATCTGCAGTCGATTCAATACTCCGAAATCGCTGTGAACATGCGAGTAACTAGCCTTCAATCGACCCGCAAAGAAAATGCCTCGTCGGGAATCGTTCATTCGTAACGTCGATAAATCGATCGACGTCAACCGGGCGAGCGTGTGAGGATGCATGGGGTACGGCATGATCCAGGTATCGGCGACATTGTCCCGTCCGATCATCAGCCGCGCGTGGGTGTGACGCTCATTCAGCCGACCGCGACGCGGCGACACCGCGGAATCACGCAGAATCAATGCGTCACTGGGGAGCGGTTGCTCGGGAGACAGCCAAGTTAGATTCGGGTCCGATAGCAAGTCGGGGCCATACAACTTTCTTGCGATCGCAGCGAACAACAGCCGACTGCATCGCAGGTAAAACGGCGAATCGATGAGTTTGGCGTGCAATGCGAGGGCGTTGAGATGTCGTCCACAATCGAACTGCAACTGAGGCGTTGTCATGTCCATGACGATGGCTCTCTGGCCGCACGTATGGAGGCCGTCCAATGGTCGGCCTTGAATCAGCGACTGGGCGCGACGAATATCGATCGGAAATCGCACGACCGATTTGAACCACATCATGCGAAGCGTCATGGATTCGATTTCCTACCTAAGCGGCAATGGTCGATAGTTTGGCGGGTCGAATTCCCATCGACACCAATGTCGCGGTGGGGTGATGGCGTTTTGCAATCACGCCGGCGTACTGTCGCGAGCCGTGTCGGAGCGAGGCATAATCGTCAGCGATTGCCTCAAGAATTTTTGGAATGTCGTCCACCGATTGGTAAATATCGCCAATGTTCGCGATGGCCCCAGCCTCACGCACTTGATCGGCGAGCCATGAGCGGTCGGGCACAATCACCGGAATGCCGCGGATCATGAACTCTAGCAACACCGAGCTGCACCGAGCGACATAGCGTCGTGGGTCGTAAAGGAAAAGCCCGACGTCCGCGGTGTCGAGCCAACTCTGATAATCTTGGGGGCTGATGCTAGATGTGATGATGTTGAGCAAATGCCGTGTCGCGACGGGATCGAGCGTGGCGACCAAGTTGCTACACAAACGACAATCGGGATGGAGCGTACTCGGGACAATCTTGCGCCACTTTTTGAGCATCGCTTGCATCGAAATTCGATATCGTCGTTGACGCAGCAATGGATGCTCGATCGACGACAATAGTCTCGCGATGGACTTAGTTCCCTTTTCGCGGCGTGGCCATCCGCCCAGAAGCAAATTCAGTGCTTGAGCGGGATCCGAATCCGAATAAGCGACGGGACGACGGAACCGAGTCGGATAGGGGATCAGAGTTGCATTGATCCCGACCGATCGCAGTTGATCCCTGAGCGGGGCGGTCGTCGCATGCAAATGCATCTCGGGCGGAGATGGATGCTGGGCTGCCAAGTCTTTCAGTGCTCGACCGACTTGAATCCCCAATTGCCTCGGTCGATCGGGATCAGTTTGATCATCGATGATCGCGAAGTGAAAGATCAGATGAACATTGCGAGGTGTGGCATCACCGAGCACCAACAGGGCTTTGGTCAAACCGAGCAGTTGGAAATCATCGCTGGTGTTGAGAACCAAGCGATCATCGCGATTGGCTTGCACCTGCGACAGCCAATTGCTGAGCTCGTGCGACCATTTTTCGATCAGGTTTTGGGGGCGACGATCTAGCGGCACACATTGGTCATACATCCGCTGCAGCGTGTTCCGCCACGAAGAGTCTCCGCAGGGGCGACCGTCGGCATCGCGTCGAACGCGTGAGAGACCGTCGACGCCGAGCGACCATCCGAGCATCCGTGGCGTCGTGAAGGCGCTGGACCATCGCACCTGCGAGCCGGGTGTCTGATGAAATTCAGCGTGCGTCGCCAACTCGGTGACGAAACCGAGTTGCTCCGCTCCCTGGCAAAGTAGCGTCGCCAATTCGATGTAATGTCCATCGAAGGTTCGAATGTTGTCGTCGACAAACAGCAAGCGACGCATAGGCGGATGGGTCGGAGCAAGCGGTGGTTGGCTGTCTGGGGAAACCCGAAGGGCCGGCGGCCTCTCTGGTGGGTAACTAGCACGACCAAGACCGATACGTCCAGAGCGTCTTTGAGGAATGCGACAACAAAAAGAACTTCGCTCAGACGGTGATTACACTAGAAACGCGTTGGGAATAATCCTGGAGCCGATCGATGACACCCTTTATTGAACTCACCGGAAAAACGCTGCTCGACGTCGTCAACGAAGGCGAAGTTGATCTCAAGCAATTGCATGACGCCGGGGTTCGCGGAGATTCGATCCTCCGGATCAACCCACATGGAGAAATTGAGCTGAGAAAACCCCACCGCTGGGTCCTCGTGGGCGGCTTGCTGGGACATTTTGATGACCGCCTCAAAAAGATGACCGGTTTAGATTGGGTTCAGTCCTGAGACCTCGGCGACTGGTGTCCAGACGTCGTCGCCACTGTCGAATTCGATCCGGTGATAGCTCGGATGCTCGACCGAGCTGGCACACGTCACCTCGGACGCCAAAGCCATCGGGCCAGAAATCGGAATCGAACTTTGCCAGCAAATCTTGCTCGCGCATCGATCCCGCCAACATCCAAACGATGCTTAACTCGTTACATTGCCGACGGATTTCTCGCAGACGCTTGTCGTGCAAGTGATCCATACTGGATCGGCCGTCTTTCACGTACGTGTCGATAAGCAGTCGCCGGAAGCCGAACTGGTGGGCCAATCGAAGCACTTCTTCTGGCGAAAGCGACTGTGCCGCGACCGAGTCCGCGTAGGCAACCGCCACCAATTCGACCTGGTTCGGGAGCGAAGTCCGCACGTCCGTCCAAAGTTGTGTAAGCTCATCGGGCGTCACGCATCCATACGGCCCCGCTTTGGCAAATGAAAACTGAGCAGGAACTCCACCAGCCAATTTGGCGGCGGTATCACGCTCGCCAAGTGCCGCGGACAAAGGGACGGATGCCACTCCGGACGCGCCGGCCAGTCGCTTGACAGCTTCGTGCCAAATGGACACCTCCACCGGCGCGAGAGCACCGAGTCGAGGTTCTTTGAAATCCAGGATATCGATAGGCTGGTCGACCGCTTGGAGCGCTTCGTCGATCGATCGAACGCTCACAAGTAATTCCATCCGCTTTGGGAAGTTTGACCGATTCATCGGTATGGCAGTGGTCGTCATCATGAAAACTAGTACATCCGAGTTGCGTCAAAGCGTTTGGAAACTGGTCGATGCTCCGTAGCGGTTGGGTCGCCAGCCCGCTAAAGTCGCCCATGGGGAAAATGCTCTGCCGGGCGCTTCCTTCCAGCCGTGCTACATGATGTTCACTTGACGATTGAATGACAGCCCCAACGTTGAAATACGAATCCATTCTCGATAGCGACCAACTGCAAGATTTTTGCAACGAGATCGCGTCTTTTCCCGTCATTGCGTTCGATACGGAATTCGTTTCCGAAGATCGTTATCGCCCCGAATTATGCCTGATCCAAGTCGCCGCGGGTGACCGTCTCGCCATCATCGACCCGTATCCGGTCCAGCACACCGAGCCGTTTTGGGACCTAATCGCCCAGCCCGGTCGCGTCGTACTGGCGCACGCGGCGCGGGAGGAAACGCGGTTTTGCTATCGCTACACTGGCAAGCCCATCGCGGGGCTCTTTGACACCCAATTGGCGGCTGGGTTCATTGGGATGGAGTACCCGGCGTCCCTGGGAACGCTCGTTCAAAGGCTCGTGGGAAAAACGTTACCCAAGGGCGAGACGCGTACCAATTGGCGACATCGACCACTCAGCACGGACCAGCTTGAGTACGCGCTGCACGACGTCGTGGACTTGGAAACCATGTACAGCAAGTTGTCGTCGTCGATCCGCAAGATGCAGCGCCAGGCGTGGGTCGAGGAGGAAACGATGCGTCGCCAACAGGATGTCATCGATGCCGAGAATCGCGAGAACTGGAGACGCGTCAGCGGCGCCTCCGGCTTGAACCCGCGGCAGCTCGAAACCGTTCGTCAACTGTGGCTGTGGCGCGAAGACCGAGCAAAAAGCCTTGACCAGTTGCCGCGCCGGGTGATGCGAGACGACCTCGTGGTGGAGCTGGCTCGCCGCGGGTCAGCGGACGTGCGCAAGATCCGGCATATTCGTGGGTTGGAACGCCGACCGTTCGTGGATCACTACGACGACATCGCCGAGGCGATTCGAATCGCGCTGGAAATGCCCGACAGCGAATTGCCTCGCCGTGCCAAAGGCTCTCGTAAATCAGTCTCGCCGATGTTGGCCCAGTTTCTGAGTACTTCGATCGCGTGCATCAGTCGCCAACAGAAACTCGCGCCGCCCATCGTCGGCAATGCCGATGACGTTCGCGAGTTACTCGGGTATGAGCTCGATCACGACGATGATGACCCGCTGCCGAGTTTGCTCCAGGGATGGCGCGGCGATATCGTCGGCAAGTCTTTCCGTCGACTGCTAGCTGGCGAACTTGCCATCCGAATAGCGGACGTTTCCGAAGAACAGCCCCTCGAATTCATCGAAGCCGTGAAGAGCGAATCGATCGAATGACTTAATTCGCTCGCGGATGTGCCCGCTCGTAAATCTGGCGGAGGTTTGTGGCGCTGACGTGCGTGTAGATTTGCGTGGTCGCGAGGCTTTTGTGACCCAACAGTTCTTGAACGCTGCGAATGTCCGCACCGCGATCAAGCAAGTGAGTCGCAAAGCTGTGGCGCAGCGTGTGTGGACTCGTTCGTGAATCGAGCTCGGCCACGGCAATGTATTTTTCGAGCATTCGGCCAACGCTTCGAGTCGTCAGGATGTTGCCAAAACGATTGACGAAAACAGGCGCCTCCCGGCCAAGGGATTGAGTCTTCGACGAACGAGTTCGCTGGACCGCATAGTGGGTGATCGCGCGGATTGCGAACGAGCCGAGTGGACTGATTCGCTCTTTGCGACCTTTACCACGCACGCGAACGATTTGTTCGTCAAAGTCCATATCACCGTCACGTAGCCCGACGAGCTCACTGACCCGCAGACCTGCGGAGTACATCGTTTCGAGGATCGCGCGGTCTCTCAGCCCCGACTCATCTTTGTCAGACGGTGCCACGAGCAGCCGCCCCACTTCGACGCTCGACAACACATGCGGAAGCTTGCGTTGCCGGCGCGGGTTGCGAAGCGGCTTGGCGGGGTTTGTTTTCGCGAGCCCCTGGCGCATCGCGAAACGATAAAAACTGCGCAGCGAGGCGAGTTTGCGGCTAATCGTCGTGCGAGCGTAACCCGCTTCCTGGAGCGCCGCTTGGTAGCCCCGCAAGTCCTGGGGCGAAAGGGATTCCGGCGACGGAACTCGACCACGTGTCGCGTCCAACCATTCCATCAATCCGAACAAGTCTTCGCGGTAGGCCTTGATCGTGAGATCCGAAGCGTTGCGTTCGTTGGCAAGGAACTTTAGGAATTGCGTGATGGCGCTGCGCATGAATGTCGCTTGGCAATGGTTACGAAACGATCGTTAACGAAAGTCGTCCATTGATGCGCCATCGAACTCGGCACTGCCAAAGAGTTCTTCTTCGCTGGGGACAGCGTCGCGAATTTTTCGGCTCAGCATCGCTGCGTCGTACCACGAAAAATCGAGCTCCGGGTCGGCTGCAAAGCGAGCGAGTTGGCGGAGTGTTTCGTCGCGATTGACGTCATCAAATAGAAAGATGAATCGCTCTTCGCCTTTGACCAACGCGAGCACATTGATTTCCATATCCATTCGCGGGCCGTCCGATTTCATGGAGCCAACACAGTGAGACAGGTCGCCAGATTACCTGGCTTACCGAGACTCAGTATCGGCTCAGCGGCCATTGCAAAATGAGGTCGCTTTGGTCCTTGCCCCCACGCGATTCGAGCATTTCGACAATGTGCAAGTGACAACAGAAACGAACGAAATCATCGCTACGATTGAGATAACCTTGCCAACCGCGAGGACGTGCATCGTCGCCCGTTTCGACGTATTGGGCGAGGCGAGTGGTGACATAGGCGTCATCGCCGCGGTACAAACGCGTGTGCGTTAGGACGGGATCATGATTGACGATTGTGGCCGGTCGAATGGGTGACGGCCCATCGGGAATCAAGTCACTGGGGTCTGGCCAGTTCGGAGGCAACTGTTCCGTTTGGGCGGAGACATTTGACCCAACGTTCATGGTGCCGCTTGCCGCATCGTCATCTTCGGAATCATTGATGACAATCGGCTCAACGAAGTCCGGTGACATTGCCAATGGGACTTGAGTTGATGCTTGCTTTGCCGCGGCATTCGGCAACTCGGAAGTGCTCGCGACGGGTTGCGGTGATTGAGTGGCCAGTTGGCTGCGGGCGAGTTCGAATTCGGCTTCCTGAACAATTCGCTTGGGAATGGTCTTTTCCTGTTTCGTTCCCCACGGCAATCCGTACCCCGCGGGGATCGGATGAAAGCCTTCGTTGGCCGCATACCAGTGCGTCGTCATCGCTAACCGAGGCGGATAATATGCGTCAAAGTCAGTGACCGAGCCGACGACAATTGCCTCGACGTTCATGAATTGGGCCAACCGCTGAAAGTCAGCACCAACGCTCGGTTCGCCGTACGTTCGGGCGTACTGCAGCCATTGGGCCTTGGTGACTCCGACCGGTAACACCTCGAAACCAGGGATTGCCTGCAGTGCCAAGTAGTAACTTTCGGCCACCGCGTCGGTATCGATCGTGCTGTTGTTGCTTTGATTGAAGAAAGGCAACACGGCCACACGCTTCATTTGCGGAAACGGGTTGTGGATCGAATCGCGTTCCATCTTGGTGGGGATAAGCGAACATCCCGTCACCAGTAGCGACGCAGCAACAATGATGAGCAGTGTGCAGCAATGTTTCACGACGACAGCCAGTTTTGCTATCGCGCGAAGCCTCCATCCCCAATCCTAGTCATTCGGCATCCGTGGATGCACAACATCAGTCGACTTTGCGGATTGCGGGAACTTTTTCGACGGCAAGTGTCATCGCAAAGTGGACCTATCGATCAACTGATTGGTTCAGCGGATGTAGTACGGCACATAGTAAACGCGATGCGGTGGCACATAGTTGGTCCAAGATGCCATACCGGAGATATTGGGGCGAAGCGGGCTGTAGCCCATCCACGCATTGGCTTCGATCCGCAGCATCCTCTGGTTCATCTGGTAGAGTGCCCGCTCCTGGCGAATTTCCATCGCTGTCGGAGCCGATCGCCGCATATCCGAGGGGCTGGTAAGTCCGGACCCCATCGTGAAATGATCGCTTAGCTCGATCCGAGACGTCTCGGGAAACCCGGGGTCCTGGGCCGAAGCCTCGATCGCAAGCGATAAAGCGGCACAGCAGACAGCGGCTATACCCAACAGACCATTTCGAGCTTTCATCGGACGTTTACCAAGATTGAGCGTCGGCTACCTAACCTGTGGTTTAACTCGTCACAGCATGGTGCCCCGAAACAATGCGTCGCGGCAAGTTGTTGAAAAATTCTCTTGCGATCGCCAGTGTTAACGGTTGTTACAGTTGTTCGAGCATCCATGCTTGCGGTGTTTCGTCGTCATTCGCTGGGCCACTCCTGGCCGACATCACCGATATCGACCATCGATCGAATTCGCTCGAGTTGTTCGACCACCAGTTCATCACCGCGACAAATGACAAGGTCGATGACGACTGCCTGCAGCGGTTTACCTCCAAGGCGATCCATTTCGAGTTTGACAAGATCCTTGTGCGTACAAACGACGCGATCGATGGTATCCCCCAGCGAGCGGACCCAATCCTTGAGTCCGGTGACGATTTGCGGTGAAAACGAATCGTGGTCCGGTAAATGGTGTGCGGCGACGACGACTGCTCCGCAAGCCATCAACGATTCTTCAAACGCTTGTGGGTTGCCAATCGCACATACCACCGCGACCCGCTGGCCGCGTAGTTGTTCGATCGGCAATTCGGTTCGAGGAAATTCCAGTAAGTATTGCGACTGGTGATCCGCCAGCGCGATCGGACACTCCGGATGATACCGGTGGATTGCCTGTTCGATGGTCGTGATAGCGGTCGGCGCGACGCAACTCACTCGAGTCATGATCACAAGTGAAGCTCGAGAAAGGCTCGAAATCGGTTCTCGCAACAGGCCTCGAGGCAACAAATGGCCATAGCCGAAGGGACACGTCGCATCGACCACAACGATATCGAGATCTCGACGCAAGCGACGGTGCTGGAACGCGTCATCGAGCAAGATCAGTTGCGATTCGAATTCTTCAACGGCAAGCGTCGCACCGGCAACGCGGTCGGGATCATGCACGTGAGGCACATCGGGTAGTCTCGCGTGCAACTCGAGTGCTTCGTCATTCTCGTCGCGGTCGCCGCGACCGTAACCGCGACTGACGATCGCGACCCGCACGTCGTGTTCGCGAAGCCACTTGGCCAAGTAGCAAACCACGGGCGTCTTGCCGGTCCCACCGGTGGTCAGATTACCGACACTGATCACGGGCACGTCAACGCTGCAGACGTCGTGACCCGCATCAAACTTTCGGTTGCGACGCCGAACCACGATGCCATAAGGAATTTCGGCGATTCGCAGCAGGGCCCTCGCCGCACCGGCGACAACGCCCTTTCGATGGCCGCTGAGTAGGGAACGATGGTCGAAATTCACGCGATTGTTCGATTGCGAGTAAGGGGTGCGGGGTTGGGCCGAAACAGAGTTTCCGCGACGTGGATTGTTTCTGCCAACCCCCGTTACCATCGCCAAGCTCGACGATGCCACATTTAGTCGGATGCCACGGTCCCTCGGACACACGTCGATGTTACGATTTTGGCTCGCTCCCAGCTTTGCAATGACGAGGAAATCAATGTCCGGACAAGAAATCAAAATCACCTACACGCACACCGACGAGGCACCGACGCTTGCGACCGCATCGTTGCTGCCGATCGTGGACGCCTTTGCTCGCGCAGCCGGTATTCAAATCGAAGCTCGCGATATTTCTCTGGCCGGCCGTATCCTCGCAAACTTTCCAGACTTTTTAGAGCCTCACCAGCGACAATCGGACGCGCTCGCGGATCTCGGAGAGCTCGCCAAGACTCCCCAGGCGAACATCATCAAGCTGCCCAATGTGAGCGCCTCGGTACCCCAGTTGATCGCCGCGATCGGGGAGCTGCAAAGCAAAGGGTTTGCGGTTCCCGCTTATCCAGTGGAAGCAAAAACGGATCAAGATAAATCGATCCGCGATCGCTATGCCAAGGTGCTCGGCAGCGCCGTCAACCCTGTGTTGCGCGAGGGCAACTCGGATCGCCGAGTCGCCGCACCCGTGAAAGAGTACGCGAGGAAACATCCGCATTCGATGGGCAAGTGGGACTCGGGATCGAAAACTCACGTCGCCTCCATGACCAAGGGCGACTTCTATGCTAGCGAAGTGTCCGTGCTCGTCGAGAAAGCGACAACGGTGGTAATCGAATTGGTGTCCGAAGATGGCTGCGTGGTTCTGAAGGACAAGTTGGCACTGAAGGCCGATGAAATCATCGACGCTTCGGTGATGAGCCGCAAACACCTGCGCGAGTATTTTGCGAAACAGATCGATGACGCAAAGCGAAACGATTTATTGCTGTCGTTGCACCTCAAAGCAACGATGATGAAAGTGTCCGATCCGATCATCTTCGGACACGCGGTCGAAGTCTACTTTGAGGACGTGTTTGTCAAGCACGCCGAGCTGTTCAAGTCGCTCGGCGTGAACCCCAACAACGGGATCGGCGACGTCTACGCCAAGATCGTTTCGCTATCCGATGCACAACAAAAAGAAGTGCTCGCCGATATCGAGGCTGTCTACAAAAAACGTCCTGGATTGGCGATGGTCGATTCCGACAAAGGGATCACGAACTTGCATGTCCCCAGCGACGTGATCGTCGATGCGTCGATGCCGGCGGCGATCCGCGCGTCCGGCAAAATGTGGGGCGCCGATGGAAAATTGCATGATACCAAGGCGATGATTCCCGACCGCTGTTACGCCGGCATTTACCAAGCGACCATCGATCACTGCAAACAGCATGGTGCTTTTGACGTGACCACGATGGGAAGTGTTGCCAACGTCGGACTCATGGCCCAGAAAGCGGAAGAGTACGGGTCTCACGACAAGACATTCGAAATTCCCAGGAGCGGCACCGTGATCGTGACCGATTCGGATGACAATGTCTTGATCGACATGGCGGTCGAGAAAGGTGACATCTGGCGGATGTGTCAAACCAAGGATGTGGCAATCCGCGACTGGATCAAGCTTGCCGTCACGCGCGCCCGTATCACCGGTTCGACTGCCGTGTTCTGGCTCGATAAGAATCGTGACCATGACCGAACGCTGATCCAAAAAGTCGAAGCTTACTTGCCAACATTTGATACCAAGGGATTGGACATCCAAATCATGTCGCCGATCGAGGCGGCAACATTTACTTGCATGCGATGTCGCGACGGCAAGGACACGATCTCCGTGACCGGCAATGTACTTCGCGACTACCTGACGGATCTCTTTCCGATCCTTGAACTCGGAACGAGTGCCAAGATGCTGTCGATCGTCCCGCTGCTTGCCGGCGGCGGCTTGTTCGAGACCGGCGCGGGCGGGTCGGCTCCGAAGCATGTCCAGCAATTCGTGGAAGAAGGTTTCCTGCGTTGGGATTCACTCGGCGAGTTTTTGGCAATCGCGGTCTCGCTCGAGGATCTCGGCTACAAGACCAAGAACGACGAAGTGCTTGTGCTTGCCGAAGCACTCAATCAAGCCACCGGTCAACTGCTCGACAACAACAAATCTCCCGGACGGGCGGTGGGTGAGTTGGACAATCGCGGCAGCCAGTTCTATTTGGCAATGTACTGGGCCCAGGCCCTCGCCACCCAAAGCAAAAGCCCGACGCTGCAAAGTCGCTTTACCGGGCTCGCCAAAACGCTTGCCGACAATGAAGCCAAGATTCTCAGCGAGTTGGGGGCGACGCAGGGTAAGCCAGTCGACATCGGTGGCTATTACAAACCCGACCATGCAAAGACGTCCGCCGCGATGCGACCGAGTCCCACGTTCAACGAAGCGCTCGCCTCGTTGTAGTTCCGACGTTCACCCGGTGAAGCGGTACCGGTCGTCGGTTGCCGTTACTGGCTTAGTCCGAGAGGCCCCCCCTCTTGTGTGCTTGAGCTCCGCTTAAGGCCGAGCTTTATT
This sequence comes from Pirellulaceae bacterium, assembly GCA_041741195.1. Taxonomy (GTDB): domain Bacteria; phylum Planctomycetota; class Planctomycetia; order Pirellulales; family Pirellulaceae; genus JBBSJZ01. Next base: position 53,770 of record JBGSKM010000095.1, read on the forward strand.
TTACGCAGCACCAGTTGTCAAAAATGAATTTGCCCGTAAAGATACTGGTAGGAACCATCTTTCGGGGCGAACGACTCCGGCTCGTCATTTCGGTTCCGACGAAATTCGGCACCTTTTGCACAAGTTGGTAAATGTCCACTCACTCACGACCAGAAACGAATGATTTGCGGTCGGTGGACCGTCAATTATTGCTGGCAATGCGGGGTGGAGATGCATTTGGGGTCGGGGAGCTGACGGATTCCCTGGGTGTGACAGCGACGGCGGTTCGGCAGCGAATCGAGCGGTTGCTGGAACAGGGGCTCATTGAGCGGGAGAAGTTGGTCGCCGGGCGCGGCCGACCGACATTTCGCTATCGATTGACTGTATCCGGACATAAACCAGCGGGAGCCAATCCCAGCGATTTGGCCGACGCGATGTGGCGGGAGATTCTCGCATTCCCCGATACGGAAGTTCGCAGGCGTTTGCTCGAGGCGGTCGCGGATCGACTTGGCCAACGTTACGCTGCGGAACTTAACGACGCCGAACTCAATGACCTGGAACTCAGAGCCCCGGGTAACGGGGCGGAAAACTCCGCAACTACGGTTATGTCGAGTGTGGAGTCGGAAGCGGTCGCATTCGAGCGTCGAATACGTAAGCTTTCGGTAGCCCTGACAGCTCGCCAGATTGATAATTCGGTGACGCATGACGGTGAGTTGCCGGTTTTGGACATTGGTGCGTGTCCGTATCCGTCGTTGACGGATGTTTCGGACGATCGTGCCATGTGTCGTTTGGAAGAAAAGATTTTTTCCGAAGCTTTGGGACGCCCTGTGCACCTCAGCAGCTGCCGCCTTGATGGTGATGCCTGTTGCCAGTTCGCGCCGGCCAGTCCGGGGGTCTCCCCGCCGACTTCGCATGTGCCTCAGTGACCCGCTTAGCCGATTGTTTCTTGCCCTATCACGTTTCCACAAATATCTAACTTTTTCGCAGCCGCTATGACATACGTTTTGAAGATCGAAGACCTGCATGTTTCCGTCGGTGACAAGCCCATCCTTCGCGGCGTCACGTTGACGATCAATCATGGTGAAACACACGCGTTGATGGGTCCCAACGGAAGCGGCAAGAGCACGCTCGGCTTGGCGATTATGGGTCACCCCAGCTACGAGGTGACGGGCGGGACAATCACCCTGGACGATCAAGATGTGTTAGCAATGTCGCCTGACCAGCGGGCCCGTGCGGGATTGTTCATGGCGTTCCAACGTCCGATGGCGATTCCCGGCGTCAAGATGGCCGACTTCCTCCGGCACGCCACCACCAACGTCCGTCGTCCCGATCGTAAGGAAGGCGAAGAGTTGATTCCGATGCGTGAGTTTCGCAAGGAGCTAAAGGAAAAAATGGCCCAGCTTCGGATCGACCCCGAGTTCGCTCGTCGATATGTCAACGACGGCTTTTCCGGTGGTGAAATGAAACGGGCGGAGATCTTGCAACTCGCGATGTTGCAACCAAAGTTCGCAATTCTGGACGAGACGGACAGTGGTTTGGATGCCGATGCCGTCCGATTGGCTAGCGAATCGATTGCAGAGATCGGTCGCGAAAAGATGGGTCTACTCATCATCACGCACCATGACAAATTGTTGGAACACAATCCACCTCAATTCACCCATGTGATGCTCGGTGGTCGGCTCGTGGAAACGGGCGGACGAGAGCTCGCCGTTGAGCTCCATGAAAAAGGCTATGACCGAATCCGTGGTGCGTATCCGGAGGCGGAAGCCGCCAATCAAGAGTTGCTTGCCGAAGAAGCGACCGCATAACCGGCCGGTCTTTCCCGGTGCGCGGGAATGCTTGGCAACTATCGAATCACTCACTTCTCGAGAAGAAATAATATGGCAACCGATATCACGGAATCGTCGGAAATCGGCGAAATCAACAAGTACGATTTCCGGACGGAAACGCACGGAGTATTCAAGGCTCAAAAGGGAATCAATCCCGAGATCGTCGCGCAGATTTCGGCGATCAAACAAGAGCCCGATTGGATGCTCGAGTTCCGGCTCAAGTCGCTCGAGATCTTTGAGTCCAAGCCCATGCCAAAATGGGGCGGGGCCATCGATCTCGATTTCCAAGACGTTTATTACTATCTCAAGCCGACCGATCACCAGGGCAAGAGTTGGGACGACGTTCCCGAAGAGATCAAGAATACCTTTGATCGACTCGGAATTCCCGAGGCTGAAAAGAAGTTCTTGGCGGGAGTCAAGGCCCAATTCGAAAGCGAAGTGGTTTACGGATCGCTGAAGACAGAATTGGCCGACCAAGGCGTGATCTTTACCGATACCGACACGGCGGTGCGGGAACATCCCGATTTGCTGCGGGAGTACTTTGGCAAAGTTATACCGCCGAGTGACAACAAGTTCGCGGCGCTCAACAGTGCGGTTTGGTCGGGTGGATCGTTCATTTACGTTCCGCCTGGCGTCCACATCGAATTCCCGTTGCAAGCGTACTTTCGCATCAATGCCGAAAGCATGGGTCAATTCGAGCGAACGCTGATCATCGTCGACGAGGGAGCGAGTGTTCATTACGTCGAAGGTTGCACCGCGCCGATGTACACGACCGAAAGTTTGCATAGCGCAGTGGTCGAAGTGATTGTCAAACGCAATGCCCGTTGCCGATACACGACGATCCAAAACTGGGCCAACAACATCTACAACCTCGTAACCAAGCGTGCTTATGCGTACGGGGACGCGACGATGGAGTGGGTCGATGGCAATCTCGGTAGCAAATTGACGATGAAGTATCCGGCGGTTCATATGATGGAGCCAGGTGCTCGCGGCGAGATCCTTTCGATCGCTTTCTCCAGCGCCGGCCAACACCAAGATGCGGGTGCCAAACTAGTGCACGCGGCGCCGCACACCACCGGACAGATCATTAGCAAAAGCATTTCCAAAAACGGTGGACGTAGTAGCTATCGCGGTTTGGTGCGTGTCGAACCGGGCGCCCATCACAGCAAGAACAATGTGGTTTGCGATGCTTTGATTCTGGATCCACAGAGCCGCAGCGATACCTATCCGTACATCGAAATCGCAGAGCAGGATGTGCAAATCGGTCACGAAGCGAGCGTTTCAAGGATTGGCGAAGAGCAGATGTTTTACTTGCTTAGCCGGGGGCTGACCGAGTCCGAGGCGAGCACGATGATCGTCAATGGTTTCATCGAACCTCTCGTCAAAGAGTTGCCGATGGAGTACGCGATCGAAATGAACCGCTTGATCCAACTGCAAATGGAAGGCAGCGTCGGCTAGCCGATATCGGCTTTCCGATCCTTGCGTGTTTGCATTGGTACGTTCTCATCCTTACTCGATACGTTCTAAGCCCATTTAATTTTCATGACACAGACTCTCGTTCGATCGAATTTTGACGCTGCCGGTTTTGACTCGTTCTTGGCTGCGCGACAAGAGCCAGCATGGCTAACCGATCTTCGTCGGGAAGCGTGGCAACACGCGGACGCCATGGGATGGCCCGATCGGCGACACGAAGAATGGATTCGTACGGACATCCGCACGTTCCAGTTACAAAAGTATTCGCTCGCTTCGGCGGCCAATGCGGACACTGTGATCGCGAACCAATTGACCGAGGGCGTCGAGCTTGCCGGTTCTGTCGAGTGCGTCGATAGCCAACTGGTGTCCGAATCGCTCGATCCGGCGCTCGCGGCCAAGGGGGTCGTGTTCGGAAGTCTTGAACGGATCTGTGTCGAGAAGCCTGACTTGGTTCGAAAGTATCTATTCACCGGTTTTGATCCTGACTATGACAAGTTTGCTGCGCTTCATGCAGCGTTCTGGTCCGGAGGCCAATTTCTTTACGTGCCCCGTGGCGTCGTGATCGACCGACCGTTGCACATGGGATCGATGCTCTCCGACGGTGCCGCGGATACCGCCCATACCCTTGTGGTGCTTGATGAGGGTGCCGAAGCGACCTTGCTGCATGAGGGGAACAGTGTGAGCACGGAGGCCGCGGGATTGCACCTGGGAGCCGTCGAGCTAATACAGAAGCCCGGCTCGCACCTGCGATATGTAAATTTGCAAGAGTGGGGACACAAGACCTATCACTTTGCACATCAGAAAGCCGTGGTCGATCGCGATGCGACGCTGCAGTGGACAATTGCCGCCATGGGCTCGCTGCTCACCAAGGTCAACCAGTCGGTGGATTTAGTCGGTGCGGGCGCCGATTGCCAAGTGAACGGAGTGATGTTCACCGAGGGGCGTCAACACTTGAACTACAACACGTTGCAATATCATCGCGCCCCGAGCTGCCACAGCGATTTTTTGTACAAGGCCGCGCAGCAGGACAAGAGTCGCACCGTTTGGCGTGGAATGATCAAAGTCGACAAGATCGCGCAAAAGACCGATGGCTACCAACGAAACGATAACCTCGTTTTGTCAAATGCTTCGCGGGCCGATTCGATCCCCGGATTGGAGATCGAAGCCGACGATGTTCGCTGCACTCACGGCAGCACAACCGCCAAAGTTGACGAGGAACAGATTTTCTACGCGCGTTGTCGCGGGTTCACACGCAAAGAAGCGACGCGGATGATCGTTAGCGGATTCTTTCAACAGATCTTTGATCGCATTACGATCGAGAGCGTGCGAGACGCGTTGGCAGCCGCCATTGCTCGCCAAGTTCGCGAGTACGAGTAAAATCGCGAAATTGGGCATCGTCCCTCGCTCGCTGCAGCCGTCGATCCGAACCGGGCTGGTCCGGCTGCGGAATTTGACCATTACAGATACCATCCTTAGGAGTCGTCTCCATGTCCAATGCCGAAGCTCAACCCGTTCTTGAAGACAAAGTCCGAGAGGCCCTGAAGCAGGTCATCGATCCAGAGCTTTACGTCAACATTGTCGATCTCGGATTGGTCTATGTGGTCAATGTGGGAGAGGCGAAAGAGGATGGTCGGCACGATGTGGCGATTGAGATGACGCTGACGAGCCCCATGTGCCCCGCCGGACCACAATTGGTCGCCGGAACCAAAGGTGCTGCCGAAAGCTTGCCCGAGATTGATGCCGTTGACGTCAAAGTGGTGATGGACCCACCCTGGTCACCTGATAAGATGACGGATGACGCTCGGGATCACCTAGGCATTTTTTAAGTACTGAGCTCGTTCGGGTCGTGATCGTGGATGGCTCGAATGAGTTGAGTTCATCTCTTTGGCAAGCGAACGATTGCGGATGAAAGTTTTTGTTGCCGAATTTATCTGCGGCGGCGGTCTCGCCAGCCAAGCGGCCGAAAACATCCCCGGGAGTTTGCGGCGTGAGGGAGCGTCGATGCTCTCCACCTTGGTCGCCGATCTCTCACGGGTCGCCGAAACCGTCGTGCCGCTGGATCGTCGTTTCGAGTCGGCACTTTGCGGCTCTGCGCTTGGCGTGAGGTCTTCGCGAACGATTTCGATTGACCCCGATAAACCGATTTGGCCACAGTGGGTCGAAGCGGCGCAGGACTGTTCGGCAGCGATTGTGGTCGCGCCGGAGCGTGACGGGATGCTCGCCAAAGCGGTCGCAATGCTTCGAGCTGCGGGTGTCGATGTGATTGCGCCAAGCGGTGACTTCCTTCGCGTGGCGAGCGACAAACTGCAAACCGCACGCACACTCTTGTCCAACGGGATTGCCCATCCACGCTACGTGACGACCAGCGACACACGCTTCGAAAATGAGATCTCCGGTCACGGCCAATACGTGATCAAGCCCAGGGATGGCTGCGGGACACAGCACATTCGCACGTTCAATGATTATCACGAAGCCGTGGCGGAGCTGTCCGACGATGCCATTTTACAGCCCTGGATCCAAGGACGTCCGATCTCCATCTCGCTCATTGCGACCGGCCACGATCAAACATTCTTGCCGGCGGTGAGCCAAGACTTGTGCGCCCAGACGTGCGAGTACAACGGGGGCGTGGGGCCGCTGGATGACGATATCCAACGGCGGGCGACGGCGCTGGCGGCGCGTGTCATCGCGGCAATGCCGCCAACGGTGCGTGGATTTGTTGGCTTGGATCTGCTCATTGGTGATCGGCCGAGTGAAGATTGCGTGATAGAAATCAATCCGCGTCTAACGACCTCCTATGTCGGATTGCGTCGAATGGTACAAGGCAATCTGGCCGCGCGTTTGGTTGATCAGGAAACCGGTCCGGTGATTTGCCAAGTGCTCGCGGAATCCGTTCGTTGGACACCGGACGGACAAGTTTGGATCGACGGAAACCGGGTCGACGGTCCATGATCCGATCGGTACTCGGCATCGATGTTGGCGGCGCCAACTTGAAGTATGCCAGTGACGATGGCCACACATTGGCACGCGAATTTCCAATGTGGCGAATGCCTGACAAACTCGCCGGTACGCTCGCCGGTGACATCGCGGCGCTGGGTGCTCCCGCCTCCTTGGCGGTGACAATGACCGGCGAACTCGCCGATTGTTTTGTCGATCGAGCCGATGGCGTCTGCAAGATTGTCGGTTCAATCGAAGAGGCCGCCCGGCACCTTGGGATTGATGACGTGCTTTATTACGCGGCACGAAAAGGTTTTCTCTGCGCTCGCGAAGCGGTGACCCATGTGGATCAAGTCGCGGCGTCCAATTGGCATGCCCTGGCGAGTTATGTGGGCAAAGCGATCGCACGCGATGCGCTCCTGATCGATATCGGTTCGACCACCACCGATTTGATTCCCATCGTTTCCGGACAAATTGCCTCGTGTGCGACGACCGACCACGACCGTCTGTGCGATGGCACTCTCGTTTATGTCGGCTGCGAGCGGACGCCGGTGTGCGCTCTCGTTCAATCGCTCGTCGTCCGGGGTCGCCGGGTCAGCACCATGAACGAGTTCTTCGCAACGATTGACGACGCGAGGCTGGTGCTCGGAACGGCGAACGAATCGGACGAATGTAGCACCGCCGATGGACGACCAAGATCGCGGGAGTTCGCGCTTTCGCGATTGGCTCGTATAGTCGGATTGGATCGTCGGTGTTTTACTTGCGCAGATGCAACATGCGTCGCCGAGCAGGTGATCGATTCCGCGAAACGCCGGATCAGTGAGTCGATGGCCCGCGTCGATCAATCGCCGGGGAGCTACGTTCTCAGCGGACACGGCGACGATCTACTATTGCCACTCGTTCCAGGGCATGTCATCCGGCTTGCCGAGCAGATCGGACCTGACTTATCACGCTGCGCACCCGCCTTTGCGGTCGCAAAATTGTTTCTAGACTCCTGTTCGTGAGGCCATCCCGATGCGGCGCGTGGTGAAGGTCGGCGGCAGTCTACTGTCGCGCGTCGATCTCAACGCCGCAATGTCATCGTGGCTTGATCATCAATCACCTGCACAGAACCTCGTCGTGGTGGGTGGGGGCGAAAGGGTGGATGCGGTTCGCCAGCGAGACCGGGTCTCGCCGGGTGAGACCGAATCGGTGCATTGGGAATGCATTGCCCTGCTGGGAAAAACATTCGAGCAGGCGTCGGTGATATTTCCGAACTGGAAACGGATTCAAACGGACACCCAACTCAGCTCGCTGTCGACCCAGGGCGTCGCCACGCACTTGGTGGCAGTCGACGCTTTCTACAATCGATCGATCGCTGCGCTTTCGCCGCTGGCGAATTCATTGCCCCGGGATTGGACGACCACCAGCGATGCGTTGGCCGCGTTGCTTGCGATCGCGTCGAATGCGGACGAACTTGTCATTCTCAAATCATGCTCCATCCCCCGCGCGAACGTCCACGAACTTGCCGACCTTGGGATTGTCGATAGCGCATTTCCAACGCTAGCGAGTCGTGTGAAGCGTTGGCGGCTGGAGACACTGGCGCTATAGATGCATTAAGATGCTGATCTGCGATTTTGCAACTCATGTAACAGCCCACCATCATGCCTCATTCGTCCCTTCCCGTATCGCTTGGACTCGACTTCGGCACGGAGTCGGTGCGAGCCATTTTGGTCGACACGTCGGGTCGTCAACTTGGACTCGCGAGCGTCGATTACGAGCATGGGCAGATCACCGAGCGACTACCCGGGTCGAGCGAAAAATTACCGGAGCGTTACGCATTGCAGTCACCTCGCGATTGGATCGAGTCGGCCGCCGAAGCCACTCGAACGGCGCTGCGTGACTCGGGGGTATCGGCGGATTCAGTGGTCGGTATTGGAGTCGACTTTACGAGCTGTACCATGCTGGCCACCGATCGCCAGGGTGTACCGCTGTGTCAGCTGGATAAATTCGCGAGCGTTCCCTTGGCGTGGCCCAAGCTTTGGAAGCATCACGGCGCGATCGAGCAAACCGAGCGACTCAACCAGGTCGCTCGGTCGCGAGGCGAATCATTCTTGCATCGCTACGGAGGCACCATCGGGCTGGAGTGGTTCTTTCCCAAGTTGCTGGAGACGATCGAGCGCGCGCCGGAGGTGGCGGCGTCGGCAGAGGTTTGGCTCGAAGCCGGGGATTGGCTGGTGTGGCAATTGGTCGGCGGCCCCGCCGAAAAACTGGTCCGTTCGACTTGCCAAGCCGGCTACAAAGCGATGTGGTCGGCGTCCGAGGGTTTTCCGTCGCTAGATTATTTTGATGCGGTCCATCCACTGCTTGCTGACGCCGTCACAACGCGGCTACCGGGAATCATGAGAGCACCTGGTGAACGTGCGGGCGTGTTGTGCGATTCGATGGCAGAGAAATTTGGGTTGTTCGCAGGGACCCCCGTTTCGGCCGCGATTATTGATGCCCATGCCGCTGTTCCGGGAGTCGGTGTCGCCGAACCCGACATTTTGGTGATGGTGCTGGGGACCAGTAGTTGTCACATGCTCAACGCAACCACCGGTGCGAACGTGCCAGGTGTCGCGGGTGTCGTCGATGGTGGAATCGTGCCAGGATTGTTCGGCTACGAAACGGGCCAAGCCGCAGTCGGCGACGCATTCGCTTGGCTCAAACGTTTGCTCGGCGTTGAATCGTTCGACGAGCTAGCGACTGAGGCGATGAAGTTGCCGCCCGGAGCCGACGGTGTCCTTTGTCTGGATTGGATGAACGGATGTCGCACGCCGCTCATGGACGGCAACTTGCGAGGTGTCTTCGCCGGATTGGGGCTCAATCACGGACCCTCGCATTTGTATTTGGCGCTGATGGAAGCATCGGCATTCGGACTTCGCTGGATCGTCGAATTGCTTCGCGGCGGCGGTGTGCCGATCGATCGGTTCGTCGCCACCGGTGGCCTACCGCATCACAATCGAGCCTTCGTCGAAGTTTACGCCGATGTGCTGGGAGTCGACATCGAAATTCATCCGTCGACTCAAGGGCCGGCGGTGGGGGCGGCGGTGCTGGGAATGCTCGCCGCGGGAACCGATACCAGTGGTTTTTCGTCGGTGGCCGAGGCGGCGCGAGCAATGGCAAGTGTTAGTGACGATCGACGAGATATCGTCCACCCACGCTTCACGCGAACTGCGGCGTACGACAAACTCTACCTCGATTACCATCGCTGGGCCGGCGCCGTTCTTGAACTCAACTCCAAGTAAATATGTAGCCCGTATGTCGAATTCATTGCCAACCGATCGACCGATCACGCTGGTCGCGTCAGGCGACCTGCGCAACAGCGCCAACCGAGTTTGCTGGGCCGCTCAAGTCGAGATGGAGAATCTTCTGACGGCCGCGATCTCCCGTTTAGGTCGACGTGTGGTTCGGGGGCACGAGTTCGATGCGACGGCGGGGCACGGATTCATCTCGTCCCAACGCCAGGGCATTGAGGTATTCAAAAAAATTCAACCCGATTGTCCACTCATTGTTGCGGAAGCCGTTTGGCAATATTCGCATCACGTCCTCGCGGGTTTGATGTCGCACCAGGGCCCGATCCTGACCGTTGCGAACTGGTCGGGCCAGTGGCCGGGGTTGGTTGGGCTTCTCAATCTCAATGGTTCGCTGACCAAGGCCGGCGTGGCATACAGCTCGCTATGGAGCCAGTCCTTTGACGACGACGCGTTCCTCGAAAAACTCGCGCACTGGTTGGAGCATGGGAACGTCACCCACGACACATCCCACGTCCGTGCGTTCAATCCATCCAGCGTTAACGGTGTGGCGAAGCAGTGTGGCGAAAAAGTGGCGGAGGGGCTGCGCAAGGGCAAGGCGATTCTGGGGGTTTTCGACGAGGGGTGCATGGGAATGTTCAATGCGATTATTCCCGACTCGCTTTTAAACCCACTCGGTGTTTTCAAGGAACGGCTCAGCCAATCGGCACTGTACTTTGAAACCACTCAGGTCAGTGACCGGGACGCACGCGAGGTTCGTCGTTGGTTGGACGATCGGGGAATGAAGTTTCATACCGGCCCCAATCATGACACGGATTTGACGGACGCGCAGATCGAGTTGCAATGCAAAATGTACATTGCCGCAATGCGTATCGCGGATGACTTCGGCTGTGACGCGATCGGAATCCAGTACCAACAAGGGCTCAAGGACTTGCTTCCGGCCAGCGACTTGGTCGAAGGGATGCTCAATGATTCCGTTCGCCCACCCGTGATGTCGCGCGACGGTTCGCGCGAACTTTGGGCCGGCAGGCCGCTGCCTCACTTCAATGAAGTCGACGAGTGCGCGGGACTGGATGGCTTGATGACCGATCGCATTCACCGCGAGCTTGGACAGCCCGTCGAGAATACGCTGCATGATTTACGTTGGTCCGATCGCGATCAAAGTGGAACGGTCGATGGCGAGGTATGGGTGCTGGAAATCAGCGGTGCCGTACCTGCGTCCCATTTCGACGGCGGATGGGCGGCTGCGGAAGGTTTTCGTCAACCGGCGATGTATTTTCCCTCCGGCGGAAGCACCATTCGTGGTATTTCCAAACCCGGAGAAATCGTCTGGTCACGCATCTTCATCGGCGACGGCCGCTTGAAAATGGATCTCGGTCGCGCCACGGTGGTCGATCTTCCAATCGAAGAAACCCAGCGACGATGGGACGCCACGACTCCGCCTTGGCCCATCATGCACGCGGTACTTCATGGGGTCACTCGCGATCAAATGATGGCCCGCCACCAAGCGAACCACATTCAAGTGGCTTATGCGAATAGCGCCAAGGAAGCTGACACCGCGATGCTCGCAAAGGCTGTCGCCGCCGCATCGCTGGGGATGGAAGTTTCGCTTTGCGGTGTCCATTAATCACTGGTCGGCATAGACCATGGTGCTTTCTTCTTTGGTCACCGGTACCGAGGATTGATCGCTGACGACAATCGCGCGAGTCAAGTGAGTACCCGGAACGACGCCGCGAACGCGAACGCGGTACACCACGTCTTGCCCCGCGTCGAGTTTGGCTTGAGGGGCAAAAACCACCATCCCACGATCATCCAGACCGGCGTCTTGTTCGGCACTCACGATCTCCAAACCCGCAGGCAGTTGGAGTTTGACTTGCACGTTGTTGTCGCTGCGCGAGCCACGGTTCATGAGACGAATCTCGTAGGTCGTTTCGCTACCAACTTCGATCGGATCCGCCGCATCCGTGATTTGGAATGATAGCTCCGCCAGGGCTTCCACAGTGACATTGCGTTCGCTGCTAGCGACGAGTCCGAGATCACCACGTGCTTCGAGCCGAATGGTGTGTTCGCCCTCTTGAACGGGAAGGACCGTCAGCGGCACTTGGCCACGTTTTCCTTCGGGAAATTGTTCCAACGACCAACGCACGGCGTGCTGAGTCGGGTCGTAGTGGCCTTCGTTCGCCGTGCCAACAAAGGTGAATCCGCGATCCAAGAAGGCCGTGATCTCGACATTCGTCGCATCATCGGTACCCACGTTCGCAATGTCCAATTGATAAGTCGCTTGTCGTTCAAGGAACTTGCGCGACGGTCCCGTTAATTCGAGCTGCAGTGCCGGAGCCACGACTTCGACTTCCGTGACATGCTCCGCCGTGAGCCCATCTTCGCTCGTCAACCGCACGACGTTTTGAATCACGCCGGGCGCGACGGCTCGCAAACGTAGAATTTGTCGTCGCACTTCACCCGCTCGCAAAGTGCCCAAAAGATTATCAAGCTGGCGTCCTTTGGGATGTTCCAAGCCCTCGGGCACATCTGCTTGCAAGATCACGCCAACCGCGTCACCAGTGCCAGGGTTGCTGACCTCGAGTTCGATTTCCAGTTGTTGACCGATTCGAACTTCCTTGGGTGCGTTTTGGACAATCTTCAATTGCGGTCGCGTGCTAATTGTTCGTACCGATGCGGCCGCTTCGAACGTCACCCGAGCGACGCTACCCAGCTCGCCTTCCTCCTCGGGGACCAACAGCATCGTGATCGTGCGTTCGTCTCCCACGGGGATGGCGCCAAGTTGCCAAAGCATCACATCGCCCTGCATGGCCGGTGCTGGCGAAGCATCCACCAGTCGCATCCCGGCGGGAACACGGTCATGGACTTGCACATCGAGCGCTTCGGCGGCACCGACGTTCTGCACATGAATCACGAACGTCGCTTCCTTGCCCACTTTGACTTCGCTCGGTGCACGTTTGTGGATCACGACACTCGGTGATTGGATTCCTTCGAGACGACGGTCTCCTGGTGAGTTGATCGTTTGACTCGGGTTGATCGCTTGGCTGGTCGAACCAGCCGCAGCCGCAAACGGAGCGACTGGCGCCGATGATGGCATGCTAGCAATTCGTGCGCTGGCTGGCGCCGCATTCGGAAACGGTGGTGAGCTGGTGAGTGCCGGCGGCGACTCCAACGTCGCTGCGGGCAATGCCGGAGGTGCTGCAAGCATGGGAGCGGGTTCGCTGCGAAGTAGGTTTGCCGACCCAGAACTTGCTGGCGCAGAGCCCAATTCATAGGGCAACGACTGATTTTGAGTTGTCGTCTCCGCCGAGAATGACTCACTATCAAACCCAGGAGGCGATGCGAGTTGAAGCTCAGGCATGTCCTGAGCGGGCTGTTCCATCGCCTGCGGTTCGGCGTACTGGGGTTCGGACCCTGGCGTGGGCAACGACAATGTCGCGGCACCCATTTTCATCGCTGGCGGTGACTCGTTCATTGCCGGCGGAGTTTCGCTGGCGGCAAGCGGCATTCCCCATCCGGACGCCATTGGTGATTCCGTTGCGGAATCCGCCGGATCGGAGTTGAATCCAGGCGACGGAGCGTCGGAATCGGCGGGCGGAGCCGTCATCGCCCCCGGCAACTGGCTGGGGTCAAAGTCAGCAAACCCAGTGGCGGAAGTGTCCGGCGAGGGCGCTGGGAATCCTGGCAAAGCCGGGGAATCACCCATCAGCGGCATCCCAAACGCGGGTGATGGACTAGGGAAGCTGGGGGATTCCGCCGGATCGTTCGACGGATCGGTGTGTTGGACTAATTGGATCGAGTCAGCCGGTCCGCCAGGAAATTTTTGAGGAGCGCCGCGTTGGGGGATTGGCTCCTGGGCGCCCGGGGCGTCCTCGAGTCCGGTACCCCAGTCGACGTCACCCAGCGCAGCGATTGGCGCCGGAGGGGTATTTAAAACGGCGGCGTCCGCCACGGTCCAAGCTGAATCCGGGTCTTTTTGTCGATCTTTTTGGGCTTGGGCTGCAGCGAGGGCACCGAGCAAAATCGTAATCGCGCCGGCGGCGAGGCGAATGCCAAAGGGCTTCATGGGTCGCATTCCAATTGCGGTGGTCGTCGGCCAATTCCGTTGGCCAATGCCCGTGGTTACCAGATTTGGAATCCCTGCGAAAAGAGCAATCGTGAAACTCTTTACACAGCCGCGGCAACTAGCAACACTGGTAAGACCAATGAACGACGTCAGCCTTTCTTTGCCAGTAGTGCGGGAAAGGTTTCTTTTTTTGTCGGTGCGAGAAGGAATCTCTTCGCACCCCTGTCAGACCACTCGATCGATTTTTTATAAGGACAAGGTGCCATGCTCGAATCGGTACCAATGACGCGTGACGGTTTTAACCGCATCAAAGCTGAGATTGCTCGTTTAGAGAACGAGGAGATGCCCAAGGTCACGGAGAAGATCGCCGAGGCGCGCGCCGAAGGCGACTTAAAGGAGAATGCCGAGTACCACGCCCAGCGAGAGAATCAGGGCATGCTCATGGCCAAGATCAACGAACTCAAAGGCAAGATCGCTCGCGCGTCGATCGTCGATCCGTCGACCTTGCCAAAAGACGAAGTGGTTTTTGGTTGTACCGTTACCGTCGAGGACTTGAAGTACGGCGACGAAGAAAAATTCACACTCGTCGGTGCGGGTGATGAAGACTACGACGTCGGCAAAATTCTGATCACCAGCCCGCTGGGGCAAGGACTGCTGGGCAAGAAAGTTGGCCAAGAGGCTGAGATCGAAGCTCCCGCGGGCAAAATGAAGTTCAAAATTCTCAACATCGAGTTTGACTTCTAGATATGAGCAACGACGAAACTGCGGCGAGCGGCGAGAACGACGGTCCTGGCTGCATGCCCGCGGTGCTCGCGTCGGCGGTGCTTTTGGGAATCGCTTGTTTCGTTTGCTGTGGCGTCAGCACGTGGTGGCTGTACGAAAAACGCGTCGAGCTAGTCACGCGGACGCTCACGGAAACCTATATACCGGCGGTGGAACAGAGCCGGATGGCGCCGGAGGACAAGGAAGAAGTGCTCGGCCAATTCAAACGTTTTGAACAGTCGCTCAAGCGTGGTGAAGTCGAAAACTGGCAAGCCGCTGCGGTGATGCAGCGGATTGTTCGTTTGCCAATTTTGGAGTGGGGTGAGCTGCAAGCAGTCGAGGAGCGACTCCAGACCGATGCAGATGCTCATGATAATGCGCTGCGAGAAATCTCGAGGCTGCGCCGCGGCGTCGAGTTAGACCAAATCACGATGATCGATTTCGAGGACGTGCTCAAGCCGGTGATAGCCGACAACGGCACGCTTGACCAACGGCGAACACTCGTTCCGACGATCTCCATCGAAGCGGCACTCGAAGTGGCTGCGCGTGCCAAAACAGTTGCCGACCGCGGTAAAGTGCCCGAGAGAAGTTTTGAAAACATCCGAATTGGGCCCATCGTCCGCCGCCAGATCGAAGCGGGGCTGACCGAAGGCAGCTACTAGAAGGAATCTTAGATTGTCAACGCGTGAAGTCGTCATCGTCGGTGCCGGCCCTGGAGGGCTCGCCGCGGCGATGCAACTCGCTCATGCCGGGTGTCGCGTCAAAATATTGGAAGCTCGGGATCGAGTGGGAGGCCGAACTTCGGCGATCGAGATCAATGATTTTCGTTTCGACTGCGGCCCGACCTTTTTTCTTTATCCGCGAGTGCTCGAGGAAATTTTTCGCTCGGTCGGATTGGAGCTCATGGAAGAGGTCCCGATGCGACGGCTGGATCCGCAGTATCGGTTGACCTTCGGTGGTGGTGGACAACTTGACTGCACGCCGAACATGGACGAGATGGATCGCCAAATCGCACAATTCTCGCCACGCGATGTCGGCTCGCTGCGCCGTTACATGGATGACAATCGTCGCAAGCTCCAGCGATTTCGTCCCATCCTCGAATCACCGTTCAACTCGCCCTTGGATGTGCTGCGTCCATCGACGTTTGCGGCTCTGCCGCATTTGCATCCGACTCGGTCTCTCGGCGCAGAGTTGTCTCGCTACTTTACCGACCCGAGACTCGTCATCGCGTTTGCGTTCCAATCCAAGTATCTCGGGATGTCTCCGTTCCAGTGCCCGAGCCTGTTTAGCATTCTCTCCTTTCTCGAGTATGAATACGGAGTCTTTCACCCGCTTGGCGGATGCAGCCGGGTGAGTGAACGCATGGCCGAGATTGCCACGTCGATGGGCGTCGAGATCTGCTTGAACGAACCTGTCGAATCCGTGGAGATGCACGGCCGTCGGCTAACGGCTCTGCACACCTCGCGGGGCCGGTTCGCGGCGGACGCCTTCGTCGTTAACGCCGACTTCGCTCATTGGATGACTCGACATATTCCTAACGAGCTTCGTCGTCGTTGGAACGATGAATCGATTGCTAAGAAACGATTCTCGTGCAGCACGTTCATGTTGTACCTCGGCATCGAGGGTTTGTATGAAGATCTGCCGCATCACAGTATCCACATCAGCAGTGACTACGAGCGCAATTTGCGCGAGATCGAGATCGATCACGTTTTGAGCGATGACCCGTCGTTCTATGTGCAAAACGCCGGCGTCACAGATCCGACACTCGCGCCGACGGGCCACAGCGGGTTGTATGTCCTCGTTCCCGTCACGCACCAGCATCCCAATGTCGACTGGACGGCCCAGTCGGATCAGTTCCGGGAGCGGACGCTCGATAAGTTAGCGGCGATCGGGCTTGGCGACGTGCGCGACCGGATTCGAGTGGAGCATCGCATCAGCCCGTTGGACTGGGAAACGAAATATGCCATTTACAAAGGTGCGACATTCAACTTGGCTCACAACCTCGGCCAAATGTTGCACCGTCGGCCGCGCAATCGGTTTGATGAAATCGATGGGGTCTATTTGGTGGGCGGAGGGACTCATCCCGGCAGCGGGCTGCCGGTCATCTATGAATCCAGTCGCATCACAAGCCGTTTGCTGCTTCGAGACTTGGGGATCGGCACTGGTTTCATCGATCAAGCTGCCCTACCGCTTTCGATCGATGGCTAAGTGGGAACGTGAGGGCGTTCAATTCTAGCCCTGACAAAATATTGCGACTTGACACCGGACGATCCGGCGGTGCGTTAGGCTATTGCCTTCCCCCAATTAGCAGTTTCCCATCTCCGAGGCGATCGATGTATTGTCCGCAATGCGGTGCTCCCAAGCATGACGCGTCGATTGTCTGTGCCGCTTGCGGATTCCGAGATGTGCCTCCGTCCCAGTCGCTTGCTGATGATCCGACAATGCGGATGCTTTTGCCGGTGGGACGATCGGTCTATGCGATCATCGCTGGCTATTTGGGGCTGGTCAGCGTCCTGTTTTTCCCAGCGCCGTTTGCGTTGCTCTTCGGGATTTTAGGTCTTCGAGATATCAAGAAGCATCCGGAGCTCGGAGGCAAAGGGCGAGCGATTTTTGGTCTGGTGATGGGACTGATCTTTACCCTCCTCATCGCGGCACTTATCGTGGCGGCCATGCTTGGACAGTAGTCACGTCATCTCTTTCGCAAGTAACTATTTCAAGGGTGAATGAATCATGTATTGTCGACAGTGTGGTACTCAAAACCCAGACGGCGTTGCTACTTGTACCGCATGCGGTAACGCGCTCAGTTCAAATCCCTATGGTGCAACTACCGGGGGCGGTGCGTCGATGGGCGGTAAACCCAAGAACTATCTAGTGGAGTCGATCCTGGTGACATTGTGCTGTTGTCTTCCGCTAGGAATCGTTGGCATTGTGTTTGCCGCACAAGTGGACGGCAAATGGAATTCGGGCGATCAAGCCGGTGCGATTGCGGCTGCGGATAACGCCAAGAAGTTCACGCTGATCGGATTTGGTATCGGATTGTTATTGAACATCGTTGTAATCGGGGTCCAGATTTTTATGGCCGTTGGAGCGGTGGCAGCGAACCAGGGTGGCGGCGGTTTCTAAGAGCGTGATGTCTTGTGGCGATGCCTTTGGACACGACACCAACCTGTTGCTGAGCAACCAGTGCAGCTATCGACCAACACCATGAAAATCCGCAGCGGCCCATTAGCAGCGATGATCCTGGGGGGAACTGTGCTCGTTGGGGTGATGGTGTGGTGTTTGCGAACCTACGAGCCGACACCGATGTCGTGGTATCCAAAGTGCGTTTTCTATCAAGCGACTGGGTTGCATTGTCCCGGTTGCGGCGGGACGCGTGCGATGAGGGCCTTGGCTCATGGCGAGGTTGGCTTAGCGATCCGATGCAACCCGCTGTTGATCGTCGGCTTGCCCATCATGATCTCGATGATCGCGATCCAGCGGCGGCGTGAGCGTGCTGGCGGTCTTGCCTCGCCACGATTAGCCTGGGTTTTGTTTTTCATTATGATCGTGTATTTCATCGGTCGTAATATTCCTTCACCGACGAATAGTCCGCTGGCACCTCCGGCGACCGTCGGGCAGCGAACGATCCCACTCTCAGGAATTCCGTCGAAGCATGCGTGTTCTCTCTGGCATCCAACCGACTGGCCGTTTTCATTGGGGTAATTTCTTTGGCGCGATCCAGCAGTACATCGAATTACAGGATGACAACGACGGTTTCTATTTCATCGCCGATCTGCACGCGTTGACGACAGTTCGCGACCCTGCGGTGCTGCGTCAAAATACGCTCGACGCCGCGATCGACCTGCTCGCCCTCGGATTGAATCCTGGCAAGGCGACGTTGTTCAATCAATCCGACGTGCCCGAGGTGAGCGAGTTGTGTTGGATCCTCATGACGGCGGCACCGATGGGTTTGCTCGAACGGTGTCATGCATACAAAGAAAAGAAGGCGAAGGGCATCAATGCCGACGCAGGCCTTTTCACCTACCCGGTACTCATGTCCGCCGACATTCTGGCCTACGATTCGAACGTCGTTCCGGTGGGTCAGGATCAAGTCCAACATATCGAAGTTTGTCGCGATCTCGCCGGTAGTTTCAACCACCATTTCGGCGAAACCTTCGTCCTGCCCAGCGCCAAGACGCTCGATCATAGCGCCAAGGTTCCCGGTACCGACGGCCAGAAAATGAGCAAGAGCTACGACAATACGCTACCGATCTTTGGCGACGTCAAACAAATTCGCAAGCAAATCATGCGAGTCGTTACCGACGCTCGGCCAATGGAGGACCCCAAGGAACCTGACGACGACCACTTGTTCCAACTTTTTCGCTTGTTTGCAAATCAGGCGGAAACGACGGCGATGGCCGCCAAGTATCGTGCCGGAGGTTTCGGCTATGGCGAAGTCAAGAAAGCGGTGGCCGAGGCGAGCGAAAACTATTTCGCCGAGGCACGCGAGCGTCGCACCGATCTGGAAAAGAACTTGGATCATGTCCGCGCGACACTCGCCCAAGGCGCCGAACGGGCGCGCCAGGTCGCTGGCGGAGTCCTTTCCCGCGTCCAGCACGCTTGTGGCTTAAGATAGATGCCATGGCAATTATCGGCATCGGAACGGAAATTATCGAATGCGTCCGCATCGCCAAGATGATCGAGACGCATGGCGAACAATTTCTGCAACGCGTGTACACGCCGAGTGAAATTCAATTCTGTATGAGTCGTGCGAACGCGATGCAACACTTTTCAACGCGTTGGGCGGCGAAAGAAGCGGTCATGAAGGCGATGCGGTGTCACAATCAAGGCATCCGATGGCATGAGATCGAAGTCGTGGTCTCCGCCAGTGAAGGTCCCACCATCGAACTCACCGGCGTCGCCGCGGTATGGTCCGCACAATTCGGTGTGGAACGCCTGCATCTGAGTCTGGGGGCCTGCCGCACGCATGCGACCGCGTACGTGGTCGCCGTGGATGCCGTCGATTGAATCACTCGTGTCTCGCTGAGCCGCGGCCATGCTACATTGCGTCCGATGGCGGTCCGCAATTCTCTCTAGCGAAACGACTTTCTCATGCGACAGCTCGCCCTGCATTGGCAAATCCTCATTGGCATGGTGGCCGGTACGTTGCTCGGTGTTGGCTTGAATCTGTTCGCGGGGACACGTGACGTCACCATCACCCAGGGGCTTCCGCCGGGAATCGAATCAGCGCATGTCGTGGATACGTCGGCGCTGACGCAGATCAGTTACCAACCTGAGGGGCAACCCCAAGTGACTCGAGTAATCGATCCGCTCACGCGCACACCAGGCGTTGCGAAGTCGGTCGAATCGCTGCTTCCGCTTGATCCGATCGCTTACCAGATCTATCAATCGCACGGCGTGAGTTTGGCCAAGCAGGTCGGTGCTTGGTGCAAGCGACTCGGGGGGCTGTTTCTACGGATGCTGCAAATGGTCGCGGTACCGCTGATTGTCACATCGCTCACCACCGGAATTTTGGGGCTTGGTGGCGGACAAGGCGTCGGACGCATGTTTCGGCGAACGCTCCTGTATTACCTCGTGACAAGCTTCTTGGCGATTTGCACCGGATTGTTGATGGTCAATCTCATTCGCCCTGGGCTGGGCGGCGCCGTCCCGCCGGCGGGCGCCGCGGAC
>JBGSKM010000096.1:0-37614 GCA_041741195.1 Pirellulaceae bacterium
TCCGGGAGTCGATGAAAGTGAAGCAGTCCCCACCAACGGCGAAATCTTCCTCGCCCAAGACTGAGATTTAGGACCCAACCCCGACCCCTGTGGGTCAATTTTCAGCGCCGCCCTGGGTCCATTTTCAATGCTTATCTCCAAGTGGATCGGACAGAACCGTGACTCAGCGCTCTGGAACTCTCGTCGATCACCGCCGCTTCGAGTGATTTGGATCACGCCCCTGCGAGCGCTTGCCGCTGACACCGAAAAATCATTGCGTGCGCCGATCGATGTACTCGGACTACCCTGGCGATTGGAGGCACGCACCGGCGACAGCAAAGCAAGCATCAAAGCGAAACAACTTCGCGCATTGCCGACCGCCTTGATCACGACGCCGGAAAGTCTGGCGCTGATGCTAACGCACGAAAAGCTACTCGAACAATTCATGAACCTCGATGCGGTCATCGTGGACGAATGGCACGAGTTGCTCGGATCGAAGCGAGGCGTTCAAACGGAGTTGGCGTTGGCCAGGCTCCGACGACTCAACCCGCGAGTTCGAACGTGGGGCGTATCGGCGACATTGGGCAACCTGGACCAGGCGCTCACGGCATTGATCGGAAGTGAATCTTGCTCCGAAGCCAAAATCATTCAAGGCTACACCAAGAAGCGATTGCTTCTCGATTCGCTCATCCCGAGTAAGATCGATCGGTTTCCGTGGTCCGGCCACATCGGGACCAAGATGGTGCCACAGGTCGCCGAATTGCTCGACAACGTCCATAGCGCGCTAGTGTTCGCCAACACACGATCGCAAACCGAAATCTGGTACCAACATCTGCTTCAAGCCAGACCGGACTGGGCCGGTCGTATTGCCCTGCACCACGGCTCTCTCGATACCAGCGTTCGCCAGTGGGTCGAAAACGGATTGCGAGTGGGCACGCTGAGGGCAGTCGTCTGCACCAGCAGTTTAGATCTCGGTGTCGACTTCACCGCGGTTGATCTCGTGATCCAAATCGGTAGTCCCAAAGGCGCCGCCCGGCTTCTGCAACGTGCCGGTCGCAGCGGTCATCAACCAGACGCCGAGAGTCGGCTCGTGTTCATTCCCACCAACGCCTGGGAGTTGGTCGAGATTGCCGCGGCACGGGATGCGATTCGGATGGGACATCTGGAGGCTCGCCCAAACATCGAAGCTCCCTTGGACGTGTTGGCTCAACATCTCGTCACGATCGCCATTGGTGGCGGCTTTGTCGCCGATGAACTGTTGGACGAAGTTCGCTCGACACGTGCGTACGCGGCACTGTCCAATGCCCAGTGGGAATGGGTGCTCGATTTTGTCGTTCGGGGCGGTTCGTCACTCCGCGCGTATCCCGAATTTCAGCGTGTACGGCACGTCGATCAACGGTACTACGTCGATGATCGCCGCGTCATCACGTCGCATCGATTGAACATCGGTACGATCGTTTCCGATGCCGCGATGAAGGTCAAGTATCTCAAAGGGAGCACACTCGGAACCGCAGAAGAGAGTTTCCTGTCGAAGCTGAAAACGACCGATCGGTTCTTGTTCGCAGGCCGCTTGGTCCAATTGGTAAGGATCCAAGACAATGTTGCCTATGTGCGTCGCGCGAGTGGAAATCCCGACGCGATCCCGCGCTGGATGGGCGGAAGGATGCCGCTTTCGAGTGAGCTGAGCGATGCGATTCGAGGCAAACTCGAAGAAGCGGCCGAGGGGCGACTTGTGGGGAAAGAAATGAAGTCCCTCCGCGGTTTATTCGAGATCCAGTCGCGCTGGAGCAAGCTTCCTCGTCGCGACGAGTTGCTGATTGAACGAGTCAAAACTCGCGATGGGCATCAATTATTCGTTTATCCGTTCGCAGGACGGTTGGTCCATGAGGGCTTGGCGGCGCTCGTTGCCTATCGCCTTTCACGCCACCAGAAAACGACATTTTCGATGGCCTGCAACGACTATGGCATCGTCTTGCAATCGCCACACGAAGTAACGCTTGAGCCCCGGGTAATGCGACTGGTCTTTAGCGCCGACAACCTTGTCGCCGATATCCTCGCTAGCATGAACTCGACCGAGATGGCCAAACGACAATTTCGCCAGATTGCGAGAGTGGCCGGGCTGATTCATGGTGGCTACCCCGGCCAACGCAAAAACGCCAGTCATCTTCAAGCGAGCAGCAATCTGTTTTTTGACGTGTTCCGGGAATACGATCCCGACAATTTATTGCTCCACCAAGCGAGGCAGGAAGTGCTCCAACATCAACTCGAAGCGTCTCGGCTTTTCGATGCGCTCATCCGAATCGAACGCAGCAAGATTGTGGTGACTCATCCGCCCAAGGTGACGCCGCTCGCTTTTCCCCTGCTCGTCGACCGGCTGCGCGAGCGAGTGAGCAGCGAATCGCTGGCCGAGCGGATCGCGAGACTGCAATCTCAATTGGAAGCCGCCGCGGGAGGTGTCGGCGGAGCATGATCGCATCGTCAACAGGAGTCGAGCTCGAGGGGATCCAGATGCGGTTGCTCGCGGATCGCGGTGTGTATTTGCCCGATCAGCAACTGTTGATGATCGCCGACACGCATTTCGGCAAGGAAGCGACTTTTCGGTACCACGGAATTCCGGTTCCTAGTGGCAGTACCAACGGGACGCTGAGAAGTGTGGGGCGTATGTTGACCATGACCGGAGCAAACCGATTGATCATCCTCGGGGATATGTTCCATGCAAAATCATCATTGTCCCGGGACGTCGTCGAAAATCTCGAGACATTCTTCACCGAGCAACGCGGTGTTCGAATCACGCTCGTCCGCGGCAACCATGACGTGCACGTGGGACCACTGCCCGAATCATGGCCCATCGAAGTGGTCCCGCCGGGAACACGGATGGATCCGTTCTCGGTGGGACATCACCCATCCCCGCCGGCGCCGGGTTCGGGTTTGCTTTTTTGCGGGCACGTGCATCCGGCGATCCGTCTTCACGGAGCCGGTGAGCGTCTAGGAAAACTACCATGTTTCTGGTGGTCCAAAGGCTGCATGATCCTGCCAGCGATCGGCGAATTTACCGGGACTCATTCGGTTCGTCCCACGGGTGCCGATCGAGTGTGGGTGGTCGCGGACCATGAAGTCATCGAGTGGCGGAATTGACTCGGGGAACGATCATGACGAATCGAATAAAATCATCCGTTGGGAGTGGTTTTGATTACGAGGGGTCGATCGCGAACAAGACGCGATCGGCTCCCGCAGATCTTGCTGTATCAAAGACCTTGATGGCATCTTCCATCGACACCTGCGGTTCGGGATCGATGACGACAGGAGGCTGGACGCCCAATCGCAACACCTCCGAGACGAGTGTTCGCAGGGATGAAAGGTCGGCCACTGGTTGTTGATTGAACTGAAGCTCGATTCCACCGCCCGCTTGAGCAATCGTGATCACGATTTCGTCAAACGTCTCCGTCGTCGACTTGGCGGTTGCTCCCGATCCACCGCTAGGCGACTTTGCCGCCGCGATCGAGCTGGGTAGATCCATTTCCGGTAATTCAAAACTGCTCGTCCACACGAAGAAAATCAGCAACAGAAACACGACGTCGATCATTGGTGTCATGGCGACCTCGAGTGAACTGCCGCGAACGACGGTGGGACGTTTCATGGTGATGATTCCGCATAAACGGCTACTCGAACATCGGTAATCCCCACGCGAGCGGCTTCGCGAAGCAGCGGTTCGATTGCTTGGTAGGGAACGCCGCGATCCGTGCGGATTCGAAATGCGGGACGCGAGGAATTTGTATGGTAATCCTTGAATGCTTCGCGGAGCGACTCGATCTCGATCGGGCGAGCCGCCAAGTGCCATCGCGATTGCGCGTCGACGTTGACGGTCAGGGGAGCAACGTCGAGATCATCATCGAGGGCGGTACTCGCGTGAGGCAATTCCACGGGCAACCGCGTTTCCTGTTTCGCCAAATGGCTTGAGACGAGAAAAAAAATGATCAACAGGAAAACGACATCGATCATCGGAGTCATATTGGCTCCGACGGTGCTTCGACGATGAGAGATCGGTGGCCGCATATAAATGATCTTAGCTTAGCACGCATCAGTTTACATTCACGACATTGCGAATCGGTTGATCGGTGAGAGCTCGCAAGCATGCCTGGGCTCCCTTGAGTCGCATTTCGTGAAGCCCCTCTTCACAGTAGAACGCGGCGTGCGGATTGATGATCAGCCGCTCGAACGCAGGATGGTTTGGATCACGCCAAGCGACGAGCAGTGGGTCATCTTCGTTCGGCGGTTCGGTGGGCAGAACATCGATCGCCGCTCCCGCCAGTTGCCCGGTTCGCAAAGCGTCGGGTATCGCGGAGACATCGACCACGTTGCCTCGAGCGGTGTTGATCAAATAGCTTCCCCTCGGGAGCCAGGAGAGTGTACGCTGGTCGATCATATGTCGTGTTGATTCCGTTAGTGGACAGTGAACGCTCAGAACATGACACGCCCGTAGCAGTTCCTCCAAAGATTCTGCACGATGAAGCTGCAACGCTTTGTCGTAGCCGTCGGGGAGAAGCGGATCAAAAAAATGGACTGTCATTCCGATCGCCTTGGCGCGGATCGCGGTGGCGATGCCGATTCGTCCGAGCCCGACGATGCCAAAGACACGGCCACGTAGCCGGTACAGCGGCTGTGCGACGTGGTACATCCACGGAAGCGATTGACGCTGCATGCGTTGGTTGTATTGGTGAACACCCCGAGTCAGCGAAAGCATCATGGCAATCGCAGAATCGGCAACCTCCTCGGTGCCATAGTCGGGCACGTTGGCCACCGGAATCCCTCGGCTGCGAGCGAATGCGTGATCGACGTTGTCGATACCGACCCCACAGCGGACGATCAAACGACACTTTTCCAGTCGTGCAATGGTGGACGAGGTGAGGGAAAGATTGTGATACATCATGACGGCGCTGGCGTCTTCGATTCGTCCCTCAAGTTCCGTCTCGTTGAATGCGTCCAGTGCGATCACATCCGCGATACTTCCGAGCACTTGCTTCTCGACAGCCAACGAGTCGTTGATAAAGTCGGTGATGTAAACTTGGTGGCGGCTCATGAGTGGACTTTGAATGGGGTGACAAAGTTGTAACGAAGCCTCGGGAGTGTCGATACAATGCGTTGACAATGGTTCGAACAATCCGGCGCCCCATGACTTTACCGAGAGGATTCACGAGTGTCACTCACGCACGCCGAGCTGCTACAGCTCAAGCGTTGGAATACGCCCACCATCTACAATGGCTGGGAACAGATCACTTCGCGTGAGATCGCGAGCGAGGCATTCAATCTCGAGGAAACTCGCGACTTTATGCCTCAAATGGGACCCATGGTGGGTCGTGCGGTCACGTTGGTCATCGAACCATCGAGCGCTGGCCATCGCCAAAGGGCGAACTGTTGGGCCGACTATCGGGAATACGTCAGTTCGATGCCGGGGCCCAAAATTGTCGTTGTCCAAGATAACGACAAACCTCGAGTGATTGGCTCATTTTGGGGCGAAGTCAACAGCAACGTTCATCGAGCACTGGGGTGCGTCGGCACCATCACTGACGGGGCGATTCGAGATGTCGATGAAATGACCAATGCGGGATTCAAGGCACTCGCGCGCCGTCTGTGCGTCGGACATGCCTACGTCGCGCCCGTTCGCTGGGGATGCCCGGTAAAGGTGTTCGGGAGAGAAATTGATTCGGGGCAACTCGTGCACGCGGACAAGCATGGCTTTATCGCCATCGCCGCTGACGAGGAATCACGGCTGTTGGACGCGGCCTCGTTCATGGATCGCAATGAATGCCAAACGGTTATCGCGGCGGCTCGAAGTTGCCAAGGGCTGTCGACCGTGGAAGCGCTCCAGAAAATCAACGAGGCGTCGGTCCGGTTCGGTCAAGCCACTCAAGAAAAGTTTGGCACCTCCGGGGAATGGAAGTAGCAGATTTGACCGACGTCAGTCTTGGCTGCGGACAAACCAAAACCAAAGTATCCCCGCTCCTCCGAGCAGGATGATCAAGGACACGACGGCAATCAATAACTCAATCATGACGGCGGATAACTTGATCTAGAACAGTTGACTGGACTGGAGCGCTTCGGCAGGTTTTAGTTCACCTCGTTTATCATCGAGTAAGGAAGTCGTACTGTCCAGTAACGGTCCCGAGCCGCCGAGCTGGTGCGCGGGGGCATAGAGATCGGTGATCGCCGCATCACGTCCTGCGAAACCGTCATCGTTCGCTTGCTCGCCGCCCGCATCGGTCGGCGAAGCCAGCGATAGCCGGTTCAGTTCGTTGATGATTTCGAGCGCATCCAGGGCCGTGACTTGATAGTCGCCGTTGACATCGACAAAGAGTCCGTTGGGCGAGCTCGTGGCTGGATCCAGTAGCGGGTTGTCGCCACGGAGGTTGAGTTGATTGATGACTTCCAAAGCGTCCGACGCCGTGGTGCCGC
This sequence comes from Pirellulaceae bacterium, assembly GCA_041741195.1. GTDB lineage: Bacteria > Planctomycetota > Planctomycetia > Pirellulales > Pirellulaceae > JBBSJZ01. The sequence goes on from JBGSKM010000096.1 coordinate 6,430, forward strand.
TCGCGTCACCGTTGACGTTGAAGCGATTGGCCGGATTCTGGAACTTGGGCGGCTCGTCGTCGATGATGCTCACCGTCGCGGTCGTCGGCTGGTAACCGGCGGAGCTGAAGTTGAAGTTGAGTGTGGTGAGTAGCTCGGCCACGTCGTCATCGACGGGAGTCAGTCTCACCAGCACCGACCCCTGGTTGGCCGCCATGACAACGGGTGTGGGGATGACCAGTTGCGACACGTTTCCTCCGGTCACATTGATATTGATCGGGGCAGCCGTATCGGTATTGCTTCGCGATACCGTGAGCACCAATGAATTTTCGGCGGCGTCTTCGCGAATCGACGCGACATTGAATGATGCGGTGATTCGTTCGCGATCCGTGACATTGAGTCCGATCGTCGCGGTCTCGACGCCCGTTCCCGATGCTGTCAACGTCACACTTTGCTCTCCGTCGAGCAGAGCATCATCGATCGCTCGGATCGCGGCCGTGGCGGACGTTTGACCAGCCGCAATGGTGATGGTGGCGGGGATGGTTGCTTCACTCGTATCGCTCGAGCGTAGTGAGATCGTTTGCGGCGTCGATGTCGTCGGACCGCTTCGAGTGACCGTCAATGTTGCGGCGTCCGCACCAGCGTCTTCGGCGATGGAAGATTGGTCAAGCGAGAGCGTCAATTCGGGTGGCGAGGTCACGATCACGTTGAAAGTTTTTTGCGTGACACCGTTGTCGTCATCCGACACGCGAACCGTAACTATGTAAGTGCCCTCGGACTGATAATCATGCGATCCGTCGAATGAGGCAAGCGTGGGCAGCAAAGCATTGCCAGCGCGGTCGATGGTTGCGTTGCCGGTCGTGGGCGTGGATTGATCACCCCAATCGACGGAGTAGGAGAAGGTCTCCGCCGTCGGCGGTGTCGCCAATGGGTTAGCAAATCCGGGATCGCTGATTTGACCGATGTCGGTAAGCGTCAAACGTTGCCCGACAACGACGGATTGATTCGCGGGAACGGTCAGGGTCGGGACAACATTCGTGATAACCGCGTTGACTGGCTTCACGAGCTGGCCATTGCCCGCTCTCAAAATCACGTCGACAGTAAAATTGCCATTGTCGGCATAAGCATGCGTGGCTGAAACCGTCACGACACTCGTATCAACGTCCCAGCCCAGGTCATCCAGGGCGGCAAAGTCCAAGGGCGACAGATAAGTTCGTCGTCCCGAAAGAATGGTGGGGTCCATCAACGTTTCGCGACCATCGCTGGTGATGCCTTCCTGCCAGTGCCCGGTCTCGCCCACTTGAAGCGGAACATTGCCACCCGCACCATAGGCGGCGATCGCCTTGGGGCCGCTGAAGCTACCCGTGCTAGTCAAGTTTTCCCAGGATGAAACGGACGAGTTTGGCGTAAAGCCGAAACCCAACACGTGGGCCAATTCGTGCGTCGCGACCGTAAGAAAGTCGACTTGATTGTTCTGGATTCCGTTGGGGTCGGTGCCAAAGTACCAATTGCTATCGGCACCGTTGTCGAACGTGATCGAACCACCCCAGGGACCAAAATCGGTTTGCGGACTGGTGATCGCGCCAGGCTCGCCGCGTCCGCGAACCAGGTCATTCCATTGGGGCGTCCCGAAGGAACTAAACCCGCCGGGGCCGCCAAAGCCGCGCGTATTGCCGGCAAGATCGCGAGCGCCTGCGAAGACGACGATTTCGTTCGCAGCGACGACCATGTTTTCACGTGATGCCGTCGAGCCGTCATTGGGGTTGGTGAACACGGCGGACCAAGTGTTCGTGCCGCTCGGAACAATCGCCAGCAAGTCATCGTTGAACCGGCTCACCAACGTGTCCGCCGCCAATTGCAACAAATCTTTCCTGGCTTGAGTATTAAAAAAACCTCGGTCGAACGAATAGTCGATCCTGACTCGAAGGGGCCCAGTCGCTGGCAGGGCGGTCACGGTCGCTGCCGATTCGCTGCCGTCGCCCCAGCGAACGGTCGAGGTCAGGGCGCCGGTCAATCCGGCCGTATTGATGACTTGCGAAAGACTATAAATCTCACCTTCCGCGACGAGCAAGCGTCGATCTTCCAGTGATTCACCCCGCAGCGACCTTCGCCGCCCCTGGGGTTCCTTATGGGAAGATCGCTGGCAAAACAAGACGCGCAGCGGGCGAGCAAGGCAACTCAAAATCATCGAATGGCTCAAAAGACAAGCGAGTGTGAGTCACCAGCATACGCAAGTTGTTCCGTTTGATCCAATGCAAGAATCGTCGCAGGTCGATTTATCACGGGTCGTCGAGCCACGAGCGAAGTCGAACTCGCCCCAATTCGTCGATTCTCACTCGAATCGCACCGCTCTGTGCCGTCACGAGGACAATGGAACCGGTCACCGCGAGAGCCTCGTGCACCTCTGGGCGCGCCGCCCGTTCACCGCCGCTCACGATGACGAAACCCGCTCGAGACCAGTCCAAAATCGGTCGCATGTCGAGTTGTAGGCTGCCGTGATGCGGGGCCATCAAGACGCCACCACCCCGCGGTCGCGCTTGCCAAAGCAGCCCCTCCGTCCCCGGCGGCTCAAGATCTCCCGGCAGAATCAACGGCGTCGATCCGGCATCGATAGCGAGCACCAGACTATTGGCGTTGTCGCTACCTTCAATTCGCTGGACTGGCGGGTGCAGGACCTGGAGTGTGACGCCGCCGCTGACGAGGTTCATGCCACGATGCAAGTTAACCACTGGGATCGCGAGCGAATCGATCTGGCGTTTGAGATTCTGTAGTAGTGGATCTGGGTCGTCAAAAACGCTAGCGGACGTGTAGACGCGGTCGACCCCAAATCGCCGAAGGATCGCTGGAAGCGCATTGTAGTGGTCGATATCGGCGTGTGAGATCACCACGCCAGTCAAGTGTGTCACACCGAGTGACCAGAGTACGGCGTCCACGTCGGCGGAACTGGTAACGGAATTCCCCAGTCGTCCACAGTCGTACAACCAAACGTCGTCTTCGGCGAATCGCATGACGACCGCAGTCCCGTGTCCCACGTCCACAAATGTGGCTTCGATTTTGGTCGGCGCATCACCGGTGTCATGCATGCTGGAGCCAGTGGTCGCGATCCACCACGCCACACACATCCAGCTCATGATCCATGCGAATCTTGCCATTCGCACGTGGCGGTTCGGCGGGATGACTAACGAGAACGCGATCACGCAGTAGAACAAAATCACCATCCAAGTCGACGGAGAAGGCAGCCATGCATGACCCACCGGGATCGCGGCGAAAAAACGGATGATCGTGAGCATCAGCGAGAGACTCACGTCACAGACGGCGCCGGGAATGATCGCCAGTGTCTCTGAAAACATTCCGACCATGACGGTCGCAATCCCACTGGCGAGCGCGATGGTCATCGGGAGACTCATAAAAACGTTCGTGAGAATGCTAATGGGTGACACCACGTGGAACTGGTGCCACACCAGCGGCATGCTGATTAGTGTCACACAACCGCTGTACCACAGTCCCTGGGTCGCGTACTGACCTAGTCGACGGATCCAGCGCAATAATTGAGGCGACGAACTTTCGGCCAACTCCAGAAGCCGCTCTTCTTTCTCCGCAATATTCTCGATGGACGATCCTGGCGAACCGGTGCGATTGCCACACAACATCAACGTCGCCACCGCAAGAAACGAAAGCTGGACCCCGACGTTGAAAAGCAAAATCGGTTTCCACGCTAACAACATGACAGCGGCGAGCGAAAGCGTGTTGATGGCTTGGCTGGGACGCCGTGTCACCATCGACAACACCAACAAGCCGACCAGGATAGCGGCTCGCAGTACAGGCGGACGTCCACCCGTGATCATCGCGTAGAAAACGCTGACCGCCGTGATATGTAAGAGTTGCATCGCCGGTGGAAACCTTAGGCCGATCCCGATCCAACGAGCCAGTAGAACCACAATGGCGAGGTGCAATCCGCTTACCGACAAAAGATGTGCCGTCCCCGTGATCAACAGCAAGTCTTGGATCACGGGATCAACAAAGTCTCGTTGTCCGATCACGAGGGCAACGGCTAACCCGCCTGTCGACTCCGCAGTCTGGTTCAGCAGGATCTCGCGACTTTGGCGAGCGAGTTCGGCGACCGATCCGGAAATCGACCATGGCGCCGGTTCGATCACTTCCAATTGGTCGCCGCCGGTGAGTGATAGGCGAGCATGCAAATTTCGTTGACGATACGAATCACGAAGGTCTCGTTCACCTGGATTGCTGGGCTCCATGGGCACTCGAAGTGTGCCGAACAGTCGCACCCGCTCGCCCGGCGTACGCTCGTCACAAGCTCCATCGACGACGACCACCACGCGACCGCTGGTTTGGATGAACTCATCCCCGACTTTGATTCTATCCAAGCGACATTCGAACTCCGTTTGCCAGGGCGACTGATCGCGGCGGAAGACATATCCAGCCATCGGATGCGGTTGCAACTGCGCCGCACGATCAATCGTCGCTTCGATAATCACCGGCTGGGAATCGGTGCCGAGAAGTTGCACAATGGATGCCGACTCGTATTGTTGTCGTTGGGCAGAGTGCCGCATCGAGAACAGCGGTAGAATCAAGACCGCGACGAGCAGACCACGGTGGCCGGGGCGGACGACGATACACGCAACCGCGATGACGGTGAATATGCTGATCCATACTGAAACTGCCGGGGTTAGCCAGTGATCCAAGAAGATGCCCACTGCTGCCGCAATCGCCAACCACAACATCGGCCAGCGGCATTGGATGTCGCGGAATTTTTCGACCACAGCCTTCCGTGTGCTGGCAAGTCGGCTCCGCCAACGCGGGCGTCGAGCAAGCGTACGAAACCTGTCGCTAGGTAAGGTTAGCGACTTGGTGGAATGCGGCGGTGTCGTTTGCGTTCGCTTCAATCGAGAGTCACAACGTTGACTTCATCCGTGAGACCGAAGAACGATAAGATAGTGAATTCTCCGCTGCCCCAGTGTGTCCAGTTCGCCGACCGAAAACAACCATTGCCTCACTCCAAGTTCCACCGAACCCCGTGGCTACCTATGTATCAATCTGCCGAGCGTCGACCGTCTCAGGTTTTGAAGCCATCCATTGCATTCACGATTGTCTTGTGTCTCGCTAGCGCCGGTGCTCGTGCCGACGAACCGACCCCCAGTGACCATCCCCCAACATCATCCTCCATGAATTACCCCACCTCGCGCAGAGACGATGTCACCGACGAATATCACGGTCGGAGAGTCGATGATCCCTATCGTTGGCTCGAAGACGTCGAGAGTGACGAGACCGCAGTTTGGGTTGCGGCTCAAAATGATGTCACACGAAAATACCTCGACTCGTTGGCGTCACGAGAGCCGATGCGGCAACGTTTGGAGGCACTTTGGAACTACGAGCGATATAGTCTGCCGGAAAAGAATGGGACGACCTATTTTTACAACCACAATGACGGATTGCAGAACCAGAGTTTGCTTTACGTGGCTGACTCGCTGGACCAAGAACGTCGGTTGTTGCTCGACCCCAACCTGCTCAGTGACGATGGCACGGTCGCGTTGGGCGGCTACCAAGTGAGCGATGACGGGTCACTGTTGGCCTATTCGCTCGCCGACGGAGGAAGTGATTGGCGAACATGGAAAGTACGAAATGTCGCGTCAGGCCAAGACACGGACGATGAAATCCGTTGGAGCAAATTCAGCAGTGTTGCTTGGATGCCCGACCAGTCTGGATTCATTTACGCACGGTACGACGCCCCCGCGGATGGAGTGGAGTTAACGTGCACCAATGAGTACCAAAAACTGTATTTTCATCGATTGGGAACCTCGCAGGACGAGGATCAACTGGTTTTCGAAAAACGCGACGAGCCGAAATGGGGGTTTTCCCCCGAAGTGACCGAGGACGGGCGGTTTCTGGTTATTCACAACTGGAAGGGAAGCGAGCCGAAGTCCCAGATCTTCGTCAAGGATCTTTCGAAAGAGGACGCTGCCGTGCAGCCGCTCGTTACCGGCTTTGACGCCGACTACGAATTCATCGCGTCCAGCGGCAGCGTGATGTTTCTGCTGACCGATCACGAGGCTCCCAAACGCCGCGTGATTGCGGTCGATGTGAATCATCCCGATCGCGATGCTTGGGGCGAAGTGATCGCGGAGACCGAGGATGTGCTGGAAGGAGTGAATCTGTTTGGCGACGTGTTCTTTGCCATCTACCTGCACGATGCGTTAGGCAAGGTCACTCGCTACGCGATTGATGGCAAGCGACTCGGTGACGTGGAGTTGCCCGGCTTGGGCAGCGTGTCGGGTTTTGGCGGCAAGCGGGATGACCAGGAAACATTTTTCACGTTCGAGAACTACATCACGCCAGCGTCAATCTATCGATACGATTTGACCAGCGGTGCGGTGACGTTGTGGCGTGAGCCAAAAACGTTACTTGCCCCCGACGATTACACCACCGAGCAAGTATTCTGTGAGAGCAAAGACGGCACGCGGATTCCGATCATTGTCACTCGCCGTCGAGATTCGAAACTCGATGGCAAGAACCGCACGGTGCTTTATGGTTACGGCGGATTCAATATCTCGCTTAGCCCGGCGTACTCTCCGGCAATTGCCGCCTGGGTGCAATCGGGAGGTGTGTACGCGGTTGCCAACTTGCGAGGCGGCGGTGAATACGGTCGCCAGTGGCATGAGGACGGGATGCGGCTCAACAAACAAAACGTGTTTGACGATTTCATTGCTTCGGCGGAGTATTTGATCGAGAAAGGCTACACGAGTTCAAACAAGCTGGCGATTCGAGGTCGCAGCAACGGCGGGTTGTTGGTGGGCGCGGTCATGACCCAGCGACCTGATTTGTACGCGGTGTGCTTGCCAGCGGTGGGTGTGATGGACATGCTTCGTTACCACAAGTTCACGATCGGTTGGGCCTGGGCAACCGAGTTTGGTAGCAGCGACGAAGAAGGCCAAGTCGATAACCTGCTATCGTATTCGCCCCTGCACAACGTTCGTGTGGGAGTTTGCTATCCGGCTACGTTGATCACGACGGCCGATCGCGATGATCGCGTCGTACCCGGTCACAGTTTCAAGTTCGCTGCCGCCATCCAGCAGGCCCAGAGCTGTGACCATCCGGTGCTGATTCGAATCGAAACGCGTGCCGGCCACGGGGCAGGGACGCCGGTTAGCAAAAGTATCGAAGAGTACGCCGACATGTGGTCGTTTGTGATCGAAAACACGCCGGACAACCCCTGAAAACGCACCCATGCTGCTGCAAGAACCCGCGGAATCGCCGTACGACGTCCAATTCAGTGTATTGGGGGTTCCGGTCCGCGTTTCGTGGACTTTTTGGCTCGGATGCGTCGTGCTCGGATACAACCTTGTCGACGCGATGGACCGCGGTTTTGGAAACGATAGCCCAGGGCGGTTGGCGTTGCTGCTGATGTGGTCGGCGTGCGTCCTCGTCAGTATTTTGATCCATGAATTGGGACACTCGCTCGCCTTTCGTCAATCAGGAATTGGCAGCAAGATTGTCCTTTATCACTTCGGCGGTTTGGCGATCCCGACCAATTCCTATTCATCGCGTCGCGGCTTTGGCGGACCGAGTGAAGCAAGCAATTTGTGGATCGCATTCGCCGGTCCGCTGGCACAATTGTGTTCGGCCGTCGTGGTCATCATGGCGGTGATGGCATCGAGTCACTATGTGCCCGGACTGCCAGGATTCTTGCAGGTACTCAACGACACATTCGAAGGCGACTGGTTCCAGAGCAAGACGCTTTACGCGCTCGTCTATTTTTATCTTTGGCCCAGCATTCTTTGGGCGCTGTTGAACTTGGTACCAGTTTGGCCGCTCGACGGCGGACGTGTCACGCGTTCTCTCGTGTTGATGTCGGGCGGGCGCGTCGAGTATTCGCTCTACGTCAGCATCGCGTTTGCAGTTGCACTGGGCGCTTACGCTTGGAGTCTCGAGCAACCCTTCATGGGCATGTTCATGTTCTGGTTTGCGGTCACGAACTACCAAGAGTTGCAACAGAATTCGCAGTGGCGTTACTGATTCGCAGGTTTTTATTGGTCACGAAACACTGCACACGTTGCTCGATGGATCGTCGAGCGGATCGAGTTGCAGTGTGTCGAAATGAACCAAGCGTGCGCGATGTTTGCACGCGCGAGGATCACTCGCATCGTGCAAAACATGCGACGTCGTGAAAAGTTTTCCACAGCATGCACGGCTCGACCGGAACGATGGCGACTACGCGCTAACAAAAAAACTTTTCAATGCAAGCACTTTTTTGTGGAAAAGATGTTGCGGAATTTGGAGAACTACGTAAAGTTACGCGCAGTTTTTAACAGGTTGAGATGGTGCACTGTTCTGGCGTGGACGTCAGGGTGTGCTGGCTCAATCACCAACAACAGTTGGCGAGCCGTGGCCGGTGGCTTCGAGAGTGCAAACTCTGATGAAGTCACAATGACTTGCCGACAATCCTTTCTCGCGGAGGAAGAACATGGCCAAGAAGAAAGCAACGAAGAAGAAAGCTACCAAGAAGGCAGCAACCAAGAAGAAGGTCGCCAAGAAGAAGGTGACGAAGAAGGCAGCACCTAAGAAGAAGGCTGCGAAGAAGAAGGCCGCTGCAGGCGGTGCCAGCAAGAAGGCTACGAAGAAGAAGACCGCTAAGAAGCGAGCTTCGAAGAAGACGGCTTAGTTGCCTCGGTCGAGCGAGGCTTCAGCCTTGCTCGAGTGAAAAAGCCAAGAGCCGCGTCAGAGTTGCTTCTGACGTGGCTCTTTTCATTGGTTTTTCGCAAAGTAACCGGTGCCGGTGGCTACAACGTCGGCAAGCTAGGTTTTGGCGGGCTTGCCGCACTCTTTGCCGCCAGCGATCGCACAATCGCCTTGGCTACCGCATCCATCGGCGCCCTGGCGTGGGCATTTTGATCGATCTCGCTCGCTAGCCGCCCCTCGTCACCGGCGATTCTGAGCTCGATGTTGATCGGCAGCGTTCCAAGAAATGGGACTTCCAATTCCTCGGCCTTCTCACGCGCGCCGCCACGACCAAAGATGTCGTAGGTTTTGTTGCACCCGGGGCAAGTAAAGCCGCTCATGTTCTCGACCATCCCCAGGATCGGAATGTTGACTTTGCGAAACATACTGATCGCCTTGATCGCGTCCAGCAGTGCCACTTCCTGGGGAGTGCAGACGACCACACTTCCGGCGATTGGTACTGCTTGGGAAAGTGTCAGCGCCACATCACCGGTACCCGGCGGCATGTCGATGATCAGGTAATCCAGTTCGCCCCAATCGGTATCGCTGAGGAATTGAGTGATACTACCGTGCAACATCGGCCCTCGCCAAATGACCGCTTGGTCGCGTTCCACAAGAAAGCCCATCGAAATCACTGGTAAACCCGTGCTAGTCCGAATCGGTTCGATCTTTTTCGCCTCGGTAATCGCCGGGCGTCCCGACAAACCGAGAAGTTGAGGTATGCTCGGTCCGTAAACGTCAGCGTCCATCAATCCAACCTTGGATCCGAATCGGCTTAACGTCAGCGCGATGGACGCGGCAACCGTACTTTTTCCAACTCCGCCCTTACCACTGCCAACGACGATCACGCTTTTGATCCTCAGCCCGCTTTGGCCGAGCCGCGGAGGTTGACGTGGTTGATCCACGATTTCGATTTGAACTTGGCTTCCCGGTGCGGCTGCATTGATTCGCGATGTGAGAGCATCCACGACGTCGTCGGCAATCGCTAACGAGTGAGAGGTCAAACCCAGCACCATGTGCACCCGAGATCCGTCCACCGCGAGTTCTTTGATCTGCCCCATCGATCGCAGTGATCGCCCCGTTTCTGGATCGGGATAGTTCTCGACGGCTTGCTGAACGGATTCGAGAGAGATGTCAGACATACTTTTTTGAGTGCGCTAAAACGGGTGCGGTTGAGTGAACCCCTAGTGTAGGACTCGACCGGCGCGTGCGAAGTGCCCTTGAACCATCTGCCTGAGCCGAGGCAGGTCTTCGGGGTGGTGAATAAAGGCCGCAATACCCATTTCGGTCAATGAACATCGGTCGCGGGCGGACAACTCGGGCGTCGCAACCAATTGGAGCCATGACTCGCGATCCGCCGCGACCGAGGCGATCTTCGCCACGACAACCGCCTCGTTCTCGCCCGCCAGTTCCCACAGCATCACGCCACGCGGGAGCCTCTGCATCTGTGATGCGACTTCGCCAGGGCGTAGACTGGTCACCGCAAGCGACTCCCTCTCGCCCAGCCACTCCGGGATAAACCGCCAGCAAGCTTGGCACCAACGTCGAGACGATTCGCATACAAGCCAATGCCTGGCCAGGGATCTTGCTGTTTCGCTCACGACAAACTCTTGGATGCGGCCTCGTCAATTTTTCTCAACAATCGAGCTCGGCTGATTCCCAATCGGCGGGCAGCTTCGGCGCGATTATCGCCCGAAGCGACCAATGCGTCTTGGATCAGTCGCCATTCGTAGCGGCTGACGGCAGCATCAAGCGCGATCGGCATCGGTTCCGGTTTGGCTGACTCCGAACTTCGGTACGATCGGACCGCCAGAGGAAGTTGTTCCGGTGAGATGGTATCGCCGACGGAGGTACGAATGGCGTGGCGTATCGCGGCGTCGAGTTCGTTGTAGTTGCCCGGCCACGGATACGCGACGATCGCATCGAGGGCTCCCCGGCTGAGTCGCTCGGCGGGGCCTTCTTTGGCCGCGTGTCTGGCATCCAAGATAGCGGCGGCAAGCAACGGCAAATCTTCCACCCGATCCTTGAGTGGTTCGACGTAGACGTGAAGCAGGCTCAAGCATTCCGCCAAGCGGGGTTCGATCACTCGTTTGAGCTCGCCGTTCAACTCATTCAAAGGACTGGCTAAATCGTTTTCGTTGGCATCGTCAATCGGTTGGCGAAAGAGTTGCGGTCGCGAGCTGCACAGCCCGAACAAGCGAAGTCGCCCGCCCGCGCTGACGATTACTTCGGCGAGCCGCGATTGTGCGTCGATGGGCATCTCGTCAACTGATCGCACGAGCACACTGGCCAGCGCAACATTGGACTCGGCGAGTTGGTGAATCGCCGGCGCGATGGTCGCTTCGAGCAGTTCCGAATCCATCAGCGGGCCATCCACGACGACCAGTGGTTCGTCGGGGGCGGACAAGGCGTGAACTCGCGTTGCCAGCGCTTCGGCACCGCAGCCCGCGGGTCCGAAAAAACCGAGGTGGCATCGGATCTTTGCCGCAACGGCCAGCCAAGCGCGAAGTCGCTTGGCCGCCACCGACGTACCAGCGGTCACGGTGACCGCGAGCGCCATGTGGCGTCGCCGCCATGCGTCTAACTGCTGCCGTATGATGACTGACTCGACCGCGTCGACACCCGCGAGGTCGTATTGGCCCGTCACAGCCATCACGATCGAGGTGTCGCCGTCACCAATGCGTACAAACAAAACTTCGCGCCGCTCGGCTTCCACCACGCCATGGGGTTGAATTTGCATCGACAGCGCGCCGGACTTGGTTAAGCCGGGCGGTGGTGATAGCGATGCCGCCAGCACGTCCAGCGGGTCATCGCTTGCCGGAGTGCCGCTGGACGATTGTCGTTGGATCAATTCATCCGCATCGACTCCGAACCACTGGGCGGCAGCGGCCGATACGTAACTCAAGCGCCGATCCGATCCAATGATCCAAATCGCCACGTCGGCTGTAGCGAGCACACGCGCGAGGCTTCGAGAGTTGGATCCGGCTGGCATCAGTGTCTAGCGAGCAAGGTGAGTGGCGACTTTCCAGCCACCCATATTACTCACTCGTTCGGTAACCGGAGTTGCGCGACTAGAACACGTCGAGCATGAAATGGTGACCGGAATGGTAGCGGCGAGCGCTGGGGTACATGTTGTGCCACTGTTTGTTGTAGACCGGAATTCGCATTTCGGCAGGGTAGCGGTGATAAAGGCTATCACTGCTTTTGTAATACTCTTGCCCGTAGAAATTTTGTGGGTAGTAGACGTACGGGTAGTGGTAGAAGCGATTCCAGTCGCGGTAATCAGACTCGCCACCCCAGGTTCGCCCGTAGGCCCGTTGATCGGCGGAAGCGGTGTCGGCGACCACGCCCAGGCTGGTTACCAGCAGTGCGGCAATGAAAACTTGACGGAGCATGGTTGTCTCCCCCCTCGAAAGCGGCTGACAACACCGCGTTGGGAGCGAGTGATTGTCTTGGATTGTATCTGGAATTGGTTGGCTGGCAGCCGGCGCGACATAGATCGTTCGCCCAGTTCGCGTCGGTCTATCGTCACTATCGGCACAGTCGATGGGGCCGGTTGAGTCGATCGCACCGAGAATTCCCGACGAAAAGATTGCCTCAAGTTGGCCGCTTCGCAGGCAATCACTTCTCACGAGGCACCCTCGGCACCTATGATTAACGAACGTTCGGATTAACCCGCGTTCGATATGCCCAGCGCCCAGCGTTGTGCATCACTTGGACGTTGCCCCGTTGTCCCCGCTCGAGATCCTCGCCGTGCCATCCCGCCGTCACCATCGTCCGCTCCAGCGCATCGTTGCCTCGTTGGCAATCTTTGCCACGATCTCAGTCGCAATGGATCGAACCGCATCGGCCTGTCCGTTTTGCAGTGCCGTTTCCCAGACTCTTCGACAAGAAATGTTGGCGATGGACGCCGTCGTGATCGGGTCCGCCGTGCACGATGCCGCGACTCGCAATCCCGAAACTGGCGAGGTGGAGATGAAAATCGAAAAAGTCCTCAAAGGTGATTCGCTTGTCAGTGCTGGCGACACCGTCAAGGCGATCTATTACGGCGATGTCGAAGCCGGTCGACGATTCATGCTCTCGGGTGTTGACCCGCCCAATATGCAATGGTCGTGTTTGCCATTGTCCGAGCGAGGCGAAGCGTATGTGATGAAGGTCACCGAGTTGCCGGATGATCCGTTAAAGCGGCTCGAGTTTTATTACGACTACCTGCAAGACGACGAGACCATGCTCTCGCGCGATGCCTACGATGAGTTTGCGATCACACCGTACCCGGTGATCCAAGCGCTCAAGCCCAAGATGGATCACGACGCGTTGGTCAAGTGGATGCAAGATCCCGAGATGTCCACCGATCGCAAACGCTTGTATCTAACGATGCTGGGCGTTTGTGGCAGCGTCGACGATCTGCCGATGCTGGAACAGATGCTGCGAAGCACGCAAAAGAGTACACGTGGAGGCCTGGATGCGCTAATCGCCTGTTACCTTACGCTTGCCGGCGAAAAAGGGCTGCCGCTCGTCAACGAGTTGTTTTTGAATAACGCCCAGGCACCGTATGCCGATACGTACGCTGCAATCATGGCTGTTCGGTTCCACGGGACCGAGGGCGAAGTGATTCCCAGAAGCGCGCTGGTCGAGTCGTTGCACCACGTTCTCGATCGCGAAGACTTGGCGGACCTGGTGATTCCCGATCTGGCTCGTTGGAATGACTGGACGCAAATCGATCGATTGACGGAACTCTTCATCAAAGCCAACGCAGATAACAATTGGGTCCGCGTGCCGGTGGTGAACTATCTGCGAGCTTGCCCGCTGCCCGAAGCGAAGGAGGCTCTGACGAAGCTCGAGGAAGTCGATCCCGAAAGTGTCCGACGGGCGAATACATTTTTTGCCATTCCCGTGCCCGCCAAGGAAACTCAGCCTAACCAGTCATCGGTTTCGCGTCCTCATTCGCTGGAGTTCGCCCACGACGGATTTCCCAAGCTACAGGTGCAACAGAAGTTGGCGCAAGCCAGCACCGTTGTTGCCAGCGTGAGTCCTGCCGTGGCGATCCAGGGAATGAACCCTTGGCGGCTGGCCAGCGTACTGGCGATGTCGCTTTGCACCCTGATGATTTTGCAGTATTTGCTGCTCAGCGGCGGAAAGCAGGCTTCTGCTGTTTAGCTTCGCTATCGATCCGGAATAGGGTTTTTCCGCACATGAGTGCCTCCATCCAAATGTCGACGACCGATGATGCGGTCGATTTTCCCTATCGGGCGGTCAGCCGTGCGGCGATCGCGTCCATCATTTTTGCGGTGCTCGCCGTTCCCGGCCTGTTGCAGACATTCGCCCCGATGTTGGTGTTGACCCTCGTCGGGATCCTCGCGGGGGTTGTCGGTTGGCGAGCGACGACTCGCTTTGAGAATGAATTCAGCGGCAAATCCATCGCGATTGCCGGTTTGGCGATCAATTCGCTGCTCCTGGTCGGCGGCGTTGTCGGTCACGTTTACATTTACATGACCGAAGTCCCCGAGGGCTACGAGCGGGTCCAGTTCTACGAGTTGCAGCAAGACCCGGCGCTGCCGGACATGCCAACGGAAAAATCGATCGCCATTGACGGCCAGAACGTTTTTTTGAAAGGCTATATCCACCCGTCCTCGGGCAGCGGCGTGCTTCGTCAATTCATCATGGTTCCGGATTTGGGGACCTGTTGCTTCGGCGGGCAACCGCGTTCATCGGATATGATCGAAGTGACGCTCACCGGCGGCCAGACCATCAAAGCGGGCATGACAAAAATCAAGCTCGCCGGAAAGTTCACCGTGAATCGAGCCCCCCAGATCGTCACCGATTTCGAGAACGCACTGTTCTACCGAATGCGGGTTGACCAAATCCGTTAACGACCAGGCGACGAAATTTTCTGTCTTCCATCGGCAAGCAATTGGCCCTCGAAGTGCTTCGCACTCAAGCGGCCGAATGATTTTCATCGCAAGTCACGAACCTCCAACCGATCAACCAGCCGTGAATCGATTTCTCCTTTCATTCGTCGTGCTGTTAATCGCGAGCGTTTCCAACGCGCGGTTGGCCGTGGCCCAAACCTCCGGCGATCGCACATCTGGCGATCGTGCTGCGGCGATTCCAGCGGCGGCCAAGGCTGACGTTGTGGAAACCAAACGCAGCAGCGAAGCCAACCTCGCCAAGGGTGAGATCACCTTCGACGATTTGAAGTTTGATATCGAAAAGGACGGCAAGTTCCACCGGTCGATGTTGCCCGAGTCGATCGAAAAGCTAGCCGGGCGGAAGGTAAAACTGCGAGGTTACATTCTTCCGAGCACGCTGTTCAAAGAGACCGATATCAGCCAGTTCGTGCTCGTTCGTGACAACCAAGAATGTTGTTTCGGGCCCGGTGCCGCACTTTATGATTGCGTCATCATTGAGATGGTTCCCGGCATGACGACGGACTTTGTCACGCGTCCGGTCACCGTCGAAGGCAAGTTCAAGGTCCAAGAGTACGCCTATCCCGATGGTAGCGGCCACTTTGCCATATTCCGCATCGACGGCGAAAAAGTCCGTTAGCCGCGTTCCACCCGATTTTCTTGCATGAGCGATCACGTGCCGTCACACTAGGCGGCAACCGGAGGTCGTTTTGATCGAACCCGCACGCGCGCCTGTCGTTCCTCGCGTCGTCTGTCGACGCTCGGGAAATGTCGTTCGTTTGGAAGATGAGATCCAGCGGCTGTTGGATCTCAGCGAGTCGATTACCGTTCAGCTGGACGGCGATGGTGCCTCATCCGCCCTGGCGCATCTCGCAGCCGTTTTCGCCGACAGCATTCGCGCCCAGAAGCTGGTCTTGGATGACGACGCGTCCGATGCGGATTCCGTCCAGGCGATCGTCGTGGTGCGCACAAGCCACGAATCTCGATGCGATGTATCGCTGCGATTGGCGGCATGGACCCGTGATGACTTCATCGAATACCTGCTCGCTGTCCATTCGCATCGTTGCGCGAGTGTGATGCGTCGGCTCGCAGACGCGAACCAGCAATTCGCTTCGGGTTCACCATCCGTGTGGAGACTGATTCTCGACCGAATGGCATCGGATGAGTCTCAATCCGATATCGAAGCCATCGTGTTGGATGAATTGGACTCGCGGTTCGCCAATCCTGTCTTGGCCGACACCTTTGCCGACGAACTGATCATTCCGGTACCGCGCAATGAAGTCGGATATTTCGGGCATTTGGGTTCTGGGACTAACGCCGCGGCGGATGACGTCTCAAACATCTTTTACAGTCGCGAACACTCCTCGGCGCGACAGCTGTTGTCGCACGAAGACGTTCGCCAAACGTTTGCGATGCGACGGTTTATCCGGCGCCTCACCACCAGCACCGAGGTCGACTTCCGCTACTTGATGAGCGGACTGGCGAGCTGGGAAGTGCTGGTGCGAATCGCCAAGCGTGTTCGCGAACTGCCTCCGATTCAAATCAAGTTGCAACGACTCTTCGATGCGAGCAACACGCTCTCAACGACCAACTGCGCGACCGTGCTTTCGCAAGTCGATCCACGATGGCGACCCAATGGCAAGCGACTGAGGCTTTATCGCACCTACTGTCCCAACGTCGTTTGGCCAGACCTTGATTTGTCATTCTCCGATTTGCGTAACTCATGCTTCACCGGTGCGGACCTAAGCAGGGCGAAACTCAGTGGTGCTCGCCTCTCGGGAGCCGATTTTTCGGATGCCATTCTGCGGCACGCTGACTTTAGAAACGCTTCGTCTGAAACGCCCTCGAGCCAACCGGCAAATATGCTGGACCGAATCAAACGAAAACTTCATCGGCACCGAGACTCTGAACAACCCGCCCGGCGAATTGCGAACCAAGCCACGATGGAAACTCACTGGAGGACTGTTTTCGTCCAGGCCGATTTGAGCCATGCCGATCTATCGGGATGTCATTTCCAGCACGCTAATTTTTCACGGGCGAACATGACCAAAACCGAGATGCGGCAAGCCTCATTCCACCAGGCCGACTTTACGGACGCGGACCTGCGCGACGCGAACCTGACTGGGTCGACGCTCGTGGATGTGGACCTCGGTGGCGCCGTGTTGGATCGTTGCGTCATGAGTGACATCCAGGCCCAGCCGGGGTTGAATTTCGAAAACCTCCGAGCGACTTCGGTCCAATTCCGGGCGGCAAAACTTCCGCGATCCGATTGGACGGAGTCGACGCTTTCCGAGTGCTGCTTCGCCGGCGCCATTCTAAGCGAAGCGAGACTCGCACTCATCCACTGGGTCGATTGTGATTTGTCGGGAGCGGACTTGCGGAGATGTGATTTTCACCTTGGCTCGACGCGATGTGGCTTGGTGGGCAGTCCCTATCCGTCGCATGGAACTCGTACGGGCTTCTACACCGACGAGTATGACGAACAATACTTTCAAAGTCCCGAAACGATTCGCAAGGCGTGCTTGATGAACGCGGACCTGCGCGGTGCAAATATCGACGGCGTCGATTTTTACTTAGTCGACCTGCGCGGCGCGAAGTTTGATTTGGGACAACGGAGCCAATTGAGAGTGACCGGCGCCATTCTGGACGATGACGGTTAGTCAACGCCCGGAGTCCATCCCGCTTTTGGATGCTTGAGCGTTGTGGACGTGTCGTTGCTGCAGAGGTTCGCGATCCGCTCCGAGAACTGTTCGACCGCGTCGATGTCCCCGAGCGGGTGCAGAGCGACCCGAAAGGGGACCGTTTCGCCCGATTCGATCGTAACCACGCGGCCCTGTTGTGCTTCGAACGTCTTGTGGTTCGGCAAATTGGTCGACGGCTCCAGCCCCACCACGTATCCGTCTTCCTTCGCGGCAGTGTTCTTCCACAATACAAAGTACGGTAGCGTCGATGTGCGGTAGGTCAAACCCAAGCCGAGATCGCGTTTGGAAGTGTTGATCATTGCTGCGGCTTCGCCTGTTTCGCCGTCGTGCATCCGGCCAAAGTACACTCGCTCGGAATAACCCGCTTGAGGCCCGTCGAGTTTGTGCCAGTGGTCAATTTCACTGGCGGACAACTCGTTCTTAGGCGCGAGTTCAGCGACTGATGCGTTGACTTGCGAACCGGCTCCGAGAAGCGGTTCACCGACATTGATGTGATACAACATCTGCACAGTCGCTTTCGTGCTCGCCAGATTTGTGACATCGTCCAACAGCTCGACATCGGCTCGTCCGGCGCTGAACCGAATGCGGCTGCGCAGCTTCAACCGCTTGAAAAACAGTCGGCGCTCAAACATCTCGCCGATTACCTCCAGACGCCCCGACGCTTCATCGTATTCCAGCCAAAGTGAGTCCGCCGGAATATTTCCGATGCGGCCGTGCAGTGGATAGAGGAGCTTTCCGCTTTCGTCGTGCTCGGGTGCCCCGTTACTTTCCAAGCCGCAGCGGACCACCAGTTCATCAAAGCCTTCGAGCCAGCCCAGACCGCTGGGGTCCCAGATGGGAACGAGGCTGGGATGGACGGGGCCTTGAATCGGCGACTCCCAGCCGATCCTCGTGCGGCTGGTTTCAAGATACCAAATCGACATGCCGCGGGTGGGAAGGATCATCGCCCGCACGGCACCCGTGTTGACCTCGATGACTTCTACGCCGTCGGAAACGCCACCGACGAAGCGACCGTGCCGCACTTGGATCGGCCCCTGGCGAGTCTCAATGGTGGCCGACAGGGGCGACTTTTCTTTCCACTGGATGGTGCGTTCACGCATTCGAATCGATCGGGAATCGCGAGTTTGCGTACTCATTGGAACGGATGCTTCTTTGTCGCAGGGACGAAATATGTCAGGTCGGCGTTAACGAAGTGTTGTGGGCGTTCTTGTAACCCGTGCGCTTAGCAAATAAAACATCGGGTTCCTTTAGCGAAACCGCGGGCCTTGTTCCCGCCGATTTCCGAAAACCGTCACTCCAACCCGTTTTACAATCGATATGAGTAGCATCAAGTTAGACACCGGTCTTGTGCAAGGTGACAGCGTCACCCGATTGCTGGATTCCGCATTGGACGCCGGTGGTGGTTTGCTGCGTCTGACGCCGACCTGGGTGCCTCGCTCGTTTTTGCATCCGGGCCGTCGGATCAAATTGCATCCGAGTGACTATTACCGCTTCGGCGCCGATCGCGGCGGTATCGATGAACGCTGGTTCGGAAGCACGACGGAAGCCGCCAATGAGGGACGGGTTTGGCACGAGGGGCTGAGCTTCTGTTTGTTCCAGGGCAAAAAATTCCTGCTTCGTGACGCGGTCGCCGAACGCGGCAAGGATCTCGTCGGTGGTACGATCTTCGACAAGTACAATCGATGGCCGGTGTACTCCAAGTTCTTTGACAACATGGGCCCGATTCCCCACCACATGCACCAATCTTTCGAAGATGCGAAGCTGGTGGGTCAAGAAGGTAAGCCCGAAAGCTACTACTTTCCTCCCCAGCTCAATAATGTCGACAACAACTTTGCCTACACGTTCATGGGCCTCGAACCCGGTACCGAAAAGGCCGATGTGCGACGTTGTTTGGAAAATTGGAACGAGGGCGACAACGGTATCCTCGATCTGAGCCGCGCCTATCGGCTCAAACGTGGTACCGGTTGGTTGATTCCGCCCGGTGTTCTGCATGCGCCCGGGTCACTTTGCACCTATGAGCCGCAGTGGGGCAGCGACGTCTTTGGAATGTATCAATCGATCGTCGAAGGTCGTTACGTGCCATGGTCGTTGCTCGTCAAAGACATGCCCGAAGACAAACACCAAGACCTCGACTTCATCGTCGGTCAACTCGACTGGGACAAAAACGTCGACACGCATTTCAAGGAAAGCAACTACTTGGAACCGATCGTTGACAGTGAGTGCAGCGGCAACGGGGTCGAGGACAAGTGGATCGTCTACGGCACCGTTGATGGCGAACAATTGTTTAGCGCCAAGGAGCTGACGATCGCACCAGGAGCAAAATGCAAGCTACAGGACCCCGGCGCCAGTAGCTGGATTACCGTTCAAGGTCGTGGTCGCATCGGTGCACTCGATCTACAAACGCCCGCCATGATTCGCTTTGGTGAGAATACGACTGACGAAGTCTTCATCTCGCACACCGCCGCCACCGCGGGCGTCGAGATCGAGAATCTTGGTAGCGAACCGCTCGTCGGGCTGCGTTACTTTGGACCCAACACTCACAAGAACTTGCCCAAAGCAGGCAGCTAATCGTCGTTTTCGCTTTCAATCGCATTCAACCAAGTCGCTCCATTCGTCCCACGCCGAGGCATCGCTATGACCAGCCATCCCAATAATTTTCCGAAACTCCACAACGCTGCCTGGCCCGGGGTCGTCGGAAAGGGCGGCGAGGACAATGAGCCATGTATCGATCTGGATACCATGCTCGATCTAACCGCGGCTGCCGAAGTCGATGGACGCAAATTTGACGGTGTCGATGTTTTTCTGTTCGATCCTCATGTGTCGATCGACGCGACCGACAAAGAGCTGGAACAACTTGCCGATAAAGTTCGAAGCCGTGGGCTCGTGATCGGTAGCGTGGTCGCACCCGTTTGGCCGCCCACCGGAGGCGGCGCCGCGGCCGGCTCGGTCGAAGACGTCGAAGCGTTCTTGAAGCAAGTTCGCAAAGGCTGTGAGATCGCCCAGAAACTGCGACAAATCGGAGTGCGACCCTACGGCGTCGTGCGCATCGACAGCGCCACCTCGACTGGCCAGTGGTTCGAAGATCCTCAAACCAATCAATCCAAAATCGCGGACACGTTCAAAGCCGCGTGCGATATCGCAGAGGAGTATGACGAGCGATTGGCGGCCGAGGGCGAGATCTGCTGGGGTGGAATGCATTCGTGGCGATCGATGGTCGATTTGCTTGAGAAAGTGGGGCACCCGGAGCGTCTCGGTTTCCAAGCCGATATGGCCCACACGCTGTTGTACCTTCTCGGTTACAACGCTCCCGATGATGCGATCTTGCCCGCCGGTTTTGATTGGAAAGACTCCTCGCAGAAGGAAGCTGCGCTCAAGCAATTGACCCATGCGCTGCGCCCCTGGACGATCGATTTCCACGTCGCACAAAACGATGCTACCGTTCACGGGACGGGGACTCACGACAAAACCGGTCGACATTGTTTGCCG
Source organism: Pirellulaceae bacterium (assembly GCA_041741195.1). Lineage (GTDB taxonomy): Bacteria > Planctomycetota > Planctomycetia > Pirellulales > Pirellulaceae > JBBSJZ01. The sequence continues at coordinate 27,236 of JBGSKM010000096.1, forward strand.
TTTGACCCCAGCGGCAAACTGGACATCGCCAAGGACGCGGGTTTTTGGCTCCGTGACGAACATGGCGACGTCCTCAAAACGTGTCGACATATTTGCTGGGACGGTTGCATGTTCCCCAACGATGTGATGCAACAATCGCAAACATGGAACGACATCCTCTCGGCAATGCTCAGCGTCCAAGACGCCCACGGTTGGCACGAGAGCGGTGCGACCGCTTGATCGTTCGTCGCCACGGTCGATCGATCGATGGCTTTGCAACATTCGTCAAATTCCACTCCAGTCCCATTGATCAAGAATCACCTCAGCTATGAAACCTCTCAATATTGGAATGGTCGGCTACGGCTTCATGGGCCGAACGCACAGCAACGCCTACTCCCAGTCGAATCATTTTTTTCCATCGGAATACAAGCCGGTGCTCAAGGCCGTCTGTGCCCGAAATAAAGACAAGGCCCAGGCGTTTGCGAATCAATGGGGCTATGAATCCGTCGAAACGGATTGGCGAGAAATGCTCAAACGCGATGACATCGATGCCATCGACGTTTGCACGCCGAATAACCTTCACAAAGAGATCTCGCTGGCTGCCGCGGCCGCTGGCAAGATGATCCTGTGCGAGAAACCTTTGGCAATGAACCAAACCGAAGGCGAGGAAATGTGCCAGGCCGTGGAAAAGGCCGGCGTTAAGAACATGGTCTGGTACAATTACCGCCGTGTCCCCGCAGTCTCATTGGCTAAACAATTGATCGACGAGGGACGCCTCGGAAAAATCTTCCACTATCGCGCGAACTTTCTGCAAGACTGGACCATCAATGCCGACGTTCCCCAAGGCGGAACCGCGACTTGGCGTCTCGATGCGGACGCGGCCGGCAGCGGCGTGACGGGTGACCTGCTCGCCCACTGCATCGATACCGCGATTTGGCTCAACGGGTCAATCAAGGACGTCTCCGCAGTCACAGAAACATTTGTCAAAGAACGTATGCATGCTGAGACGGGCAAGAAAGAAGCCGTCAAAATCGATGATGCTTGCAGCTTCTTTTGTCATTTTGACAATGGGTCGCTGGGACTCTTCGAATCGACACGATACGCCCGCGGTCATAAGGCGCTCTACACTCTCGAAATCAATGGTGAACACGCCTCGATTCGCTGGGATCTCCACGATCTGCATCGCTTGCAATACTTTAGTCATTCCGATGATTCGATTGTTCGCGGTTGGCGAAGTGTCCACGTGACCGATGGCGACCAGCCGTACATGGGCAATTGGTGGGTCCCCGGACTGCAAATCGGATACGAACATACATTCATTCATCAAGTTGCCGATTTTCTCAAGAGCCTCGAAACCGGCGAACCCTGCCATCCCACTTTCCGTGACGCGCAAGAAACGCAGAAGGTTTGCGATGCGGTTCTTGACAGCGCCGCTCAGCGGGCATGGAAAAACGTCTAAACAAATCGCTCCTTCGCACAAGCGACGCGTCGGACATGTTCTCCTTGGCGAATTAGCCAGGGAGAGAGTATTCCCTTTGACTTTGTTCACCACCTCGATCGAGAGCCGCGATGACACAAGCTGATTTGATTGAAGCTCTCCAAACGATCCACGACGAACTCGAATCCGGCGACAATCTCGATCCGATCGAAGTCAAAAAGTTGCGAGAGACCGTGCGGGAAATCGAAGCGGCACTCGCGCGTCAACAACCAGAGTCCTCGGAGCTGGGTGAACGAGTGACTCAATCCGCGACACATTTTGAATCGTCGCACCCCCAGCTTACCCTCACCCTGGGTCGCATCGCCGATATGCTCCAGCAAATGGGATTTTGATGTCCACCGAGCTTGGTGTCGTCATGATCGACATGCGTCGTATCGTGATGAGTCGTTGTCATGGCATCGCGAACGTTCCTGGCTGCAGCCAATATCGGTCTAGCAATCGCCGTAGCTCTTCGACACCGATCGCCACTCGCTCATCGCGAACGCCTGTCCAGCGGTCTGCAACTCCCTGCTCAATCAGTCGGATGCCGTCCCCCAGATCGTAAGCGTCAGCGATCTCGATCGCCAACGCAACTTGATATCGTGCTTGCGGGTAAATCGGCGCTCCGCGTGATCGAAGCGACCAAGCATCCAAATCGACGTTGATCCATCCCCGCTGGTCGGTTGGCACGACTACCAATTCCGTCGGCAGCCGACCGGCGACCGAAGAATGGATCTCTAGCTTCACGCGGCTGTTATGAGGTGAATACAGCGCCCACGACGGCCAATGGTCCCAGTATCCGAGTCGCTCGAAAATCGGCATCACCATCACCGTGACGACCAGTGCTTTCGCGAACCATCGCAGCCGATGACGCCCCTGCGGATTGTCACGGAAACGGTCCGGCGGCCTTGCCGTACGGCGGATAAAAATCATCCATGCGGTCACTCCCAGTAGCATGTTCCAAAGGATGACGCCGTTACTGTGATCGAACCCTAAGGGGCCTAGCAGGATCACCAACGTAAGATGCATCAATACGACGCAGCAACCCGCCACACGATAGGTCTGACGGATGAGAAGGCCCACGCCGACAATTAACTCAATCGCGGGCATGGCGAGTGAGATCATTGCCCTTTGCGTCTCGTCCCATCGTTCGGCCCCGCCAAAGAGCGTGAAGAGCGGTCGCAAAAAATCTTGGCCGACCGTGTGCGCAAACTGGTAGTCGAGTTTTCCCAGCCCGCTGTAAAGGTAAATGCTTGCCGCAAGCCAGCCGATCCATCGCCGAGACATCTCCTGTGGCATCGTGGCAAATACAATTCCAACAATGGCTGCCTGGTAAGCCCATGGTTGCAATCGATGCTGGTCCAGTACGAACGAACCGAGCAAGCAGGCGGAAACAAGCCACCAAGCTCTGTCCGATCGAAAGAGACCGGTGCCGGCAATGAGACACCCGACTCCAATGCCGACAAACAAGAGCAGCGACAAAGGCCGTTGCAGATCGTCGGTGCCACCGATCATCGGAACCGCTGGATATCCGCTCGCCCCAATCCACAAACGCCAGGTCGACCCAGCCAACAGCAACAAGAAAACGGCCCACACCCGAGGCAGCCACTCTGGATCCTGGGAAACTTTCTCCTCGCAATCCTGCCTTCGCGTGTGGGCACCGATGCCACTGCGAAGCGTCAATAATCTCCGCGCGAAACGACTTTCCTTGATCGACTCAGTCTGTTGGGTGTTCATCGAGCGGAATTGTAAACGAATCAGTGTCGGATGAACGACAAGTTACAATCTCGTTCGTCGCGGACGTTTCGCTGTCGGTAAAATGCCTTTACGGCAGTTTCTTGCAGCGTTCGCCAGACCATCCCGTCTTCACCAATACCAAGCGGGTGTAGTATATCTGATGCAGTGCCGATAGAAGTCGCGTACAATTCCGCAGCTTTCCTCGTTTCTCCCTCTGATTTTCCCATGCTCAAGTCCGGCAGACGGTATTCGTCGAAAGTGACCATTTGTTTGAATATCGCCGGTCTGACGCTGGACGTTTCCCAGGTCGTCAGCGGTTGCTGCTATTTGCGAAACCCAGTTCAGGTTGAATCTGGCTACGGAGAGTTGGTTATCAACGTTGACGGACACGAGATACGTCATTCGGTCTTTTTGCCTCATGGCATTGAACGAGACGTGCGCCAGGTAAACTTCTTCTGAACCAAACTGCACGCTTGATCCGAAAACAAATCGGCTCCAGCAGTTCACAATGACACGAGGATCGGCCAGCCAGCCGACCACAAAGTCCCTGCAACGTCTTTCCCTGTTGCACACTCAGTGAGTGGCACCCCAGTCGCAGTTGCCGCCACGGGCACCGATGCTAGTGTTCGCCCCTGTGTCCCGAAGCGACACGAGACTGTATCTGGGAGGAATGCGTCGGGTTGCGAGTAGTGCCCAGGGCGGGGATCGAACCCGCACAGTCGTTTCCGACCGCAGGATTTTAAGTCCTGTGTGTCTGCCAGTTCCACCACCTGGGCTGTTGCTTGCTTGGACGATTGTAGCGTCGCCGGAGCCATTGCAGTAGAACGCTTCAATTCGAGCTGGGTTCGCTTAAAAGACCCCGAAACGACTGGTTAGGGCCACTCAAAACACAGGGCGTCCCGTGTGGAACGCCCTTGCTCGATCGATCGACAATCGTGGCTGGAAGTTACTCAGCGGCCACTTTCTTGAAGGCTTTCTCGAAGGCCTTGTCGTTGAATACCAGCGACGCTCGCTTGGCTTCCTCCGTCGACTCGACCTTGCCCTTGCATCCTTCGCAGCAGAATGCGACTTTTTGGCCGGCGACCTTGATCGCGGTTTCGGCGTTCAGTTCGCCACCACTGAAGGGACACACTTTTTGTTCATACTGCTTGGTCGCAACCAACTGAACATTGGCCTTTTCCGCAAACTTTTTCGGGTCGGCGGCGAATTTTCCAGCACAATTGCCACAGCAGAAATAAACCTTTGCGTCTTTGTAGTCAGCCGATTTGTCGGCGACAGCATCCTTAGGCGCGACGACGCACTTGACACCTTCAAGGCTCACGTCGCCGCCGACAACCGTGGCACAAGCCACAAGCAACACGGCAAAACTGGACATCACTTTTTTCAACATCACTTACCTCCAACCAGGAATGGTACTCAGCACAGGCGATCACAGAGCATAGGGGAACTTTGTCGGTCGGGTCAAGTTTCTCGTGTCGAATGGCTGGCTAACCACAAGCTGAGATAGCTTCGCGGCTCCACACAGTCCAAATGAAGCGTTTCCGCGATGCCCTCGATACGCCGCCGGGCTGGCTCGACTGAGTCGACATCGCTCACGACAATCTCGATCTCGGCTAGCAATCCCACACCGGCGACATCATCGATGGTGATCGACAGGTCGGAGCCCAGTCGGATACAGGAAAATAGACGCCGGTGTTTCTTCACGACCGCGACGCTGTGAAACCCGAGTGTCCGCCAAAGCCTCGCGGTCAACGCCCCATCCGCATCCCCGGGGGCCAGCGACCATTCCAGTTCTTCGCGAGCCTTGATAGCACCGGCCAGCCGCGGACCCTTGTACGTGATATGAGCCAATCCATCGATTCGCCTAATTCTCAGCGCCTCCTTGGTCGCCGCGAAGTCTCGTGCGGGATGATTGAAGTATTCGTCCTCATGATGATGAGAGACCGTCGCAACAGCCCCGATCGCCGACAGTTGACTTTCAAAAGCTGGTAGCTCAGCGAGCCAATATTTCTGTTCGACTTCAAGCATCTCTTGATGACTCGCTATTTCGCAGCACGGTCGTGAACCTCGGTCCCCAGGACAACTTCAGCCATCAAAGCCGGAGAGCCTTCGGTGGTGACCCACACGCGTTGGTCCCGGTCGACGGTGAGTGCTTCGATCTGGCGGAGCCTGGGCATGTCGTATTGGTTGGGAAGTCGACCAAGTTGTTCGCTGAGTAACGCGTGTCGATCCGAACAGGGGTAGTGAAACAATGTCAGGTAGTTGCCAATCCAGATGTCGCCGTTGGTGGCGTCCATATCCATGGACGTCAACATCGGTAGGAAAAGCGTCGACTGTCGGGTTGCAGTGACCTCGCATTGGACGAGGTCGCGGTTGGGCAGGTCGACGAGGTACACGGCGGCGAGTGGCAGCGCACTCTTGCTGACGAGAATCAATTGCTTGCGCACGGCGTCAATCGCGATCGCTTCGCAATCCCGTGGACCATCGGCATAGGTCAGTGTCATCCTGGTGAACGAGCGAACGACACTCTGCTTGTCCGGATCGGGCTCGTCAAAAAAGTAGATATCGATGGAGTTCCGCTTTGCATCGTTGTCACCACAGTCGGCGACGGCCAGCCGCGGCGTTTCGCCATCGACATACGATGACATGTCTTCCCAATCGATGGACTGGGCAGGTGGCAATCGACATTCACCCGTCCGCCGACCCTGGGAGTCAAACGCAAAAAGCCGCGGTCCATCGCCCGAATCATTGTGCGTCCAGAATCGGCTGGGTCGTCGATTCGATGCCGCCAAACCGCTACTTTCGGTGATGGACAGATTATCCAGGCGGATCCCCGGTACATCGTCCGACGATCGTCCGACCAATTCTTCAGCGGCGGAGCCATTGCCCCAAAAAGTCATCATGCAGAAGGCAATCAAGGTTGACGCCGCGACTGTCCGATTCGAGACTGCCCTGAAACTCCGTCCAATCATGAGCCAATGCCTTTCGAGTCATCGCGCTTTCGAGGAAATCAACAAAGATGTTCCGCGATGTAGCAAAACCGCGATCACGTGACCATTCAACCGTAAGGATACTCGACGAGTGAACTTGGACCAACCGAATTCAGCACCGTCGCAAAATCTGGACAAGTCGCAGCACACCTGGAGTTGGTCCGTTCGCATCGCAGTTCTGGTGTTGTTGGCGTTTGCACTCTGGACGCTAAACTCGCGATTACGACACTTTCCACATTCGGATCCTGGAATCGGATCTCCGGCACCTATGGTCGATCTGATGCGATTGAGTCCCAGTGGTGTCGCCGATACTTATCAAGCGACCAGCGACAACCAGGTAACCTTACTTCATTTCTGGGGTACATGGTGTGGACCGTGTCGACAGGAATATCCCGAACTGGACAGCCAGATGCGCGAGCTGGACACCGTTGGTTCGGTCGATTTTCTTTCGGTGTCGTGCGAAGCTGGCGGAGAGACCGCTCAAGAACTGGCAAAGAAAACGCATGACTACTTGGAGTCGATTGATGCGAGCAGGAATGTGTACGCGGATCCGGTCGGAGCGACGCGGCAAAGTGTTGCTAACCGGTTGCAGCAAGAGCATTTTTTCTTTCCCACCTCCATTGTGATTGACCAACAAAATATCATACGGGGCATTTGGCAGGGCTATGAACCCGATGGTGTCAACGAGATCGTGGCGTTGATACGTGAGCTTTTGGCCGAGACAACTGACTAGCGAGATGCATCCTCACCAGGCAAATTGCTGCGACAATACACCCGCCAGCCCGTAAGAAACTCGCGACCATCGCCGACCGATTATCACGGAGCCGAGAGGAGTCGCGACTTGATTTCGTTGGCAGCCACTCGAACATCGGCGGCAGAACAAACCGCTGCGGACACCGCAACCCGGTGAAGCCCAGCCTTTCGCACTCGATCGATGTGATCGGCGGTGATGCCGCCAATCGCGAACGCCGGAATACGTATCTCTTGCGCAACGAGAGCTAACAACTCTGTTCCGACAAACTTCGTAAACGTCTTGGTTTGACTGGGAAAGCAAGGCCCCACACCAATGTAGTTTGCACCATCTCGCACAGCCTGTCTGGCTTGATCCAGATTGTGCGTGGAGACTCCGACAATCATCCGCGGACCGGCTTGGCGTCGCACCGCATCGACAGGCAATTCATCCTGTCCCACATGGACACCGTCGGCATATGCCGCAATCGCAATGTCGACGCGATCATTGACGATGAACAACATGGACGAGTCCTTGAGTATGTTCATTGCCGCGCATGCTCGCTCCAGGAGTTCTCGGTCCGAACAATGACGATCGCGCAATTGAAAAACATCGACACCACCGTCGACACACTGCAGCAGTCGGCCTCGAAACTCCTCATCGCTCGACGCGGCGTCACTCAATACATAAAGCACCGAGCGATCGAGTTGTTGCATGCGTTGGCAGTCGCCGATGCAAGCAAGTTCTAACGTTGCGCACACGTCGTAGCTCCGGTAACGTAGTGCCTCCACTTCTTTCGCGAAGTCAACGGAAAGGACTTTGCCATATTCCTCCAAACATCTCAGAGATTGTTGCACACGCGCGGCGGCGGCGGCGACCACGTCGCTCGCATCATTGCGCGCATACTCGCTCGCCGTTTGAACTTGAATGCCAACATCACCGGGCGTGTCACGCCATCGCAGCAGTTCCTCGCGCGGTAGGAGCTTCATTGCCGACGCCAATCCATGGCGGAGGAGCTTGAGGGACTCACTCAAGTTCGCATTGTTAAGTGCGAACCTGGCATAGTCTTCCAGCGTCCGAATCCCCTCGAATGCTCGATTTGCCGACGCATCCAAGATACGATAGGTGGCTCGTGATTTATCTCCATCCATCGAAGCGGACTTCCTGTTATGTATCGATTTTTTGATTTTGTAAGCCGGACGGTGGCCTGGACGGCGATTTTAACTGCGACGATTGGCCTGCCTCCTACGGATGCCAATGGCCAGGACAAGTCGAACGCGAAGAAGTCTGTCACTGTCCCGAAGCAGGTGAATGCGGCGTTTGAGCCGCCGGTGATCGACGACACGCTCCCCAACGTGCTGCTAATCGGGGACTCTATCTCGATCGGATACATGCTTCCCGTTCGAAAGGCATTGGCTGGTCAAGCCAATGTTTTTCGCCCAGCGACCAATTGCGGCCCGACGATCCGCGGCATCGAGCAAATCGAAATTTGGATCGGCGACCGCTCGTGGGACGTGGTGCACTTTAACTTCGGGCTGCACGATGTGAAATACATGGGTCCAACGGACCAAAATTTGGCTGACCCGAGTGATCCGACAAGCCACCAGCAAGTTTCGATCCAAGATTACCTCACAAATTTGCGTCAAATTGCCCAGCAGCTCAAGGCGACTGGAGCGGTGGTCATTTGGTGCGCGACGACTCCCATTCCTGAAGGTGCCAAAGGCCGTGTACCAGGCGATGAAGTCCGCTACAATGCCGCCGCGGCCGCGTTGATGGACCAGATAGGTGGCATTTTAACCAATGACCTCTATCAGTTCGTCGTAGAGAACGCCCTTGAAGAGCAAAAGAAAGCCGACGTGCATTTCACACCTGCAGGCTCGGAGTTGCTTGCCAAGCAAGTTGCTGATTCGATTCGATCCGCGATGTCCAAAAAATAGTTCTTCCCCTCTTTCAAAGATCCCTCCTGGCGCGACAAACTCGTGTCAACGCCCTCGTAGCTCAGCTGGATAGAGCAGCTCATTCCTAACGAGCAGGTCGCAGGTTCGAATCCTGCCGGGGGCATCTTTCTGTGCACTAAATTAGTCATCGGAAATCTCGTGCTTTCCGAAGTCAGCCGATCGCGCGAACCCGTCTAGCACGTCCTGAGTGGTCCACTTTTTGGCGAGGCCCGTCAGTCTTCTTAGCACCTGCCGATAGCATCTGTTAGGGCGCTGTACCGTCGAAATCACTCTGTCGACTTTCCAGTTGCCAGGCCGTTATCGGCGGCCTTCGCACGAAGTTCGCGTTGTAGCTGCTCTTTTTCCCATTTGTAAACGAGGCGATCTTGGCTTCGTCTCCGTTGGGCTCAGCCGCTAACAACTAACGCAAGTCAATTTCTTTCGGCCGCAACAAGGGATTTTGCTTGCAGCAACCAATGCAAGCCACGACACTGGGGGGGCAGCAGTATGACAGCAGAAACCATTACCACCCACCCTATCATTGTTGCCGCGCCTCCGTGAATTGCGCACCCAACACGCCAGTGAGTGACTGACCAGTGGAGCCTAGATACGGAGTTTAACGTCCGTCATGAATCCTTTTTTGACTTACTTTCTAGTGGCCTTCGTGGCTGCGGTCGTGTGGACTTTCTTTGCGCTGAGAGCCAAGCGGTTGCAGCAACAATGGTTGGGACTTGCAGGCGTGTGGGCTGCGACCCTGGTCTTGGCATCGCTCTGGCAGGCTGAGGCCGTCTCTTGGCTGCGGGATTTTCTCCAGCTTGTGCTTCTTGTTTGGTTGAGTGCAATTGTTTTTCTGGTGATCGCTGCTGCCAAAACTTGGAGTGCGAAGCAGCTGCTTTGGTTGCCGCTTGTTTCCATCGCTGTGATTAGTGTTGTCGTCAATGCTGCCGCAGGTCTTCATTTCCTTTGGGTCGCCACGGTAAGCCCGGCAGGTGTATGAATTGAGCAAACCGCAGGATAAGAACCATCCCGATCGGGGCTCGGTCGGAACGGTAAGGAACTTAGCTCTTCGAGTTTTCGAGTTGAAGAAGCAGCAAACGGAGTCGAATTTACCGAGGACAAGAGGGAGAATCTTTATGTGTATGCAGTCCACGTGTTTGTTGGGTGGAGTGAATGTGACAAGCAGCCCAGATCACGGGTCTGAGCTTCCAGTGTTATAACGAACGGCTCCTACCCATCAAACCTAGGGCTTACTTGATGTTCTATCCGATTGAAATCTAGTCAATGCGAAATCTATGCCTAAATTTTATCGCAATGTTGGCTTGCCGTACAATTGGTTCTGCTACAGCCGTTTCCTTCATCAATTTGGGGACGCCCTCACATGTTCAAATATGGTAACTATTCAGCCTGCTGTCTTGCTTTTGGGTGGGAGCGGCGGGAGAAGACCGGTTGTTGAGTATTCGGCAAGCGATGAAAGGATTGTATCCAATGGCTGGTGGCCTCGCACACGCAGGGTGCGAAGCACTGACATC
>JBGSKM010000097.1:0-46618 GCA_041741195.1 Pirellulaceae bacterium
GGAGCAGCTTATCCAGTAGACTGGTATCGACTGACGGGTCGGCGACGGCTGTGGACTGCGATTCATCCATGATCGCGTCAACAGAACCAATTTCACCGTTTCAGCCAAGATCGATTTCAACAGGCTGAATAGTTACAAAAAGAGTTGCCCGCCAAATCGCCGCAAATTGAATATGTCGGCCGCCATCATTTGCTTTGGGAGGCGATCATTCAATAGAGAGCGTGTCGAGTCGCCATACTCGGCATATGGAAGAAACTCTGCCGCTAGCGAGTCATCCCACTCACTTTTGAGATAGCTAATCTCAATGATCACCAACCGTGGCGCCGGATTCAATTGGAGCGAGTCAATCACGAAGGCTTCTTGCAATGCCGGTCGTATCCCATTGACTCCCAAATTCTCAACTCTCACTTGCAGCCGACGCTCGATTTGAGGCAGGTCGAATGATTTGATCGCTCGAGAGTTTCCGATGATCCAAACGTCTCCGTCGATTCGCCCGGTGTAGGCTCTCGGAAGGCGAGCATTGGACTTTCGAGTGCCCTGATCGAAAACTAGGGCGAAGCCCCTATCTGCAACCAGCAAACAGCAGCAGAGAGCCGACAACAGGCCGACTCGTCCGATCATACCTCTGGGATTCGCGCCGATTTTCATTAGAATTGGAAGTAGATAAAGGCCGAGTGATCGAACGTCCCAAGCCAAGCCAAAGCCAAACCGAGACTGCCAAAGTACAAGATAAAAAAGCAGGGGCTGACGATGCAACGAGCCTTCGGACGAATCCAGCCGGCACAAGCTTCGGCAATCACTAGAACTGAGATCAGGCCAATTCCCTTTGCCGCAATGATCTGGTTTTGTATCGCCCCGGGCGACATGCCCTGCATTGTCGCAATTTTACCGAGCAGCGAAATCGCCGTACCGAAATCTGGCGATCTAAAAAACACCCATGCCAGACAAACCAGGCAAAACACAATCGCACCGCTCGACGCACGAGCAATAAATGTCTGACTGATGCGCTGCCAGTTTAGGGATTGAACTGCAACTGCAGTAAGTCTTTGAGCGACCAAATACAATCCGTGCAAACCACCCCAAACCACAAAGGTCCATGCGGCACCGTGCCAGAGGCCGCCGATCAACATGGTTAACATCAAATTGATGTAAGTCCTTGTGGTTCCTTTGCGATTCCCACCCAGTGGTATATAAAGATAATCCCTCAACCAGCTTGAGAGCGAAATGTGCCAGCGCTGCCAAAAATTGCTGAAACTACTGGCGAAGTATGGATAACGAAAGTTTCGGGGAAAATGGTACCCCATGACGCGTGCGAGGCCGATGGCAATGTCCGAATATCCAGCGAAGTCGCAGTAAATTTGAAATGCGTAAAATACAACCGCGAGCAGGAGAGTGATCGATGTGCGAGACTCGGGGTTTTCGAATACTGCGTCAACATAAGGTGCCAATGAATCAGCGATGACGCATTTCTTGACAAAGCCCAAGAGCACTTGTGATGATCCAGTAACAATGTTACGCCATCGAACTGCGTGATCCCGTGACAATTGCGGAAGAAAATCGCTCGCCCGCACAATTGGGCCAGCGACCAATTGAGGAAAGAAAGACACGAAAACCGAAAACTTAAGCAGCGATGGCTCAGGCCTGAGATTCCCACGATAGACATCAATGGTGTAACTCAACGTCTGGAAAGTGTAGAAACTGATTCCTACTGGCACGACAATGTCAAGTGTCGGGCCGCTCAACTCAATCCCGACGCTACCAAACGCTTCGACCAGCGAGTCTCGAAAGAAGTTGAAGTATTTGAACGTGAAAAGCAGTCCCAAGTTGCTTGCCAAGCTGGCTAACAAAAGACGCTTTCTCCCAACCTCGCCGGCTACAACACCCAACCGAAGCCCAATCCAATAGTCGATCAAGGTGGAAGCGACGATGAGACTCAGGAAGCGGACGTCCCACCATCCATAGAAAATATAGCTACCAACCAATGACGTAACTAAGCGAGCGCATCCCTTGGTCCCAAAAAATAAAACCAAGAACAATGGGAGAAAAACGAGAAATGCTATGCTATTAAAATACATGATTCGCTACGGCAGTTCGCATTTTCATTGCCACGTGTCCGGCCTGCCTATTGCAACTCAATTCAAGAATTTTAATCGCGTGAGCAAACATAGTCCGACGATAATTCCCGTCACGGTTAGGCTTTGCACCAAGGCTCGTGTGAAATCGCCGGACATCATGCTGAGACAAAAGGTAGGTATTACTCCCCCATAGATCGCAAGACCAGCAATCGACTGCTGTGACAAAAGAGCGAGCGAGTTATACAAGACCCTTAGAATCGCCCCTATCGCTAGCAAAGCAACTGGAAATCCGTAAACGCTGAAGTTGATCAAACTCTCCGCGAAAATGCCAGGAGGCGTGCCGCCGCCACGTTCTTTTAGATCAAGCCCACGATTGTAAATTTTCTCGGTAATCTCCCGGCCCATGGCAATCGCTGGCTTATCAGGCCACCAGACTCGCGGTACAGGCGCGTACAAGACGCCGATGAAACTTTCACCATATTTGTAGTTGATTAGTTCGGGAACCGCATCGTAAATGTGAGCTAATTTTGTGACATCAGCAAAGCTGTGATTTCCGAACAATGGCTCAAAACCCATTTCGACAATGGATTCGCTCACCGATGCACCGCGAGTGTTTACTCGACGCAACGCCAGCATCCCAAAGATAACAGTGATCGACAAACCCACCGCCAGAGCAAGCGCCGTCAGATTGATTCCACGTGCGCGATTAATCACGACGCACACCGTGATAACCGCAAAGATCACATTGCCACGACTGCTTGCGACGAACGGCAGGGCGACGGCCAACGCGCCGAAAGCGGCAATAGCCACTGCCAGTGCTGTGGTTCGACGATGATTGACACACCAAATCGCTGTCAGCAGCAGCAAAATGGCACGAGGGACGTCCTGAGCGAGCAATCGCGGATAACCCATTGAGGATTCGACATCATTGATCAGGACTCTTCGTTTCGCGGAAATTGAGCCGATCCCAGAGTACTCAAAACCTGTTGCTTTGAGAAAAAAATAGACACCCACGATGCAGATCGCGAAGAAAAGGGGAAGCAAGATCATGAACCGCTTCTCATGAAATTGCTCAACGATACTAGCCAGTGTTCTTGGCCGGACGTAGATACCACTTGCGGAGAGGAACCCTGTGCATAGCAAGAGTGAGCCGACCATCGACAAAACGGCACCGGGAACGATGGTCACCAATGGCCGGTGATCCAAAATGTCTGCAACCGTTGGCGAATCGGACGTTAGAATAAAAAGCGTTCGTCCAAAAACTCCAAAAAACAGTGACAGCGCTACGAAGTTTAATGGATGGAAAACGTCGTAGGGACGCTGCGACATTACCGTGAACACCGGCGCTGCAAGGGAGACGGAAGCACAAAGCACTAAAACGGCAGCGACACGAAAACTGTCACTCGCCATATTGGCTCCAAAAAAGGCCAATCCCCCAACTACACAGATTGCTGTAAAAATCGAGCAAAGCCCTACTGCCAGCAAGACGTTTGTCGCGTGAGAGCGGGATTCAGCCATTGGTGAAACACTTCGATGAGCCGGGCGAAAACTGGTAGGAGTTTAGTTGCCGAATTGCAAATCGTCCAGGCTGTGTGGTTTTCCATCATTCGACGCCAAAGCCCCAGTTCGGCACACGGCCATCGCAGGGCGTTGTCATATCTGCGTTTTCGCTTATCCTGTAGCATTGCGTCTTCACGCAGTGTCATCATGAAGACTCGGACAGAGCGCCTTTGCCTGTGGACCAAGCTCATTGACTAACTGCGCCTCTCGCTCGTGATCAATAGGAAACCCTGTGGTCTGTCTCAACGATTTGGCGACTGATAGACGACTGTGATGCGAAACAAGGAACCGCGAAACCTGACTCAGCGACTGCTTTCGAGCGGCATATGGGCGATCATTGGTCGTGTGACTGCGATTCTGTCACTGCTAATTAACTACCGACTTGTGTGCCACGTCGTGCCTGAGGAACAAGTTGCAGTGTATGTGGTCGCAGTTGGAATAGCGGGCTTGGGGTCACTTGTCTGCGGCGCGGGGCTTGGATCTGTGTTGCTTCGGCGGCTGAGCTGGGCCCGTCAGTACGGTGACGCAATTGACTGTCAACGATTGCTCCGACTCGCAATCGGCATGGCGACGATTTCATGGGTTCTGTTCTCTGTATCGCTGCTAGTTGCTCTCTATTTCTATCCGGATTTTTTTCGGCGACCTGTACTTCCAGTGGTCGGGGTTCTGATTGGCTGGATTGCTGCACGCTGTTTATTGACATTGGTCACCGAGGCCTTGCGAGGGCTGCAGCTATTCTGGTTGGCGGCACTCAGCGGTGGACAGCAGGAGGGACCCATCGTCAATTTGCTGATAACAGTATTGTTGGTTGCGCTCGGCGATAGTGTGCAAAATGCTCGGCAAATCTTAGTGATTCATTTGAGCGTGACGGTTGTAGCGACGACTCTCTTTTTAGCCATTGGTATACGTAGCATACGTTCCGTTTCGCGGCTGTCGTTGGGTACGACGAAGGCAGCGACGCTCGAGCCCAATCGCCCATGCACCGTTGGGAGTTTGCTTGGCGAAAGCATGAAAGTACTTGTCTCACAGCTGTCCATCTTTGGCGTGGTGGAGCTAGAGACACTACTAGTGGGGAGGTACTGTAATGACATTGAAGTTGGTGCATGGGGGGCCATTCGACGGCTCATTTCGCTGGTCAGTGCTCCGCTTCTGATGATCAACGCCGCAATTCCCAGCTTCGTCGCGGAGCTACACAGTCAAGGTGACAAGCAGAAGTTGGAGCGACTGCTCAGGGCGGCGTCCACTGTTTCTTCCCCGCCGGCTATTCTGGGGTTCGTATTCTTGTATCTCTTTGGCGACAATGTGCTCGCATTCATCGATCCGAGTTTTGCTGCGGGTTGGTCGTCTTTGGCGATACTTGCCGCCGCAAACATCGTTTTTGTCGCTGCTGGCAGCGCGGGCCTGGCGCTTCGAATGACAGACAAGCAAGGACTAACCACCGTTACGACGATTTTGCTCGCCGTTGCGTACCTAATCGTTGCTCCCATGGCCATTTCCAGGTACGGCCTACTTGGTGCAGCAACCATGGCGTCGATCATGATCATTTTTCGAAATGTAATCGCGACGATGATCGTGCGAGTTGTACTGGGAATATGGTGCATCCCATCCCGAAGAGTGGATGACATCCGCCAGCTCGCGCAGCAAGTTTTCCGCAAGAGAAAGTCGAAGTGCGGTGGAGAAGCGATTCAGGCAACTCGAACGAATCGCTATAATCAACCGGACTAACTGACGGCCAGACGACATGGACAGGCATGACGACATATCAGATTGCCTGCCGACCAGGTTAAACTAGACTGCGTGCTTACTCGGGTTTCTTCGTTACGACCTTCAAATTGCTAGTATCGGCCACTCCCGATGACTTTGAATACACAGCCGACGCCCTTCGATACAAACCCCAAGCCCGGCTTCATTGAACGGCAGTTAATTTCGGCAAAGTTTACTTTAAAAAATAGCTTCTTGCGCCGGGGGCTTCTCTCGATCCGACATCGAGGCCTGAGAGATGAAGACGTTTTTCTAGCTTCATATCCGAAGTCGGGGAACACCTGGTTACGACACTTACTGACAGGCGTTATCAGAGGGGTCCCGACGCCTTGGCGGGGTGGCATTGATACAGTGTCGCACTTAACGGGTCGACACCATTCCCTCCCCGCAATCGCGAGCGGTGGAGGGCGATTGATCAAGACGCACGAGCCGTATCGAAGTGAGTACAAGCGTGCCGTTTTACTCGTTCGCGACGGACGTGACGTGGCTGTGTCAGAGTACTTTTACCAACAAGCTTACTCGCGACATTCATTTCTCTACCAGAACTCGTTCGATATTTTTCTCGACCGGTTCTTGGATGGTCATGTCAATAGCTACGGCGCGTGGCATTCGCATGTGGACTCCTGGCTTGATTCGCATCGACTCGACAATTTTCTCGTGGTTCGATTTGATGAACTCAAGAACTCGACCTTCGGTACGCTGCGTGCGATCGTTGATTTCATCGGCGTTGAAGCATCCGACGAAATACTGCGAGGCGCGATTGATGACTGCAGCGTGGATTCTATGAAAAATAAAGAACGCCTCTATTGGGAATCGAGAGGCCAATCGAACCGCGGATTCGTACGCGCCGCAAAATCGGGAGGCTGGCGACAGCACTTTTCGCTCGAGCAAGAAGAGAAATTTTGGAGCGTTGCGGGGAACGCGATTGAGCGACTCGGCTTAGATCGCGACCGCGGCTTTCAGACTAGTAGTTCGGGCAACGGACGCGATGAGAAAACAACTAGCGCCAAGGGTGCGACGTGCCATTGAGACCAAATTTCTTGCTCGGCGGCGCTCCCAAGAGCGGAACGACGGCACTTGCCAACTACTTGCGAGATCATTCTTCGATCTTCGTAAGTCAACTGAAAGAACCTTTTTATTGGGCATCCGATCTTCCGGCGATGCGGGAATCCATGCGGGTTACCAGTGAAGCCGATTACTTGGCGTTGTTTGATGATGCAACATCGCAACACGTCGCGCGAGGCGAATGCTCAACGTTGTACCTCCTCTCCGAGTGCGCTATTCGAGATTCACTAGCATGGAATCCCGAAATGAAATACATTTTCATGCTTCGGTGTCCTACAGATATCGCCCATGCCTACCACATGCAAATGCGATTTCACGAGTTTGAAGATTTGGCCGACTTCCAGTCGGCTTGGGATGCCCAAAAAAGCCGGCGCGACAATCCTGGAATAGTTCCACGCCGTTGTCGCGAACCTCGGCTACTGCAGTACTCGCAGGTGGCTTCAATTGGAACGCACCTGAAGAATGCAATGGAGCTAATCGACCCAAAACAGTTGCACGTGATCCTGTTCGAAGATTTCGCGAACAACACTCGACTCACCTATGAGAGCGTCCTCCACTTTTTAGGCGTCCCAAGTGATAGTCGGAAAGAGTTTCCTAAAGATAACGTCGCAATGAAAAGTCGAAATGCGCTACTGACGCGAATGCTGCGATCTTCTGTAGTCCATTCGACGAGTTTAGTCCTTAAAAAGCGCTTGCGAGGTAGAGCGTATCGCTGGGCCCGCACAGCGAAACATACCCTAATGTTTCGAAAAGCCGCACGCCCATCGCTTGACGCTGATTTTGAAAAAACTGTCCACAAGTCGTTCGTTCCACAAATAGAAATGCTTGAGGAACTGTTAAAACGCGATTTAAGCCACTGGAAAACGCCGAACATTAGTTAACAGGGCTCCGCAAATGAAGAAAGCCCGATGAAGCATCGCAGCCGGCCAACGCCGTATCCAGATTCCTTCACATGCCTTGCGTAAACAAGTTTGTCCAAAACGCACCTGTGAGGCGAAACCGGACGCTTTTGCCCACCAAGAACAATCGTTAACATCGTGCGGCAATCATTGACACGGAGTTACTGATTTACTAGGCCGGTCGCGACTTCCCGACGTCGAAAAGCTCCGACCGACCTTTGACCTGCAACAGTGTGATCGCTTGAATATTGAGGTGACAGCTTGAGTGATGCCAAAACGCCAGTGACCGTCGTTGCAGTATTGCCGGGGCCACGCACTGGTATGACACTCATGACAGAAGTCATTACGGACGAATTGCGACGACGATGCGATGTGCGAATATTCGACATCGGCAAATCGTACCGTCGTCCAGGTGCCATTTGGGGCATTTGCAAGGCAATTCGAAGCTGCGTCTCAGCAGTCCGGATCGCAACTTGGCGCCGGCGCCGTCACGAGCGGCTTTATCTGGTGCTCAATGCGACTGGCGGTTTGATATATAACATCATTCAAGCGGCGGCAGGTCGACTGGGCAGGTTTCCGATGGTGGTTCATCATCACGTTTGGGTTTATATTTCTGAGCCTACTTGGCAAATGAAGCTCTTACTCTGTATTCTGGGTAAACAAACTGTCCATGTTGTCGCTTGTCCCGAAATGGCTAACCAGCTGGAGTCGGCCTATGCGAGAAAGCTTAGATTTGCCTACCTTACACCTGGAATCGTAGGACTGCCTCAATTTGACTCCAAATCAACACGTGATTTCTCTCAGCCATTCGTGCTTGGCTTGCTTAGCAACTTGACGCTCGAAAAAGGTGTTGGCGAAGCGATTGAATTGTTTGAGCGATTGCGAGAGTTGGGTCGTGATGTAAAGCTAGTTCTAGCCGGACCAATTGCGCAGCCGGATGCGGGACAGATTATTCATCGAGCCATTGCGACTTATGGCGACGGCATTGAATATTTAGGACCAGTTTACGGGAATGCAAAAGCTAAGTTTTTTGCTGATCTAGACGCATTTGTTTTCCCAACTCGATACCGCAATGAGTCTTGGGGCATAGTGCTCAACGAATCGTTAATGGCTGGAGTACCTGTTCTTGTCTACAAACGCGGCTGCACGGGCTACTTGGTAGGTGGCCACAATGAGGGCGGGTTGGTTGTCACTCAAGAGGGAGAATTTGTGGTCCGTGCAACCGAAATGATTGTCCGTTGGCTGGACGACCCGTCCGAATTCGAATCGGCCAAAGCACATGCGTTGAAGCGCGGCGGTGAACTTCGCGATCAGGCACAATCCCAGCTTCGTTCGTTTATCGATGCATTTCGTACCGATACTTGGCCCAACCCCGATGGAACTTGTTCTCAATGATACCCAAGAATCGATATCTAGTCTTTGGCTATTTTGGTGGGTGGAACTCAGGTGATGAGGCGATTTTTGAGAGCGTTCGGCGGATGCTATCATTCGATCGCGACGACATCGGAATTGTTGCCATTTGCTCTCGTCTTCGGCCGGAATATGCTTCCGTGTATGAAAATCAGAATGTCCAGATGCTCGAGGCTCGGTCACTTGTTAAAATTTTCCGAACACTAATTACCCATCAATTGATCGTTGGCGGGGGACAAATGATTACAGGCGATCGATCACTCAAAGGCTTGTATTATATCTTCCTGCTGTGCCTGATGGCCCGAGTCGTTGGAAATCATCCAAGAATGGTGGGTATTGGGGTCGAGGGTGTTCAGCGCTATCGAGTGAAGTTCTTAGTGCGTTGTATCGCGTCGATGTGTCAACGGATTGGGGCGAGAGATGAATACTCGTTGGAATTGCTTCAGCAGGCGGGTTGCAATTCGAAGCGAGTAAGATTGACCGCTGATGTGGTGCTTTCTGGCGTGGTCAGGGTCAGGTCAATGGCACTCGCTAAGGACTCACCTGTGGTGATCGGGATTCACCAAAGCCCAATTCGTTGCTATTCAAATAAGACATTATATTTGAACCTGATCGCCGCGGTTCGTCGGCATTTTCCCGAACGATATGTGGTCGTTGTTTCCAACGATGCGCGGCCAACTTTTGACGCAGGCCTGTTGGATGATCTACAGTCCAAAATTGGTGATGACGGTGTGGTGTGGCAGCATTTCGACTCGTTGCAAAAATCGATTGAGATCTACGGCAGCGCAGCTTGCGTCGTAAGTGTCCGAATGCACCCGCTTATTTTGGCCTTGATTCAAGGTGTGAACGTTGTCGGTATCGCAAAAAGCAACAAGATCATCGCTCTGGCGAAACGTGTCGGCTTTCAAATTCACGATACAGATACCGAGGGAATTGAAACTATATTGCCGAAAATTCAGATTGCGATCGACAGTGACGTACCGCAACTTGGCAATTTAAAAGATCTCGCATGGTCCAATTTTGAGGGCCTTGATCAAGGTTGATTCTAGCTGGGCAATGTCATTTTTTGTTCGAACTTGAACGTCTGGATTGATTCGTTCCAGATTTTCTGTTCGATATACATATCGACTTCTAGGACTGCGTTTCGGATTCACAGCTAACGGCATGCGTTTCAGGCTGTCAACAACGTATCGCTTATCCAAAGTGAGAAACGGCGTTGTCTCGCTAGTACGCACCTTCCTTCAGAATGATCGTTCGGACCGTCCTGGTCAGGATGTAAAAGTCGAGCCAACCAGACCAGTTGCAAACGTAATAGCTATCCAACCGGACCCGTTGATCGTAGCTGGTATCGTTACGCCCGGATACTTGCCACAGCCCCGTAATGCCTGGACGGACGCGGAGGTACAGTGAGTACATATTCTCGTACTTGCTGATTTCGGCGGTGACGATCGGACGCGGCCCTACCAAGCTCATGTCGCCCACGAGCACATTCCATAGCTGAGGGATTTCGTCGAGACTCCATTTTCGCAACAAGCTGCCAACACCCGGGATCACGCGGGGGTCATTTTTTAGCTTGTGGTCGCGGAACCATTCTTGTCGCAAGTCGGGATCGTTTTCGAGATGTTCATCGAGGACGGCGTCGGCATTTCGGACCATGGAGCGAAACTTCCATGCTTTGAAGGTCTTTCCTCCGCGACCGATCCGCTGGTGACCGTAGAAAGCCGGCCCCGGTGATTTCCATTTGATCCAGGCAATCACAACGATAAAAAGAGGGGCCAGTAAGAACAATCCCAATGCGGCACCGATCACGTCGGTGCTGCGTTTGAAAAATCTCGCGAGAGGATTGCGCAGATGGTCCGTCACCTGAATCCCCATGACGCCGGCACATTCACGAGGGTTGGCCCAGAGGCTGGGAAGGAGGAATCCAGACGGGAGAATAACAATATTGGGAAGGATCGTTGTGCAACGCATCACTTCGGACATATCCAGGCCATCGCAACCTCCGGGAGCAACGATCCCCCAGCGAGCCAGAGTAAGTTTTGAAAGACTCGATAAATCGGAAAGCGATCCGAGGTAAGGAATCGTCGTGTCTTCGAGGATCGGGTCCTCCGACGAACGTGCATACTTTGAATCGACAATACCCATTGGACGGAGACCTCGCTGCCGTGCACGGTCGTAAAACCGATAGATCGCCTGTCCCTGTAAACCAGATCCGATCACGATGACCCGTTCGCCCCACCATCGGTAACGAACAAAATAACGCCTCGTTGCTGCACGCGCAAGTGGCACCATGAACGAGGCGACGCATCCACCTAATATTGCAACGACCAATTCGAGCTTGCTCAATTCCGCAAGTAACTTATTCATGACCAAAATCATGGCAAAAGCTATACTCGACGATGTCACGAGTTGCTTTAACTCATACACGGGGCTGACGGCGGTCGCCGGAAACAGTCCAAGTAATGCACCGACGCCGAAATAGACGACGCCCAGTGCAATGCCCTGCAAAAAGAACTCGGTATGCGCTGAGTAGCCGGTGGTCATCGTGACCAGTAACGCTACTGCGTAGAAACAGCCGAGCAGGGCAACGAGATCGCCGGCGATCAGTGGCACCGCCGTAAGCACCTTTTGGGCAACGCCAACTTGGCGTTTCCACGAAGGCGAGAGGTTCACCCGTTCTGACGACCGACGGGATTCGGCTTCCGTTTCCGGGACCAGCGGACTGAGTTGTTGAATCGCGTCGGTCGACACGATTGCTTCGGTCAGCGAGGCTCGATGCGGCAGTGGTGCAGTCGTCGTCACTTGCAATAGCACGCAAAAAGTGAAAAGAAACCAGGTCCGGCCGACAGCAGGCTTGCCGACCTCCTACGACGTGAACAAATTGTCCCGTAGCTCATTGGCCGAGTACATCATAGTAAGCCAACTGCGAAATGCAGGGGGAATTGGTAAGAAATTTTGATTGGCCGGATGCAGCTACCTTGTCGGTAAATAATGCATCACTGGCACCCATTGAATCGGCAATAACAGTCCCTTTTGGGAGCGTCATACCCTCCCGACACTTGGGGCTCGACACTGGAAACCAGTGTTAGCGCGCTAAATGATCAGCGGAGGCATGTTTCATGCCGATTTCACGGTTCTCACCAGGGATAATGGGCCCGCTGGATTGAGCTTCGATCGACACCAGTGCACATCCATGGTCGGAATTTGCGGGTTGATCGGTCTGTGTTGAGACCTCCGCAGGGAAACTCCCGGGACTGGAGACTTCTTGGCGAGCGGGGATTACCCAAGGGTCGATTGCAATGCCTAGGACCGAGGACTCAGGGAGGAGTACACGTCGTATGAACTCAAAGAATCTTTTACTGGCATTTTGGTTGGTGACACCATTTGCCGGTTGCGCGTCATTGAATGACGCCCACTACGAGCATACCCAAAAAGCTCGCGCTCGTGCGGCGTGGCGCTGTGTGCCCGACCGAGCGAAACAGCACTGTTATCCGAAAGATTACGAACAGGGCTGGAAAGACGGCTTCTATGACGTTGCCACCGGCGGCAAGGGATGCCCGCCAGTCGTCGCGCCTCAAAAATATTGGCGACCTGAACAGGTGCTTGAAAGCTGTGACAATGAGCGGCATGCCTACTACGACGGGTTCCAGGATGGAGCCGCATGCGCCCTGCGCTATCCAGATACTCACTATTTGAAACTCTGGACTTCCTGTGAGTGTCCACTGCCTCGTTGTGAGTATCAATGCGCTCCCGGCGTCAATTGCCCCACCGGTGCATGCGGATTCACCGCCTTTCCAGACGCGATTCTTGAAGGTGAATTCACTCCGATCGCCGGACCAATCCCAACCGCGACAGCGATCGACGCGACAGCCCTGGCGAGCCCGGAAGTTGTGCCCCTCGCACCAGCGGTGAAGTATGACGCTGCCAAGGATGCTCATAAGTCTGAGGGTTCTGAGAAGCCCAAGACTTACGGAAAATCAAATGATGCTGAAGACAGTGTCAAGCACGCGCCTGTGAATCGAATCGAATTTGGGTTCGTTGACCAGTCGCTGGACGATCTGAATCTTCAACAGGTGACGTCGGCGATTGGCAGAACAAATTCGGTAGCTACCGTGAGCGGCCCAATCAGCGACCCCGTTTGGCTGGAGCTCGAATCTGACTTGCAGTTTGTTGCGGAGCGGCAAACCGTTCCTTCAGCTTCCGACGCCAAAGACCTTGCATCGCCTGCCGTAACTAAGCCATCGGCAAAGACTGTCCCAAAGCCGTCCAGCGAAGCAACGAAGACAAAAGTCATCAAGCCGATTATTCGGCTGGCCGAACCGATAACGCCTACCGCGTTGTCGAAAGAGGCGTCGAAATCCAAGCCACTTGGAAAGACAGCTCACTCGACCACGTCCAAGGCAGCCGTCTCCAGTCCGGGGATGATTGAACAATCGACCGTCGAAATGGCAAAACCGATTGTTGCTCCCAACTGGGGATTGACGACAAAACCGATCGTGGAAGTGGCCTCGGAAATTGAGCTGAAGTCCCAAATGTAGGCGACTGGCCCGGGTAAAACACGGCGAGCATCGCACGCGATTGTGATGCTCGCCCGCTACAAAAAGTACTGAGTTAGCAAGTTTGGAAAAAGGCGAGGACCCAGCTGCTGTTGGCTGTGGGCATGAGCGATCGTGGGCTTCACGGAAGTTGCCCGCATACGAGGCGAAAGGATTCTAAGATGAAGATAGATTTGGGAAATTCGATTGCGAAGGCACCACGCTTCGACATGCGTTTCAAGGTGCTCGCGCTCGCGGGATTGTTGGCTTTCTCGTCGGGTTGCCATCTGGTTTCCTCAGCTCACAAGGCGGTGCCCGCCAATCGACTGGATCCAGCCTTGATTGGCTGTTCCAAAGAGGGGCTCGCCCCATTGCCGTTTGCGGCACTAGGACAGCCCAAGCCAGCCGAACATATTATCGGCGCTGGAGACACGCTGAGTGTCTACGTGTTTGGCGTCTATCCACCCAGCGAAGATGACACGCCGGTGCAGCAGCGGACCCAGGCGGTAAACCAGCAATACTATCCGCCCCGTGGTGCGGAAGTCGGTGCAAAGACTGGATTGCCTATCGCGGTCCGTGATGACGGCACGATCGATTTGCCACTAGTCGATCCGATCCCACTTGCCGGCTTGACGATTCCTCAGGCGATCGAGAAGGTTCTCGATGCCTATATGGAAGAAAAGGTTCTTCAAAAAGGTCGCGAGAGAGTCACGGTTGGCCTCCTTAACCCGCGAGTGAAGCGGATCGTGGTGCTGCGTGAGGACACACCTTCGACTCCCGTTGAATTGGTTCAACCCGGCGTCAATGACCAAATCCACCGCGGCTCAGGTCAAGTCATCGATCTACCAATCTACGAAAACGATGTGCTTCATGCTCTAGCATCGACGGGCGGATTGCCCGGAACCGATGCCAAACGCGAGCTCTGGGTCATTCGAAACTTTCCCGATGCGGATCGTCGGTTCATCGACCCAGAACAACTTCTGCAAATGTCACAGATGGTGAATCTCGACGGAACGCAGCCTCACGTCACTCGCATTCCGCTCGTCGGTTGTGCTGGTATGCCCATCCCGTTCTCAGCATCGGACGTGATTCTTGAGCAGGGCGATGTGGTGTTTGTTCCGCGACGACATGAATACTTCGTCACGGGCGGATTGCTTCCCGGTGCTCGAATTCCCTTGCCGCGAGATGAAGACATTGACGTACTCGAGGCGATCGCACTCGCGACGGGATCTGTCGGCGGACCGTTGGGTCTTTCCGGTCAGGTGTTGGCAGGTGGTTCACCAGGCTTCATGCGAGAGCCCACGCGAGTGTTGATCCTTCGCAAGCTACCCGACGGACGCCAGCTTCCGATTCGCGTCGACCTGGATCGAGCCATTCACGATGAAAAGGAACGGATTCTGATCCAACCTGAAGACGTCGTGATGCTCCAGTTCAAGCCTTCTGCTGCCGGTTTCAACGGCGGACTGAACCTGTTCAACTTCACATTTGTTCCAACATCGCTCGGAAATTGACAGTCGGTGACACACAACAAGGCAGCCCTTGTTCCTTGGCTGGAACAAGGGCTTGCTGCTCGGTAATCAGCGACTGCTAATGTGAACTACTCTTCTGGTGTTGAACCATTGCGATGAATCACCGGTTCGACAGTCGTCGGACGCGACATCCGAGATGCCTTTGCGGGGGCTGGTGTGGACTTGGGTCGAGTGTAGCTCGACTCATAGTAGCCGTAGTAGCCACCCTCGATACTGAAGTTCTTGCCGCTACCAAAAATGTTCAGTACACAGCCGACAAGTTCGCCACCGGTTGACTGGAGGCGTCGAATCATATTCAGCACTTCGTCGCGTCGAGCGGTCGAAGCGCGAACCACAATCACAAGGCCACCGACTTTGGGAGCCACAATCAAAGGATCGGAAACGGCAAGTACAGGTGGCAAGTCGATCATGACGAGGTCATATTCGTCGGAAGCTGCTTTTAGCAACTCATCGAAGGCGGCTGACTGAAGTAGTTCGGCCGGAGTGTTTGTTGATGAACCGGCGGTAATGATCGAGACGTTTTCCGCGTCGGTGGTTTTCACGGCATCCTTCCATTGAAGGCGGCCTTCAACGATGTCGGTGATGCCGCCGGTGATGTCAACGCTGAAATACCGGTGCTGGCTGGGACGACGCAAGTCGGCATCGATCACCAAGACTCGAAGACCTACTTGAGAAGCGGATACCGCGAGATTGGATGTCACTGTTGACTTTCCATCACCCTGCATTGCACTGGTCATGCCGATCGTTTTCAGCTTGCCACTTCGTATGTCGGGAAGGAGTAATGTTCGACCCATTCGAAGCGCTTCGGCATCGGGCGACAACTCGGTCGCGATGAGCCCCTTGATCCCCTGGCCGATCGAGTTGAGCTTACCGATTCGACCGAGCATCGGCAGGTCGATCGCTTGGTCCAACTCCGCCGCGGAACGAAATCTTCCATCGCGCAAGTCATTCGCAACCGCGATGGAAAGCCCTGCAATTAGGCCGAGCATCAGTCCACCTAGGATACACAGCGGAAGCCGTGGCCATACTTTGATACCGAGTCGCGGCGTTTCGAGCAGTTCGTAAATGTAACCATTCAAGCCGCTGGCCGTGTCCATGTCACGGACCTGATGCACGATGCCATCAAACAATTCTTCTTGGCGAGCGATCTTGCTTTTAAGTACTTGGTCTTGAAGTTCAAAGTCAATCAATGTTTTTGCTTGAGCTTCCGCGTCCGCCGACAAAATCTGCAGTTCTTTGCGGCGTTCGGAAAATGCCGCGAGATCATGCTTGAGGAATCCCACGTAGGCGCGCAAAAGAGTTTCGGGGTTGAGAGGGTCATCACTGATGCCCATCCCACTTCCGGTTTCTGTTTTTTGTTCCTCCAGAAAATTTCGGACGAGAATGATTTCGTCTTCGATGTCCTGAACCTTCGGGTGACCTTCTCCAAAAATTGAACTGAGTCGCTGCTTTTCGCTCATCAGGTCGAGCATGTGCTTGTACTGCGTTTGCGCTTCAGCAATCCGTGCCGGCTGGGCGGCTTGAAATTCGGTGCTACGGGACGCATTAAGTTGCAATCCGGCAAACAATCCGAGTCGCTCGAGGCTGTCGCTGTCGATCAACGCGAGCTTGTCGAGTTGTTCCGCACTGGAGGTATTATCCTTCATCGTCTCGAGGGCATTGACGACGCCGTCCAATCGCGTCTTGACGGCGGCCTCTTCAATCTGCAGGCTCAACAACTCTTCTTCAAGTCGACGATACTTGTCTTGGTAAACGTTGCTGCTGCCCTCACCCTGAAAAAGTAAAGGGGCTGCTTTTCTTGCTGCTACATACTCGGCTTCCGCTTGACGCAGTTCGCCCTCCACCTCGTCTTTCGCCTTGTTGACGAGTTCATTGGCTTTGGACATCACTCCCGCCAACTGATCTTGGATAAACTTTTGATACTCCACCAAGACGGACTCCAGCACAACCTGGGAATCAGTCGGATCGACGTGTGCAAATGCGATTTGCAAACTGCGAGCATCCTTGGCTCCGCCGTCACCACCCTTAACCAACTCCAGGCGGTCAATCACATAATCAGCGGCGTCGTCGGCTTCGCCGAGGAACGTCTGGATACTTGGCAAATCCATCAACCCGTCTTTGGTCAGCGCCGATTCGACAATGCGACGGCTGCGAAGGATTTCCATATGGTTTGCGAGCACGTCTTCCTCGACCATCTCCGACGGCGTTCCCGCAAGTCCAGCGTTCTTCTGGTTGATCAACACTTTGGCTTGGGACTCGTACCAAACTTGAGCCCGCGATGTATACAGAACGCCCAGGGCGACTCCCAAGATCGTAAAGAAAACAATCAGCCATCGCTGGCGCCGGACGATACTTAGCACGTCCAAAACGCTTTCTTCGCTAGCGCTTGCCAAATGGGCAATCGCGCGTTTCTTTTCTTCCGGCGAGGAGTTCATCGAAGTGTTTTTTTTGGGTTAGGAACCAAATGGGGCGTGACTGGCACCAGTCACGTGCATCGAGCTTACTTCGGTTCGACGCATGATCGAGTCATTGGCATCGAAACCGATCGAACATTGCCTGCCGAGTATTGATCGGGAGGGTTATGACCTCAATTATGGTTGCAACGGAAAACCGCCCGTCAGACTCCAAACTTGACCTGGAGACAGTCTGCTGGAAGTACCAATCTGTGTCCAACCGTTCAGACGGCGGCATCGAATTCCGGGGGGAACCAAAACTGGCCGATCCAACATCGTCACCCAACGATCTATGAACGTCAAGGCTCAAACTGTCACACTCCGGTACCAAAGTCGCATGAAAACAGGCTCTCGACGATCGTCCAGCGGGCGTTTTCTCGCACATTGATTCGCATTATCGAGGTAGATCCCCGCGATGGCTCAGTTCATCGAAGCGGTCCAGTATGTCTTCAAAAGTCATCGGTTCCGAAGACGACTTTCCACTTGTTAGCAAACGAATGGTCTTCACCGGAAGCATCCCCGTCGCTTGGTGCCGAACTCCCGTCACTACCGGCTCAGCAGGGTACATTCCCATCATTACGAAACTATCAAATCGAATGGTCGCCATGATTGTAGGTGTAGGCTCTTGGAGCACACGTCCGCTGATCGCAAGTCGATGCAATTGCTGACGTTCCTCGCTGGTCACAAAAGCCGAGAACTTCAAATACTGGCTAGTTGCCTGGGGATCCAAATGCAGAAACAGAAGCTCGGTCGTTGTATCCAACCCACTGGCAATCGACGTGATTCGGCTTCCCGATTTCACATAGCGAAAGGCCATTAGGAGTGTGCGTCCATCCGACGCCAAGTCGCCTCCGAGCACACCCAGGCTGCGAAATCGAGCGATCGCTTCGTCAATCATTGGTTCCGACTCGACGGTGCGACTAGGACTTGATGGCTGGTAGAAGGCAGCACGACAGTCAGTGCCAATATACAGCTTTCCCTCCTCGCTCTCGTAAATGGTCGGCTCGATCGCGAGGCGGTGATCCCGAAGATAGGCTTGAATCGCACCGCGAGATGCCACGGGCAGACTTTTCTTCGCGGAGTCATCGATCTCAAGTCCCACGGTGAAAGCAGGCACCCGTCCCAGCGAGCGGCGGCTACCCAAAGTTGATACCCCGAACGTCGGATCGATGGGAACTCCCGGTGTTAACAATGTGCACGCGGTCTGCTCGGCTTGGCGAAACGCCCGATTCACTTGCGAATCTAACCAAGGTATTTCCTGGAGGTTGACGATTTCATCTTGAGACGGAGTTGCTCCGATGATGCCCACGGTCAATCGTCCGGTGGCCGTTAAACTATTAGCATTGGTATGAGCCACTTCAGCCGAGCCATTGGTCAACGAAGTCGCCTCGATAGTCTCGCCCGTCGTGCTCATCTCTTCTGGGACAAAACTGCCTTCAACGATGCGAGAGTCGGTTGAAAGCGGTTCGACGGTCGCCTGGTTTTGCTGACCTATCTCCCAAATCAACGCTGCGAAGGTGACGACGGCAAGTATCGCGGAGACGACTTTGAGAAGTGAATTGGATATCATGGTGATCACGTCGAATCGTTGAGAATAGCCGGCAGCGAACGACCAACAGTTTGACTCGATTTTAGTTGCTGACTCACAAACGTGTTAGCCAGAGAAACAACTTAACGCGCCAATTCGAGTATCGCGTCGCGCCAACCGTCCACACAGTGCTGAACGTGTTGGTTCGACAGCATGCCCAAGCGGCCTCGGACGTTCAGCGAAATGATTGCACCGGCGTCACACAGTGCAAGGGACAATGGCACTTTTGGCGGAAGGGGGCCGTAACCAGAAACTTTGGTGAGTGGGGCACCATCGATTGTCCATACGCCGCCGTTTTGGCGAAATCCGACGCGGCGCCCGGGGTAGGAATTCGACATGCAAGTAAAGTTTGCGGTCGCAACGAAACGACCGCTGCGCTCGATCGCCGAAAGCATTCCGGGAACCGTCTCTGCAATTTTGACGCCCTCCATCAGCTCGGCGGAAACATAACGGTCCCGCACGTATCGCATTTGATCGACGACGGAGTCCAATAGGGCGTGAGGATGGGCGAGATCGCGCACGCGACGACGAACGAATGCAAACCCGAACCGGTTTGCGGCGGACATTCGGCGATCCTCCCATCCCCGCAAGCTGACCGGGTTCATGATCGAAACATATTCGTTCGGTTTTGATTTCGCATTCATTTTGGCGATCGCGATGATGCTCGCCGCCAACGCGACATCGTTGAGGGTATAACCGCGACGTCGGACACTGTCATGAATCGATAAAGTTTCCGCGGCCGAAAGAAACGTGGTCGCTAGCAGCGGCGGACTGGTCTGCGCCGCGGTTTCGCGGGAGCTCCATCGAACATTGCGTCCACGAATTGTTACCATCAAATCTCGGAGCTTCTCACGCGGCGTCAGCGGTTGTACCGACTGCCTACGCAACGGTGCCCCGCGTTGGACCAGTTTGGACAAGTCCGCTTCCGCTTGGCTTGCGTCGCGGCTTGATGGCGATCCGGCATAGGCTTTCAATACGTCACGAGCGAATTGACCACCGCCTTGGCCGTCGGTGCAAACGTGATGGAAGTCAAAGCCCAACAGTGATTGCCGGTCGCTTGATGTGGCCAAGTGAACGGCAATCCCCGCTTCGCTCTCGATACATCGCTTCACCAACGCACGTTCAGAAGGGTGTGGCATCGCTTGGCCATGTTCGGTCTCGAGGGTGGTCCCGTCGTCAAGTGAAAACCAGTGAGTACCGTTTCCGACGCGTGAACATAGCAGTGGGTGCAATTTCAGTGCCTCATCCACCGCCCGCTGAAGC
The DNA here is from genome assembly GCA_041741195.1 of Pirellulaceae bacterium. Taxonomy (GTDB): domain Bacteria; phylum Planctomycetota; class Planctomycetia; order Pirellulales; family Pirellulaceae; genus JBBSJZ01. Next base: position 20,139 of record JBGSKM010000097.1, read on the forward strand.
CGTTGTGCATCCAAGAGTCCGTCAAAGTGCAAGTTTACTCGGAAGACCATTTCGCCTCCGTTGCGATCACATCGCAGCAGAAACCGCTCGAGAGCGGTTAGTTGACGCCAAGCGTCATGACCGTCGTCGCTCACCATTTCCGACTCAGGCACGGACACTGACTCCACCGTCGACGATGATGGTTTGTCCCTGGATCATGTCGCTTTGAGAGCTGGCGAGAAATTCAACGACTCCGGCGACATCCTCGGGTGTCAGCGGTCGAGGCGGGATCATCATTCGGTCGCCGGCCGCTTGAAGGATCTGATCGACACCGGGCATCGTCCTCACCGCTGCCGTCGCAACAATTCCCGGCAAGACGCAATTGAAATTGATTCCCGTCGGTCCCAATTCTAACGCGAGATGGCGAACAAAGCTCTCCAGTGCTGCCTTGGAAGCACCAATCGCTGCATAGTTGGGAACCGCCCACATCGACCCATGACTCGAGATAGCGATTACTTTGCCGAAGCTCTCTCGTTGGGACAATAACTTTGCGGCCGCTTGGGATAGCCACACGACCGGCAGCGAGTTGGTTCGCAGAGCCGCTTCGACATTGGTTGGCTTTAATTCGGTGACGGAACGAAAGCCACCTGCCGCGGCGTTACTCACAACAATGTCCAACGCTCCAAATCTCGTTTCGATCGTTTCGATCATCGCTTGGATATCATCGGCGCTGGCGACATCGGCCCGAATCGCTACGGCTGTTCGTCCGAGTGCTTGAATTTCCTTGGTGACCGCGGTCGCTTCGTCGCGACTGGACAAAAAATTCACGATCACGTCCGCTCCGCCTTGAGCCAATCGAATCGCGCAGGCGCGTCCGATGCCGCGACTTGCGCCGGTGACGAGGGCGACTCTTCCTTGCAATTTCATCAGTTTGTCTGCTCCAAAACGTCCAAATGCTCGCTCGCAAGGAACTGGTGGAAGGCGTGTAAGCGTTCTTCACAGCGACCCAGAATACCCGGCTTCGTGGCGCTGCAAATCCCCGCTTGAACATGGGGAAAAACGGCCGCGTCTTCTCGCAGCACTTGATCCGTGATTCGGGCAGCGGCGCGCCTTAGACCAAGGGCCCAACATTTGCCGATGAACCCAAGCCGCTGTGCTTTGGGTCCAAACCCGACCACTCGCATCAGACTTTGTCCCGGAGATACGGGAAGAATCTGGTAGACGAGCGATAATGAATCGGTGAGCGAAGACAACACGTTGGGCATGACATGGAGGTGCATGTAAGTCGTGTCGAAGTTGCCTGTGATGGAACGGACCGACCAGGCTTCTAGTCGTTCCATCAAGCTGCTTCCACGATAGCGGGTCACAAAATCGGTGCCTCGTCGATGAAAAGTGTGCTCACTGTTTTCCTCCCCTGGATCCTTCCCAAACGTCGCGGCGTGCACTTCATCGAGATGATAACTTTCCAGCGAACCTTCGATTGGGATTTTCCAATCCGCATCGTAGTGATACACGCCTTCAAAGTTCTTCTGCCAATTTTTTAAGTCGGTTCGCTCCGCGAGTATCGAATAGTAATCGGACAACCACGATGCCAGTGATTCGGCTTTGGGATTCAGTCGCACAAAAACTAGTTGTCCACAAGTTTCCACATCATAGGAATCCAGTCGAAACGATTCACGGTCGAAGTGGGGAAAGTTCTTGGCCCCAGGGAGCTTGCGAGTTCGGCCATCACCACCGTAATTCCAGCCGTGATAGCGGCATTTGAAAGCCGCCGAATGCCCTGTGCCGTCGTCGTACAACTTGCAATGACGATGGGCACACACATTCCTAAATGCGCGAAGTTCACCATCGCAATTGCGCACCAACAACGGCACATCGAGAACGGACACCGCTATGTAATCGCCAGCGCGCGTGAGTTCCGCGGTCGTGCCCACGAGCTGCCAACATTGTTCTCGCAAGTACAAACTGTCTTGAGCAAATGCGACTGCGGAACCATATCGCTGGGTCGATATCAATGGCGTCAGAGAAGTCGATGCGTGATACACAAGACTTACCGAATCCAGTTCACTCGGTAGCCACGCAGAGACAGAAGGAGATCGCCGTTTTGACCAATCAAATCACTCTCCATTAGCATTCCGGTGTCGTCTGCTCTCTGGGCGCGAATGTGCGTCCACAGTGGTTCCCCGGGATCGGGTAAGCGACCGATCTGGATTTCTTCGAATGATACCGGAAGGCTCGCTTTTCCAGACTCTTGGTACGCGAGCACCGCCGCGGCATACAACACGGCATCCATTGCTGCGCACGGCAGAACCCAACCTGACAGCGGTCGGTTTTCTCCGCCCAGATGCGCCGGCGACGGCGCAGCGATTCGCCCCATGGCCTCTCGGGGGGCCAACGCTATTTCTCGCAGTGACTGTAGCGGCTCACCATGGTAGACCACCGCGCTGGGTGGCAAATATTCAATGGGCTGAAATGACCATTCGCGGCCTAGCGGTGGTGTCAACTGGACGCGCAGTGGAGCGGATGAAGTCTCAAACGACGACTCAAAGAACTGGCGTCCTTCCTCCACCAATCGACCATCTTTTCGCCTCAGGTCCGCGCGAATGGCCCACCGTTTGGCCTCGCCGCCGATCCCACTTAACTCGCATACTTCAACCGCCATCGCGTCGTCGCTTGCGAACTTAATCGCCTGCAAAGCTCGGGCGGCTATGCATCGAGTGACGTATCGCTTGCCGCTTGCGACACGAGCCGCTTCGGCCATCATTTCGAGAGCGATGACAAACGGTAATGTGGGACGACCTCCCACTCGGTGCTCGACCAAGAATCGGTCGGTGATCGGGTTCAGCGTCACCAAGCGGCTTGACGAACGCTTGTCGAGCGACTTTCCGCTCGGGTCGAGCATCGGTGCCACCACGTGATCTCTGGAACGATCGTTCGACTCAATCTCCGGAAAGAATTTGCGTACATAGTTTCGATCGGTGATCAACACTTCCGCCGATTCGCCGCCGTATTGCATTTCATTCAAGAAATGCGACAGCCCCTCATTGGCCGGCATGAATTGCATCCCAATCATCTCCAGCGCCAATTTGGCTTCCGGCTTTGCCGCCATGCCAATATCGCCCCAAGCGTGCCAGTGAAACGTGACGCAGCGAACGCCAGGTCGATCCGTCGATAATCGATTGATGCATTTGGCGAGCATGTCATTGGCAAGTGAATAATCGGTGTGACCATTGGCACCGAAGCGACCACTGATACTTCCAAATCCGACAAACCATTCCAGTGGATCATTTCGCGTCGCGTGGGCGAGCGAGATACAGCCATCGACTTTGGCACGAATGCACTTTTCGACTTTGTCCGGTCGCTTGCGATCAAATCTCGCGTCCTGGCCCGCACCGGCGCCGTGGATTACACCCCGGATTGGCCCATGCTCGCGACGAAGTGTGTCGATGAGATCGCCGACCTCGTCGAAGTTCGACACGTCGATACTGTGGTACGTCGCGGTGATCCCACGCCGCTGGCACTCGTCCAGGGTGAGGTCGATTTCCAGCGATTTCTCGGTCTCGCGCCAAGCTTCGATGGGATTCTGGCCCAGGGCCTGGGCCGCGAGCATGACTTCGCGACGCAGTTGGCTTCGATTGCCAATCCCACGTTCTCGCACGTCCGATGCAAGATTGGGTGCCGGCGCTGTACCGAGCAGGATCAACTTCAACGCGTATCGCTGGGCAAGTTCCATGGCGGTTATCGCGGTGATTCCTCGACCACCGCCGGACACAATCCACGTGCCGCCGCGAGTAATGGTGGTGCCGGCCTCGCCGGTGGTATCGAGCGGCGAATATTGTGCGCGGACGGCCCAGCGGTGTTGACCATCGACGACCGTTTCTTCGTCATACGAGGGTACCGCCAACTCTCGCAACACGCCTTCCACCAAGCTTTCGGGAGTCGCGTTGGTCCCCATTTCGATCACTTTCATGGGCGTCTCACGAAAACCACGCATCCAAGATTCGATCAACATGGCTTTGGTAAGGCCCGCGAGCCCACCGGATTCCGGCGAAACGAGAGTCGAATCGCTAAACCCGAACCGGCCACCTCCATTGGTCACGCTCACGAGGCTAGCGCGATTCATGAATCCGGCATCAATCATCCGCTGCATCCACAGTTGGCAAACACGAAATACTCCGGTTAAGGCGGCTCCGCGTCGCCCGTCCCAGGCACCGGCATCAAGGGACCGGAGCGAATCGACATCGTGCGGCGTCGTCAGAAAAAGGTGAGGCGTTTCCGCTTGCAGCCAAATGCTATGGAGCACTTCATCCGCTCGGTCCGCATCGTCGATTCGCTTGAGCTCATGGGTTTTGACTCCCAACGCGGAAAGTCGCTGGACAATCGCCGCTGCGATGGGGTTGTTTCCGATCACCAACGCATCCCCGTGAAACGTTGGCAAAGTCGGAGTTCCGTCACGGCGGTCGCGTTTGACGACTTGAAGGGTGAAGCGACATGTCCCGTGAGCTGGAACTTCCGGCTCTGCCGTTTCGTCACTTGAATGCCGTGGAATGATCGATGCCGTATGCACTCCGGCACCATTCGCGACGCCTTCGATCAATCCCTGCGATGGCGAACCGAATTCAGCCGAGTGTCCGTTCGAAGTCGTTTCGCCGTGTTGACCAACATGCCCAGAGAGCAAATCATTCCACCACGCCGAGTCGATAGCCGTCACTCCATCGATTCGCTCTTTGACTCGATTACGGATGTCGTTTTTTTTTAAGGCCCCAATTCGCTGACCCCGCGAGAAATCATCAATCTCTTGATGATGGACCGCGTTTTCAGCAGGCTCGGATGACGTCATGACTAGCTCTGGCGTTACATGGACAGCACCATGGGAGCCATCGCAATGATCGAGCACGAATTCCATAATTGATCGTAGATTCGTGAAATCCGCGAGAGACAATCGCCCCAGTTCGACATCTCGCAAATCGTACTGTTCAGCGAGTTCCCCGAGCAATTGTGCTTTCTTGATACTATCGATACCGAGTTCACTCTCGAGATCAGCATCGATATCAATGACGTCGGGATCATAGCCGGTTTGATCCACCACAAAATCGATCATCAGCGATTCGATCGATTTTGCGAGACCACGCGAATCGCATGCGGGCTGTTCCGAAATCGTGGCCATCTTGCCCGATGTCGGAGCAGGAGATGAGGCGGCGACCGTCGTATGGCTGGGCGCAACCACGGATGCCGAACCAGCCATCAAACCAAGAATGTCTCCGAGCGATTGAAAATCAGCGAGCTTCATCTCGCGGAGGTTGAGTTCGAGCGATGCCCATTCGGCCAACTCGCCGATCACCTGGGCCTTTTTGATGCTGTCAACACCAAGTTCGGCTTCAAGGTCTGCATCGAAGTCGATGACGTCGGGCTGGTAGCCGGTCAGCTCGACGACCATATCGACCAAGAATTGTTTTGCCGCACTATGGTTCGGCTGGATCGCCCCATTTGACTGGGCCGAATGATTTGTCGGCTGAGCGGTAAGATTTGAATGGACCGACGGTACCACCGTCTTGATCGCGGGTTCACTTCGGCGATCGCTTGTTGCCATCGTCCGCGACGTAACGGCACCGGAATTCTCGCTAGCGATAGTTCCGGTGCGGCGTGCACGCGACGTCACGTCGAATATTTCAACCTCGCTGGATCCGTGGGCGTGTTTCACCGCAGTCGAGTTCTCGGATGACGCTGTGGCGGACGAATGTGTCCAAGCGGATTCGTCTGGGGCGTCGAGCCGTTTGCCGGACACGCATTCGACGGCGAGATCGATCCAACGCAAACGATCCGCATGGCTTCCTTGGTGACCGTCCAGTGAGACACACAAGGCGTCACCGGCAACCGTCGCTTGATTGAGCCGAGTCAACACATCGCTCGGGCCAACTTCAATCAGCAATCCACAACCATCATCGACCATCCGCCGCACACTCGTCGCATACAACACCGGGTGAGTCAGTTGTTCGATGAGCGCCGTGCGAATTGCCAAGGGTTCAGCGAGGTACGTGGTGCTCGTTGCCGACAAAAACGCGTGCCGAGGCGGGCGAAGTGTCTCGTGGCCGAAGCCGGATGCGAGCACACGCTGCGCATCCGCCATCAGTGGCGTATGAAATGCGGCTGGAACGGGAATGATGATCGACGCATAACCATCGTCGGTGAGGGCATGTTTGGCTTTCTCAATGTTTGCTGCATCGCCAGCGATCACGGTTTGATTGGGTGAATTCTGATGCGTGATGTAGCATTCGAGCTCATGTCGTGAAAGCACACTCCGCACTTGGCTGGGTTCGGCACGGACCGACAACAATTGGCCTGCTTGTCGAACCGTCATGACGACCGCATCGCTTCGCAGTTTGGCAAATCGTATCGCCTGGGCGATGGTCATCACGCCACAATCCATCGCCGCTCCACATTCACCAAAGCTATGCCCTAAGACGACATCCGGGGAATGGCCATGACGACGCAGCGAATCGGCAAGGGTAGAACTCACCGCAAGCACCCATTGCTGTGTCCACCAAACGTCTCGCCCAAGACGCTTCTCGGGATCCGTCAATCGAGACGCTACCGGTGAATGTCCATAGTGGACCAAGCAACGATCAAATCGCTCTAAGAATTCTGCCGCCTGAACGTCTTGGCTCACCACTTGTGGGACTGCGGCATATTGGGACCCCTGTCCTGGGTAAACCCAACCGATTCGGTCTCGACCGCAGCTAGCATCCCAAAGCATCGCGCGACTTTTCGCTAATGCTTGAATGCGATGTCCGGATTGCCACGATTTAGCGATGGTGCGAAGGCTTTCCTCAAGTTGCGAGTGGTCTGCGCCAAACGCTACCGCTCGGAAAACCGAGTTGCCGCGAAACTGGCCAATCGCGAGATAGTCGTCGATCGAACGCTGTGCGGACTGGAGTATTGAGTCGAACTCGTGTTCGGAATCGGCTTCGAGACGCAGCGTTAACATAGAGTCGATTTTTGAGACGAGAGGTTGAGACTGGTTGATCAGGATCGACGCGGCATGCGAGGCCAACGGCTTTGACGCCGGGGCCGTTCCCCCGGTCGAAATCGTTGGTCCGGGAGTGACTTTGGTTCGGTCTTGCACCGAAACCTTAACAAAAAAACCATCTTCGGCGACCGAGGTGATTTCACAACTGGGCTGTTGTCGAGGGTGCAGGGCCGATTCAGCGATCAGCCGAAGCAAACCGTGGGCCCCGGCGAGATAGCCAACTTGCGAGGCAATTTGACGATTGAGAGGACTGGCGGCGAGAGCACCGGACCGTAGCGTTGCCGCATCTTGGGTCGCGCCGCAATCAATGCGGTCGATGATGCCAAATATGGGGCGTCCTTCACGCTGGGCGTCCGACAACCGCATCAGCATCACGGTGGCGACGCCTTCGCCGGGAAGAATCTGGGAACAATCCTCAGGTGTGTCCTGGGCTCGCCCGCTACGTACGAGTTGGTTCTTGAGATCCAATTGCTCAAATGCGACCAAGTCCAGGGATCGTTGTGCGACCCCGCAGATGACGACGTCTAGATTGCCACTTTGAAGTTGGTCCGAGGCGAGCATCAGTGCCAAACCCGAAGAGGCGTCATCCGCATCAACGGCACATGCACCACCCATCAAATCGAATGTCTTGGCGATACGCGACGCGAGTGTGCTTGCCGTGAAGCTACCGGTCTCATCCAAGATTGCGGAATATTCATCAAGAAGCCGTCGCCTAAATTCAGCAATAATCTGGTTTCGGGCGTCCGAACCGAGGGCGACGTTTCTCAGTTCTTTCGTCAGTCGGCTCATGATTTCCGGAAGCCGAAGTCCGATCTGCAATTGATTCGAGAATTCGCCACCGAAAATGGTTCCGACAACAATTCCGGTGCGCTGGCGATTGAGACTCCATGCGCCACCATCAAACTCCCCACATGCTTGAGCGACGGCATCGATCAGCATCATCTGCGCTGGATTGGCCAATCGCATTTGCTTTGGCGGGATCCGATATTTTTGGCCGTCAAAGTGGTAATCACGGATATAAGCGCCGTGATTCGTCGGAGCACAAAACGTCGTGGGCTGACCATCCAGGCGAATCCCAACTTGTCCGCGCCACCGATCCGATGGGGCGGGTCCGATCGAGCTTTGATGGCCTGTTAAAAGCTGGCGAAACTCATTCACGTTGGCAACGCCGGCAAGCACGACTCCACGGCCGACGATCGCCAGCGGTTCTTGATTGGCGACATTCTTGGACACGAAAGAATCCGCCGAGCGGCTCGGCGTCGCCTGCTCAATGACGGCGTGCGCATTGAGTCCCCCGATTCCAAAGGCATTGACCGCGGCGCGTCGAGGTGAGTTTGAATCGGGCCACGACGTCGGTCGATCGACCACTTTCAACGATCCGCGATGCCAGTCAAACATCGACGTCGGTTCCGCCAAATTGATCGATGGCGGAATCGTGTTTCGTCGCATCGCCAAAAGGACTTTCACCAGCCCGACTAAACCGGCAGCTTCGAGTGTATGTCCCAAATTGCTTTTGACGCTGCCGACCAACAATGGCGTCTTGCGCGACGATTCGGCGAGCAACGTTTGCAGCGACGTCAATTCGGTCGCGTCGCCGACTTGCGTGCTGGTCGCATGCGCTTCCTGGTAATCAATCGAAATGGGCTTGCCATCTGGATAAGCTCGACGCAACGCGAGTTGCTGGCCCTCGGTCCGCGGCGCCCAAAGGCTTTTACCACGACCGTCGGACGCGACGCCGACGTTGCGGATAATTCCATGAACCTGGAGCTGATATTGCTGGGCCGACGAGCGTCGCATGATTGCGATGGCGACATAACCTTCGCTGCTGACCAAGCCACTGGCGGACTCGTCAAAGGGACAGCTTCCCACTTCGCTGCAGGCTTGAGACTGCGAAAACAGAATGAGATTATCGACGTTGTTGAAGGTGGCGCCGCCGACGATCGCTGCATCGATGCGCCCGTGCGAGATCGTCAACAATGCATGCTGCAGAGCAAGCAATGACGAGGCGCATGCCGCATCAATCACCTCGCGGGGTCCACCGAGTCCGAGTAGCTTCGCGACGAGTGCCCCGGCGCTGTAGGCGTTGAAGTGGACGGTATCGCGATCTCGTCGCGGTCGATCCGTGCGGATCGAATCGGTTAGCTGCGCGATCAACTGGCGCTGCAGTTGGGGCGGTAATTGGGCGAACGAGTCAACCGACCGGAGTTGATCCGCCACCGTTTCGGCGAGCGTTGCGAGAGCCAACGCGCCACCGCGTTCCGTACCACCGGAATGGCCAACGAAAATGCCACAGCGCCGCGATAACGCGTCATATTCAACAGCGCCAGATGCTTCCCAACAGTTGACTGCGACCTCCGCGAAATGCTTGTGAGCCAGGTCGTACTCGCCGAGCGAATCGATCTCGGCTCGGCGTTGTCCGTAGGCATCAGCGCGAACACAGCTCCCTAGTTTTGTGTAAGTTTTTCCAACGGCACCACGCTTGGGATCAAAGTACAAGTCGTGATCGAACCGACTTGGCTCCAGCGGACCGACCGCCGACCGGCCGTCGAAGAGCAGCTTTTCAAATTGCTCGATACCGCCTTCGGCACCAGGAAGCCTAACTTCCATGCCGACGACGACAATCGGATCGCTCATCGAATCGATCATGCTGAAACTCCCCGGGGGCTGTCGTGAATGATCGGATCATTGTTCGCCCGTTCCATGTCATTCCATTTTCTAAGCATCGATTCGAGTTCATCGACGCAATTCTGGCTGTCCAACGGGGGCTCAAACTCAATCGATAGTCGGCCAATGGCAATGGCTTGTTCCACCGACATGGTTCGTCGCACGAGCTCATTCCATGTGCTCGCGTCACAATAAAGTCGCTGGCGACAAAGTTGCCCGGCGGGCGACAATCGCAAGTCACTCGGCTCCAGGCGCCAATCACCTCCGTGCGGCCCCGTGATCTGGACTCCCCAATCGCTGGCCGATTGCGGGCGCAGGTGTCCGTCGGCGGACGCAATTTGGCTCAAACATCTTGTACCAACTCGGGGAATCAATAACTCCGCTACGTCGTTGGTTCGTGACGAACCATTCCCGAGTGTTACTGCGGGTCTCACGTGATCCAATTGGACGCGAGCCAATCGCGATACTGTGGACGAATCAATTCGTTGGTGGTCCTCGCAACCGAGTTTCGCGAGAGCTCGAACAAGGTTCCGACGATCGAACTCGGGATCATCTTTGAAATAGGGCATGAAAGTTTGAACATAGGGCGCCGCGATGGCGTCAATTAAATCGCGATTCAAACGTGCCGAATTCTCCAGGTGTCCGTCACGAGGATGAGAATTGTTTCCCGCGAGCGTCACCGCCGATGCGTTCAGCGCTAACAGCTGTCGGGCCTCGTTCGAAAGCTGAGTCGCGACTTGATGAAACGCAGATTCAATTTCGTCGATCGACGTCCCCTGGGCATCTGTCAAATGATAAGTTTCGCCATGGAGAGTTGGTTCGGCGATAATGCGATCGATGACATCAGCGACCCATTCAACCTCCACTAAATTTTTACGCTCGCTTCCCACGAATCCCAAATTGCGAAACCATTGCCCGTTTTCAGGCAATCCGAATTTGGTGGATAAGGCCCGGTACAGTGAAAACGCTCCATAGATCGTTCGGTCTTGAGTGAATGGCGAACGACCCTGTGAATCGATCACAATGGAAGGACGGTAGACCGTCAGGCAGCCAATTCTCTCCGCGTTGCGAAGCAAACGCTCGGCCTCCACCTTACTGCGTTCATAGTCATTGGCAAATGATTGGCCGACGTCGAGATCGTCTTCGAGTGCTGGCTCGATGCGGGTTCCGCAAACATAGGCCGTCGAAACATAGTGAATTTGCCTGATCTCGAAGATCTCGCAGAGCTTCAATATTTCACCTGTTCCTCCAAGGTTGGTGCGGAACGGTTCGTTTTCGGGCGACTCCGCCGCCGGGCGAAAACTCAACGACGCGGCCGAGTGAACCACCGAGCCACAGCAACGACGGACCATGTCTTGGTCAGCATCGCTCAAGCCAAGGCCTGGTCTTGTAAGTTCGCCGGTTACGATCACGGGCCGGGGAAGCCGTCGATGCCAAGCACTTTCGAAGCGAGACAAAATGATCTCGATGCGATCGTTCGCCGTTAGGCGACCCTTGGCACGTGCCAACACCAGCACGGGAACGTGCCGCCGCAACAAACGTGCGAGTAGCTGCGCCCCCACCATGCCGGTGGCGCCGGTGAGCAGTACATAGGGGCGATTGTCGGACATCACGAGCCAAAATGAGGGATAATCTCACGAAAATGGGTGCCCCTGGCGGCACCGGAGGCGTTGCTTGCCCGCCTGCCAGTCTATTGGCGGATCAACAAAATTGTAGAGTTCCTTCATGATTTCCCCACCCGAAGATCGTTGCTACTCGTCACTACCGGAACAATCCTCCCCAGTGCGGCAGGCTAACGGTCTGAGATCTCTTTCGTATCAATCCGACGGCGCCGCAGGTCTCACGCTAGCGATTGTTTACACGGCGGCGATCGAATTCTAGTCGCCTGTCGTCCGCTCTCGACTAAGGTAGTTGGACGGCTAACCTTAAGTACACGCGTCGACGCGCTGCTGTACGCCGGGTAGCAATTGGTAACTTATTTCAGTGAGAGTCATGGCATTTCCTAGCAAACGTCCCGACGACGCAATCAAGTGCCTGCTTATCCAGCCTGAGTTCGAATCAACCAACTATTGGAATTTCGTCGAAAGCGCGCGAGCGATTGGTGCGAAAGCGACAGCTCCGCCTTTGGGACTGATGACCGTTGCGGCGATCCTGCCCCAGCAATGGGAGTTTGAACTGGTCGACCTCAATGTCGGACCGCTCGACGAAGACACTTGGCGATCCGCTGACGTGATCTGCAGTGGCGGAATGTTGCCGCAACAACCCGGAATCCTGGAAATTGTCCGGCGGGCAAACCGTGACGGAAAGTACGTCATTGTGGGTGGCCCTGACCCGACGAGCCAACCACAAATCTATGCGGACGCCGACGTGGTGGTGGTTGGCGAGGGCGAAGGGTCCATTCCCCTGTGGCTAGACTCCTGGAAAAACGGAAACCCCCGTGGCGTTTTCGAGGCCGTCGAAAAGCCCGATGTTACCACGACTCCGGTACCGCGATTCGATCTCATCTCGTTCGACGACTATCTGCACGTTGGTGTCCAGTCGTCTCGTGGTTGTCCCTACAATTGCGAGTTCTGTGACATTATCGAACTTTTCGGACGCCGCCCGCGCGTCAAGAATCCCGACCAGTTCGTCGCCGAACTCGAACGCCTGTACCAACTCGGGTACCGTGGCTGGGTCGACTTTACCGACGATAATTTCATCGGAAATCGCAAGCTCATCAAGCCTCTTTTGCTGGCGCTCAAAGAGTGGAACTCCCGCCGCAATTACCCGTTCGTCTTTTCGACAGAGGCCAGCATCAATCTGGCCGACGATGACGAGCTGCTGGAGTTGATGCGCGACGCACAATTTCGTTACGTCTTTTTAGGAATCGAATCACCCGACGAAGAAACGTTGATCCACACTCAAAAACGGATCAACACCGTCCATCCGATCATTGAACGCGTGCGAAAGATCTACGCGAACGGCATCTCGATCGCCGCGGGTCTGATCATCGGATTTGATACCGACAAACCGGGAACCGACCAACCAATGATCAAGTTCATCCAGGAGAGCGGGATCTCTTTGTCGATGATCGGTCTGCTCAGCGCGCTGCCCAACACGCAATTGACTCGTCGCTTAGCCAAAGAAAGGCGTTTGATTGACTCCAACCACCGCTGGCTGTCCGAACCCAATGTTGACTACGAACTACGAAGCAATGAATCGAAAGACCAAACGGCCAGCGGTCTCAATTTTGTGACCCAGCGAGATCGCGTGGAGATCTATCGAGAACTCAGGACTATCATCAGTTTCGTTTACAGCCCCGAAGCGTTTATGGATCGAGTCATCGACACGACGCGTCGTTTAGAGATACGCAATAAACACGTCCCAAACTGGTGGGAATTTAAACGTATGTTTCGCGGATTCTGCGTCATCACGATGCGGATGCTCGCCGACCGTCGAACTCGATGGCTCTACCTGCGAAACTTTTTCCAAGCTGCGATGATGGGGCCTACCAAGTTCGAATATGCCCACACCGTCATGGGGTCATTCCTGCACTTTGACAAGCAAACCAAGAAAATCATCGAAGCGTTGGATCTGTCGATCCACTACGCCGAGAACCACGCCGAGTATCCGCGGGATGTTGCGGATTTGCGCAAGAGGTTGGGCGCGGAACCCGAACAACTGGTAAGCATCGGGCTTTCGACCCACTAAGTTTCGGATAGACTAGCCCGACCGCTCGGTAGCACGGCTACCGGCAAATCGTGTTGCTTGGCAAGGGTTGATAGATGCGAGTTTTAGTCACAGGGACAGCCGGATTCATAGGCAATCACGTTGCGTTGAAATTGCTGGAACGCGGCGACGAACTACTCGGCATTGATAACCTCAATGACTACTACGATGTCTCATTGAAACAGGCGCGACTCGAACGAATCTGTCAACATCCTCGCTTCACCGAATTGCGAGCGTCGGTCGAAGACCGGGAGTCGATCGAAGAAGCGTTTGCCCAATTCCAGCCGCAATGCGTGGTTCATTTGGCTGCCCAGGCGGGCGTCCGATATTCGGTCGAGAATCCGCATGCGTACGTCCAGAGCAACTTGGTCGGATTTCTGCATATCTTGGAAGGATGCCGTCACCACCGCGTGAACCATTTGGTTTATGCCTCCAGTAGTTCGGTGTATGGTGGCAACACCAAACTTCCGTTCTGCGAAAGTGATCCTGTGGATCATCCGCTCAGTCTGTACGCAGCCACAAAGCGGTGCAATGAACTGATGGCGCACACCTACAGTTCGCTGTATCAAATTCCCACCTCAGGGCTTCGGTTCTTTACGGTGTACGGTCCTTGGGGGCGTCCTGACATGGCGCTCTTCTTGTTCGCTGAAAAAATCTCACGTGGTGAGCCGATCGACGTATTCAATCACGGTCATCACAAGCGTTCGTTCACTTACATCGACGATATCGTGGACGGTGTCGTACGCGTTCTAGATTGTCCGCCGGTACCCATATCTGCAAACGAATCGTTCGTGCCCGACCCGGCAAACTCGAGAGCGCCGTATGCCCTCTTCAATCTGGGGAGCGACCATTCCGTCGAGCTGATGCAATACATTCACGCCATCGAAGCCGAGCTGGGGCAGAAGGCAATCATCAACTACCTGCCGCTTCAACCTGGGGACGTGCCCAGCACCGAAGCGAGCATCGAGCGATTGGAAACGCTCACCGATTGGCGTCCGAAAACACAAGTTCACGAAGGTGTCGCGGCGTTTATCCGCTGGTATCGTGAATACCAGACACGTTAATCGACGATTCCCATTCCGACTGAATTAAAGTCGTGCAGCCCAGATTTTGGATCGCGACCTAATGTCCAGGTCTGACTCACGTCCGCTAGCACGAGTACGCCATAGTAATGAGGAAACAACGCTCCACCACGCGAGGGCTCCCATCTTAGATCCGCGCCAAGGTTGTTCGCCTCGAATTCAACCAAGACAATTTCGTCTTGAGTTGCGAAGTGTTTCGAAGCGGTCTCGACGACCTGCGTAGCCGTCGAAAGATGAATGTAACCGTCGCTCAAATCGATCGGCGCACCAGCAAAACAACGATCCGATTGAAACAATTCCCACTGTGCCGGCGTCAGCAGTTTGTAGACTCTCGGATGCATCGCTCAACCGTCTTGTGCATGTGTTAACTATTTAGCCGTCGCACGCTGCCGCGAGTTCTTGGACGCACTCGTCGAACTTTTGCCGCTCGCCGGAGTCGCAGAAATTGTTTCGGCCGGTTTGGCCGAAGCCGCCTGCTTCGCTTCCATCGCCTGCAACATCCATAGATGTTCTTCGATCTCCTGTCCGATGGCGATCAATTGGTCCTCGGTCAACGGATCAATATCGCCCACCTCTCGAATGGCATCGCGAAGTCCACGGCTTGTCGCGTGCAATGCATCGCAAATGAGTTGTAGCGTTTTGTCGACTTGCTGGAAGCCTTCAGGATACACTTCCAAAGCCGATGTTTTGCCGATTGTCTCTGCTCGTCCATCCGGAGAGCATCCCAGTTGGGCCATCCGCTCGGCGACAGTGTCCGAACCACTACGTGCCGTAGCAACGACATCGTCGAGCTTGACGTGAAGCGACAGAAACTCTGGCCCAAACACATTCCAGTGGGCCTGCTTTGCAACTAGCGACAAATCGAGCAACAACACCAGCGACGTCTGCAGCGAATCGCAAACACGCTTGGCGTCTTTTTTGTTCAATGGATTTCGAGCAAACGGGCTCATCGCAATATTCCTTACGAAGGGTCAAGTCGAATTGCAGGGGGTCACGAGCGCGAACGACTCTTTCTCACTCGGTTGCCATTTGTACGGTTGCGTCTGCGATGCATCTTTCGGGCCAAATTACGGATCCGTGGTGAACAGCACTTCGCTCACACCACGAGCACCGCTGGGTAGCTTGCCCGTAACCGTGACTTCATCGATAGGATAGCGACCGGGCACAAAACGCTGGTTCGCTTTTGTGGCGAAGATTTGCTGTGGCAACACAAGCGTTTCCCCTGCTTGAAGCGGCGAATCTTGGTACAAAAAATATTGGCCGTTGAGATCGAGCGTGAGATTGGGAATGTCGAAGTCGGCCAGATTCTCAATGACGACCACCTCGGTAAGCACGGCGCCGTCGCCGTCGCGAGTTTCGACAAAACGACGGTCCAGTAACACTTGAACGGGCAACGTATGTTGCGCCGCACGCCCGAAAAGCACCGCGTACAAACTGAGAGATATCAGTGGAAACAAACATACGGCAAGCAAGAGCATCAGCAACCCGCGTCCCGACAAAGTGGCTGTCGGCGCGATTCGAGGTGCCGCGGCGTCCCGCGGGATCGTCATCTCCTCAGACGCGAAAGGTTCCGAAGTCGACACGGGTGGGACGTCTGCGTTAGAGTTTCCTGAATTGCTCATACTCGTGAAGAGTGTAACGGGCGGGCAAGAATATGTCTGGCGAAAAAAAAACCGGTCGACTGAAGTCCGAAGACCCAATCGACCGGCTTTTATGGAAGCTTTGACCGGACGGCGGCAAATGCGGAGCCGCTGGGAGAAACGCGAAAGTCTTGGCGTGCTACTGCACTTGCCTTGATTGACTTGGCGAACCCAAAAAATGATCCCTCTGCCGAAAAGTAACGGCCAAAGCCAGTGAGGGACTTTCTTCAAATCCCACACCTTGATTTTAGACATGCCTAAGCAGTCAGCAAGTGTAGTTCGGATGTAGAAAGGCCGATCAGTGAGAGATTCTCAAAAAGAGTTCGCAGTTCGTTGTGAAAAAAGAAACTTGGGGAAGCAACTCGCACGCTCGGGGGCATCCCCATAGCCGCCAGCGTGGGCCTCGTGAACTTGCTATTCTGAGACGCTGAATTCGGAATGTGTCGCTAAGTAAGACAGGACAACTGGGTTATGAACTCTCCAGGCAATCAAGTGAATAACATGGGGCAGGCGGACGACATCGGCTTCTCGATTGGGTTGCCAACTCGCCCGGAACGAGAAGTCGTCACCGCGCGCCAGGCTGGCGGGATCACCGACTTGGACATGTCGATTTCGCCGCGGACAAACAAACCCGCTATCGCCCTGCGGAATCTCGCTAAGGCCATGAACATCGCGTTGCAACTGGACTTCATCGAAACGGATTTGGACCGCGTTTACAAAGCTGCTCGAGTTCAACATGGCAGGTTGCAAGTCCTACATCTGGACTACATCGGACTCGGTGACGGCATATTTGCCTCGATCGGTAAGTCAATTCGCTCAGTGAGGCTCACCTTTCAAGGCCCCGATGCGGGATCACCCGAAGGCCAGCAGTGGATCGAACATCACGGTACCGCCCCCGTCAGCGGTTTTTTCAACTTGATCGGTCGCAAGCTCAACATGTTGCAGGAATTTGAAGACAAGGTCCCTTTCTTTGTCGAACAAACGCTTGACCGATTGGAAGCAAAACGCGTCATCAAGGACTGGAACCGCAACGAGTGGAGCATTGAAACGACGCTCATCGGATTGGACATCATCATGACCCCCGTGCTGGACGACCCCGCCTAATAGCAATTGTCTCGCTCGACTCTTCCACGCGACTTTGCTGGTTCTGCGGCTTCTGCGAGCGAGATTCTCCGGTGCTACCTATAAAACACCTTCGATCCGCACGAACGCTACGTTCGCTATCCGAAGATTGAACCGAACCGTCGAACGTCGCATGCTGTGACGTTCGCCCGCCGCACTCAGTTTCACGGATGACGTTGATGTCGATTCAGCGACAAAAATTTGCTCAGCTCATCATGGTGGCGACTACCACATGCGTGACTGGCTGTTCGTCCACTCGTCTGTTTGACCACACGAGTAGTCCGCCGTCCACCTCTCATTCGACGGAACTGGTTACCGCTAAGAAATCCACCGGGGCCGGATTCATTTCCGGGCTGAATGTTGCCGCGATGGATACCGCAGCTTCGTCCGAAGTCACGTTGGTTTCCGGTGTGGTTGACGACATGACCACGGGCCGTCCAGCTTCGGTAACCATTGAAGATGACAAAGCGGATGATTCGATCGCCGTGAAAGTCGACCCGGACGACTTGGAATCAGATATCAATGACCTTCCAGGAGACGGGTCGGCGCTTCATCCGTTGCCCACTGCGTCAATCTCCGCAGAGCACGTTGATCTGGCCGGAATGACGCTAGCGGATTTTGAAGCGCTCGCGCTAGGTAACAATCCCACCATCCAAGAATTGGTGGCGACCACGAGCAAGGCCGCTGGCTACCGCACGCAAGTGAGCCTGCGAGCGAACCCCTACCTCGGCTACAACGGCACCCAGCTCGCCGACCAAGGTACCGATCAACACACCATCTTCATTTCGCAGACGATCGTCACCGCTGACAAACTGTCGCTGAACCGGCGCGTGCTCAACGAGGCATTGCGATCACAGTTGCTGCAACTGGAGGCTCAAAAGTATCGCGTCGCAACGGATATCCGAGTCAAGTTCTATGATGCTCTTGCGGCCCAGCAACGTGTCAAGTTGATCGAAGACTTCCGCTCCGTGGCGGACAAGGGACTGGAGCTTGCCGAGCTTCGCAAAAAAGCCCTCGAAGGATCACAGTTGGACGTGGTCCAAGCGAAAGTGCAAAAAAACGAAATCGATTTAGCGCTAAAACAGGCACACATCAGTTTCGCCGCGGCGTGGCGCGAACTCGTCGCCCTGGCCGGGACGCCACAAATGATGCCGACCTCGCTCCAGGGGGAGCTACCTCATTCGCAAGATCCGCTGGATTGGTCGGGACTTGCAGCCGATTTGATCGCCTCGAGCCCAGAATACCAAGCCGCCCAGACTCGCATCTGCCAAGCGCGAGCGAATCTTGATCGCCAATGCGTGCAACCGATTCCCAATCTTGATTTCCAGATCGGCGCGGGAACTGACAATGCGACCAACTCCGGTCTGATCAACGTCCAAGTTGGTGCTCCGATTCCGGTGTTCAACAAGAACCAAGGGAACATCGCTGCGGCACGCGCGGAACTGTTGCGGGCGAGTATGGAAGCCGAACGCATCGAAAATTCCATCAAGGCTCGCCTGGCTTCGGTTTCACGAGACTACGACTCTTCACTCGCCGCGGT
The DNA here is from genome assembly GCA_041741195.1 of Pirellulaceae bacterium. Lineage (GTDB taxonomy): Bacteria > Planctomycetota > Planctomycetia > Pirellulales > Pirellulaceae > JBBSJZ01. The sequence continues at coordinate 38,901 of JBGSKM010000097.1, forward strand.
GACCATGTATTCGCAGGATATTTTACCGAATGCGGATGAGGGGCTGCGATTGGCGGAAACCGCCTACAAAGCCGGTGAAACAAATTTTGTGCAGGTACTCGTGGCACGTCGCACATACTTTGATACGAATTTGCAATACATTGGGTCGCGGGCCCAGTTGGCCCAGGCTCGTGCGAAAGTCGACGGATACTTGCTCACCGGCGCGCTCGACGAAGTCGTCGATGCGAGCGGCGACGATAGCTTGCGAGGGTTGACGTTTAGCCAGCAATAGCGGCCTGGGGCTCTGCTATATTGACGTTGAAGACACCCTCGAGAATCGAATCAAGATCGTCGGCGGTTGACCCGATGAAGGTCCAGGCGAACGATTTGATTGTTTCGTTGCCCACCATCCAGGCCGCATCTCGCTTGTTTGCCCAGTTGACTCGCCGATTCACGCTCTTTGCGTTCGCTGTGCACGCCGTGCTGGGGTGTTGCTGGCATCACACGCATGCGCATTCGGCCCCCAAGGAAACTGGGAGTGTCGCTGTGTCGACAAACGGGTCGGACGATAACGTTCGAATTCATTCGTCGCTCGCTCGCTCAGCACAGAGCCATTCGATTCGCACGTGCTGTCACCACTCGTCGACCGGCGGTGAAGCAAAAATGCGGGCGGCCGTCCATGCGCAAGCGGCATCTCAATCCCTGGATGCGGAAGGGCATTCCGGTTCGTGTGACGAAACTCGATGCCACTTCTTATCGGCGGAGTCCAAGACGGAACTAATGCTTGGGATTCCGCCGGCATTCGTCACTCGCTTGGAGGAGGAAACTCGGTCGACTGCGGAAACGACGTTTGGACCATCCTCTCATCCGACGTCCTTACCGAAGTTCTCCGCAGCATCTCGCTGCGCTCTCTACCAATCTTGGCAGATCTGAGCAGGAACGTCGTCACTTTTCTGTGACTTACGTTTCACGCATCGGTTGTAGGCGCATCAGCACCCTTGGTTGATGGTCGACTCGCTCACCCGCTGCGTTTCAATCCAAAATTTCGTTGGCGAATAAGTTGAGTTCGTGTGATGCAAAATAAAACTGCGCGCCGTACCCGTTGGTTAGTGCCATTCACGATAGCGCTGGTGACAGCACTAGGACTGGGGGCTTCGTTTCCTGTGTGGTGGACACGGTTATCCAATACCTTTGACCGCACTTTGAAGACGCCAGGAATCACTAGTTCCATCGGCTCGACCGGCGATGGTCATGATCATGCGATCGATGCGCACGATCAATCGACTCATGAAAGGAGCGAGACCGTATCGCTGGAATTAACGCCTCAAGCGAGAAAAAACCTCGGACTCGATGCTGAGTTCCTGCGTCCTGTCGAATTGACCACTTACCGTCGATCGATCACGGTTCCCGCGATTGTGGTCGCGAAACCTGGTCGCTCATCCATTGTCGTTTCGTCGCCGCTGAACGGGGTCGTTTCCCATGTGCACGCCGTGACCGGTGAAGCAGTCATGCCGGGAGAACTGTTGTTTGAAGTTCGTTTGACGTACGAAGATCTGGTCGAAACTCAAACGGCATATCTAAAAACAATCAGCGAGCTGGAGGTCGAGAATCGTGAGATCATGCGACTCGAAGACGCGACTCAGTCAGGAGCCATTTCCGGTAAACAACTGCTCGAGCGACGGTACGCCAAAGAAAAACTCGAAGCGTTCGCCAAGTCGCAGCGAGAGGCCTTGCGATTGCACGGTTTGTCGGATCGGCAAATTGACGCGATTGGTCGCGATGGCAAACTGCTGGGTGACCTCAAAATCGTGGCTCCCGATGTCGATAGCCATGCGGACGACGAAGAGTTACGACTGAGCCGATTATCAGTAAAACCAATCTCGTTCATAAGCACCGAGGTAACCGGATCGGTCGATGCGTCGGAGCATAGCGAGCGTCCACTGGTGATCGACGACCTGATGATTCACAAAGGCCAAGCAATTGTGGCTGGCGAAAAGTTATGCACGCTCTCGGACTATTCGCAACTATTCATCGAAGGGAAAGCTTTCGAACATGATGCTGGTGCAATCACCGAGGCTGTCCTAAATGGGTGGGAGGTGGATGCGGTGCTCAGCAGTTCCGCCGACCAGGAAATCGTCCGTCACCTTAAAATTGCCTTTGTATCGAATTCCATCGACTCGGAATCGCGGACTTTGTCGTTCTACGTGGAGCTTCCCAACGCGATCGTGCGGGATCAAACGAACCACGATAACCAGCGTTTCATTTCGTGGAAGCATCGGATTGGCCAGCGGCTTGAGGTTCGGGTCCCGGTCGAACAATGGGAACAGCAAATCGTTTTGCCGGTGGACGCGGTGGTAAAGGAAGGGGCCGACTGGTTTGTGTTCGTACAAAACGGAAAGAACTTTTCACGGGTGCCTGTTCATGTTCGTCATCGCGACCAAACGTCGGTCGTCGTTGCCAATGATGGATCGATCTTTCCCGGCGATGTGGTCGCAATGAGGTCCGCGCACCAAATGCAAATGGCGATCAAGAACCAATCTGGCGGTGGCGCCGATCCACACGCCGGACACAGTCATTAGATGCCGTTCCATTGAAACGACAACTTTCGGCGCGATTGCAGGTTCGGTCCAATTGATGAAATCAACCCAGTAATACTAATGAATGGCATCATACGCTTTGCGCTTCGTCAACGAATGCTCATTCTCGCGGTCGCGGTGTTCCTGGTTGGTATCGGGACATGGCAAACGACGCAGATACCGATCGACGTATTTCCGGATTTGAACCGACCGCGCGTGGTCATCATGACTGAGGCGCCCGGGATGGCGCCAGAGGAAGTCGAGTCATTGATTACGTTTCCGATCGAAGCCACCATGAACGGTGCGAGCGGGGTGGAGGTCGTCAGGAGTTCCTCCGGTGTCGGGATCTCGGCGATCTATGTCGAGTTTGCCTACGGGACGGACATCTACCAAGATCGGCAAGTCGTCACCGAGCGATTGCAAATGGCTCAAGACCGATTACCTCGGGGAGTGACGCCTCAACTCGCTCCGATCTCGTCCATCATGGGGCAAATACTCATGTTGGGAATGTGGAGCGATGATGACGCAATCGATCCGATGGAGCTTCGAACGACTGCCGATTGGGTCATTCGACAGCGATTGCTAACCATTCCCGGAGTTTCCCAAGTGTTCACGATGGGCGGCGAACGAAAGCAGTTCCAGGTGCTCGTGGATCCCGAGGCCATGATTCGCTTCGGTGTGACGCTGGCAGAAATCGAATCGGCAGTCGCGGGCAGCAACGAGAATGGCACCGGCGGCTATCTTGATCGCCAGGGTCCCAAGGAGTTTTTGGTCCGATCACTCGGTCGACTGCAAACGCTTGATGACCTCAAGAAGGTCCCGATTACCATCCGCAACAGCCGCCCCGTCCTACTGTCGCAGGTGGCGAATGTCACCGAAGGGGCTCAGGTAAAACGCGGCGATAGCTCGGCTTTTGTTCGGGGTGCGGACTCTCAATGGTCCGGAGGCCCCGCGGTGGTGCTCACCATTAATAAACAACCGGGAGCTGACACCCGGCGTGTGACGGACGCCGTCCACGACGCGATCGCAGATCTTCGTCCATCACTGCCGCCAGGGATTCGACTTGCGACTGTCTACTCGCAACACGCGTTCATTGATCGAGCGATCGAGAATGTCGTGGAAGCACTTTGCGTAGGGGCGGTTCTCGTTGTTCTCATTTTGTTTCTGTTCTTGTTCGACATTCGAACGACATTGATCACGCTATCGGCAATCCCGCTGTCGCTGGTCATGACCGCGATCGTATTTGCGATATTCGGGATGTCGATTAATACGATGACGCTTGGAGGCATCGCCGTCGCAATGGGGGAATTGGTTGATGATGCGATTGTCGACGTTGAAAACATCTATCGACGACTCAAAGAGAACCGCGCCGCCGGCAATCCACTCCCTTCGCTCGTCGTCGTCTACCGAGCGAGTGTGGAGGTTCGTCGTTCGATCGTATTTGGCACCATGATTGTCATTCTCGTATTCATCCCGCTGTTCGCACTTGGCGGAATGGAGGGCAAGCTGTTCGCACCGCTGGGCATCGCGTACGTCGTTTCAATCCTCTCCTCGCTTGTCATTTCGCTCACGCTGACCCCCGTCCTCAGCTATTGGCTGCTAGGTAATCGACGTCACCGCAGCGACGAAGCTGACGGCTTCGTTTTGAAGTTGATGAAGTCGTTGGCTGAGAAAGCGATTCGGTTCAGTCTCCGTTTTCCTGTACTCAACCTGACCGTGACCCTTGCCGGTGTCGGCATCGCGGCGGTGGCGGTTTCCAGGTTGGACAAAGACTTCTTGCCGCCATTCAATGAGGGCACCATCCAACTCAACGTGGTCCTCCCGCCGGGAACATCGTTGGATGCGTCCAACAAAATCGCTCGAACGGTCGAGGACTCCCTAAAAGAGATCGACGATGTCCAGCGTTTCGCTCGTCGAACAGGTCGTGCGGAACTCGATGAGCATGCCGAGGGTGTCCACATGTCCGAGTTCATTCTCGAACTCGACCCCGGTTCGCCGCGTTCGCGAGACGACCAATTGACGGAGATTCGCGAATCGATGCAGCACATCACGGGGATTGTAACGACGGTGGAGCAACCGATCGCTCACTTGATCTCACACATGCTGTCAGGTGTTAAGGCGCAAGTGGGTATCAAGATCTACGGAGATGATTTGGACGTCCTGCGTCAACGGGCCGACCTGGTGAAGATGGCGATGGAACGCGTTCCCGGAGTGACCGACGTGTTGGTTGAACCACAAGTGACGATTCCTCAATTGCGAATCGAACTGGATCGCGACCGATTGCTTCAGTATGGGCTCACCACATCCGACGTCAACGAGTTCATTCAAACCGCAATGAATGGCAAAGTGGTTTCGCAAGTCCTTCAAGGAATGCGCACGTTCGATTTGATGGTGCGAATGAAGGAGGAATATCGTGAGGATCTCGAACAGTTGAAGCGTCTTTCGATTCAGTTGCCTGAAGGCGGCATCATGCCTCTGTCAGGCTTGGCCCGAATCTACGAGTCCGGAGGCCCCAACGTGGTCAACCGCGAAAATGTGCGTCGCCGAATCGTGATCCAGTGCAATGTTGCCGATCGAGGAGTCGTTGACGTCGTGAACGACATCAAGGTCGCCATCCATCCAGTCGTCTCGCGTTTGCCCAGTGGCTATTTTGTCGAATACGGCGGACAGTTTCAGAGCCAGCAATCCGCCAGCCGAGTGATTTACACCCTTTTTATTGTCTCGATGGTCGGAGTGTTTTTGGTTCTGTTCACGTTATTCCGCAGCGTGAACTTGTCGCTACAGGTTATGGCAGCGCTACCGATGGCATTCATTGGGGCTGTCGCGGCGTTGGTGTGGACCGACCAGTCGTTGACGATCGCCGCTATGGTTGGCTTCATCTCGCTGGCTGGGATCGCATCACGTAATGGAATCTTGCTACTGCAACACTACTTGCATCTGGTCGAACACGAAGGCGAAGGGTTCACCACTTCCATGATCACTCGTGCCGGGCTGGAACGACTGGCCCCGGTGCTCATGACCGCATTGACGTCAGGAATAGGATTGGTGCCGCTTGTGCTAGCGGCGGGCGAAGCCGGAAAAGAAGTTTTGTATCCGGTCGCTACGGTCATTCTGGGCGGCCTGGTCAGTTCGACGCTTTTGGACTTCTTTGTGCATCCGGCTTTGTTTTGGCTATTCGGCGTCAATTCGGCTCAGCACGTCGTCAACGCATCGGCTAGCGAAGTGATGTTGGAAAACTGATGTCGCGTTCGTTCCAGGCGACGACTTGCGTGTCCGCGGCTTTGAATCACTTTTGTAACACTTGGGAGATTAAGTATGCGAATCATAATGCGATGGTTATGTGCGACGGCTTGCCTGGCTTTCACATCCGGGTGCGGCGGAACGACATCCAGTTCGTCAACGCCCTCGACGGAAACAATCAAGATGGATGGACCGCCGCCAGCGTCGGTTGATGAACACGATCATCCCAACGAAGGGCCGCATCACGGCGATTTGATCGAACTTGGAAATGAAGAATATCATGCCGAACTTGTTCATGACGAGGAATCGGTCACGGTCTACGTGTTGGATGCTGCCGCAGCTGGACCAGTCGAGATCGAGGCGTCGGAAGTCACCATCAACTTGATCGACAACGGGACTCCGGCGCAGTTCAAGTTGCCGGCACATCCCGAGATGGGTGACTCTGTCGGCAAGACGTCCCGTTTTTCTCTTAGCGACGCGAAGCTGGCGGGGCATCTAAATGACCAGAACGCGTCCGCCAAGTTGATGATCACGATCAATGGGACGCCGTACCGCGGTGAAGTCAAACACGATCACAGTGATAGCGACCACAACCACGCGCATTGAGCGTGTATAAAGTTCGTCTAGAATACGAGGCCATAACGATTCCGCCGTGCCGCCATGCCGATTCGGTTGGTGTATCGAACTATCCCCACGAGGTGATGTCTTGAAAAACTTAAGTGTTTGTTTCCTGGTGATCTTGTCACTTTCGACACTCGCCGATGTTGCGGAAGCCCAATCCAAGAAAGTCGTCTTGGTAGCAGGCAAGCCATCGCATCCACCCGGGATGCACGAATTCAACGCTGGTGTTCAGTTACTCGACCAGTGTTTGAAAGACGTCCCTGGAATCGAATCCACCTTCGTGCTCAATGGCTGGCCCAAGGACGAATCCGTTTTCGACGATGCCGATGCGGTGATATTTTTCATGGATGGCGGCGGGAGACACGAAGTGGTGCAGGAGGATGAACGCCGACTCAAGCTCATCGACGATTGGGCCTCCAAGGGTGTCGGACTCGGATTCATGCACTACGGCGTTGAGATACTTGCCGATCAAGCTGGCGAAGAGTTCAAACGATGGATTGGCGGTCACTACGAACACATGTTTTCTTGCAACCCGATTTGGGAACCAAGTTTCGCGTCGTTTCCCGATCACCCGATTACGCGTGGGGTCGAGCCATTCCAAATCAGTGACGAATGGTATTTTAATATGCGATTCGTCAATGACGCCGTCGGGAACGAGGCTGCCGATTTGGGCGGATCAAAATTTGTTCCCATCCTTGTCGCAACGCCCTCCGACGACGTTCGCGATGGGCCGTACGTTTATCCCAAGGGACCGTACCCGCATATCGAAGCGGCGAAAGGTCGATCCGAAGCGATGATGTGGACCGTTGAACGTGCGGATGGGGGCCGGGGGTTCGGTTTTACCGGGGGCCATTTCCACAAAAACTGGGGCAATCAAGATTTCCGCAAAGTGGTTCTCAACGGCATCCTTTGGCTGGCCAAGGCAGAGGTTCCCGCCGATGGAGTCGAATCCTCAATATCCGATGAAGATTTGGCGAGAAATCTTGATCCCAAACGCCAAAAATAGAGCTTGCCGCAAGCGGCAAAATCCAGACTTCATTTTTGATGCATTCGTGGCGAGCGGACCGCCGATGGTTTATCCTTTCTGTGTCTTCTGGGGCGTGAGTGCTCTTGTTGGATTCCCTTAACTTTTGCGTGAGTCATGTTGATGTCAAAGAAATTGGTAACTATTCAGCCTGCTGTCTTGCTTTTGGGTGGGAGCGGCGAGAGAAGACCGGTTGTTGAGTATTCGGCAAGCGATGAAAGGATTGTATCCAATGGCTGGTGGCCTCGCACACGCAGGGTGCGAAGCACTGACATCAA
>JBGSKM010000098.1:0-3242 GCA_041741195.1 Pirellulaceae bacterium
CTCAGCGTATCATCCGGGAAGATTACCTCAATGTTGTATCCCGATTGACGGTAGGGTGCACTGATATCAAGTCTGTAGTCGCCGGTGTGAATACGACGAAAACCCTCGATTTCGAGTGTGTATTCACCCGCGGGAAGTCCCTCCAATGAAATCGTTTCGAAATCTCGTTTTCCAACTTTGCTGCCTCTTAGTTCTTTGCCATTGGCGTCAAATAATGCCATGTCAAGATCGCCAGCCCTGTTGCGGAAAAACAGGTCAATCCTATCGGCAGCCGTTCCTGCCGAAAGGATTCGGAAACGATAGTGGTCCAATTCAGAATTCACGCCGAATTTCTTTGAAATCGTACCTTTAATGGTTTGAATTCGACCTTCGATGGTCCCTAAGTTCGTGGCGGTCGCAAGGGAGTCGTTTGGTTCGAGTCGATCAGGCACCGCGGGACTGGATGGCTGCTTTGCAAATACCGCCAATTGATAATGCCCAGTCGAACCATTGATTCCGCGCACCCTAAAATACCTTGTTTCTCCTCCCGTAATGGTCGTCTTGCCCTCCGACGCCAGTTGGCCGATGTCAATGTTCAAATAGGTGAAGAAATTGTTGCCACTCACCGGAACTGCCGAAGCTACAACGGCGCCTGAACTATCCAATAGCTCCAATGTCAATGTGGATTGGGAGTTGGGAACTGCGACTGAAAATCGGAATTCGCCGCCATCATAATTATTCGGAACAATGACCGCATAGACGTCAACATCGATTGCACTGTGAATGGTTGCGTCGGCCTTCGCATTCCCAAATAAACTGCGTTCGGATGAATCAAGCCTCGGAAACGTCGCCCTCTGAATGGTATCATTCGGAACCGGATTGCCTGTGCGATCGAATTCAAATCGATCCAGCGGGAGCACATTCACGGTCTCTGGAATAGAGAACTGGAGATCGTATTCCACACTGGCATTGTTGCTGTTGGCGATGTTCGCTTGAACAAAGTATCGCCCGGGAGACAAACCATCGAGCGACAATCGTTCGACAGGAGCGGTGGTGTGAGCACGTCGTATTGGCGCCGAGTCTCCTGCCATAAACAAGAACAGATCAACGTCGGCTTGACTCAGCGAGAAGGTTGCTTCAACAAAGTCCTGTGGTGTTCCGGATAATCCACTGGGAATGGTGAACTCGAAGATATCAAAGTCCGTCGCGTCGGGCGTGCTGATCAGAGTCAGGCTCAACAATTGATCTTTTGCGATCTTAGTTGCCGCGCCGAAACCATCATTTGGCTCTAGTTTGTCGGGACCAATCGGTTTTTGCAGCTGGAACTGGCGAATCTTGGGTAGCTCAACGGACATGTCGTACGCCGCCGTTGCACCACCGACTCCGTAGACGATCGCGGTGTACTCACCTGCCGCGAGTCCTTGAAGCGAAATACGTTCAACATCGTTAACTGACTCCGACTTGAGAACGTCAAAGCCTTTTGCGTCGCGGAGTTGGACATTCAAATCACCTTCGGCATGCGAAAAATTGATTTGAAAGTAGTCCTCTGCGGTACCAGTTAGTCCGACCGGAATCGCAATTTTGTAATAGTCTTCATCGGTTTCATTATGAATCGTGAATGCACGGTCGCCCGAAGGCGGCGGCGACTCTGGGTCGATAAAAGCGTTGTCGAGATTCCCAAACAAGTTTCCGAAGTTCAACACAGACGCCCTGACGACATCAGTGGACTGGGATTGACGTAGAGAACTCGCTGTTGTCGCGCTGTCATTGGGTTCATTCCTATCGGGCAAAAGTGAACGGACCTCGGGAAGTTCAAAGGTAATCTGGTAGTTTGCCGTGGCGCCCGCGCCCGGTTGATCGGCAACGCCAAATACGCGGATGAAGTAATCGCCAGGCTCGAGCCCTTGCAGGGAGATTACTTCAGAATCGTCGGTGGTTGTCGAAGCTAATGCCGTTTCACCTGATCCCAGCTTGAGTTCGAGATCAAGGTCGCCCTGGTCTTGATCGAAGTCAATTCTGACAAAATTATCAACCGTTCCAACGGCGCCTTCGGGAATCGTAAACCGGAAAAAGTCCTGGTCGGTGCCGTTGTGGATCGACAATTCGATGTCGACGAGGTCTTGGCGGATGCTCGTTGCTGCTGACAAACTGTCGTTCGCTCCACCGGTATCGAACGGATCCGCCGAGATGCCCGACATGGATGGCAGGTTGTATCTCATGTCGTATGCCGCCATCGCTCCGTCGACGCCGAACACTCGGACAACGTAGTCACCGGGTTGCAAACCATCGAGCGAGACGCTTTCGCCATCATCGACGCCCAACGACGTATCGAACACTTGGCCGGACATGTCCGTCAGCTCCATATTCAGATCACCCCACTCGTGGGCAAAGAATATTTCGATTTTGTGGTCCGCGGAGCCAGTCTGTTCTGCCGGAATGGTGAACTTGTAAAAGTCCACGTCGGTCGCTGTGTGGATCGTACGAAAATCCAACTGACCCACGTCAGAAATTAGCGTCGCTGCGCCCGCCGAATCGTTTGGCTCTGAATCGTCAGCGGTCAGAGTTTGATTCGTTGGCAAGTCAAAGCTGATGTCGTAACGGGCTGTCGCGGGAACGCCGCCGTTTTCCGACAAGCCATAAACGCGGACGAAGTACACACCACTCGTTAAATTTTCGAGCGAGATACGTTCGTTATCCGTGCTGGTTTCGGAGCTATCGAGTAACTTGAATTGCAAAGGATCCGCATTCAAGTCGACCGCTTGCAATAATTCCATATCCAGGTCACCAACGGCCTGGGAGAACGTGATCTCGACATGATGGGTGCTGAAGCCCTCAGCGCCCTCGGGGATGGTGAATCGGAACAGGTCTTCATCGGGGGCGCCGGTGCCTGCACCATCCCAAATCGCCAAGTCCAAGAACTGCGTCCGGTTCTCTTGATTGATATCGATCGCACCCTGGCGTTCGAACAAGTCGGGTCCGAGTTCACGTGGTGGCTGGATCGTCAACTCGTAGCCGTTGGTGGCGCCTTGGAAACCGATAACCTGGATCGTGTAAACGCCTGCGGGAAGACCTTCCAACGAAATCTCTTCTTCGTCAATCGGTGATTCAGAACTGCCGACCAGCTCGCCAGCGGCGTTGAACAGCAACAGATCCAAATCGCCTTCGAATAGTTCATGCGTCAAACGAACGTAGTCCGCTGGCTCCCCCGCTGCGACGGTGCGAAATTTGAAGAAATCGGGACTCGGCGAGCTGTCAGCATTGTT
>JBGSKM010000099.1:0-7828 GCA_041741195.1 Pirellulaceae bacterium
GCCCGGTGGCAGCCCTTTGCGTCCAGTCGTCTGATAGAACGGTTCGACGGCCTTCTCAAGCTTGCCATCAAAATCAATTTCATTGAGCAACTGATTGAGTCGATCGTAGAACGCGTTTCTCGGTCCGTTGCCGAGTTTATCCGCAGCGACCCAGAATGTATCCTGTTGTTGCCGTTTTCGTTTTCCAAGTGCCATCGCGATGCCTCCAAGTATCTTGAAATCAAGATAGCGCGAAAACGACGAAAATCAACACGCTGCTAGTGACGAATGGTTTCGATTTTACGATTCGCAGGCAGCGTCTTACAACGTCTCCGCTTCACAAGTTCCGCAAGAACGAAATAAACAAGCTTGAGGGATTGTCGCTGCGTTGCTTTCCAAACAATTGGCTGTTCTACGGATTTTCCGCAGAAGACTTGCCCCGGGCCGCTCAAACTGAACGATTGCGTTCGAATCGTTTGGCTCATCGCGATGGCAAGACATGCGTGAAATCGCTCGAACCTTCCGAGTGTGGCGGGTCTATGTTCGACAAGTGCTGCTGGAAGCCGAGCCAAAGTCGCACAAGCGACGAAACTCGCAAAACTCGAATCGAACGCAGGCCCTTCGCCGACTTGCGATGGACATCCCTTGATATCTATTGAGGGAACTTATCGGTCCACATCGATTTCGAGGCGTGCGCCGTGTAATTAAAGAGCTCGTAGAAGGCAGTCTCTTTTTCCCCCAGCTGCATCTCGACGCCTGCAGTCCGCCAACCTCGTTTTGTGTTGACGAAGAAGCCCATCAAATGTTGGTGTTCATGCTCGTGTTTGGACACATTTAACTTGTACTTGGCTTTGCACTGGCTGAGTACTGGTTCCCACAGGCTGATTAGGAAATTCTCTCCTGGATCGGCGCACTCCAGCTTGGTAATTACATCGTCAATGCAGGGAAGTGGTTTACCCACAAGCTGTCCCGGATGTCTGTCAGCAAGCTTTAGGAAGTCGAGATTGCCTGTCGCCTTGTCAAGGTAGTACATCGGAATCACTTCGCCCGAATCCCAATTCACGTTTCCGTGAACCACAACTTCCTGATGCAGGCGACAGACTGCCGCCCCGAATCGAAACTCCATGGACCGTTGCGAAGCCGACATTAAGAACGTAACGCAAGCTGCGATCATGAAGTCGATATCGGCGTTGCTCGAAACATGTTCAACGGCATCCTGGCTTGTATCCGTGGGAACGAGCTGGAGCTGTGGCAATCTGAAGTAAGACTTCATAAATGCCAAGATCGCTCGCGACCACACACAAGCTTTCGGAACGACCACTTTGATCGGAGTAGCCATCAAGAGTTGGCGATATACGTCGCATCGATCCAGTAGCTCTCGATGAGACTCTAAGTCGCAAAACTGGTCTCCCAAAAAGCTCGCTTGATAGTCGTCACCCGGGTTGGGAAAGCACTTTTCGAGAAGATCCCGTGAACCAAGCTTTTCGCTTAAGAATTGCAAGCTCCTTCGATGACACCGGCCGTAAAACTGTCGGTGCTCATCGAGGCCAGCAAGATACTTACGATCAACAGCGACTGAATGCAATTGGATCTGGTCGGTCGATGGCGACGAGCCAGACGCTGCTAACTTGCGATCATTTTCTGCCAATAGATCACGCACCTTGGTGTAGTGTATTGGGGCTAACTCATGAGTACCCTTTACAATTCGTCGTGACTGGTCCTCTCCTAGCTCTAATGCCTTCATGACCGTCGGAAGTAGGATCCTGCCGTCTTTGTAGCGTGCAATGAGTTCAAGCTGCGGCTCGGTAATCACCAGTGTTTTCTTGCGATTCATGCGATACTAAGTGTCTATCGAAGTTGATTATTCCGGTCCAATGTCAGATTGTACCCGAGGGCATGTCGGTCTGCGTCGGTTTGTGCCGGACCATCGGAGATTGATGCGAGAACGAAGGTACCGAGGGACTGTCGGTCGCACGACAAATCTTGGCGAACTCCCATAGTCCCCTGTTTTCTCAGCTCTCAATTCTCACTGTACGAATAGGTCTTGATGTCCTCAAAACTAGGCCCTCAATGTCGATATTTTCCGACGCTGAAGACACATTCCGACATCAGTGACCAGCGGCTGCTACCAATTGCTTGGCTGTGCAGTTGACGTCCTCATCAATGATGGCGTCGACCGAAAGTTTTCGGACGATCGAGGTGTAAATGACCTTGTTGTTTTGACCTTAACAATTTGGGTTCACTCATGAACACGACCAAAACGTTCCAGGAGATTTGTAGCCAAGTTAAGAGTGCGAACTTGTCGCGTCAGCGGCAGCGTTCCAAGCAAGTCAACGGACTTGCTCGGAAGTGGCGTCGCTGCGGTAATCGCCAGCAGTTGCGACTTGCCCGAAAACTGAAGAAGGCGCTCTTGCTCCATCGAGTGATCGCGCTGCAAGACCGTATCGAAGTTGCGGGTGACAATAGCTCGTTGATGCTGGTGGGACCACGGAATTCGCGACTGCACATGGTCCGCTCATCGAAAACACTGTATCCGCGATACAGTTACAATGCTGAACGGGCAATTCGTAAAATCGGTCATTTGATCGCACTTTGCAAGGTCGGCACTTCACCCGATCGTGCCGCATTCGGCGACGTTTACGACTCGCTTGACCCATTGTTGCCCCATTTCGATGTGGCGATTTGTGAGCAACGTCTGAAAAACGCCTACCTTTCTTGCACCCAAGGGCACACCAACGAAGCCGCGGCCGAACTTCGCTGGGCACTTGGTAAATTGCGACGCATTCGCCGCGAGTATGAACGTTTGCAACCAGATGTCGGGCTTCTTCGCCTCCTGGAAAGCACTGTCGCGGAATTGCGAACATCAATCACGAAAAAGCAAGTATCGCTGCCGCTTCTGATTCGACTCTGTGAAGCCATCGACGATGGCCCATGGACGACGCGTCGGGTCGTGCCCTGGATTAAGTCGGTGCAACGTGTTGCGAGACTGACCCGCGATGAGAAGAACTACTCGGCGTCGCTTGACGAGCTTGCTGAGCTTGAACAGGTGCTCATTCCGCGCCGACGAGTGGTGACGGTAGATGCCGCTCAAAAGCCCAAGCTTCACTCTGTGCATGAGGCTGTGACCCCGCCCTTGGCGATTTGCACCGACGCGACACGCTTGCTCGCACGCATGAGAATTGTCGGTGACCTTCGCCGGTATCCACTAGCAAGCATGTTAGCGGATACGGTTGGATTCGTTGAGTCCCACAATGGTCGCGCAATGTTCCCTCGTGGGATGACGTTACCGCATCACCGGGCTTGCGTTGACGTAGTGTTCGATGCTCGGCAGGAGAATTTCGAGATGATCGCAAGTCGCGTAGGCAATCAGTTTGCTGCGTATAGCGTCGATATTCGTCCGCTGGATGTCACTAATCCAGCAATGGTTTGTATGGCGGTGGACAATCATGATCATGCAACTCGTGAACTCTCCGCAGCACTTGCTGATCTTGGGTGCGACCTGACCATGTCTTTACCTGGCTTCGGGCTAGGTGACGTCAATGGAACGGTGGCACTCAAGTACTCTTTCACGTCGCTGCTGTCACGTCCACCTGGAGTAACGTTGGACATGGTTCATTCGGCGTTAAGACCGTCGTTGGAATCACGGGGGGGCGTCTTGCTTGTCAGCAAGAGCTGCAGCGAATCGCTATTGGACAACACCACCGAACCGTTAGATTTGATCGACAGCGTCACCAACACTGAATTCGAATCATCGGCCTACGAGTCGCCGGATTCCGATACTCGACTAGGTCGGTTGTATGTCGAGGGCAAGAACCGAGTCCGGATGCTAAATCGGTGTCTCGAACTTCTGGAGGCCAATAATGCACGAGTCTTTTGCCCGGTTGGTGCAACCACAAATTTGGGAAGGGGGACCGTAGACGTACTTTTCGAAGCTACGCCGGCACAACATACGGCGATCAAATTGGCCGCGTCGCAACAACTGTCGCATATGTCAGTGGCCAGCTACGAGCTCGACTGTGTGAACCCGATGGTGTTTACAGTATCTGTAACTAATCATAAGTCGGTAACTCATGCCATCACGAGTCTGCTCAATCACCTGGAATGCGAATTGGTGTTCGCCGCTCCTGGTTTCCTGCCAGTACTCAACGGTGGTTCGCCGCAGGTGAGCTTCGCGTATTCGCTAACTGGCATCGTTTCGCGTCCGACCTGCATGTCAGCGGATCAGGTACGCACGCAGTTGGAAGGCATTGCCCGCTCCCGAGGTGGATTTGCCATCACGGGTCGTGGCTGTCGAGAGTTATTGCTCGCAAGCCGTGACGTTGCGATCGAAAGTCACTAAGCCGACTCGATCCTTCAGGGCGGAAGTGGACGCTTATCGGTACCACTTTCGTCCTTGAGCGGCTTATCAACCACTCAGCATGGGAGAGGGGTCATGACGACCATCGATTTAATCGTCTCGCACGATGGCTCGTCACGTGTCGAGACACATGGCTTTGTGGGCAGCGACTGCCGTTAAGCCGGCCAGTTCGCGGAAGTTGCTCAGACCGAAAAACGCGAACCGTCGCACCAGTCGTCACCGCCACCGCGCCCGAGCGGTAACGCGTCGCGTCCCGCGACGGAGGCTCAAATTCGAGCGATCCACGCGATCACCTCGAAGTGCGGCATTGTGCTGGCCAGGGAACTGGAAAGCCAATTCGGTGTCCGGTCCCCGCAGCAACTGACGATCCGTCAAGCGAGCCAACTCATCGACTCGCTCAAGTCGCAACCTATACCGGCCTAGCTACCTTTGTCGCAATCGGGTGAAGCCTCAAGGCCGCAGTATTCCTAACCGAATAGCTACAGCTTTCTTTTAGCTCCCAGCACCGTCGACGTGCCGTTTTCGCTCGTCGAGTACCGGTTTCTCGTACGACTAATAAATTGGTTTTTTAGCGATTGAGGTTCGCTACTCGCACTGGATGGTCACGCCTATACTAACCGCACCACCCCGCCGTGGCGGAACGCTTGCTTTGCTCTCTGGCCGTGACAATTGACGTGACTCACTTTCCCAACTTACCGACTGGAATCTTACGCCGCAGCGCCACCCAAATCCGCAAGAGCCGCCGTCGTCGCGGCAGGACGAGAATGCATTTTGAACAGCTCGAGCGGCGGATTTTACTCGCTGGCGATCTGCAACTCGACGCTAAGCTCGTCCCGCCGATGGCGGCGCAAGCGAGTTGGCCGGTCCCAGCGGTCGTGGCAGACAAAGGCAATACGGACCAAAGCTCGGTGGTTCGCTTGGGTCAACCATGGTCGTACAACACAGTGTCTCCAGAGTGGTTTCAGACCTTTGAGTCCGTGGACGCCGAAGCGAACATCGTCGGCACAGCACGCTCGCAAGGACTTGGGATCAATGACACGACGTTCTCCAATGACTCGAATGTGAGACGCTGGATCGTGCGGTTCAGCGAGGAGGCACTGGTGGGCATCGAGTCGGTGGGACAAACGGCCCAGCTGCTTGAAGGAACCAGCGAGATTGACTTTCGCGTGATCCGTGGACTCGGTTTGCCCGGTCAAATCGAAGTCGAAACACGCGAACCGAACCCGTCGCTCGTGGAGGCCGCGTATGAAGCCAACTCAAACATTCGATACTTCTTCCTCGACTCGCTCGTGGTTTCGCAATCGCTTCCGAACGATCCGTTGGTGAGCCAGCAATACGCACTCGAGAACACGGGCGTCGATGGCGCCGGCGCGCCGGCGGGGACGGTGGATGCGGATATCGATGCGGCGGATGCATTCTCGATCACCACGGGCCGCCGCGATGTGATCGTGGCCGTGGTGGACTCAGGAATCGACTACACACATCCGGACTTGTACGAAAACGTTTGGATCAACGCGGGCGAGATCCCTGCATCGATTGCTCGGCAATTGATCGACGTCGATGGCGATAACGTGATTAGCTTCGTCGACTTGAATCACTCGGCGAACCGCGACCGCAATCTTGCTCGCGACCTCAACGGAAACGGTTACATTGATCCCGGCGATTTGCTCAACGACCCGAATTGGAGCGATGGCGTTGATACCGACGGAAACGGGTTCGTCGACGATTTGCACGGCTACGATTTTCACAATAATGATCCCGACCCGATCGATGACAGCGGCCACGGCACGCACGTTTCTGGGATCATTGCCGCGTCAGGTAATAACGCGGTGGGAATCGCGGGCGTAGCCTATTCAACGACGTTGATGCCGCTCAAGTTTCTTTCCAGTAGCGACTTGGGCGCGACCGCCAATGCAACCCGCGCGATCAACTATGCCACGATGATGAAGACACGCTTTGATGCAGGCGTGCGAGTTATCAACAATAGCTGGGGCGGCGAAATCTTTAACCGTGGCTTGTTGGAGGCCGTTCAGGCGACTGGCGATGCAGAAATCCTGTTGGTCGCAGGTGCTGGGAACGGAAACAGCAACCGCGCCGGGATCGATATCGACGCGATCGAGTTTTATCCCGCCAGCTTTGATGTGAGTCACTTGATTGCTGTGACCGCCTCAGGTCGTAGCGATGCGTTGGCACCGTTCGCGAACTTCGGGGCGACGTCAGTCGACGTAGCGGCACCCGGCGTGGAAATTCTTAGCACCTTACCCAACGGACAGTACGGCCCACGACACGGAACGAGCATGGCTGCCGCGTTCGTGTCGGGTGCGGCGGCGCTCCAATTTGCGGATGTTCCATTCGCCACCGTCGCCGAAGTTCGCGAGTCGATCCTCAGTTCGGTGGATCCACTAACCAGCGAGCTTGATCGATTACGCGTAGGCACCGGAGGACGCATCAACGCCAACGAGATGCTGCGACTCGACACCGTCGCTCCGCGAGTTTCGTTATCGCTCAATGATGACTTTGCATTCCAAGGTTCGCAACCGACCATCATCCAATTGACTGTTACGGATGACCGGCCGATGGATGCCAGTGTCAACTTTGGTGCTACCCCGACGGTGATTACCGTCACACGCAAGGACGCTCCCGAAGAGATCGTCGATTTAGCTCCCGTCAATGTGGCGCAAAGCCAAGATGGTCGACGCATCGTGGTCACGTATGAGTTCGCCCCGCCGGGCGGAACGTGGAACAAGGCGGACGACGGCGCGTATCAAATCTTTGTCCCCGAATTAGTCGACGCCGCGGGCATCACTAGCATAGATGCCGTGCTTCAAACCACCACCTTCACGACCAGGCAAGTAGAGCCTTTTGACTCTAGGATTGATCCGGTTTTTGTCGACGTCAATTTGGATGGGCAGGTTGATTTTGCTGATGTTGTTGAACTTGATGGTAACAACGCAGTCCGCATTCGACTCAACACTGGGAACGGACGTTTTTCGGACGATGAAATTCTAGTTCCTGTATCCGGGCCCATCGCCGGATTTCAAATTGCGGATTTAGACTCAAACGGAAAAGTCGACCTTGTTATTGCGAAGGTGGCATCGACTGACGTTGAGATTCATCGAGATCTTGCAACCGATGGTTTTGCAACCATCGACGTTGTGTCGATTTGGAATCCAGCAGACGGTGAACAGCTGCTCTTCTATCCGCTTGATTTGACGTTGGGAGATGTCGATAAGAACGCTGATCTGGATTTACTCATTCCGGTGTTGTCGGATCGGGTAGTAGTTCTATTCAACAACGGTGCGTCAAGTTTTGAGAGCACACGCGGAATCGTTCAGCCAACGATAAATATTGAGTAACTATTCAGCCTGCTGTCTTGCTTTTGGGTGGGAGCGGCGGGAGAAGACCGGTTGTTGAGTATTCGGCAAGCGATGAAAGGATTGTATCCAATGGCTGGTGGCCTCGCACACGCAGGGTGCGAAGCACTGACATCAA
>JBGSKM010000100.1:0-43003 GCA_041741195.1 Pirellulaceae bacterium
GATGTCAGTGCTTCGCACCCTGCGTGTGCGAGGCCACCAGCCATTGGATACAATCCTTTCATCGCTTGCCGAATACTCAACAACCGGTCTTCTCCCGCCGCTCCCACCCAAAAGCAAGACAGCAGGCTGAATAGTTACCAACTCGTCTCATAAGGAAGGAAATTGGACCGTTCTCGAATCGAATCGGTCGATGACATCAACGCCAATTATCGTTGTTTGCCATGGCACAAGTCAACTTCCAATAAGCGTCGCTCATTAAAACCTTTTAAATACTTTCTGGTGAAAGCTATCCCAGGCCGCGAGCTAAAATGTTTCGAAATTCTTATAAGCGAATGTTGTGTCGTAGGTGCGAAGCAAGATTGATTCTTACGTGTGTGTTATTTAACACGCAAGTGCGTCCGCGTTTTGAGGGCTTAATATTTGCGGCCGAACGAAAAGCCTATTTGAGAGCTGGCACGGTACCCGCAGGTTGGGGCTCGGGACACAGTGTTTGAAGTGGTTTTTAGAGAACCCGCGGAGGGTCATTTCGTGACACCCGGATTGGGTCGATGTGAGGCCCGCGGCTAGCGCCGTCGGCTCAGGGATTGTGAGCGGACGGTGCGGGTGGGAATCCCGCGGCTAGCACCGTCGGGTCAGGGATTGTGAGCTTACCACTTGAGGCCCGCACCGCTGAGTCGACGCTCGGTTTCGGCCATCAGCTCGTCTTCGTCGGCTTCGCTGGCAGCGACATAGGTGACGCTGAATCGCAAATACGACCCGGCGTCGTCCCACGGGACCGTGACGATGCCCAGCTCTTCGATCAGATACCGTGTGGCCTCTTCGGCATTCGCGAACGTCTGGCCAGCGGATGTTCCCGACGGCGATTTGGTGTACAAAAAGTACGATCCGCCGGGCATTTGGCAATCGAAACCACAACGGCGCAGCATCGTTACGAGCTTTTCCAATCGACGACGGTACTTGGAATTGATCCGTGCCGGAATGGAATCGTCGTCCAGCGCCGAGGCGGCGGCTTTTTGAGTCGCGATGAATTGGCCGCTGTCGCTGTTGTCCTTGACGTCCGCCAGTGCCGAAACGATCCGCTCGTGACCACAAACCCAGCCCATGCGCCAGCCGATCATATCATAGCCCTTACTCATCGAATGGACTTCGATTCCGACATCCATCGCCCCGGGGGTCTGCAGAAAGCTACGTGGTTCGCCATCGAAGGTGAGCAGGATGTGCGCGGCATCTTGAACCACGATAAATTCTTTCTCATGAGCCAGTGAGACGACTTTCTTATAGAACTCCGAAGTCGCAATGCGACCGGTGGGCGAGTTGGGATAGTTGATCACCAGCATTTTGGCGCGGCGATAAATTTCGTCGGGGACGTTCTCCAAATCGGGCAGGAAGTTGTTTTCCGCCAGCAGCGGTAATTTATAGACTTCACCGCCGTAGTACCGGGTGTGCGTACCCGCGACCGGGTATCCGGGTACCGTCATCAACGTCACGTCGCCGGGGTTGATGAAACAAGCCGGAAGCATGGCATAGGCCGGCTTGCTGCCGATGCAGTGATTGATTTGCTTGACGGGATCGAGTTCGACACCAAAGTGGCGTTTCATGAAGCGAGCGGCCGCTTCCTTGAACTCGATGACGCCGTTATCGGCGTATCCGCGGTTCTCGGGTTGGTTGATTTCGTCGGCCATCCGAGCTCGCACATTGGCGTCGGCCATCGCATCGTTTTCACCGATCCCGAAATCAATGAGCTTGCGGTCCGGATGCTCCGCCAGCGCGCGTCGCTTGGCTCGTTTGATCTTCTCGAATTTGTAGATTTCGGTGCCCTTGCCGTAGTTGATGCCGCCAATCCGATCGGCAAACAACTTTTGAAAGTAAGGATCCGCGGCCGCGGGCGACTCGGTGACGGTGCTCATCGTTAGAAATTAGAAATGAGGGGGTGGTGGACAATTGGCTTGCGAACTCAACCAGCGTACGAAGTTGAGCGTTCTAAGTTAGCGCGATAGGGCCAGAATCGACAAGGGTCCCGACGTTGGTATCCACCGTATCGCTGATACAATGATCGACCAAGCTTCCATTTACGACGCAAATCGATGCACCGATGACTACCCCCGCTGAAGTCGATCCGATCCGAGCCCAGTACGAAGAGCTGGCTGAATTGGCGGGGTCACTCGCGCATGAGATCAAGAATCCGCTGTCGGTGATCCACATGAACATCGATTTGCTCAGCGAGGATTTGAGCGAAATTGACTCGCCGATCACTCGCCGATCGCTGGATCGAGTGGATATCGTTCGCAGCCAATGCGAGCGGATGGAAGCACTGCTGAGGGATTTTTTGAAGTACGCTCGACTCCGGGATATCGACCTGTTGCCCGGCAGTTTGAATGACCAAATCGAACAGGTGCTCAGGGCGTACCAGGCCCAAGCGAACGCGGCCGACATTGACATCGAAAAGTACCTTGATCCCGACCTACCGGCGATCTTGTTGCACAGCGATTCGCTGCAGGCGGCGCTAATGAATCTGGTCAAGAACGCGCTCGAAGCGATGGATCGCGGTGGGCAGCTTTGGGCACGAACGTACACGACGCGAGGCGGCATCGCATTGGACCTGATCGACACCGGCTGTGGCGTCGATGATACGACGGTCTTGCACATGTTCGAACCCTTCTACAGCACAAAAGATGAAGGGTCGGGGCTTGGTTTGCCAACGGCCCGAAAGATCATCGAAGCACACGGTGGTCGAATCAGCGTCCAAAGCGAAGTCGGACGCGGCACCAAATTCACGCTTGAGTTCCCCGTGCCGCCGAGACTGGGCTAAGCCGCTGACCTCAAAGCCGAATCACTTGCTCGTTTTCTTCGACCATGGCCCGCTGTTCACATGCCAGTTCCAAGTCGAACTGAACGGCCCAGCGACCATCGGCGTCGCCGCTGATGATCCAGTGCGGTTGAACACAGACACTTTGATGCACGAGTTCAAATCCCCCTTCACTCTGGCTTACCGTCTCGATGGGAAACGCCCAAATACCGCTGGGTCGATCCATCGTGAGATTCACATCGATCCCCAACCAGCGATCCGAGAGCGACAACCCGGTGGCTTTATCAAGGTCCAGTGATTGGCCGAGTTGGCCAATGCGGTGTCCCCGCTCATCGCTGAAGTAACGGTCATCGGCGCCCGATGGCAAGCCCGCGAAATTCATCTCGATGGCAAAATGCAACGGACGATCCGAGGGCAGGTTCTCGAGCAGGTAAGCGATCGACATGCGGTTGCCGCCGGCGAGGAGCGTGACGGCTTTGGTGATCGCAATCGGAATGCCCCACGCATTGCCTTCGCGACGCATTTGGACTTGGGCACGATCGACGCCGCGACGGATTTTCGCGTCAAAAGGTAGCTCCACAAAATCACCTCGCTCGAGCGCCTCGCCACGCGAGACACTCTCCAGCGTCGCCTCGTTGTCGTAGAAGTGGTCCATCAGACTCTTGCGGGCGAATCGATCGTACTGCAATCGCTGGTCAAGGTCTTTTTGCTTGAATACCACTCGATCGTGAATACTCGCGACGTTTCCCGCGCCGTTACTGGGGCCGGCGAGTACTTTGCGGTGGTAGCTCTCCGGTCGACGCTGCATCGTTGCGAGCAGGTTATGCGAAACGTCACGGACATCGAGCTCGTACATCCGGCCGCCTTGCCCTGGGGCGAACCAGGCACAGAGCTGGTCATTGCTGAGCCGGATCTCTTGCAACGAGTCAAAGTTGTAGTCGTCCGCGGTCGCTTCGACGTATGTTTCGGAATCTGTGTCCGCCAGCGATCGGTCCAATAGCGTGTCGGCCTGGATCAAGTGGCTGTAGATCGCGTTGCGAAGGTGAGGCAAATAGATGCCGCCAAAGGCTCCGTGCCAGTAAGGGCAATTGCACTGGCCGCGGTAGAGATGGTCTCGTATCGCCGAAAGCTCACCGGAGTCGACGCCAGCTCGCTCGGCCATCGCCAAGCGGCGACTGACGTTCATCATCCGCGCATACATCTCGTCCGCTTCAGCGTACTTGATCTTAAAGTTGCGCCAGTAGCCGCCGCGGACGAATTGCTTCAGCTCGGTCCATTGGGGATGATCCTCCATCGAGTGATAAAGTTCATCGTAGGTGGATTGCGCCTCGCCGGGCAGCGACCACTCGGTCATCTCTCGATAGCTGCAATCGGGTAGATAGATCTTGCCAACCGGTGATGTGCGACGAACGGCCTCGCCAAGCGTTACCGTGTGCAACCAATCTTGGTTCTCGACGAGTGCATCGAAGAATGATCGCAACCAACCTCGTTGATACACATGAACCTTGGTATCCGGCCAAGTCCCAAACTTTTCGCCATCGTCGCCGAACGTGAGTGTCGATCCGGGCGATCGACCGGCGATCTGGCGACAATAGTCGATCGTATCTTTCACGGGGCTAAAGGGGATCGTGTAGCGAAGCTGTTCCGAACCCGGAAAAATGCGGATCACACGACCGTCATCCTCGCTAAGGAAATATCCCGTCAGCTCGTCATCGCGCAGGCCCGCGGCACGAAAGTGGAAATCGTCCAGCACGGTGTAGGCGATCCCCGCATCCACAACGTCGCTGATCAGCCCGGATTCCCAGACGCGTTCGGGAGTCCACATCCCCGCGGGGCGGGCGCCGAGATTTCGCTGCAACCAGTGGCTGTAGGACATGATTTGGCCGACGCGGTCTTTCCGCGGCAGCATCGTCAAGATTGGCTCGTACTGGGGACCACCGATGATTTCCACGCGGCCGGCGCTGACAAGCATCCGGATGCGATCGAGATATTCGGGATGACGCTGGGCAAGCCACATCATCAACGGGCCCGACGTGTGCAGCGAAATCTGCAACGGCTCGTAGCCCTCGAAAACGTCTAAGAATGGGAGATAACTGTCCTGGTAAGCCTGCTCAAAAACTCCGTCAAAGTTTCCGATCGGTTGATGATTGTGCAGGACCAAACACAAGTGAACGCTTGGAATCATGGCGTCAGCAGAGCTTTCGAGGTAAGAAGCGGGCGGACAACGATGCAGATACGAGCGTCAAGCGCCGCGCAATCGTTAGAAGGGTGTATCGGACGATACAGTCGCTACAGTCCACTGGATTTGCCACGCGCGACCTCGTTGCTTGCCAGCAGTCAACGGAGTGTGAAACCAGACTCGCCAAAGTTTCAGGCGAACAGCTCACCGAAATCAAACTACCCGACTCGGCCGGGCAGCAATTTCACCACTCAACTGAGCGTGAAACGCGGATCTTCGGCGGCCGCACACGATCGATATCGCTCCGCAGCGACCTCGGGCAAGATTGGATTGATCATCGTATGACTGCTCCATTCGAAACCAGCCACCCGAGTCAGTCGTGGGAAGATTTCGATCGACCAGTGCAACGCGTTGGAGTCGCCGCGAACACCGGGTGGCCGAGTGTGCAACAGACAATTGTAAGACACCCCCGGGTGCAGGCGTTCGACCCAAGCGACAGCACGCTTGAACAAACGAGCGACATTCTCCAGCGATGCGTCGTCGAGGTTTTCGAAACGATCCAAATGCTGGGTACTTGTTAAACGCATCAGCATCGGCAGCCGGCTGGCGTAGGGACAATAGGCAACCAAGTCATCGGCGTGGTAGACGATGCGTGACTTATCGCGAAGTTCCGCCCGCAAGATATCACACTGCATGCAACAACCCGAGCTGGCGTGATGCCGCAACAAGTTTTCGCAAATGGACCGCACACTGCCGGGCAATTGGCTCGTCGCGATCAACTGGCTATGGCTATGTTGCAGCGACGCACCGGCATCACCGCCGACGTTTTTAAAGACGCTGATGTAGCCGATCGATTTGTGTTCGCGCCAGTATTGAATTCGATCGCGGTATGCCATCAGCACCAAAGTCGCTTCGGTCAGATCCAATTCCGTGAACGATCGAACGTGGTCGGGCGACTCGATGATGACTTCGTGACCACCGGCGACGAGGGCGTTGCGAAAAAGTGCCCCGCCGGCTTCTTGACTGGAGTCGCGATGACGTTGATCGCGTTCTCGCACTGCTTCGATTTGCGACATCGGCACAATGGCGGGGAACAAATTCGGGACGACACGCACTGACCAATCGTCCGTCGCTTTGGATTGCGATTTCAGACACGTCTCATACTGGCCTTCCTGGTCACCGGGACGTCCGACCCAGACAGGGTTGGGAGTGAGATTCTCTTGGCCGCGACAGAACGGGCATTCGACTTGGACGCTCGGTTGAACCGGCTCGTCCTTGAATTCATTGGGACGTTCATTGCGATTGGGGGCAAAGATTGTCCAGTCGCCAGTGATCGGATCGCGTCTGGATTCCGAGCAACTTTCGGCCGCCGACCGACTCGACTCACGGGCGGGAGTGACCGATGCTAACGCAACCGATTCGCTCGTTTGAATCAACGACTCTCTCACTTGCGCATTCTCGCATCACGAACACCTCGACTTCATCATCCTTGAAGCCCCCTCAACGGCAGTCGGATCGTACACCATTCACCCCGCAGTGAAACGCCAAAAAACGGCGGAATTTCAGGGATTTTGTGTGCGGAATTCGCACGCTATTCAAACGCGTTGTTTAAGGGCAATGGTTTGCTCATAAAGTGAGACGTATTGGCTTGCACTTTTACTCCACGACCAATCCTGGTTCATCCCCGTGCGGACGATTTGATCCCAAATATTTTTTTCGTGGTAGCGAATCCGCAGTGCATCACCGATCACTTGGTCTAGCTGGTGCGCGTCCTGATTGCGGACAAAGAATCCGGTGGCGGTTCCACTAGCAATGGTGTTGTCATTTGTATCGGTAACGGTGTCTGCGAGTCCTCCGGTCTCCGAAACAATGGGAACGGCGCCATAACGCAGGCTGTAAAGTTGATTCAATCCGCAAGGTTCATATTGGCTTGGCATCACAAACAAGTCCGCACCCGCCTCGATGCGATGGGCGAGGGTGTCGCTAAACCCAAGGTGCAACGCGAATCGCCCCGGATACTTGGCATGCAATCGCCCCAATTCCAATTCGTAATGCGAATCACCGCTACCCAAGACAATCCACTGGGTCGGTCGGTATTGGGTCAGATGCCAGTCGATGACTTGTAGTATCAAATCCCAGCCTTTTTGGCTCGCGAGCCGACCGACGCAACCGATCAGCGGCGTCTCGTCGCTCTCGACCAGACCGAACTGGGACTGGAGGAATCGCTTGTTCGCGTTCTTTCCGGCTTGCCAATCGGTAATGTCATAGTTGGAGGTCAATTTGGGATCGCGCGCGGGGTCCCAAATTTCGGTATCGATCCCGTTGACGATTCCATGAACGCGATCACCCACACTGCGCAACACGCTATCGAGTCCACATCCGTGTTCGCGGGTACGTATCTCGTGCGAGTAGCGGTCGCTGACCGTGGAAACTTGGTCGGCGGAGATGATGCCTGCTTTAAGGAAGTTGAGTTGACCGTAAAACTCGAGCTCCGTCGCTGTAAAGTGCTTCCAGCTAAGCCCGGTCCAGGCGAATGCGTCGTGCGAGAATTGGCCTTGGTAAGCAAGATTGTGAACCGTCATGATCGATGCCGCGTCGGAAATCCACGGCTGTTGGCCCGGCGTGGCCTTCATGATCGCCGGGACGAGCCCGGTTTGCCAATCGTTGCAGTGCACAATGTTGGGTTGGGGGAATACGCGTGTGATCGCCATCATCGCGGCACGACAAAAGAAAGCGAATCGCTCCGCATTGTCCGCGTAGTCACCTGAGGAGGTTCCATACAACGACTCTCGATCAAAGTACTGGGGTTGATCGATCATCCACACCGGCACGGTCGAGCCGGGTAAAAACCCCCTCAGCAATCGCGCGCCGACAATTTTGCGATCGCTCATCGGGACAGCGAAACTTATGTCAGTGGCTTCAACTTTTTGGCCACAAGTGTGAACGCAGCGAAACGCGGGCATGAAGACGGCTGTCTCGTGACCGAGACCGGCGACGCGGCTGGGAAGCGTCCCGCACACATCGGCCAGCCCGCCCGTTTTCGCAAATGGAACAGCCTCGGTGGTCAGGTAAGCGATTTTCAATGTCAGTCTCAGTTGCCAATCTTGGTTTTCTGCTCAGCGACGGTGGGGTGGAGTCACCCTCGCCGAAAACGTGTTGCCCGGCCGCGTCAACGACGGCCCGTCCAACTAAAGCATGCGAAATGCGCGGCTGGTTGCCAGTACCACGGGATCACTGACGATGGAAGCGGCGAGTTTAATTCTCGCAGTGCACCATCGCCATAATCGCCACAGTCGTCACCCCCTAGCCGCCACCAAATTGCCCTTGCCACTTTCTAAGGGGCGTCACCGGGTCGAGGCGGTCGGTTCACGAGCGAATCTCAGTTAGACTAGGCGAACCGCATGCGCCAATCGTATTCGTCGTTGCGGTAACCAAATTTGTCCGCCACTCATCGTCCCCCCCGGATTCCATGTCGATCGCACTGAGCGAATTTTGGACGCGGCTTGTTCGGCTCGGTCTCGCGGATACCGAGCAATGCCGATCGCTTGCCCAGGCATATAGTCAAGCCAGCGGTGGAGCACCTCCGTCGGACTCGCTCGCATTGGCAAAGTTTCTGGTGGGCAAGGGCGATCTCACAGTATTTCAAGCCAAAGGCCTGCTCTCGGAGAATTTTCGCAAACTGAGGCTGGGAAACTACGTGATCCGCAGCGATGAGGCGGCTCCCGCACCGTTTTCGTCGTGGACCCCGGTTCAGTCGGTGGCCAGCGCCTCGCCACGCACCAGCGACAAAACCGGGCACGGCTTGCTCTTGCGGCTGAAAAACGATTTCTCGGCACCAGCAACTCACGCGGCGATCCAGCAGCAATCGGCCGTCACCGGTGAAGCGATCCAGCCGGTCGAGATCACCATGTCCGGTGAACGTCCCGTGTTGGTGTTCTCGCCGCTGCCTCCGGGACGTAGCTTGGCGTCATGGGTACGGTCGCGAGAAACTCAGTCGGTCGGGAGCGATTCGTCCGCGAGCGATTTTACGACCGCCGAAGTCTTGTCGATCGCTCAATCGCTTTGTGATGCATTGGCGACGTTTCACGAACACGGTTTGGTGCACAACCAAGTCCATCCCGAACGGGCTTGGGTCACCGAGACTGGCCAGACGATTTTGCTGCGATCGCTCGCGACTGCCACACCCGCCGCAAGTGCAGGTGCGTTGACGGCCGCAGCGGCGTTGTCATGGCTCGATCTCGAGGAGCCATCGGATTACTACACGGCACCGGAAACGATCCAGCAGCAAGCAGTTCCGGCAAGCGATGTCTACAGCCTGGGGTGCTTGTTGCTTCGGTTGGTACTGGGTCGCCGTCCCTTTGAGGGCGACAACCCGGCCGCCATTCGTGCGTCGCACTTAACCGACGTGCCCAGTGAAGTCGCTCAAGCCGTTGCCAAGGGTGAGACCGGCGATCCGCTACTCCGTATTCTCGCCTTTGCCATTGCCAAGAATCCGCAAGCACGCTTTCAAGATGCTCGGCAAATGGGACGAGCCATCGCAGCGATCTCCGCGAAAAGCAGCAAGTCGCTTACGCCGACAACCCCCGCGGCGGAAACCACTGCACAAGCCACGTCAACCACGCCCGCCACAGCAACGACTCCGTCCAAGCCGAGTGTCGCTCCCAAGTCACCGGCGGCCGCGTCTTCAGTCGTCGCAGCGAGGGTTGCCGGAGCACCGGTCGCACCACGGCCCGCGCCGATTGCGGAAGATCCCGCACGCGTTACGGAATCGCCGTCGGCAGCCATGCCAAAAAAGGTGCCCGAACAACCAAATGGGACGAAGCCGCCGGCAAACTCGCCAGCCTCGATCGCGTCCACTGTGAGCAAGCCTGCCGCAAGCAACAGGTCTCGGGAAAACATCAGGCCTCCGGAAAACAGCAAGTCAGCGCCTAGCGAGCCCGGCACGGCGACGTCGACCACCACGCCACGGCCTAGTGAGATTGTGACGCGACCGGTCGCCGCGACGAGTGAAGCTTTGCGCGAGCCGGCGCAGGCTGAAACGCCTACGGTGGACAACGCGGCGGGCCACCCGACGGCGGATAAACCGATTGCGATCGACGCGATGCCGATTTCAAGACCGGTGCCAGTTCGACGACGTCGGAAAAAGAAGTCCAAGGCGCCGCTGGTGCTCGGTGGGCTCGGCATCGCGGTCCTCCTGCTGGTGATCGGATTGCTGGTGCCTGGCGTCGGTGGCGACGACTCCCAGGATACGGCGCGTCGGCGAACCGAGCTGCGAATCCCACCCCAGAACCTACCGTCGGCCAAACAACGCACTGAGCCTTCGGGGGCCGATCAAAACACGGCTCCAGCCACCGTTTCTGGGTTCGAGCTGGTCGATAGCGATCGCTTGCTGTGGGTTCCGCCCTATGCCAAAGATGCAGATCCTCCGCCGCTTCACATGCTTCCGCCTGGTCCCGGTGCGATCGTCTCGATCCGTTTGAATCGTTGGCTGACGTCACCGGCTGGCCAGAGCATCATTGATGGAATGTCGCCAGAGCTATCGCTGCTGATCGAGCGAGTGGCGCTGCGAACCAAGCTCAGCAGCGGACAAATCGACCGCTGCACGATTGCGATGCATCCCGGACGCGATGGCCAGCCCCAAGTGTCGCTGGCCATCGAGTTGGCCGAGCCGCTGGCATTGTCGAAGCTCACGGAGCGGTGGGGAGTTTCCGCAGCGATGACGCCCGAGGGCGAAACGATCTACGCGGGAGATGAAGTCGACGCCGACGCGTTTTACATTCGCGGATCGGCTGACGATGCCAGCGTCCAATCGTTTGCGGTAGGACCACTGGAGCAAATGCAACAGGTCGCTTCCGTTCAAGGTTCTCCCATCCCGCTCTCGCCCGTTCTCGCGGGACTTTGGAAAAACGCGAGCGAATCGAGTGACATGACGGCGATGTTCAACCCGAACTTTCTATTGACCGATGCGCGGCAATTGCTCGAGTCGACTGCGCCTGGGCTGCGTGACCCGCTGCGCCGAATGTGGATTCCCACCGTGGGCGCCGTGATGTTGGCGGCGGCGATGGACAATGATCGCGTCTATCTTGAAACAAGACTTGCCCCCAGCGGCGACATGACGTTACCGACGCTGCTCAACTCGACTCGCGAAACCGTGAATGGATTGCCCATTTGGGGTGAGAACTTCATCGTGGCGACCGTACCCGATCCGTCATGGAGGTTGCTTGCCAATCGATTGCCATCCATGCTTCGGTTTTCCGTCGATCAAACTCGTTCCGGAATCGATAGCGGCAGCGTCGTCTTCAACACGTACTTGCCTGCCAGTGGATTTGCCCAGTTGACGCTGGCAACACTGCTCGCCTTGAACACACCGGCCTCCGCGCCGAACTCCACACCGGCCATGTCCGTGGCAACCGCGACGAGTCAAAAGCTGGGCATTGGCGAGATGCTCGATCGCCCGATGTCGATTAGCTTTGATCAAGAATCCCTTGAATTTGCCATGGCGGCGGTCGTCCAAGAATTCCAGCGCGAGTTACCGCCCGGCGTCGAACCGCCCAGCGTGCGAATCATTGGGGGCGATCTCCAAAAGATGGGGATTACTCAAAACCAACAAATTCGGAATTTCAAGCGAGAAAACATTCCGCTACGAACGGTGCTATCGGATTTGGCATTTGCCGCCAATCCGGATAAAACCGCGACGTCCACCCATGACCCCAAGCAGGCGTTGATTTGGGTGGTAGCGGACGATCCTGAGAAGCCAGGAAAACAAGCGATTTTAGTGACAACTCGCGAAGCGGCGTCGAGCAAGTATGAATTGCCACCCGAGTTCCAACCTTAACGTTTTATACCGAACCCGGGGCGATGAAGAGTGGAAAATATTCCCTCGCCGGCCCGATAAAAAGAAAAGCTTGTATTACAATCGAGCTCTTCAATGACAGATTAGACACTGAATTAAATTGAGTACGCACGCATGCGAATTGCGATGATTGGCACCGGCTACGTCGGGCTCGTGACGGGAACCTGTTTCGCGGACAGCGGTAACGACGTGATTTGCGTCGATATCGACGAAAAGAAGATCGCGGGGCTACGTGAGGGAAAGCTTCCGATCTACGAGTCTGGACTCAAGGAATTGGTGCTGCGCAACACGGAAAATGGCCAGCTCACGTTCACGACCAATCTTGCGGAGGCGGTGGAAGCTTCGCAAATCATCTATCTTGCCGTGGGGACGCCTCCGGCTGCTGATGGGTCCGCGGATCTCACCGCACTGAAAACGGTCGTGGATTCTCTGGCTCCTCATCTGCGCCCCGACGCCATCGTCGTCACCAAGAGCACGGTCCCCGTTGGTACGAATCAATGGATCTATGATCGGCTCATGCAACGACTCGGCCGCGAAGTTGATGTCGCCAGCAACCCTGAATTTTTGAAGGAAGGCGCTGCGATCGACGACTTTA
The DNA here is from genome assembly GCA_041741195.1 of Pirellulaceae bacterium. Lineage (GTDB taxonomy): Bacteria > Planctomycetota > Planctomycetia > Pirellulales > Pirellulaceae > JBBSJZ01. The sequence continues at coordinate 12,434 of JBGSKM010000100.1, forward strand.
TGAAGCCCGACCGAGTGGTCGTGGGCGTTCGTCGCGACGAGGTGGCCGAAGTATTGCGAGAGCTCTACTCGCCATTCTTGCGTACCGACCATCCATTTTTGTCGATGAGCCCCCAGTCCGCCGAGTTGACGAAGTACGTGGCCAACGCGTTGCTGAGCACGAAGATCTCGTTCATTAACGAAATGGCGAATGTGTGCGAGCGAATGGGAGGCGACATTAACGATGTTCGTCGTGGAATCGGACACGACCAACGCATCGGTTTCGCATTCTTGTTTCCCGGTGTCGGATACGGGGGAAGCTGTTTCCCCAAGGACGTGCGAGCGCTGGCGAGCATGGCACGTGATCACGGTCTCGTCGCTCGCATCATGGATGCCGTCGATGAAGTTAACCAAGAACAAAAGAAAGTGCTGCTGCAAAAAGTTCAAGCCCATTTCGGTAACGGGATCGCTGGAAAGCGATTTGCGATTTGGGGTTTGGCATTCAAACCGCGCACCGACGATATTCGCGAAGCACCGTCGCTGACTTTGATCGATTTCCTGCTCGACCAAGACGCGATCATCCAAGTCCATGATCCCGAAGCCACGCATAACGTTCGGGAACTTTATGGCAACAAGTTGATCTACTGTGAATCGGCAATGGATGCACTCAATGGTGCTGACGCACTCGCAATCAATACGGAGTGGAAAGTCTATCACAATCCCGACTTTGACGAGATGCGAACACGAATGAATGGTCGAGTGGTATTCGACGGCCGAAATTTGTATCAACCGGAACGCATGGTGCAGCACGGATTTACCTACCACAGCATCGGTCGTCCCATTGGTGCACCGGAATCCTCCGAAGTTTCCGCGACTAACTAGCACCTTTCCGAACACCGTGAGCCCGCGGCGTTCGCTGCGGGCCTTTGGATGCTTTCGCATAGGTCTCAATCCAATTCTTTAGAATCTGCTAGGTAAATATTTCCATGCGAGTGATCGTCACGGGTTCGAGCGGGTTGATCGGTTCTGCGGCCGTTCGTCATTGGGACGCGGCCGGCGACGAAGTGATCGGGATCGACAATGACATGCGTGCCACTTTTTTCGGCCCGTCCGGAAGCACACGCTGGAACCAAAGTCGACTCGAGTCGGAAACCAAAAACTTTCGCACCGTGGCCATCGACATTCGTGATCGCGACCCAATTCTCGATCTATTCAAGAATGAGCCGCCGGACTTGGTGATTCATTGCGCCGCCCAACCATCGCACGACAAGGCCGCAGCGATCCCGTTCTTGGACTTCGAAGTCAACGCGGTGGGCACATTGAACTTGCTCGAAGCGACACGCCAATTCGCGCCCGAGGCGGTGTTTTGTCACATGAGCACCAACAAGGTTTATGGTGATGCACCCAACGAGTTACCGCTGAAGGAACTCGAGACGCGATGGGAGTACGCCAGCGAAGAAGACTTTGACGGTATCGACGAGTCTTGTCGAATCGACCAAACGATGCATTCGCTCTTCGGAGCCTCGAAAACCGCGGCGGATGTGCTCGCCCAGGAATACGGAAAGTACTTTGGTCTCAACACCGGCATCTTTCGAGGCGGATGTTTGACGGGTGCTAGCCACAGTGGCGTTGAGCTGCACGGCTTCCTTAGCTACCTCGTTCACGTCGCTGTCACCGGCAAGCCATACACGATTTTCGGATACAAAGGCAAACAGGTTCGCGATCAAATCGAATGCAGCGATGTGGTCAAAGCATTCGAAGCCTTTGCGGCGAAACCACGTCCGGGAGAAGTCTACAACATCGGCGGCGGACGCGAGAATGCGGCCAGCGTCTTGGAATGCATCCAACTGATTGAAGAGCTCAGCGGGCTACGCGTCGATTGGACACTCGGCGATGACAATCGCAAGGGCGATCACATCTGCTACATCAGCGATCTGTCCAAATTGAGACGAGACTACCCAGAATGGGACATCCGTGTGTCGCTGCGAGAAATCTTGGCTCAGATGATTGCCGCCGAACGTCAAAAGCTCGTTGTCACCTAATCCCTCTTCCCGACAATTTGGCCGCGACATGTTGGCTGAATGAGGGCTCGGTTATACGGTTTGTAACGGATGGGAGGGTTATGCTTCCAGCGGATAGCAAGCGGACTCGAACAAGTTGAAAAAATGGATTTTGTTCACCGCCTGAGATGGGGTGGGGTCCTACGTTTACGAGACATTTCGTTTCGACGTCTCGTATCGCATCAAGTTCATGGCCCACTCCGAATTCCTACCGATCAGCGTTTCGACGCTCGTACCGGCGACTTCGGTAGGAATGGATCTGTTCCAGATCGGTAGTGGCAGCGACCGTCCGGTGTTGTATCGAGGCGGTGACTATCCGATCCAAAGCGCGGACTTGGATCGGTTGCGAGAACGCGGCATCACGCGTCTGTACATCTCCTCCGATAAACGAGAGGCATATCAAGCGTACCTGAGAAAGATATCCGAATGCGACGAATCGCTCGGCGAAGTCTCGATGAAAGCTCGGGTCGGCGCGCTAAACGAAGTCGTTCGCGAAGTGCTCCGCAATTCCTTCACTCAAAATGACGTGGCGCAAACCGTCCAGGTCGCGGGTGAATTGGCCGAGATGGCGTGCACGCTCGTGAGCCGTGATGACTTTGAGTCCAATGATTTGTTCGAAGTGTTGCACCACGATTACACGACGTTCACACACTCCGCCAACGTCGCTCTTTACACAACGATGCTAGCCAAGGGGCTCGGATTTTCCGAAAGTGACATCGCACAAATCACCACCGGCGGATTGCTGCATGATCTCGGCAAGCTCGAGATTTCCGAAGCGATCCTTTGCAAGCCCGGTCGGTTGGACGAAGAAGAATTCCGTCTCATTCAAACACACCCGACCATTGGCTTTCGACGACTGATGCATCGGACGGATTTGTCGTATGGCCAATTGATGATGGTTTACCAACATCATGAGCGACTCGATGGCAGCGGCTATCCCGTGGGTGTCGCGTCAGATGATATCCATCCGTGGGCAAAACTTTGTGCGGTCGTCGACGTGTTCGAAGCCGTGACGAGTAACCGTTCGTATCGAAAACCGATGCCGCACAGCGAAGCAATCGAATTACTTCGGCGAGACGCCGGAACAGCATTTGACTCGGAGATGATCCAGTGTTGGGCATCGACTATACAGACCAATTCAACGAACTAGTCGAATCGGTCCCGTGGACGATCGACCTACCAGACACTTGGGAAAACTTTTTTTCCGAGCGGGGTGAGTGCCAGGCATACGCGGGTGACGGTCGTAAACATCGTCGCATGAAGGCGCGTTCGTATGGCATCATGTGGATCCAAGAACCGTTTCATGCGATCAAGCGTCCTACAGCGGCGATCGGAATGTACACAAAGGACTTTTCCCAGCGCGGTTGTGGCATGATCTCGCCGATCGAAATCTATCCCGGCGAAGTCCTAAGGATCGTGTTACCCACTTTCTGGTTGACCCTACGCGTCATGCGATGCTGCCGTGTTCAATCGCAATGTTTCGAAGTCGGTGGCGTTCTGATTCGCCAGTCGGCTCCCAGCGAGGACGCCTTCGACTTGCATCACGAACGAGTCCCCTTGGCCAAGTAAGCGAACAACTCACGAAGCGATCCGTCGCTGAGGTCTTTTAAGAGTTCTTCGGGCATCAGCGATGTGGGCAACGCTTTTAACTCGAGTATTTGGTCTCGCGAGAGAATCGCTCGTCGGTTGTCGGCCCCACGAAGCGTGATCGATTTCGCGTCTTGTGCCGCGATCATGCCGGTGAGCGAGCGTCCATCTTCGGTGATCACGAGGTACGACTGGTAACCCTCACGAATCTCCAAACTCGGCTCGATGATCCCCGCGAGCCAAAACTTCACGTCGCCGCGTTGGTACGCGTCCAAGGGTGGCCCGATCGATTCGCCTTCACCAAACAACTTGTGACACACGCCGCAGCGTTTCATGAAAATTTCCTTGCCCACCTTGGTGTCATTGGTGGATGCGTGAGCCATCGAATCGCCGAGGACTTTGCTCAGGCGCTGAATTTCTGCGACCTTGACCGGTGACAATAGCTCAAGCGGCTTGCCGAAGGCCCGGTTCACTTCCACTTGCAGCGATGGGTCCGCATAGACTCGAATTTGTTGAACCACATCGGGTGGAACTTCGTCGGGCCGCAATCGCCATTGATTGATTTCTTTAAGCAACACGCTCGCCCAATCAGGACGACTCGCGAGCGTCCGGCAAGCGGTGTCACGCAGCGAATGTTCTCGCGAGATGCGGCCGGCAAAGGCGCTGACTAGTTCTGTTGCGATGCGAACGTCATCATAGCTGGCGAGCGAAACGATCGCTGCCCGCTGGATCGACGGGTCGTCCGCATTCTTGCCCGTGGCAATATCCAACAAGCTGCCAACGGCATCGGTCGTTCGAATTTCTCCGAAGGCACGGACCAGTTCGATACGAACGCCGAGGTCGACCGAACGACCACGAATCGCCGCGAGCGCTTTGGAGACCGCGTCCTCCTGGCCACTACGAAGCCCCAGCACCAGCGCCGATTCGCCTCGCGCCGATTGGTAACGAACGAATGCATCATCCAGTACTTTCGGCAGCGGCGGGATCGCCCGACCTTGGAACGCGCGGTCCAAACTAGCGATCAAGATTTCTTGCGAGTCCTCATTCGGAGCCATTCGCACCAAAGATTCACATCGCTGCAAATCGCCCTCGGCCCCGCGAGTGGCATAACGCTGCATCAAACGTCCCACCAGCCCATCTCGGACGAGCGGCTGTTGCCAAAAACTCGCTTCACCCAAAACAGTCTCGATCGCGTCCCAATCATCGGCGTGCGCTTCCATCGCCCACCAAATCAGTAGCGGCAAATGCGGATCGTTTTGGTCCCCAACGTGGGCGGCAAGTTCACTCACGATCGCCAAGCCATTCCGGGCGTCAATCCGCTTGGCCGTGGATGCCAACTGGCTGCGAACATGCACGTCCGTTTCGGTTCTTGCTAGCGATGCCAGGGCCTGATGTCCTTGATGCCGATCGCCGAGCAAACGCACCACCCAACGACGAATGTCGGCTCGCTCATGCTGGAGCCAATTCACCGCTCGCGATATGGTCAATTGATCAAGTGAGTTGATTGCCCACAGCGATTCGAGCGAACCATTCGCTTCGATCTTGTTGACGAGCACGTCGATCAAATCAGCATCACTTTTTGCGTCGCTACGCCAACCGAGTTCGAGTGCCGCACGCTGCCTGACCCACTTGTTAGGGTGATCAAACATCGCAACGAGTTCACTTGAACTGAGTTGGCCAAGATCACCCCCGAGATACTTTGGACTCGATTCACGTGGCCGAACGCGATAGACGCGCCCGCTTTCTTTGTGCCAGTCATCGACCGGACTCACATGGCTTAGCCGAGTATCGTACCAATCGGCGATGTAAACCGCGCCGTCTGGGCCGACACCGCAATACACGGGTCGAAACCATCGATCGGGACTACTGAGCAAGTTAGGTTCATCGTGCGTTTGGAAGGTGGATCCATCTTCGATCAGTCGACTGTGCCAGACGATGTTGTGCAACGAATTGGGCGCAATGATCGTTCGGTCAAACGATCGTGGAAACAATCCGCCTTCGTAGATCAAGAACGCCTGTGCGAATCGTCGTGGATCGCCCTGCATCTTCATCGCCGAGAAATAACCAAAGGCGTACGGGTTGGTGAGCGGCCCATGCTTGCCCCAGTTTTTCTCGGAGTAGCTACCTTGCGGATAGTAGTAACCACGGGTGTTGCCCCCATTGGTCCCAGAAAAGATTCGGCCGGAGGAATCGACCTCCAGACTGAATGTATTGCCGCCACCCTCGGCGTAGATTTCAAAGACCTTGGACGACGGATGATAGCGCCAAATGCACTGCCCTTCAAAGCTCACGCCCTTGGTCGCCGCCGAACTCACCGTGCCCGCGGTGGTGCTGCCATTAGCACCGTATATCCATCCGTCGGGATGAAGCAGCAAACTATTGGCGACCGAGTGTGTGTCTTGCAATCCGAATCCGGACAAGTGAACCACCGGATCACGATCCGGAACGTCGTCACCATCCTCGTCGGGATAAAACAACAAGTACGGCGGGTTCAATACCCACATACCGCCGTGACCCACTTGAACCGCAGTCGCGATATTCAATCCCGTTAGCACGTCTTTGCTCGAGTCATACATGCCGTCACCGTTGGTGTCCTCGTGCACGGTGATCTTGTCGGCCCCAGGAACACCGTGCGGTGGAGGCTCGGGGACTTTGTCAAAGACTGCTCTAAGATATTGGTCGTATCGAATGACCTTGAGCCCCGCGGGATACTGGTATTGGCGGTATTGGACGACCCACATGCGGCCGCGTGAATCCCACGACAGGAATAGTGGCTGAGAGACCTCCGGTTCACTCGTCACTAAATCGACCTCAAATCCTTCCTGAACTTCGAATTCACCAACCGCCTGTGCAGCGGGTGTGGGCTGGGAATCGTCCGCTTGAACGCCGCGAGCCGAAAACGTCTTCATGATCGCTTCGACTTGTTCGTTACCGGCGATGCCGTCGGGGGTGGATGAAATCTCTTGGGCTTCGCTTGGTATCTCTTGGGCTACACTGGGGCGTCCAAAGTACTCGCTGGGCATTTGCAGGAAAATGAGTAGGTAGCACAGTAACAGAGAGCTCTTACGCATGGGGTGATTCATCCAATTGGGCCTGGGGTAGCTCCAAATAGTCTAACGGAAACGCGGCAAAAGATTGCCTCGCTGCCCTTCTGGCTCGGAAAATGCTTGGGTAGTAAGGCGTGCCTCTCGCCATCATCGCGACTGCGAAAGGCGTGACGTAGTTTGGAAGTGCATTGCGAGCTCTCGAAAAAGGTATAGTGGTGCCGTCACGCGGCTTCATTGGGGAGTGATAACTAGTTGGATAACATGATGGACACAACGCTCAATAGCGTTCCCGAAGACGATTCGACCGCGATGCATCGCAATTCCGTTTGCGGAGGCAATGCGACTGCATTCGGTGTCACCGATGTGGGATGCAAGAGACGTCAAAACCAAGATCAATTTTTGATCGCCCAGCTCAACAAGTCGATGCTTGTCTCCTCGACGAGTTTGCCACTGGAGACGCAGTCGCGTTTGTTCGGTGGAGTTCAAGGCCAGCTCATGCTCGTGGCCGATGGGATGGGCGGGCACGCTGCAGGCGAACGTGCGAGCAGTTTGGCGGTCGATCATCTCGTCGGGCGTTTGCTCAACAGCATGCATTGGTTTTTGCAAGTGGAACATGATGACGAGACCAAGTTCGTTGACGATTTGAAATCGCTCTTGCAGGACGCGCATGCTCGTATCTTGCGAGAGTCTGCGGAGAATTTTGAACAGCGTGGAATGGGAACGACGCTCACGATGGCTCATGTCGTGTGGCCCCGCTTGTACGTCGTGCACGTCGGCGACACCCGTTGCTACTTGATCCGCGACGGGATCGCCGAACAGTTGACCAAAGATCACACGCTCGCGAGGCGGCTCGTGGAAACTGGTGGTTTAAAGCCGGAGGAGGAAGCGACGAGCCGTTGGAGTCATGTGCTGTACAACGTGCTTGGTGGCCGAGGTGAGGGACAATTGGTCGCCGAAGTTCGCTGTGCCGATCTGCAGATGGGCGACTACCTCGTGCTATGCAGCGATGGCCTGCATCGTTATGTCGATGCACCCGCGTTGGCAGAAGTCATTCGCGAGTTCCAAACGCCCGAAAGCATTTGCCGAGAGCTGGTCAAGATCGCCAACGCGGGCGGCGGCGAAGACAATATCACCGTGGTCGTCGCCCAACCACAACCGCCCGTTGCCGGTAAGCCTCAAACGACTGTCGAGGCGGAAATTCCGCTGGATGATTTGCTAATCGCTGATGGCGATGATGACGCGGCGCTCGTCGACACGCACCCGGCGTAGTTGATGCGTTCATGGGTTGACCCCTAAGCGCTCGGCCCAGCCAACCCTGACGCAACGATGATTTACTGGCGATCATTCACTAGGAACGCGATCAAGTCACGTAGTTCGTCCAGCGACATGGTTTCTTCCAAGCCCGTGGGCATGATCGATTGGGCCATTGGATCTTGCGTTTCGATGTCCGCCAGCGGCACTTCAAAAACGTCGCCATCAGCCCCTTGAAAGCGAAGACTATTGCCGACGCCCGAGCGGTCCAGTTTCAATCCCGTGAGCACTCGCCCGTCGGTCGTGAGAACTCGCCAGGGTACGTAAAGCGGTCCGACTTCTTTGCTCGGATTCAGCAAAGATTCGAGCACACGCTGGCTGGTCATCGTGCCTGACAAGGTCGTTAAGTCGGGTCCCGTCTTTGCCCCGCGACCTGAATGGGCATGGCAATTCACGCACGTCGTTCGAAAGAAAACTCGCCGCCCGGAATCGACATTGCCGCCGGTGCCTGCTCCGACCAATCGGTCCCATCCGGCAACATCGTTTCGATCGGGACGAGCTGCTGATTCCTCGTCCCATGATCGCTTGAGAATCCGTCGGGCTTCGCTGCGCAACACTTCGTGTTGACGCGGCAGGACCAATCGGTTCAACAGCGCCGAGTGCTCACCCGCGTTCCGGGCGAGCGATGCTGCGGCATCGGCTCGCGTTTGCAAGTCGATCGACTCCTCCAACGCGATCGCGGCGAGTTCACGTCGCGCCGACTCGCTCTCGCGAGCCGACAACAATCGCACCACTTGGATCGCCAGTGGACGATCCGTCGATCCAGCGATCATCTCACGCAGCTTGGCGTCACTCGGTTCTTTCATGTCGGGTGGCAGCATCTGGATCGCCATCGTCCGGACCTTTGGCGAGCGACTCGCATCCACCACAAACTCTGACAACAATTTCTCAATGGCGGGATCACGAGTTCCACGCGCCGCCGACCCTGTCTCCAGATACGCGACCGATCCCATCACCGCAGCAAACAATCGTGGCGAAACTTCGGGGCGACTCAACAGGTCGCGGATCGTATCGAGATGTTGTTGATCGCCACGTTCGGTCGCCCATCGAATGGCCGCCAACAGGACTTCCTCGCTCGAATCGCTTAGCCCCCAAGCAATCCAATCACTGCGCCGTTCCGCCGAAACGGCCGAGGGATTGCACAATTCTTGCCAACGCCAAGCCGTCAGCAGGGTGACGCGTTGCAGCGCAGAGGTTGCCGCGGCACGATCGATGGATTCTAGTTGCCCCGAGGCGATGGTGCCCGTCGCGGCGGCTTGGCGAATCCAGGGATCGTCACTGCTCATCGCGGCGAGTCTTTCCGATATCTTTACCGCGTGATCGTTGGCCAATCGCAGCGACTGCGCCTCGCGCGCACTCGGTCCGGGTATCTCCGCGGCATCGGCGGCTGACGCATCGCGATCCGGATCGGCGATGCGACTCATTCGCCACAGCCGTCCTTTGCCGTGAACCGGGTAACTTCGATCGACCCAGTCGGTGATGTAAACCGAACCATCGGGTGCTTCCGCCATACCGACGGGCCGAAAGTTCGCGTCGCCTTGCACGATCACGTCGGTTTGGCTTTTCCACGAAGCACCCTGCGAGGATAGTTCATAACGCTCGACGCGATTGTCACCCCAGCTCGACACCCAAAACGAACCACGATGCCCGAGCACCGCGCAGGGCGCCTCGCCGGTGCCAGCAGCCATGGGAAGTGTGCCAGGAAACTCTCCGTTCCACGACAACAAGGGATGGGTCCCCGCGCGTCCGAATCGGAATTGAAATCCATAATCGCCGCCGGTAACGACGTGCAACAAACGACACGGCGGCATCGCATCGGGATCATTGCCAACCGTCCACAATCGTCCGGACGAATCAAAGTACAAACCGAACGGATTCCAAAACCCCGTCGCAATGCGATTCAAGTCACGTCCGTCGAGAGTGCAACTAAACACATTGCCGCCCTCGCCACCGCCGACTTGCTTGGTTCCATCATTGGCAATCAATTCATAGTTTTCGCCAAAGTTCTCGCCCTGGCCGACGTAAAGCCGAGAATCGGGACCAATCGCAAGCCCCGCGAGCCCGTTGTGCGGGTAGTTGGCGACTGTCTTGAGAGTAAGTAGCACTTCGCGCTCATCAGCAATTCCATCATCGTCACTGTCACGAATTCGGGACACTTCGCTTCGCGTAGCGACCGCGAACCAGCCATCGGTGAGCTTGGCGATTCCCATCGTCGCGACGCCGCCTTCGTAGAAAACAATCTGGCGATCGAGCACACCGTCGCCATCGCTATCGTCAAAGCGATAGATGCGGTCTGTCTTCGGTCCGGTGTAATCATCCGGAGGAAAATGCGTGTGGCACTCAACCACCAGTAGGCGTCCTTGGTCGTCGAAGCAACACCCAACCGGTGTCACTAAGTTCGGCTCCGTCGCCACCGGTTCAATCTTCCATTGGGGATCCAATACCCGCGGGGAATCGACCGCCAATGCCGAAATCGTGGACAGTGAAACGAACATGGGCACGGCGAAGACCGCTGAGAAACGTACACTCAACATGCTTGATCTACCTTGGATGCGAACCGGCGAAGCGGCCCCCATCTTACACGAGGGACGCTGGCCAAACGGTCCGGTGCAAGCGGCGAGCTACCAAAGCTTCCTGGCGGCAGAGACTTCCAAACGGCGGCGGCCGCAATTCCCGATGCCGCGGTTGAGATTGCGTCGCAATCACCTTGTCCTCGTGGGAGAGAAATTCGTAAGGTCCGCGAAGTATGAGTGCGCAGTACTACCTGACTTGTTTGTGGCCTGGCCTAGCGGAGCTTTGGTGGCGGGGTCGCTTATCATCGGTGCCAACGGCACTGGGCTTTGCCGCTGCGCTAAATTTGATGCTGGTGATGCGGTTTTTGTATCCCGAATGGCTTACCAGCGGCTTGGTGCGATTGGCTTGCTGGGTCGGCGTCGCCGTGTGGCTGTACTTGGTCGTCCAAGCGATCCGTGAATTGCCGGGATTGATCGCCCCGCGGAGTGTGAGCGATGAACCGGATCGGTTCCCCGAAGCACGTCATGCTTATCTGAATGGAAACTGGTCCGAAGCCGAAGGGCTGTTTACTGATTTGCTTGCAATCGAGCCCCGGGATCCGCCCTCGCTATTGCTGCTCTGTGGCGTCTACCGTCGCACCGATCGGTTGGATGCGGCGACGCAACTTTTGGACGAGATCAAACGGCTTGAGGCTGCCGACGGTTGGTGGATGGAGATTGCGGCCGAGCAGCGCCGTATTGAGCGTTTGTCGGCGAATGATGAGCCGGACGACAGCGACAAGCCGAACGCCCAAGGTCAAAAAGAGGAGGGCCAATCGGGGCCTCCATCGGAACCTGCCGATCTGACAGAACCCCGGGACGAGGAATCATCCAGGTGTCGCCTCGCAAGTTAAGGCGCCGCGGCGAGCAAAAAACAAAAAAATGTGGGCGATGTCGAACTGGTAAATCCGTTGAACTCGGCCGAACGAAGTTGGGCAGGACGGCGTTTTAAGTAGATAGCCGGAATGGGAATGGGCAATTCGCGCGATCTATGGCCAAAAGCTCCTATCCCCGACAATCGTTGCAACCGATAGAATCTAGGGAAAGCGATCCAAGGATGGGTGTCTTCTTCCCAGTTGACCGATGTCGAACCGCCGGAGGCGTCCTTCCCCAGCCGCACTGGCGTAAAGTTTGCTTTGTACAACACATAACGAACGATTCGCCAGTTTGACAGTATCGAACTCGCACCAGTTAAAGCACCGCTTGGTGCGACCACGGCTGCGAAAAGTTTCACGAGCGACCAGTTTCCACGAGTAACGAATAATGTACGAACGTTTTACAGATCGTGCCCGCAAGGTCATGCAACTGGCCAATCAAGAGGCTCAGCGGTTTAACCACGAATACATCGGCACCGAGCATATTTTGCTGGGTTTGGTCAAAGAAGGCAGCGGCGTTGCAGCCAATGTGCTCAAGAACCTCGAAGTGGACCTTCGCAAGATCCGCCTCGAAGTCGAAAAGCTGGTTCAAAGCGGCCCCGAGATGGTCACGGTTGGCAAGCTGCCGCAGACGCCGCGAGCCAAGAAAGTCATCGAATATTCGATGGAGGAAGCTCGCAATCTCAACCACTCCTACGTGGGCACCGAACACATCCTGCTCGGATTGTTGCGCGAGCAAGAGGGCGTCGCTGCGCAGGTGTTGATGAATCTAGGGTTGAAACTCGAAGACGTGCGTGAAGAAGTCCTCAATCTGCTCGGACACGGTCTCGAAGGCGCCGAAGTCGGTGAACGCGGCGGCCGAACGGGAGAAGGAAGCGATGGTGGTGGTGCGTCATCCGGCAAGAGCAGCAAGAGCAAGACTCCGGCGCTGGACAGTTTCGGCCGCGATTTGACCGAGCTGGCCAAGAAAAACGAACTCGACCCGGTGATCGGCCGCGAGCGAGAAATCGAACGTGCGATCCAGATTCTCTGTCGCCGAACTAAGAATAACCCCGTCCTGTTGGGTGAAGCTGGGGTCGGTAAAACCGCCATCGTCGAAGGGTTCGCCCAACGCGTCATCAGCGGCGAAGTTCCCGAGATCCTGGCGGACAAACGAATCGTCGTGCTTGACTTGGCGATGATGGTCGCCGGGACCAAGTATCGCGGTCAATTCGAAGAACGCATCAAAGCGGTGATGACCGAAGTTCGACGCGTTAAAAACACGATTCTGTTTATTGATGAGCTTCACACCCTCGTCGGTGCCGGTGGCGCCGAAGGTGCGATCGATGCCGCCAACGTGCTCAAACCAGCTTTGGCCCGGGGCGAGATCCAGTGCATCGGGGCGACGACGCTCGATGAGTATCGAAAATACATCGAAAAGGACAATGCTCTCGCTCGACGGTTCCAAGAAATCATTGTCGAGCCGACCGGCAAAGCTGAAACGATCGAAATCCTCAAAGGCTTGCGTGAACGTTACGAAGAGCACCATCGCGTGCAATTCACCGATGACGCGATAGCTGCGGCCGTCGAAATGAGCGAGCGTTACATCACGGCGCGATGTCTGCCCGACAAGGCGATTGACGTGATCGATGAAGCCGGTGCTCGTGTTCGATTGCGAACGATGACCCGTCCACCCGATTTGAAGGAGATCGACGAAGAAGTCGAAAAGCTCAACAAGGAAAAGGAAGACGCGGTCGCCAACCAGGACTTTGAAAAAGCCGCCAACTTGCGAGACCAAGCTGAAAAGCTGCGCAAGAAGAAGGATCAAATCACGCAAGAATGGCGAGACAAGAGCCAACAAACCGACGGCGTGGTTGACGAAGAAGTGATCGCGGAAGTCGTGAGCAAAATGACCGGCATTCCGCTGACTCGATTGTCGACCGAAGACACGATGCGGTTGATGAAGATGGAGGACGAGTTGCACAAGCGAGTCGTTAGCCAAAGCCAAGCCGTGACCGCAGTCGCCAAGGCGGTCCGTCGTAGTCGCAGCGGGTTGAAAGACCCCAAGCGTCCAACGGGTTCGTTCATTTTCGCCGGCCCGACCGGTGTCGGTAAAACGTTGCTGGCCAAGGCGCTCGCCGAGTACATGTTCGGCGACTCCGACGCGCTGGTGCATATCGACATGAGCGAGTACATGGAAAAACACAATGTCAGCCGCTTGATCGGGGCACCTCCCGGATTCGTCGGCTACGAGGAAGGCGGCCAGTTGACGGAAAAGATCCGTCGCCGACCGTATGCAGTCGTCCTGTTTGACGAAATCGAAAAGGCTCACCCCGATGTGTTCAACATGCTGTTGCAAGTGATGGAAGAAGGCCGGTTGACCGATTCATTCGGGCGCAACATCGACTTCCGAAATACGATCCTCATCATGACCACCAACGCCGGTGCCGAAGCGATCAAGAATGAATCGGCGTTCGGGTTCCAAAAGCCCGATGGCGACGCCAGCTACGATTCGATGAAGTCACGCGTGATGGACCAAATCGAACGCGTGTTCCGCCCCGAGTTCCTGAACCGACTCGATGACACGATCATTTTCCGACATTTGACGGAAACCGATTTGAAGTCGGTGATCGATTACGAATTGGTCAAGGTCCGCGAACGGCTGATGGAACGCGGATTGGCCATCGATTTGACCGACGAAGCGAAGGAGTTCTTGATCAAGAAGGCCTGCACGAACCTCGATTACGGTGCCCGCCCATTGCGTCGAGCGCTCGAGCAACGCATCGAAGATCCGCTCAGCGAAGAACTGCTCAAGGGCACCTTCGAGGGCAAAGATACGATCGTCATCGGCGTCTTCAAGAACGACGAAGACAAGGTCGTGCGATTGGACTTCAAGGGAGAAGTTCGCGGATTGCCCGAACCAGTACCCGCCGGGGCTGGTGAAGACAAAGAAGCCTAACATCGCCCCACGGGTCGCTGACTCGTGATCCGACTGACATTTCCAAGGCAGGCTCCGAACCCGGACCTGCCTTTTTTCGTGAGTGTGGGACTTCGTTGGTCTATAATTCAGTAAGACAACTTCGAAGGACTGTCGATGACCACCCACTTGATGAATCAATCGCCCGTCACCCTTCCGATTACCGTGCCGCAGTATCGACTGCTCGTTGAGCAAGGCGAGTTCGACGAGAGTCCGGGTCAAATCGAACTCATCTACGGCAGGATCGTCAGCATGAATCCCCAGGGGCCACTGCATTCGGATCCGATCGATGAGCTTGGTGATTGGAGTCACCGGGTCGCGGGAACGCACTTTCGAATTCGTATCGAGAAACCGATCGAAATTATCGGCCTGCACAGCTCACCCGAACCGGATATCGTTTGGGCGACTCGCCGACGTTACCGCGACCGGCATCCCCAACCGGATGACATCCATCTGTTGATCGAAGCGAGTGTCAGCAGCAAGCCGTTCGACCGGGGCGAGAAGTGCCGTCTTTATGCCGAAGCCGGAATCGCAGAATACTGGATCATCGATTGTGTGAATCAATCGGTGGAGATTATGACTCGGCCCGTTGGCAACCGTTATGAGACCGTCACCCATCACGGTGCCGATTCGATCATCCGACCGCAATGTCTGGCAATCGCCGAGTTAACGGTAGCAAGACTATTTAGCGACACGTTGTAAACATTTGCTTTCCAAACCGTGAGCCGCGGGCCTTGCCAAAGTCTTCGGTCGCATATTAACCAGCCGGGGTCGCTTTGCGTTTGGGCTTGTAGATTTCCGTGGCAGTGCCGAAGTGAACTTCGCCAGCGTTCATCAACGTCTCGCTCAGCGTCGGGTGCGGGTGAACGCTTTCGGTGATGTCGTGGACTTCGCATCCCATCTCGATCGCCAGAACGGCTTCGGCGATCAGCTCCCCGGCGCCACTGCCGACGATACCGCAGCCGACGACGCGGTGCGTTTCAGGATCGACGAGCCATTTAGTCAAACCGTCGGTGATCCCGAGGGCTTGGGCACGACCGCTCGCGGCCCAGGGATAGACTTCGACTTCGACCGTTTTGCCTTGGGCTTTCGCTTCGTTTTCGGTGAGCCCCGCCCAAGCGACTTCGGGGTCGGTGAACACGACTGCGGGGATCGCGATCTTGTCAAAGCTCGCGGGCTTGCCAGCGATCACTTCCGCTGCCACGCGTCCCTCGTGTGTGGCCTTGTGCGCCAGCATGGGATCACCGGCCACATCACCGATTGCATAGATGTGTGGATCGGCAGTTCGTTGTTGACGATCGCATTCGATAAAGCCGCGATCGTTGACCTTGACGTTCGTGTTCTCCAGCCCGAGCCCGCGAGTTACTGGGCGACGTCCCACGCTCACGAGCACGCGATCGAATTGCTCATGACCAAACTTTCCGGGGCCTTCGAAGGTGACTTCGATTTTGTTGCCGCTTTCGGCGATCGAACCGACTTTGGTGTTCAAATACACGCGGCCTTCGCACATCTTGTCAATGCGTTTGGCGAGCGGCTTGACCAAGTCGCGATCGGCTCCGGGCAACAACCCGTCCATCAGTTCGACGACCGTCACTTTGCTGCCTAGTCCGGCGTAAACGCTTCCCATTTCCAAGCCGATGTATCCGCCGCCGATGACCAGCAGCGATTCGGGGATATCCTTGAGCGCGAGTGCACCGGTGCTGTCCATCACTCGATCGCTACCGATGTTGAACGATGGCGGCATCGCGGGAACGCTGCCGGTGGCGACGATGCAGTGATCAAACGTGATTTGGCCGCCTTCGGGGATCGACTCGTGATCTCCCTCAAGCTTGAGTGTGGTCGAGTTTACAAAAGTTCCGCGAGCTTGAATGACCGTGACCCCCCGGCGTTTGGCAAGATTGCCCAGTCCACCTGTCAAGTTCGTGATGACTTGGTCCTTGCGAGCGCGAACCTTGTCGACATCGATGTTCGGTTTGCCCGAATACTCGACGCCCCATTCGTGATTCAGCTCGTTGACTTCGCCAATGACCTTGGCCACATGAAGCAGCGCCTTGCTGGGGATGCAACCGCGCAGCAAACAGGTACCACCGAGCCGTGGTTCGGCTTCGATGATCGTGACCTGCAAACCCTCATCCGCGGCCAAGAAAGCAGCCGCGTAGCCACCCGGACCACCACCAAGAACGACAACGGAAGAATGCATGGACGGATTTCGCTTTCTGCCTGGGGGGAGCTAATGATCGATCCGAAAACTTGGATTCACCGCGGCTAACGCCAAAACGGCGAGTGGTCGTCGGCCGGGTTCTCAACATTAAGTTCTTAAACGCAGTGTCCGCACGAACCGTGGGGCTCGCGCGGACTAGCATGATTGAAACGGTGCGAGTTGCGAGTTATCGCGACAAGAATTCCACGACGCTGTTGGCGTCCACGGGCAAACTGATGTCGCTTGGCCCTGGCAAACCGAGCACGGTCGCTTTGAGGTTTTCGCTGTCAAAGCTCACCCAGTCCAGTGGATCGGGCGAGGCGTTGGCGATCACGCCACGATAAAGGTTCCGCAAACTCTCGCGAGTTCGAACTTCGATCACGTCGCCCGGACGCAATTGGTAGCTAGGTTTGTCGACCTTGGCACCATTGACGAAAAAGTGGCCGTGGGCAATGCCTTGGCGGGCTTGGGGACGTGTTTTGGTAAAACCGACCCGGCGGACGACATTGTCCAATCGGCTTTCGCACATCAGCAACAATTGCTGGCCCGTGTTGCCCTGCTTGCGGCCCACGAAATCGAAGTAACGTCGCAATTGGCGCTCGCCGAGGCCGTAATAGTGCTTGATCTTTTGCTTCTCCGCCAATGCCGCACCGTAGTTACTAGGTCGGCGGCCAGCACGAACGTGCATCCCCGGAGGCGTGTTTCGGCGGTCTGCGGCACGGGTGGCGCCGGCAGTTTCGTAAAGCATGGTGCCCAGGCGACGGTTGATCCGTGCCTTGGGGCCTGTGTAACGACCCATAGTTCAATTTGCCTTCAAAAACGGGGTTTTTTGGCGCCGAGCAAGTTAACTTGCCAGCACTCCAGCGCGATCCATAGCTCCGGCGGCTACACAATTGAGCCACCGCATGGTCGCACGCGGTTTCAGGGAAGGCCAGAGTTTGCCGAGATTCGCCGGTTTTTGCAAGGGCTTCTGCAGAACCCTGCGCAGCGAGCTGCTGGAGCACCCTCCAGTGAAAAACTCGACCTTGGTCAGCCAAGAGCCTGGAAGTCGGAAAGACACAGGTGCTCGAGATTGCCCTTTCGCTCATCACGCTCGTTTTAGAGACTCGGCCCGAGGGCATGGATCCTCGTCAAAAGGAACACACTCGGTGCTTCCGTTCTTTCACACGTATAGGGGCGTTGTCGGTTGATTTTACGACGAATAATCGTTTGGCGATTCGGTTGGATGTTCGCGGTCATCGTGACAGCGTTTGCCCCAGTGACGGCCCAGGACGTGGCGGCAGAGTCACCCGCACCGGAAAAATCAGCGACCGGAGCGATGATTATTCCGGCGGCGTTGCGCTTCGATTCGCCGGTCACCTCAGACGCCCCGACCGAGGTATCGCTGAGTTCGGTGGAATCGGTCGCCGCGATGATCGCTGCGATTCAAAACGACACCGCCATCGAAGCGACGCTGCGTGATCGGCTGTTGTTGCCACTCAATCAAACCCTCGAACAACTCAAACAACGCGCCGCCGACGCGGACCGCTTAGCGGGAATCTCCAAAGCACTTCAAGCCGCCCCCGAAGCGACTCGCCGCGCCCGGGCGATGATCGAGATCCAACCCACGCCCGAACAACCGCCGTCGGGCATCGAGATCCTTTCCATCGAACGCGTACGCGAATCTCGCTCCGAAGCCGAGACGAACGCCAGCGCGATTCGCCAACAGTTGCAAACGCTCGAATCGGCGATTCGGGAACGCCAAACTCGCAAAGAAACGCTCCCCAAACTGATTCAAGAAGCTCGCAAGTCCGTCGACGATTTGGAGTCCTCGTCGATCGCCCAAGTCGAAGAGGACCCGGCAGGCCGATTGAAGCTGGTTCGTGAAGCGGAACGAAACGCCCGACTCGCATCACTCAAGAAACGCATCGAAACGCTGGTCCAAGAACAGGCGTTGATGGAAGCGGAAACTGAGCTCATCCCGATGCGACAAACGCTGGCCAAACGTGAATTGGCCGCGGCTGAGCAACGTTTGCAGTGGTGGTCCAGCGCCTTGCGCGAACGACGTGAATCCCAAATCGAAACGGCCATCGACGAACATCGCCAGTCGCTCGCTAAGGACGGCATCAAACTCGAACAGTCAGTCGTGTTGGCCAATGCCGACCAGTGGATGAACGTCGTAGGTGACATCGAGCTCATCGAACGTAAACTGGTTCGAAACCAAGGTCGCTGCGACGAACTCAGCGAGATGTTGAAGTCCACCAAAAGCGAGATCGAGCGTGATCTGGCATTCGGGGGCAGCCTCCGAGCCGGATTGGGTCTCAAGCTGCAACTGCAACGCAACAAACTTCCCAAGCCCAACAATCTGCGTGACGAAGTCGCTCGTGCCGACACCGCGATCGAGGATGCCAGGGCGAGCCTTTCGCGGTTGGAATTGACGCTCGACGAGACGGGAAGCGACCCGATCAAGGGCATGACGATGGACGAAGCGAATTCGCTACCGACACTCAATGGCAAAGTGCACGATGGCGAAGTCCAGCTTCTTAAACGTTACGCGACCGATCTTGATCAACAAATCACCAAACTCGTGGAGCTTAAGGGTTTGTATGAATTGAAGCGTCAAATCGTCGACGAGTTGCGGTTGGTTATCGACAGTCACGTGATGTGGATTCGAAACACGAATCGCTACAGCTTTTCGGACTTTCCCACCGCATGGCTAACGCTTCGCTGGATCATGCATCCCAGCCATATTCAAGTGGTCGGTAAAAAACTGGTGGAGGGATCCTTTCACCGCGTGGACCGGGTCGCGTTGGTACTCCTGGCGGTCTTGTTTCTGACCATTTTTGCAAGTCGCGCGAGGAAACGTCTGCTCGACTTTGGGAAGCGAGCTTCGGCGAAAACCGCGAACTCGCTCGCTCCGACGTGGGGTTCACTGCTGATCACGGTGCTGCTGTCGTTGCCCGTTACCGTGACCCTATGGTCGATCGGCGGAATCCTACATTCGGTCGCCGACCGCGAAGCGATCGTGTTGGCATTCGCCGCCGCCTTTGCGTTCGCATCGGCAGCCGTCTTGCCCCTCGAAATGCTTCGGCAAATGCTACGTCCCGGTGGTCTGGCGATCGCTCACTTCGGCGTCAACGTTACCACCACGGCGCCGCTCAAACAGGGACTACGTGTACTCATCGATCTCGGGTTACCGCTGATCCTATTGTGGAGTGTGTGCCAAAGCCTGGGTCGAGCCCAAGTCAACGCGTCGCTGGGACGCATTGTTTTTGCCGCCGGAATGACACTGATCGCCGTGTTGCTATGGCAATCGTTTCATCCTCGCCGTGGATTGCTGTCGAGTCACTTGCGTCACAACCAAAACGGTTGGCTTTCACGATTGCGTCACTTTTGGTTCGCGGCAGTCGTCGGCACACCCATATCATTGGCGATTTTGTCGCTGATGGGATATTCGTACGGCGCGTCGCAATTGGTTGAACGATGCTATTGGACGCTATGGCTGGTGATCGCGACGTTCCTTGTCGGCGGACTTTTGCGCCGCTGGCTACTCATGCAACGACGACGTCTCGCCATGGCAGTTCGTCGCGAGAGGATCGAAAGCTCCGAACGTCGCGAGGGGGCCGTATTCGACATTGGCACTGACGATTCGATGGAAGCAGCTGAGATCAATGCTCAAACGTCTCGATTGATCCAAGCCGTGCTCAGTATCGCAGCCATCGTGGGGTTGGGCGTTGTGTGGTCACCGGTGTTTCCCGCGGTGCGATTCTTGGACTCGTTTGAACTCTGGGATTCGACGCTCGCCGATGGGACGATTCAACCCGTGACGTTGGCCAATTTAGTGCTCGCGATCCCGATCATCGTGTTGACCTGGGTCGCCGTTCGTAACTTGCCGGGATTGATCGAAGGCGTCCTGCTGGAGCGTTTGCCGCTGGAAAAAGCAGTCCGCTACGCGATCTCGGCACTGGCCAGTTACGCCTTGATGGCCATCGGCGTGTTGGTCTCCGCCAAGACATTGGGCTTGCGATGGGAAAGCATCCAGTGGCTCGTCGCGGCGCTCGGAGTCGGTTTGGGCTTCGGACTGCAAGAAATCTTCGCGAACTTTGTCAGCGGGTTGATTTTGTTGTTTGAACAACCCATTCGTATCGGCGATGTCGTAACGCTCGGTGATACCACTGGGGTGGTCTCCAAAATCCGCATTCGCGCCACCACGGTGACCAACTGGGATCGCCAAGAATTGATCATCCCCAACAAAGATCTCATCACCGGACGACTGATCAATTGGACTCTTTCCGATAGCACCAATCGAATCCTGATCAATGTGGGTGTCGCCTACGGAACCGACACGCGGCTCGCATGCCACCTATTGGAAACCATTTGCAGCGAGCATCCCCAAGTCAATCACGATCCCAAACCGGTGGTCACCTTTGATGGGTTTGGCGATTCGACTTTAAAGTTAGTGGTGCGATGCTACTTGACGTCGCTCGATGTGCGATTGCAAACGATTCACGAACTGCACACCGAGATCAACGAGCGATTCAGCAAAGCGGGTGTGGAAATCTCGTTCCCGCAACGCGATTTGCACGTCAGGTCGTTGCCGCCGGAACTGCTAGCGATGATGAGCCAAGAGCGACGGGCCGCTTAGTTCGTAGTTGCCCTGTCGAAGTTAGCATGAACGTCAGCGCCGGCGAACGATGGTCGCTTCGCCGCTTTGCACGACGTGAAGCTTGCCATCGCAGTCGACGATTAAGCGACCGCGGTCGTCGATGCCATGACAAATCCCTTGCCGCGGCACTCCCGCTTGATCGAGCGACACTCGCTGGCCGGTAAGGTAGCACTTTTGGCGAAATCGTTCTGCGACAGCAACGTCGGCCCCCGGCCCAAGAAGCCGGCGAAGGACTTCATCCAGAACATCAAAGCGATCGATCGCGGACTGGCGGTGCGCTGCGATCGATGTCGCCGTGGTCGACGTTGGTAGTTCGATGGCCGGCGCCGTGTGGACGTTGATTCCAATTCCCACCACCGCAATGCCCGGCCGTTTGCCGCTCGCTTCGACCAGAATTCCGCCGACCTTCTGGCCATCAATGTAAATGTCGTTGGGCCACTTGAGCTGGGTCTCGCGGGGCAACACCAGCGCGTCGATCGCTTCCGCCGCAGCGACACCCGCGAACAGCGACGGGGGCATGTGGCTGGATTCGTCCGAATTGGATTCGTCCGCCGCAGGGATTTTCATCGTCACCGAGAACGTGAGCGAGTCGCCGCCACTCGCCCAGTTCCGACCCAGCCGACCGCGGCCTGCCGTTTGCATGTCGGTGAAGTACAACCGCGGTAGTCGGCACTCGACGGACTCTTGTTGGCCGAGCTCCGCCAGCGCAGCCGAATTGGTCGAGTCGACCGTGTACACATAGCGGGCTGACGCGAGCACGCGATCGGCCAACAGCGACTCGATACAGCGTACTCCCTCGGGGCTGACCGGTCCGTTCACCTGCAACACGCTAGATTCTCACGCTTTGGATCATGGCCAAGACGAAAAGAAGCACCAACATCAGGGCGACGGCTTTCCAAAAAGGGTGTAGCTTGGTGGTGACACGATCGGAGAACTCGCCTTCCACAAACTCGTCGTAGTCAAAGTCGTCATCAAGGCTGCCCTCGTCGGCTTCGTCGGCCCATCCGTCCGTGTCACTGCTACCGCAATGTTTGCACGATCTCGCCCCCGGCGGCAGCTCCGCCCCACAATGACCGCACGAATCCGAGTCGTTCTTCATGGCGTCCGCCTAAGATAGAAACAATGAGCACGCTTCCGAATCTACCGAGTTCGACTCCGGCGAACAGCGCTGGGCTCGTCGATCGCTTTGGCCGCGTTGCCACTAGCTTGCGGATGAGCGTGACGGACCGCTGCAACATCCGATGCTTTTACTGCATGCCCGAACACGACGCCCAGTTTGTCCCGCGTTCCAGTTTGTTGCAATTCGAGGAACTGGCGCGGCTGGCGAGATTGCTCGTCCAGCGATGCGGCATTCGCGACATCCGACTTACCGGCGGCGAACCCCTGGTGCGGCGAGAGCTGCATCGCTTGGTTGAAATGCTGACCTCCATTGCCGGACTCGATGACTTGGCGCTGACGACCAACGGCATTATGCTCGCCGAACAAGCATCGGAGCTACGTCTCGCGGGACTGCGCCGCATCAATGTAAGTTTGGACACGCTCGACGAGAAAACATTCCAAACCATTTCCCGCCGACCTGGGCTAGAACGTGTGATCCAGGGTATCGACGCGGCGGTCGCCGCGGGCTTTGATTCGATCAAGCTGAATGCATTGGCGATCCGAGGCATTACCGAATCAGAGATCACTCGCTTGATCGAGTTCGCGATCCAGCGGGACGTCGAAATGCGGTTCATCGAATTCATGCCGCTGGATGCCGACCGCCACTGGACCGACGATGCCGTGCTTTCCGGCGACGAGCTCAAGGGAATCATCGAGACTCGATTTGGGCCGCTTGTCGACATACCTCGTGCGGATCCCGCGGCGCCCGCGGAGAGCTTTGAGCTGGCCGGTGGGCACCGAATCGGGATCATCCGCAGCGTGACCGTGCCGTTTTGCAGTGCTTGCAACCGGTTGCGTTTGACCGCCGACGGCGCGATTCGCAATTGTCTATTCGCCACCGAGGAGACGCCGCTGCGCGATGCGATGCGTGGTGGGGCGTGTGACGACGACTTGATCGAACTGGTGCGGTTGTCCGTGTTGGGCAAACGAGCCGCACATGGCATCGACGGGGATGGGTTTTCTCCGCCCAAGCGCCCGATGTACTCGATCGGCGGCTGAGTCCTCCGCGCCAGCTGATCCGGCACCGGTTTGCATGACCGCCCAGGGGTGCTGTTGGGGGCCGACACTAGCGACTAAAGTGTCCCACCATGAACAATCTATTTCGACTCGATGAAGACGTCGCCGTGGTGATCGGCGGAACTGGTGAACTTGGCGGGCTGATGGCCGAAGCGATTGGCGCGTTCGGCGCCAAAGTCGCGGTGCTCGGGCGCAGTGCCGAGCGAGGTGAGGCACGCGCCACCACGATTGCTGCCGCGGGTGGACAAGCCCGATTCTTTACCTGCGATAGTCTCAGCGTCGATTCGCTGGAGGAAACTCGCCAAGCGATCACGGATTGGGCCGGCGCACCCACCGTGCTCGTCAACGCCGCCGGCGGGAATCGACCTGATGCGACGATCCCCCCGGGAGGCCAGTTCTGTGATCTGCCTCAAGAAGCCTGGCGAGGCGTTTTTGACTTGAATCTTGTGGGCGGCGCCTTGTTGCCCTGCCAAGTTTTCGGACGCCAAATGCTCCAGGCCAAGCGGGGCAGCATCATCAATATCGCGTCAATGTCGGGCATCATTCCGTTGTCGCGCGTCGTCGCCTATTCTGCCGCCAAGGCCGCGGTCATCAATCTCACGATGTGGCTGGCTCGCGAATGGGCGACGTCGGGCGTTCGCGTCAACGCGCTGAGCCCCGGCTTCTTTCCCGCCGAACAGAATCGCAAACTGCTACTGAACGATGATGGCTCCTACACCGCGCGGGGCAGCCAAATCATAGGCCACACACCGATGGCTCGCTTCGGCGAAGCGACCGAACTCGCCGGGGCCGTGGTTTGGCTTGCCAGTCAACGCGCGTCATCGTTCGTCACCGGCCAAAACATCGCGGTCGACGGCGGCTTTTCTGCGGTTACCATCTAACGCTTTTTCTTGCCACCCTGCGAGTTACTGAACTCACGGATTTACTGAACGAACTGAATCACTACTGGAGATTGAATTTCGATGAGCGGTTTGACGATTCCAAAGGCGAACGACAAGGGTCTTGATTTCCTGGCACTGGGCGCCTTGGTGCACCGGTTGGACCCCGGCATCACACCGTTTCGAAACGCCCGCAACTTCGACGTGCACGTCTCCGGCGGCGAGTACAATTGCGCCGCGAACTTGGCGTCCTGCTTTGGAATGAAAACCGGGATCGCGACCGCGATGGTCGACAATGGCATCGGCGAGTTGATCCAGCGAGGCGTGCGTGAAATGGGCGTGCGCACCTTCTACAAACAATTCAAGCACGATGGCGTTCGCGGTCCCAACATGGCGACGGTGTACAGCGATCGTGGTGCCGGCGTTCGCGCACCGGTCGTGTTCTACAACCGTGCCAACGAGGCCGGCGCGATGCTCAAGCCCGGTGACTTTGATTGGAAAGCCATCATGGCCGACGGATGTCGTTGGTTCCATAGCGGCGGAATCTTCGCGGCCCTCTCGGAAACGACCTCGCAAGTCGTCGTCGAAGGCATGAAAGCGGCTGGCGATGCAGGTGCGATTCGCTCGTTCGATTTGAACTATCGCGCGAAACTTTGGGACACCATCGGCGGATTGGCGCAAGGCCAAAAGATGATCGCTAAGATCGTAGAGAACGTCGATTGCTTGATCGGCAATGAAGAAGACTTGCAAAAGGGGCTCGGTATCCCAGGCCCCGACGTCGAGAAAAAGACGGATGGCAAACTTGATTCCAGCGCCTTCTTTGGCATGATCGAAAACGCGGTGAAGAAATTCCCGAACATCAAGCTCGTGGCCACCACGCTTCGCGAAGTTCACTCGACCAATCGTCACTCGTGGAGCGCCGTGCTTTGGATCAACGGCGAGCAATTCGTCGCGCCGACCATGGAACTCGATGTCGTCGACCGAATCGGTGGCGGCGACGGATTCTGCTCGGGGCTGACCTACGGACTGCTCAGCGGTCGATCGCCCGAAGAATCGATCAAGCTCGGTTGGGCACACGGCGCCCTGCTGACGACCTTCCCCGGTGACGTCTCGCAAGCCAAATTGCCCGAAGTCGAAGCACTCGCCCAAGGCGGCAGCGCCCGCGTCCAGCGCTAGGGCGAAAACGATTCACCCTCCCGCGCTCGCGCGAGGGGCGGCCTGGGATGGTGAAATGTGAGCCGACGGCGCTAGCCGCGGGCCCTGAAACTATCCGTCATGGGTCGCTCAGGCCCGAGGCTAGCGCCTACGGCTGACACTCATCAAGGTTTTCACCATCCCAGGGACAGCCGCGAGGAACAAGCAGACGGGGAGGGCTCGGCAAAAGTGGTGGATCTTGTCAAACGTCCCGATCCCACGCCGCTTTTCCCGGCCGAACGTGAACTTCCGCACGGCACCACCCCGGTGGCAAGCGTGAATCTTCACGCGAACTTCATTGAGCATGTCTACCGACTTCATCAGCCGGCCACAAGAATCTTGCTCATGATCTCGACCCTCGCACCACCGACCCTCGTCACGGCTCTCCCATCGATGTGCGCCGAACCATCGCGGGCGACGTGCCTCGCGCAAACTTGGGTGGTCATACCCGCCCACAATGAAGCCGATCGAATTCACTCGGTCCTGAGTGAACTTAAAGCCAGTGGGGTCAAGCATATTGTTGTGGTGGACGACGGCTCGGGTGATGCGACCAGCGCGATGGCGATCCGCGAAAACGTGTGGGTGCTGCAGCACATCGTGAACCGCGGCCAAGGCGCCGCGCTTCAAACCGGAATCGATTTTGCGCTCTCGCGCGGCGCGAAAGTGATCGTGACGTTCGATGCCGATGGCCAGCACCAAGCAAGCGACGTGCCGACGCTTCTGGCTCCGATCGATCGCGGTGAAGCGCAAGTCGTCTTAGGTAGCCGCTTTCTCGGTTCCGCAGTCGGGGTTCCGGCGATGCGAAAGTGGCTGCTCAAGTTCGCGATCATCGGCACGCGGTTGACAACCCGCTTGCCGCTCACCGACACCCATAACGGCCTGCGCGCGATGACCGCGACCGCAGCCGGAAAGCTACGCTTGACCGAAGACGGGATGGCACACGCGAGTGAATTGCTGGACAAGCTAGCGGAATCGCGTTTGCCCTGGTGCGAAGTCCCCGTCACCGTTCGTTACACCGAACAAACGCTCGTCAAAGGCCAACGGAATCGCGCGGCGTTTGAAATTCTGTTTCGCATGCTGGTGGCAAAGCTCGTCGGATGACCCCATTCCAGTGGATTGTCGGCGGGGCACTTTCTGTCGCGCTCATCATCGAGTTCTCACTACAGTTCTTCGGCATGACCCGCCGCAGAATCAGTCTGCTGCGCTCGTCCGTTTGGCTTGCCGCCCTTGTGCTGGTGTTGAACCCGAATCTGCTTCAGGATATTGCCATCCGAATGCGCATCGGTCGCGGCACCGACTTCCTGCTGTACTTGCTCGCGCTCGCGTTTCCCGTCGCCAGTTTCTATTTTCTGCATGCGATCGAGAAACAGCGTCAACAACTCACCCGGCTCGTTCGCGAGCTGGCACAACGAAACCCGCATCACGTTCCCAGTTCGGAACATGAGACCGATTGAGCGAGTCGCCTGGCCAATCATTGGCAGCGACTCGCAACTTCCACACGACCCTCGCTTCGCTTTGGGCTGTCACCCAAGTGGACGAAGTCCGCGCCGACTCGGCTGACGAAGTTTCTTCGCCTTGATTTATAGTACCTCCTCTCCGATTGGCCGTCTGTCTTGGCCGACGATCCGCAATGTTTGGGGAACCGGTCTTTTCGTGTGGCTCGTCCTGCTTTACTGGCCCGCACTGAGTGGGCCGTTCGTGTTTGATGATCTCGCTAACGTGATCGGCAATCCCGCGATCGAGCACTTTCCGCCAAACTTGCCGTGGCTGCACGCCGAAGCACGACCGCTGGTGATGTTCACGTTCTCGCTCGAGAAAGCGATGTTCGGCCAGTGGCCGGCGGCGCATCGTATCGGCAACCTCGCGATTCATACCGCCGCGACAATGTTGCTCGCCGAACTCATCTACCGACTCGCGATCATTCGCACTTCACCGTTCACGACCAACGTTCAATCGCCAGCACGCGCTGGCAACATACTTGCAGTTTTGCTGCCCATTACCATTGCCACGCTATGGGCAGTCCATCCATTGCAAACACAAGCGGTGGCCTACATCGTCCAGCGCTGTGAGTCACTGATGGGGATGTTTTTCTTCGCCTACCTGCTGTCCATCGTCGTGCATCAGCAAACCGCACAGAAACGCTGGCTGGTGATCGGCGCCGTCTGCTTCCTGCTCGGGCTGTGGTCCAAAACAGTGATGGTCACGGGCCTCGCGGTCGGCCCGCTGTTGGATCGCGTTTGGCTGAGTGGTTCGTGGCGCGAGGTTTTCGCCAAACGATCCATGCTGTACGTCCCGCCGATGGTCGCCGGATTGATCGCCATCGCGACGTTGATGCCCGGAATCTTGCGGGGCGATGCCAACGTGGGCTTCGGCGGTGACGCGCCTCCGGTCGCCCCCTACATCGCCGGTCAAGCCCAAGTCATCGCGACCTACGTGGCAATGTCATTCGTACCCCTCGGCTTGAACATCGATCACGGCCTCGTCGCTCCCGATCCTTGGACCCAAAACGCCGGCTGGTTGATTGGCATCGCTACATTGGTACTTGTCGGAATCGGCGCTTGTGCCAAGGGCCAATGGACGATCGGGTTCTTTTTGCTGGCTCCGCTGTTGGTCCTGTCGCCGACCTCCTCGTTCGTTCCCACCGCAGACTTGCTTGTTGAACATCGCATGTATGTGCCGCTGGCTGCGATCATCGCTGGGGCCGTGATCGCCGCGTGGACGCTGGTAAGCGGCTGGCTTCAATCAACCGGACGGTTGCGCGGGCTCGCGATCGCGTCGGTGACTGGGCTACTCGTTCTATCGCTACTGACTTGGCGGCGTAGTCACGACTACGAAAGCGGCACGCGATTGTGGTACACGTCGATACTGAGCAACCCGGCGAACGCCCGCGCCGCACAAAACTTGACTAGCGCCGCTCGCGAGGAAGATCGCGAACCAGAGTTGCTTGAAATGTTCACGACAGCGCTGGAACGAGCACGACTGTCCAGCGCCTCCACCGCAGTCCTTCTCGGCCGCATCGGCGAAGAGCTTGTCAAGCGAGGGGATGCAGCGGCCGCCACCGGACCGCTGAGGCAAGCGATCGCGCAAGATCCCCCACCGGAAGCCTTGGACGAGCGATTTTATAGCCCCAGTGATCGCCAGGAGTTTGCGTCGCATCACATCAATTTCGCGATCTCGCTGATGCAGCTCGATCAACCGGAATCGGCCGCCCAACACTTGCAACAATCATTCGACATCTCCGACGCCTCCCCCGACGCGCGCGCCATCGCGGGTGACTTGGATTGGCGACTAGGTAAACCAGAATCCGCGATCCGGCACTTCGAACGAGCACTCCAGTTGCGTCCCGATTGGCCCGAAGTGAAACAGCAACTCGCCCACATTCGCTCCCAAACACCGGGCGATGAAACGTCGCACAGTTCGAGCGAGCACGAGCACGAAGCAAGCAGCTTGCAAGAACAAACTGTCTGCGCCTCCCTGGCAGTGTTTCCGGGGCAAGGCGTACCGCGATCATGACCCTCGCCAGCACCAACCCACTCGCCGTGGAACCGATGGACGAGTCAGCGGCGATTGAACAACGCGCCGATGATCTTTCGCACGCTACCGACGACATTCCGATTCGCTGGCATGGACCCAGTCCCGCGTGGCGGCTAATCGATCTGGGCGAACTGTGGCGATTCCGCGAGCTGATTTGGGCGTTCGGTTTCCGGGATTTGAAAGTTCGTTATCGCCAAGCCGTCATCGGTGTCGCCTGGGCCGTGATCCAGCCGCTGTTTACCGTCGTCGTGTTCGGTGTATTGATCACGCTCTTGCGAGGCACCGCATCGGGTGGCGATGTCCCGTATGCCGTGACGAGCTTGTGTGGGTTGGTCCCATGGCAGTTCTTTGCAGCGGCCGTTTCGCAAGCAACGCTCTCGATCGCCCTGAACAATCACCTCATCAAGAAGGTGTACTTCCCTCGAGTCATCCTGCCGCTGTCCGCGTTCATTCCCGCGCTGGTCGACTTTGCCGTCGCCTTCGTGATGCTGGCCATCGTGATGCTTTACTACGGCATCCTGCCCGGTTGGCAAATCGTTTTTCTACCGCTGTTGTTGGTCATGACCGCCGTCACCGCCGCCGCATTCTCGCTGTGGTTTTCCGCGCTCAACGGAATCTATCGTGACGTTCAATTCGCGGTGCCCTTCATGTTGCAACTTGGGATGATGGTTTGCCCGGTGGTGTACGAAACCAATGCGGTGATCCCCGAGCGATACCAAGCGTTGTATTATCTCAACCCGATGGCCGGCCTATTGCAATGTTATCGTAGTGCCCTGCTCGGGTCCCCATGGCCATCGCTACCGTCGCTCGCGATTTCGCTGGTGATGGTGGCCTTCATCGGCATCACCGGAGCCGCCTACTTCCGCCGCATGGAACGATTCTTTGCCGACATCGCATAATCGCACTGCGTTGCAAGAATTCGTGTCCCCTACGTGACTCAGCCGCATTCGATCCGACAATCCACATCGATCACATCGCCATCGAAATTTTGTCCGAGAATCAACATGGATGGACACGATGTACAGGATTTCAAAAAGTTCACTTCCCATCCTGTGAATCCTGCACATCCATGTTCCACACCCAATGACCGTCCTGACCCCTGTAACCTAGAACTTGCTTTGTCTCAACCCGGCATCGCCGTCAACGGTTCGTCCAACAATCAACATGGATGGACACGATGAACAGGATTTCAACAAGGTTCACGTCCCATCCTGTAAATCCTGCACATCCATGTTACACACCCAATGACCGTCCTGGCCCCTGCAGCCTGCCACTTGCTTTGTTCCGTCCCGCCATCGTCGTCAACGGTTTGTCCAACAATCAACATTGATAAACACGATGAACAGTATTTAAAAAGCCTTTAGGTCCATCCTGTGAATCCTGCCTATCCATGTTCAACACCCCCCCTGATCTTCCGAGATCCTCCGCAGGCCAACTGCGCCACACTTCGTCAACACCCAAACAACGAATCACCTCGCTGAAACTTTGTGACTTTGAGCCTTCGTGCGAGACTCCTGGCCGACAGATCACCACACACAAAGTCACCAAGGCACGAAGCCGATCACACCGATTCATGTC
>JBGSKM010000101.1:0-14481 GCA_041741195.1 Pirellulaceae bacterium
ACGCAGTCCGTGTTGATGTCAGTGCTTCGCACCCTGCGTGTGCGAGGCCACCAGCCATTGGATACAATCCTTTCATCGCTTGCCGAATACTCAACAACCGGTCTTCTCCCGCCGCTCCCACCCAAAAGCAAGACAGCAGGCGGAATAGTTACGTAATGTGATGCCAGCGGATGCTTGATGCCAACGAGTTAGGCAGTGTTTCCCATAACCCAAAGTAACCCTACAGAGACTGCGAAACTTCTTTGCCCTGCGGAGACCCCATTGCACCCCAAATTCCGTAGGGGCTTGCGCCGGATGTCACTTGCACTGCGTTCAAGTTGCCGGAATCGATGGAATCCGTGACGAACCGGACGGCGCCATCAAACATCAGCGTTTGAACGCCGCCGGCATGATCGCTGGTTGGCGCATAGGTTCCCCAGCTATTGTTTCCGCCTCCATACGCACAAGAAAACGAATTGGGAGCCAAGGTCGTTGTGAAGCGATTGTTGATGGTTCTACCGTCGCTCAGAATCAATCCTCGCCAGCAGTCGGCGCCGGTGACATACTGTTGGCGGTCGGTCGTCAGCGGCACGTTCAAGCATGGCCCAGGAAGCGCGGTTGTTCCGTTGTACATCCCGTTGAATGATGCCACGTCACCGCGAACGGCGGCTTGCGCACGAGGCGTTCCCCTCACTTCGCTCATCGCGATTGTGCTACTTGTACCGTCGAGAATGTCGCGGAAGGAACGACGGCTGTTTCGCACTGTTTTTTCGAGTGCGTTGACGAACATGCTTCGAACGTCAATCTTCGAATTGTTGCTGGTCTCCTGGGCGTCGGTTCGCATGTTGTGCCACATCGCGTCACCGACGGAAAACACATACAAACACTTGGAGACGTTATTGTATTCCGAACTCGTCGCATTGGCCGCTGACGGGCACAGGAAAGAACCTTGAGGCCCCGCGGCATCCAGCGATGGGCTGGTCCACGACGATGATCCGGGCACAGCTTTTTTGGCGTCCATTTCGAATGCCTCGTACAGTGAGTTCAATTCCATGAACGGCATCAAAAACATTACTGCGCTAACGTGCGGGTAGGTAACGTTGTTATTGTATCCATGAAACTGCGAAGCTCCGACGGGAAATTGGTCATAGGCACTGTGGTAATTGTGGATCGCCAATCCCAATTGCTTCAGATTGTTCGAACATTGCATACGTCGAGCCGCTTCACGTGCCGCTTGCACGGCGGGTAACAATAATCCAACCAATACTCCGATGATCGCGATCACCACGAGTAGCTCAACCAACGTAAAGCCACTGCTTAACGAATGGCTTTGAATTCTTTTCATTAATACGGGTTGTTGAAATCGTTTCAGGTGCACCATATCGCTCTACTTGTAAGGACCAATTGCAGGAATCGAACTGGTTGTGCGTAAAGCAACTGTCGGACCGGCGATGCCAAACACTCGTGCGCTCGTGAATCTGCGTTAATGGTGATTGGGGACACGATCGCGCGCGGTGTTCTTGTGAACATTGAACAACGGAGGAATTAGGAACACTGGAGTGAAACTAAGTTTGGCCCGCCTCGCCCGGCAAATTCGCGACACGAAACGTGAGGGGTAAAAACTCACATTGAAGTATCTTGATTCTTTTGCAAGTTTCGATTCGGTGGCTTGAGTGGCAGTGGTGCAATCGAGGAATCGGTTGCCGAGGAGATAGGCATCACTTGGCAGGCGTGCCGACTTTCCAAGCAGTCCCGCGAACCTCGATGCGACAGAGTTATCGTGCAAGTCTTCAAGTAGTTTGCGGCAACCTTCAAAGCGATCAGCCTAGACCGGCTGGACGAATGCTTTGAGAACGACTCGATGCGGCATCACTGCCCGACGTGTGACGGCGTGTTGATCTCATTCGCATCACAAACCGACGCGTGAGCGAGGGCGCTCTTGTGACGTGACGACGGTCAATAATCCCTCGCTCACGCGTCGGTTGATTTAGTGGATTAGGCAATTCTTGTGAGCCGATGGCGCTAGCCACGGGCATCGAAGGGCTTCTAATTCACCGTAAGGCCCGCGGCTAGCGCCGTCGGCTCACTAAATTAACGAGCCGTCACGCGTCGGGTTACGATTAAGTCGATAGTACCTCGCTCACGCTTCGGGTTATGATTCTTTCGAGCAGCTTTCATTCGTTCTCGCGGCTAGGTACGCACTGATCGGTGCGGTCCGAATGGCACTTGATAAATGCGACGCCTGGTGACGAGATTTTCTAGGCGGAGTGACTTGCCAGTGCCTTACAATGCTCAATCGAGGGCAGCACGAGGTACAGGCGAAAATGAATGAACAGTTTAGTGGCGAAGAGATCAAGCTAGCGGGCGCGATGAAGGCTCGAGGACTGAGTTGGGAGCCGCAGGTCGGGCATTTCGTATTCGACATGACGCGGCTCGTGAAAAAGCCGTCGCCATTCCAGGACGGCGTCTATTTTGTACTCCATTACGACTATTTCATGGATTTGGTCGGCGGCATCGATCGGTTCAAGCAATTGATGATTTGGCTCCCAACCTGGGAAGATTCACGCAAAATCCTGCGGTCGCTCGGGATGTCGGATGCGGAACTGATGGAGCGTTTGGTGTCGGACGCGGCGTTTGAAAATAGAGGTGAGCGACTCGCGGCGTACCGGCTCATTGTCGTGTTGCTGGGCCGCAGCTCGATCCAATCGCGGCTTGCCGGCTCGCATTTTGACGCAAACGCGAAACAGCGGCTCAATGGAATGCTGAACACGTGACCCAGAGGCATTTTGTCGTCGTTGGCGGAAGCCACGGGATCGGACTGGGGATCGTTGAACGGCTGGTCGCCCGCGGCGATGGAGTCACTGTCGTATCGCGTACTAGCGAACACCTCGCGCGACTTGGTAACGTCACTCACGTTGAAGTCGATGTCATGACCGGCAATCTTGCGCCCGAGCAGCTTCCCCCATCGATTGCCGGTTTCGTCTATTGCCCCGGTTCGATCAACCTCGGGTCCATTCGTTCGTTGACGCAGGAGGCGATGGTCGACGACTATCGCTTGAATGTCATCGGCGCCGTCAACTGCATCCAGGCGGCGTTACCGGCGCTGAAGAATTCGGAATCGTCGGCGATCGTATTATTCAGTACAGTCGCGGTTGCCCAGGGGTTGCCGCTGCACGCATCGGTTGCCGCATGCAAGGGTGCTGTGGAGGGACTCGCTCGCACCTTGGCGGCCGAGCTTGCCCCGAAAGTTCGCGTCAACTGCATCGCTCCGGCGCTGACCGACACGCGGCTTGCCGAGAAGTTTCTATCGAGCGACGAGAAGCGAAACGCGATGAACCAGCGATATCCCTTGCGGCGGATCGGCCAAGTCGACGACATTGCGTCGGCAGCTTGTTTCTTGCTTGGCAGTGATTCGTCGTGGATGACGGGCCAGGTCCTTGGCGTCGATGGCGGCATGTCGACGCTTCGGGTTTGACGCCGATGACAAGTAGCATCATGCTTGCCCAGCTAGCGTCGACCTTGGCGATGACGGGCATTATCTGGTTCGTCCAAATCGTGCACTATCCACTGTTCTCACGCGTCGGGGTCGATCATTTTCAACTCTATGAACGAGAAAATACTCGAGTCACAACCTGGGTCGTCGCTCCCCTGATGCTGGTCGAACTCTCGGCAGCGTTGCTTTTATGCTGCTTTCCATCGGGTGTTCTCGGTTTTGCAATCCTCGTTTGGAATCTCATTTCGGTGGCCGTGATTTGGCTCGTCACGTTCTCGGTGCAAGTCCCCCAACACACTCGTCTTTCGGCCTCATTCGATGCCCTCACGCATCATCGACTTGTCATCGGCACTTGGCTTCGTACTGCTCTCTGGACCGGACGGGCTTGGTTGGTGCTTTGGATGGTCAACCAACTGCTTCAAGATGCGAAGATTATTCCGGGTAGTGGCGAGTTTTAGTCGACTGTTTGAAAACCATTGAAAGGCCCGCGGCTAGCCCGGAGATTGCATCCGTCGATTATGGACATGGGCCACTGAGTTCGGTACGTCCGATTGAAGCAGTATTCTTGATTTCGACATGGTCATCGGCGTTGCAGCGCAGACCTCCTCCCTAACCCCCACAGCGATTCATTCGCTTTGCGGCGTCCTTTCACTTCGCGGATTGCCGCCGTTAGTCGCTTCGGCAAAGACGCGTCATGACGTCTTTAAATAGACTCGCGTTGGGACAGTGAATCGGAAGGTGAAAGATCACTTGTCGACAGGTCACGCGAACTCGTGCGGCGATCTTGAGCAACTTCAGACGGCTCGTATCGACACACATCCGAGCATACGCTTTACCGGCGACCCAACGACAGCGGTCCCATGTTTCTTGAGTGCGATAACGGAACCATTTGAAAATCGCTTGCGTGTAGTCTCAGTGCGACTGCAGAATTCGAGCGCGGGTCATTTCACAGGCAATGCTGCGGATCAAAACGTTACTCTCGGGCAAGTTAAAGACATGGTAGACGTCGTTTTTGTCGCACCAACGCATCAATCGCTCATCGCAGTATCCCCCGTCTCCACGAAGAACGATCTTCGTCTCAGGCCATCGCGAACGAAACTATTGAACCAATCGCTTTGTCACCGCGCGGGCGTGATGGGCTGCGCCAACACTGCCGGGACGCAGATAGGCGACGAGCATCTGGTCGCCACGGAAGACATACAGCGGCAGAAAGCAATGGCCATCACAGCTTCCATTGAAGTAGTTTTTGTCTTGATTGCCATGCGTCGGATCTACGAGATGCCTGCAAGAAAAAACCTCGCCCGCGAGTTGCGGACGAGGTTTCATGGATCGGTGATTGACAGTCGCCTTACAGCTTAGAACTGTTCATCGATGACTTCGCTAATGGCACGCGTTCCCAGGGCACCCCACAATCCGAAGGGGCTCGCAGTTCCAGGTGGAAGCGCAGGTGCGTCACGACCGACGGTTACCGACCGTAGATTGCCGGTGTCGATGCTTTCGGTGATAAACTTCACCGCACCATCGCCCATCAGCACGTGAGCACCGCCTGCGTGGCGACTACCCGCGGTTGCGATAACGCCGGAATGGTTGCCGTCACCACCGTCGTGCACGCAGCTTGGAGCGTTGGGTGGCAAAATGGTGTGGAACCCGGTGTAGTACGGTCGAGAATCCGCCCAGCGAGTACCCTTGCCTTGCGCTGCAGCGGCGCTAACCGTTGCCGTTTGAGCGTAAAACTGTGGCCGAGCTGGATCGATGTGAGCACCTTCTCGGCAATCTGCCGGAACCACGACCGTTTCATTGGTCCGGATCATCGTCGCGATGTTTCGGACGAAGTCGGCTTTGATCTCACGCTTGCCGCCCGTGGTGCAAATTTCACCAGCAGCAATCGTATTGGAGAGACCATCGAGAACGTCGCGGAACTGGGAATCCTTGCGATTCCAGAAAAATCCGCGTTGCGCTGCACGGCCGCGTGTCACCGACCAGTCTTCGTCGCGGTTGTTGAAATTGCCCCAATATCCAAAGTCGTTGACACCGCCGTTGTGTCCACGGTCATTGGCGTCACCGACGCAGGCACCGTAGTTCGTACGTGCCAGTTCGCCGGAGCCAAGGGTCGTTGATGGGTCACTGGGGCAACGGAATGTTGGGACTTGGGTAACCCATGGCACGTACGTCGTCATCCATGGCACAGGACCCATCGCTTTCCATGAGCCGTTGACGCTTGCGGGCAACGTCTGGCCGGCGGTGACTTGAGTGCTGGGGTTCGAGATCTGCTCCCACATCGCTTGCTGTTCGACGTAGGGCAAGATCGAGACCAACCAACTTAGAAACAGTCGGTTGCTCTGCTCGGAGCCGTTGGCCATCGAGACCTCTTGCTTGGTCCCCGTCCCGTTGCGCGGAACTTGATCAAACGAACTGTGGTAGTTGTGAATTCCAAGCCCGAGTTGCTTGAAGTTATTGCTGCACGACATTCGTCGCGCGGCTTCGCGGGCAGCTTGAACCGCCGGCAACAACAGGCCAACAAGGACGCCAATAATGGCGATGACGACCAACAATTCCACCAACGTGAAACCTGATCGCGAACGATGACTTCTCTGCATGTAACGCTTTCCTAAAAATAGACAAACAATCAAACGGGCGACATAAAACCCGTATAACGGTCGAATACTAACAGCAACTTGCCTTTTTGAGGATGAGAATTCGCAGGATTTTCGCGACTTTGCAACAATTTTAAATGCTTTTTTATCGTGTGATATAACGTATTGAGCGAGTGTTATATTACGGATTGATGGCCCGTGAGCTTGATTGCTCATGTGTAAGTTACATTGAGTCTCTAGTGGTGTAAGTTAAATATCTCTGCACTTCCATGATCTGCGGAATGGTAGGGGACGGTGCTGCCAAGGGCCGCCTGCGACGGTGGAGCTCGACTGCCCAGGATGCAGACTCAAGGATGTATGCACCGAGCTCGATGCCGATCGCTCGGCTTAACGCGTTACCCGACGTGCGTTGCGAACGCTGCTGCCAAGCTGTAATGAACGCCCAGCCAAGACAAGATTCGTCGGGCGGATGCAGTGGGACGCATCCACAGAAAAAAACCTCGCTCGCTTTTGGCGGACGAGGTTGTGACGATTTGTGATTTCCCGATGCCTTACGGCTTAGAAAGGTTCATCGATGACTTCGCCAATGGCACGCGTTCCCAGAGCACCCCACAGTCCGTACGGGCTGGCGGTTCCAGGTCGAAGCGCCGGGGCGTCACGACCGACCGTTACCGACTGGAGATTCCCGGTGTCGATGCTGTCTGTAATGAACTTCACCGCACCATCGCCCATCAGCACGTGAGCACCACCTGCGTGGCGACTTCCTGCCGTTGAGATAACGCCAGAGTGATTGCCGTCGTCATTTTGATGCACGCAGCTGGGGGCGTTCGGTGGCAAAATGGTGTGAAACGCAGTGTAGTACGGACGCGAATCAGCCCAACGAGTGGCTTTTCCTTGAGTCAAGTTTGCGCTGACCGTTGCCGCTTGAGCGTAAAATTGTGGCCGTGCCGGATCGATGTGAGCACCTTGACGGCAGTCTGCCGGAACCACGACCGTTTCATTGGTCCGGATCATCGTCGCAATGTTGCGGACAAAGTCCGCTTTGATCTCCCGTTTGCCACCTGACGTGCAAACTTCCCCGGCCGCGATGGTGTTGGAAAGGCCATCCAAAACATCACGAAATTGGGCATCGGTTCGATTCCAGAAGAATCCGCGCTGAGCAGCACGACCACGAGTTACCGACCAGTCTTCATCGCGGTTATTGAAATTACCCCAATATCCGAAGTCATTGACCCCGCCGTTGTGGCCACGGTCATTGGCATCACCGACGCAGGCAGCGTAGTTGGTTCGCGCAAGTTCGCCGGCGCCCAAATTCTTTCCAGAATCACTAGGGCATCGGAACGTTGGGATCTGGGTGACCCATGGAACGTAAGTGGTTACCCACGGGCAAGGACCCATCGGATTCCATGCGCCATTGACGCTGGCGGGCAAGGTCTGACCGGCCGTGACCACCGTGCTGGGGTTGGAAATCTGCTCCCACAATGATTGCTGCTCGACGTAAGGAAGGACCGACACCAACCAACTCAGAAACAGTCGGTTACTTTGGTTGGTTTGGTCGGTCATGGAAACCTCTTGCTTGGTTCCCGTTCCGTTGCGCGGCAACTGATCAAAGGAACTGTGATAGTTGTGAATCCCAAGCCCGATCTGCTTGAAATTGTTGCTGCACGACATTCGCCGGGCAGCCTCGCGGGCGGCTTGTACAGCCGGCAACAAAAGGCCAACGAGCACGCCAATGATGGCGATGACGACCAACAGTTCCACCAGCGTGAAACCCGGTCGCAAAGAATGAGTTCTTTGCATGGACGACTCTCCTAAAACAATGAAACGAAACGAATGGAAAACAGAAAACTCCACATAGAGTAGGATAATACCGCAATCAGGCTGGTATTGGGAGAGATTCCGACGAAATTTCTTTACGTAGATCGGACTTAAATACCAATTTTGGACGATACGCAACCAGCCCCAATGGGTGGATCCTGGGTAGGCAGCACTTTACCGAAGTCGGCTCAATGCTTCGACGGCGCGTTCATCCGCGGGGTTGACCATCAATGCACGTTCGTACTGGTCAATCGCTCGCTGTCGATCGCCGGAGTACTCCAGCGCCTCTCCGAGCTGGAAATGCACGCCAACCAAACGAGGGTCAAGAATCAATGCATTATCGAAACATTTTGTCGCCCGATCGGGCTGTCGATTCAGCATGTATGCCCGCCCCAGATTGACGTACCCCTCGGCCATCTCTGGAAACTCAGTAATCGCCCGTTGCAACAGCTGAATCCCCGCGGGAAGATCGCCCGCCTTGCTGGCTGCGATGCCCATGTTCATGTAGCAACTAGCCTGAAGCGACTGTTCTTCATGAACGGGGATGTTGCAGCAGATCGCTGCCAGCACCAAGACTGTCGCGGCGGCACCCAGCGATCTCCAACTTCGTTCCCGAAAACGCACCCACAAATCAACCACACCTGCTGCGGCAAATGGGATGAACAAAATCGCGACCGGGTTGCGGTACCGTCCCAAAATAAAAAACAGCACAATCGCCGCGATCATCGTTAGCAGCAACAGGTAATACAGCCACAGTTTTTGCCAGTGTCGCCGCGTCGCGATCAACCCCCAAATGCCTAGCGGACAGAGGGTGCCAAAGTGCCAAAGGTGGCTCAGCTTGAGTGGGACCGAATACTCGCGAAAGATGTACATGCTTTCGACATCGGGAACTTCGTAGTGATTGAACACCATGAATGTTTTGGCGATCATCAGTTGCAACCAGCGGCTGGGCGATTGACGAATTTCCTCCCATGCCTGCGACATCCAGAATTTGGAAACTTCGCGGGCGGACAACTCACGGCCCATCGCTTGTTCGGCCAAGCGTTGCGCATCGGCTCCCTCGTACATCGGAGTCTCGTGACCAGGAACCAAGGGCACGTAGATCCCGTTGGCTTGCAGGTTATTGCCGATGTAGAAATTCGGCCCAGCTTGGAATGTGGTTGGCGACCACTCGCCGCCCAGCGACGCATTTCGCGCCGCGACGGGCAGCAGAATGACGGTAATGCCGACCGAGTAGCATCCAATCAGCGTCCATCGACGCCGATTCGACTCTTTTATCCCCAGCAAAATCCAAAGCGGAATCACCGGAGTCCAAAGCAACGCGTTCTCTCGCGTCAGCACCAGCAGCCCGAGCGACACTCCCGTCAGAACCGCATACCAAGCGCGCTGCTCGCTTTGCAAATAGACGCAGGCAGTGATCAAGGCACACAGCAAAAACGTCGCCAACACGGCCTTTTGAATGATGCCGTCGTAGTAGATTGCCGGCGAATAGGTGGCCAGCATGATTGCCGAAACCAACCCGACTCGCTCGGAAATCAGCTTCCGCCCCGCTAGACCCATCAATGCCACGCCGGCAACGCCCAGCATCATTTGAACCATCCGGATCAACGTGATACTGGGGCCGACAGTCTTGATCAGCACCGCTAAAAAATAGGGATATAGCGGAGCCTGGTAAAAGGTGTCGGTGCCGTACCAATCGCCATCACTGATCCGGATCGCCCAGTCAATGTAACCTGCGGCATCGCCCAGCAAACGGACCAGTGTTGGGACCTCAAACGTCTGCACGACGTGCAAGAAGCGCAGAAAAAAAGCGAGCCCGCAAATGCTCGCTAGAAGGGTCGCAAACGAAAAACGATTCGCAAACGCCGAGTCCGTCGAGACAACCTCTGAATTCGTCGGCGTTTGACGGGCGGTGTGCAAATCGTTTCTGCGTCGAACCATCAAAAAACGCCGTGCGTTCTACAAAACTGCCAGCCTCGGCTGACTATGAATTTGTGGTCGTCGTCGTGGTTGACTCCATTTCCTTGTCATAATCTTCCAATTCCTTTTGAATTTCAGCCGCTGGCCGAGTGTCTTCGATGACTTCGTTGCCGGGATCGCCGCAACCAACGGCTGAGAACGAAAGGACAGACAGGCTGAACGCAAACATGGCTGAGTAACACAAACGCGACATTACAATTGCTCGTTCGAAAAAGAAGGGATAGAAACCGAGAGACCGAAATTATTCTTTCTCGATTCGGCGAAAAACGCAAGTACTCTGGCCCCAATTTGCAATTCTGTCGGGATCCTCTGCACTCTTGCCGAAGCTGTGACGTCGGTTTCGTCAGCCCCAAGTTCCGATCTCCGAGGCCAAACAACCAATCTGCTGTGGATTCACCCGTCACCCTTCTTCCCCATCCATTTTGTCCGTTGTTCTTTCGACAACTTTTCGATCGCGTAACGAAGCATCGTTCGCGGCATCACATGTGCATGCTTCGTGAGGAACCTTTCTAGCTGACGAGAATCACGGTTACCCATCTCGCGAAGCATCCATCCGATCGCTTTGTGCATCAAGTCGTGCCCGTCACTCATCAGCCGCTCGGCCAACGCGACAATCTCCTCGAATTCGTCATTTTTAATCAGCGAGAACGTTGCCAACACTGCCACGCGTCGCTCCCACAACACATCACTCGCAGCAAGCCGATCGAGAACGCGTCGCTGGTCCGGGTGATCGACTAGCCAAGCACCGAGAATTTTGTGAGCGGTCGAATCAACGATATCCCAGTTGTTGACCGCGTGGAGGTTCGCCATGTAGAAGTCGACGATCTCGCGACATTCGAAATCGCGATGTGGATTTTTCGGCTTCGCCGCATCTTCAAATTGACCAACCAGAATCAACATCCCGGTCAACCGACACTCATGCCAGGGCGAACCAAACAGCTTCGCCAATTCAACACGCGACAAATCACGAAACTGGCGAGCAATCTTCCGCTGGTCCGGCACCACGCAACCGAGGAACCGATCGCCCTCGCCATACCCGCCGGGTACAGCACGCATGAACCCAGGCAAGAACGCCGCCTTATCCTCGCGCGCCACCTCACGCAGCGCCAATAGAACTTGTTTCGCTGTCATCCGACGGACTCTTGATCGACGTAAAACACCATCGCGACTATTGAGATCAAAGGCGATGAAACAAGCATACAAACGTTTCCCAGGGCCGCGAGATGCGAATGAATCGACCTGTCTGCAATCCCTTCAGGGAATTTTTTATTTTCTGCATGGGCGCAATGAACCAGTCAGAACAGGCTCTCGCAGATGGATGAA
This sequence comes from Pirellulaceae bacterium, assembly GCA_041741195.1. Taxonomy (GTDB): domain Bacteria; phylum Planctomycetota; class Planctomycetia; order Pirellulales; family Pirellulaceae; genus JBBSJZ01. The sequence goes on from JBGSKM010000101.1 coordinate 11,188, forward strand.
AAATTTTAAGCTGCCGACGCGCGTCCCATTCTTCCCGCTAACCATTGCGGTGAGCCTACTCGTTGGCTGGTTCATTCCTGAATTCTACGTATGGACGGGCTCGAACCAGAGCAGTCCTTCGCCGCTCTTGTGGACGGTGCCGCTATGGTCGGCGATTGTTTCCGCGGTGTTATGCATGGCTCTGCCGTGGTTGCCGATCAAGACCAGTTCGTCCAGCGACACCTCGCGGACGCCAATGCGATTTTCCGTTCGCGCGTTGCTGATGCTTACCGCGGGGGTTGCAGTTGCAATCCCGCTGCTCGCCAAGTTCCCGCTCGTGGTGAGTGGGATCGTGTGCGCCGGTGCGTTTGCGTACCTGATCGCATTCTGCGTCAGAAACCCACAGCATCGGATGGCCGCAACTGCATTGGTCGCCTGCATGATCATGCCCTTCGCTTGGCTGGTCGGGTACGGCGAGCTCGACCGGCTCTTGCCGGCGCTCGTAGCCATGTTTGCTGGAATGCCAGCCATTGTTCCGGCTGCGTTGCTGAGTCAAATGGTCGGACAGCCCTTCCAAGAGTCACAATGGCTGGCGTTTCTGATAACCGCATTCGAACTCGTGATTGGCATTTGGATGATTCGACTCGGCCTAAAGCGAACGATCGCGTACCTTCTGCTCGTCCTGCATTTGTCCGCCGTAGGGTCGCTGGGCTTCCACATGGCGTGCCTCGCATGACGAATTTGGCATACCGAAGCTCTGGAGTATGGGGACTTGTAAACTGGGTATTTTCAAAGTCGGGTGCCGTCCAGGAATGCATCATTGCTTTGGAGCTTTAGAATGTTCGCGATCGTTACGCGAGCGATTTCACTCAGCGCCTCGTGGGTCAAGAACGCTTGATGTGAAGTGATGAGCACGTTGGGAAAAACAAGCAAGTGCGATAGCTCGTCGTCAAGCAATACTTGGCCGGAAAGGTCTTGGAAGAAGATGCCTTCTTCTTCCTCGTAGACGTCCAGGGCAACGCCCCCGAGGTGACCCGATTTCAAAGCGTGGATCACCGCGGTTGTATCGATCAATTTCCCACGACTCGTATTGACAATGATCGCACCTCGCTTCATCTGCGATATCGTTTGCGCGTTGAGCAAGTAAAGCGAATCTGGGGACAAGGGTAGATGCAGTGAAACAATGTCACTTGCGGACAACAAGTCCTTCAAGTCGGTATACTGGATCCCATTGGCCCCGGCCCACTCCAAGTTGGGAAATGGATCGTATGCGAGCACATTCGCATCGAACCCGCGAAATATCTGCGCCACAATCTGGCCAATCTTTCCCGTGCCGACGATGCCGACGGTCTTACCGCAAATGTCAAACCCCACGAGCCCGCTCAACGAGAAGTTCAATTCGCGGACGCGGTTGTAAGCGCGATGAATCTTGCGGTTGAGAGTAAGCAGTAACCCGACGGTGTGCTCGGCCACCGCGTGAGGCGAATAGGCGGGAACTCGCACCACCGCGATGCCGAGTTCGCTGGCAGCGACCAAGTCGACATTGTTGTAACCGGCACACCGCAGAGCAACGAGCTTAACGTCAAGTTCCGCGAGTGCTTCCAGGCATGCACGATCCGCGTGATCGTTGACGAAGATGCACACCGCTTGAGCGTCCTTTGCTGAGAACGCCGTCTCCCGACTGAGTCGAAATTCGTAGAATCGGAACGAGATGCCACTGAAGCCGTCCGCGCGAGACAGGTACTCTCGATCATAAGGCTTGGTATCGTAAACCGAGACTTCAATCATCTGTCGCTCCTACACAGCATGCCGTGTTACAAGGGGCCGAAAGGTGGTCGTGCCACAACGACCTAGAGACGACACCCTTCGATTTGCCGTCATGTTAGCGTCTGTTCGCTGGGCATGGTTCTCGACTGACTGGCACGTTTTTCCGCGCCCGCGGGAACACCGCTGTGGCGAGCTGGATTTCTGCACCCTAGAATCGATCATAAAATTTCGAGTTTCGTATGGAGAGTAGATGGCTATGAATGCGAAAGTGGTTTCAATCGTCGCGCTTTTAGCCACGCTCGTACCGACGGTCATATCCGCGCGAGAATGGGTCGACGCCACCGGAAAGTTTCGCATCGACGCGGAATTGGTGGAGGTACGTGGCGACAATGTCATCCTTAAGAAACTGGACGGCTCGACGATAACCGTCCCCGGCGCGCGACTAAGCGCCAGAGACCAGACGTTTCTCAAAGAGTTAGAGGCGAAACAGCAGACAACCGCGCCTAACCGGCCAACCACGACCATTGCCAATGCCGCTGGCGGCACACAATCGACGCCGGCAGCAAAGCAGTTAGCCGGTCAGGCGCACGTCTTGTTGATGACTCATTGTTACCGCTGCCATGGAAAGAATGAATCGAACGAGGGAGGTTTCGGCTTTGCCATCGATCGAGAAAAATTGGTTGCCGCGGGTTACGTCATCCCCAAAGATCCGCAGCGTTCACCGTTGGTCCAGCGCATCGAGGATGCCGATTCACCGATGCCACCGGCAGACGAGTCGCCCCGGCCCACTGCGGACGAAATCGCCACCCTTCGCTCGTGGATCCAAGCGGGTGCACCGTCGGAGGCTCAACCACCCGAGCGACCATTCATTGCGACGCAAGACATCTATCAGTCGATCCTCAGCGATCTGCGATCGATCAATGAGGATGATCGAGCCTTTACCAGATACTTTTCCGTTGCCCATTTGGCCAACCAAGGATTGTCGGCCGACGAACTGGAAACCTACCAACTTGCGCTGGCAAAACTGCTGAATAGTTTGTCATGGAACCGACAGCTTGCAAAGTTGCAGCCCGTTTCGGGGCAACCTTTTGTTTTTCGATTTGATCTGCGAGACGTCAAATGGACCGACAGCTCGTGGTCGCAAATTGTTTCTCGTTACCCACACGGTTTGATTGTTGATTCACGGGAGGCCTACAACGTCAGGGCCGCCACCAAGACAGAGGTACCGCTGATCCGCGCCGATTGGTTCATTGCCAACGCGGCACGCCCGCCCTTGTATCACGAGCTGTTACAGATCCCGTCGACGGACACACAGCTCGAAGCGCTGTTGCAAGTCGACGTGCAGCGAAACATTGAACAGGGCAGAGTGACTCGCATCGGTTTTGCTCGCTCGGGAGTTTCGCAACACGTAACTATTCAGCCTGCTGTCTTGCTTTTGGGTGGGAGCGGCGGGAGAAGACCGGTTGTTGAGTATTCGGCAAGCGATGAAAGGATTGTATCCAATGGCTGGTGGCCTCGCACACGCAGGGTGCGAAGCACTGACATCAA
>JBGSKM010000102.1:0-74789 GCA_041741195.1 Pirellulaceae bacterium
TTGATGTCAGTGCTTCGCACCCTGCGTGTGCGAGGCCACCAGCCATTGGATACAATCCTTTCATCGCTTGCCGAATACTCAACAACCGGTCTTCTCCCGCCGCTCCCACCCAAAAGCAAGACAGCAGGCTGAATAGTTACACAATTGGAAACCGGCCGACTCGAATCAACCCTACGCGGAGTATGACCGCGATATGATGATGCAGTATCTAGCGACCGCGATGCTTGCTCAAGATCCCGGTCAACCGAGCGGTTACTCCAACTTTGCGGTCGGCCTGCTCGGCGAATTGCTCGCGATGAAAGCCTCATTGCCATATGAACAACTTCTCAAACAGCGGATCACTGATCCACTTGCGATGAATTCCACATCGATCCGAGTCAGCGACGAGAATCTCGCTCGCGTCGCGCCTCCGCATCGAGCAAGTGGCGACAGCGACCATGAGTGGGCATTCGATGCGTTCGCGGGCGCCGGCGCTATCCACAGCACCGTCCACGATATGTTGCGTTTCATCGATGCGCATTTGCACCCACTGCAAGATGAATCACAACAGCAGTTGGCCAAAGCGATTGAGCTCGCCTGGCAACAGCATCTGCCCGCAGCCGAGGGCGGTTTCGCCATGGGACTCGGTTGGCATCTCGCTCGTGACGGAGAAACGCGATGGCACAACGGCCAAACCGGTGGCTATCACGCGATGATGCTTGTCAATCGTCAACTTAAATGTGGCGTGGTCGTGCTCAGTAATACCGCCACGCCCGCGATCGATACGCTCGGCGAATCCATCATTCAAACTCTCGCCGGAATGGCGGCTGAGCCTGTCAAGATTCCCAACGTCCAATTGAAGCCCTCGGATGTCCAGCGACTGGTCGGTGACTATGCGCTAGCACCTGAGTTCGTACTGAGCGTTACCGCGAAGGACGATCGATTGTTTGTGCAAGCAACGAATCAAGTTCAGCTTCGCGTGTATCCCTCCAGTCTGACCGAATGGTCGTATCGCGAAGTGGACGCGAAGCTGACGTTCGAGTTGCCCGATTCAGGAAAAGCGACTTCAGTCACTCTGCATCAAAACGGCCGCGACATGAAAGCCAATCGCCAATAGAAGCGACATCCTGCTCAATACATTTCGCAAACGTCCGCGAGAGATTCAATCAGCGCAGGGACTTTTCGATCTCCAACCAAGTTTCCCACGCAACCGTTTCCAGATACGCCGCATCGCTCTCGCTGACGTTGCCGGCATAGCCGGCTGCCGCGTTGCGCTGCATCCATTCGGGAAGCTGAGCTTGGTATGCATCGGGTTGGAATGTTTTTAGAGCAGCGTCAAGCTTGTCCTGCATCGATTCTTTCTCGGACTTACTAAGGTGCGGCCAAACATGGAATGTTCGTGGCAATTGGCCAACCGGTGATTGCCGGACGAGAGCGGAATAGAAGCAGGCCAGATTGAGAAAGTGCCCCAGGTCACCCGGATGCGAATTGTCGCCCGGATGTTGCAGCTTCATGTCGGGCCGCTCTGATCGGACGCGAGCCCACGCGGTCGAGCAAGGCACATAGACCTGAATGTCATTTTCTCTCGCTAGTTTTAGAATCCTTTGGCGTCCGTCCGCTTCACGCTCCGTCGTTCCCCAACCCATCTCATAAAATACCGGTTCAGCACCCGATTGTCGGATCGCTTGGCAATACTTGGTGATCGCGTCGCGGTGGGCTTGCCCGTCAGGATTCTCGTCACCGTCGCCCATGATAAAACGACATACCGTCATCAAGACGACATAATCAAACTTCTCGTCACGTACTTTATCTAAAAAAGTCTGCCCTCGCTTCACTCCGTATTGGTAGTCGGATTTCGGATCAAGATAAACGCGAATATCACTGCCGCTTCGCCCGACCAGTTCGGACGTTACCGACTGATGTTTTACCAGTCCTCCTTTGCCGGAAATGCATTTGGCGATCTCGTTGGGCATGTCGTTCCAATAGGTGGAACTGCTACCGGCAAAAAGCAAACGCAAAGTGTTGGCCTGAGGAGCAATCGCGTCCAAGACTTCATCGGCGATTCGATCCAAACGAGTCGGCACATAAAACGAATCGCCACCATGTTTGCCACCGTGGATGATGTCCAACTTGACCGGTCGCCCAGCCTGGGCATAAGCGGTTTGCAACTCGATGGATTGCTGCATCGGCATTTGCGGATCAGCGTCGCCGTGGATCAACCAAATCGGTGGATCGGTGTTGTCAACGTGCGCCACCGGGCTGGCAAGCTTCGCAAGTTCGGGCACCTCATCGGGTTGACCGCCAAGCAGCAACTGCAGGGCTGGGACGCGAACGTTGAGCCCATGCGGCGTAGACTGCGACAATATCGACTGCAGATTGGACGCTCCATAGAACGACACGATCGCCGAGACCGTGGATGATTCGGAGCGATGTTCTCCAACGTTCCCTTCTAGCTCCTTCACCCCGTTCGAAATCCCGACCAAAGCTGCTAGATGCCCACCGGCTGAAGATCCCGCGACGATAAACCGATTGGGATCAAGCTTGAGTTCTGACGCTCGAGCCCGCAGATAGCGAATGGCTGCTTTGATGTCATGGATCTGAGCCGGAAAGCGAGCCTCAGGGCTGAGTCGATATTCGACGCTCGCGATCGCAAATCCGCGCTCAAGCCAACGCAACACCGGCACATCGTCTTTCGATCCTGCTCGCCAAGCACCACCATGAACCCAAATCACTGTCGGTGCCGCAGCGTGATGGCGACCTCCATTCGCCAATGTGCCCGGCGACTGAACGTCATTCCCAAACTTTGGAGAGTAAAGATCGAGCGACAAAGTTTTGTCACCATTTGTTGCATAGACGAAACTTGCATGAGCCGCATCATTCGCAAAGGCATGTTCGTTGATGCTAAACAAGCAGAGGATCAATACGCACAGTATGAGTATCGAGCGATAAGGAGTCATCAATCGTTCGCACATAATTGACCAATACAGCGTTTTATGAGTAGGGTGAAAGACAAGATCAACTGATGATCGCCGATACCACACGACCGTAGACGTCGGTGAGGCGAAAGTCGCGACCGGCGTAGCGATACGTTAATCGCTCGTGATCGAGCCCGAGCATGTGCAGGATGGTTGCGTGCAAATCATGCATATGAACTTTGTCTTCAATGGCTAAATAGCCAAATTCGTCAGTGGCTCCGTGCGCATAACCTGGCTTAACGCCGCCCCCAGCCATCCAGATCGTGTAACCGTGTGGATTATGATCTCGTCCAGGCGCACCGCGATCAATTTGTGCCACAGGCGTCCGACCGAACTCGCCTGCCCAAACGACCAGAGTGTCATCGAGCAATCCACGGCGATCAAGGTCTTCGATCAACGCAGCAGCGGGTTTATCTGTCTGTGCGGCACTATCAGGCAAATCGCGTTCAATATTTCCATGATGATCCCAGTGGTATCCCGTGGAAACTTGGACGAATCGAACTCCGGCTTCCGCCATCCGACGGGCGAGCAAACACTGTCTCGCAAAACCATCGGTCGGTTGTTGGTCGACTCCGTACAAGTCTTTGGTTTCTTGAGTCTCTTGTTCCAGATCAAACACATCGGGGGCAATCGATTGCATTCGATAGGCCAACTCATAGGACTCGATCACTCCTTCGAGCTGTGGATCGTGACCGACTTGCTGCAGATGCAGGCGACTTAGCGCCGTGATCGCGTCGACTTGTTCTTTCTGGCGAATGTCGGACAGCAACTCGCTGCTCAAGTTCGCAATTTGAGGTCGCTTGTTCGGTGACTTCGCCAGTTGGACTTGCATCGCTTGATGCTTGGCCGGCAAGAACGAACTGCCGTACAACCGCACGCCACCGTGCATCGTCGGTGGATCCAACGTGACAAACGCGGGCAGATCTTCGTTTTCATTTCCTAAGCCGTAGCTCACCCAAGCACCCACGCTGGGCCGATCAAACGCGGCCTCGCCAGTATGCAAACGCAACACCGCCTGGCCATGAGCTTCTCCTTCGGTGTGCAGACTCTTGATGAAACAAAGTTTGTCAACCACGCGGGCCGTATGCGGGAACAACTCCGACACCCACTGGCCACACTGGCCGTGTTGTTTCCAGTCCCATTTCACACCAAAGACTTTGCCGAGACGATCAGGCCGAATCAATCCTGGCAAATCAAACGGCAACGCGTTTCCATGCTGTTCGTTGAGTACTGGCTTGCGATCGAACGAATCCATTTGGCTAACGCCGCCATGCATGAACAGAAAGATGACGCGTTTCGCTTTGGCCGGGAAATGTGTTGGTTGCGCCCATGTCGGTTGCGAAGCCAGCCCTGCGAGTGCAAGCCCGCCAAAACCGCATGCAGCCGAACGAAGGACTTCGCGTCGATTAAAGAGTTGCATGTTGTTCACGGTGGGCTAGTCGAGGAATTGAAACTGTGTGCTGCCGATGATTGCTTGACAGACTTTTAGCATGTCGTGGGCGGTCAGTCCGGGATCGCCGTCAGCTTGCGCCATGATGTATTGCTTCAACAGAGATTGCTCGTGCGATGTTGGCTCTCTGGCGACAATGGTTCTCATCATGTCAGCTGTTAGATCATCAAGTAGATGGATGTAATCGTCGTGTGGCAGCGATTCATTCCCTGATTCGACGTACCGAGCAAGGATGCGCGACCCGATCGCTTCGGATGACGTTTGGACAAAGTCGCTGTTGAGGAAGTAGAGCGATTGCGGCGCGACGATCGTTCGTGGTCTCGCACCGGTGACCATCGTGTTGCTGGCTGCGTCGAACAGTTGGAGAACCTGGGGCTCAATCGTGCGGATGACAGGTTGATACACCGTGCGTCGGTTGTCTCGGATGTTCAAGTATTCGCCCAGGTTGCTGGCGTCTCCGATGGGCAACGTTTGTAGGATGTTTTCGTTGGCACCTCGCTCAAGGTCACCGCGAAGCGATAGCAGCGTATCGCGGATCTCTTCAGCCTCGAGGCGTCGGCGATTCTGGTGAGCGAGCAATCGATTCTCAGGATCTTTCGCATCAGGCTCCCTCATGGCTCGCCGGTAGGCTTCTGTCATGACGATTTCGCGAACGAGCCATTTGAGATTCCAACCGCGCGCAATAAAACGTGACGCCAACTTATCGAGCAATTCTGGATGCGACGGTTTCTCACCCGTCGTTCCAAAGTTATCGACGCTGCGTACCAAGCCTTCGCGAAACAGATGCTTCCACACTCGATTGACGAAAACGCGGGCCGTAAGCGGATTGTGTGGTGACGTGATCCACTGTGCGAGTTGTAAACGCCCGCTTTGATTTGTGGGAATGACAGGCAGGCCTGGATAAGAAGCGACTCGCAAAAAGCCTCGCGGCACCGTTTCGCCCTTGCTCGATGCGACGCCGCGAATTCGGATTTCCAGGTCCTTGATTTCTTTAGCATCACGCACTGCCATGGCATGGGGTGGCATTTCGGCAAGTAGATCAGCCAGCTTCCGCTCAGCGTCACGTAACTCTTCGGTGGCGGCGACTATCATTCGCCGATGTTCCTCGTTTGCCGCTGTTGGATCAGCACTTGATGCGAAGTTCGTTGACGACTGAAAATCGCCACCACTGAGTTCATCGAGTGTTTTTTGGGCTTGGAATCGTTTACCGACCGCTTTCACCCACTCGTAGCGATGCTCTTGCAAGAACGCAGATAGCTTTTCGTCGCCGCCGGGCCCCAGGCCGCGTCGCTCCCAATCGGACTCGTCGTCCTTCGGACCACCGATGCGATCGACCAACGTGGAAGTGCTAGCCATGATTCCGCCGAGTGCGTAATAGTCGGCTTGGGGCAACGGATCAAACTTGTGATCATGACAACGTGCACAGCCGAGGGTCATGCCCAGCAACGACTTGCCGATCGTGTCGAGTTGTTCATCGATGACATCAAGGGTGAGCTGTTCTTTGTCGAACGTTCCAAGCACTTTGGAACCGAGCAACAAGTAACCTGTCGCGATGAAGTTCTCGTCCCTTTCCGCATCGGAATCGGTGGCCAACAAGTCGCCTGCAATCTGCTTGCGGATGAACTCGTCGACAGGCATGTTGCGGTTGATGGCATCAATGACCCAATTGCGATACCGCCAAGCATTATGGAACGGGACGTTGAAGCTTGACCCGTTGCTGTCGGCATAGCGCGCCACGTCGAGCCAATGACGTCCCCACTTCTCGCCAAAGCGTTCCGATTCGAGCAGCATGTCGACATAGTCAGTGTATTGTTGGTCGTCCGAGAGATCGTACTGGGACGGCACGTTCGCGTCCGGAGGCAATCCGGTCAGGTCATAACTCAATCGCCTGGCCAGAACGGCAGGGGTAGCGCGCGAGGACGGTTGCAGTCCAGAAGCTTGCAGACGCGAGTTGATGTATTCGTCGATGTTGGAATCGGATAGATGCGGCGACTCCAGTGGTCTGAACGACCACCATTGGCGACCCGCTTCGATATCGATCGACTTTCGATCCGCAGCCTGGCCGTCTTCGCGAGGATCAATGGCACCACGCTCAATCCACTTTTTGATCAGCAAAAGATCATTGTCAGAAAGTTTGCCATCGGGTGGCATTTCGAGGCCGTTTTCTTTGTAGTTGACGGCACGCCACAGCAAACTCTTGTCAAGCGAAGCGGGCACGATGGCTGGGCCAGAATCACCACCGACGGACCAACCCGCTTTGGAGTCGAGTACCAAGCCACCGTTCGCCTCGCCGGTTTCATGACTATGACATTCATAGCAATGTGTTTGGAGCAGCGGTTCGATATATTCACGAAAGAATGCCGGTTCTTCCGCGTTTGTCGCGGATAGCGAATAGACGGTGAGAAGAGCTAGCAGGAACTGGCGACTGTAAGCCGCCAACACAGGCACACAGTACACACGACGGTCTTTTCGACGTTGTTTAGACATCGCTCATGACTCCGGTGCTATCGGCAAATCGCTCGATGCTAACGTTCGCTCGCTGAGCCAACGTCAACCAAAGATCCGCCAGCGGTCGACGGCCGGCGTATTGCTTGAAGCCGTTATGTTTGACTAGCCCGCCAGCCAACAACACCTGCAAATCGGCATAATTGTGCTTGTCACCATCGCTGATGCCGCTTCCCATCGCAATGCAACAACGATCCAACAGGGTTCCGTTCCCTTCGGGAATACTGGCCAATTGCTGTACAACATAAGCGTACAAGCCAACGTGAAACCGATCGATCTCGGTGATCTTCGATTGTGCTTCTTCACCCTTCGTATGTGTCAACACATGATGATTCTGGGGCGAGTCGAACACACCATCGAACATCCGAGGACTATCCCAACGTTCGGGATCTACCAGCAACGTGGCGACCCGGGTCAGGTCAAGTCGAAACGCATGAACAATCAAATCGCCCATCAGACGCAAATATTCATCGCGACGCTGTGGAACACCCGCAGGTTCCTTGAAGGGCGGTTCAGCAATCCGCGCCGCAGCTCGTTCGGCGGCTTGGATGCGTCGTTCCGTTTGGCGAACACTTTCAAGGTACTCATCCAACTTCATACTATCCGCCGTTGAAAGACGTTTTGACAGTCGAGTCGCCGAGCGTTGCACATGGTCGAGGACGCTTTGGTTGAGCACATCACCGTCGGTTCGTCCAAACAATCGACCGAAAGCGGTGCGTGGGTTCTTCTCCGTTTGCGCCGCATGTCCCGGACCGTACCACGAGATGCATTCGAAGTACTTAGTTTCTTTTCGATTGGTGAAATCGTTGCAGCTCAGTTCCAACGAAGGCAATGGAGTGTCACCGCCGAGTTGACGAGCTATCAGTTGGTCGAGTGTCGTGTTTGTGGGGAAGCCGCCATCAAGCGTTTGCTGTGGTGCGGAACTGGTCAACCAGCACGATCCGCATTGGGCATGGACGCCGGTTCCTGGGACGAACTCGCGATCAAGACCTGAGAGCAAAGACACTTGATCACGAACAGACGCCAACTGCGTCAGTGCGGGCGATAACTCCCACGCATCTCCTTCGTTCTTGGGCAAGAATGTGGCTTGGTTGTAACCATTGGGTGTATAGATGAAAGCATATCGCTGCGGTAGTGTCTCGTTCGACTCCATCCCCTTGGCCAAAGATTCCAGCCAAGGCAACGCCAACACCCCGCCCGCAGCCGACCGAAGGAAATGTCGTCGCGGCAGCCCTTCATTGCGATACTTGTCGGATCGGTTCATGGTTGGTTCCTCACGTGCTGGAAGGGATACGAATGCACGATGCCTTCAATGATGGCGGAGATGCGATAACCGTCGCTTGCAGAATCCGCCACGATCTTGTCGACACTTTGCATATCGAAATGTTGGAGTTCACGACCCAGCGCATAGCTGAGCAGGTGCTCGACAAAACCTCGCACCAGTTCATGCTCGTTGGCACGAATCGCATCTTTGAATTCTGCAGGGGTGGAGAAGTTATGATCGTTCCACGTTCCGCTGGCATCAACGGGTTGTTCGCCGTCGTGCGTTCGTAACCGGCCCATCGCGTCAAAGACTTCGAGGGAGAAGCCAGGCGGATCGATACGACTGTGACAGGAATTGCAATTTGGGTCACTGCGATGCTTCTCAAACAACTGACGAACGGTCTGGCTCGGCAGTGACTCGTCGTCCGCGTTGACCGCCTCCTCCAACACGAACGCAACTTTCGGTTCGTTCGGCGGTCGATTGAAGACGGTTTCCAGCAGCCATGCGCCACGCTTAATCGGACTGGTACGAAACGGCAACGATGTCAGCGTTAACGTTCCGCCCATCGTCAGAACTCCACCACGCGTGCGGTCGGGCAATGACGTCCTCAACCAATAGGAATTCGCAGTCTTGTTCGGTAGCGTCTCCGGAATTAATCCTTCACCAACGGCCAGGGAACGGGCTGTTTCGAATTCACCTTCTAACCGGTAGAGCTTGGCAATTTGTTCATTGAGCCAGGTGAAATTGGAATCGTAGAGTTGAAGGACTGACAAGTCTTCAACCAGTACCGTCTCGAATAGCAACAACGCTTCGGTCATCATCGGACCGTGCAACGTCGACTTCCCTTGCGGACCAGAATAGAAACTCATGAAGAGTTCGCGGTCAGGCTTGGAGCTATAAAGCTGGTCCAATCGCAACCACTGGACAGCGAACGACTCCGACAATTCACGTGAGCGGGAACGTTCGGCAAGCATCCGGCCAATCTGGGCCCGCAAGATCACGGCGTCGCAGATTTCGCCACACGACGCGACCGCCAACAACTCATCATCGGGCATCGACGACCAAAGGAAATAGCTTAATCGATTGGCCAATTCGTCGGCCTGAAGCGCTCTGACAGGCGTCTTGGTATTGGCGACCGGTTCCGCCAAGAACAGGAACTCCGGCGACGACAGTACCGCTTGCACCAGGCAGCGAAGCGCTGCCGTTTCAGTTTCGCCAGCAGTGACTCGATCAGCAACAAAATCCAATGCGGATTTTAGTTCGGTTTCGGTGACCGAGCGACGATACGCTCGGGACAAGAATCGAGCGACTCGCTCTTTGGTAGATCGTTGTTCTTGACCGAGAGACTTGATGGCTGCCGGTTTGCTTGTTTTAGCGAGATCTTTCGAGTGTTCTTGTTCGCCAAAGATAAAACCCAGGTCGTCTAGCAGCACGTAATCGCCAGAGAACTCGGAACCGTCGATCGCGAGCTTCTTGATCGATGTTCCCGACGGAGCGACCCAGGAAAAGAAGACGTTGCCCGAACTGTCATTCACGTCCGCTTCACGTGTCATGCGTTTGCCGTTGGAGAGCATGACCGCCAACCGAACTCGCCCACTTTGGTTTCGTCTAGCGAGCACGCAAACGCCAAATTGTTGTATTGGTGGATCGGCTACATCTCCGCCATCGAACGTCAACTCAAAGACTTTTTCATTCTTGTTTCGGTTGGTTAGTAAATGATCACCCGAGGTTTCGTCCGCGCTCGCAAACGCTGTTAACCAAAGGTCGACGTTTGGGTTGATCGATAAGAAACCGTTTTTCCCCCGCAGTTTTAATACGCCACCTTTACCGGGGATGGTTTGATTGTTCACCGTCATAGGAACATCAAACGTGCCGCCGCTGCCATGTTCGAAGGCTGTGGTTAATTCGCCAACAAAACTGTGGTGCCATGTATCGTTTTGGTCCGCTTCTTTACCGATGCGTTCGCGGGCTGCGAATTCGCCACTGAGCTCGACAGCGTCTTCGGTCATTGCCGTAGGGATAGGCTTTGACGGCTCGGTATTCAATAGTTCTTGCATCACCGGACTGTCGTTAAGCAGACGCTCGCTCCCCGCGATGGCCGACGCCAACTGCAGATACTTTTCAAACAGCAACGGTGAAAAGTTCAAGGCATCGCCACGGTTCGCAAATCCGTGTTCGGCGCGATTGTCGCCCGGCAAACCCAATTGTGGTAACAGCACATCGTACTTTGTGCCGTATTCATGCATCGACGTTTGAACCACCAATCCGTGGCGGCGACTTTCATTTTCCGTGTTAGTTCCCGCAACGTTTGGATTGGGGAACTTCGGCGACTGAAAGTTACCACCATGGGTAAAGTAACTTTTGTCGGCGACGGGTAATCGTTCGGGGAACATGAAGATGTCGTAGTTCAATCCGAATAGATCACGAACGGTGTTGTTGTATTCCAAGCGAGTCAATCGACGCAGGATCGGCTTGCCAGGATCGATCGCCTTCAACGTGGGATCGGGACGTGACAATGCGTCTCTCGTAAAGTTCAATAGTTCCTGCCGTTGCGATTCATCCAGTTCGTAACCTGATTGTGGCAGTGGCATCTGTCGCGCTTCGACAACATCGAAGATCGTCTTCCAAAGCGAGCGATCTTGGTCGATGTCATCCAGCGAACGGAACCGAGAAAGATTGACGGCACCTTCCTGTGATTCTGCATTGTGGCAGTCGACGCACTGCTCGTGCAAAACATCGACGATTGAGATAACGTCAGGAGATTGAGCGACAAGCGATTGAGAGAAACAAAAGAACGCCGCCAGTGGCAGCCATTTCTTTGCCATGGCGTACCCAGGAACCGTCCGTCGAGTTTGGAAATCGTTTCCTTCACCCGCAATCCATGGATAGCTTCCGGGTTTGATCAGATACAACGGCGAGTTTTCATCGACCGACCTAAGTGCCACGATGCCGTCACCGACATTCGCAACCGCGACAAGTCGCTGGTATCCGAGTTCGCGGATCAAAGTCGAAGCGGTACGACCGCCTTCAATCCAAACTTGAGATGGTCGGCAACTCGCAAGGATGCGCGAAGCGACTTCGGCGAGTCTCGTCACGCGCTCTGCAGGTGAACCACCCACAGCATCGGCCGCTCGAATCGCCGCACGTCCGTGGTACGAAAGTGTGTTACAAACTTCAGCGGCTAATTCGAACGACGTTTTCGATTCTTGCAGAGGAACAATCGGCCAATCGTCGCACTGCGTCATGCTGGATCCACTGATCAATAAGACGTCTCCGTCGGGCATCGGCGTCGGGTCATCGGACGCGGTGAGGTTGAGGACTTTTCCTGCGTGATCGTCGCCAGCCATGCATGCTGCAACCGCAGCTTCAAAGAACTCTGCACCGCCGGCCGCAAGTGTTGTCCATCGACGTGAATGCCAGTGTCGTGCGTGAGCCTGCAAATCGGCGGGACAAATCGCGTCACCGATGTCCGTCGCAGCACAGTCTGAGAGTAGCTCCGTCACAATGTTTGTCGGGCGTGGATGTTCGGGATCATCGGCGAATCTTGTTTGATGCAAAGGAACTCCGTCGACAAAAATCTTCCCGCCGACAACCGTCCGTTGCTTGCGGGGATTGCCGCAAACCAATAGACAGCGTTGAAATCCGCCAGCGGCTCGCATCGCGTCGATTTCTGCTGCGACAGGCCCGCGTAGCAGCGAGTCGACCTTCTTGAACATCGCATCGGGTCGTAGCGCTAGTGACTGCATCGTTAGCTCAAGCATCTTGGCCGTTGCCGTCTCGGTATCCGACGATCGGCTATCGGCATCGACCACGATCACATCGGCTTCAGATGCGTAGATCCGTCCCACCTGAACTTCGGCCGTCAGGCCAAATCGTAACGCCGCGCCCGCAACCTCTGCCGCACCCGTCAAATCGTCTGCAATCACCACGATCTTCATGAAGGAAACTCCTCCCCGTGTGGATGTAGTTTGTTTGGCGGATGTAGTTTGATTGCCAACTGGATCGCTTGGATCATGCTGGTCGGGTCGGCATCGAATTGTTTCCAAGCGATGTCCAGCGCCGTACCGTGATCAACACTGGTGCGGACAATCGGCAGCCCCAATGTCGTGTTGACGGCAGTCTCAAAACTGAGGGCCTTCAGCGGTATATGACCTTGGTCGTGATACATGCAGATGAACGCGTCGGTCCGTTTTCTCCGAGCTGGCAAGAACGCTGTATCAGGAGGCAGCGGACCTTCGATTTCGATGCCATGTCGTCGTGCGGTTTCAATGGCGGGAACGATGAACTGTTCCTCTTCTCGATTTCCGAACAACCCATTTTCGCCAGCGTGAGGATTCAACCCACACACGACCAATCGTGAAGGCCTACTCTTCATTTTGCGAATTGCCACTTCGGTCAATTCAATCACGTCGAGGACCCGCTGTGTTGAGATCAACCCCGGCACATCGCACAGACCAACGTGCGTGGTCACGAAAGAACAGGTGAGAGCATCCGACGTCAGCATCATGCAGGCCCGAGTCGATTGAGTCAGGGCTTCGAAGATTTCGGTGTGTCCCGGGTATTGGACGCCCGACAGGCGAAGCGCTTCCTTGTGAATGGGGCCGGTTACGACCGCGTCGACTTGACGGGAGACTGCCGCATCGATCGCGGCTGTGATGTACTGGTACGACGCTGCGCCAGTCGCCGCCGAGACCCTGGCAGGCTCCCATTGACCACGAAGCGATTCGATGTGCAGCACCGATGAGCCGTCCAGTCGTGCCGTTGCGATCGCGTTGTCGAGCGACTCAGTTGCCCGCGGTTGTGGCAATCCCGCTTCATGACTGAGTCGGGCGAACACTTCTGCATCACCAAAAAGGATCAAGTGGCCCTGGCCGCTGAAAGCTTGAGCGGCCTTGAGGCAGACCTCCGGCCCAACCCCGGCGGGGTCTCCCATGGTGACGGCGAGGATCGAAGAAGCAGGCAAGACAGGCTCCACGGCGTGCACGCGGGATCTGGTTTCTGCATGCAAGTTAGCGGCAATGCGCAACGGTGTCAAATCTGCATGCAGAATTGTATGATGGGTTGGCGATGTTCGGTCGCAAGCCCGCTTGAAAGTAATGGAGGCCGAAAGTCGCCACCCAAAACGTTAACGACGATGCCCGTGAACCGCACCACTTATGCCCGTAAACCGCACTATTCCTGGCAACGCCAACGGCACGACCGTGCCTGACAACAGCCTGCGCCTCAGCGAACAGGTCTATGAATCGTTGGTCGAGATGATCGTTCTTGGCAAACTCGAGCCCGGTCAACCCGTCAGCGAAGTGGAGCTCGCACGCGTTCTAAGTGTCAGCCGCACCCCGATCCACGAAGCGGTCAAGCAATTGGTGAAGGATGGATTGATCGTTCAGGCGGCCAATCGGCGCCCTGTAGTTGTCTCCTTCGGCCCCGAAGACGTTCGTGATATTTACGAGATGCGGCGAATTCTCGAAAGTGAAGCCGCCGCGAAAGCGGCCGATCGCATCGACCGCCCCACATTGCAGCGACTTTGCGGTTCACTGAAAGAGTTTCGTAAAAGCAAACCGACTTCATCATCGATCCCGGTTTGGGTGAAGTTGGATGACGAATTCCATTCCGCGATCGCGAGCGCGGCTGGCAGTCCGCGACTGGCGGCGGATATTGTTCGCTATCGATTGATGAACCGAGTCTTCAATCGATCACACACCGATGCCAGTGTTTTGCGGCAAGCCGCCGAAGAACACCAGGCAATTTTAGACGCGCTGCAAAAGCGTGACGCGGACGCTGCAAGGCAAGCGATGTGCGAACATCTGCAAGAGTGGCAACGCTTCTTTGCGAATCACTTGCGTTGAGTACGACTGCCTCTCGGGAAACGCTCTCCTTTCACTGTCAATTGACTTGTGAAATGCGAGCGAAGAAACTGATGTCGTGGACAAAGCAGGTGTACGGACGCTCGGGGTCGACGCACGGGCGGTCGATCCGGGTACCTTCGTGTTGCTTGATGTCATGAGTTAGCCACCGAAAGTGGCGGGCAATGCAATCGAATAGAATGCCACGGTTAGTCGAATAGAATGCCACGGGTCGATGCCTGTGACGTCCGCCCTCGAATTTAAGTGCTACAACATGCTACGTTTTCCTGCTAGCTCGATGTATGTCGCGACGATTGCAGCTCTGCTGGTACAAGCCCTGTGTGTGGGTACATTGACGGCTGAGGATGCAATTCGACCCAACATTGTCGTCATTTTCACTGACGACCAGGGTTACGGCGATTTGAGTTGTTACGGGGCTCAAAACTTTCAAACGCCGAGATTGGACGCGTTGGCGGAGCAGGGAACGCGCTTCACCAATTTCTATGCACAAGTCGTTTGTGGTCCATCTCGTTCTGCTTTGCTCACGGGGCGGTATCCCAACCGCAGTTTAGGTTGGTCGATGCCAAGCAGTGAGATTACCGTCGCGGAATTGCTTCGCGAACAAGGCTATGCGACCGCATGCATCGGCAAGTGGGATGTGTCCAATCGTGCTGCGATCGAAGATCGCGTGCCCAATGCCCAAGGGTTTGACTACTACTTTGGTACCCTGGGCGCAAATGACAACGGACGCGTGGTATTGCATGAGAATCAACAACAAATCGATGAGACCGACAACATGGCTGGTCTCACGCGACTCTACACCGACAAAAGCATTGATTTTCTCAAGCAAAACCAGCAGCGTCCCTTTCTCCTGTATCTGGCTCACACGATGGTTCACTCCGTGATTGATGTATCACCGGAGTTTAAAGGGACATCGAATGGAGGGCTCTACGGCGATGTCATCCAAGAGCTCGATCACCATTGCGGACGCCTGCTCGATACGCTGGATGAACTCGGACTTCGTGATAACACGCTCGTCATCTTCACAAGTGACAACGGACCGTGGAACAATCTTCGTGACGTACTTGAAAAGAAACATCACGGTCAAGTTGCCTGGGGATCATCGGGGCCGCTTCGTGAAGGCAAGGGTTCCACGTACGAAGGTGGCTTGCGTGTTCCATGTTTGGTCCGTTGGCCTGGCAAGGTTCCCGCGGGTCACGTCAGTGATGCGATGTTCGCAACCATCGATTTCCTGCCGACGTTTGCGGCACTTGGTGGTTGTAATGTACCGGATGATCGTGTGATTGACGGCGTCGATCAAAGCGACATGTTGCTGGGAAAAAACGACGCGAGCGCTCGAAACGACTATTTCTACTTTTGCAAGAACGAACTGCATGCGGTTCGCAAAGGCAACTACAAATTGATGCTCGCCGACCGTCGTCAACATTACAATTATGTCAAGGACAAAGGTTCCGACGACGTCGAATTGTATGACCTTGCCGCCGACATCGGTGAGCGCAGAAATCTTGCGGCGGAGAAGCCCGAAATCGTTCGCGAACTGTTACTCCATGCGACCTCCATTTCAATGCCCGATGCGCGTCCGGATGATCGCATTGCGTTGGCAGCGGATCGCAAAAGGACAATTAACGAACTTAAGTCCGGCGACTGGATCGCGCACCATTTTGACGCAGCCGGTCGCGACCAGATTGATCAAGCGTTCGAGGATGGTATCCAACGAGGCATCGTGCCTGGTGGTGCACTATTGATGATTCACAAAGGCGAAGTGGTTCACCGAAAAGCATACGGATTGGCTGACCTCGAATCCAAGCAACCATTCACGATCGAAACGCCCTGTCGCATTGCTTCGCTCACCAAGCCGCATACCGCAACGCTATTATCCATCCTTGCGGACCAGGGCAAATTGAATCTGTCCGATCCCATCGACGTGTATCTGCCTGAATTCAAGTCGCTTCGCGTTCAAGGAACACCCGTCCGGCGAGCGCCGACGCTGCTCGAATGTCTTTCACATACCGCGGGCTTTCCCGGAAACAGTTCCTTCAAAAGAACCGAGTCACAAGTCGCAGGATTCGAAACACTTGGCCAAGCGGTCGAGCGTTTGGCCCAGGAAGATTTGGTCACCGCTCCTGGGACAAAATACGACTACTCCCGATGTGGTTTCATGGTCGCTGGTCGTGTGGCGGAAGTGGTGACGGGACGGACCATTCAAGATCTCATGCGACGCTACTTGCTGGCGCCGATCGGTGCCGAAGTGGCGACGTTGATTCCGGATGAGGAAACTCGGCTTCGAATTCCGACCCAATATGATCGCGTCCGAGGTAACCTGGTCGAGCGTCGGCGTGAAGACATGGTGCGGTCGATCAATCCGGGTGGCAGTATGGTGTCCACGGTTGACGATGTCGCTCGTTTGATGTTGCTGCATCGTGATGGAGGTCGTGTGGGCAACCGCCAGATCGTTTCCGGAGATGCGCTGCGCCAGATGATCGTCGCTCAACCGGCAACTTCGGGGACTGGATACGGGTTGGGTTTCAACATCATGTCCAAACGTCCCGACGGCACGGCGAAACGTATTCGCCACACGGGTGCCAGCGGAACATTTGCGATGCTGGATTTCGAAGACGACCTCATCGTGATCATCTTCACGCAAGTTGAACAAAACAAAATCATGCTGTGGCGGAATCAACTGCTACAGACCATCGACAGGGCGTGTCGAATTCCATGAGCGACGACGCAGGACAACGTCACACACTGGCGTTGCCTAACCCAGACGCTTCTGGGCAGGTGAACGGAATCCCCCCTGTTGTCTTTCTAGAATCATCGCGATGGCTGCGGCTTGAGTACGTTTCATCTACAATCGCGGGCTCTCGATACATACACTCAGCTGACCAACGCGAGTCCCGTCCGTGTCCACCACGACTCCGACCGAAAATACGGTTCCTAAAATACATGGCATTGTCCCGCCGCTCGTAACTCCACTGACCGATCGCGACACGCTTGACCACGATGGCTTGACGCGATTGATCGAGCACATCATTCAAGGCGGTGTCAGCGGTGTGTTCATACTTGGCACCACTGGCGAGGCGCCGAGCTTAAGTTATCGATTGCGTCGCGAACTGATCTCACGAGTGACAGAGCAAGTCAATCACCGCATTCCGGTGCTCGTCGGAGTGACCGACACGTCGTTTGTCGAGTCGGTGGCACTCGCCGAGCACGCGGCCCAGTGCGATGCCGACGCCGTGGTTTTGACGACCCCTTATTACTTTCCCGCGGGACAAACGGAGCTGACGAACTACATCGAGAACATCGTCGCGGAATTGACGTTGCCATTGGTGCTGTACAACATGCCGGGTTTGACAAAAGTTTGGTTCGAAATCGAAACGCTTCGCAAGCTTTCCAGCATCGAACAAATCATTGGTGTCAAAGACAGCAGTGGCGACATGGATTATTTTGCCGAGTTAGCCAAACTGAAGCAAATTCGTCCGGATTGGTCGGTGATGATTGGTCCCGAAGCGATGTTGCCGACGGCGCTCGCACTCGGTGGTGATGGCGCCGTCGCGGGTGGCGCCAACGTGATCCCGAAGACGTTTGTGGATTGTTACCGTGCGAACGTTGAGGGCAACCGAGCGCTTGCGGACGAGACGCACGCGAGAATCGTGGCACTGCAAAAGATCTACGAAGTCGGCAAGTACGCCTCAAGATTTATCAAGGCCACCAAGTGTTCGTTATCGTTGCTCGGCATCTGTGATGACCATTTGGCGGAGCCTTTTCATCATTTTCACGCGCCGGAGCGGGCTCGCGTGGAAGCGATTTTGGACGAGATCGGATTGTTGCGGTCGAGGTCAACGTGAGTACGCATTTCACGACGCTCGATTGGTGTGTACTGGTCGGATACTTTGTCGCGGTGATTGGGCTGGGTTTGTACTTTTGGCGACGTAGCAGTTCGTCATCGGAGGAATTTACCGCGGGTGGTCGATCGCTACCGGGATGGTTATGCGGTTTGTCGATTTTCGCGACTTACTTGAGCAGCATCAGTTATCTAGCTCTGCCTGGGAAAGCGTTCGCCGACAATTGGAACCCGTTCATGTTTTCGCTGGGGTTACCCTTGGCGGCACTCGTGGCGGTCTTGTATTTCGTGCCGATGTATCGACTCGGCAAAGATGTATCGGCCTATGCGTTGCTGGAGCGTCGCTTTGGTGTTTGGGCCAGGATTTATGCAAGTTCATTTTATTTGCTTTATCAAATCGCTCGCATCGGCGTCGTGATGTACTTGATGGCGCTTCCCATGGCCGTCATTTTCGGTTGGGACATTCGCATCATCATCGTGGTCACCGGAGTGGCGGTTACGGTCTATGCATTCGTGGGCGGAATCGTCGCGGTGATTTGGGCTGACGCCATTCAAGCCATCGTATTGATGACCGGAGCCGGGGTGGCGTTGTTCGTGATTCTCCAGGGAATGCCTCATGGCGCATCGCAAGTGCTGGAGATCGCGGAGCAAGGGGACAAGTTTTCGCTCGGCAGCTACGAATGGCGCAATGTCTCCAAGCCGACCGTGTGGATTCTGCTTGCCTTCGGATTCTTCGAGAATCTAAAGAACTTTGGGATCGACCAGAGTTACATTCAGCGCTACATCGCGTCCAAAAGTGAATCACAAGCTCGGCGAGGCGTTTGGCTGAGCGTGATCTTGTACGTGCCCGTGAGCGCACTGTTCTTTTTTATTGGAACATCGCTTTACGCCTTTTACCAGACTCACCCCGGAGACGTTGCCGAAGTTCGCGAGATCGTGGCGCGGCAACGCTTGATGCAGGCTGGCGAAGGATCGATCACCCCAGAAAAAATCGCCTCGGTGTCGGCTACGTTGACCGATACGGATATCGGTGATCGCGTCTTTCCTCACTTCATCGCGAAACATTTGCCGCCCGGTGTGACGGGACTGTTGGTTGCAGCGATTTTCGCGGCAGCCATGAGTACGGTTTCGACGTCGCTCAATTCGTCAGCGACGTTGTTGATGAGCGACTTTTACCAGCGTTTTGTGTCACCACAAGCCGAGGACAAGCGGCTGATGCAAGTGTTATATCTGGGAACCGTCGTCTGGGGAATTCTGGGGACAGCCATGGCGATTTGGCTTGTCCGTTTGACGGACAGCGCACTGGACGTTTGGTGGTCGTTATCGAGCGTCTTGGGTAGCGGGCT
Organism: Pirellulaceae bacterium; assembly: GCA_041741195.1. Lineage (GTDB taxonomy): Bacteria > Planctomycetota > Planctomycetia > Pirellulales > Pirellulaceae > JBBSJZ01. Next base: position 19,225 of record JBGSKM010000102.1, read on the forward strand.
ACTCGGATTATTCTTGCTAGGGATGCTATGCCGAACCGCACGCAATCGCGAGGCCATCATTGCCGTATCGCTTGGTTCCATCGTGATCGGATGGATGGCTTTGTCGCCCACCAGTCTCTGGCCCGAATCGCTAGCCGGCATCGTCAGCCCATTTCACAATAATCTCGTGATTGTGGTCGGATGCATCGTGATCGTCATGATCGGCGACTTAGTGGCAAAGCGAGTTTAGCCGAATCTTTTTAGCTTTCGATCCAGCGTACTTCGTTCGATCCCCAAGATACTTGCGGCTCGACTTTTGTTGCCTCCCGTGTGACGCAGCACTCGTTCGATGTGCTGCTGTTCGAGTTCGGCAAGCGTGATTTCGACGGACTCCTCGCTTGATGCGAAACCGTCGGACGTGGATGGTATGATTGAGTGCGATAAGAGCAAATCCGATTCATCGATATTGTCTTTGGTATTGAGCACCACGGCGCGTTCGATGACGTTTTTGAGTTCGCGCACATTCCCGGGCCAGTCGTAACGCAGGAGTTTTTGCTTAGCCGCGTCGCTGATCAATTCGATATGCCGATTCATTTCGCGATTGAATCGATCGAGAAAGTATTCGGCGATCAGAAGAATATCGTTGCCGCGTTTTCTGAGCGGCGGTACGACAATCTCAACGACGTGGAGTCGGTAGTACAGGTCTTGGCGGAACTTGCCTTCGCGAACCATCGATTGCAAATCTCGATTGGTTGCCGCGACGACGCGAACATCGGTTTGGATCGCGGTGCTTCCACCGACACGCTCGAATCGATGACCCTCGAGTACACGCAGAAACTTCGCTTGCGTCTCCGCGCTCATTTCGCCGATCTCATCCAGCATCAACGTGCCGCCATCGGCCGCTTCGAACTTGCCGAGCTTACGATCGGTGGCGCCGGTGAAGGCACCTTTCTCGTGTCCGAACAATTCGCTTTCGAGCAACGTGGGCGACAGCGCCGCGCAATTGATGCACAACATGGGGCCGTCGCGTCGAGGGCTGCAGTGGTGAATGGCCGCGGCGACGAGTTCCTTGCCGACTCCCGATTCACCTCGAACCAAGACGGTCGCGCTCGTCGGTCCGGCCAACGTGATTTTTTCACTGAGTTCTTGAATCGCGGGACTCGTTCCGATGATTCGCACGCGATCGCCGAGCTGGGATTGCAGCGCCTCGATCTGGCGCCGTGACCGTCGCAAGTTCTTGCTAAGCCGTTGTCGGTCCGCTATCCCTACGAGCGACTCGGCAAGTATCTCGGCGGTCGCAGCAACAAATTCGAGAGAGTCCGAATCGAAGGGACGCGACCCAATCCCGGTCGTCAAATGAATGAAGCCGACCGGGCGTTTGCCGTGAGGACGAATCGGAGCGATCATGACACTTTCGACTTCAATTTCGCCTTGGCTATTTTGAGCTGCGAGATCGGTATCCGCTCCAATGTTACGAGCCAAAATCGCCTGGCCTTCGCCGCTGACAACGCTCTCCAGCAGAGTCCCAGGCGGTCGCCGGTAGCTGCGAGTCGACTTTTGCCGAGTCGCAACCAGCACCGCCGTGTCGAGCGTTAGTTCTTTGGCGGCCGGATCCCAGGCGTACAACCCGACCGTATCCAGTGGCAATGCGTCGGCCAGTCGCTCGAGTGTTTGGTCGATCGCGTCCCCAGGGGTTTCGGCGCGGGCGAGTAAGAATGCCAGTTGTAGCAGTAGGTGGCTGGCGGAATTTGAGTCGCCCACCAGCCCCAACGATTCGCGGCCCGGCGATTCCTGCGACGCCAGATACCGACTGTGCCGACGCCGATCCGTGATCGAATTGGCATCCAGCGCGACGCCATCGTCCAGCGTCATCTGGTCGTCCGTCGCTTGATCCGCGGCGGGTGATCCCGCGGCCTGCGGCGATCCCGCGATATCGATCCGTCGGCTAAATTGGATGGCAAACCCCGCGATTTCGATGGTATCGCCGTCGCTCAGAACTTTAGGCGAGTCGATCCGAACTTGGTTTAGAAAAGTCCCGTTACGGCTGGACAAGTCCTTGAGAATCCAGCGCCCGTCGTCCCAATTGATGCTCGCGTGCCGCCGGCTCGCTTGATCGCTGCGAATGACAATCTGGTTCGCCGAAGCCCGACCGATGACCGCCCCCGCTGGCGGGGAAAGACGAAAAACGTCGCTCCAGCGCGAGCCCGTGCGGAGAATGAGGTAAGCTCCGGCGGAGCGAGTGAGGGCGGCCGCCGATGCCGATCCAGGTGTATCGGTTGAATCAAATTGGTGGGCGTTCAATAGCGACGAAGCCAATAAGAGGAGGAATGAGCGGACAAGTCTTGTGTTGCTAGAGGTGTCACCGGCAACTATTCTAACGTGGAACGTCTCTTCTTTCGCTGTGCTTACGGCCAGCAATCTGTCCTCGTTCGGGTTGGAGATCCACTCGATGGAATCGGCACCACTTCGCAAGCTTCGCTTAACAGTCTTCGCCCTCGCGGCGATGCTCGCCAGCGCAGTTGCCATCAACCCCGCGGCCGCACAGATCGGCGGTATTGGCGGCGGTTTTGGACAAAGTGTCGGGGGCGTGATGGTTGACGCTGGGGGGGCTCTCCGGGCCGCGACAATCGACGAGAAAAACGAACTCGGCAAAATCCTTCGCGACATCGTGCGAAAGCCCGATGGCGATCTGGCCCAGGCGGCCGAGTTGCGTGCAATCTCGCTCAAAGGACTGCAAGCCGCCGTCGCGGAAAGCTTGGCAAGTGGCAATTCGCTCCCGCAAGAAATCGAGTTTCTCGCGGGACTCAGTCGAATTGAGTATGTCTTTGTGGACGCGGACCACCAAGACATCATCATCGCCGGTCCCGCCGAACCGTGGCAACTCGGTGCTGATGGGTTCGTGGTCGGCAGCATCACCGGACAGCCGACCCTGCGATTGGAAGACCTAATGGTCGCGATGCAGTCCGTCGAAAACGCACGTCAGGCGGGCATCTCGTGTTCGATCGAACCGACCAAGGAAGGTACGGTCAAGCTACAACAACTGCTTCGCGGCGTTCGAATGCAACCTGGACAAAATCCCGCGTCGCTCGAACCAGCCATGCGCGAAGCGTTTGGTCCCCAACAAGTGTTGCTCACCGGCGTTCCCGCCGATAGTCGTTACGCACGGACACTCGTTGCCGCCGACTTCGAAATGAAACGCATCGCGATGGAGTTGGTCGCATCCAAGGTCGACGGGTTGCCGAGCTACTTGCAAATGTCCAAGAACTCGACGCATGGTGCGGCGCAAAATCCTCGTTGGTGGATGGAGTGCAACTACGACGCGATCACGCGGAGCGAAGACAAGATGGCGTGGAAGATCTCGGGCCAGGGCGTCAAGACGCTCACCGAGCAAGACATCGTCACCGCCGACGGAGCCTCGACGGCTTCCGGTCGCGTCGACAAAGTTGCACAAAAGTGGGCCGATTTGATGACCGAAAAATTTTCCGAGTTATCGCGCCAGATGCCTATCTTTGGTGACCTGAGAAACACCATCGACATGTCCGTGGTGGCGACATTGATTGTCCAAGAACGTCTGGCCGAGCGAGCCGGTTTGGATCTCAGCGTTTTGGCGGGTAAGTCCGACAACATTGAATTGGTATCTTATCCGACCCCGTCAACCATCTCGCCCCAATGCAGCTTTGTTCGCGGTCGTAGTGGTTGGGTCGTAACCGCGTCCGGTGGCGTCGACGTCAATGCTTTCGAAGTCGTTCAAAATCAAACGACCGACGAAAGTGTCGCGTCCGCTCGCTCGGCCGCCCTTGGTCGTGACGGTGTCGCGCGTTGGTGGTGGAACGGTTAGACTCTCCCAGTCTCAATCGCTAACGGTTGCTAGGATGGAACATGGATGCTTCGATTCGCACACTCGCTTCGCTTTTTCCGGCGGAGCGTTTTTTATGCAATGCCGCTTCTCAAGTCGCGTTCGAATCCGATGGGTTGACCGCGTTTCGAACACAACCGCTCGCGATCGTGGTCGTGGAATCGGCTGATGAAGTGATCGCGACAGTGCGATGGTGTCACGAGCATCGTGTGCCCTTTGTCGCCCGGGGCAGCGGCACCAGTCTCTCCGGTGGATCGCTACCGGTCGCCAACGGAATCGTGATCGCTCTCAACCGACTCAACCGGATTTTGAGACTCGATCCCGACGAGCGAATCGCGATCGTCGAACCAGGCGTCATTAACTCGCGCGTCAGTCATGCGGCCGCGGAATTCGGGTTGTATTATTCGCCGGATCCATCCAGTCAATCGATTTGCACCATTGGTGGAAATGTCGCATTCAACTCCGGTGGAGCCCACTGTTTGAAGTACGGGATGACGTCAAACCATGTGATCGGTTTGAAAGCCGTGTTGGCGAACGGCGAAGTTGTCACGATGGGCGGAACGAGTGTCGAAGGCATCGGTGCTGACTACACGGGTTTGTTTTGCGGCAGCGAAGGACTGTTCGGTATCGCGCTCGAGGTCACCGTGCGTCTGCTGCCGCAACCCGAGATGTATCATACCGTGCTCGTTGGCTATGCTTCGCTGCAAGCCGCCGGCGACGCCGTTTCGGCGATTATCGAGTCAGGGCTGCTGCCCGGCGCTCTCGAGATCATGGATGCCCTTGCGATCGAAGCCGCTGAGGCTGCCGTCGCGTGCAACTATCCGCAGGGTGCCGCGGCGGTCCTGATTGTCGAACTCGAAGGCCCTCGCGAACGAATCCAGTGCGAACGTTTGCGGCTTCATGAGATCCTTGATCGCACATCGCCGTTGGCCCAGCGGATCGCAGCCAACTCGACCGAGCGGCAATCGATATGGAAGGGACGCAAGTCGGCCTTCTCGGCGGTGGGTCGGTTGAGCCCTGACTTTCTCGTTCAAGACGGCGTTGTCCCAAGAAATCGACTCGGCGAAGTTCTCGTCCAGATTGAAGCTCTCGCGCGACAGTCGGGCATCCGCGTGGCCAACGTATTCCACGCCGGCGATGGTAATTTGCACCCGCTTATCTTGTTCGATGGAAAGATTCCTGGGGCGCTCGAGCGGGCCGAAGAACTCGCGGCAAAGATTTTGCGACTGTGCATTTCCATTGGCGGATCCATCACCGGCGAACATGGGATCGGTATGGAGAAGCGAGAATTCTTGAGCGAGATGTTCGACGAGCCAACCGTCGCGCTGATGCATCGATTGCGACTCGCCATGGATCCGCACATGATCTCCAATCCTGGCAAGATGTTTCCCGGGACCGAGGCTCCGTCCCTTTCAACCATGGGGCTGCACCCGCTCGAAGCTGCGGGGGTAATCAGCCGTGAGTAACGAGACAATCAAGCCAGCGACTCTCGACGAATTGCGTGATGCGATCGTTGGCAACGAGTGTGTTTTGCCTATCGGACATTCGACGAAACCGGCGCTCGTTAGCAGCGCCGGCGTAACGCGCGTGTCGCTCGGTGCGCTACAAGGAATCACCCAATACGATCCTTCGGAATTCACCTTAACCGCGCTGGCCGGAACGACGATGTCCAACCTCGTCGAAGCACTTGCCGAGCGTTGCCAGTACCTTCCGTTTGATCCGATGCTTGTGGATGCCGGAGCGACTCTCGGTGGAACGATCGCATCGGGGCTCGCCGGCCCTGGTCGCTTTCGCTTTGGCGGCGTCCGCGACTTCGTGCTTGGTGTCGAATTTGAAAGCGGCGATGGTATGACCATCCGAGCTGGCGGTAAGGTCGTCAAGAATGCAGCGGGATTTGATATTCCCAAGTTGCTAGTAGGCAGCCTGGGGCGACTGGGCGCGATCACCAGCGTCACCATGAAAGTTTTCCCGCGACCGGCGGCAACCCAGACGCTCGTTGTCGACTGCGAATCGCACCTCCAGGCGCTCCGGCGAATCGCTGCCGCCGCTCGATCACGTTGGGAGCTTGATGCGATCGATTATGCTCCTGCGGAACAACAACTTTGGTTGAGATTGGCTGGACCAGCGCAAAGTAACACGGAAATCGCCGGTGACATTCGATCGAGCTGGGGCGACGACGTCGACATTCACGACGCGACGTGGAGCGGATGGAGCCGGCTTCGTGAATTGCAATGCGATTCAATCGATCAACCTCATCGTATCATCAAGTTGCCCACCACACCGACTCAATTCCTTGCGACTCACTGCGAGCTGGGCGATGATGCGGACATTCGCTCTCATCTGAGCGTGGCGGGAAACGTGATGTGGATCTGGACTCGCAGCGAAACCGCAACAGTTCGCGTCGCGACTTATCTCGCCGCAACTCAGCAGTCGGGGCTGGTCATCCGAGGGAACTCCGCCAACTCCTGCATCGGCTCGGGGATCGACCATCCGATGCATCATCGAATCAAACATGCGATGGATCCCCACGGAAAATTTCCAAGTCACAGCAGCGCAGGATGATCAACGTGGCACAAAAGAAACCAAAGTTTTACGTCGTTTGGCAGGGACGTGCACCCGGCGTTTACAAGTCGTGGGACGCATGCCAGGCCCAAATCAGCGGGTATTCGAGTGCAAAATACAAGTCGTTTGACACTCTCGCAAAAGCCAACGCCGCCTATCATGACGACGCCGACGAGCACTGGGGCAAAGGCGGTTCGACGACGAAAAAATCGCCAACTCCGGTAGTCGAGTACGACGATCTTGCGGGACTAGGCGTCGATATGAACGCGTGGTGCGTCGACGCGGCATGCAAAGGAAATCCTGGAGAGCTCGAATATCAAGGGGTGGAACTTTCCTCGGGTATCAACTTGTTCCACATGGGACCGTACCCCGAAGGTACGGTCAATATCGGCGAGTTTCTCGCAATTGTGCACGCGCTGGCGCTGCTGCATGAAAAGCAACCCGGCACTCCGATTTATTCGGATTCACGCATCGGTATGAGCTGGGTGAAGCAAGGGATGTGTAAAACGAAACTCCCAAAGTCGAACGAAAATCGCCGCTTATTCAACTTGGTTGCGCGTGCCGAAAAATGGTTGGCCGCGCATCAATGGACCAACCCACTGCTGAAATGGGAAACCAAACATTGGGGAGAGATTCCGGCGGACTTTGGACGCAAGTGACGCCTGAAAAGTCCTCGCGGTCGTTGGAATCTACTCGATGCGTTTGACGTTGAATTGATACCCGGGTTTCGTTTTCTGAGTTACTTCAAATCCGGGACGCTGCGAAAATTCTCGATGCTGGATTTCGGCGCGGGCAGGGTCCATGGGGCCGCGATGCGAGTGAATTAGATAACGTAGTGTCACCTGATTTTGTTCATCCAGACGAATGCCTTCGTTGAGGTTCACAGCGGCACCCATCCAGCCATCTTGTCGAACATGCCAAGGCGATGGCGAATGGATGTTGCTCGGATGATCGAAGCAAGTCATTCCCTCCACCACACTAGTCCGGTCCTGTCCCGTTCCGATGGCGACCGGTCCGCTGTAATCCATCCATCGAGCTGACTTGGAAAACACATTTTCCTCGCCAGTGTGTCCGTCGCTATTGGTGAGGACGCCACCGCCAAACTTTGCCGAAATCGACTTGGCGACACGAACCGCCAGAAACCCAAAGTTCGTTTTCGCTAGCTCCACCGACGAGTTCTTTGTCGCGGCGCTAAGCGTTGATTGCAACTCCATCGCGAATTCGCCGTCGTCCAGCGGAATGATCGCCGCAACAAGCTCTTGATGCATCACCGGTTGACCATCCCCGTCAAGCCATTGCAACATAGAAGCCATGATCGCTTCTTTGTCACCATCTTCATAGGCATACCACTGCTTTTGACGAATCGCGGTGGGTTGGCCATTGCTCCAAAAATCAAGTCCGTTGACTGAGTGATGGGCAAACCAAATCGATTGATGGTGATCGTGATTGGGAGCACCGGGATGTCCCATTCGCGTCAGCACGGCGCCCGACGGGCCCCGAAACGGATAGAAATACGGGCGAGGGTAAGAGTCGCCAAAGTTCCAACAGAACTTTTCGTCGCCATCAATCCGAAAACTAACTTGGTGGTCCGCGACTGGCACCACCTCGCATCGGGCAGGAGTCCACGATGAATTTGGCTCTTGTGCTATCACCAGCGTTGCACGGCAAAGGCACGTTAGCACCAACACTTTGCACCACATCATTGGTTTGGTTCCTGTCGATTCATTCGGCGCGTCGTTCGGAGCAAGGGCGAAGTTCTCGTTGCGTTGACGATTGTATTCGATACAAACCGACAATGCTCCAGGCAATGTCGGATCTCCGTCGCGCTGCGAGCTCATTCCCGAAATTCACTTAGTCGACTGACGATACTCGTCGGCAGGAAGGATCGCGGCCGGATTGGTTTTGGCAAGTTCAAGGAATTCGTCAATACAGGGCGGGCAACAGAAAAAATACCGCTCGCCGCCAATCAGCCAACTGCATTTCGGATTGGCTTTCGTTTTCGTGATCGGGCAAGTTAAATCGCCAGTTGCTGGATTCGGATCGTGCTCAGGCTGAAATGTCGCATACTGTTGAGCTGCAGTTTGTTGGCCATTGGCTCGGATGTCCTCGTCCGTGTAGAGCCCGCCTGCGGTGAGATAAAGGCCATCGGCTTGTTCATCCGAAACCGGAGCTGGCATCGCGACAAGGTTGCCCGTCGTGAGTTGGAATCGCAACACATAACGTTCGTTGTCGATCACAAGTCCGGGCGTGACAACGTACAGCGATCGGTCACGAAGCGACTCAGGAAGCTCCGCCGTAAAACGGGTTGTCGTTCCCTTAGGGTCGCTAGCGAGCGGCGCGGGCTCCAGTAATACCGCAGTCGCCCTTCCCGACACATGCTGCTTGACGTAGGTCGTCATGGACTGCAGTGGAACCGGTTGCAATCGCGATTCATCGGATCCCAGCAGGTAGATAACCAACTTGTCATCGTCATCCAAAACAGCTTCGGCGTGATAGGCATCGTTTCCCATACTGGCGATGACACCGCCCATCATTCCGGTTCGATGCGGATGCTCCGGTTCGAACTGGTCTAGCGGCTGCAAATCCGCAGCCCGTTGCTCGTGATAGCGATCGCAACCCCCGACGGGAATAAGAACCAGCGAAGCACCCAGCAGCAAACGTGGTCCTCTCAAGCGACTGGGATAGATGTGGGGTGTCATGGGGAAATCGGGGATATGTGGATATATCGAGGGAAAAACGACGTCACTGGCTAGGCATGATGTTTGCACAATGCGTCTGCGCAAGCGTTTTCGCTTGTGCACGCCGCGCGCCACGGGAGACTAATTGATGGAGAGACGGAAGGCACTGACTTGGTTGGTTCATGGTGGATCGGCGACCGTCGCCCTCGCTGTGGGCGTTCCAACCTTGATCTTCGCCGTCGCTCCTGGTCGAACACCAAGCGATGTTCCGCGCTGGGCGATCATTGGCCCGATGTCGGAATTTCCAGTCGGAACCATCACAGCAGCATCCCTGCAGCCGGCTGGAAAAACGCAATCGGATCAGCCGTTGCTACCAGGCGTCTACGTTTGGCGGGTCGACGAACAAGACGTCATCGTCTTCTCACGCAGTTGCACCGATCTCGGCTGTCCAATCACGTTTGATCGCGGCAGCGAATGTTTCTTTTGTCCGTGCCACGGCGGAATCTTTAGCAAACAAGGTGACCCGATGGCCGGGCCGCCAGATCGTCCGCTGTACCGATATCACACACGAATCGAAGCAGGTGAATTGCAAGTCGATTTAAATTCCGTTCCCCCGATGGCCTAAGGATCAATCATGGTTGGCCGCATCCAAGAGGTTTGGGAATGGACCAGAGATCGCTTCGCGCTGAACCGAATCTGGCAGCATGTGCTCGATCGGCGCGTGGCCAAAGGTCGCTGGTACTTTGGTGACGGCGCGACATTGTTCTTGCTGTTCATCGTCTTGATAGCCACCGGTGCGGCGATGAGTCTGGGCTATTCGGCGTCACCCGAGCAAGCTTATCGGAGCGTCGAAGAGATCACGACGGGCGGTTACTATGGCTGGTTCGTCCGCGGCTTGCATTATTGGTCTGCCGGGTTGATGGTCGTGATGTTGTTCTTTCATTTGTTTCGCCAGATCATGGTAGGTGGTTACAAGTCGCCGCGTGAAGCGAGTTGGTTGATCGGCGTATTTTTGTTCTTTTGTGTGATGACCATGTCGCTGCTCGGTTATGTGCTGCGATGGGATGAAAGAGGTATCTACGGCCTGCGGGTCGCGTTGAATATTTTTTATCGCGTGCCGTTGATTGGCGAAGAGCTGGTGCTGTTCGTTCAAGGTGGAAACGAGATCGGCGAGAAAACGCTCAGCCGTGTGTATTCAGCACATGTGATCTTCGGACCGCTGATCATTACTGGTTTGATCGGCTACCACCTTTATCTCGTCATCGTCCACAGCATTACTTCTCCAACCGAACGCCGTGTTCCGATTGCGGATGAAGAGGTCCAGCGAGCGGTCTATGAACACGACGCTCAAAGTGAAGAACGCGGCGAGCATTTCTTTCCGGAAACGGCTGCCAAATCGGGGCTGATGGCCGCTATTGTACTGTTCGCGGCCATTGTATTGACGTTCATTCTGGGTGCGGGACGCTTGTATCCGCAAGCAAACCTCGACCAGTCGTCGGTGCCAATCGAAGAATGGTGGTGGTCCTGGTTCAGCGCATTGGCTGCGTACCTGCCGCCGTGGCTGGCGACGTATTTTTATGTTGGCTTCCCGCTTTTCTTATTCGTGTTCTTATTGGCATTGCCCTTCATTGAACGCTCTCCGTATCGCGGCATTCGGCAACGTCCTATTGCGACCGTTTTTGTGGGTGGATGCGTAATCGGAATGGTGGGCTTGAGCTCCTTGCGAGTCAGTTCCGCGTGGACTGGTTGGCCAAACTCCACACCGCCGCCTGTTCCGGTGGGAATGACGCTTTCTCCGGAAGCCGAACAGGGCCGCCAATTATTCGCGACGTATGGATGCAATAGCTGTCATGCCGTCGATCGTGTTGGACCGCGAGTCGGACCTGATCTGGCGAGTCTGCCGCAAGTGAGATCCCAAGCTTATTTGCGGCGGTACATTCTTGAACCGCCACAAGGTGTGGCGATGCCGAGTTATGAGGGTCGAATGAGCGACGAAGAACTTGAGCAAGTAACTGCCTTTGTGTTGGTCGTTCAAACCGCGCGACGTCGTTAATAACTAAGAAGGTCGCTGCTATGAGAAACGGTTTCACTCGCTCTGTTATTCTCGTTTTCGTCGGTTTGCTGCTCTGTAGCGTTGGTTGTCAGGGCGAGCGCGTCCAATCGTCGCTGCATCCGGAAGGACCCGCCGCAGAATCGGTCGCGCGCTTGTGGTGGGTGATGCTGACGGTTCTCGGCCTGTACACGCTCGGTGTTTTTGTTCTGGCAACCATTGCCGTGTTTCGCCGACCGACGCAGGAACCGAAACAACCAACGAACGATCGCGAGGGACGTCGCTTTATTTTGATCGGCGGTGCGATTTTGCCCACGATCATATTGGTTCCCACCTTGGCGTACACCGTTCATACAACATCGTCGCTTCGCATGCGAGACACTGGGTTAACGATTCGCGTCGTCGGACATCGATGGTGGTGGGAAGTCGAGTATCCAGATCACCGCATTTTGACGGCTAACGAGTTGGTCATTCCGATGGGTGAACCTGTGAAATTAGAGTTGAGTTCTGCCGATGTGATTCACAGCTTTTGGGTACCGCAGCTTCACGGCAAAATGGATATGATCCCGGGCACGACGACGAAGTTTTGGCTGCAAGCCGATCGAGAAGGAATCTACCGAGGGCAATGCGCCGAGTATTGCGGATTACAGCACGCACACATGGCGTTCGTGGTAAAGTCGCTGCCGCCGGACAAATTTGTCCGGTGGCTTGAGAACTCAGCATCAGCGACGACGGTAACCGAAGACGGGCGGGGCTTCCAGCTATTCAAGAAGCATGGTTGCAGCGTTTGCCACGCGATTCAAGGAACCGAAGCGAAAGGATGGTCGGGCCCCGATCTGACGCTCATCGCGACGCGAGAAACGCTGGCTGCGGGCACGATCGAGAACACGCCGCAGAATTTACTGCAATGGTTGGTGACACCGCAATCGATCAAGCCTGGGGTCAACATGCCGGCGACGGAAGCGAGCGCCGAGGAGCTGCAAATGATCGTCGACTTCCTGCTCAAGCAAAACGGTTCTTCGACCGAACGAGGAGACGACGATGAGTGAACCGAGCCGCAACGTCGAGCCCAGTTCAACACCCGACGCAGAACTGCAACAATTTAACGCGACGTGGGCAAGCCCGCGAGGATTTCCGGGGTGGTTAAGCGAAGTCAACAATCGACCGCTGGGCATTCGCTTTATGCTCACCGCGCTAGCATTCTTTTTAATTGGTGGAATACTTGCGCTACTGATGCGGATTCAGTTGGCGGTTTCCGAGAACACGTTTCTAGGACCCGACCTGTACAACCAACTGTTTACCATGCACGGCTCGACAATGATGTATCTGTTCTCGGTGCCGTTCTTAGAAGGATTGGCATTATACATCTTGCCGCTGCTGATTGGATCGCGAGACGTTGCCTTTCCAAGACTGACCGCACTCGGCTATTGGACCTACTTGTTTGGCGGGATTCTTTTCTACATCAGCTTCTTCGTCGGCGAGGTGCCCGACGCGGGGTGGTTTGCATACACGCCGCTTTCAAGTTCCAAGTACTCGGGTCTAGGGCTCGACTTTTGGGCACTCGGCTTGAGTTTGGTCGAAGTGTCCGGGATTGTGGCTGCGGTTGAAATTGTTGTCACGATTCTCAAGCTTCGTGCGCCGGGGATGACGTTGGCCCGCATGCCGATCTTTGTCTGGACCATCTTGGCAGCGGGTTTGATGAGCTTGTTCGCTTTCACGACGCTGCTCGTGGCAACGCTCCTTTTAGAACTGGACCGGACGGGCGGCACCAAATTTTTCGACGCCGATTTCGGTGGCAACAATTTGCTCTGGCAGCATCTGTTTTGGTTCTTTGGCCACCCGGAAGTTTATATTATTTTCCTGCCAGCGACGGGGATCATTTCCATGGTCGTCGGAACCTTTGCGCGACGTCTGTTGGGATACACCTACATCACGGTCGCTATTCTAGTCACCGCATTCGTCAGCTTTGGTTTGTGGATGCACCACATGTATACAACCGGATTGCCGGAGTTGTCGCTGGGCTTTTTTGCGGCAGCCAGTTTGATGATCGCGCTGGCCAGCGGCGTACAAATCTTTGCTTGGATCGCAACGCTGTGGGGTCGTCGACCTGCCCTGCGTCCGCCGCTAATGTTTGTGTTGGGGTTCATCTTTATCTTTGTTCTCGGTGGTATGACCGGCGTGATGGTGGCGGTGGTTCCGTTTGATTGGCAAGTCCATGACACCTATTTCATTGTCGCTCACTTTCATTATGTATTGATCGGCGGTGCCGTCTTTCCAATCTTTGCGGGGATGTATTACTGGATTCCGAAATTCACCGGAAGAATGATGCTACCGAAGCTTGGCCATTTGAATTTCTGGCTATCGTTCGTTGGCTTTAACATGACGTTCTTTCCGATGCACATCATGGGTTTTTTCGGTATGCCGCGCCGTGTTTACACGTACCTGCCGATTTTGGAACTGGATGGATACAACTTGTTTGCGACCATAGGAGCATTCGTTTTTGCAGCCGGTACGCTGCTATTTTTACTCGATATCCTGCTCAGTTTTTGGTGGGGGGCACCGGCCCGAAACGATCCGTGGGGTGGTGATACGCTGGAATGGACGACCTCATCGCCGCCGCCTTCGTATGGCTTTCTTGTTCCGCCCGTAGTTCGTAGCCGTCATCCGCGCTGGGAGGCGGAGACATTAGATTGCCCACCGAGCGCATCGATCGAGGCAGCGAATCAACGTGCCACCCAGGCTTTAGATGGCAGACCGACCGAGTGGCGTGGGACGTTAGTTACGCATGCCGTCAACGCGACGCCCCAGGCGATTCATTACCTGCCCGGCCCGAGTTACCAGCCGCTGTTTGTTGCGATTGGTTTAGTGGTAGCACTGGTGTCGGTGTTGCTGAAGGTGCATCTCGTGATTCTTGTTGGCGTTGCGATCATGGCGATTGCTCTGGGCAGGTGGCTGTCGCCTAAGCCAGATCTCGTAAAGCGATTGCGAGAAAGCGATATGGCCGACCGAGCCGGATTGCCGATCCTCACCACGGGCAGCCGCTCGGTTGCGTGGTGCGGAATGGTCACGTTTCTGTCGATCTTGGCAATGTCGCTCGTCGCGCTTGTTTACGCCTATTTCTACATTCGTTTGTATTCGCCGCAGTGGCCCCCAGCCGGTGTGAGCGAACCAAGTCGTCTGATGTTTACCTTGTCGTATGGTCTGCTAGTCGTGTCGGCACCAGCATTGATGTGGGCAAACCGCTCGTTCAATCGCGGGTACGAGAATCAAATTCAGTTTTCGATGACATGTGTGCTGTTGCTCGCAGCGGCTTTTTTGGCGACGAACGTCTATGCGGTGATCGACTATGGCGTTTCAATCAATGAATCGGCTTATGGTTCGCTATTTGGGTTGCTGAGCGTTTACCCTTGGCTGCTCGTAGTGGTCGGCGCGTTGCTGCTGATCAATGCGCAAACAAGAGCCTGGAGTGAGTTTCGTGATACCCAAGGGCACATGGCGATGCAAATGCAAGTCACGTCGCTCTATTGGTACGCCACGGTCGCGGCCGCAGTGGTAATTTTCGGGACGTTAATTTTGTCACCGTAGAGGCAAAGGACCAACAAATGGAGGGAACGAACGAGTATCAAGCACCGCTTCCACGTCGATCCGTGCCCACGGATGGCAGGCTTTGGTTTGGGGTCTTGGGCGGCGCGATCGCATGGCTTTTGCATTTGGTACTCTCCTATTTGATCGCCGAGTTCGGTTGTGTCAGCGGCTGGGGTGAGCATCATTGGATGGGGCTCAGCTTGGTGGCTTGGCTAGGCCTTGCGGTCAGCGTCTCGATGGTGGCCAGTGCCGTCGTTGCGAATGGAATTGCGACGAGAAACCAGAAAGGGTTTTCCAAAGATGTCGATTCAGAAACCTCATCGGACGGCGAGCGTTTTATGGCCCGTAGTGGAGTGTTAGCCAATCGCTTCTTTATCGTGATCATTATCGTTCAAAGCATTCCGTTTGTGTTTTATCTTCAAGGGTGTTAAAGCGGTTGCTGTCGTTGCTATGCAAATCCTAATGCGAGACTTTGTGTTTTTCGCCCATATCAGCGGTTGGCAACCGGGAGACGCTTGGTGGTTGGCGTGGCATTTCGATGAAGTCGTCGCGCTCAACGTTGGCGTTTGTACGCTTCTCTATGTTCTGGGAATTCGAAACGCATGGCGGCAAGCAGGAATCGGTCGCATTGTCTCTCGCCTGCGTTTCGCTTCGTTCCTAGCGGGCATGGCAATGATACTCATCGCTTTGTTGTCACCGCTTGATACGATCAGCAACGACCTGTCGTGGGTCCACATGATCCAGCACATGGTATTGATGGTGGTCGCGGCACCATTGACCGTTTTCGGTGCGCCGGGGATCGTCTTTACGTGGGCAATTCCAAAGCGATCACGAAAACGTGTCGCCCGCATTTTCGCATCGAATGGACCCGGACCGATTGCGATGTTCCAACGCTGGTTATGGAATCCGATCGTCGTCTGGTTGCTGCATGCGGGCGGGTTGTGGTTGTGGCATTTACCGCGGCTGTATCAACACGCTCTCGTTGATCCGTTCGTGCATGATTTCGAACATCTCACATTCTTTATCGTCGCCTGCCTATTCTGGCGAGTGGTCCTTGATCCGCGCCGGCAGCGGTCGATCGAACCTGGGCTGGGAGTTTTGTACTTGTTTACGACATCGATTCACGCGATGTTCTTGGGTGTATTGATGGCTTTGTCGCCGACGGTTTGGTATCCGATCTACGCCGGGCGCACCCAGCGCTGGGGATACACTGTATTGGAAGACCAGCAACTAGCAGGAGTCATCATGTGGATGCCCGCCTGCATGATCTATGCGGTCGTGGCGGTTTTCCTGTTTGTCCATTGGATGGACAGCCTCAGCGATATTGCGAAACCAGTCCGGACAAGATGAGCGTTCTCCTATTCTCCTGGCATGCAGGTTGCGTTGAAAGTTGATCTACAGCTTTCAATGGTTTCATTACTTTCACTAGGACCAACCAAATGTTCCGTCGACTGATCAAAACCTACGCTATCACCAAAATCTTCCGCGCGTTGTTTCGCCGTCGTTCACGCACCTGAGTCGCTGAATGTTGTGGTAGCGATCTAGCAACGGTCTTCTCGTGTGGCACTCCATTCGTTCCGTGCAACGACGACATGCGGTCACTAGATCCCGTCGCTCATTCGCTACTTTCACTCATTCTGTAGGTCTTGCGTCCCGCTTAAATCATCTCGCGGCACGGCCTCGGCTTAGCAAGCAATCGAATCGAATCGGAGAGTTTTTCCTGATTGCTGCCAGCTTGGCGTGATGTATGCACTCGCTTGCGGTCGTGGCGATCGCTCGCCCTTGGCTGCCTTACGAGTCGATTACCAATGTCGGAATCGGCCAGCGAGCTCACGGATCCTGTTCAATCACAGAAGTTCCTGTGCCTTCGATTCGCGACACCGTCGGGACTCCGCGGGCAGTCGTAACCCATTTTTCATCTTCCAACCAAGGAAACGAACATGACAAACCGCTTCACATCCGCATTGAGCCGCACGCTTGGGTGCCTAGCCGTATTTGCGGCGATGGGCATCACAGGCCGTGTCGCTGCGCAGCAAACGATACGAACCGGAGACGGATTTCTCGAAATTCAAACCAACATGCCCGAGGAGGTACGAATTGGCGAGCAGTTTACTTACACGGTGCGTGTTACCAACGCCTCGGACAATACCACGCTGCACGACATTTCGTTACAGCAACGGAAGGCAGACGGGTTCACCATTGAATCGACGTCGATGAACCCAAGCAAGAACGCGAACTCGGCACAGTCTGGATCGAACTCGAACTCCAATCAGGCGACTCAAGAAAAAGGCAATTCCGCTGACGGCGAGATGAACATAGACATGCTTATGCCTGGCGAAAGTCGGGAAATACAGGTGAAAGCCGCGGCCGATAACGAAGGAGCGCTGAAGAGCTGCCTCGAAATTGTCAACTACAAGCCCGCGCTCTGCATGACCAGCCAGGTCGTCAAGCCGGAATTGTCCCTGACGAAGAACGCCCCTGACAAAGTAAATCGTTGCGACGTGATCGAGCTCAACTATTCCATTGCAAATGGCGGCAGCGGTGACGTCGGGAAGTTCCAAGTGGTCGATGAGCTTGGCGACGGATTGGCAACCATCGACGGTAACAGCACCCTCAAGTTTGATGTGGATGGTCTTCGAGCCGGTGACACGCGTGAGTTCATTGCTCGAGTCTATGCGACCAAATCCGGCAAGTTTTCCAGTCGTGCGGAGGCCAAGGCAAGCAACAGTGACTTGTCAGCACGGAGCAAGCAAACCACGACTGAGGTCATAACTGCCGATTTGGATGTCAAGCTTGATGGGCCTAGCCGCTTGTACGGCGACCAACTCGCTCGTTTTAACGCACGTGTGACGAATACAGGAAACGCGGCAGCGGAGGATGTGAGCGTCACAGTGATGTGGCCACAAGATTCGAACTTGGTCGATATGGGCGACCCGCAAATGCGATCCTCGAACTCATCGAACTCAAGTTCCGGTGATTCGGCCGATTCGACGAAGGGCCAACCCGAGATGGCTGACAAGAATAAACAACAGCAAAAGAGTGCAAACGGGGGCGACAGCCAATCCGACAGCAATAGTAAGAATGCTAGCGACAGTTCGAATTCGCAGTCGGAATCGCAACAGGTCGCGATGAACAGCCAAGAGTTCTCACTAGAACGTCTTGAGCCAGGCCAAACGGCAACGTTCGAATATGCTGTTCGTCCTGGAGGTCGAGACACGTTGCCGACTCGAGTACAGGCTCGACACGTATGTACTGTCGACGAAGCCGATGACGAGGCTCAAGCTCGCAGCGAAGCGACATCGACCGCTTTCGCAGAAACGAAAGTCGTGCGACTGCCTGCGTTGCAAATGGTTGTCTTTGACGATGAAGACCCCGTGTCCGATGGGAGTCAAGTGACGTACATGATTCGTGTTTGGAACGAGGGTGACGCTGAGGACTCGGACATTCAACTTACCGCGACACTGCCGGAAGGGTTGAAATTTGAGAACGCTGAAGGTCCCACGGAGCACTCGGCGGACGGTCGTGAGATCACCTTTGACAAGCTCGATACGCTCGCCGCAGGCGATCAGCTCGACTTTAAGGTGATGGCGACTTCCACCGGCAGTGGAGATGTCCGATTCAAAGCGGAGTTGACTAGTAAGTCGCTTGACAGTGGTGTCACAAGCGAGGAGCCGACTCGATTGTTTGCGGGCCAAGCGAGCAATTAGGCTCGTCCCGTCACGTCCACGATTGGAAATGCTTCATGCCGATCGCCAATCGACCACTCCAGCCACCACGTTTTGTGGATCGCCGGAGTGGTCGAGAATGGTGACAAATGAAAGATGCGAACGGGTTCAAGGTGCCGTTCAAGAAGTCGCGGATGCCGATGTCAAGGAGGAAATCGGATCGATCGACGGAAGGGCCGGAATGGACTTCTTCGCGACGGGACGACGGAAGCCAAAGAATCCGCGTCGTTCGATCAATTCCGCCACCTCGGCGGGGACGTGCTCGACCCAGCCCATTTCGCCGGCTTGAATTTGTCTCAGCACTTCTCGTGAAAACGTTTTAAGATGTTGGGGATCATAGCTATCGAGTTGCTCGATGCATCCCTTGTTCACCAAGTACTCGTAGAGACTACGGATCTCTGGAGCGATCTCCAGGTTTTCCACGGTCGTCAGTTCGCCCGTCTCACGATTCAACAGCGGATAAATGTAGAGCTTTAAATCGTTCTTAAACAAGCGACCGAAAGACTCGAGAATGCCGCCGTCAAGCTTGGTATAGTACTTTTCGTCGAACAGGTCGTAGAGGCTACCCGCACCCATGGTGATGCCGATCTTTTTCTTGCTATATCGGGCCAGATAGGCAGCGAGCCGATAATATTCAAAATAGTCGGAGATGAGCACCGTCATTCCGCAAGCGGCGAGGACGTCGACTCGAGCTAAGAAGTCTTTGAGGTCGATTTCACCGTTGGCTTGCAAGTTTCGCATGGTGATTTCGGCCAGGGTCACGACTTGTTCGCCATCGACATCGGGCTCGCTTTGGAATTTGTGTTGTGCGGCACGAAGCATATCGAGATTGACATGCGTCAGCGGGCGAAAACTGCCACGTTCCACGAGGATTGGTTTCTTGTAGAGCACTTCGCTGGGCTGAAGCACTTCACCATCCGCCGAGAACATTGCGGCGCTGCTGAGTCCGAGTTGGACCAGTCGCAGACTCATCACACGGTTATCGACATGGCGAAACGCGATGCCGGAAAACTCGATCATGTCGATTTCGATTCGACGGGTGCTAAGGTTATCCAGCAACGACTCGATCAATTGATCCGGTTCGTGGTTGAGGAAAAACGCCCCGTAGATCAAGTTCACTCCGATGATCCCGAGTGCTTCCTGCTGCAACGCGTTTTCGGTGTCGAGCATGCGAACATGGATGATAATCTCGCTGTCTTGGTCGCGTGGATGCGCTTGGAAGCGAATTCCCATCCATCCGTGGCAATCATTGGTTCCGCTAAAATTGCGAGCCGAAACCGTGTCCGCGAACGCGAAGAATGATGTCGTGTCGCCACGACTTTCTCGCAATCGCTCGAGGTTGAGCGAGTGTTCGTGATGCAGCATGTCTTCGAGACGTTTTCGACAAACGTAGCGTTCGCAGTGACCGTAGATCGCATCACTCACGGACATGTCATAGGCGGACATGCTTTTGGCAATCGTTCCGGCCGCACCGCCGACCCGAAAGAACCACCGCACGACTTCCTGGCCAGCGCCAATCTCAGCGAATGAGCCATAGCGACGAGGATCTAGATTGACAGCGAGAGCTTTTCGCTCAGTGGTCGGCCGACTGGATGACATGCCCGAGGTATCCTAACGTGAACCATGAAACTATTTTGGCACGTAGATATTGAATATTCTGGGTCGTCCCGCATGAGAAAAATTGACGATTGGGCAAAGATTGTCGCGCGGCGTGTCACCTGAACGTCATATTCGTTTCCATCCGCCGGGCAAGTCTGGGGGTTACTGGCGTGGATAGCCGTAGGAAGGCTGTTGGCTGTACGGCGGTTGTGGGACGTAATTAGGCGTCGGCCCGTAGCCTGGCGAGGGGCTGTAGCCGGCTGGTTGGTAGTTGGGCGGATTGTAGCCAGCCGAATTGCTCGGATAACCCGCAGGTGTATTTGTGAAGTTAGGCGGTGGTGCACTGAAGCCACGTTCGGGCGGATACCCAGTCGCGACATTTTCAGTCGCCCAAGGGGGCGTGTTGGTGGTCGGGGGCGATTGGCGATCGGCAGCTTGCTGTTGTTGTCGATCCAGCATCTCGCGTCCTCGGTCGATCATCGTTCGCGTGTCGCTGCGAATCTCGGCGCGGTTGATGTCGATCGTCATGATATCGCCGTCGCGTTTGATGCTGAACCAACCAGCCGTTGATGCTGCGGCGAGCAGCATTCCAATGATGACAATGTTCCGCACGACGAACTTCCTTGTTCAATATGTTCAGTGAGTGTTGCAGGTGGAGGCGATCGGTTGAACGCGCAGAGATTCGAGTAGTGATTCGACAGACCCGCCGGCAATGTAGTCAAAAGCGATCTTGATCCGCTGGTTCCCGTCGACATCGATGGGCGAATCGATCGGCAACACGAGTGCTTGGTTGGCCCATGTCATCGCGTGCTGTTGATCCATGTCGATGGCGAGAACATTTTGGGTGATGAACCGGACCGCATTCAATCGACCGCTGGTTGCGATACAAACCTCTTGTTCGATTTGAAATCGCTTGGGGATTGGTTCGTCGTAGGAAAGGCTAGCGTAGGAATCGAGATTGGCCAGTTCAACGGTTCGGGGCTGGTTCAATAGGGGCGCTTGGAATAACGGCACCGGGGCTTCGTAGCCGGCGAATGTAAAATCGTGTTGGACCGGTTGAACCATCAAGATCGATGCCTCGGGAACAAAAATCGGTAGCGGTGAGCCGAAGACGCGAGTGTAATTGCGTTTAAATGCCGAGATCACAGAGGCTTGTTTTTCTCGAAGCAAGCCGACATGAAGCATCTCGCAGATCACCAGATCGACTTTATCGCTCGGGGTGAACATGGACGCGTCAGCTTGGACGACGTCGATTTGACCGCTCAGCCCATTGGAGTGAACGAAGCGGCGAGCACACGACACCAGTTCGGGATTGCGTTCGACGCAGGTGACTCGAGCACCGCGGCGGGCGGCGAACGAAGAAAGAATGCCTGTTCCACCGCCCAGTTCCACGACATGCATGCCGGGTTGAACCAAGAAATCAATCGCTTGCCGAAACGCCCCGACTCGGTCCTCATCCTGAAGCATGTTGTAGTGGTACAACAGCGGAATGTACTGGCCGAGGATCTGTTCTTCGCTGGTGGTCGTCGAAGACGTTGGGTGCGTTAAATCGTGGCGACCAATCGTGGAGTGCATCAAGCCCGTGCCCAGACCAAGGGGGATCATCGTCTCCGGGCCGACGGTCGACCAAGAATCGATGCACAGTAGTGGCTTGAACACGATCGACTCAAGAGCGATTGTTGCTAATCGCGATTCGAGAACGCCATGACGATTCGCAGGATGTAATAAAACAGCATGGCGACCGATGCAAACAGCGCCAGGGATGCCGCGACATATTGGTCGGTGCGGTAGTGGTGCAGCACATTGGACGTGTCGTAAAGGATGTAGGCACACGTCAGGGCAACCATTGCGCCACAGAACAAAACACCCAGATTGAATCCCATCACGATGCTAACGACGATCATTGCTAGGGCGGCGATCCCGGCGATTGCCAAATACTTGCCCCACGGAGCCATGTCGATTCGAGTGGCAAACACAAACGCGGTAAGGCCGGCGAAACACATCGCCGTGATCGCGCCGGCAAACAACGGGATTTGCGGGCCGCCCAATCGCATGGCGATGTACAAAATGGGCAGAAAAATGATCGCTTCGGCGACCACGTACAACCCAAGCCCCGCGTACTGCATACCTCGCGATGCGGTCCCGGAAGCCCATGAGCGTGCGATCCAGCCGACCGCCATGAACGCGCCCAGCACGATTAGCCAGCCGTAACCGCCGCTCATTTTCATCACGAGCGTCTGCATCGTGGCAGCGGGAACGAGGCTAAACAGCACCGCCTCCAACGCGACGAACGCGAACACTGCCCCAGACAGGTGGGCGTAGGTGCGGCGAATGAACGTCGTCCGCTCAGACTCCTGAGCATACATCGCCGCACCAACACTCGTGACATCGTATGGATTTATTTGGCTCATCGTTGAACTCGGCTGGGCAAATCTTCAGGGACCTGGACTGGGATGATCCAAGTATATCGCATGATATGAGTTTCGTGGCAACCAAAACGATTGACAATTCGCGCACCCTGGACGCACAATAAAGGAAACCTTTCCGCCCACCCGTTTCACAGGGATGACGAACCGATGATCCTCTCGGGCGACGAGATTCAGCGACGTTTCGGCAATCAATTGCTCATCGATCCGTTTGATCCGGAGCGGTTGAACCCCAACAGCTACAATTTGTCGCTGCATCACGAGTTGCTGGTCTACGAAGAGGTGGTGCTGGATGCCGCGACGCCCAATCGCTACCGACGCATCGAAATTCCGGCGGACGGGATCACCATCCAGCCCAATGTGCTGTATCTGGGCAGGACGGTTGAGCATACGGAAACCCACGATCTTGTGCCGATCATCCAGGGGCGAAGTTCGCTTGGACGACTGGGTTTGTACGTTAATCCGGGCGGCAGCCTGGGGCACGCCGGTTACCGAGGCACCTGGACCCTCGAAATGCACTGCGTCCAACCGGTGCGAATCTATCCGGGGATTCAGATTTGCCAGATCTACTACGTCGAACTCAGCGGGAAGTGTCGGGCTTATTGCAGTGACAAGTATCAGAACAGCCGCGACATTCAACCGAGTTTGATCTATCGCGAACTGGGAGGCGACTTCAGCGATGCTTCCCAGATGGAGCTGAATTTTGACGAGCTCGTGCGGGGCGTCCGCTAGAAGTACGACCACTCGACCGCGATCTGTCTTTGCCGGCGCGGCGCGTTATTGGTCCAAGCGAGTTATTGGCCCAAACGACGAGCGCTCGCATCGCGGTTCGGATCCAGCCACGCGACATTCGTAGCGTCGTCGGCAAACCGTCGCACGCCGATTTGCTTGATCGCTTCGTCCGGTAGCACATGCAGCGGCGTGTAGCGAGGGTGATGCGAATCCTTGTACGGGTCATTCTGCCGCGAGTTGTAGCAACAGATCATCGACCATCGTGGGTGATCCGAGCGATTTTGATCACTTCGATGCAACAAGTTCGAGTGAAAGAAAATCACGTCGCCCGGATTCATTTCGGCGTGAATCAACTCGAACCGTTTCAGTATTTCCGACACCCGTTCCATGTCTGCTCCCGCTTGATCGCCGGTTAAATGATGATGGATTCGGCCACAGCGGTGTGATCCGCGGATGACTTGCAGGCAACCGTTGATCCTTGTCGCGGGATCAACAGCGATGAAGGCGCTCACCAAGTTGGGTGTCAGCACACCATTGTTGTACCAATAGCCATAATCCTGGTGCCAAGCCCAGGCGCCGCCCACGCGCGCATCCTTCATGATCATTTTCGAGTGGTAGTGATAGGGCTCGTCGCGTAGCAATTCGCCGGCGATGGAAACGAGACGATGGGAACGTGCGAACGCACCATAAATTCCATCGCCAGGGTGATTCCACAGTGACAGACGAACGGTACCTCCTTCGCCATCGGCACGACCGAATGCATGGTCGTCGAGCGCCTTGTCCTCCTTCGCGGAACGACGGAGCAGTTCAATTTCGTCGGAATCAAAGAGTTCTCGTGCAAAGTGAAAACCGTCGCGATCATAGGCGAGCACTTGCTCGGTGGTGAGGACATTCATCGCTTGGACGCTTTTCCAAAAAAAGTGGTTGCATGCTGCCGTTGATTCGTCGCCACACGCGATTGGACCTGACCGAAATGACCCAGTAACGACCGTACTATAAATAACGCATCCGATCTCGAATTGCCATTCGCCGCATCGCCAAAGCGGCAATCACGATTGTCGCAGAGACGTCATTTTTCAAAGATGTTTCTGCATGAAAAGGGTTACAATGCATCGACTTGAAAGTTGCTTTTTGGCATGACATCACCGCGAGAGTTTAACATGCGTTGTTTGGGACTAGTGTGCGTTGCCGTACTCGTCAGCATCTCAGCGGCCTCGGGCGAAAATCCCGAACCGCGTTGGTGGAAGGGGAATTTGCATACACACTCGCTTTGGAGCGACGGAGACGACTTTCCGGAGATGATTGGCGACTGGTATCGCGAACGAGGCTACAACTTTCTCGCCTTGTCGGATCACAACACGTTGAGCGAAGGCCAGCGTTGGATGTCGATGTCCAAGGTGGCGGAGCGGTCCGACGCCACCGTGCTTGAAAAGTATCGACAGCGATTCGGGGAGGACTGGGTCGAGACGCGCGGGGAACCCGGCAAAGCGAACTACGAAGTGCGACTAAAGCCGCTTGCCGAATTTCGTTCCTTGTTGGAACAGCGTGGAGCATTCATCATGATTCAGGCTGAAGAGATTAGTGACAAAGCCGAAGGCAAGCCCGTCCACATCAATGCGACAAACATCGACGAGATGATCCCGCCGGCGGGAGGCGCGACGGTTCGTGAAGCCATGCAAAACAATTTGCGTGCGATCCTCGAACATGAAAAAAGTCACGGCCGAGAAGTGCTGCCGCATTTGAATCATCCGAACTTCGGTTACGCGGTCACCGCGGAGGATCTTGCGGCCGTCGTTTCGGAGCAATTTTTTGAAGTCTACAACGGTCACCCGGTCGTGAATCACCTCGGCGACGAGCATCATCCGAGCGTGGAACGAATCTGGGATTTGGTCAATGCAATTCGGCGTACTGAGTTGAACGTTCCGCCAATCATGGGAATCGCGACGGACGATAGTCATGAGTATCACGGCAAGGCGGGATCGCGACCGGGACGTGGGTGGGTGATGGTCCGCAGCCGATACCTTTCGCCAGAGCATTTGATTCGTGCCATGAAGCGTGGCGACTTCTATGCGTCCAGCGGTGTCTCACTTGACGACGTTGCATTCGATGAATCGACTCGGACGCTTTCTCTAGAAATCCAAAGCCAACCGAATGTGAGTTATCAAACGCAATTCATCGCTACCGTCAAAGGCGACGATTCATCGTCGACCGTCGATCCGCGAAAGGAACTTGATCGAGTCGGGCGGGTGGTGGCGACGGTGGACGGGGTTTCGCCGAGTTACAAATTCACCGGCAACGAGCTTTACGTTCGCGCGGTCGTGACAAGCTCGCTGCCGCATGTGGATCCGTCATTCAAAGACCAGAAGCAACAAGCGTGGACCCAGCCGGTGGGCTGGGCCGACTAAGCACACCAGCGGGCTCGTGCTACGTACGAACAGAGCTCGCGTTCACGCAAAAGCTTGGCGGAGCATGTCGAGGCTTTTGGGAATCGCAGTCTCATGCGATTCTTGGCCTTCGAATTCGAGTGATATATATCCACGGTAGTCGACGTCGCGAAGGATCTTGGCGACGCGGTCATAGTCGATGTCGAGCGTGTACCAGGTTCCGCCGCCGAAGTAGGTTTTGGCTTGCACGAAAACGGCTTCCGGCGCCAGTTGAGCGTATTGTTCATACTGGTTCTCGAGGAAATTGCCGGTGTCGAGTGTGGCCCGCAGCCACGGAGAATTGATTTCGCGGATGACTCGAAGCACACCCTCGGCCGTACGTCCCAGTCCCCAGTGATTCTCCAAACCGAGCACGACGCCGCACTTCTCGGCGACGGGTAGACACTTTTCAAAGCCCTCGCGGACCCAAGCGAAGCCATCGTCGTCGGTGTAGCCGTCCAAGCGGGGTTCGATGCCCTTGTTTGCCATCAATTCATCGAAGTCGCCGGAGGTGCCCCAGCGGCCCGTGTTCACGCGAATCGTCGGAATGCCCATTGCGTAGGCGAGCTCGATGCAGCGTATCGTGTGTGCAACGTTCTCCTCGCGTTTGGCTGCATCGGGAAATACAAAGGACTGATGCGTTGACAACCCACACAGATCCATGCCTTGCCGGAACGCGCGCTGTTTGATTCGTTGGAGTGTCGATGGTGATTCGTCTTCCATTTGCACATGCAAGATCTCCACGCCATCAAAACCGGCTTCACCCGCCAAGTCCACGCATTGTTCGATCGACAACTTGCTGTCGTCGCGGTATCGCCAATACGAGTAAGTCGACACGGCGATCGGATTGGGGCGACGCTGCTTTGGCACTGCGGACGACTTAGCCTCCGACATTGTCACCTGTGCATAGCCATCGCGGTTGTGAAACATCGTCGCGGCCGCGACGGCCAACGAGCCTGCGACGAGCTGGCGGCGGTCCAATCTTGCAGTGTTCATACGCGAAACTTTTCTAAACCGGTTGACGTGGCAGGGTGAATTGCAAGCCCTAGAATTTAGCTAAACAGCACGACCGGTGCGGGGAGTCCACAAGATTTTGTGGTTTACCCCAGGGGAACCGCGCGAATCACCGGATCGTGACCGATTCTTAGAGAGAACCGAGCCTTCTTGACCATGAAACTAGCGAAGCGTCGAGCATGAAAATCACGTCGGACCCAGCGATCGCGGAAGTTCTTCAATCCCAAGCTGCGGCGACCAAGAGCAAGGCCGCGTTTGCGGTTGCGGCCAAGCAACTCGATGCCCAGCGATCGCAAGGCGACGCGGCATTGAGTTTGATTCAAAGTGCTGCCAAGGCTCAACAGCAAATCGCTGCGGGTCATTTGGACGTCCGAGTTTAATCGCCATTGCTGTCCTCACGCATTGCATACAGCTTGGTGATGTTCACCGCGACACTCGTCGCGGCCATCCTGCTGCGGCGGAGCCAACGGGGCTTACCACTCACCGCCACCGAGCGTCTTTCGATCGGACTGAGTGGATTCATCGGTGCCGTCGTGTTCGCGAAGTTGCCGTTTCTGGTCTTCTCCAGCGGACTTGGCTCTCCCGCCGCAGCCGACGCTTGGATGGCGAGTTGGCTCAACGACGGTAAGACGGTTCTTTGGGGACTGGCCGGCGGCTATCTCGGTGTCGAAATCGGCAAGTGGCTCTCCGGCGTCAAGACCCGCACCGGCGACAGTTATGTGATCCCGGTCGCGATTGCAATTGCCATTGGCCGCTGCGGATGTTTGTTGTTCGGATGTTGTCACGGCACCGTCACGGATCTTCCTTGGGGAATTCGATTTCCTCTGGCCAGTGATGGTGGACTGCTCGCCAGGCATCCCACCCAGATCTACGAGATCATTTTTCATCTCACCGCCGCGACGCTCGCATGGTGGGGGATGCAGCGACAAATATTTCGTGGACAGTGGATGCTGATCTATCTTCTCGCTTACTGTGGCTACCGCTTTGCCACCGAATTCATTCGCCCGGAGTTGCCTATTGCTGGCGGGTTGACGTTTTACCAGTGGAGTTCGGTCGTGTTGGGCGCCGTGTATTCAATGATCTTGATTGGCCGACATCGAAAGTCGCAACGCCCGGTCAAATCAAATCGCGAAGCGATGTAAGCGCCAACGGCTCTTTGGTTGCCAGCGGTTCACCATAAGGACGATTGATGAGCCGCCCCCAATACGCCGCGTCGTCACGCAATCGCTCCAGAAATGTTGGCGACTGGGTAGGGCGACCAGTGATGAATTGACTTTCGTACGCAGCGACACTGGCAAGCTTGGTTTCCCATTGCTGGCTAATGTCGACAATCCAAGACGGTTGAACGGCGAGCCGCAAATGGATGCAAAAATAGTAGTACAGCCGCTCGGGATGATACGGCTCGCCGGGCATATCGGTCTTGCTCAGTTTCGACCAGAATCGGGCGGCCTCCACCATATCCGTCGCGGCGACGTGATCGGGATGAGCGTCTTGCCAATACGGCGCAAAAATCCATCGTGGCCGTAGCAAGCGGAAGAACGATGCGACATGGCCTCGAGCTTCTAGCGTGTGCTCGAGTTTTCGGTTGGGAAGTCCCGCGTTGCCTCGCCAGGTGAGCCCCAGGATCTCCGTCGCCTTGGCAGTTTCGGCGATCCGGATCACGTCGCTTCCATGGGGCGTCGGTTCGCCACTGGTCAAATCCAACACGCCAACGCGCATCCCCGCCCCGATCATTCGAGCGATCGTCCCACCCATTCCCAGCTCGGCATCATCCGGATGCGGCGCGACGACCAAAAAGTCCAGCGGCGCGATGGGATCGGTGATCAGTGGGGCTAGATCGCTCACGCTCAAGTCGCTTTCGTTTGGCTCGCAACGGGGCGCCCATGAGACGCTTCGCGAGTGGCTTATGTTCAGTGGAAACGGTCACTTTTATCGCAGATCTGTTTTTCGCTGAACAGCAACCGCTGCTGTGAACGATGAACAATGAGCGCCCGTGTCCGGTCAGTGGCTGGACGCATTGGAACCCGCTTGGCCCGTTTGGAGACAACCATGAGTGAACAACCACAATCGGCGGAAGAGATGATGACCCCCGAAGAGTTGATCTTGAATATGAGCACGGACGAGTTGCAGGAGTTGTTGGACGATATGGGTCTAACCGCGTCCCAGGAGATGGCTCAATGCATTCAATCACTGGTCCGTGAAACTGAAAGTTTGGAAGCGGCGATCGAAGCTCTTGCCGAGGCCTCGCCGGTTCGACGAGCCGCGTAGCGAATCGGTATGAGCCGGCGGAAACTCGCACCGCCGCCCCGGAACCACGCGGCCCGGCCGCGTGGTTCCGGCCTACGAGAATGACGCGGGTTCGGGTACGATTTTGGGCTATTGATGATCCGTCCCCCAAGTTGACCTGAACCGCTCATGCTCGTCTCCTGGAAGTGGCTATCGCGCTACTTGAATCTGCCTGTTAGCCACGAAGCACTCGCCCTCCGCTTGAGTCTATCCGGGCTCAATCATGAGTCGACGGAGATTGTCGATGGCGATCCCGTGATCGATTTGGAAGTGACCAGCAATCGCGGTGATTGTCTCGGGCACCTCGGCGTGGCACGAGAAATCGCGGTGCTGTACGGTTTGGAAATTTGCAGGCCTGAGCCCGGTCTAGCATCGGTGACCGATCCGACGCAATCGATCGAGTCGCTGCTCCAGGTGGAAAACGAGTTCGTTGATGCCTGCCCACGGTACACCGCTCGAGTGATCCGCGGCGTCAAGGTCGGCCCCAGTCCCGCGTGGATGGTTCAGTCGCTCGCCGCGGTCGGCATCGCCAGTATCAACAACGTCGTCGACGCTACTAACTACGTCATGATGGAGTGTGGCCAGCCCCTGCACGCATTCGACTACGCCAAGCTCGACGGTCAGCGCATTCGCATTCGACCGGCAAGTGAGGGTGAATCGATCGAAGCGATTGATCATCGCAACTACCTATTGGAACCGTCGATGTGCGTGATCGCTGACAGCCGCAGTGCCGTCGCGGTCGCCGGAGTCATGGGAGGTGCGTCGAGCGAGGTCACGGAGACGACCCGAGATCTAGTGATTGAAGCCGCGATTTTCACTCCGCTGTCGGTTCGCCGAACGGCACGCGCCTTGAAATTGCACAGCCCCTCATCGTACCGATTTGAACGACGTGTCGATCCCGAACAAGTCGATTGGGCAAACCGGCGGGTGTGTCAATTGATCATCGAATCGGCGGGCGGCAAAGTCGCCAGCGGCGTGATCGATACTCACACGATGCCACGCGATGCCAAGCCGTTGGTCCTGCGCGCGAGCCAGATTGAACGAGTCTTGGGGATCTCGATCGACGCGGACGAAGTCGCTCGCATTCTGACGGCGCTGGGGTGCCAATCGACCGCATCATCTCCGGGCGAAATGCATTTCACACCTCCCTCGTGGCGGCATGATCTCACCCGCGAAGTCGACTTGATCGAAGAAGTCGCTCGCATCCATGGCTATGACAAGATCCCCGAGGACTCGCCGATTCCGGTTGCGCCCAGTGCACGTCGACCCTACGATGTCGGCGTCGACCAAGTGAGAAGCGTGATGACCGCCGCTGGGCTCAGTGAAGCGATGACACCCAGTGTGGTGGTCGAGCGTTTGGATGAAGCGATGAGTCCGTGGACGGATCGCCCCGCATTGCAGACGCAAACTCCGATGCTGGAAGGTTCGCGGCGGCTGCGTCGTTCGTTGTTGCCAAGTTTGCTGAACAGCCGAGCGGCCAACTGGGCTTCATCCACCACGGAAGCCAACTTGTACGAAATCGCTCACGTTTACTTGCCTGGCGAAACCGACGAGGCGCTACCCGATGAGCACTACACCGTCGGGATGATCGCCGGTGGCGACTTTTACCGTTTGAAAGGCATCATCGAGACGATCTTTGCTCGGTTGGGCATCGACGCGCCGATGCAGCTCACATCGGTCGACCGCCCTGGGCTTGGACGCGGGACAGCAGTCGAAATTCGAATGCAGGGGCACCTTGTCGGCTATCTCGCAGCGGTCGACGCCAAGTTACTCAAGAGTTTTAAGTTGCCGGGGCCGGTTTTTGTCGCCGAAGTATCGCTTCCCACTTTGTTCGCCATGGCCACGCTCGTGCCTCAACAGCGTTTCGTCAGCCCGTTCCCATCCGTCGAACGCGACTTGAATTTTGTGGTCGCCGAAGCGATTCGATGGAGCGAAATGGAACGTGTCGTTCGAACCAGTGTGGGGACGGATTTGGCCCGGGTGACGTATCGCGAAACCTATCGCGACCCCAAGAAGGACGGAGACGACCGCAAGCGAGTGCTAATGACCGTCGAACTGCGTCGCGACGATGAAACGCTCTCGGGTGATCAAGCGGATGCGATGATCACCAAGCTGATCAATGATTGTCGCGAATCGCTCGCCGCCGAATTGTTGTCGTAGCCAACCATGAGTTGACCTAACAAGTGGTCGGCAATCCTAGCCCAACGCGTCCTCAGTAATGTTCAGATTCGTGCTAACGTTTTGCACGTCATCGTGATCATCGAGCGCTTCGAGCAACCGTAGAACCTGCTTGGCCGTATCGGGGTCCAAGTCGACGGTGGTTTGAGGAATCATCGAAATCTCCGCGTGCTCGGGCTTCATCTGCGCCGCCTCGAACGCATCAACGAGGACCGAGTGGACGTCGGGAGTGCAGGTGACTTGCAATTTTCCATCGTCGGTCGATTCGACATCCTCGGCACCGTTCTCGAGCGCCAACTCCGTCAATTTTTCTTCGTCGGTTTGTGCACCGTCGAAAATGAACAACCCTTTGCGATCGAACAAATAAGCGACGCAGCCGGTGTTGCCGAGATTGCCACCATTTTTGGAAAAGAGCGTTCGCATTTCTGGGGCGGTTCGATTGCGATTATCGGTCAGGACTTCGGCCATGACCGCGACACCGCCTGGGCCATAGCCTTCGAACACGAGTTCTTCGACGTCGCCACCATCGAGTTCGCCCGTACCACGTTTGATTGCCCGCTCGATATTGTCCTTGGGCATGCTCACCGCTTTGGCGTCGTCGATGGCTTTGCGCAATCGGATGTTCGCCGCCGGATCGCCGCCGCCCGCTTTCGCCGCGACGATGATCGCCTTGCTCAACTTGCTCCACATCTTTCCGCGTTGGGCATCGACGCGGCCTTTACGATGCTGGATGTTCGCCCATTTTGAGTGACCGGCCATGGTTCGGAATCAAATTCGAGGAGAAAGATTTGCTAGGGAAATGAAATTACCGAGGTTTGCTCTTGGTCAATTTGCGGTTGGCTGATTTCTTACTGCCGTTGGACTTGGCGGCCGGTGCACTCGACTTTTTGCTATCTGTCGCCGGCGGCGTCTTTTTGGACGGTGGCGTCGACTTTTTGCTGGGTGTCTTGGATGACTTTGATTCCGGCGTACCGGACTTCTTGGCCGAAGGCTTCTTCGCGGCGGTCTTGGACGCCACGGGCTTCACGGGTGCTGGCTTGCTGGTCGATGTTTTTGACTCGGTCGATTTCGATTGGCTGGGCTTGGCCGAGCCCGACTTTGCGGCATCGGGCTTTGCAGGTTCTGCTTTAGCCGCTGATGATTTCACGGGTTCCGATTTGTTGCCCGTGGCTGGCTTACTGGGCGTGGACTTGGACGAAGCTGGCTTGCCCGCGGCAGGCTTTTCCGTCTTGGAGGACTTGGTCGACTCCGACGCCGGCTTTTCGACTTTTCGCGGTTCGACGGATTCGGCCGCCGACTTCATGGGCGCATCCTTGGACGACGCCGACTTCTTGGAGGTTTTGGCTTTGGGTTCCGGAGCCGGAGCGGGGTCGTTGTCGGCTTCTTCGGCAGCCACCCGATCGGCCTCGCGTTGAATTTGGCGCTGCTTTTTGGCTTCCACCTTGTTGCTCAGCCAATCATCCAAGCGATTGCTAGCGCCTTTTTCGACGCTGTCCAGCACACCACGGGCGACCTTGTCATGGGAGTTCTTGTTGAGAGCGACGGCGGCTTGGTGCAACAGCGACGAAAACTCCATCGCCTTGCTCTTGGGAATCGCTCGCTCCAGCCCCGGAACGCGACCGGATACGGCTTCCGTTTGTGAAGCGATTCCCGTCACGAGCATCATTGCCATGGCGGCAAAGTCGATCGGGATCGCGTGTCCACCGAGACCGTGTTGAATCGTGTAGTTCAGCACGAACGGCGTCATCCCGGGCATCTTCTCGAACTTGGCAACGGCTTTGCCCAAGTTTTCTTTCTTGAGATGATCCAAGTCGAACGAATAGAACTCTTCGAAGATCGACTGCAGATTGCTTTTCAGGCGAGTCGCCGCCTTCACGGGATCGGGCAATCGGGAAAGGACCTGGCTGAGCTCGGTCACCGTTGTCACGCGGACTTCGTTCCAGTCAAAGAACTCTTGCTCGCACTTGGCAAGTCCCTCATCGGCCAGCTCGGCGGGACAATCCTCCAGCAACGACGCATAGAGGATGTGCTCCAAGAGCGGTCGCGTCGGTTGTGCGGGTTCAGCGTGGTAGTGTTTTTTGAGCGCGGAGTGCAGCTTGGCGATCGCGCCGGCTCGGTTGCTTGCGGACATTCAGAGTTGCGATTTTGGCAGGTGGTGGGGTGGATATTGTCGTCGTCACGCCGGCTCAAGACCGGCGATCCTCATCGTCAGAATTTTCTATGTCGTCCGTCTCGTGATCGCCGACATCATCGTCATCGGCTACTGGGTCATCGGCTACTGGGTCATCGGCGAGCCCGTCATCGGCGAGTGCGTCGTCGGCCGCTGGGGACGCTCCCTCCGTGACCGCATCCGCATTTTTCTCGTCGTGGATTTTTTGCAAGATTTCGTTGACGAGCAAGGAGTGCTGCACTCCCTTGTCTAGCACGAACTCCAGCTTTGGCGTGTACCGAGTTTCAATGCGATCGGCGATCCGGCTCTGCAGGAACCCGGCAGCGTTCTGTAGACCGCGAAGTGAAAGTCGTTGCTGGGTCTCGTCGCCCATGACACTCACGTTGACCTTGGCCTCACGCATGTCAGGGGTCACTTGGACACTGATGACCGTCACGTCACGAACTCGCGGATCACGCAATTCCGTCAGGATGGATGATGCGACGACTTCGCGGATGGCTTCCGCAGCTTTGAGTAAACGACGAGAGGTCACGGGGAAACAGTTTTCGATTTAACAGAGGTCGGTTGACAGTAAGAAACGACGCCGACCGCACCGAATCGTCGATGCGGTGGCGGCGATTGAACTCGCTCGATTAGAACTCAAGCTTTCTCGCAACTTCTTCGATGCGATACGCTTCCAGAACGTCATCTTGCTTGATGTCGTTGAAGCCTTGCAGTCGGATACCGCACTCCATTCCCCGAGGCACTTCCTTGACGTCTTCCTTGATCCGCCGCAGCGTATCAAGGCCGTAGTCGCCAATCGTTCGGCCATCGCGGTTGACTCGAATACGGCAACCTCGGTGAATCGATCCCTGCAGGACGTAACAGCCAGCGATGGTTCCCATCCGACTGATTTGGAACGTTTGCTTGACCAGGGCGCGACCGAGTTCGACCACGCGTTCTTCGGGCTTGAGCTTGCCTTCGATGAGCAACTTGATTTCATCGGCCAGCTTGTAGATCACGCTGTAACGACGAATCTCGATGTTGCGTTCATCGGCCAGCGACCGCGCCTTGTCGTCGGGCATGACGTTGAAGGCCAAAATGACCGCGTCGGATGCCGATGCCAGCGTCACATCCGCGTGTGACACCGCACCGACGCTCTTTTGCAAAATCCGCAATTGAACTTCGGGGTGATCAAACTTGGAAAGTTCCTTCTCGATCGCCTCGAGCGAACCACGAGCATCGGCTCGGATGATCAGGTTCAATTTCACCGCCTCGGGTAATTTGCCGATGCGGCCTTCCTCAAGCATACTTTGGAAGTTCTCGAACGATACCTTGGTCGTGTTACCCGACAAACTCGATTGGCTGTAGGCATCCGCTCGAGTGCCCGCGATTTCGCGAGCTTGGATGATGCTATCGAGCACGTGGAATCGATCACCCGCTCCCGGTGGCAAGTTCAATCCGGTGACACTGATCGGCGTACTCGGACCAGCCGACTTGATCGCCTTGCGTGTCAACGGGTCGGTCATCGAACGGACTCGACCATAGGCGTCACCACAGACGATGATGTCGCCCACGTTGAGCGTTCCATTTTGGACGACAAGCTTCGCGATCACGCCTCGATCGCCCTGCTGTTCGGATTCCAAACAAACCCCGAGCGCCTGGCGCGATGGGTTCGCGGTGTACTCGTGCATTTCCGCCACGGTGAGTAGCGTTTCCAGCAACTCATCCATGCCCGTGCCCTTCACAGCACTGGTGCGGACCACTTCCACGTCACCGCCCCATTCGCTCGGCGTGAGCTGTTGCTCGGTCAGCTGTGTGAGGATTCGGTTTTGATCGACGCCTTCGAGGTCAATCTTGTTAAGCGCGACGACGATCGGCACTCCCGCCGCTTTGGCGTGGCTAATCGCTTCCGCCGTCTGAGGCATGATGCCGTCGTCCGCGGCGACCACAAGCACGGCGATGTCCGTCACATTCGCACCCCGAGCACGCATTTCGGTGAATGCGGCGTGACCAGGCGTATCGACAAACGTGATTTTGCGACCGTCTTTGTCGATAGAGTAGGCGCGAATGTGCTGGGTAATCCCGCCGGCTTCGCCGCTGGCGACGTTGATGCCCATCAAGTAATCCAGCAAACTCGTCTTGCCGTGGTCGACGTGACCCAAGAACGTGACAATCGGAGGTCGCGCGACGAGTGATTCGGCATCGTCCTCTCGGTCCTCGATCTCCGTGATCAATTCGTCTTCGAGCGACTCTTGGGCCTTGAGTTCGATATCCAAATCGAGCTCGGTAGCCAACAGCTCCGCCGTCGAAAAGTCGATTTGCGAATTGATGTTCACCATCATTTGCATGCCCATCAGAATCCGCAGCACCTGAGCGACCGGTGTTCCGGCGGCTTCGGAGAAACTACGAATCGAGCAGGGCAATTCCACCACGACTTTGTCTTTACGCGGCGCAGCCGTGTTCGTACCGCGACGATTGAGCGTGCGGCGACGGATCGGCATTTCGCGACCGGTACCGCCAGCGCGATCGATCTCGCCGGTTTGGCCACGTCGCTTGCCGCTTCGTCCACGGTCGGCGCGAGCACTCGCCATGCCGGCAATGCCCTTGCCACGGCGTGCCTTCTCTTCTTCGTCTTCCGCACCGGGTTTACGACGCTGGTTCTTGTCGCCGGTGAACCCAGCCAATCCGCCACCAGTGGTGGTCCCCGTCGTCGCAGCACCGGCGCGTTTGGCAGCGCGTTTCTTTTCGCTGTCTTCAGCGGCCAATTGCTCCAAGGGTGCTTTCATCCCTTGCTTGTGACCAACGATAACGTCCTTGCTCAACTTGATATCAGGCTTTTGAGCGGGTGGACCGCTGTTGGTCCGAGCCGCTGGTTGCTGAGGTGCATCGGGTAGCGATGCCAAATTGATAACGGGTTCACGACGCTTGGGTCGCCCCATCTCGCCGCTGCGTTTGCCATCCCCCGCGGGGCTCGGTCGGTCCAGTGAACGCATTTTTCCACCAGCACCAAGGTTACCGGTGTGCGGGTCACGGCGCAGCGGAGCGTGAGGCGCATTGGTCATCGACGGCGCCGTCGGTCGTTGAGGCCGAGAAATGTTCTCACTGGGGCTGCTCGCGGCAACCGCTGGTGGAGACACCCTTTCGACAGGCGATGTGGGCCGAGCCGGAGTCTCAGCCACAGGGGCCGGCTTGACACTCGGTAACTTGGTCGGCGGAGCAGTTTCCGTCGGTTCCGGTGTCGTCGTCCGAGGCACCGATCGGGCTGCTAGTGGAGAGCTGGTCGGTTCGGCGGGCTTGGGAACCGAACTCGGACCCGAAGGGGCCGACTTGGGCAACACAATCGTGCGATTGGCGGCACCACGGCCGATTCGAGAAGTGATCGGCGTCCGTTCTGGTTTCAGAGGCACCGAGGCTGGAGGCGCAGCGGATTTGGCCGCAGGCGCAGTGGATGATGCAAGGTGATCACGAAGCCGCTGGGTCTCCTCATCGGTGAGACTAGCCAACGCAGAACCTTTGCCCGTGATACCGGCTTTCTTTACCAGTTCGACGAGGTCCTTGCTATCCAGATTTAGTTCTTTCGCGAGCGCGTATATGCGTGCTGGCACGGGGTTTTTGATCCTGTCAAATTCGATTCATGAACACGTCTTTAGGGCGCTGAAACAGCGATCGATGGGAAACACCTCTCCAGAACACACGACAGGTGCGTTTGCTGGCGAACTAGTTCCGAAACCAAGATCACTGTCGACGGGTTCCGATTATTTCAGTTTGGTCACATACGATTTTTCCTCCATCGCCACTTTCGATCCGCCCAGGACCGAGAATGACGCCTTGGTCAGCAGCACAAAAATTGGACTGCTTTTACCTTGAGCAGGAGCTGGCGAGACAAATCCCGACTCAGCAGAAGCCACAGAATTCGATATCATACCCGAATTCTCGGTTTTGCGAGACCCGTCTTACGAGCCAACTCGCGCGAAGTGTCAACGCTTTTCGGAAGCAGACGACTCAGCCTGGTCGGCTGAACCCTCAGTGCCGTCCTCGGCGCCGCTGGCACTCACTTCTGTATCCCCAGCCAATTCGGCAACGGCTTCGGATTCCGAGACCTCCGCCGCATCGTCTGAACCCACGGCGACGGTTTCCGCCTCGCCAGACTCCGCTTGCACGTCGTCGACTTGGTCGTCATCGGTTTCGCTGACGTCCGCCGGGATTTCGTTCGCGGAGTCGCCGGAATTGTCCTCACCGGATCCATCTTCACCAGAGTCCTCGCTCGCAACCGCAGCTGCATCGGCGTCTCCGGGTTCTGGCTGGGATCGATCTTTGTCGCGACGATTCTTGCGTTCTTCCGCCGCCGCTTCCTCCGCCTGTTCGGCTTGGGCTTCCGCTTCCTCGACGATCCGCTCGACCTCTTCCTCGCTCAATCCGCTCATTTCCATGAGCGCGTCTGGCTCAATGACGGACAAATCATCGTACGACAAATAGCCTTGTTCGACGAGCGCTTGGGCCAGTTCTTCGGTAATGCCTTCGATCTGGCTAAACCCACCCACAGCCCGCTCAATTTGCTCTTCCAGCTCGGAGCCGGTCATGATTTCGATGTCCCAGCCGCACAACTTGCTGGCCAGACGAACGTTTTGGCCCCGTCGGCCAATCGCCAAGGACAGTTGGTCTTCCTGCACCAGCACGATGGCGCGTCCAATCATATCGCACAACAACACCTGCTCTACGGCGGCCGGTTGCAGGGCGTTCGGAATCAATACTTGCGGGTCGTCGCTGTATCGAACCACATCAATGTGTTCGCCCGCCAGCTCCTCGCGGACCGCCTTGATGCGGCTGCCTCGGTATCCAACACACACGGCAATCGGATCGACTTGGCTATCGACACTACTGACCGCTACTTTGCTTCGGTAACCCGGCTCGCGGCTGATCGAGTTGATCGCGATTACTCCCTCGCTAAGCTCGGGAATTTCCTGTTCAAACAGCCGCTGAACCAATTGGGGTCGCGTCCGGCTCAAAACAACACGGACTCGGTTTCCGGTCGCTCGGACCTCGAACACCACCGCACGAACTCGCTCATTAGCATGCAAACTCTCGCCCGGAATTTGCTCGCTGCGCGGCAAAATGGCTTCGACGTTGCCCAGATTGACTGTTGCAACCCCGCCATCCGCTCGGCCGATGATCCCGGCGACGATCTGGCCGATCTGCTCGCGGTATTCGAGCATCAAGGAATCGCGCTCGGCTTCCTTGACTTTCTGGATAATGACTTGTTTGGCCGTCTGGGCACCGATTCGACCGATTTGGTCCTCTTCGAGTGGCTGGCCCTCCAAGGTGGCGCCGATCCGTCCATTTGTGCGATCGAGTCGGACCGAGATGTCCGAATCTTCGCCGTATTGGCGTTTTGCAGCCGTTTGCAACGCCGATTCAATCGCGGAGAACACTAACTCCTTGTCAATATTCTTCTCTCGATGAAGCGAGTCGACGTAACGAAGGATATCTTGAGGATTCATACGACGAGCGTGTGGATAAAAAAATGGCCCGAACCTTGTGGGCCCGGGCAGTGCGGCATACCTGAGATAAGCACAACTTATCGACATGGGGCCGAGGTGTCAACCAAGAAGCGGTGCCCGAGAATGGCTCGGCGGCCCGCTTCCGGGATCGGGCTTCACAAGCGAAACTTGCCTGTATGACTGACTCTTTCTCGCAAATCGCCTACGATTCCCTGCCCCTGACGAGCCACTCGCTACGCATCGCGTCGCATCAATTGCGCTACCTCGATGAAGGCGCCCGGGAGCCGACGGAAACGTTCCTCTGTGTGCATGGGAATCCCACATGGAGCTACTATTTTCGTCGCATTGTAAATCGGTTTACGCCAGCGAATCGCGTCGTCGCTATCGACCACCTCGGCTGCGGACGCAGCGATAAGCCAGCCCGCGGCAACCAACCGCACGAGTTCACTTACACCCTTGCCGCACACCGCGACAATCTGGTCGCCTTGGTCGACCAACTCCAGCTCGACCGGATCACGCTGGTCGCTCACGATTGGGGTGGCGCGATCGGGTTGTCCGCGATGCTCAAGCGTCCCAAATTGCTCAAACGTATTGTCTTGCTCAACACCGCCGCGTTCCCGCCCCCATACGTTCCCTGGCGGATCGCCGCTTGCCGAACCCCGATCCTGGGCACGGCGGCCGTTCGCGGCGCTAACGCATTCGCGCGGGCCGCCGTGACCATGGCCATGAACCGACGCAGGCTTCCGTCGGATGTCGCCCGTGCTTTGTTGGCGCCCTACGACAATTGGGAACATCGAGTCGCGATCGACGCGTTCGTTCGTGATATCCCGATGAGCCGGAACCATCCGACGATGGCAACACTACAAAGATTGGAACAAGACCTTCCAAGTCTCGCTCGCGTTCCCACCTTGCTGGTGTGGGGCATGATGGATTGGTGTTTCCGACCCGAATGCCTGCGGCGATTCGAAAAGATTTGGCCCCATGCGAAAACGGTCGAAATTCCAGATGCCGGGCACTACGTCATCGAGGACGCACCGGACGAAACCTTAGCCGCGATTGAAGCGTTCGTTCATTCGACATGAGCGAGCCAATTCAATGGGATTCGATCCGCGTTACCAATTTGCATGATGCGATTCGCCAAGCGTGTTTGCTGGAGGCGACCGCACCCAAAGCCGGGAATGTTCATCCCGGAGCCTCGTTTTCCGACTTGTGCTACAACGATTTTGTGGTGGCCGCAAACATCACCGCTGATGAATTGGTGAAAAGCGATTCCACGATCGCACATCGAATGCGCTCGGCCGTGATGAGAACTCGACAAGCAACCGGAACGAATGTGAATCTCGGCATCGTGCTGTTGCTCGGGCCTCTCGTTGATTGCAACATTTGGGAGGAGGGTGACGTGATCTTTGATTGCATTCGTCTCGCCGGTGCAGGGGGTCTTTCGCGTGTGAACGAGATGGACGTCAACGAATGCCGGGGCGATGTGGATTTGTTGGCCGCGATGCAGGCGGCGGCGAGCCGCGACGACATCGCCAAACAATACGCGACTGGCTTTCGCGATCTGCACGGAAACGTCGTGCCGCTGGTGAGCCAACATCTCCTGTACAGCGACGACACCCTCGGCGGAATCGTCCAGGCACATCTCCATTTATTGTCGACTCGCATCGACTCCTTGATCGCGCGTAAGAATGGTGTCCAAGTGGCCACCGACGTGAAGCTTCGGGCGGCCAACGCGTTGGCGGGCGACGATCACGATCGCCGCGAGTTCGATGCCTTTCTCCGCGACCAATCGCATCGGTTGAATCCGGGAACCACGGCGGATTTGATCGCCGCATCCTTGTTCGTATTGCTCCGCAA
Source organism: Pirellulaceae bacterium (assembly GCA_041741195.1). Classification (GTDB taxonomy): domain Bacteria; phylum Planctomycetota; class Planctomycetia; order Pirellulales; family Pirellulaceae; genus JBBSJZ01. The sequence continues at coordinate 59,825 of JBGSKM010000102.1, forward strand.
CAAAATTGAGAAGTCATGACCCAAGCCAGCTTTGCCGTGGATGTGTCCAAAGAACAGTTCACGTTTTCCGCCGCCCACTTCATCACGTTCGCCGGCGACATCTGCGAGCGGATTCATGGTCACAACTACGCCGTAAAAGTTCGAGTCGAAGGGCCGCTGGATGAGAACCGATACGTGGTCGACTTCATCGCGCTGCGTGACGCCGTGCTTGCCGTCACTTCTACACTGGATCACCACGTGATCCTGCCGCGTGACCACGCAGAAATCATTGTCACGAGCGACGACCGCGAAACAACAGCTCGCTTTCGCGAACGACGCTGGGTATTTCCCAACGAAGACTGCGTCATCTTGCCCGTCATCAACACCACCGCCGAAGAAATCGCACGCTTGATCGCCAAACGCGTGATCGCGACGACGTTCGAACGATTCGGTAGCGCCCTGTCGTCCATCGAAGTCGCCGTTGACGAAAACCAAGGGCAGTGGGGGATCTGTCGTCTCCCTTGGACCAGCGCCACATCGACCATACTCTAGCTCTCGAAAGGTTGACTTGAATGAGCGTCGAAACATCGTCCGTTGTTGATGGCGATCCGCCAGCGCCAAACGCCTTGCAGGATCACCCGAAGTGGAAGCCGCTGCGGGTTTGGATTCCGATGATCCTGTTACCTCTGATGGCTCTGGTTCGATTCGTTCCCAAGTTGATCGAAGATGGACCCTCGACGATATGGATGGCTTCGGCATTCGGCCCATTCTTGCTCGCGTTGCTAATCGTTCTCTGGTGGATGCTGCTTAGCCGCGCTCTTTGGCAAGAGCGTCTTCTGGGCGTGATTGCGCTCGTCGGTTCGTTCACCTTGGTCGCTCTGCTAGCCGACAAGTCGATGCTCGGACCGCCACTCATTGTGATGACTGCGCCGCTTGGAATCGCGGGCTTCGCCGCAGCGCTCATCGTGTTTCGAAAAGTGCTGACGTACAAGCGAACGTTGTACGCGTCGCTGGGGGCGCTACTCTGTTTTGCGTTCACCGGATTACTCCAAAATCATGGCGTCTGGGGCGACTTTGCCTTTGAGTTTGATTGGCGTTGGAACAAGTCTCCCGAGGAACAGTTCCTGGCGAGTCGAGATACCAGTTCTGCTAGTGTGGGCATCGAGGATAGGGAGTCGGCGCGAGCCGCATTTGAATCGCCCGAATGGCCGGGCTTTCGAGGCGTCAATCGTGACGGCACCCAGCGCGGAGTGAAGTATAGCGACGCGCTGCGACAGTCGGCGCCGAAAGAACTTTGGCGGATTCAAGTAGGCCCCGCTTGGTCGTCGTTTGCCGTCGCCGGCGATTATCTCGTGACCCAAGAGCAACGTGGTGAAAGTGAATGCGTGGTTTGCTACGACGCGAACACCGGACGCGAGGTATGGAACCATGCGGTTGCGTCGAGATTCTTTGAAGGACTTGGTGGCCTCGGCCCGCGCGCGACCCCAACCATCGACAATGGTTTCGTTTATTCATTGGGCGCCGAAGGTTGGCTGATGAAGCTCGATGCGATCGATGGACGGGAAGTCTGGAAAGTCGACATTCGCGACGTCGCCGATCGACAACCTCCGATGTGGGGCTTTTCTTCGTCGCCCCTCGTCGTTGATACAACCGTCGCCGTTCACTGCGGTGGTTCCGGTGACAAGGGAATCCTGGCGTTCAATACCGAAAATGGTGAGCTGCGCTGGTCCATCGCAGCGAGCGAACAATCCTATGGTTCACTGCAACGGATCGATCTACAGGAAATGTCGTTACTAGCGATCCTGACCGATGAGGGTGCCTTGTTCGTCGAACCGTCCACGGGCGAGACGGCTCTTAACTACTCTTGGAAACACGATGGCTATCGAGCGCTCCAGCCCCAAGTGATCGACGGAAATCGCGTTCTGATCCCAACCGGGCTTGGCACCGGAACACGCTTGATCCAAGTGGACCGAGAAGGTGACAGCTTGGTTGCCAAGGAACTTTGGACGACGCGAGATCTCAAGCCAGACTTCAATGATGTCGTCGTTCACCAAGGCTACATCTACGGCTTCGACGACTCCATCTTCACTTGCATCGATGTCGCCGACGGTTCTCGCATGTGGAAAGGTGGGCGATACGGAAAAGGACAAGTCCTGTTGTTAGCCGACTCTGGTTTGTTGCTGGTTCTCGGCGAACGCGGAGAGCTAGTGCTGCTCGCTACCGATCCCACCGAGCGAGTCGAATATTGGAACATCGATGCGATCGAGGGCAAAACATGGAATCATCCCGTCGTGGTCGGCGATCGCCTCTATATCCGTAACGCTCGCGAGGTGGTTTGCTACCAACTTCCCTTAGCCGAATCCGCCGCGTCAACCGAATAGAAGTTCTCTCGGCGATTCGTCTCCGCTACTCAGACACCCGTTTCTCGTTGGCATCCAAAAGCGATTGAAACTGAGGCAAGTCCTGGAACATGGAGAAATCATGGTCGGTTCTTAATACGCTCAACTGATCGAATTTCAAATCGTTCACAGCGATACGAATTAATTCGACGCCTTTGGACAACATCTCTTGCTTGCGTTCCGGGTCATCGCTTAGATGCAACGAAGTCAGACCGTAGATGATGGCGGCAATGAGGCAATGGTATTCCGACTTGCGATTGCCGGCAAATGCATCTGCCTTGGCGACCGCTTCGTCCACACGTCCCTGGGCAGCGATCAGTTTCAGCATCAGCTCCTGATTTTGCAGAATGTTGGACTTCAGGAGCAATGGTTCGAGAATTTCAATTCCGCGTTTCGCAGTACCCGCGCACTCCTTGCCTTCGCTCAACTGCAAGCTCGCAAGTAGGTAGTAAGCGTCCGCACCTTGGGCTTGAGCCGTCCCCGAATCTGGATCCATCAACAGCGCCCGCTCATAATTCTCGATGGCTTCACGAAGATGTTGCTCCGCTTCCGGCAATTGGCTGGCCATCCAGTGTTGACGGCCAACCATTCTTAATGCTTTCGCAAGATTGACGATCGTCGGCACGTCGGATTTGTTGGCTGCCGAGCGGCGAAGCAGTTCCAATGAAGCTTTGCTTGCGGCGGTCATCTCTGGGATCCGCCCTTGCTGTTCATACAACTTGCTCAACTCCGCATAATCGCCGGACAGCTTCTCGGATTTCTCCAGGCTTTTGCGATCGACCGAGTACCATTTTCGACTTGTGTCGAGCGTCGACTGGATGAGTGGTAATGCTTCATCGAGTCGACCTTGCCTGCGGTACAAACTTCCGAGTCGGCCTTTCCCTTCGGCCAAGCTCAGCTCAACCATAAAGGGGCTGATCTCGGGATGCAGTTCAAAGTACTTCTTGCGATACTCAGTCATCCGCTCATATCGCACCTCGGCTTCGTCGTAGCGACCGAGTTGAGTCAATGTATCGCCAATCCCAAGGTTCACTTTTTCGAGACTGAGTTCCGGTTGAGACAAACGGCCTTCATTGGCGAGGCGTGTACCAATCTCGTCAGCCTTCAAGAAGTGCTCCAGCGCCGTCTCGTACACTCCCGCTTCAAAATAGATCTGACCGAGTTGCCGCAGTGCCGAGGCCTGGAACGCCTCCTTCACTTCATGTTCCGTGTTGACGGCGTAGACTCGATCGATTTCTTTGAGGATACCGTCGAGCATGCTTTGGCGTAGCTCATTGAGTTGCGGCCGGGCCTTGAAGAACTTCTGCGTTTCGTACAACATGATTCGCGTTGCATCGAGTGCCAGGTTCGCTTGATCTTCCGCCAATGCCTCATTCTCTTTTGCGGTCGCCTCCGCCTTGCGAGCTAAGACTGCGTTTGCATCCGCTTCCTTACGAGCGTCTTGCTCAGCGATCTTTTGTGTATTGATGACTCCCGCTGCGATGTAGCCACCTGCAAGTAGAACCAACAGCAGCGTCGCCGCCAGTGAACTCAGAATAGCGATCTTAGGATTTCGTTTGCACCATTTCCACATCCGTTCACGAGCCGTGATGGGTCTCGCCAAAATCGGCTGGCCTTCGACGACGCGTTGCAGTTCATCGGCCAACTCCTCTGCCGTCTGGTAACGTTTCGACACATCCTTCTCGAGCGCTCGCAAACAGATCGTTTCCAAGTCGCGATTCATCTTGGGTTGCAATCGCGATGGCGGTACAGGATCTTCGGCGACGACTTGGCGAATCGTTTCAAAGGGTGTTGGTCCCACGAAAGGTGCCCGGCCCGTCAAAACACAATACAAAATCGCACCTAGTGAATACACGTCCGAGTGTGGTCCGACGGACTTCTCGCCCCTCGCTTGTTCGGGAGCCATGTAACCGGGCGTGCCGAGCACATCGCCGGTATGTGTCTGTTCAACCGCGTCGTCCTCCAGTCGCTTGGCTAAGCCAAAGTCGGCAACCTTGGGTGTTCCGTCGTTCGCGATAAGAATGTTTTGCGGTTTGAGATCGCGATGCAAAACTCCACGCTGGTGAGAATAATGCACCGCGCGACACACTTGCGTCATCAACGTCGCAGCGCGATCGTCAGTCAGTGGCGTGCGGCGAAGCAGTGCCGACATCGATTCGCCATCCACATATTCCAACGAAAAATACGGCATCCCGTGATACTCACCGACCGCATAGACCTGGACGATGTTGGGATGAACCAGATGAGCGGCGGCTTCGGCTTCGCGTTTAAATCTCAGGATCTGTTCGTGCGACGCATGACCTGCCGAGAGAATCATCTTCACAGCGACGATGCGATTGAGCGGCGTGTGCAAGGCCTTATAGACCACCCCCATCCCGCCCTTACCGAGCAGCCCCAGAATCTGGTACTCCGGAGGCGTTTCGCCACTGCGCGCGTGCACCGTCGCGTGATCGTCGGCCGAAAGTGCCAGTGTATCGTAAGTCGCCTCGCGTTCAGTCTTCTTTTCAGTTGCTCGCGAGGCGCCGCCATGATTTGACAGATCAATCGTCGCCGCGACCGCACTGGGAGGCTGACCAGCCCGATGAGGTGAGTAGTCCTGTGTCTCGGCAAGTTCACTCGACCTACGCGTCGCAAGCTCCGCCAAGCGATCTCGCAACGTCGAGCGAAAGCGTTGTTCCACCGAAGACACAAACTCTTCCACGCTCAGTTCCGTCGCGTTCCCGTCATGAGACGGTTTTGCCAACAAGAATTCGTTTGCCAAAGAGTCAATGAACTCTCGCAGAACGTCGTCAAGTGATGGCGAGGTCTTCACAATGTGGCCTACTTTTGCGGTAGTACTGTTGCCCAGCAACGCTTTCTAGCAACTCGATTCTTGCGCCGCAAATAAATCATCGAAGCTAGCCCAGAAAGCGTCAGGAAACTCGTCGGTTCCGGCACGGCTGTGACATTGATCGTCGCAGAACCAGTGAATGCGATCTGGCTATCGTAGGCGTTGATAAGGAACAGATCGAGAAAATTATCGCTACCAAAAGTTGCGTCGATATCTTGTAACGTGATTGTTGTTTCGCCCGACGCGAGTGCTGTGAACGTAAAGGTCCCCAGTAGGATTCGGTCTGGATCTCCGATAAGCGGATTGATCGATTCATCGTCGGTCAGCGCTTCAAAATCAATTCGCGTGTACGGACTGGTACCAGGATCGACCATAAGATCGTCAGACCCATCGTCCTTGAACTCAGGGTTCGGCGTCACGTCAGAATCCAGCAGAACGACGGCCGTCGGGTCGGCGCTGTAGATGACAGAAAAACCAGCTGTACCGAGACCGCCGTCGGTTTCTATTGGAGATCCAATGAACCCGGACAAGTACACATCGACGTCCACCGCGCCGCCAATTCCATTGATCGCATAATTTGTAGATCCAAATTCAAGGACGAGCGAGGCAGTCGAGGTTGACGATAGGCACAGGCTAACGAAAATCGTCGCGAAGCAGATTCTTACTGGTTTCATCGCTCTTTGGCTTCTCAGGGTTGGCTGATTTTGACTTTGTTTCGACGTGCGAAAATTTCGGTCTTGTCTGTGTTGTTGATTTCGCCATCCCCATTAAAATCGAAATGGCTCAAGTATCCAGACATACCGCCCTGTAAAGAACGGTTGAAAGCCGCGTAGTCGCGGGTGTCCACATCGCCGTCTCGGTCTTGGTCGCCAAACAATCGAAAAAACTCGTCGACACGGTTCCCGCCAGTGTTGCCGTCACCATCACCATCCAATTCTGCTCCGCCACTAGCGGCATGAATCTGCTGCGAAAGAACCGTGACAGAGTAACGACCGTCCTGCAGCGACAATGAATCGGCACCACTAAATCGTAGGACGACTTTGGTTTTTCCATCAAGTATTGACACTTCGGGTGTCACCAGGTCGATCAATCCCAGGGTTCCTTCATCTAGGTTCGTTCCAGCGATTCGCCTTACCTCGAAGGCGCTGCCGGTGATCGTCACTTCTGTGCTGAAGAGAATCACGATGGAGTCGACCATCGAGCGTTGTACTAGAGTCGAATCACCATTGACTTGCACACTCTCGATCGATGGCAGAACGCTGAGTTTAACTACCGCGTTCGCTGAGGTCGCGGTAGCGTCCTTGGCACGATAGGTGAAGCTGTCGGTGCCATTGAAACCCGGGTTGGGCACGTAGGTGAAACTTCCGTCGGTATGGAGCGACAGGGCACCACTGGAGGCTCCCGAAACCAACTCCGCCGTCAGATCGTCGCTGTTTGAGTCGGTGTCGTTGCCCAAGACACCGTTTGCCAAAACGTTGAGCGTCTGTCCGGGGACGTAAGCATATTGGTCACTCACAGCAATGGGCGCCGCATTCACCGGCAAGACATGGATTACCACGTTTGCCGTACTGGACCCAAACGCCGTGGTCACGGTGTACGTAAAACTGACATCGCCGACGAACGATGCGATGGGTTGATAGGCGAACAATCCTGTTGCCTTGTTGAACGCAAGTTTCCCGACGCTTGGCTTGGTAAAGCTGATCGAAGTGACTGGAGTATCCACAGGAATCACATCATTGGCCAAGACCGTCGTCACGCGAAGAACCTTGCCTTTCAGGATATCGTAGCTGTCGTCCAATGCCGTTGGTGGCTGTGGCCCGTCCAGATCATTGACGTGAATGACGAGTGGTTGAGTGGCGATGACGTCGTGCAAATCGCTGACTTCCACGATCGCGTGATAAACGCCATCCGTTGGCGGCGTCCAGTCGAACTGGCCGGTCACTGCGTCCAATGTCGCGCCCGTCGGAAACACGGCGGGGCTACCCGCCGGCAGCAAACGGTATCGAATTTCATCTCCAAAGTCGCTGTCGCTGCCGATAGCCGCAAGGTGCAATGGACTGCGTTCGTCAACGGTTTGTGCCGGAATTGCTTGCAACGTTGGGGGAGTATTGACTTGAATCGTTCGTCCACCATTGGGACCGGCAAAAACGTCGTCGCCATCGGCAAAGAAGTTATCTCGACCCGATGAGCCGACAAGCGTGTCGATACCGCCACCGCCAACGATTGTGTCACCGATCGCGTCACTGGTTCCAGTTCCAAAACGATAAATCAGCAGTTCGTAACTACCCGTGTCTTTGTCGGTACAGGCAATATGCGTCAAGTTCTCTGAGGCGCTACAGAACGCGGCGACATTGAACGATGGTTTATAAATCGCGAACTCAGGAATGCCGAAGTTGAACGTGTCGACTTCGACGTAGTAGGTCCCGTCGCTGGGGATCGGCAAATCCAACAAAATCGAGTCGGTCGGCTCGAATCCATCGTCATTGAACGCGCCCAAGGGGCTTGTGTAATAAGGAAGCTTGACGCCGCTGGAGCTGTAAACTCGCAAAATCGAATCGAGCTGGTTCGGATACCGAGTCCGTAGCGAATACGACATCAACTCGAACGTCATTACATCACCGGCATTTGCGGTGAACGAATAAAAATCGCTCTCGCTGTGGTCGCCAGCCAGTTCGATCTGGCCCACAAGGTTGATTGCGGCGACGTCAAACGAGACTCCAAAGTGGATCGCTGAACTGGTTATGTTGTTCGGCACATTCAATGACGGAAGCGTTCCAATGGACTGAACCGGAAACGATGTACCCGAGACGACAACTGATTCAGTTTTGGCTTCTAGTGGTTGTTCAACAATCGACTGGCCGGTATCCGCGAACGCCAACTTGATCGATTCACGTTCACCGAAGTAGGGATCCTGTAGCGCATCGCTGAGGGTCGTTCGCACTGACGCGGGCGATGCAATCAAGTGATCGGCGGTCTCGGTTGCATCCCTTGGACCCTGGTAAGTCGGCAATAACAAACTGGGTGGCAGTTTGTTGAAGATACCTTGGCCTGGGGCACCGAAGGCATCCAAATGTCTTAGACCAAACATGTGTCCCAGTTCGTGCGAAGCGATCGTCGACGACAAAGCAATGAAGTTTGCTTCGTTGGGCGGCAGCTTGTTGGTTCCCGTACCAAGGAAGCCGTTCACATCGACTTTCACAATTCCGCCTCGAATCGTATCGCGGAATCCGATGCCTTCGGAAACTCCGCCGGAGACTGGTACCCCGTTGACCACGGGACGATCGTTGAAACGGACGGTTGTATAGATCTGATTCAAAGGCGTTTGAGAAACGACAACGTCAAAGCCAGCGAAGTCCGCTTCCATTCGAGCTTGGATCCCATCGCGTTCGGCAGTCGTATAAACATGATCGGTCGCTGAAGTCTTGGAATCAAAATCGAGTACGACATAGCGAGTGCGCGAGGCTGAAAGGTAATCGTCGCCAGCACCCCCATAAACAAAATCGAGATCGCCCCCGCCCACAAGAGTGTTATTGCGATCATTGCCTCGCAGCTTGTCTGCGTACAACGTTCCAACGACGTTCTCGATCGCCTCGGCAAACGACAAGTTGATTGTGACCAGACCTGGAGAGACCGTCTGCAAACCCATTTGCGACAAATCGACCTTCACCGGCGCCGACAAACCGTAAAAGTCCAGCGTGTCGCTGTCGGCACCACCCGTTTCGTCGATCACATCAGTGCCGAGGTCCGCAGCCCCCTCGAACACAAAAGTGTCGTTGCCTGTTCCGCCATGCAGTGAATCGTTCCCCGCGCCACCAAAGAGTGAATCGTTGCCGTTGCCGCCGAGCAGCGTATCATCACCGGCTCCGCCAATGAGGATCGCGTCGCCAAGGAAATCGGTAGCGTCGAGCACATTGTTGCTTGCGCCGCCACGTAGCACGGCGACATTGATATCGAAAAATGTTGCTACCGCAGTTCCGTTACGGCGAAGGATCGCTCGATTAGTGCTTGGAATACTCTCGAGCGCAAAGTCTGCATCGGCAACGATTAGAACGCGATCGCGTGATAGCGGATCGCTCGCTTGGCTTCCGCCGTGAATTTCATTGGAATCTCCCTCGACGATGAAGATATCGTCGCCATCGCCACCGAAGAGCGAGTCGCCACCTCCACTGCCCCCGGAAATTGAATCATCGCCGCTGCCGCCGTCGATCGAGTCGGTGCCGTCACCGCCAGTAGCCGTATCATCGCCGGTACCGCCGACAAGCGTATCATCGTCACCACCACCGCCTTCGATCGAGTCATCGCCACCACCGCCGTCGATCGACTCATCGCCACCGTTACCCCCGATGATCGTGTCATCGCCGTCATTGCCCAGAATTGTGTCGGTGCCGCCGGAGCCTTCGATGCTGTCGTCACCTGGGCCGCCAAAGATCGAGTCGTTCGCACCGCTGCCGCCGATGATTGTGTCGTTGCCATCTCCGCCATTGAGCGTTTCAAGTCCGCCGGCTCCACCGAAAATGGAGTCATTGCCGCTGCCGCCACTAACGGAGTCTCCGCCACCGCTACCGACGAGTGTGTCGCTTCCGTCGCCACCTTCGAGCGTATCGTTTCCACCACCGGAAATAATCGAGTCGTCGCCTCCGCCGCCGACGAGTGTTTCCGTTCCACCGGAGCTGCCGACGATTGTATCTTCGCCGACACCGCCATCGATACTGTCACTGCCTCCGCTGCCTTGAAGACTGTCGTCGCCCGGGCCACCGAATAGAGTGTCTCCGTTTCCAGCTCCGCTAATGATGGTGTCGTCACCGCTGCCGCCAGACAATGATTCGCTGCCACCGCCACTGCCGATAATGGTGTCACCACCATCGCCGCCGTCGATCGTGTCTTGGCCACCGCTTCCCACCAGACTGTCATCACCAGGACCGCCAAACAACGTATCGTTCGAACCGGAACCACTCACGATGGTATCGCTGCCGCTGCCGCCATCGATGCTGTCGCTGCCGCCGTTGCCACCCATGATCGAGTCGTCACCGATACCGCCGAGGATCGTGTCTTGACCGCCGGTGCCTGTGATCGTGTCGTTACCATCACCACCCAAAACCGTATCGCCGTCGCCACTGCCAGCAAGAATCGAGTCGTCTCCCGATCCGCCGTCGATCGATCCGTTTCCACCAGTGCCACCGACGACCGTATCGTCGCCGGATCCACCGAGAATCGTGTCTTGACCACCGCTGCCGTCGATACTGTCATCGCCAGGCCCACCGAATAGCGTGTCGTTGCCGGTGCCGCTCAGGATCGTATCGTCGCCACTGCCAGCATCAATCGAATCGCCACCGGCGCCGCCGCCAATGATCGTATCATCACCTTCGCCACCCGAGATTGTGTCGCTACCGCTACTGCCGGAGATGCTGTCATCGCCGGTGCCTCCATCGACCGTATTTGTGCCGCCACCTGCTGTAATCGTGTCATTGCCATCACCACCGACGATTGAGTCAGTGCCGCCAGAGCTACCGACGATCGAATCAGCGCCGTCGCCACCATCAATCGTGTCTTCGCCGCCACTACCCGTGATGCTGTCGTCACCGGGGCCGCCAAACAACGTGTCGTTTCCACCGCTGCTACCGAAGATCGAGTCATTGCCAGTGCCAGCGCTAATGGATGCACCCGCCCCGCCGCCGGAGATCGTGTCGTCACCATCGCCACCAAGGACCGTCTCATCAATGCCGCCGCCGATGATGCTGTCGTCGCCCGTTCCGCCGATCAGCGTATCGTTACTGCCAAGTCCACCAAGGATCGTGTCGTCACCGTCACCACCACTGATCGACTGGCTACCACCGCTACCGGCCTGCACCGAATCATTTCCATCGCCAGCATTGATCGTGTCGTCGCCGCCGCTACCTTGGATACTGTCGTCGCCCGGCCCACCAAAGATCGAATCGTTTCCGCCGGTGCCACCAAGAATCGTATCGTCGCCCGTTCCACCATCGATCGTATCCCCGCCGCTACTGCTTCCCATCACGGAATCGTCGCCGTCACCGCCGAGAATCGTATCCTGGCCCCCACTTCCCTCGATGCTGTCATCACCAACGCCGCCAAACAATAAATTCGCTGCCGAGTTGCCAACAAGCTTGTCGCGGTAGGTCGAGCCGACAACATTCTCATAGACACCCGAGAGCGCTATCGTCCCCGTTGAATGAACTTGTTGTCGCGTCCCATCGCTGATACCCAAATCAATCGAGATCCCGTTGACGATCCCTGTGCCTTGAGCAACGCGAGCGAAATTCAACGTATCGATTCCCTCACTATCCAACAGCGTCTTATCGCTGAAATGTTCAAAGAAGTAGGTATCGTCGCCACTGCCGCCATCTAGTTCATCGTTGCCTTCATCGCTGACTAGTGTGTCGTCGCCAGCACCCGCGATGAGCGTGTCGGCGCCTGCTCCACCGACAAGCACGTCGTTGCCTCCGCCAGAAACGATCATATCGTTCCCGAGCCCACCATCGACTTGCACATTGGCGGTCACCGTCGAATCAATACTGATCACGTCATTGCCTGCACCGAGAGCGAACATGATTTCGTCCAGCGCCTCGACCGCTGTCATCTCGCCGTCAATGTCCACTGCCACTGTGCCGTCAGTACCGGTCATTACATGCACGTTGTTGTTCGTGTCATCCAACACGAAGTACATCGCTTCGACTTGACCAGCATCGCCATCATCGTCGATCGCCCGGAAGCGAACTTCGAGCGGCCCACTTGTCGGCCGCGGTACGCTCAATAGACGTCCGCCAGCGACTTGGACATCGTCAATGAACCACTCGACTGTGTGAGTATCGGCCAATCCGACATCATCAATCGTCGCTTCAAGTCGCACGGTATTGTTTGTCAAACGATCCGAACGTATCGAAACCTCTGGTGCAACGTTCAATACTTTCAGCGGCACAATCGCTGAACTTGAGGATATTTCGTCGCTGACACTTACTTGAATCAGATACTCGTCATTCGGGCCTGCAGGATCATCGACGTAGGTGTGTCTCACATCAGCAAAAATGCGGTCGCCAAACTCCACCGGGATGACGCGCGGCGTGGATCCATCGCCGAAATCGATCACGACCGTGTGGATATCGCTCGCACTCGAATCCAAGAACATGCCGGACAATACGATTTCGCTCCCTTCGTCAATCGTGCGAGTGGTGACGCCCGCGGATCGGATCGTGACGTCTTGCGTACGAATCTGCGGAGGTGCATTGCTGACGGCCAGTGTATGGCTGGCGGTTGACGATCCAGCATCATCGTCACTGACAACGAGCGAGATGATATGGTCACCATTTCTTTGCGGTGTGAACTGGAATGTGGGTAGCGTACTGCTGAACACACCTACGCCGTTTCGGCTGACCAACCATTCATAACGGATCGTATCGCTTTGCCCAGGGTCGACTACGAATGCGGAAACAGAAACAACATCACCTGTCACTGCAAATGTCGGGGCATAGATCGTTGCCGCGGGCGCCGCATTGAGCACTTGCAATGGCACTGAATGCGCATATGTGAAATCGATATCGCCAGGTTGCGGCAAGAACGGATCGCGGTCATCGTCAAACAGTGAGTAACGAACGACGTAATCGCCATTGTCTCGATAGGCATGAGTCAACGAGAGTGTGCGCTCACCTCGAGGAATCGCAATCGTCTGATTCCCCGCTCCATCGCCCCAGTCAACTTGAAGGAAGTGATAGTCCGCTGTTCCGGGGTCAACGAAACCGCCCGACAAAGTTACTGAATCCCCTTCGTTGACAATGTTTGCACTCAGTCCAGCCGATTCGTCAACCACTGGATCAACATTGAGTACCGTGATCGGCAAGAATGCCGAGCCGCTGCCGTCGGTATCCGTCACCCGCACCACGACCGGATACACGTCACTGGGCGTTTCACTCGGATCATCATCCAAAAACACTTTCGTTGTCGTAAACGATTCAGTGCGAATGACATCTGCCCCCGTCGTTGTGCCGTCACCCCAAATGATTGACACCGCGGCGCTCGAATCAGCGTCCGCAAAATCGCCCGTCAGATAAAACGTATCCCCTTCGTTGACCGTCAGCGTCGGAATTCCAAACGACTCTTCATCATCATCCGTCGGCACGATGGTTACGATGAGGCTGTCTTGCACGATCGTTGGCGGGGCATTGGACGTTGCCTGGATGGTGCCAGAGAACTCCGACGCATTGTTGGCAGCATTCGTTGCCGTAGCCGATATATACTCACCGGCGAACGTGGGTTCAAAAATCGTGATATCGAACGCCACGGCTCCGATCGCATCAGTCGTTACTGAAGCTGACCCGATGTAACGCTGTCCCTCACCGTACACCAACGGGTCCGGTGACAGGCTCGCATAAAAGTCGAGCTGGATCGTTGCACTCGCTTGACTTGTAAGCGTACCAGTGATCTGGGTCTGGGCACCCGCCAACGCAGCATCGAGAACGGGATAGTTCTGCACGCCGTCGACATCGCCGGCGTCATTCAAGGTCACTCCGTCAGTTCCGAAATCAATCCCTAAAAGCGCGTTGTTGTAGATCTCATTGCCGCGCAAATTGACACCGGCATTTGTCCCACTGACCAAAATTCCGCGACCGGTGTTGTTAACGATCGTGTTGTGCTGTGACGCAGCAAGACCGCCAATGGTAGCGTTAGTGAGATTCTCCAGCGAAATACCGTCACCAAGATTCGGTATCGATCCCAGTCCGTACAGTCCCGCTCCGATCGTGTTCGAGCCGATCGTCACATTGCTCGAATTCAAAATCGCAATCGCGTCCCCATTGTTGCCGCTAATCAGATTGCCTTCGCTCAGATCGTCATTGTCATCAAGGTTACTGCCAATCCGAAGACTGTTAACGCCGCCGCTAACCGAAACTCCTCCCAACGCATTGCCGCGATCCAGCGTGCCAGTAATATCCGTGCCAATGAAGTTGCCGGAAATGATATTGCCGGTCGATGATGTACCCGTGATGGCAATTCCATAGTCTCCGTTTCCAGCGATGATATTTCGCTCGTCGAAAAAGGAACCACCGAGGATGTTATTTGCTGAACCCGTAGTCGTGATGCCACTTTGAAGATTTCCCACGACAAGCGTTCCGCTTGCATCCAGTCCGATGATGTTTCCAGCGACCGCTGATCCGCCGCCGGCGGTTATCCGAATCCCATCTTGAAAATTGCCGGAGATAACATTGTCAGTGATGGATGCCGCAGTCGATATCAGTTCGACTCCATGGGCATTGGCAATCGCGTCTGTTCCGCTAGCATTCAAGCCAATGAAGTTGTGTTGGATCACTGTTCCAGTTGCTGGAAGCACATCACCACGCACAAGAATCCCAGCACCATTGTTTCCGGAAATCACATTGCGGTCGGCATCATCACTGCCACCAATGACAACACCCGAGACGGACACAATCTCGATGCCTATGGCGTTGGGCAAAGCGGCAGTGCCTGTCGCATCGGTTCCTATTCGATTGCCGGTGATGGAGTATCCGCTTGGCGATTGAAGGCCCGCTCCACTTCCTAAACGAATGCCCGCGAGCTGATTGCCGGAAATCAAATTACCGCGGATGGAGACATCGTTGCTGCCGAAAAGGTAACTATTCAGCCTGCCAGGGCAATCGCACGTTGATTTCGTTTCGGTCCAAGGATTGCGTTGTCATTGCTGAAGTCAAGCCGCTCGTTGTTGAGTGGCGTGTTTCCCGCATGGAGGTACCAAGTGATGAACGGACCAGCA
>JBGSKM010000103.1:0-58240 GCA_041741195.1 Pirellulaceae bacterium
TTATTGGCAAACGAATGGTCGGCCGCACATCCACAGCGAGATCGCCTGGAACAAACCGAATCGATTCATCGCTGACGGAAATCTTCTTACCGCCAGCTATGCGGCGCTACAGGGAGTGGATGGCTACGTTTGGTTTGCGGCTGCGGACGGCAAGTGGCTCAACAATGGCAACGGCAAGTGGACTTGGATGATGCCCGGCGAGATCGGCCAGTCGCCTGCTGCCGCTCTTCAGTATCGACGCGGCGATGTGACTCAGTCGCCTCCTGTCCTGACTCTGGTATCGACCGATGAAGATGTGCTCGCGCTGCGAGGAACTCAAGTCATTGAAGGCAAAAACTCGGACTTTCGGACTAACGATAATCCGCAGTCCAACTCGACCGGGCCTCTCCAAAAATTTGATCCCTTGACTCCGTTTGTGGGACGTGTCGAGCGTTCATTTGCTCCGAACGCGAAGCCTCGTGCAATCGACATTGGGCGATTTATCGATCGCAAAAGCGATATCATTACCAGCGCAACGAATGAATTGAGATGGAACTTTCGCGACGGTTTGATGACTGTCAACACGCCCCGCAGCCAAGCCGTCACAGGGTTTCTGTCCAAGGCCAATGCTATTCAACTTGCCGACGTGGCGATCGATTCCGAGATGGAGTACGGCACGATCCACGTGATCAGCCTCGACGGCAAGCCCCTGTCAACGTCCCGAAGAATCTTGATTCAATCATTCAGCGAAGAAAAAATGTACGGCTTCAAATCGGAAGCGGGTACGATCCAAAGCACCGGCGGCCCGCCGATCAATGTGCGAACGATCCAAGGTCGAATACGATTCAGCAGCAAGCGGCCTTATCACGTCAGCGTGACCGACGCAAATGGCTACGCGATCAAGGAACCCCAACCATTGAGCGGAGATACGCTCGAGCTCAATCCCACGGCCATGTACACGGTGCTGACCTCACCGTAGTAGACATTTCGTTCAACCCACTATTTGCGAGCCCAACCATGACCAGAGTCTCGATCGCTTTCTTTGGACTTTTGGCCAGTGCTTCATTCGCTTTTGCAGCCGAGCCACAAACCCGTGTCTCAATTGTCGGCGACGCGTTTCATATCAATGACCAGCCGACGTATGCCGGGCGGAATTGGAACGGCAAACGGATCGAAGGGTTGCTGTTCAATAGCCGCATGGTGCAGGCAACGTTTGACGACTTGAACCCGGAGACTCGTGAACTCTGGGCTTATCCGGATACGAATGTTTGGGACACTGATCGCAATCTGCGCGAGTTTTTAGCGGCGATGCCAGAGTGGCGAAAGCATGGACTGCTGGCCATTACGGTTAACCTTCAAGGTGGCAGTCCGCAGGGTTACTCGAAACAGCAACCATGGCACAATTCCGGCTTTACCGAGTCTGGCGCGTTGCGGCCCGAATACGTCGCACGGCTGTCGCGCGTGCTGGAGAAAGCAGATGAACTCGGCATGGTCGTCATCGTCGGCTACTTCTATTTCGGGCAGGACCAGCGGTTGAAAGACGAAGGGGCTGTGATTGCCGCTACCGATGCTGCGACGAACTGGTTGCTGGAGAGTGGCTTTCGAAACGTGTTGGTCGAAGTCAATAACGAATGCAACGTCAAAGCTTACGATCATGACATTCTCAAACCAGAACGAATTCACGAATTGATCGAGCGAGTGCGAGTCACCGAGCATGACGGACGGCGTTTGCTGGTCGGCACCAGCTACGGAGGCGGAACGATACCGCTTGAGAACGTCGTGAAGTCGTCCGACTTTTTGCTGCTGCACGGCAACGGAGTGAATCAACCGGAGCGGATCGTCGAGATGGTACGTCAGACGCGCGGCCTGCCTAGCTATCGACCGATGCCGATCGTGTTCAACGAAGACGACCATTTCGAGTTCGATCAGCCGAGCAACAATTTCTCCTCTGCAGTCGCCGAATATGCTAGCTGGGGTTACTTCGATTACCGCATGAAAGGCGAGGGTTTCGACGAAGGTTATCAAAGCGTGCCGGTCAATTGGGGCATCAGCAGTGATCGCAAACGAGGCTTCTTCAAATTTCTCAGCGAGATGACGGGGACAAAGCCTTGAATCCACACCGAGCCCGTCGGTTTGCATCAGACGGCTAAGCCTATTCCGAGCACCACTCGCTCCACTTCTTGTCGATCCATTCAGCATCGATTTTGCTGTCCGCGACCAGGAATCGGTATTGCCCCGCCAGTGGATGATCGCGATCAATTACGAATTCGCCGTCCACACACGGTGCAAAACAGAAATAGGGCTTGGAAGGATGGAGCCGAGCCGATTGTGGAGCACGAAAGTTGTTCGCATGCGAAAGTACCGCGATGCTGACCGGCTTGTCTTCTAGCGACCCGTTGATCGCAACCCAATTAACGTGCTCATGATTTCCCTTGAGTCGATCCGACCCCAGACTGGTCAGGAACTCATTTTGTTCAAGGTTTATACCTGCATTCTTTCCTGCTCCGCTGTCCTTGGCTGTCAGCCAGGAAACAGGTCCACGAAATGCGAGACCCCCGTAGTGATACTTGTTGATGGTGAGTGGTTTCTCAGTGGCCGCCGTTTGCACTGTGTGTAGATCGAAACAGTGGTAGCTTCCGTCAGTCGGATACGCAGTCACCTTCCATCGTTCATGGAGGATATCAACGATGGGCTTGGTCTGGGTGCGATGGATCAAATCAACTTCAAAGCCAGTCGCGACAGCCGTTTCGAAGGTGCGCACGACGCGGTCGTGAAGCACCCGACCAGTATCTCCAGCCAAGTTCCAAAAGTCGACATCGCGACCCTCGTAAGTGGTGTTCACCCAGGCTGAGAAAACACCATGCTGGTGCGGGTGGTCCAGAGGAAAAATCGCCGTCACCACTGTTCCTTGAGGTGAACCGACCGGATGAAGAAATCCACTTCGCTCGTAGATCGGGTCGATCCCATCAGGGGCTTTGGGCGAGACCTTGTTGTACGTCAGCACAATCTCGCCTGACTGCTCGATCACGATTTTCTTCTCGGTTTCGACGAGCTTTAACGTCTGGGCCCACGCAACGTTCGTTGAGTACGCAAGGATCAAAAGCAGAACCAGACAACAGCGTCGTTGCCGCTGAAGCTCATCGGAAACAAAATTGCTCGGCGGGATCGGCATCACTTGCTCCTGTTTTACGGTGAATCTTCACTAAGTAGCATCTCGATCGTCTCACGCATTTGTTTTTCACCTTCGATGCCTTGCCAATTCATTTCACCTTGCCACCAGCGACGGATGAAACCTTGCTTGTCGATAAGATACACACTCGGCCACATGGTGTTTCCCCAAACGTCCCAATTGCTCGACGCAGCGTCCATCAACACGGGAAATTCGAATCCATCGCGGACGACTGCCGACTGGACTTGTTTTAAATCTCGCTCAGCACTGGTTTCCGGGCGCTGGATTCCAATGACCACTAGCCCACGATCGGCGAAATCCGCATGCCAAGCTTGGTAATGGGGAAAGTTGCGTTGACAGTTAATGCACTGAAACGCATAGAAATGGACCGCGACGACTTTGCCCCGAAGGTCCGCAAGCTTCAGCGGACCACCCTGGATCCAGGTCACACCTTTCGATTCCATTTCGGGAGCCAGCGGATACGTGCGTTGAACTCTTGAAAAGTCGAATGGTGGGCCAGTCAATTTTGTAAGCCCGGCCTTTTGCTCATCGGTCAAGATATCCACGATACCCTGGCGTTCTGCGGCCTTGATCGAATCCATCTTTTCTTGCGATAGCGATTGGTCGAGCTGGCCTTGCGAAACTTCCTTTTGAAGTTTTGCCACGGACTGGTCCGTTTCACTGAAAACCGCCACCAACGATTCTCGTTGTTGGGCAGTGACCGTCAACGCTTTTGCGACATCATCCCGCAACATCATTCGCGTCCCGACGGCCTGACGTTCCAGCTCCGTCAATCGCCGTTGCTGCTCCCCGCTTAAGAATGTCGCCAACCGCTCGCGAAGCTCTGTAGTAAGCGACTCCAATTCGGTCGCGAGCGCGCTAGGTTGCAATTGACGAGCTAACCACCAACGAGGATCGACGGATCGAAGCGCCGCAAGCACTTGAGGCTTTTGTGATTCGGTCAGATTCAATTCTCGATGAACGGCGTCGTCGCGAATCATCTGCAGAAGCACCGGGGGCAATTGCACCACCGACAAGTTTGCGGTTGATGATTCGGGGTCCGCATGAACGATCCCGCCCATGTTCCAGGCCAATGCGACGGCGAGTATCACCGGCCAAGTTAGACGTCGAGAATGAATCATGTTCGACTCGCGGTTAAGAAATCAATGTGGCAATGTTCTCCGGTGAAGGATAGCCGAATCGCCAAGTCATCCGCCACACTTTCAACGGAGATTGAAGAGAATTCAACCCAGACGTTGACCGCATGATTCCCTGCGATTCTGGCGTGAGCGAAGGCGCGATTAGATATAGAACATCGACGCGTCCCCGTGACGACAGCGTTCGAGAAGGTCGCTCAATCGAGTTTCCGCTAACACTCGTCGTGAGGCCGCTGCCGCCTCCTCCCATTGTTCGCTGAGCAGTTCATCGAGCTGCGTCGATGGTGTCGCCCTAGCCGCTGTTTCTTGGCAACCGATCGCCTCGATAATATCCAATAGCGTTAGCTGGGACGGGTCGACCGACAACCGGTATCCACCGTGGCTACCACGAACACTTTGGACCCATCCAGCCGTCCGAAGCGTTCGGAGGATTTGGACGAGAAACGGTCCGGGAATATTATGCCGATCCGTGATCTCACGAATGGCAACCGGTGACACATCGTCGCTTCGTAGAGAGAGTTCGAGCATCGCCAAACAGGCATAATGCACGCGAGCTGAAATCACCACAAAACGACACCCTCATTCGCGCGAACTTCAGTCTACGACGTGTGCAGACCACACTCAGTCTTTTGAAAGCCACTCCACCGTCCGGCACGCTCGTCTTCACCAGCGAGAATCGACCGCGTGCACGGCTGGCAACCGACGCTGGGATAACCTCGGTCATGCAACGGGTTGTAAGGAATGTTTTCCTTATTGATCAGATTCCACACGTCCTTCTTGGTCCAATTCGCCAACGGGCTGACCTTGACCAATTGGAACTTTCGATCCCATCCCACAATTGGCGCTCGTGCACGATCGTCGCTTTGGTCCCGACGAATCGCACTAGCCCAAGCGTGATATCCCTTGGCGGCTTGATGCAGCACCTTCAGCTTGCGATCGAAGCAGCAACGATTGGGATCCGTCTTGTAGACTGGACCACCGTTGGCAGCTTCGTACTCCGCCACTGTCTGGTCCGGCAACTTGTATTCGACCTCGATTCCGTAGCGACGCTTGACTTCTTCACGGAGCTCCAACGTCTCCGCAAACTGGTAACCCGTGTCGAGATTGAATATCGGTGTCTCCGGTGCGATCTCGGCTAGCATGTGGATCAACGTCATCCCTTCTGGACCAAACGCTGTCGCCATGGTGAAACGCGGCGCATACCGATCAATCGCCCACCTCAGAATCTCCTGCGGCGTCGCCGATTCCAATTGCTCACTGTCTCGGGCCAACTCCGCCAAATACTCGTCCGTTGGGACCAGGGGCGGATCCGCAGCTAGCGCCCCCCGCGGCTCATCATCCGGCGAAATCACCTGAAGCGATGGGCCCGACGGCGGCAAAACACGCGCACCGGACTTGATTGGAGGAACGTCGGTCATGACGGGTAAGCGATAGTTGGCGATTCGATTCATGGCTGGATCACGCGCTGGACGGTTGCGACATCTTAATAGGCTACAAACATGATCAAGATAGTCAAGTATGATTATCGTCCGCCAGTACGGACCGATTGAGCCAATTTTGCTGGTTTCGACCGCCCACCGCGCTCGCGTGGGGACGCGGAAGCGCTACTCGCGACCGAACCTATCACGTTTTTGTGCTGGCTATGACGGGTTTTTGCGTAGAATGTGATGCAGGCGAATTCGAGCGGCCGTTGGCCGTGGACCACCATTTCGGGGGATCGATGATTACCACTTTTCTTCGATTGCTGGTGACTTACGTCCTTGTGGGACAGCTTTTGGGGATTGCGTCGCGTGATTCCAGGATGGCAGCCCATGCGGACACCGTGGAATTGTCCGGCGGCGGGCATGTGGCCGGTGAAGTTCGGCGGGCCAGCGACGCAAAACCACCCTACGTGGTGGTGAACGTTGACGCTGAGCTGCGAGTTGCTTTGCCGGAAAGCCGCGTGCGTCGGATCGTGACCGGAGACACTCTCGCCGAGTATCGGCGACGCGCCCAAATCGCAGGCAACGACGCGGAGCTCAATTACATGCTCGCGCGTTGGTGCAGCGCGAACCATTTGTCCGGTCAGAATCGATACCACTTGCAGCGAGCCGTCGAGCTCGATCCCGAACACGCCTACGCGCGAGCTGCCCTCGGATACGTCAAGGACCAGAATCAGTGGGTCAAACATTCCGAATTGCAACGAAGTCGCGGTATGGTTCAAGTCAAAGGGAAGTGGCAACTTCCCGAGGCGGTTGCAATCCGACAATCCGAAGACGACTCCGACCTCGCCGCTAAACTCTGGATTCGCGATGTGAGTCGGCTGCGGAAGGCGGCCCTGGGAACAGGCGATTCTGCGGCGCAAGCGGTCGCTGAGTTGGCAGCGATTGAGGATCCATTCGCCGCATCGGCCATTGCCCAAGAGCTTTACGATTCTCGAACCGGCAAATCGGTCCAACCACGCGCGATGCGCGAGATGTGGATCAAGTTGTTGGGTCGGTTTAAAAATCTCACTGCGGTGCGAGCGCTCGTGCAAGCGGGGGTGGAGGAAACGGACACCGTCATCCGTGAAGCAGCGATGGATCAACTTCTGATCTATGGTGCGCCGTCGGCCATCGCGACCTACATGCCCATGCTCAAGTCAGAAAGCAAAGTCGATGTCCAGCGAGCGGCTCGTGCGCTCAGTTACTTTCCGCCGGACCCCGAGCTCGCGTTGACGTTGGTTGAATCACTCGTCACAGAACACAAATACGTTTCGGCTCCGTCGGGGCAAACACAAGCAGCCTTCGGCTCCGACGGATCAAGCTCGTTCGGCAGCGGTGGCAAGCCGACGGTGCGGAAGGAGTACATCGAAAACCGCGGTGTATTGAACCTGGTCAAAATGATCGAGCCCAACATTGACTACGGTTTTAACGAGACCAAATGGCTCAACCATTTCGGTAGCAAGAAATCAGCCTACGACGGTGATCTACGCCGCGATCCCTGAACCACAACCATCTTGACCACCACCGATTGCCGGTCATCACCGATTGCATCAGGCGATTGAGTGGCAAACTTCGCGGGGGCTGTTCTCGGCCCCAGGGACGGCCAAGTACGCGAACATGTGCAATCGATGAAATGACGTATCGCCGAGTTTCTGAACGAATGACTGCGGCGTCAAATGTTCGTCGTAGTACCTCATGGCCCCGTGGCGTAGTCGCGCGATCTCGTCCGCGGGAAGCGTCTTGATCCGAGCCATGAGTTGCTGGAACTCTCGTTCGCCTCGATAGACAAGACAATTTTCATCGTGCGTCAGAGCGGGCTGAAATAATTCGGGGTATTCCAAAATAGGAATCGTTCCCACGGCCAATGCTTCCACACAATTGTGGCTGACCGGGTAAGTGGTACCCGGAGCGGCGAGAAAGAATTGGGAGTGACTGACCACGTCGAGCCACCGCGAAGGTTCGACGCGATGCAATTTGGCATCGAGGATCACCAGTCCGTCGCAGTCGCTTTCCAGTTGTTCCCCCAGCGCGATCGCGCTCGCGGGAATTTGGGTGGTGTCGACAAAGCATGATTCGGCCAAGGTGACCAAGCGGGGTCGAGGGACCGTTTTGACATGGCCGTATTCCTCGCTGCAATGATATTCTTTGGGATCGCGGTTACCCCCAAAGAAAAGTAGCCAACGTCGTTGTTGGCTGCGATAGTGCGCCAATCGGAGGTCTTCGCGACTGTCAAGGTGATCCGGGTGCATCGTGTAGGGCAGCGGCAGCTCGTCTTGGCGAAGTTGGCGGTTGGTATCCCCGACCAATCGCATGGTCCGCTGCGAAACGGGACATTCCGTTCGTCGGTCGGTGATGCACAAATCGAATTTGGCTGGTGTACCGACATCACCACAGTGATAGACATTCTCGAGCGCCCGACGCTTGTACTCTTTCTTGGCGCTTTGGAAAAAGCATAGCCGAGGCGTCAACCACACGCGGTAACCGCCGCGGGTGAGAAGATTGACCATCGCGTGCAGCCGACGTCCCTGTTCGCCGTCGAAGGCGATTTTATGGATGTCCAACAGAACGGTTTGGTCGTAGGCGTCATCCGGTCGAGTTTGCTCCATCCATTGACGCTGGAGCCTCATCGATCCAGCGAAAAGAAAGTACCCCCGCAATTGTCGAGCTTCCTGTTCAAGGGCTCGTGCGAGGAATCGGGAGCGTTTCATGCCTAGCGGTCCACGGGATTGCGGTCGTTCACAGCCGCGGATCGTCGGAAAAACGCCCCGCTCGAGTCAAGACATGTCTTGAAAAAGTCGCGTGAGTATTTGGTCGAACTGGCCCCGAGTCATTACCGTGGGGATACCGGCGTCGCGTGCCGCTTTGATTCGACCGATCTGGACGTGCGGCCCGTAGGCAATCAGTTTGGCTTGCGGACAAACGCGACCGCATGTCGGCACAATCGAATCGGTCAATGAACCGCGGGTGGAGAGATCAAGGATCACATAGCGGATGTCATCGGTGCACGCACCCTCGGTGGGCTCGGGCAACGACGTCGCCAACTTGAACACGAACCCGGCCCGCTCCGCCGCCGCTCGTACACGCGAGGCGAACATCAGGTCGCCGGACAGGAACCACACTTGTGATTCCCTGGAACCGGCGACGGGCGTGCGGTTTTCAGCCGTCAACGGCGACTGGTCATTGCTAAGCTGCATTCGTATTCCGCTTATTGATTTCGCCACGGATGAACGTCAAGCCGTCTTTCGCCAACGTCAACTCATCCTGAAACATCTTGCGCCAAATTTTGGTCGCCGCGGCGATTTCTGGAAGCGCCAATCCGAAAGCTTCGATCACGAGCCAGCCGTCGTATCCGCAGCCTGTGATCGCATCAAAGTTCTTTTGCCAATTGACGCCTCCGGTGCCCGGGGTGCTGCGATCATTCTCGCTGATGTGAATGTGAATCAATTTGTCACCACCTGCGCGAATGGCGGCCGCAACGTCCTTTTCTTCGATATTGCTGTGGAACGTGTCATACATCATGCCGCAAGCCGGATGATCCACTTCACGGACAAATCGGGCCGAGTCCGCATGGCAATTCAGAAAGTAGCATTCGAAACGGTTGAGCGCTTCGACGCCAAGTTTGACCCCCACTTTACCCGCGTACTCGGCGGTCTGGCGCATGCTATCCACACCCCATTTCCACTCGTCACTGGTGGGCCCCGCACCGCTGAAGTATCCGATCGCCGAATGGTAAGGTCCGACGAGTGTTTCAGCGCCAACCGCCGCACAACAATCCAAGGCCTTCTTGTTCAGCTCGACACCGGCCTTGCGGATCGCGGGGTCCGGCGAGATCGGGTTATTTTCTTCGGTTCGAATGGTGACCGCGGTTCGAGCAAGTCCCATCGCGTCCAGTTCTTTGCCTAGCTTCGCGTAATCCAAATCGAGATTGAACATTGGCAACTCGACTCCGTCGAATCCCATCGCGCGCAGATGATCACAAACCGGCAGCATCGCGTCGGTGACTTCGCCGGACCACAACAACAAATTCATTCCGTACTTCATAGCCAATACCGATCTTCTCTGAGGGGATGTTAAAGGTTCAAGGGAAAGGGGGACGCCGCATCAGGTGGCGTTAGTAATTCCGCCCTGCGACGCTGGACAAGCATGACCGCGCGGGGCAGCCACTGGGCTACCGCTGGCGGCAAGTCGGCTAACTTCACCCGCCGCATCACTTGGTTCAATCTCACCAAGAGTGTGTCGGTTTGCAGGTAGTCATACAAGAACCGTGCTTGGATGAACCGCCGAATCAAGTCCGGAAGCTCGTCCACGGGCTGGCCGATGACCTTGGAAACGCTGGCACCCACCACCACTGGATCGATGGCTGCCAAAATTTCGTAGTACTGGCTCGCCCAACGCGGGTCCTCTTCAATCCACAATCGGTCGAGAATCACTTCGATCAAAATGTGCCCAACAAACGTCGGGCGAAACCCATCGTCACCCGGTAGCAACTCACGCAGCTCGATCGCGAACTGCAAGTTCAGCTCCGCGAATGCTCTCGTGCCATGAAACCAGTTGTCGTCACGATGATGATTGACGATTCCGAGAGCCACCATTCGCAGCGCCACATCAGGCGACTCCAAGAACGGCTGCGCCAACCGACTGCGCGCTCGCTTTTTACGATCGACGACCGACAGCCAATCAGGAACCGCCGTACCCGCGACCACGAGCGGCTCGTCAAAGTACGGGATGCCATGCGAAAGAAAATTCATCCGGCCAGCGTAACAGCTCGCCAAGGCCTACGCGACGGTGACCGACCGGCGATGGTCCCAGCGTCTCAAACCATCCCAGGCGCATGCACGCATATCGCGGCTGATCAGTGCAACCGCGACACAGCTCACTAGCGCGCTCCATGGCCCCAGCATTAATGTCGCGGGAAGCACCGTGCAGTACACGATACTTTGGTCGCAACGGTACCCTGATCGATGCATGCACACCCAGAAGCCAATCAGGACAATCAGGTTGGACATGAAGGTCGCGGCAACGGCCCCGAAGAGCCCGTGAATCGGCACTAGGATCGCATTGAGAAGCAAATTGACCAGCAACCCAATGCCCATCACTATCGCCATCCATTTGCCCTTCTCACGTACCCATAAATAGTTTTGGCCAATGAAGACGATCGAGTACCAGATGGTAAATACGAACGCCATCGGCATCACCGAAAGCCCGCCGTCATAACGACCCTGAAGCAGCTTGGTGAAAATGAACGGCGAAAAAATTTGAGTTGCCGACGCACCGATCGTAAAGAAGACTGCGATCGCGATCAGACTTCGCCGAAGGCGCGTTTGTACTCCCTCTCGCTGGCCGGATTCCCAATCCGCTGTTAAGTAAGGCATCAACACTCCGCCCAGCATCATCGCGACACTCATCAACAACGTCGGAAAAATACGCCCGCTGTGATATTGGCCCACCGCGGCTTGGCCAACGGCCTCACCGCCCGGCGTTAAGTGCAAGAGCATGTATCGGTCGGACAGCTCAAAGGTATTCCCAATTAAGTTCATCGCCCAAATCGCCGCGGCGTAGGGAACCAACCGCCGCCACATCGCCCCGGAATCGAAATCCGATGGCTCACAAGATGTCGCTTCCCAACCTCGTCGCAGCGCCAACAGGCCTGGAATGAGTGCCAGTCCATTGGCGATCGAAAATGCGAGTACCAGTCCCACCAGCCCGCCGCCTTGTTGCAGCCAGATGACGGCGGCGAAGGTAAAAACCACGCCTTGAACGAATTGCATGATCGAAACGACGCGAACCAAGCGAAGTGAAGCGACCAAGTCGTTGACAAAATTGAATGTGATCGTCGACATCACGGCGATGCCGACGCAGTAGATCAACGTGCGACTTTGCGGCTCCAGGAATACCATCCACCCGAACGCCGAAGGCCACGCAAGAATGAGTGCCATGAACACGCCACCGCAAATCGTCGTGGCGATGAGCAACCGGCCGACGAACCGACCGAGTTCGCCGCGCAAGCGATAGTGTTCGACAAACCTCGGAAGCGATCCGGGAATGCCAAGTAACATCATGGGCGTCACGAGCGTGATGAAGCCTTGGGCCATGGCCCACTGTCCGAGCACCGAATCGTCGAGCAGGCGGCAAAACCAAACCCCTCGCACGAACCCGATTCCCCGCTGGACAATCGTGAGCAGCAGCATCACCGCCATTCCCGTCATCAACGAGTCGGCACGAAACCCGGAACGTTTGAGCGTAACTGCAGACACGAGATTGACAGGGGGAATGAATGGACCGGAGCTACCCGCCCAAATGTTGCTCGGGAAGAAACGGAGTGCTGTACATTCCCACCCATATCACACCAAATCAACGCATACGGATGTTACTGCTCCGATATTAACGGTGATTGGGGACGCAGCGGTCGTATCGCTTGCCAAATGTGACGACCATACGCCATTGGCGTGAGCGAAGATCGGGTCGTCAAACGCCAGCTAAGGCTCCGACGTCCTCGCCGATCCGCCACTTCGAAAAGTCACTTTCGTCTCGGTGGACTCTTCGATAGATCGTGTCGCGCTCGATGGGTTCGCGTCCCGCTTCCACAATCAAGTCGCGGATCGCGTCGACGGCAAGGCACTCCGGTGTGGTCGCGCCCGCATCGTGATAAATCAACTCGTGACGAACGGTTCCATCGATATCGTCGGCGCCATAGGCTAGCGCCGTTTGAGCCGTGGCGATTCCGAGCATAATCCAGTACGCCTTGATGTGTTGGACGTTGTCGAGCATCAAACGGCTGACGGCAACCGTCCGCAAGTCCATCAATCCCGATGGCTTTTTAAGATTCGAAAGCTTCGTGTTCTCGGGATGAAATGCCAGCGGAATGAATACTTGAAACCCGCCGGTGACGTCTTGCAATTCACGCAATCGTATCAAATGGTCGACTCGATGAAACGCGTTTTCGACGTGCCCGTACAACATGGTGCAATTCGTTTTCAACCCGATCTCGTGGGCCGTGCGATGGATTTCAAGCCACGCATGCGTATTGGCTTTGTGTTCGCAGAGTTGATCCCGCACCTCGGGATGAAAGATCTCCGCGCCGCCGCCGGGCATGCTTCCCAGCCCTGCAGCACGCATGTCTTGGAGTACCCAGCTGATCGATTGTTTCGTTTGGAACTCGAACCAGTTGATCTCGACGGCGGTCCAAGCCTTTAAATGGATTTGCGGATAGCTTCCATGCAACAATTCGATGATATGGCGGTACCACTCATAGGGCCGTTGGTGATGCAATCCACCGACGATGTGCATTTCCGTGCATCCATTCTCCGTCGCTTCGCGGCCACGATCGAGTATCTGTTCGTCGCTCATTGCATAACCCTTAGGGTCTCGCAAGTCGCTGCGGAAAGCACAAAAGCGACAACGGTAAACGCACACGTTCGTCGGATTCAGGTGCGTGTTGATGTTGTAGTACGCCACATTGCCATTCTTTTGCTCGCGGACCCAGTTGGCCAACTCGCCGACACTCTGCAGCGGAACGTCCGGTTCGTAAAGGAAGATGCCATCGTCCAAAGTCAACCGTTCGCCCGCCTCGACTTTGTCGCGGATCTCACGCAGTCGGCTTTGTTGTTCAGGATTCATCAAATCTCTCATGGGTTGAAAACGGAAACGTCAGCAGACTCAGATTGGAACCGCCATTCTTCCCAAGTAGGCAACTTGGTTGGCAATCTCGTTGGCGATTGTCCGGAACGATTCAAGTGAGCCAGCAATCGAGTGCTCCGGCGATTAGCAAAATCAGGCTAATCGCCGCGTTGGTATTGAAAAAGGCCTCGTTGACGCGGGTGAGTTGACCGGGGCTGACGAGCCGATGCTGGACGACGACCAGGATCGACGTCATCGCCACTGCCCCGGCAAATACCCAGCTCAATCCAGCAATGCGACCAACATACGCCAGAACGCAAAGTAAAACGATCATCACCAGATGCGATAGTGCGGCGATCCGCAGCGCCATTGGAACCCCCAGCGCCCCGGGGATGCTATGCAGTCCTGCTCGGGCATCGAAATCCGCATCTTGGCACGCATAGATGATGTCAAAGCCAGTGACCCAGGAGGCAACGACTCCGGCCAGAATGATCGGTAGCATCAAATCGCTCATGCCAAGGTTTGAATCAACGCCGCGAATCGCCACCCACGCACAGATCGGGGCCAGGCTGAGGGCGGCCCCTAACCACAGATGCGCGGCGATCGTGAATCGTTTCGCGAGACTGTATCCCAACAAGAATGCGAGAACCGGTAGCGATGCCGCAAGCGGAACCGTGTTGGGGAGAAACAGCAACGTCGAGTTCACAAAGCCGACCGAGGTCAGTAGCACGAACGCCCAAACTCGCGGGCGAGTGAGCCTGCCCGAGGGCAAATGCCTCGTCGCCGTCCGCGGGTTCTCGGCGTCGAAACGCTGGTCGGTTAGCCGATTGAATGCCATTGCGGCACTACGGGCGAACACCATGCAGCACAGAATGCCCAGAAGGTCTTGAAAGCGAATCGCCGGATATTGGCCGGAACCCAGCGGTGTTGTAAATGCGAGAATCGTGGAGAGTGCGGCAAAGGGTAGCGCAAAAATCGTGTGGCTAAAGCGAATCAAGCCCAGCCAATCGGCGATCGTACCCCGCGTCTGTCCCACGGATGGATCTGCGGTGAAGTCTGTCATCAATCCTCGCCCCACCGCCGCATCAACGAATTGTCGACATCAAGTTGGTCAAGGATCCGGCTGACCACAAAGTCGACTAACGAATCGAGTGAATCAACACCGTGATACCAGCCTGGCATCGCGGGCAGGATCACTCCGCCGGACGCCGCGATCCGGTGCATGTTTTCAAGTTGCAACACGCTCAGTGGCGTCTCGCGCGGTACTAGCACAAGTTTGCGATGTTCTTTCAAGTGAACTTCCGCCGCACGCTGAATTAAATTACTCGCCGCCGCCCGGGCGATCCCGCTGAGCGTGCTGCCGCTGCAAGGGCAAATCACCATCGCGCGGGTGCGAAACGATCCGCTCGCGACTGGCGTCATAAAATCATCGTGTCGGTGATAATGAATTCGGTCGAGACAATCTCCGGACACCATATTTGACTTGTCCGACGGCGTGGACCATGACGGAACGTAGTTCACCAACGACGCCAAATCAGGCGTGCGAAGATCGATCGCGAGTCCGAGTTCCTGGCGAATCACCGCCGCACCGCTGGGGCTCACCGTGAGATGAATCTCGAAGTCGCCACGGCAAAGCGTTTGCAGCAACCGCACGGCGTAAATCGCCCCGCTGGCTCCGGTGATTCCCACGACGATGCGCTGGTCGGCAATGGATTGGGCAGCGATGGATCGGGCAACGAGGGGTTGCGACTGGCAAGGTTGGTCGCTCATTGAACGGACACTTTCGTGGAGCCCGGTTTCGTTCCCTCGTAGAGAGTGGCGATTCCGAATGTCAATCGTGTAAAGCGCACGTCGATCAAACCGGCTTGTGTCATCCGCTCGGCGAGCGCCTGGCCATACGGGAACTCTTTCACGGACTCTGGCAAGTACTCGTATGCCGCCTTGTTGTTACGAGCCAGGAACTGGCCGATCCGTGGCAGGATGTGGCGAAAGTAAAAACCGTACAGCTGCTTGAGCCCAGGAAATTCCGGTTGAGAGAACTCAAGCACCACGACCTGTCCGGCCGGGCGACACACACGCGTCATCTCGCGCAAACCCAAGTCCGTGTCGGTCACATTGCGTAACCCGAATGCGACCGTCACGCATTGGAAGGCGTCCGAGGCGAACGGCAACGCTTGCGAATCGGCCTCAATGAATTGAACCTGCTGTTGAGAGTCATTGACCCTGGCTTGCTTGTCGCATGCGATTTCCAACATCGCCGAGCAAAAGTCAGAAGCGAACACCCGCGTCGCGGGAAACGACCTGCTCGCCCGCCGTGCCATCGCGATCGCTAAATCGCCCGTCCCGGTACAGGTATCAAGAACGGGTAGTCCATCGATCATTCGCAAACGTCGCACGGTGCGCCAGCGCCAATATCGATCGATGCTGAGCGACAGCAGGTGGTTCATCGAGTCGTAACGGGGTGCGATCTGGCGGAACATTTCCCGCACGCGGGCGCCACTTTTATCGATCGGAGGATCGCCGGACATCACGTTGTTGTTCGTCACTGGGGGCATCGTCGCGGGGGGCATGAGCGCTGCTAATTCAATCGAGAATCGGACGTGATGTCGGTCAATGGGGGCGTCAGCCAGGGTACCGCGAAAGGTCGGTTTTGCCGAGCACGCGTTGCTTTCCAGCCGTGTATAAAGTTCTCATGAGAACGTTGCTTTTCGATATCGACGGAACGTTGTTGCTCAGCGGCGGAGGTGGCCGCGAAGCGATGCGTCATGCGCTGGCGATTGAATTCGGCATCCAAGATGCTTGGGCCGACGTTTGCTTCAGCGGCCGAACCGATCGATTTCTACTGGACGAACTTCTGTCGGGAAACGGAATCGACCCGAACCACGAGTCACGCGAACGTTTTCGCAGTCGCTACGTGTCACTTTTTCCCAACTATGCGCGCGCCGCCGGTGGACGGGTACTGCCGGGGGTAATCGAGTTGCTGCAAAGACTGAGCCAAGATCCGCGAGTACGAGTCGCTGTAATGACCGGAAATTTGCCAGAAACGGCAACCGCAAAACTCGAACATTTCGGCTTGAATCACTTTACCCAGTGGATTGTAGGAGGCGATTTGGACGTCGAGCGGGATGCGATGGCTCGACGGGCGGCAGACTTGATCCGCGATCGCTATGGTGATGAGGCAACGGAGGATGTCGTGGTCATTGGCGACTCCCCGTACGATGTCCGGTGTGGCCACGCGATCGGCGCGGCGGTGGTGGCCGTTTGCACGGGACTCCACACGCGTGAGCAGTTGAACGTCGGATGCGAGCGATGTGGCTTCCTTCCGCAAGTGGTGTGCGACGATTTTTCGGACTGGCAAAGCGTTTTCGAAGTGTTGGTAAGCGATGATTTTGCACGTCGACATGGACGCCTTTTATGCCGCCATTGAACAACGGGATCGGCCGGAACTGCGCGGCCGGCCCGTCGTCGTCGGCGGATCCAGTGCTCGTGGGGTTGTCGCGGCGGCGAGTTACGAGGCCAGGCGGTTTGGAATTCACAGTGCCATGCCCGGTCGTCGAGCCGCTCAGCTCTGTCCCGAAGCGGTGTTCGTCAAGGGCCGCATCGATCACTACGCCGCGGTCGGCCGTCAAGTCCGTGAGATCTTTCATCGATTCACTCCGCTTGTCCAACCGCTATCGCTTGACGAAGCGTTTCTCGATGTCGGCGGTTCGCTCAAGCTATTCGGCGGTGCACGCGAGATTGGTGTCGCGATCAAGCGTTCGATTCGCTCCGAGCTCGAGCTGACTGCCAGTGTCGGAATCGCCCCGCTCAAGTTTGTCGCCAAAATCGCCAGCGATCTTGGGAAGCCCGACGGACTTGTCGAGGTCGCCGCCGAAGGCGTTCAAGCGTTTTTGGACCCCCTCGGGATCGATCGCGTTTGGGGAGTCGGGCGAGTCGGTGGAGAGCGGCTGCGCAAACTCGGGTTGACCCGAATCGAGCATCTTCGTCGAACGGATTTGAACCAGATGCGCCGGCAATTCGGCCAGTGGGGCGAGCACTTATGGAAGCTTGCCAATGGAATCGACGAACGCCCCGTGGTGCCCGATCGAACCGCTAAGCAAATTAGCCACGAACGAACGTTCGCTGAAGATCTGAGCGACCACGAAATGCTCGAAGCCGTGGTCAGCTACCTGAGTGAACAAGTTGCCGGCCGGCTGCGAGCGAGCGGTCGTCAAGCAAAGTCAGTCACCCTGAAATATCGCCGCGAAGACTTTCAAACGTTCAATCGTTCGCGCACGTTACCGCGTGCGACATCATCGACCACGGAACTGATTGCCCTTGCGATTCGTTTGCTTGGTGAAATGCGAATCGAACAACCTCGACCCGTGCGTTTGATCGGCGTTTCGGCTGGCTCGCTCACCGATCGCGACGCACCCGTGCAGATGAATCTATTCGACCTGGTCGAGCACGAGAGCGAACATCGCGTGATCGACGAAACGATCGACAAACTACGAGCGAAAATCGGTGACCGAGCCGTCTATCGCGCCAGCAGCCACGCCTGGATGGATCGAAAACCGAACTCACCCGGCGAGCAGCGCTGATTACTGGTCGGCGAGCGGCGTTTTTTTCTCAGTCAGCACTTCGCACTCTTCGGCCTTCTCGGCATTGAGTTGGATGTAGCTCTTCCACTCATCTGGCACGTTGTCTTCGTGAAAAATCGCTTCGACCGGACATTCCGGAACGCAGGCTTCACAGTCAATGCACTCTTCGGGGTGGATGTAAAGCATCTGGTCGCCTTCGTAAAAGCACTCGACCGGACACACGACAACGCAATCGGTGTACTTACATCCCGAGCACGGTTGGCAAACCACGTGAGTCATTTCTCACACCTTTCTTTGTGTCAAAAACAAGTAGGAGTATCGCACCTGAAAACCTGCGACTCGCAGCAAAATATATCGACGGGTAAACGACGGGGCTGTACCCGAATCAGAATCATTCTTGCGAGTCTGGGGCGTCTGTGCGACTAGGGGAATTTCGAAAACTTGAATTTAACGTCGCCGTTTGCAAGATTGCCCGAATCGGTCATCCTGTTCCCACAGTTTCACACAATGACCTTCCACCTGCGGTTTTCCTCCCCCGTGCCTGAATTTCAGTCTCCCGTGACGTTGCGGCTCAAACCCTCTCGACAATTCCCTTTTTTGGCGAGGCATCCATGGGTGCAAGCCCACGCGCTGGCGGATACCGGCGAGAACTTGGAATCCGGGCAAGTCGTTGACCTTGTCGATCACGATGGAAACTGGGTCGCCCGGGGTCTGGCAAATCCGCACAGCCGACTTCGCGTCCGTCTTTACGTCTATGACGCCGAAACGCCCATCGACGAGGCCTTGTGGCGATCACGCATTGATGCTGCGATCGCGCGGCGACGGTTGAGCGAACCATTTCAGCCCCGCGGAGCCGAGAGACTTGTCTTCAGCGAATCCGATCTGATCAGCGGTTTGATCGTCGATCGCTACGCCGATCACCTCAGTGTCCAGTTCACCGCGGGCGCACTTTTGCGATACCGAGAGGTGATCCTCGATCATCTTCAAACATCACTTTCGCCGGCTCATACCACCGTTCGCATCGACGAAAAGACTTCGAAGTTCGAAGGAATTTTAAATTCGGAAGACGTCGATGGCGCGGCGGAGAATGCCGATTCCGCCCATCCGCAGGTCGTCGGTTATGAACAAAACGGGTTGCAGTTGGCGGTCGATTTGCAGGGGGGACAGAAGACCGGAGGTTACTTGGACCAGAGACTCAACCACGTCGCTGCGGCCCGTTACTTGCACGGTCGACGCGTTTTGGACGTATGTTGTTACACCGGTGGTTTCGGTTTGGTCGCCGCCAAGGCGGGAGCCAGTTCCGTGGTGGGACTGGACTCCAGCGAAACCGCGCTGGCCGCCGCTCGCGAAAATGCTGATCGCAACGGGATTTCGAACATCGAATTTGTCCGCGGCGATTGCTTTGATGAACCCAAGCGACTCGGTGAGGCGGGAGAAAAATTTGACGCCGTGATACTGGATCCGCCAAGATTCGCTGGCAGCCGACATCAAGTCGACGCTGCGATTCGTGCTTATGGTCGTCTCAATTCGATTGCGATCGACTTGTTGCCACCGGGCGGTCTGCTTGTCACCTGCAGTTGTTCGGGACGTGTCAGCCGAGCCGAGTTTGAGGATATGTTGGCGGACGTGGGAAGGCGACGACGCCGAGATTTGATCGTGTTGGAAAGCCGAGGCCCGGCGCCGGACCACCCGGTTGCCATCGCTTGTCCGGAAAGCGACTATCTCAAGTGCGTGATCGCACAAGTACAATAGTTTTAGCGGACAATACGGCAGACGAAGGGGATTTTCGCGTGTATAGTAAGCGTGGCCGGGAGGGCGGTTTGTCTCGACTCATCATGTACCGGAGTGCCCCATGTCGGGCGTGACCATCAAGATCCTTCATGGCGCTGATCGGGGAAAGGTGTTCGAGGGTCTCGAACCGCCGCTGACGATCGGTCGTGAAGAAGGCAACGACATCCAGCTTAATGATGAGCGAGTCAGTCGTTGTCACTTCAAAATCCAACGCGACAACGACCGGCTCGTGTTGACCGACTTGGACAGCACCAATGGCACCAAGGTCAATGGCATCGAGACCCAGCTCAAGATCCTGCGGTATGGTGACCTGATCAATGTCGGTCGCTCGCTCATGCTCGTCGGCACCGAAGAGCAAATCGCGGCTCGCTTGGCGGTGATGAACAAAGAGGGCATCACCCAGAGTCGCGAGCATGCTTCTTCGGAAAGCTCGATCGCGATCGAGCTGGAACGCGAACCAAAGTCGCCGGTGCCCGCCGAAGTCATGCAAATCCACGAGGTCCCCTCCGTCCCCGATGACTTGACGCCGGGCCAGAAAGCACAGCTCTGTGAAATCCTTGATTACTTGCAGTCAAAGCTGAATCGATTGATCGAAGCGGCAAAGATCGAAGAATCGAGCCAGGAGGTGGTGCTGAACATGTCGGCGTGGCAACGCATGCTCGATGCCCAAATCCGGTTGGCGTCCATGACCCGCCAAATCGCTGACCCCGAATGGCCTCGCTAGGCCAATTAAACGGGCGTCCGATGTCAATCAACCGGCGGCCAATCGCTCGAATGCTTCGCGATACTTTTGTGCGGTTTGATGACAAATCTCGGCGGGCAGTGACGGCGGTGGGCTATTTTTATCCCAGCCGCATTGGGACAGCCATTCGCGAACGAATTGCTTGTCGAACGATGCTTGCGCCCGACCCGGTGAATACTGATCCGCCGGCCAAAAACGAGAGCTATCGGGCGTCAAGACTTCGTCCACCAGCGTAAGTTCGCCAGCGACAAAGCCGAATTCGAATTTTGTATCGGCGATCACAATACCGCGTTCGCTCGCGTACTGGGCCGCTTGGGTATAGATCTGCAAGCTCTCGCGGCGAAGCGATTGGGCGAGTTCGTTCCCCAAGTCGTTCTGGAGTCGGTCGAAGCTGACATTTTCGTCGTGCCCCGACTCCGCTTTCGTCGCGGGCGTAAAAATCGGCTCGGGCAAACGATCGCATTGCACCAGTCCGGCCGGAAGCGAAATTCCGCATACGCTCTGCTGCTGTTGGTACTCCTTTAGCCCGCTGCCTTCCAAGTAGCCTCGCACGACGCATTCGAACGGTATCACTTCGGCCTTGTCCACCACCATGACGCGCCCCTCCAGTGGTGATGTGTCAAAGTGCTCGGCCAAGTGCTTCGGAACGCTCGTGCTTTGAAGATGATTGGGAACGGAAAGCAATTCGAACCAAAATTGACTCATCGCCGTGAGCAGTTTGCCCTTGCCGGGAATTCCATTTGGCAAAACATAGTCAAACGCGCTGATTCGATCCGTGCTGACAATCAGCAGCGAATTGCCAAGATCGTAAACGTCACGCACCTTGCCGCTACGCCGGGGGAGGGGAAGATCGGTATTCAACAGGGCGCCGGAGTCGTCAAAGCGGTACATCAGGGTCTCGCGATTCTTTCGGGTGTCGGGACAAGCGGTACTGTGGCAAACCTCTACGATGGCGGCAAGCGCCGGTGGAACCATTGCGCCAGCTGCCGGTAAGCTGGGTGTGTGACGCCGGGTCCCAGGGCCTGTCATCTCGCCCCGCAAGCATTCACGGACTAACATAACTGCCTTCGATAACGCGTCCTCGGCCACGTACGGCCGGACAATGCTCATTAACCGCGTGGAATGGATAAGTCGATCGCCATGGGGCAGTTCAATTTCGATGTCCCCGAAGCGGCTCGCACCTTCATCGAGCAATCGCTCTGGAAAGATGCGTATATCTGTGGCATCGAGGGCGTGCCCTGGCAATCGAAAAGCCAATTTGACGGCAAACTGTTTTCGATCGTTCGCGGTATTGAATCGTCCGGCAAGCTCTATCTGACTTGCCCGATCGAGGGCACTGGCTATCGAACGCTGAGCACGTGCAGCCTGCGGCCTCTCGAACAGCCACATTTACTTCCGCTCGAGTTGGCGCGTGGAAGCTGTTTCCGAGCGAGAGTTCAATCAGACGCCTGGCAACGCGCCGGGTTGATGCTGAGCGACAAGTTTCTAGAACTGCTGGGCGAGGGCACCAATCATTTCCTGGACGCCGCCCAGCGACGACACGACCCCGACGCAAGTAGTGCCGCCGCGATTCGAGCGATTGGGGTTCTGGAAAAAGCATTGGCCGAACTAGGTGAGTCGTACGCCCTCCAATCCATTTCATTCCGCAAGCAGCGCCAACCTCAAATCACGACCCTTTTCGGTGCATCGGTGACGCCACCATCACCCGTCGGGTCGACTCCCGGTACGGCATCGGCCAAACAAGCGGAACTGTTTGCATCGACGTTCAACACCGCCGCGATTCGGATGAGTTGGCCGGATATCGAAACCGATGCGGGTCGCTATGACTACGACAAAACGTGGACCACGGTCCGTTGGTGCCAATCCCAGGGCCTGAAGATCATTGGCGGCCCGCTGATCGATTTCCGCGAGCGGTTGATGCCGCACTGGTTGTACTTGCTTGAAGAAGATTTCGACGCGTTCCTGGATGCAGCGACGTCCTTTGTCGAACGAACCGTGGTGACGTTTCGCGGGACGGTCCAAATTTGGAATTGCGCCTCGGCGCTCAATACGCCTGGACCACTGCGACTCGATGATGAACAAATCATGCGATTGGCGGTGTGCATGTTGCAGACCATTCGTCGATTGGACCCCAACGTGCCAACGATCATGACCTTCGACCAACCCTTTGGTGAATACCTCGCGAAACACCGCGAAGGCATTTCACCACTGCATTTCGCCGATGCGTTGTTGCGAAGCGGTTTGGGACTGGCCGGGATCGGACTAGAAACGAACATCAACTACTTGTCTTCGGGAACGATGCCACGCTCGGCCGTCGATTATGGCCAGATGATCGATCGCTGGGCAACGCTTGGAATGCCGCTCTTGGTCCAATTGACGGTTCCCGGTGGCCAGGGACTCGATTCTCACGCAGTCGCACCGAGTGAAATACTCGCGCCTCTGGATCGTCAAAAGCCTGTCGAAGTGGAACAGTTGCAACTTGGCGGACAACTCGTCCGCACGTTGCTTGCCAAGCACGTCGTGCATGGAATCATTTGGAATGGCTGGTCCGACAATGAACCCCACGTGTACAGCCATGCCGGGCTCATCGGGCCCAATGATGTGCCCCGACCGATGCTCGAATACATGACACGACTACGTCGCGAAGTGCTCGAGTAAACTCGCCCGTCGTTTGAACTCTCGCCGTCGTCACCTCTTTTCCATCGAGTCTGAACATGCACCGCTTGAATCATGCTTACGTCGCGTTTTCGATCTTGACACTCGCGTCGATGCTGACTGCCGCCGAACCGATTGAGCCATCGGGTCCCGTGGAAATCATCAGTGGTGAGTTCGCCTTTACCGAAGGCCCCGCATGGAACCCGAGTTCGAAGTCGCTGTACTTTAGCGACATTCCCAACGCGAGCATTCATCAGTTAACCGAATCCAAAAAGATCGAAATTTTCACGAGTGATTCCAAACATACCAATGGCATGGTGGTCGCTGCGGATGGTCGTTTGCTCGCTTGTCAAATGGATGGCCAAGTCGTCTCGTACAACCCGCAGACGCGAGACGCGACCGTGATTGCTGGTGCCTATGACGGCAAGCGTTTCAATGCCCCCAATGACCTGGTCATCGATTCGGTGGGCGGAATTTATTTCACCGACCCCTTGTTTCGCGCGCCGACACCGCTGCCTCAAACCGTGCAAGCGGTTTATTACGTCACTCCCGCTGGCAAGGTCACGCGGGTGACCGATGACATTGCCGCACCCAACGGCATCGGTCTTTCGCCCGATGACAAATCACTGTACGTCATTCCCAGCCAGCAAGCGGAGATGCTGGTCTATGACGTCCAAGCGGCCGGTCAACTCGGCGACGGACGGACGCTCTGCACACTCGCCCAGCCCGAGGGAGAGACCAAAACGGGTGGCGACGGAATGGCGGTTGACGTTCAAGGAAATCTCTACATCACCACTCATCTCGGCGTGCAGATCTTCAGCCCGACCGGCGAAGCACGTGGCCTCGTCAAATTTCCCGAGCAACCCGCGAACGTGACTTTCGGTGGCTCCGAACTCAAAACGATGTACGTCACCGCCCGCACGGGTCTGTATCAAGTCGAAATGCCCATCAGCGGACTGGCCTCCAACTAGTTAGAACGACCAGTTCAACGCAACTCTAATCGTGTCCGCCATGATCGTGTCCGCCATGACCATGCCCACCATGGTCGTGACCGCCATGATTGTGACCGCCATGACCAGTCGTTTGGTGGTTGCTGTTGAAATAGAGCTGTGCTTTGAACCATGCTTGGGCTCCGATCAGCTTGCCGGCCTCGCGGCCTCGAACGTCGCCTTCGACGAAATGGATGCCACCATAACGACGCGAGATTCCAGCTTCATCGGCGGCGATTGAGAACGTCTTCCAGCTCAACGTCAAACGTCGCTTCGGAACTGTGCCTGGTTCCACTCGAGATGTTCCCGGTTCAAACGATTGTGACAAACCGAATTGATCACTTCCCGTAAACTGACGTAGCACCTCAGCACCCGCGGCACTAAAGATGCTGTGTCCCGACACGTATTCTGCAAACGGTGGCGTGACGACTGTCGAAGCTTGATAGGGTTGCCAGTCCTCGCCGCGTATTTTCTTCGTGCCCTGATAGGGGCCCGCCCACGCACGCACTTTCTTTCCCGCATACAAGTGATGAATCGCGGTTACAGGACGCACGTAGTCATAGAAACGCTTTGCTTCCCAAGACACGATACTCGCGTCGAAGATCGCGTTGGTCAGCGCGAAGAACATTTTGACATCTTCATCGAGGCTGTGGCGATCACGTATCGACACATAGTGAGCAAACAGGTTCCAGTGACCCGGTGGTAGCTCAGACGACGGTCCGTCGGCCCAAAATTCTGCGATTACTTTCTCGCGATCAGTCAGCTCGGCGCTATATTTCAACACTTCGTCGGCTTGCTTGCGATAGGCCTTTGATCCGAACGGCTGAGGTGGAATCGGTCGAAATTGATCCCCGGACGTGAGTGCAAATGGCACTACCAAACCCCAATGCGGCGTGATGAATTTTTGGATCACAAAACCGCCAGCACCATCGGACACTCGAAGCGGCTGCCAGCGATTCGGATCGACGATCGAGTCGGGCGTGTTGATCGGGGCGTAGCCGGTGTAGTCAGCGTATGCGGCGCCGCCCAAGTCACCTAATTGATTGGAACCATCATGGTGCCGGAACGAAAGGACCTCAAAAGCAGCAGCATTCCCAATACCTACGGGCGATACTGGATCGACTGACAGATCGTTGATGTCGTATCCCAGTTCCGCCATCACTATGTCGAATACTGGTTTCTCGGATGGAAACAAATCGACTAGGGCTCGATACGCAGCAAAGCTAACTGCGATCTCTTT
This sequence comes from Pirellulaceae bacterium, assembly GCA_041741195.1. Classification (GTDB taxonomy): domain Bacteria; phylum Planctomycetota; class Planctomycetia; order Pirellulales; family Pirellulaceae; genus JBBSJZ01. The sequence continues at coordinate 25,383 of JBGSKM010000103.1, forward strand.
ATTCACTAATGTTCGCTCAGCCTCAGGTCGGCGCGCCGGTGCGTTTGGCTCTGTCGGAAGTGCGTCTGCGTCATAGGCGGCCCACGCGTCATACGTCGCGGTGTGCAAAATGGCAAGCATTCTCGCGACAACCGGGGGACCAGGGTGCGTTTCGCGAATCGCTTCCAATGCCAGGTCATTCCAGAGCAGAAGAATACTTTCTCGGTACGGGGGCGAGTGATGTCCTCCACGCCCGTTACCGCTCTTGCCGTCCTTTGCAGCAGCAGTGAAATTGCCCAACAAACAACACGAAATGCAAACCAACCAGCATCGAAAAGCAACGCCTTTCTTCATACAGCACCATGTTTCCAAGAGACTAGATAGCACCACCCAATATGAGTGCACCAATCTTTCTAGCCTTTCTTTCACTCCCCGCAAGAGGGAGACGCAACATTTCGCGTCAGTCGATGATGCGAATGAACCATCCCCTTGTAGCGTCAAGGGTTTCCGTCCGCGAGCGGCGTCGTTTCCGCGGACAACTGCTTATCCTCGAGCTGCCCCGAGTATCGCTGGCATGATCGCGGCTGACCTAGCCCGCGGCACGCCCGACGCGCTTGCCGATATGATTGCGGATCATCTAGGCTTTGCCAGTCGCTCTCGCACCAGCTTTGGCAAGAATTTCACGGGGACCGAACCGTGGTCGAGGACGGCTTCGTGATAGCGGCCAAGTTCAAACTCGTCGCCTAGTTCTCGCTGGATCTCTTGTCGCAAACGATAGTGGGCCATGCGACCGGTGAAGTATGTGCTCAACTGAACCGAGCTTTGCTTAGCGCGGATGATTTTGAGCTTGGCTTCGCCTTCAGATTGATAAGCGTCGTCAACAAGAAATCGAATCGCCTGTTCATCACTGATGTCGGTACAGTGCATCTTGTGGTCAAGGATCGTGTTCGCGACGGCTCGCAAGTAGAACTTCAATTGATTTAGTCGCAGAGCGAGGTCACCATCGCCATAGCCTTGGTCAAGCATCATTTGTTCGGTGTACACAGCCCATCCTTCGATGAATACACCGGACTGCAACACGCGCCGGATGAGCGACGCAGCGCGATTGGAATACTCGAGTTGGACGTAATGACCGGGATAGGCTTCGTGGATCGTTAGCACCTGCAACATGTGCCGGTTGTATTCTTCGAGAAAGCTTCGAACCTGAGACTCACCCCAGATCGATGGGGGTGGGCTGACCGCATAAAAACTAGATCCATTCGGATCCAACGGCAGGGCGGATTCGAGATAGGCAATTGAGTTGCCGCGCCGAAACTCAGGCATCTCAATCACCTGACATCGATCGGGATCGGGCAATCGTAGGATGTCGCGCTGGCGAATGAATGACTTGATCTTGGTCACGGTCTCTCGTGCATCCAAGATCAATGCCTCCGGTTGACCATGCTCTTTGCTAACGGCCGCGATCACACGTCCGATGGTGTCCCGACGGCCCGCGGTATCGTCGGGTGGAAGCGGTTGGTCGGGGAAGTAACGACTCCATAGTTGCCGTGACACGACATACATATCTCGTTGCACGCGAGTGAACTCTTCATTGGCTTGAGCAAGGACTTGGTCCGCATCGAGGCCCACGTCCAACACGAGCTGGAGCTTGCGAGAAAACTTATCTTTGCCCAAACGCCAATCACCCTTGGCTTGGGGCAGCATTTCCATCTCAAGAAACGTCTGGTACTCCTTGAGTGCACTGGCAGCCTCGGCCGCCGATTGCTTGAGCGTGTCGAGCTGGGCCGTGTCGCCCACCAAGTCGAAAAGTCCTTTCTCGTAGAATGCAATGGCACCCCGATTCTGCAAAATCGCGGTGTCCAGGATCGGTCGCGGAGGATTTCGGATTGTCGTTTTTGCAGTCTCAATGATTCGCGGGATTTGCTTCATCCTCGCGATCGCATTCTCGACATTCTTCTCCTGCGGCAACGTCGATTGGGTCAGCAGCGAGTAAACGCTGTCATTGATATAGCTGCCATACGTCCTCGGGTCTTCCGCGAAGGGGTTTGTATTTTCGGCAAGCCAAACGTTGCGAACCAATTCGTCACGAAACATTTCATAGTCGACCTTGCCATTTTCCGAGAGCTCGGATTCCGAAATTTCTGTCGTGAGCCTTTGCAAGCTTTTCTTAGACTGATTTAGCCAACCGACACGAGCTGTCGACGAAATGTCATCGAGCAGGTGATCGAAACGGTGATCACCTAAAATCGTCGCATCGAGTGGACGCAAGCGGAACGTCTCCTCCAAATGTGACTTGAACAATGACTCGAGTTGCTCGTCCGCGGTTTGGCCGCAAGCGAGACTCGGCCAAGCCGCCACGCCCAACAAGAGCAAGCAGCACACCTGGATTAGTCGATCAAACACGGAAAAACTCATTTCTCTATTTGGGACCGGGCGGACAGTATTCTCGGATCCAGGCGAAGATTTCGTCGTGCCAAAAGCGGCTGTTGGCCGGCTTTTGAACCCAATGGCCTTCATCGGGAAAGTTAATGAACTTGCTGGGGACACCTTGCCGCTGGAGCGCCGTGAAGAGCTGCTGGCCTTCGCTCACGGGAACGCGGAAATCCAAGTCATTGTGAATGATTAGCATCGGCGTTTTGAAGTTCGCCGCCAATCGATGGGGCGAATGCTTCTCATAAGAATCGCGGTTCTTTCCCCATGGTGGACCGCCGTGTTCGTATTCGTCGAACCATAGTTCTTCGGTCGTCGTGTACATGCTATCGAAGTTATAAACGCCACAGTGAGTTACCAGTGTTTGCAACTTGGTGGTATTCCCTTGGAACCAATTCATCATGTAGCCGCCGAACGATGCGCCAGCGGCAAACATACGATCGGGATCGATATAACTTTTCTTTTCCATCAGCGCCAAGCCCGCCATCAAGTCGACGTAACAGCGACCGCCCCAGTCGCCACTGATTTGGTTTGTGTATTCTTCCCCAAAACCGGTGCTACCACGTGGATTCGGCAGCGCGATCACATAACCTTGAGCGGCCCAAATCTGTGGGTTCCAGCGAAAACTCCAACCGTCATTCCAAGCACCCTGTGGCCCACCGTGGACGAGATATCCTAGTGGCCACTTTTTACCCGAATCAAAATTCGGCGGCGTCAGAGTCCACATTTGCATGGGGTCGCCATCAGCACCTTCGACGATAACGCTGCTCGGTACCGCGAGGTCAAGTTCGGCAAGCAGCTTATCGTTCGCTTTTGAGAGGTTCTTGCCAGGCGATTCGCTCCGCCCGAACGGTTCACTCAACACGATTTTGAAAACTTCCGCGGGATACGTTAACCGACTGTGATTGCAAACCATCGACTCGCCATCACGTGAGATGCTGAGGCCCGAAGTGGTACCTGCGGACTGCGCTCGCTCGATTTTGTTCGGTTGACTGATCGAAAGGGCGAACAACGGCTTGGATCCGCCCGACTCAGCTAGCGCAAAGAGTCGATCGTTGTCTCGCCAAACGATTTCGTCGAATGACAGATCGATATCTTGGGTCAGTGACTTGGGAGTCCCCGTGAGCATCCCATCTCGCTCACAATCGGCGACCATGATCTCCCACTTGTCCGCTTCGTACCCGGCCTCACGTTGACTTCGGAATGCCAATTGGGTGCCATTGGGTGAAAACATCGGCAAACCGTCGGCCGCAGGGTTGTCCTTGGTGATCGTTTCCCAATCCGAAGTGGCGCCCGTCATCGGGACTCGGCAAAGGTCATGATTCGTGCTCCAAGCCTCATCGGTTGCCGGCACCGCAGTAAATATCAAATGGGTGCTGTCCGGCGTGAAGCAGAAATCTTGCGACGCCGAAAACGTCATGGATGTCGGATAAGCGTCACGATCACCAGGTGTTACATCTCGAGGCACACTGGCGGTAAGTTTGCCCGAGTCTTCCTGCGAAAGATCGATCACGAAAAGATGCTGGCGTTTGTCTTCGACGTAGCTGTCCCAGTGTCGGTAGAACAGCCGTTTGAAGACGCGGGCTTTCACGGGCGACTCGGCTATTTTCTTCAGCTTCTTCTGATTCGCAGCATCACTTTCCTCCGGTGGCAACTGCGAGAACTCTGGAAAAACGGCTGAAACGAAAGCGATTCTTTTTCCATCGGGCGACCACTGGGCGGTGGAGGCATCGGTGCTCATCGATGTCAACTGAGTCGCCTCCCCGCCAGTTGAGCTAATGACCCAAAGTTGGCTGCTGCCCGAGCGAGTGGACTCAAACAGAATCCATTTGCCGTCGGGAGACCATTTGGGGCTATTATCTTTTGCCGTGGGATTGGTCAGCATCTTTGCGGGCGCCGATCCGTCAGTGGGAACGATCCACAGTCGCGATATCGATTTGTTGTTGTGGGAGTCGGTGATTTCAGAAACCGCGTAAACCGTCCATTTGCCATCGGCGCTAATGCTGGGCGCCCCCACACGTCCGAAGGCAAAAAGATCATCGACGGTCAACGGTCGTTTATTCATGGACGAAGCCGGCGGTGCATCCTGTTGAGCCAATAGCACGGTTATCTGAAATGAAAATAATGCTGTCGCAATCACGACAAGGCGAAGGGTATTGCTCATCAGATCAATCTTGATAGCGTCAGGTGAGGGGTCTTGAATTGGATGATGCGACTGAGTTGCTAGGATCCCCACACTAACCCGCTCACCGAATATGTGGGAGAGGGGACAAGTGTTTGCCGGCAAGGATCATGCTTGAGCTCGCACAAGCTACGCCCAGTCACGTTTCTCGCGTCGTCGCAATCGATTGGCTTCATCATCATTGACGAATGCTTCGGTCGCTGGGTCGATGGTGAGTTTACGTTGCAGGATCCATGCGAGTGCGGCCGCGTGACAAGCAATGTGTGATCGGCGCATTACCGTCGGATTGCAAACGGTTTGTTCGCGACTCTTGATGCAATCAATAAAGTTTCTCGCGTGAGCGGAAACATCGAGCCCACGAACTCTCTCGACTTGCGACAGTTCCTTTTGCAACGTTGGCAACGAAGCGACGATCTCGCCCTCGTCCCCAGTCTCGACGGAACCCTCGTCGCCGATGAATCGCACGGGACAAGTTCCCAATCGTGTTAACCAACGTGGGCCACGATCTCCAAAGGGGTCTTCCAAGAAGTCCAACACCAATTTTACGCCGTTGGCATAGGTACAGGCGATCGCCGTTGAAGATGGGTCATACTCGATCGGCATCGTGTCGTCCGAGCCATTGGCCCACTGGCAAAGATCGAGGGTATGAGCTCCCCAGTCCAACAGACGAGCTCCGCTATCGAAGTCATACTGGCCTCGCCATTTCCCTTGAACATAGCTCTGGTTGTAAGGCCGCCACGGCGCGGGGCCTAACCACAAATTCCAATCACACACGTCGGCTGCTGGCGTGGGCTGTGCCGGCAACCAAGTGTTGTCGAGTGTCGGTAGATAGACAGTGGCTTGCAGCTCTTTGAGTGTTCCGAGCTTTCCAGATTGCGCCAACTGAACCGCTTGAACAAAATTCGGCACACTGCGTCGCTGCGTACCCGCTTGAAAGATTCGCCCAGTCCGCTTGAAGGTTTCGGCAATATTTTGGCAGTCAGCAATAGTGATCCCGCATGGCTTTTCACTATAAACATCCTTGCCCGCTTCGGCGGCCAAGATCGACGCGGCGGCGTGCCAACGATCACCGGTGGCAACGATCACGGCGTCGATGTCGTCGCGAGCGATCATCTGGCGAAAGTCGTGATAAAGCTTGCAGTCGTTGTTGCCATAGTGGCCGTCGACGAGTGCTTTGCCTGCGTCACGTCGAGATTGCTGGACGTCAGCGATGGCGACGCATTGGACATCAGCCAACTTGAGGATAGCCGTCATGTCATAGGTACAACGCGGCCCGATCCCGATGACGCCCAGGGTGATCCGCTCGGAGGCAGCGACGGAGTCTCCAGCTCCCAAGGCTTTGGAGGAAACGAAATACGGCGCCGCGATACTTGCCGCGCCAACCGCCATCGTATTGGAAAGAAAGCGCCGTCGAGTGGTGGGGGTTACTTTCGTCATCGATCCAAACCTATGCTCTCAAGGGGATTGTCGTCGCGATGGACGTAGGAATTCGTCAATATAAACGTCGGTCGTTTTGCACGCTCGCAACATTCGATGCGAACGTGTCATTCAAGCGAACGGGTCTGGTTGCTCTCGAACGAGCATTCGGTTGGCGAGTTCGTCGCCGAGGAATGATTCCTTCTTCGCGTCCCACTTGGCGATCCGGCCGGGGCCGGTTTCGGGGAATAAACGGATCATCGCATTGGCGATGTGACACAAGACCGCGGATGCGTGGCCGACTTCGACCGGTGCCCGAGGCTCGCTACGTGACTTGACACATTCGACGAAGTTTGCCAGATGGGATGAATGCGGATCGTTGACGCCGGTGGGCTTTTCCGGCAAGCCTTCGAGCAAACTCGGGTCCGACGCCGTGGTGCCGCGGTAACCGGTTTGCAACCAACCATCGGTCCCCTCAAAACGCGTTTGCACTTGCTCTTCGCCGCTTTCGCAAAGCAATTCGACACCATTGTCATACTTGCATCGGAACCGTGTTTCGGTGGCAGTATTGAACAAACTGCCCTCGGGAAGAAACTTGGCATCCAAACACTCGACTTCGATCGGGCCGCCCGTGTCCAAGCCCATTCCCCAGTGCGCCATGTCATTGCAGTGAGCGCCAAAGTTAGTGATTTGGCCACCCGAATAATCGTAATTAAAACGAAACCGATACAAACATCGATCATCATGGTATGGCTGTCGGGGTGCCGGACCGAGCCATGACTGATAGTCCAAGTTCTTAGGGACCGGCATCGCTACCCAGCCGGGTCCCGGGCCCACTTTATTGTTATAGCCAACCTTGGTAATGATTTTTGTCAGCTTGCCGATTTTCCCCGCCTTGGCGGCTTCGCAAATGAACTGACTAACCGGATTGCTACGTTCGTGACTGCCCGTCTGCAGGATTCGATGATTCTTTCGCACGGCGTCGATCATCAGTCGACCATCGGCCACGGAAAAGGTGAGCGGTTTTTCGCAGTAAACGTCCTTGCCGGCTTCGAGCGCCATGACCGCGATGATTCGATGCCAGTGATCGGGCACGACGATTACAACGGCATCGATGTCATCTCGATCGAGGAGTCGGCGGAAATCAGCGTACGCGTCACAGTCGACTGGGGTACCGCTCTTTGTTCGTTTTGCATTGGACGCCTCCACCAGCATTTTCGCTGGTTTGGCGCCATAAAAGTGGTCCGGTTCTTTGTAGCCGTAACTTCCTTCATTGACGTCACAAACCGCGAGTACGTTGCCCATGTCGGCCGCAAGGAATCGCTTGAGCATCCCCATCCCCTGATTGCCCGTTCCAATGAATCCGACATTGATTCGCTGGTTGGGTGAATCGGCGGAGAAAACCCGTGGACTGACGACTAGCGGTGCAGCCAATATCGTCGAAGCCTTCATAAAATGGCGACGATTCTTCATGGTGATTTTCAATCGAATATGAGTAATGAAAACTGAATGCAATGAGTGACGATGTCCGCAACTTAGTTGACATCAACGTCGTCGGCACCGGCCAGGCTTTGCAACACCGACTCTTGCCACTGTTGGAGCTTTTCAACAAGCGCCATGACGACTTCAGGCTCGCGATCCACGAGATTGGCTGTTTCCGCGGCATCCGCCCGAATGTCATATAGCTCATGCCGGACGTCATTGCCCAGGCCGCTGACGATGAGCTTGAATCGATTGTCGAGAATCGCACGGGTACCGCCGAAATCCGTCGGACGTATCTCTCGGTGATGCGAGTTCGTAAAATCGCGAGTGCTGCGCCCCTTCATTTTCTTGACGAGCGGCGTGGTCCCCGCCTGTAGCTCAGGATCCAAGTAGGGATCTTGTTGCTCGTCGGATTTCGAATCGAAGCTCCAGAAACAAATGGGATCGTCACGCTGGCTGATCTTTCCGTCGATGAGTGGTTTCAAACTAATGCCATCCAAAGGACGGTCTGGCAACGTGACTTCGACAAGATCACATAGCGTTGGCAAGATGTCGCTCGTCACCGAATTGACTTGAGACGAACTCGGCTTGGAGATTCTCGCTGGCCATTCGATCAAACCGGGCACTCGTACTCCGCCCTCGTAATGATTTCCTTTTACTCCGCGAAAAGGCGATGTCACGATGCCATCGCTGGATGTCCCGTTATCGCCACAGTACCAAACCAACGTGTTCTCGCGGAGCTCGTTGTCGACCAGCCATTGCCTCAGCGACCCGATGCTGCGATCCATGGCAGTGATCTCCGCGTAACGTTCACGAAGGACTTCATTGAGGGGCCGCTTGATCGGAAGCCCGGTTTCATTGCTGGTGAGCGTGACTCGTTTTTCGGCGAGACTCGCTGGCAGATTGTCATAAAGGGTGAGATCCGATGGTAACCCGCTGTAGGGCTCATGAGGCGAGCCGAACCAAATCACCACAAAAAATGGCCGACCATTTTGCTTGACGTTATTCACATACTGGATCGCTTGATCGATCACGATTTGTGAGCTCTCACCTTGAAATTGCACCGGCGAAGCTCCATTGCGAGAGAGCCAGGGGTTGAGCTCAAAGAAATTGTCGTGAGACAGCCAGTGCTGGAACCCCATGGCCCCAGGGCTCGTGGGAGAACTCGACTTGACGGGCCCTAGATGCCACTTTCCGAAGTGCCCGGTATGGTAGCCAGCATCGCCGAGTAGCTTGGCGATCGTGATTTCTTGTGGGCGGATCGAATAGCCGGGCGCGAATGTGCCATAGCGATTGGGGTGGCGTCCTGTCATCACGCTACCTCGCGTTGGAGAACAGGAGGGATGCGCCGCATAAAATCGATCCAGGCGCAAACCGGTTTCTGCCATCTGGTCCAAAACCGGCGTGCGCAAATACGGGTGACCGTTGTATCCAGTCTCGTCCCAACCATGGTCATCACCCATGAGCAGCACAATGTTGGGCCGCTCATCCGCCGCGGCAACCAGCGACGAGGTCATCAAGCAGCCCAAGAGCCAAACGTGCGTTATCTTCATTGCAGCTTTCCATTTCGTTTTCGCGGCTTCTTTTTGCCGACCGGTTTGCCGACACCTGAGTCGATAAATTGTTGGTCGAGTTCGGCGGGGCGAGCGTCGTCGAACTGCTCGAGCACAGCCTTCAGCTTTTCTCGGGCAGCGGATGCGTCATCGCGCAGCCGGCCTTGGTTAAGATCCTTGGTTTCGAAACGGTCGTTGACCAAATCGAAAAACTGTCCGGTGCGGTAAAGTTTGAAGCGATGATCAAAGGCGAATTCACGTACCGTCAGATCTTGTTGTTGGCGGGGGGAGTACCAAGCGTAGAGCCATTCTCGCGGACTGCCTGGTTCACCTCGGAGCTGGGGCAAGAAACTAACGCCGTCGACACTCGGGGAAACATCGACTTGCGCCGCATCGCAAATCGTTGGCAAAAAATCTGTACTACTGATCAAGTCCTGGTTGACGCTTGCGAATTCCATCACGGCGGGCCAATTCGCAATCAAGGGTACATGAGTCCCGCGCGCATTGGTCGAGCCCTTTCCGCCTTTGTAAGGACCTCCTTTGAATCGTGTGGTAATCGTTCCCAGAGTTCCATTGTCGCCCAAGAAAATGACCAGCGTCTTGTCACGGATACCGAGCTCTTCCAATTTGGCGATGATGTTTCCAACCATCTTGTCCATGAACGCCGTCATGTCCGCAAAATGCTTGACGTCTAACTGGACCGACTCGCTGCTAACCGACGAATCCCAATTGGGACTATCGGGCGTTGGCTGAAAGGGAGAATGCGTCAAAATCATCGGGTAATACAGAAAGAACGGTTCATCCTGGTGTCGATCCATGAAATCGATCGCAAAGTCATTGACAAGCTGGGGACCGTATTCTCCGTCGTGAAAGTCTCTCGGAACGCCGTTGTATTCCAACCCAGGATTTGCGTAACGAGGAGGCCGACGCGTTTGTTGCCAGAGACACGATTCGTCGAACCCGAAATGTTGTGGAGAATCGGTCTCATTGCCCAGCTGCCACTTACCGCAGACCCCGGTGGCGTAGCCAGCATCCTTGAGCAAGTTGCCGAACGTGGTTTCCGTGCGAGGCAATTTGCCAAAGTGGATGTAGTTGCGGACGTTGTATCGTCCCGTCATGAGTTGGACGCGAGTGGGAGTGCAGAGCGGCTGCACGTGACAGTTTTCGAACCGCATTCCGGAGGCCGCGAGTCGATCGATGTTCGGTGTTTGATAGGACTCGCCACCGTTGGCGGAAACGCACTCGTATCCAAAATCATCCACCATGATTAAGACGATGTTCGGCTTTGCCGCGACCGACACTTGGGCGACTGCGAGTAGTGAGATGACAATGAGAACGTATTTCATCGCGTATTCAGTTTGGGACGGGGACGTTGATCCGAAGTCCAAGCATTCTAGTGCGGCACGCTCGCCAATCACAACCAAATGTGCGGGTGATCGCGAAGAATCGTTCGCCTTGCGATGCCCTTAAAACCCGACGCTCGGTTGACCGTAGTATACTGGGTATGCCACTCGAACTTTCTTCTCTACCCAAGTGGGTCGTATGCGTATTGCCATTGCTTGTTTGTCATTTTTCGCACTCACATCGATCGACGCGGCGGATAAGCCGCAAGCGAATATGAAACGTCCGAACATCGTTTGGATCGTCGCCGAAAACTTTGATCTCGACTTCGGATGCTACGGAGCAAAAAATGTATCGACACCCCATGTGGATTCGTTGGCTGCATCGGGTGTGAGATACACTCGCGTTTTCTCGACATCGCCCGTGTGTGCCCCGAGTCGTTCGGCGTTGATGACCGGAATGTACGCGACGACCACGGACATGCATCCGATGCGTTCACACCGAAGCGACGACTATCGGTTGCCGGCGGGCGTGAGGCCGCTAACGCATCGCTTGCAAGACGCGGGATATCAAACCGCGAACGTGACCCACATTGGAGAAAAACTCGTCGGCACCGGCAAGCTTGATCTCAATTTCGTCAATGAGGGGAATCTGTACCAAAAGAGGCAGTGGTCGGAAATCGATCTCACGAAGCCGTTCTTTGCCCAGTTCAATATGCCCGAGGCAGAATACGACATTTATGATCGCAAATCGGCTGAAAAGCCTCGAGTTAAATGGGTCGGCGAAGAATCACATCCGCTCATCGCGACTCCTGAGAATGTAACACCGCCGCCCTACTATCCCGATCATCCGATCGTTCGCGAAGAATGGGCTCGCTATCTGAACTCGGCATCCGGCATGGACATTCGCATCGGATGGATATTGGACCAGCTCGTTGCCGATGGCGTTGCGGACGACACCGTGGTCATGTTCTTTGCGGACAACGGTCGGTTGGAAGCTCGAGGAATCCACTGGTGCTTTGATTCGGGACTGCACGTTCCGTTGATCATTCGCTGGCCCAAAAACATTCCGGCTCCCAGCCAGGTCAAAGCGGGAAAAGTGATCGACGATGTGATCAGTTTGCTCGATATCACCGCCACGACATTGGCCATCGTCGGTATCAAGATTCCGCCGTTGATGCAAAGTCGCTCGTTCCTGGGCGACGATGCTATTCCGCCTCGCCGATACGCTTTCAGCGCCCGTGATCGAATCGACGAGACCGAGATCGTCCAGCGGAGTGTGCGCGACGCTCGATATCACTACATTCGCACATTCACTCCAGGCGCAAGTTTTCTGACACTCAATCGATACAAAGAAAAGTGCTTTCTCGTCCAGCCGCTCATGCGTGAGCTCTTCGCCGAGGGAAAATTGATCGGGCCGCCACTCGAATTGATGCAACCGATGCCGGAAGAAATGTTGTTCGATACGCAAAGCGATCCCTTTGAAATCAACAATCTTGCGAAGTCCGATGACACCCAACACCGGAGTGTGCTGGCGCAAATGCGTGCCGCGCTAAGCGTTTGGATCACCGAAACAGGCGATCTTGGACACCGCAGGGAATCACGGGACATTGTCGCGCCGTTCGAAAAAGAGATGCATGACTGGTTCGGCACCCCAGACGATGGGACCTAAAAAGCTAGGCGGCAGGGCCACCAGGATTTTTTTCAACTTGCGTTGACATCGGTTGATTTGCTATCAGCCGTGGATGACGGCCTGCTCGCGATCACGCGGTGGGTCCGCTTGCGCTGGGAAGGAAGGATCCAACGAGGTGGCGAAGACAACAAAGCAAACGGGCGAATCGAACGCGACGGTCGGGATCAATGGCTCGGCCGTCAAGCTGGCGATGATGATCGGTGTCGCCAGTGCGGTGGTTGGATTCGGAGTTCTCACATCGATTTGGTGGCGAAGCGGTCCGCCGGACGCCTATGAATCACTCCGCATTGCGTCTCGAGAATATGTGAACGGGCGACCGGTGTTGGCAGGTGACATCGCGGCCAAAGCCGAGTTGAATCCGGAGGCCGAGTCGGACCAACCTTGGAACCAGTTACGGCTGTTTTTGCTGAGCGCTGCCAAAGTCCAACAGGCCAGGGATAGCCAGGACGTGCGTGAAACACGCGGTCTATTGCATGATGCGATCCCGCTGTTGATGGAATCCGCGGAAGCGGGATATCCACCCGGCCGCGATGGCGAAGGACAACGGTTGCTGGGCGAATCGCTTTACGAACTCGGGCGATACGACGAAGCATCGGTGGCGCTTCGCCAAGCGATTGACCGCGACCCGACTCTCGCGCGTGCACTGACCCCCATGCTTGCCATCGCGGAACTCAAAAGCACCAAGAGTTCGCCGGCTCAGTCGCTGGAGACCGTCGAATCTTTCTTGCAGGATTCGTCGTTGGACCCGGCGCAGGTCCATGAGACAGAGCGGATTCAGATCGAGGCGCTTCTTGATCTGGAACGTTACGATGATGCCCAGGTCGTGACGACTCGTCGTTTGACGGAACTGGAGGCGGATCCAACACAATTGCGCGGCGCGCGAGTCGATCGGCGTGACGAAATGAGGTTGTTGGGTGCCATCGTGGAAGTGCGCAAGGCCATCTCCCAATACGGGCCGCGCGGTGGTGATGACGAGGAGCTGCGTCCGAAAGTACAGTTGCAACTCCAGAACGCCATCGCCAACTTGATCGATATCCAACGTGAAGCGTCACCCAAAATCGCCTCTCAGGCTCGACTTTGGAATGCACGCGCAAGCCTGTGCTGCGGCAATGCGGACATGGCGCTCACCGAATTGACCACCGTGCGCCAGCAGCGTCCCTTTGGGTCCGAAGCAATCGTGGGTGGACTCGAAGAAATCGAGTTGTTGGCACAGGAGGGCCGTGGCCTTGAGATGCTTCAAACGGTTCGATATGTCGTGAGGGAACTTGGCGATCCCCGTGGATTCGACTCGAGGTTGTTGGCATTTGCCGATTTTCAGCAACGCGTCGGCATCGCCATCGAACAACTTCGGCGGTTGGACGAATTCCGGTACGCCATCGATATTTCTCGCAGTTTGCCACCGCTGATCGAACCCACCGAAGCTCTGCTCCAGGAAGCGACCAGCTATCGCGAATGGGCCGAAGCGACGATTCGTCAAGGCACCAACGCCGCGGGAGATCTAGCTCGGAACGAAGCGGTCATTGCTCGCAACCACTTTCGATCGGCGGGCGATGCCTATGCGGCTGCAGCGGAACTCGACTTCGACACGCCACGCTACCTATCAACACTTTGGTCTGCGATAGATGCGTACCAAAATGGTCGCCAATTCACCCGAAGTGCGGAGCTGTTGCAGCCGTATTTGCGGTATGAGGAGCGGACTCGCCAGTCTCGCGGCATGGTCGCACACGGCCGGGCATTGTTGGCCGATGGCGATGCATCCCGAGCGATCGAGACGCTTGAAGAGTGCATCGTCGAATTCCCGCGAGACCCGTTGCGGTACGACGCGAGGTTGTTAGCGGCGCTCGCTCTCGCTGAACTGGGAAAATTACCACCGGCGACGCAATTACTGATCGACAACCTTCAAGATGGCGAATTGACGCCCCAGAGCCCTGCTTGGCGTGATTCGCTATTCACGCTGGGAGAAATCGCATTTCGTGTGGCCCAGACCAGTGAACTCGCGATCGACTCCGCACCAGCAGACCAGATCGCCCAACTGCGACGTGAGAACCAAACGCAAATCAAATTGGCGATTCGACATCTTGATGAGGCGGTGCAAAGGTATTGGCCGAGTGAGCGAGCGCAGATGGCGGCCTACTTGCGAAATCGTGCCTACGCCATGGCGTCCGTGTGGCCAAGGATCGAAGCGGAGTCACCCGATATCCTCGATGCGGCTCGACGCGGGCTCAGAGCACAATCGGATAGCGAACTCGAGCGTGCGCGACAGGGATTCGCCGACATCAATGAATTCTTGCTGAAGCAAGCCGAGGAGCAACGTTTGCCAGAAAACTCCGACGCCCTCCTTCGCAATTCGTTGATGTTCGAAGCCGACACGCTGCGATCACTCAAGCGACTCGACGAAGCCATTGCGGCGTACCGGGCGATCACCGTCCGCTTCACCAACGAACCGGTGGCGCTCGAAGCGATGATGGGTCAAGCACGATGCGTCAAAGAACTCGGCCGCAAAAGTGAGTCGGAGGGGTTGATTCGTCAAGCCGCCATCGTACTCGATCGCATTCCTCCCGAGATGGATACGATTCTTGCCGAAACCACTCGATTCGATCGGGCCGGATGGAAACGGTTACTCGGTTGGATGACGAATCGCTTCGACAACGCCGGAAATAACACTTGAGGTACTCCCCAACATGAGCCCGTTCGATTTGAGCCGGATGATTGATGAACGACGCGACCTCGTTGATCTTTTGTACGAAATAGCACTGAGACAACAAGACGCCATTCGGGTCGGCCACATGTCGTCGCTGATGCAATTGCTATCGCAAAAACAGGAACCACTGGAGCGATTGCACGAGCTTACCCAACAAACTCGATCGTTGCTGCAAGAGTTTGCCGCCGCCCCGAATTGGGCGAATGATGCCCAGCACGATCAATGTCGGCGGCGTCACCGAGAAAGCGAGGCCAAACTCGCCGACGTTCTACGATTGGAGGCGGAGTGCGAAGCAATGTTGCAGCAGCAGAGATCCGAGATCGGAGAACAGCTTCTCGGTCTCGGCAACTCGGCGCGAGCTGTCAACAGCTATGCCAAGAGCGGAGCGGCAGCGATCACCGGCTCCAGTCTCGATTTATCGAGCGACGGCTAGACTGGTATTGCAACGCGAGTTGAAAACCAGCTATGAGGCGACGAGTCGTCTGCGCATGTCGGCGGCACTTGGTAGACCACCGCGAAAAATCGGAACCTGAAAATGGCTATTCCTTGGATCGACCCAACCGCCTGTAGATCTTTAGCGGTTCTCGTAGAATCCGTCGTCGCGCCGATGCTGATGCGGCATCCGGCAGCCGTGTGTTTGGATCTCGAAATCGATCCGAATTTGGATATCTCCACCGAACCGCTTGCGACCGTCGAGTTAATTCGGGCGCTGACTCGTCAAGCACTCGAAGAAATGCCAAAGGGCGGAGATTTAACGGTCACCGCTTGTGACACTTCCGATGGCATCGAACTGGAGATGGCCGACAGCGGCGTTGACTCCGACCAACGATCGCAGCGGATTCCTCTCTGTGCTGCATCGATCGGAGCGAGACTCAGTTGGCAAAACTGTCCTCAAGGCGGTGTGGCAGTGACAATCTTGTTTCCTCGCAAAGATCAATCGATTCGCAAGGCTGCATGATCGCGTTTGCTCATGCATTAAGAATCTGAGGGGATCAATCGACCGGTAAGTGCAGGGATCACAATGTTCGGTGTCATACAAAACAAGACGATGACGGCTCTGGAGCAAACGCTCTCGTTTGCCCAACGTCGTCACGAGTTGCTTGCCGGAAATGTGGCTAACCTGGACACGCCCGGCTACCGAGCACGCGATCTCGATGTGGGGGACTTCCAAAACCGGCTCGCCGAAACCTTGGCGTCGCCTTCGCCAAACAGTCTCTCGCAAAGCGCCGCCATGGGAACACGCGATGACCGGATGCATGGCCCGCGAGGAGCCATGGAACAAGTGGTCTATCACGATGGAAGCGACGTTTCACTCGAAAACCAAGTCACTGAGATTAGCAAGAACCAACATTTGCATAACCTCGCGATCACGACGATGCGAAGCCAGTTCTCGCTGTTGCGTGCCGCGATTACCGAACGTGCATAATCACACTCCGCAAGAGGATGACACATGATCCGCTCGATCGACATCAGCACTTCGGCGCTCGTGGCCCAGCGGTCACGACTTAACGCGATATCCGGCAACATCGCGAACATCTCTTCGATCAAAGACGAGAACGGAAACGCGAACCCCTACAAGGCCCGGCAAGTCATATTTCAAACCGACGATACGTTGACCACCAGCGGTGCGTCAGGTGTCAAAGTCGCCGAGATCAAGACAGAAGAAGCCGAACCACTGTACCGTTACCAACCCAATCATCCCCTGGCCATCGAAGAGGGCAAATGGGCAGGTTATGTCGCCTATCCGAACATTGATTTGACGACCCAAATGGTCGACGCGATGGAATCGACTCGTGCCTACGAGGCGAACATTGGCGTGATGGAGATCACCAAAGGCCTGGGCCGAGAAACGCTTTCCATCCTCGCATGAGAATCACTGGCCAACCGATCACGCGACCCCTGTCGTTGCAACCACCATCGCGCCCCTTGTCGCCGATGGAATCGCAATCCGCCTCGCGATCCAAGGGAAGCGTGTTCGGCAATCTCCTTGTCGAACAAGTCAAGAACGTCAACGAAATGCAATCCGGTGCCGACTCGATGATGCAATCGCTACTCACCGGCGGTGAAGTCAATGAAGCGGAAGTGCTCACCGCCGTGCAGAAAGCGGATCTAGCGTTTCGAATGCTGTTGCAAATGCGCAACAAATTAATGGAAGCTTACCGCGAGATTCAACAGATCCAGATTTAGTACCAATCCGAACCATCGGGAACCCCGCGGCTCTCGCCCTCGCCTCACATTCCGACACCCTCTTTAAACGTTTTTCATGTCGCTCGTTAGCCAAACCACGGACCAAATACGCGAGACATTCTTGGCGATGCCGATGCAGTCGCGCGTGATCGCGGGCCTGTTGATCGCATCGATTGGCATCGGATTGGCATTCTTGGTGCAAGGCGGGTCGGTCCAGAACAGCGAAGTACTGTTCGGCGGAAAGTCGCTCAGTGAGAGCGAACTCGACATGATTGAAATGGCCTTCGCACGCGCGGGGCTCAACGGCTGGACTCGCGAAGGCCATCGTCTGAAGATTCCGATGGAGACACGTAACGAGTACTATGCCGCGCTCGAAGAGTCGACGAATCTGCCGATGACCCTGCGAAGCAACATGCAGCAAGCGATCAGCAGTGGCAATCCGCTGGAATCGAATGAGCAACGAATGGCTCGTGAGATGCATGCCAAGGAACAGGACCTCGGCGCCAAGATCGCATCGTTTCATGACGTGCGTTGGGCCAGCGTCGAATATGACCGAGGCGAACGCCGTGGTTTGAGTTCGACTCGACCGCAATCGGCGAGCGTCGTCGTCACACCCGAAGGTCTTGACCCCTTGTCGCGAGTCCGTATCCAGCAAATCAAGGAGCTGATTGGTGGCTCGTACGCTGGCATGTCGGTTGATGATGTCAAGGTGATTGACGTCAATGCGAGCACTGCGATGCTTGACGCCGAGGATGCCGATCCGATGCTGCGAAAGCGTCGCGAAGCGGAAGCGATGGTCGAGCAAAAAGTCAAAAGCATGTTGATCGGATACGGTCCCATTCGCATCGCAGCGTACGCGGATATCGACCCAACCTTGGAAGTCGAGAAAACGACGCTGAAGTACGACGCGGAAAGGACGACAACGAACGAGTCGTCGCGAAAAAGCGAAACGACCAGCACGAAGCCGGTAAACCAGGGCGTTCCAGGAGTCGTCCCCAACGCGATCGGAAATCGTGCCCAGAGTATCGATGCTGAAGCGGAGTCGAACAAAGCGAAAGAGGAAGAACGCGAGAGCAACGGCGTTGTCGGGCAGCAGTACGAAAACTCTCGAACCGCTTCGCTCCAAGTCAAACGTATTCGCGTTGCGGTAGGGTTGCCGTCAAGCTACTACCAAAAAATTTGGCCTCAAGTTTATCGCCAAAAGACGCCTGGCGTCGAAGTCACTGAGACGCCGCCGATGCAGCTTGTCGATTTGAACGATATGCGTGAGATGACTGAAAAGAACATCAAAACTGCGGTGACGTCTTTATTGCCGGATGTAGCTGCGGGCGAAGATCGCTTTCCGCTCGTCGAAGTGTTTGAATACCCGGATTTGCCGGAGCAACCGGCGGTCGAGTCGCAAACGGCCGACATGGCACTGACCTGGATCGCCAACTCGTGGCAAACCATGGCGCTCATCGGTCTCGCTCTCGTCGCGTTACTCGTGGCTCGCTCGGCCGTGCGATCGACAACCACCACGCCGTCGGAATTCTCCGAAGGGTTCGGACTGGAATTGCCCGCTCCCCCGCCACCGGTTGAGAAAGAAGGGGAGGGCAATGATCGCATGACCATTACCGGTGGCTCGCTCAAGGACGAGTTGGTGGAGCTTGTCGAAAAGAACCCCGAAGTCGCCGCGAACGTGATTCGTGCATGGGTCGGTGAAGCCGCGTAAACGGTCTTCACACGCGGCGCCGGTTTCCCGTACAAGCACGAGCGAGTCACCGGAGTGGTCTTGTGGAGGGATAGTGGAATGTCGGCGGAACGAGAAGCGGCTCTTCGACGGATCGCGATTGTGTTGAGCACGTTGCCAGCACCCGTTGCGGCGCGACTACTCGGGGACCTCGATGCCGGCGCGAAACAACGCGTCCGCCGCACCATGACATCGCTGGCGGACGTCGATCCGCTCGAACGCCAACGAGCACTTCAAGCGTTTTCCGGGACCATTCGCCAACGGCAATCAACTCCGACGTCGGGCGACGACGAAATCGTCTTGACATCGGTCCGCCGTCGCGATCTTGGCAATCATGACAATTCAACCGACTCACACCTGTCGGGCTCACCAGCGAATACTACATTCCCCACGCGTCAATCGTCGATCGACGATTCGTCGCCAGCCTCCCACAACGATTTGTCGTTCCTTGGAGATGTCGAGGACGACGCCTTGGTGAACGCGGTGCACGGCGAACATCCCCAGACACTGGCCTTGGTGTTGGCGTCCATTGCCCCGGCCCAGGCCGCACGAATTCTGCCACGTTTGGATGCGTCGATGCGAACCGATGCCCTGGGGCGCATCGGACGACTCGGTGAGATCCCCAGCGAAATGATCCAAGAGATCGCAACGCATCTCAAGAAACGAATTGAACCAACAGCCAAGAAGGTAGCTGAAACCGTCTCTCGCCAAAACTCGGCTGGCCAACGTCGACTGGACGCCATCTTGGCGGCGATGCCCGCGCCCGCGGCAACAACTGCACCGACGCCCGCTTGGGATGGCTCCCGCGAGACCGCTGCGTCAAAGTCGACTCCGGCAACGATCCATACGGATCTGGCGTTTGCGTCCGAGGCCGAACCGATACCGGCGTTGAGGATCGCCCCACAAACCGTCGCCCCAATCGCGTCTCCCGCCGGGCCCGCTTCGTCGCCAGCCGTTCCCTGGTCCACGGATGACATTCATCAACACCTGTTGCGACTCAAACCCGTGACGCTTCGAGATGCTTTGGCTGCCGTGGAGACTCACGATGCGATCTTAGCTCTTTGCGGATTGCCTACTTCCATCAGCGACGCGGTGCTCGCGACGCTTCCAAAAAACTCGGCTCGAGAAATTCGCCACCAAATCGCGACGATCGGGCCCATCGAACTTCGCGCAATTGACGACGCCAAGGAACGCGTCGCGATTGCATCGTTACCCGACCAAGTTCGGGCGCAAACGATTCCGATGATTCCTGAACAACTCCCCGTCGCCGCCTAAATAACTGCCCCATGGCTTCCATACTAAAATCTCGCTCGACGGCGGCGGCCGGCGCCAATCTCGATCGTGCAACCAACACGACGACGGGGTTGGCGGGCTTCAACCTCAGCGATCTCGCGGACGTCGGGCGACGTCAACTTGACGAAAGCCGAAGCACCGCGGCGAAGATCATCCAGGACGCCCAGCAGCAAGCGGAACTTATCTGCAAGCGCGCCCACGACGAGGGTTACCAACTCGGACTCCAGAAAGCATCCCAAGACAATGACGCCAAGATCAAGTCAGCTGCTGAAGAGCGTGCCCAAGAACAACTCGCGCTGATTCGATTGGCCGTGGAAAAATTGCATGTGTCTCACGAGGCCTGGATGAGCGAGTATGCCGAGTCGCTGACGTCGATCGCCTTGCTCGCGGCTGAAAGAATTGTTC
This sequence comes from Pirellulaceae bacterium, assembly GCA_041741195.1. Lineage (GTDB taxonomy): Bacteria > Planctomycetota > Planctomycetia > Pirellulales > Pirellulaceae > JBBSJZ01. The sequence goes on from JBGSKM010000103.1 coordinate 45,773, forward strand.
GTGGAAAGCTCGAAGCCGAGAAGACCATTCTTGTTTGTTGGGTCAAAGACGCGATTCAAAGTACACGCGCCGCATCCAAATTAACCGTGGCGGTGAATCCCGAGATGCTGGCGGAACTCGGTGCAGCACTGGATGACTTGGTGGCGTCACCGGAATATCCGTTCAATACACAAGTCGTGCCGGATGAATCCTTGGACATGACCGCGGTGGTCGTCCGCCAAGACGGCGGCGAAATCCGCGCCGGTCTCGTCGAGCAACTTCAGCGACTTTCGGAGATGCTCGGGTGAGCCAATTTACACTTCGCAAACCGAGTCTGATGAGTGCGGCGACCGCTGCCGCTCGCATCGATAAGACATGGATGATGACGGTCACCGGCCAAGTCGCATCGGTCAGTGGCGATTGTATCGAGCTTCGCGGGATGACGGCACCGGTCGGAGCGATTTGTGAATTGCCGTCGACCAGCGGCAAATCGTGCTTGGCGAGGGTGATCGGCTTTCGCAATGTCAATCCGATCCTGGCACCCATGGAACGCGTGGAACGCATCGCTGCTGGCGATCCCGTCCGGCTCGTGGATATGTCGGCAAAACTTTTTGTGGGCTCAGCTCTCTGCGGTCGCGTCATCGATGCCTTCGGTCGGCCCATCGATGGGCTACCTTATCCCAGTGATTTGAACGTCGTTGATGCCGACGGATCACCACCGGACTCGCTCGACCGTCCACCGATCGATACTCCGCTGGAAACGGGCGTGCGGGCGATCGATACGATGTTGACGTGCGGCATCGGACAGCGTTTGGGGATCTTCGCGGGCTCGGGTGTCGGCAAAAGCACCTTGCTCGGGATGATCGCGCGGGGCACCAAAGCCGATCGCGTGGTGATCGGAATGGTGGGTGAACGGGGGCGTGAAGTTCAAGAGTTCATCACGCGTTGTTTGGGAGCGGAAGGATTGGCCAAGAGCGTGGTCGTGGTTGCGACCAGCGATCGTCCGGCCGCCCAGCGAGTCTCCGCCGCTTGGACCGCCACGGCCATCGCAGAATCGTTTCGCGATGAAGGCCACAACGTGCTATTGCTGATCGACTCGGTCACTCGTTTCGCATTGGCCCAGCGAGAACTCGGACTCGCCGCGGGCGAACCACCAACGACGCGTGGCTATCCGCCGAGTGTTTTCAATACGATGCCGCGATTGGTCGAAAGGGCAGGGCGGACGAGTCTTGGATCGATCACCGCGTTCTACACGGTACTGGTCGAGGGCGACGACAACAATGAACCCGTTGCCGATACCCTCCGAGGTCTTCTGGATGGGCACATCGTTCTCAGCCGGGCGCTAGCCTCGGAGGCTCATTGGCCGCCCATTGATGTCCTCGAAAGTCTAAGCCGTCTGCAATCACACTTGGTTTCACCGACCGTGGCCGCTTCGATCTCCGAAGCCCGTCGACACTTGAGCGAGTATCGCAAGAGTTCGGATCTCATTTCCATCGGTGCGTACCGACCTGGAAGCGACCCGCGAGTCGACCGCGCCATCGCGATGCGTGAACCACTACGCAATTTTCTCACTCAGCGATCCGACGATTTCACATCAATGTCCCAAGCCCATGCCCAGCTCGCGGCTTTGCTAAGTCACCATTCGACCGCGCCAGGCAATACCAAGTAGCCCACGAGATGTCACAACAATTTCGATTCGCAGCACTGTTGCAATGGCGCGAGCGTCAGCGTGATGAAGCCGGCGCGGCAGTCGGCTTGGCCGTCCAAGCCATCAACCACGTGGACGAGCAACGGTTGGAATTGATGAACCAACTTGCCGAAGTCAAATCATCACCCGAGTTGAATCGTGTCGGTGACCTTTCGATCAATCGATTACTCGCCGATGGCCGCTATTCGATGCAGTTGGAAATTGAGATTCGAACGCTCGACGATACGCGCCGTCAACTCGTTGAAGCATTGCATGCACGCCAAGAAAAGCTGGTGCTGGCTGAAGCCGAAGTGAAGCGTTTCGAGCGACTAAAAGAAATCGACCGAGAGGCCGAGGAAAAAGAATACCAACGTCGCGAGCAACTGAGCATTGATGAAACGGTTACCAATCGGTATCTGATGCAAATGAGAAAGCCGACGACGTTAAGGGAAACAACATCATGATGGATAAAATGTTGCGTTGGTTTGCAGCCATCTGTGTTGCCACGATCATCACGCAATTCGTCGTACTCGGGTACCTCGCCACGCGTGGAACTCTCAATGGACAAACCGTCACCAAGATGGTGGCGCTGGCCAATGGAATCGATATCTCCGGCGACCGCTTGGAAGCAATCCTGAAGCGGGATCAACAAGCCGAACAACCCGATTTCGAAGAAATCCTCGAGGCGCGCAAGCGTGCTGGATTGGATATGGACCTGCAGCGACGCAGCCTCATCGCGCTCAAGGACGACATCAGCGCCGATTGGGCGGAAACCAAAGTCGAACGCGATCGACTCGATGAACGACTCCAATCGTTTGATAAACAAGAGAAAGCGACCCTCGAGCTCAAACAACAAGAAGGCGTGAAACAGGTCATTCGTACCCTGCAAACACTGGATGCAGCCCAAGCCAAGGACCAACTGCTGAGAATTTATGACGATAAAAGAATTGATGAGGTCGTCAGTATCATTCAAGGCATGCCCACAGATAAACGAAAAGATATCTTGGGGGAGTTTGTTACTGCTGACGAAGCAGACAAACTGCACGAGATACTCAGTCGAATTGGTTCCGGTGGTCAGCCCGCCGCGCCAGCCGATGTGAGTAACGAACAACCGTAGCGGGCGCCGATTCGCACGAAACGTGTTTCCCTCCAAACGAGCTTTCGGGGGGGAGCGATTAGAGTGAACGATTCTGAACGGCTAACGTCTGCCAATTCAACGCTGCTTGCCGGTAGCGCACCCGTCTTTGCTAACAGTAGCACCCGCCGCGCTGCGTCCAACGGTCCGTTCTCGACCCAGTACGCGGGTCTTGTCGACGTGTTTGCCCAGGTGTTCGCACAAATGTCGACACCCATATCGCCGGCGACCTCGAGCGCGTCCGCATCGCCAGCGTTCCCACAAGAGTCGTCACCGTCGGAGATGATAGACGACCGGGATCTGCAAGAGTCCGATGCTGACTTGCATGCGAAATCGACGGACGGGGATTCGAACAACGCTCGCGATGCCGTCTTGATCGCAACTGCCGCTGACAGCCAGCGCCCCGTTCAACCGCAAGCCAGCCAGTTGAGCGTTGAGAACGCTGAGACCGAAAAGCCTTCGAATTACTTGAACGCTGGCAATTCAATCGATTCGCCGGCGACTCAGAATGCCCAAGCCGAGACGCCGACTTTGGCATCCGTCGCAACCGTGCAATCGAACGGGGAGTCCGACGACGCCAATAGCAAAACTCGTTCCTCATCGAAGAAGACCTTGCACGACTCTTCCGAGGCCGCCGGAGCGCCAGATGCCATTGCGAAACCGGAGTCCACGAACGAGCAAGCGAGCCCCGTAACGAGTCATTCGGCGACCGAACAAGTTGCCGATTCGGATCGTGTCGATGCGAACTCGCGCGAGACGTCAACTTCGTTAGAAACTGGCAACGATGGGGACCGCGAAGACTCGCGTCGATTTAGCCGGAGAGAAAGTCGAAACCGCGACGAGCCCAACGGCTTTGAGAGACAATCCGTCGAGCCGCGAACCGAATCAGCGGTCGTGGAGTCGTCCAATTCCGTTGCGGCCTTTGCCGAGTCAACGGCGACGTCCGATTCAAGTTTGACAAGTAACGGCGCGGCCACATCGAGTGCTCCAAAACCGATGGTCAGCGCCGCCGCCGCTGTCACAGCCAGCTCGAACGCTGCGGCGCCAACGACGGCGACCGGCGCGAGCAACTCAGCGACCGGGTCAACTTCCAACGAAGCTCGCTCGGGGGTTCAGCCGATTTTGAACTCGCCCACGTCGCGCAGTAGCGCAGCATCGAAAGGCTCGGAAACCACGTCCAATTCCGCTAGCGACGCGGTGACGCGGGCCAAGTTGGTCCAGCGGGTAAGCAGGGCTTTCCAGCACATGGGTTCCGATGGCGGCACCGTTCGCCTGCGTCTTGCGCCGGCTGAGCTCGGAAGTGTTCGCGTCGAAATGCAGATCCATGGACGCAAGGTCAATGCACGCGTGGTTGCCGAAACCGAAGCTGCCAGCATGATGCTGCGAGAACATTTGCCCGACTTGCGTGCTCGGCTCGAAGCCCAGGGGATGCAAGTCGAACGCATCGAAGTCGAAATGGATGAGAATTCATTCGATCCATCCAAAGACTCGCACCAACAACATGCTCGCGACGAAGAGCGCAACCAGCAGCGTTTTCGACGCGAGCCCACAACGGATGCTGTTGCCGTGTCCATGAAACGATCGGTTTCACAATCTCGTCCGACGATTTCCAATGATCTTTCTACCGTTGTCGCAATGGCCGGTGTGGATATTAAGTTATGAATGGGACGTTGATCTCGCGTTCAATGAACCAATGTCGCTAGAACCATCTGTATCACTAGCAATTCACCGGTCTACAACCAGGGTAGCGAACCATGTCGTCGATCGCTCAAACATCCACCACTGATTTCACCGCCACCCAGCAATCGGGAAAGACCAACAAAGACCCTTACAACGATCTAGGGACAGAAGGCTTTCTTAAGTTGCTGATCAATGAATTGCAAAACCAAGACCCGCTTAATCCAATGGATAACGCGGCGATGGTTCAACAAATCGGCGAGATTCGGCAAATCAGCGCGACCGACTCGCTCACTTCGTCGTTGAGTTCATTGTCCGACAACCAAGAGCTGGTCACGGCCAGCGGGTTAATCGGTCGTACGGTGACGGGGCTGGCGACCGATTCGACCGAAGTCGAGGGGACGGTGGACAGCGTCACCGTCGAAACAAATGCGGATACAAATCTGCGAAGTGTCAAAGTTATCGTCGGTGGAAAGACGATGGAAGTAAAGAATATCCGCGAAATAGTGACTGGGTAAACTTTAACTCTTCGGTAGTCCGTGTCGACAAGGCTTGGGCGCCGGCGAAGGAGGGATTGCCCGTCATTCGCCGCCACGCTTTGCTTACACGGGGACACCGATGGGACTCGCTTCCGCTCTTACCACCGCGCTCACTGGCTTGAGTGCTGCCGAAACGCAAATTGATGTCATCGGTAACAACCTCGCCAACTCTCAAACGGTCGGTTTCAAGAGTTCGCGAACCGTCTTTGCCAACCAATTCTTGCAAACGCTATCGCTTGGATCGGCCCCCACACCCGACAACGGGGGCAACAACCCTCGTCAAACCGGCCTTGGCGTTCAAGTTGCCGAGATCCAATCCAATCAAAGCCAGGGCACGATCGAGATCAGTAGCAGCCCTTCGGATTTAGCGATCCAGGGCGACGGGTTCTTCATCGTTCAAGGAAACTCCGGTGAGCGGCTTTATACGCGCAACGGAATCTTCAAACTCAATGCCGACTCCGAATTGGTCAACTCCACCGGTCAACGACTGTTGGGTTACGGGGTCGACGACCAGTTTCGATTGCAAGAAACACGGTTGGTGCCGCTAACCGTTCCGCTGGGCACCGAGAGTATTGCGAAAGCAACCGAGAACGTGAACTTCGAAGGCACGCTGACGCCACTGGGTGAGGTTGCGACCGTTTCTCAAGTGATCCAAAGCAGCATTCTTGGTGATGCCAAAGTTCCACGACCGGACGCGAGCGGGATCGGGATCAGTGCGTCACCATTTTCCGATGCCAGCGCCATCTCGATCAACAATGCGGGCGCCGGGTCCCTCGGTGCTGGAACCTATTCTTACCGAGTGATGTTGGTCGACACATCCGGCCACGAAACCGCGCCGAGTTCTCCGATCACCGCCACCGTCGGGGCGAGCGGACGGGTCGATCTAAGCAACCTGCCTGGAGATCCGACGTCGGGCCAGTTCCCCAACGTGAACATTTATCGCACGGCTCCCGGTGGATCCGATTTCTTCTTCCTCGGGTCCACAACCTCCGGTGGTACCTTCACCGATGACGGCACCACGCCCCTGTCAGCCAATCCACTCGACACGACGACGCTGACTGGCAACTACACCTACATGGTGACGTACTACAAAAACGGCGAACCGGAGAGTCGCCCGAGTGTGTTAATCGGACCTCAGAGCATCGCCAGCGGGCGCGCGAGTCTGTCCAATCTTCCGACGCCCCCGGTCCCTCCGGTCGACGGCGGGTTTCCGGCATACGACGAAGTTCGCATCTACCGGAACTTAGCCGGGGACCAAAACAATTTCTTTCTCGTGGATACGATCGCGCCAGGTCAAACGTTTACCGACAACAAGTCCGATGCCGAGATCGCTGATTTGACTCAAACCGGCAATAAGGTGTTGAACTTCAATGGACCGACGATCAATAGCGGAACGTTGCTAACCGATGTCGTGAAGCGAGAAGGAGCCACCTACACGAACCTGTTCAAGGTAGGCACGCTTACCTACGACGGACGCAAAGGCGGTCGAGCACTGGGCGAACAATCGTTCGACATCAAAGCGAATAGCACCGTTCAAGATCTGATCGATTTCATCCAAACTTCGTCTGGCATTCAAACGCTCCAAATCGATTCCCAGAACCCAATTCCCGCATCGGAAAATATCATTCCCGGAGAAACCGGGAACCTTGTCCCGGGCGGATATATCGTCGACGGTGCTTTGCGGTTTGTCAGCAACACCGGTGAACTCAATGCGCTTGAGATCGATTTGTCGGCGTTCAAAGTGGTGGACGAACTGGGGCAAGTTTCCACGCCGAACCTTGCCTTTGGCGTCATGCAGGAAGCCGTGGGCCAAAGCGCAGCAAGCGACTTCATTGTTTACGATTCACTCGGCGTACCGATTAACGTTCGCGTCACCGCGACGCTCGAAAGTCGATCGGATACCGAAACGGTCTACCGCTGGTACGCTGACAGCCCCGACAACCAGAACGTCACCGGCTCGAACATTTCCGTCGGCACCGGGTTGCTCAAGTTCGACGGCAATGGCAATTTTGTCAGTGCCACGAATGACAAAATCGCGATCAATCGACACAACGTTCCCAGCGTCTCACCGTTGGAATTCAACATTGACTTTACCGCCGTTTCGGGGCTCGCCACGCAAGACGCCTCACTCGCGGCGACTCGCCAAGACGGTAGCGAACCCGGTGTTCTTAACTCCTACATTGTCGGCGAAGACGGTGGCATTCGAGGCGTATTTAGTAACGGCATCACACGCAGCCTCGGCCAATTGCAACTCGCGCGTTTTGCCAACCCGGTCGGACTCGAATCCAAAGGCCTCAATCTGTATTCGCAAGGCATCAACACTGGTTTGCCGGTGCAAGGATCGCCCGGCGAGAACGGAATCGGTGGCGTCATCGGCGGCGCCTTAGAATTGAGCAACACCGATATCGGCAAAGACTTGATCACGCTCGTTCTGGCGAGTACCCAGTATCGAGGCAATAGCCGTGTCATCACCACGAGCCAACAGTTGCTCGATGAATTGCTCAACTTGCGTCGATAGGACACTAGACTCCGGGACTTGGCTGATTGCCGTTGGGAAAGCACAATGGGCCGCTGTTTATCTCCGGGATCGTTACACCGGCCCAGCATTCATCCACTCCGCACGACCGCGACCCCATGTCCAATAGCCCGTCAAAAGCTCCCAAAACCGCGATCACGCCCACTCGTTCGGAAGACTACGCGGAGTGGTACCAGCAGGTCATTCGCGGGGCTGACTTGGCTGAAAATTCGCCAGTCCGAGGTTGCATGGTGATCAAACCCTGGGGCTACCGGCTTTGGGAAAACATGCAGCGAGCATTGGACGACATGTTCAAAGCGACGGGGCATCAAAACGCTTACTTTCCGCTGTTGATTCCGATGAGTTTCTTGGAGAAAGAGGCCCAGCATGTGGAAGGCTTCGCCAAGGAGTGCGCCGTCGTCACTCATCATCGATTGGAGCCCAATGGCGAGGGTGGATTGCGCCCGGCTGGGCCACTCGAAGAGCCACTCATCATTCGACCGACGAGCGAAACCATCATCGGTGCGACTTATGCGAAATGGGTTCAAAGCTATCGAGACTTGCCGATTTTGATCAACCAGTGGGCCAACGTCATGCGATGGGAAATGCGGACTCGCATGTTTTTGCGCACCGCAGAATTCCTTTGGCAAGAAGGGCACACCGTTCACGCCACCGCGGAGGAAGCCATCGAAGAGACGGAGCGAATGATCGGCGTTTATGCCGACTTTGCGGAGAACTGGATGGCGATGCCGGTCATCGTCGGCAGCAAGACTCCGTTGGAACGGTTCCCCGGCGCCGTCGAAACGCTTTCCATCGAAGCGATGATGCAGGACCACAAGGCTTTGCAAGCCGGCACCAGTCACTTTCTGGGCCAGAATTTTTCGAAAGCCCAAGAGATCAAGTTCCAATCGCAAAGCGGTGACATCCAGTTCGCTTGGACCACGAGCTGGGGAGTATCGACGCGGCTGATTGGTGCACTCATCATGACCCATAGCGACGATGATGGCTTTGTGTTGCCGCCCCGATTGGCGCCCGCCCAAGTCGTGATCCTGCCAATCTATCGCGATGAGGAACAACGCGAGCAAGTGATTGGCTATGTGCATTCACTCCGCGACGAATTGCAACAGCAAACGTATGCCGGGATGACGATCCGCGTCGAGATCGACGACCGCGACGTTCGGGGTGGTGAGAAAAAGTGGCACCATGTCAAACGAGGTGTCCCCATTCGAATCGAAGTCGGCCCCAAGGACATCGAAAAGGACAGTGCCTTTGTCAGCTTAAGAACCGGCGGCAAGAGCGAATCGGTCTCGCGAAGCCAATTGATCGCGTCGATTGGCAAGATGCTCGATCAAATCCAGACCGAACTTTACAACCGTGCTTTGGAACTGCGACGCGCCAACACGGTCACCATCACCAACGAAGCTGAGTTCCGAACGTTCTTCGCCAGTACCACCGAAGATTCGTCGGAGATTCACGGCGGTTTCGCGATGTGTCACTTTGCCGACGAGGAATCGTTGCAGCCACTTTTGAAAGAACTCAAGGTCACGATTCGCTGCATCCCGCGAGACAACAACGATACCCCCGGCACCTGCTTCGCCACCGGGCGCCCCGCCGAGAAAATGGCGATCTTCTCCAAGGCCTACTAGCGAACCAGTGAACCGGAAGCAGCCCTGCCGTCAACCGCCTGACGTGCCGTTGCATGGCTTTGGTTGAGGACCAACCCATCAGTTCGAAAGCTATCTCAGGCCAGTCGAAACGATGCGTCCACTTCTCTCCACAATTGCCTGAATGTCGCTTTAGACGATCATCCTTGACGTCGGTGTGCACCGGGCTGCATATTCGGACTAGAAACGCGAACGAGACATTTGAAAGCAAGTTTCGATTCGCTCTGGTATAATCGGAACCTGTTGACGCAGAACCCGCAAACACCTTGATTGCAACAGACGGTCGTTGCATCCAATGTTTATGTCGGTCATTTTCGCGTATCGAGTCGCCCCCCAAGTTCATGACCATCATGAATTATTGATCAATGCACCCGATGCTACACCCACGATCCGTTTTTACTCGGTCTTAGTTTTGTGATCGCCGTTCAATACAGTAGCGGTAAGGTCAACTTTTCACTCAATGAATGATTCAAGAAGCGTTTCTGAAACGAGTGCGACAACGATTGTGCAATCATTGCTTCGCCGGATTGAGGCCGGTGATCAATTGGCAGTCCGATCACTGCTTGAAACGACCGAGCACCGGTTGCGTTTGCTTGCTAAGAAGGTTTCGACCAATATTCCTGGTGTGAAGGCATTCGAGCAAACGGATGACCTGCTACAGAATTCGATGATTCGGTTGTGGCGTGCGTTCGAGACTCACCATCCTGCCACACCGCTAGACTTCTATCGACTCGCATCGTCCATTATGCGACGAGAGTTGATCGATCTGTCCCGACACTATTTTGGGCCCAATGGCATCGCGAGGATTCACGTAACGCCTTTCCTACCAATGCAGGATACTTCTCGATCAGTTATCGAGGTGCCGAGCGACGACACGAGCGATCCACAGAAACTCAGCCTCTGGACAGAGTTTCATGTTTATATCGAGTCGCTTGATGACCAGGAGCGAATGCTATTCGATTTGCTTTGGTACCAGGGATTCAATCTACACCAGGCCGCCGAAATCATCGGCGGCTCTGAAAGAACGATTCGACGGCAGTGGAAAATAGCCAGACTATCGTTGTACCAAACACTTCTGGAGCCTTAAATCATCATGAGCTTGGCTGATGATTTGGTTGACCGGTGGGAGGAAGAACGCGAATGTGGCGTGATCTTGTCACCCGAGGCCCTGTGTGTTGATCACCCAGAGTTGCTCCACGAAGTCCGTTATCAAATCAAAGCTCTGGAGGCGGTCGAAAACGGCTTCGGATGGCTCGCGGATTTGCCGGACGCGTCAACTCATTCAGCAAACACTCGCTATCAGCCGCCCGAGGTAATCACTCTAGCGGCTCGTTTTCGGCTTCAGCATTTTCACGCGGGAGGCGGTCTAGGGCAAGTCTATCTCGCTCACGACGAATTGCTCAATCGGCGCGTCGCGATCAAGTTTCCTGCCTACAACTCAATGTCTTCTGAGCAAGTCGCCAAATTCGAACAGGAGGCTCGGATCACCAGCCAATTGGACCATCCTGGGATTGTTCCTGTCCATGTGTTGGCGTCCCACGACATCGCGAATCCATGTTACGTCATGCGGTTCATCGACGGACCGACGATGCAGCAGACGATTGATATCACAATCGCAAGAATGGGTGGCAATACCAATGACGTCTATTTCGGAGCCGACGAGTTCCGCGGCTTACTACAGTCCTTTGTCTCGCTGTGCAATATCGTTGCCTTCGCGCATCGCGAGCGAGTCTTGCATCGCGATATCAAGCCGAGCAACGTGGTCTTAGGGCCCTTTGGTGAAACGCTCCTCTTGGACTGGGGGATTGCGAAGCGATTCAATGTGACGGGCGATCAACCACACGACGCTGAGGGAACTCCAAGTTTCGCGAGCCCCGAGCAATTGTTTGGCACGTCGCAGCAGCTGCAGGAAACGAGTGATATCTATTCGTTGGGAGTGACTCTGTTTTATATCCTGTCCGGCAAGTCACCACTTGAGATCGTGGGGTGGACTCGCTATTTGGAGCGGATCCAACGACCGGATGGAGATTTAGCATCGCTGTTGCCCAAGTCGGTTCCTCCGCCATTGCGAGAGATTTGTCGCCACGCCCTGCGAACTTCGCCCGCGGATCGTTACCAGACAGCCACTCAGTTGGCATCGGATATTGATCGATTCATGTCTCGCCAGTCGATCAGTGTGTTTCGCGACTCATTGCTCACTAAACTGGGACGGGCGGCGCGAAAGCGCCCTGCGATGGTAGGTGCCTCAATTGCGACGGCCGTTGTCGTTGCAATTGCATCGTTGTTGACGTCGTCGGTCGTTAGCAAGAACAACCGACAATTGCGGCTCGCCGTGAATGATGTTGAGAAGGCCAATGAATTGTCACTGCGAGCATTGCGTGGGATGGTCGATGATATTGTCGCGTCAAGATTGGCTGAGAGAGATTCGCTCAATGACGAAGATCATCGGTACATTCAATCGATTCTCACTCAATACACGGCTTTCGCCGACTTACAACACAATTCGATTAAGAGCCGAGCCATTCGCGCGGAAGCTCATCTCCAGATGGGTTACTTGTACGGGAAACTATCAGAACCAAAAGATGCGTTGAAGCACTTCGATCTGGCGACAGTCTTGTTAGATGATCTGCACAAAGAGTCAAAGCAGAACAATCTCATGATTGACCTCGCCACAGCACTTGAAAGCATCGCCGGTATCGAGTTTGAATCGGGACTTGTTGATCGCGCAATGGACACGACGTCGCGAGCTCTGACGGTTCTGAGGCAACGTCCGCTTCAATCCGGGACGTCGGAGGACGTGACTGAAGTTAGCTTAATTTGCGCGAATCTTCACCGGATCCGAGCTGTCGTATTCGAGCATCGGCAAGTTTGGCAGGACGCAGTTCGAGAACATGTTCAGGCGAGTGAGATTCTCGAACAGCAACTCGAAACATCGCCTAAGAATCCTGCGACACTCTTCGCAATGGGCGGCTGCCTGCGTTCGTTAGCCACCATCCTTCACAATCACCGCGATTCAGAACCACAACGTGACAATGCATTGCAAGTTGCGAATCAATCGGTGCAAATCCTAACGAAGCTCAATGAACAACATCCGGACGTCGCAAGATATCAAATGGCGTTGTCCTGGTCCCATTGTAACTATTCAGCCTGCTGTCTTGCTTTTGGGTGGGAGCGGCGGGAGAAGACCGGTTGTTGAGTATTCGGCAAGCGATGAAAGGATTGTATCCAATGGCTGGTGGCCTCGCACACGCAGGGTGCGAAGCACTGACATC
>JBGSKM010000104.1:0-23797 GCA_041741195.1 Pirellulaceae bacterium
CAACGCCAGCTATGTGATTTCGCTCGCGGTCAGCGACGAAGACGGAACCTTTGACGTCGATACCCTCGCGGTCGATGTGCTCAACGTGGCTCCCACAGCGACGCTGACGGGCAATTCCTCGGTCAACGAAGGCGACTTGTACGAGTTGACGCTGGGTTCGGTGACGGACCCGGGCACCGACACGGTGACCCAGTGGATTGTCGATTGGGGTGACGGATCGACGGATACCTACACTGGCGCTGGCTTGGTGACGCACACGTATGCCGACGACGATGCCAGTTATGTGATTTCGCTCGCGGTAATCGACGAAGACGGAACCTTTGACGTCGACACCCTCGCGGTCGATGTGCTCAACGTGGCTCCCACAGCAACGCTGAGCGGCAATGAGACCGTCAACGAAGGCGACTCGTACCCATTGACGCTTAGTTCGGTGACGGACCCGGGCGCCGACACGGTGACCCAGTGGATCGTCGATTGGGGTGACGGATCGACGGATACCTATACGGCCGCTGGCTTGGTGACACACACGTATGCCGACGGCAACGCCAGCTATGTGATTTCGCTCGCGGTCAGCGACGAAGACGGAACCTTTGACGTCGATACCCTCGCGATCGATGTGCTCAACGTGGCTCCCACAGCGACGCTGACAGGTAATTCCTCGGTCAACGAAGGCGACGTGTACGAGTTGACGCTGGGTTCGGTGACGGACCCGGGCACCGACACGGTGATCGAGTATATCGTCGACTGGGGCGACGGATCATCGGATACCTACACCGCCGCTGGCGTGGTGACGCACACGTATGCAGACGGCAACGCGACGCACGTCGTCTCGCTTTCAATCAAGGACGAGGATGGGACGTTTGTCGCGGATACGCTCACAGTCAATGTACTGAATGTTGTTCCGACAGCGACAATTAGCGGCGAAGCGATCGTTGCCGAAGGCTCCGTCTACGAACTGACTCTCGGGACAATCGTCGATCCCGGACAAGAGACCGCAGAGTATATCGTCGACTGGGGCGATGGATCATCGGACACCTACAGCACTGCGGGAGTCGTCACGCATGTCTACGCTGATGGCGACGCAAGCCCAGTGATTTCGGTCAACATCTCCGATGAAGACGGGAATCACTTCGCGGGTTCGATCGCGCTGGAGGTTGAGAATGTTGCACCTAGCTTCGATTTGGGACCCGACGAGACGACGTCCTTACTCTCTCGGACGATCAATTTCGACGATCCCGGAGCCGATACGTGGGCGGGTAGCGTCAACTTTGGCGACGGATCAGCGTCCCAATCATTAGTGATTGATCCACTCAGTAAGTCGTTTGTGATTCAGCATTTTTATGCGACCGCCGGTGATTTCACCGTTACCGTGAATCTGAGTGACGACGATGGCGGTTCGGCGACAGATACGTTCGTGGTGACCGTGGAACCGGTATCGGGGGTCATCGAACTGGACAATCTCAGCAGCGAATTTGCGATCGAGGAAGGTACTTGGGGAACCAGTTCATTCAAGTCGGGATTTGTGGGGGCTGATTATCGCTTTGCCAGCGGTGGCGACGACACGGCCCGTTTCACTCCGGTCATCACATCAGCGGGCACCTATGAAGTGCTCGCCAACTGGACCGACGGAGTGAATCGCGCAACGAACGCTCGTATCGAGATCGTGCACGACGGTGGAGTCACCGTCATGACTGTCGACCAAACGAAAAACGGCGGTACATTCCAGTCACTCGGTACGTTTACATTCGCCGCCGGCCAGTCGGGGTCCATTGCGCTACGGACACTCGGCACTGATGGTTTCGTCGTCGCCGATGCCATTCGCTTGGTTCCGGTGACCGCGAATGTGATTCAGCTCGACAATTCTGATCCATCGTTTGCAATTGAGAACGGAAATTGGGGAACGAGTACCGCGAGGTCGGGGTTCTTGGGATCCGACTATCGCTTTGCCAGCGGTGGAAATCGTACTGCCCGCTTCACACCGATCATCACTGCCTCGGGCACGTATGAAGTGTTCGCCAATTGGACCGATGGTACAAATCGTGCGACCAATGCTCGGTTCGAAATCGTTCATGATGGCGGAACAACGGTGGTTTCGGTTGATCAAACCAAGAATGGCGGCGCCTTCCAGTCACTTGGGAAGTTCCCGTTTGTTGCCGGCCAGTTGAGCTCGGTCGCTGTTAGAACGCTGGGAACCGATGGCATCGTCGTCGCTGATGCCATTCGCTTGGTGCCAGTGACCACGCCACTGATTCCGTTGGACGATTCCGATCCCGCGTTCACGATCGAATCTGGGTCTTGGGGAACAAGTGCATCAAGGCCTGGGTTTGTAGGAACTCAATACCGCTTCGCCAGCGGTGGCGACCAAACGGCCCGCTTCACACCAACCATCCCTACCGCGGGTATGTATGAAGTGTTCGCCAATTGGACCGACGGAACGAATCGGGCGACCAACGCTCGGTTTGAAATCGTTCACGACGGCGGTACGACGGTGGTGACCGTTGACCAAACCGAAAACGGTGGGGCCTTCCACTCGCTCGGTGCGTTCCCATTCCTTGCCGGCCAATCAGGATCGATTGCGATTCGGACGCTCGGCACCGATGGCATCGTGGTTGCCGACGCCATTCGCTTGACCCCTTTGAACACGGCGGCGATCCAGATCGACAATTCGGATCCGACGTTTGCGGTTGAATCCGGACCGTGGGGAACGACGTCCGCGAAGGCTGGATTCGTGGGTACCGACTATCGTTTTGCTAGTGGAGGCGACAAAACGGTCCGCTTCACTCCCACCATCGTTTCCGGAGGGACGTACGAAGTGTTGGCCAACTGGACCAGCGGATTAAACCGCGCAACCAACGCTCGATTTGAAATCGTTCATGATGGCGGCACGACGATCGTGACCGTCGACCAAACCAACAGCGGTGGCGCATTCCAGTCACTCGGTACCTTCGGCTTCATCGCGGGCCAGTCCGGATCCATTGCCGTCCGAACGCTAGGGACCGACGGTTTGGTTATCGCGGACGCCATTCGATTGGTGCCTACTGCGCCGGTCGCCGTTGCGTTTCGATCCGCCGTCGCTCTGGCGAGCAGCACCTCGGTAGCACCGGCGACTTTTGAAAACGCCGATGTTAGCCGCGACAATTCAGTCACGTCGCTCGATGCGCTGATGGTGATCAACTTCCTCAATAGCGTGACTCCGAGTGGTGCGAGTGGCGAGTATTCGAGTTTCGACGAGAACGATCGCGTCGAGCAACTAGAATCGGCTGCTCGATTCGATGTGAACCAGGACGGAAAAGTGACCGCATTGGACGCGTTGACGATCATCAATGACATCAACGTTCAAAGCGTGATGATTGCCAATGAGTCCCTCGCCATTCAGTTATCGGAACCGACGTCCGACAAAGAGGACCGCGTCGCCGACGACTCGGCACCACAGAACGTCTTTGTAAATGAGACGCAAGTTGATTCCACGTCGGCCACATCGTGGGCTCAATCCGTCGATTCGTTCTTCTCCGATGCCGGTGACGATTCAACTGTATCGGAAGAATCGAAGCCGGAATCGGGCGACTCACTGAAACTCTTGTCACAGCGATAGGCACGCTGAACGTCGACGGCGGTTCAATCCCGAATTGGATCGCCGTCCGAGAGTCTTGATGGTGAATGGCAACGTGAAATTTTGAAGCGCCTCGCACTCCGCGAGACGCCGGGTGTTGGCGCGCGAAGTCACTCGAGGCCGGAACTGCGGATCACTTACTTGGTTTGACTGAGTGAGTGATCGGCGAGTGCGGTCTGAATCGACGATTGTGGTACCATTTTGTTCGCCGATTAGGGTCGCCCATCGATTTTGCTCTTATCCAGCGTTTCCGCATGTCCGAAAGCACGAATGTCAGCCACTGGATTGATTTGGTGAAAGCGGGTGATTCGGCTGCCGCGACATGCATCTGGCAGCACTACTTTGATCGGCTGGTGCGATCCGTTCGTGCTCGTCTGCAGGGCCAAAATCGTGCTGTATCCGACGAGGAAGACATTGTGCTCAGTGTCTTTGACAGCTTCTACAACGCGGCTCAAGAGGGGCGGTTTCCCGACTTGGCGGACCGCGATGACCTTTGGCAGCTTCTGATGCGAATGGCGGCCAGGAAAGTGATTGACAAGCGGCGACATGATCGGCGCCACCGACGTGGCGGTGACGAACGGATCGAATCCTTGGACCAGTCCATCGACGATGCAAAAATCATCGAAGTCATCGGGAACGAGCCGTCTCCGGAAATGGTGCTGATGATGCACGAATCCGTCGAACAATTTTTTTCTCATTTGGGCGTCGGGCAGCTCCGGGATTTAGCGGGTGCCAAGTTAGAAGGGTATACCAACGCGGAAATTGCAACGCGTTTGGGGTGCTCTGAACGGACGATCGAACGTCGTCTGAACCTAATTCGAGAAAAATGCAAACAGGAACTGGTTGTCACCGATGAGCATTCGTCAGCAAGAATTACCGATCGCCGCCCTGGAACGAATTGACGATCGCTGCGCCGATTTCGAACGAAAATGGCAAACGGGCGTGCCTCCGACGATCGAGCCCTATCTTACCGCAGACGTTTCGCCGATCGAGCGAGACGTGCTTCTTGCCGAGCTCGTTGTTCTGGAAGTCGACTACCGACGCCGCCGCGGTGAAACGCCAACGAAGCAAGAATACCTCGACCGTTTTCCGGATCATCACCCAGTCATCCACGATGCGCTGAACGATGCCAATCACCGAAAGGGCAGATTCGAACCGCCCACGGTCGGCCGACTGGCGGAGCTTTTTCCAATGCTTGAAATCATCGAACTTGTGGGCGCCGGCGGCATGGGGGCCGTCTACAAGGCTCGCCAGCCGGGGCTTGATCGATTGGTTGCGTTGAAGATTCTGCCCGAGGAGTTTGGGCACGACGTTAAGTTCGCGCTGCGGTTTACTCGCGAAGCGCGGACGCTGGCGAAACTAGGTCATCCCAACATTGTTCCCGTGTATGAATTCGGAAAAGTTGGCGACACCTTCTACTTTCTCATGGAATTCGTTGACGGTTCAACGCTTCGAGAAGTGGTGAAAGCAGGGCAACTAGCCCCCGAACACGCACTCGCTATCGTTCCGCACCTTTGCGATGCACTGCAATACGCCCACGACAAGGGAATTGTCCACCGTGACATCAAGCCTGAAAACATCCTGATCGCGAAAGATGGTGTTGTGAAGATCGCGGACTTCGGACTCTCGCGGATACTGGGTAGCGACAGCCCTTCTGAAGCACTCACCGGGGCGCATCAAGTCATGGGTACGCCCCGTTACATGGCACCCGAGCAACTGGAAGGTTCTCGCGGGGTCGATCATCGCGCGGACATCTATTCGCTGGGTGTGGTGTTCTACGAAATGCTGACCGGCGAACTTCCGATCGGCCGATTTGCCGCGCCGTCCAAGAAAGTCCAGATCGATGTACGGCTTGATGAAGTCGTCTTGCGAACGCTTGAGAAGGAACCACAGCGGCGTTACCAACGTGCCAGCCAGCTCAAATCGGATCTGATATCCATTACGACGCCTCATAATCCGGCGATTGCACCCACGCTTGCTCCCGATTCGTGCCTGCCCGGAACAAGGGAACGAGAGGCTTCCGCGAGCTGGGAACAACAGGAATTGGCTGCTCGATTCTTACTGACGCGCCGCCAGTTGATGGATCGCGTCAAAGAATCGCTGCTGCCGCTCTTTCGTTGGCAATTGCTGCAAGCAATCTTTGGCGTGGCGCTGATTCTACTCGGCGTGCAATGCTGGGCACCCAATACTTCCGTTCCGCATCGTCTCGTGAGCGGAATCATCGTACACGTGTACGGAGTGATCGTGATCTCCCAAGCCTTGCTTGTCTGCACACGAATCCGCAGGATCGACTACTCCAAATCGGTCGTTGAGATTCATCGCAAACTCGACAGCGTGCGTTCGGGCTATTTGCGAGCCGGCATCATCATTGGCTTCGTCTGGTGGCTAATGTGGATTCCGGCCAGCGTCGCAATTGGCTTCGACGCTGTCATGCATCCAAATTCGCTGATTCCGTCACTTGTGATTGGAGTCATGGGGCTGGTTGTATCGGTCTGGTTTTATTGGCGAGCTCTGAGTGCTGGCGACGCATCCGCCGATCAGAGGAAAACGAAGCTCGCGGGTGAGAGCATTGAATCGGCGTATCTAGCACTCGAGGAAATCGAGCACGCCAATATTCAATGACCAGGGAGGACGAACAAACCTGAGTCCGCCAAAGACAGCATTGGTGTACGGCCATCGAGCGACGCGACGGGCGGTCGTAGCGACTTTATCGTCGGACATACTCCTAACCCTCAAAAAGCGCCCATCCGACGCGGCTATTCTTTCGCCGGCAAGTGAAATGTACACCATGTTTCAACTTAAAGACCGTTGTCAACCTCACTCTGTTCCCCCCCACACAGAACATGCGCCTCACTCAGCTTTTTACTCGCCCCAACGCCGATTCAGTGGTCGCTACAGCAATCATTGGATCTTCCAAAATCGATGCATCCTCTCGCGTCTGCCCCGAGCAAACGGAATTGGCCAATTTCCGCCAAATATTTTCTGCGCTGGATCGCTCACAGGCGATTATCGAATTCACACCCAGCGGACAAATTCTCACCGCGAACCAAAACTTTCTCTCGGTGCTAGGGTATTCGTTACAAGAGGTGGTCGGCAAGCATCACCAAATGTTTGTTGACCCGACATTCGCGGCGTCTGCGCAATACCGCGAGTTTTGGGCGTCATTGGGTCGTGGCGAATTCAAGTCGGCCGAATTTCAACGCTTTGGCAAGGGCGGCAAAGAAGTATTCATCCAGGCCACCTATAACCCTGTCTTGAACGAAGAGGGCGTGGTTATCAAAGTCGTCAAGCTCGCGACCGACGTCACGCGTGCGAAACAGGCTCAAGCGGCGATCCAGAATCGATCTCAGGCAGTCATCGAGTTCCTGCCAGATGGGACCATCGTTACAGCAAACTCCCAGTTTCTATCGGTGACTGGCTACTCGCTTTCTGAAATCAAAGGAAGGCATCATCGCATGTTCGTGACGGACGAAGAGGCATCCACCAACGAGTATCGTCAGTTTTGGGAGCAACTATCCAATGGCGAATTCAAGCAGGGGCAATTTCATCGTTTGAATCGGGCGAAACAAAGCATTTGGTTGCAAGGTGCCTACAATCCCGTATTCGACAACGATAGGAAAGTCGTCCGTGTGATCAAAGGCGCGAGCGACATCACGGATCAAGTCAAATCACGAGCTCACGCGGCAACCTTGGGAGGCTCGATTGCCCAAAGCGTTGCGGAGATGTCGCAAGCGATTGACGAGATCTCGCAGCGAGTGACTCGGACCGCTGATCTTGCTAAGAATGCCGAAGAGTCATCGGCCACTGCGTCAACACTTGTTGACCAACTCAACCATAACAGCGTCGCTATCAGCAAAGTCGTAAGCGTCATTCAAGAAATTGCAGACCAGACTAATCTGCTGGCTCTCAACGCTACGATTGAGGCAGCACGCGCAGGCGACGCCGGTCGCGGGTTCGCGGTGGTTGCCAGCGAAGTGAAACAGTTGGCTGGACAAACCGGCAAGGCTACCAGCGAAATCGAAGCCAGCATGGAAACCATTCTTGCAACAATCAGAGAAGTCGTGTCATCCATCCGATCGATTGCCGGCGGGGCGGTGGAAGTCTCCGAGAATACCATTGGGGTAGCAGCGTCCGTCGAGGAGCAACTGGTGGTAATTTCGCAATTGAGCGTCGCGGCACGCGAGCTCATTGTCGAGAGCAAGTAGATCCGACCAAGCGGAGCTCCCGCCACTTCATTCGTTGCTAACACCGACGGTTTCCGCGTGTTAGCTGCGGGACATCATGTGGGCAAAAAAAGGAATGGGCAAAAAGATGAAAGCCAGCAAAAAGTCTGGCTTACTTACTTTTTCGCCCCGACATTTTTTTGCCCTCACGCGAATCTGATTCGCTGTAATTCCATGCAGGTCCGACACAGGCTCTCGTATCTCACCGGAGCAGTCAGAGACCGGATACGTGACGACCGAGGGCCTGTATCAAATGCGGCATGGTTGGTCGCTTGGGTTAAATCGCGTTTGTCGTCGCAGGCAAATTGGCGAATGGTGACGCGTCCAGCTGAAGCGGCTTATCGGGCTCTTAGATCGACCATGGAAGGTGATTCCGATTCCAATGTGAACTTCGCTCGCATCTTTCGGCGTGATCACTTGGACGAAATAATTCGCCGGGACGACGCATTAAACGCGAATCCGGTCTTGAACATTTCTCTTCAGTCACGCTCCAGCACAGTGGTAGCTTAGAACGTCCGCACAATACTTGATGGCTGTGTACCGTTTCACTTGGAGATCACGTGGCAGCCCTGCTCAACGCGGCGTCAAATCTCCGATCGAACTCGGCAAACAATTCCAGCGTGTCAGGACGGTCGAGTACACTTTGCACCTCAGCGGCGCCGGCATCGACTTTCGGTTCCGATTTGACGATCTCATCGGTGTTATCGTTTTCCTTGACTAGACGCTGTGCGATTGCCATCGCAGCCGATTTCCAACCCTTGACACTCGACAGCGCATCGGCCATCGCAGCTCGGACGATATGGAAATCCATGCGAGCGAATGATTCGTCGAAAGCAGTTCTCATCCGCCCCCACTCCTGTGCGTTTATTGTCAGAGAATCGGTACGAAGATGCCGATCGAGTGTCCGTCCGAGAAGTACCATCCGTGTGATTTCCAATGGAACGCCTCGAACCGACGTCACGATAGCGATCAACTTGCGAACAGGAAACAACAGCAACTTGAGTGGTGCTGTTGCAACCGTCGAGACACAACCGGTTAAGCATCCACCATCTGACTTGTAAAATGGTTTCAACTCGTCTAGCAGTTCACTTTTTCCGTGCGCCGCCAATGTGCGAGAAACCACGAACTGTCGGCACTGGTCGCGGATGACGTCATCGACGAACGGGATTGGAATGAACCGCGCCGCCGAGGCAACAATTCCGGCAACAATCCATTGATGGATTAACCAACTGGGGGGATCGTGGTTCTTATCCATTGTTATCAACACGTCCAATCACATGAGTTGTCGACGGTCTTCTCGACAGCCGGATTGCAAAAAGCTGACGTGGAAACAATACCGTCAGTGAGCAGGCATGTTCGACCCTCTGCTTCTTGGCCTCAAAATCGTCTTACTCGCTCAGATAAAAGACTAACTCCGATATCCAAGCTGCTGTCGCCACCAGTCACCGCAAACGTTGTGCCATACGTTCTGGAAGTTTGACGCCGGTATGGCAAATGCTGGCTGCAAATGTTTGCTAGTTGTATGGACGTAAGAATCGTCGACAATTTACGCCTGCCGAGACCGACCCAGTGGAAGGAGAGATAGTCAATGACAACTCTTACCCATGACCACAGCGACAAGTTGACCGATCCCAAAACGCGGGTTGTCCCACCCACAAATGCTGACTTTTCTAGCGATTCGGGTAAATGGCATCGACGAGCCGTGATCGGAATTTTCCTGCTTCTGCTGATCGGAGGACTCGGTCACGCGCAGGTATTTCTCACGCCGGTCATTCTGGGGTTTTTACTGGCACTGGTGTTCAGTCCCGTCCGGCGGCTGTTAGAACGTTCGGGAATTCCGCCCGGCTTGGCTGCTGCTGCAATCGTGCTCACCCTGGTCGCCGGACTAGTAATGGTCACCTACCTCTTAGCGGGTCCGATTTTAAGCTGGGTCGAAGAAGCACCTTCCATCGGAGCAAGGTTGGAAACGCGGATCAGAGAGATACGTGAATCAATAGGCGGTGACAAAGAGGGTCCGTCGGTGGATGAAGTCGTCAATAAAATCGAGGACGCAGCAATGCCTTCGAATGATGATGTGCAGGAAGTCGTCGTTCAAGAGAAAGGTTATTTGGGGCTGATTGCATCAGCGGCTCCGTCGGTGTTGATTCAAGTTGTGATGGTACTGGTATTGTTGTTCTTTGTGCTGGCATCAGGAGACATGTTTTATGAAAAGATCGTGCACGTGATGCCGACTTTTCACGATAAACTTCAGGCGATGAGGATCGCTCGCGACATCGAACGCAAGCTGTCTCGCTATCTGCTGACGATCTCGATTATCAATGCCTCGCTGGGAGTCGCGATCGGTGTGACGATGTGGACGTTTGGAATGCCAAATCCACTCCTTTTCGCGGTGATAGGTTGCCTGTTCAACTATGTCCCCTACATCGGCGCGATCGCGGGAACCATGATTGCTCTGCTTGTGGGCATACTTACGTTCGATGGAGTAACGACTGCGATCATTCCCGCCATTACGTATTACCTGTTGACGGCAATCGAAGGCCAATTTGTGACTCCGTATTTCGTCGGACGGAATTTGAAATTGAACACAGTCGTTGTGTTCATTGCTGTAGCATTTTGGGCCTGGGTCTGGTCCGTTGTCGGAATGCTGGTTGCCGTCCCATTGCTCGTGACAATCCGAACGTTTTGCGAACACATTCCGAGACTGGAGCCGCTCGGCGACTTCTTGTCTGCTCGTGGTGCAGAGGTCGAAGAGGTCGACGAGGTTGAAACAAACCAGTCGTCATAAAGGTTTTCGCCTAAGCTGACGTTGCAAGTACGATCAACTTATTCATCCCTGCTGTTCCAACGTACCGGGTTTTCCAACGCTTCAACCGCTGCTTCGGCACCCTCGCGGTCGCCAGTGTCGAGATAGGGATTCGGCATGTTCGACGGTAGATTTGTTAACAGAGGCCGAATTCACGCGTCCATGTCCTTCGCAGCTTTCTCGTCGGCACCTAACGCTTTGACACGGATTGAAAACGTTGGGTGAAACTTCTGCAGTCAATCGTAGAGCCATTCGTGTTGCTCAGTCCACTGCTCGCGATTGGTCGACGCAGTGTAATGTGGCTTTCCTCTTTTATCGGGCATTTCTTTCCAGTCGAGTGCCTCGCCGATGATTTGTTCAACCGCAGCCTGCGTAAGTGATCAACTTCCCGAGGTAAGTATGATCTGTTCGCTCAACATGCACACTTCACCGGGGCGGGCACCGGTCAGCAATTGGAACCGAATCATGTCGGCCACAACGTCAGAAAGGTGCGGCATGGTTCGTTCGACGACACCCTTGTACTTGCCGAGGTAGGATGTCTCGACCAGCCATCGTGACGACTGCTTGACCAGTCGGAACGTGATGCCGGTAGGTGGGCCGAGAGCCCGCTTTTGTTCGTGCCAAAACTGCGTCTCCGTTAATCCGGTAGTGACTACCGGATAATTTCGGGTAAACGCCGCACTGCGGGACCGACCCGCAGGTAACACAAACGCTGTTTCGGCTACAAGAGAAACTGCAACAACTCAAAGAGGCGACGGTGGGATTCGAACCCACGAATAAAGGATTTGCAATTACTCGAATAGCCAGCAAAAATGCTCGTTTTCAGTGTTTTCGCCAGTGTTTTCACGATATCGACCCTGGAAGGCTTTCGCAAGGGTTCTCACGGATTACCGCAGTTTTGCGGCAGTTTGGGATTTTATCCTGCAGTCCTCTGGCTCAGTGCCGATTCTAGTCGCAGGTAGACGGCACCGCTCTCGCAAAGAGGGATAGAGGCATCGCGATGGTTCAGTGCAAAGATTGTGGATTTCTGGTGGTGTTCGACATTGCTTCGAGAGATTTCAAAATGCTGGGTTGAACGAATCGAATTGACGGACCGTTGCTCAGTGCTTAGAATGTCTTACAAACTAGCACATAATGAGGCCAACCCGTGATTTCTGAGAAACAGGCAATCATCCTGAAGCTACTCCAAGACGGCGGGGAGATGTACGGACTCGAGATGATCGATATGTCCGGTGGCCACCTTAAGCGCGGCTCCGTTTATGTTTTTCTTGATCGCATGGAGGATGCCGGGCTTATCAAATCAAGAATGCGCCAAACACCAGAGGGAAAGCAAGGGCCGCCGCGACGTGTGTACAAAATCTCAGGGCTTGGGTCGAGGGCATTAGCCGAATGGTTGGATCGGCATTCCTCGGTAAACGCTATCTTTGGGATGGGTGGAGCGTGATGAACCGCAAAGTCAAATCCGCCCTCAATCGCGTCAATCACATGCTTGAACGAATAATCGCCTGCGTTGCAATCTTTGCGGTCGGGCCCCTCATGGTTGTTTTGATCTGCCTAATCAAACTCGCCTCTCCCGGGCCGAGTATGTACCGCGTCCCGCGTGTTGGGCGGAATGGTGAGACCTTTGGAATGCTGAAGTTTCGCTTCATGGTGAAGGCGACCGAGAGCACGGTTTTTCCTTTACTGCTTTCCGAGGAAGTTCGTCCGCGTATGACTCGGCTGCGCAGATTTATTCGCAAGCAACATTTTGACGATTTGCCTCAATTGTGGAATGTCGCTTGCGGAGAAATGTCATTGCTTGAGCTTCCTCTCATGCGTCGTGTGTTGTTCCCACTCGAGCTAAAGAGCGACGAATATCAAAGGATCGCCCTTCCGCCGGGCTATCGCTTTCGTAACTTCCTTTCGGTTATTTACCCGCGAAAGGTATTCGAACGAGTTTTCGCGGAAACCCTTACGGATATGGAGATTGAGCACTTCGATGCTCTAGCAGAAAACAAGCTCTTGCTAGCGAGATGGATTGTGGTTCGCGGTCATCTAATCGTTGTAAAGGTGATGGTGGAGCACGCCTTCGACAGCACCCTTGGCAAGCTCATACGAGATATCGTTAAGTGAATGATCCACTCGCGTTGCGTGTGAAGTCGGCATCGCTTGAAAACACTCGGCATGATCAACCCCTTCGCAACGACTTACTTCTTCCTGCCCTTCGGCGGCTCGTAACTGACCACAATCCGCCCCCCTGACGCCTTAGCCAATGCTGCCACCGCTCCCAGCGATGCCGGATCGTGCCCGTTTAGCACGTTAGACACCGCCCCGGCGGGCATCCCGCCAGCACGCTCGCCGATCTCCGCATACGTTCCGGTGAGATTCGGACGAACTTCGTCGTCGAGAATAGCCCGCAGGTCGATCCCCAGTTCAAGCAGATCAATCCGCTGGCCCTGTGCCCGTGGTTTCGCTTTCTTTTTTGCCATTGCAATGCATCCATACAGAAAGAGCCCCGGCGGTCAGTGACCACCGGGGCGAGTGAGTGTGAAATTTAGCGGCTCGTCAGTTCGCGGCGGCTCTTGTTGGTCGCTTCGACGCTGGCGATACCGAACCAAATCGCCTTCGACTCTGGCGACCACACTTTGACGGCTACCGGGCCGTCGAAGTCTCGCTCGGTCAGATCCTTGTCGATCGTGGTGCGAACAGTGACGCACGAAAAACAATTGAATTTGCCGATTGCACCAGTCGGCACGCCGAACGAGAGAACCGGCTTGCCGTGACCAGGGTGGGCGGTTAATTCAACGCCATTGCGATAAAAGTAGGCTCGTGGGCGTGGTCGGTTTGAAGTCGTCATCGTTTCGTGTCCCGTTTGAGTGTGCTTGTCATCAACACACGTATCATATCGACACAGTTTAATCCTGTCACCAGAATATTTCTGCATTTTGTTGGCTGGATGAAAGATCAAAACGGTCCCGTCTCGTCATCGTCGGCATCCGACTCGGTCGCGATCGCATACGATGCCCTCAGTCGACCGGCGGTGTCGTCGATGTCGCCCGGCGGACGAATCAAACAGCCGATGAGAGAGTGACCGTCGTGAGTGTCGCTCGTGCTCTCGGTAGCCAGCACAGTGCCGAACTGACCGGCAACGGATTCGATGATCATCGCGGACGCTTCGTCGCGTGAGTCGAGCACAACCACCGCACGTGCCGGTTGGATCGCAGCAACGTGCCACGCGATGGACGTCGGGGTTGATGCGTGGAGTGCGAGCAGGCAGCGGAGGATATCGGCGTCAGTCATGGTCGTCGGCAATGTCGGCATGAAGTTGGAATGATTTATCGTTGCACGATTCAACTAGTGCGTCCAGCCAAGTGTCCAACAGCAAACACGCGAGCGTCATCGCCCGATAAATCCAACGTTTTTCGCAAAACAACTTTTCTACCCAATGGGCTCTTGACTTGTGTAGCTACATAAGTATCATACCCATGTCAACGCGAGGCAAACCACCTGAGACGATGACAGCGGAGGCAGTGGCGAGCTAAACGGGCCAAGCAGTCGGGACCACTAAACGGTTCAGCGGGAGCGAGCACGAGCTAAACAGGTGCTGCGGTGAGATCCACCACACGGAACAGCGGGGAGAGAACCACGAGCTAAACAGGTGGACTCATTTTCTTGGGATGGTGCGGGTGATGGTCGAAAATAAAGTAGCGTTTGGGCGTCCGCCTCGGGCCAAGAAACCATCGGACGAAGTTATCCGGTGTCGATGCACGGCGGACGAACGGAAACGCGTCATCAGGCTGGCGGAGAAACTGACCGGCGGCGATGTGTCGGCTTTGATCCGGCTGGCGGTTGAACGGCTCGCCGAAAGTGAGCCCTAGGCAATCCACCAAACATCGACCGGCTGCTGTGATCGTGTTCATCGAGTCCTTTCAGCGGAGTAAAGGAAGTCCGGAACGGGGCAACTATCATCGGGCAGCATTCCTGCGAGTTCTATTCGCCTCGCGATTCGTCGCTCTCTCATCTCTGCCGCTTTCTCGGCCTGGTCAATATTTCTCGTGTGTCGCTCCGTAAATACCAGTTCACCGGAACGGATGCCGGTAGTGATCGCTAAAATTTCATCGGGAGTTGGTATGTACTCGATCGACAGCGAGCTAGGGGTGTAGTGACGCGTCGGGAGCCCCACGATTTCACATGCGTCGACAAGCGACAAGCCGCGGGCAATCAGCCCCTTCGCCTCCGCACGTAGATCGATAATCGTCTGCAGGCCGTAGCTTCGTTCGATAGCCTTGAACTCGGTCGAAGTGTAGTCGCATTTGCTGCATCTCACACGTGGTTGACCCGTTCCATCGGTGAACGTCACCAAACCGCTTTCGTAGCACGATGGGCAAACGTGTATCGACATACCCAGTCCCTTGATGATGATGTGGGCGGCGCGATGGTTATCAACGAGCGATTTAGTTTCTCGATCGACCCGCGTGGAGTAACACAACATGCGACCGGTGTCGCACTGGGGACACGAATTGTTTTTGGGTGCTGCGATCTGCATGTCCGCAAGTCCAAGGCGAGAAGGGCCGAATCCGCGGTGATCGGAGTCCCGATGATCACCGCGGCTAAAAGTGGCGGCCAACTGTAGCTATCCGACACCACAATAACATTTTCGGGCGGTCTGGGAGCATGGCGATTTCCCGGCCCTGCTAGATCCGCTTGGGTCTATTTAGAAGCAACCAAAACACAGTTCCGGCGAGGACAACCGGCGGAACCATAACCGCCAGGAAGCAACCAGCGGTTAAGAGGAGCGACTGAATGGAGCCACCGATGGCTGTGACAACATAGACCACGGTCACCGTGCAGAAGAGCGACCACAGCACAGCCCATGCGAGAGATGCACAGTGGATCGTCCAAGCGTTCAATGAGTCAGTGCTCCGAAGCGAAAACGCGATCGGCATGCCGACAAGGCCAGCAACCAAATAGCATGCGAGAAAGCCCATTGCGATGATGTTCGCGGGCAATGCGACGCCTATCATGGAAACAATTGCAATGAACGTGATCGGAGTCACCGCCGGTGCGATCGCGTACGCTCGCCACATGTCAGCGGTCGAGGGCACTGGCGCGACGCTGGACATTCTGGGCTCCTTTGACTTTCAAGGTATCGCCAACTGTCGATTGCAACGCTCCACCTCAATTTACATGTCGGCGATGACCGCAACAACGACTATCTCGTTCATCCAGTCGATG
Organism: Pirellulaceae bacterium; assembly: GCA_041741195.1. Lineage (GTDB taxonomy): Bacteria > Planctomycetota > Planctomycetia > Pirellulales > Pirellulaceae > JBBSJZ01. Next base: position 15,851 of record JBGSKM010000104.1, read on the forward strand.
CGACATGATCTTGCGTGCACGGAGTGCTCAGACACGTATTTCTATGTTCACGCTAAGGCGTGCGAATCACCTTGCTACGTTCCACCATTCTGCCACTTTATCTCAATTCATCGACTATTGCCAAACGATAAACCCAATCAGGGCTTCGGCGTAGGCGTGGAAACAACAGAGTAGTGGCAACGATCCTGGAATCCATGCCTACGCCATTTTTGCTTGTCGACTAACACTGCTGCAATCCGCGTCGCTAGACTTCAAGGGCGGGGGCGGATTAATGTTCAGGGCACAATGCACCCTAGTCCCTGGATGTGCCGCCCTCGCGACTTCCAACCTAATCGCGACTGCTCATCAACACAGCGTTGTTGCTACTCGATCGACCGTCACGGTCGGGCCCCATGTCACGGCATTCGCCCACGACCCCTAATGCCTTCCAAGTGAATCAGCGTCCCCTGCTGTCGATGGCGTGTATGAATCCGCGGGCTACAAAACTTCAGGGCATGCCCGCCGTCATTTCTCGGGAATGTGGCGACATTCCGTCAATTGGGTGCTTGGCCTCATTTCTCAGTTCCCGAGGTACGATAAACGCAAATAGGGCGTGGCGTAGGCGTGGAACTGGTGCGGGCAAAAGCAGCATTCCATGCCTACGCTTTTTTATCTGGCCTACCTACCAGAACCGCTATCCGCTTCGCTAAGATTCGTTGGCGGGGGCGGATTGCTGTTTAGGTGGCTCGTCTGCCCCAGGGCTCCCTCGACGCGCCGCTCCTGCACCATCCAATAAAAAACCTGCGAGCTATCACACTCTGGTTCTGCGAACCGCCCCCCGTGGCGAAAAATTAGGCGACATGAATGGGTTGATTGCTGGGAAAGCGTATTTTGTACTTTCTCGATCTCTCCAGTTCCTTTTTAAATCTCTCCAATCTCTCTTTTGATCTCTCTAATTGATCGCGGAGCAATTTGAGACGCTTGGCGTTCTCGTTACGCACCCTTTGTAGCTCTTCGCGATACTCCCGAGTAATGGCTCCGTCTGGGGTCTCAATTCTCGGCAATGGTAAGAGCAGCTGATACTGCGGAATGTCAACGATTTCGCCGTGTGGTGTATCCAGTCCTTTTGATTCCTGAATTGGGCGAACTTCAAACAGGCGTGGCTGTTCTTGCACCTGCGCTTGCGCGATGGTTGCAGCGAGCAGGAGCAAGACGACTGGGAAAAAAGACCGTTCCATTGTGACTCTCTTCGATGAGTTTCGTTTGGCGTGAACCTGAACCAACCTGGCCAGCGGCATTACCGAGTCATGACGATCGTGAAATTATAGAAGCGTCTAGATTGCTTGGCAGGCCTGAATACGTAACTGATCTCCACACCAATCTGTCGAGGAATGGGCAAGTCAAATGTCGACTGATCGGCCAGCGAATTGCATCGTTCTGCTAGATCAGATCGAACTGGCTCAATAGCCGGCTGTCGAACAGATTCTTCGTCTTCGCCCCCGATGAGCAGACGAGCGAGCAGAAGAGACTTCATCATTGTGGCCCTTTTGGGGTTTGCATTTTACTTCCGCAGGTGCAGCAAAGCAGCGAGAACCGCTGCAAGTCCGACGGCAGTTCGCGTATCGCTGGTCTACGGTGTGGAAATGTGCGGTCGACGCTTAAACAGCTCACGCGCTCGCTTGAATTCTCGCGGGACAAACATTGTAATGCCCATCAACGCTAACCAAACGGTGGACGGCTCAGGTACAGGATGGTTGAAGCTTACTGTGACAAACTCGCTGGTCACGACGTTAGCATTGCCATTAAGGCCTACCACATTGATCCGCTGGCCAAAAAACGCATTCGATCGACTAAAGTCGAATGACTGAAGCGGCTGAACATTTAGGTCATAATAGAAGTTCGCCATTGTTACTTTGTCCTGAATGAGCAATGAGACCACGTCCCACTGTGTCGTCCCCACTTTCTCGGCTGTGTACTGAATCTCAAACGGGTTTGAACGAAAATCGCCATTGGCAACATCAAGTCCTACGTACTTGCCGAGTATAGAGAAAGAATTGAAGGCGTTCGTGAATAGAATATCGTCGAAAAGGATATAATCATTGAAGTCCGGAAAGAAGCGGACGGTTCCACTATCAGTACTGTCCTGGTTTCGACCTTTGTCCCACACCACGCCAAATCCTTGCTCCAGTGGCGTGGGAGAACCAGACGTGAAAAGTTGACCAGAGAAACCAAATCGTGCGAGTTCCTGCGCGAATCCTCCTCCGACAACTGTGAATTGAACCTGAGTAGAAATCGAGATCTGGTCGCCAACTCGGAAAGTGTCACCAGGTTCAAGCATCCCAGTCCTAAAGTAAGTCGGTGCGGAGGTCCTGATTGCACCGTTGGTAACAAAGCCTGTTGTCCCGGGCCGTACCGCGACTTGGGCTCCTCCAGCCCAGTTAACGTTGTTAGTCAACGGCGCATTCGCGTATCCTTCTGCTGCCGTGTAGCTGGTGTCCAGTATTACACCTGCTTGGCACGAGAATGAAGTAAGAATCAAAACAAGAGACATCGGGATTCGAAGCATTTCGCCTGGCCTTTGAGTAGAAACCAACTGATGGTGATCACGAAGTAGTGCCGGAATTGTAAAGCCCCCAGTTGGACCATGCAACAATTCCGCGACCCCCGCTCTGGCTACTCGACGTGAAGCGTCTTCGTGGCCACTCATCGTCGCCAGCGGGCTCGATCTGTGACGTTCGCAACTTCTCCGACGGCTCCCTCGCAGACTTCGAATTTCAACATGCCTACTCCCTCCCTGAGTTGATTTGCGTGAGTTGTCGCATGGTGCGTTGACACGTCTGGTCAAAATATGCAACTTCACGAGTGCTTCCTCTGAAATCCGCAAGTTTTTTGGCATCTTCTGAATGCGAACCTTTTGTACTTTGACTACTGCGATGGTAGTGGTGGTAAACTCGTCAATTCGAGGGCATGGATTTCCATTGCTTCTCATCGCCACGCCGCACCCCAGATCCGCCATCACTTCAATGATTCGGCTGGAATGTTGGCGTCGACTGTCCCAATAAGGTCACCAGAGGTGTAACTTGACGACATCGCGGATGCATTGTGGCAAGTCGCTGATCAGTCTCGCCACTGAATTTCAGTTAATAACCGGGGTATTCGTTGACGACACCTTCACTAAATCCGAACTCGACCTATGTGGTCAAACCAGGCATCGCCGGGGCCAGTGTCAAATACGACTGCCTTCATTGTGGAATTCGACTAACGTCGAACTTAGTGCAAGCTGGCAAGGCGGAGCATTGCCCCGATTGTGGCACGCAACTAATCGTGCCTGGTGCAAAAGAAAAACTCGCTGAAGCGAAGCGCCAACTCGCTGAACAACAGCTGCGAGAACAGTTAAACCAACGCAAAAAAGCCGATGCGGACGAGGCTCTAACTCAAAAACTGGCGATTGAAGCCAAGCGAGAACGAGACTTGCAGCTCGATCGTGACCCGTTACGCGAGTGGCTCATCTACTCCGTTATCATCGGCGGTTTACTCGTCGCAGCCGCTGGCGTTCACTTGGTCCGTGCGGTGCTGAGTGACCGAAGTGGTCTATGTGTCGTTATCATTGGACTCTTCTTTCTTGGACTTGTACTCAACTTTAGGGCGGTCAAGAATTTGAGAAACGAATTCGTGTGTGCCGCGTTCTTGGTGACGAAATTGAAAGCCGCAGGCGGCTTCAGCGACATCATTAATTCGCAGCCAGCAGGTGTTTTTCATCAGCACATACAAGATCTCACACGGATCGCTCGGCACGACCCTAATGTGTCTCAAGACAGTCTTGTGACGTTGCTCTACAGCAAGATGATGGCACGCTCGAAGATGGTAGACGTATTGTCGGGCGTTCTCGTTTCACTCGGGCTGATCGGAACCATTGTCGGCCTGATCTCTATGACAAACGGCCTAAGTGCGACGCTGGGGTCTCTTGGTGAATCTGGCGACGCGTCGCAACTCATGACCGGCATGCGGGGGACAATGGACGGCCTCGGAACTGCGTTTTACACAACTCTTGTTGGTGCGATTCTCGGAAGCGTCGTATTGCGGATTCTCAACAACGTCTACACGTCAAATGTCGATCACTTTGTTTCGTATATTGCTTCGCTGACCGAAGTTCGGATCACGCCACGGCTACGAAAGAACGCCCGAGATAGCATGCAGGAGGTCGTCGCCGGTGAAGTCATTCAGTGATCGCTACAGCGATAGCCATCACAGTACACACGAAACCTTTGCGGACCTTGTGTTCTGTGTCCTGATCGTCTTGGTTCTGTTCGTGATGATGTTGGCACTTGAGGTTAGTCAACGCGTTCGTGCGGAGATTGCCACCAAAGTTGACATCGTGGAGATCGAAACAGTCGAAGACATCAAAATGCTTTCACCCGACGAAGTCGCTGCACTCTCGGAACGATTGCAGAACCAGCAGGCTGAACTGGAGAAACAGCAACAGCGAATCCAACAACTTCAATTGCAAGCCGCGTCGCAGGCATCGAAAGTGCAGAACAAGATTGCCGCACTCAATGGCGAACAACGCTTCACCGGGGCGACAGAGCCTGCTTCACTGCAAACGGCCTACGACTATCGACTTGATCGCTTTTACTTCGTTAGATCAAAGGAGTTCAACGAAGCGACAACACGAAAATCGGGGGAAAGCGATCTTGAATTCTTGGTTCGTTTTCGTGTCGAGTTTGCTGTATTGGCGGCGATGTGCAAGCGTCAACGCAACTATTCGATTGACGAGGCAAGACGAATCTTTGCAGCATTCACCCAATATCAGCAAATCAATCCTAGTGAAGACGGATACACAGTGGCTTCGGAGAAGATCTCGCTAACCTACTCTGTTCCGTTTTCGGCTTTACTCGCCGGTGACGATGAAGCACCGGATTTCGCAGAGGGATTGATCGTCGAGGCAGGGTTAGAGGTATATAACCAGCAGCTTAGGGGCTCCGATGCGATGCACCCATCGGCTCGGATTTTGGTACTCCCCAACCAAAAACGCGTCATCATCAATGAGGTCTCGCTCTCACCCAAAGAATTCAAAGACCTACTACTCGCTTTTGGTGGCAGGGGGGTCATGCTCGACTTTGAAGGATACGACGGAGCGGCACCGGATTGGCTAGTTGAAGAAGTTTTGACGCCAACCGGATACGTTGGGAAAACCCCCAAACTTCCCGATGCGAATTGAGTTAAAGTACTCACTGACGCTGAATATCTCGCCGGGCGAGCTGGTAGCGATTTGTTAGCACACGCCGCCGAGCAAACTGCTAACTAGTGTCCGTCCGGAAATTGGACCGGTCCAACCGAGGCGGAGTCCTCGCGATCTTCTCAGCATTGGTGACTCCAATGTCGTTCAAAGTAACATCATGTGACCTTGATTTTCTGACGCCACCACTTAGATCCATCTCGACGTTCGGCACGCAGTTTGATTTCTGCCGGATGGCGATACGGGTGTCGCATCGTGCAACACCCTACTCCATCAAGCAGGACGCTAACCGTGAGCTAGTCAGCTTCCTCTGTCATCCTGCGAAGCTCGCTGATCGCCATCGCCACAGTGCTTTTAGCTGAGTCGATCGCATTGCGAGCGTCGAGGATAATCCGCTTCGCCTCTGCGGTCGGAAAACCGCGACGACGGTACCGTTCCGCTAGGTCTTCTGCTCGCCTCCGCGTGAGTGGTTTCGGAAAAACGCCAGCGATGAAATCCTCCGGAGCGTCTTCGGTGACCACAATCCAAAACTCCATGTGCGTTGAGTTGTTGGCTTCCAAGAACTCGTATTCTGCGTCAACGACTTCTTGCACTACATCAACGATCTCTTGCTCTTCTGCGATCGACATTTGCCTTATCCCTGTTTTTGCCATGCTTGACTGTCTCGCGACGTGCGAGACGCTGGGATAATTACACCTTTTTCTGGCAATGCAAGCGCCCGTCGGTAGCGAAACAATGTTATATGAACATATACATGTAACTTGTTGATATGTTACATGGTTTTCGAGCACGAAGTTACGTAATTTACCGGGCGTGTCGCTTTCTGAGACGGCCTCGCGTGGTCGGAAAGCGTTCAAAACTTTTTTTCAGTTTCTGCATTGCGGTGCTCGCTCTTTTCGACATACGAGACACCGCACGCATCCAACTGGTCACGGCGGCAATCCGGTTTCGCCGGCTGGTTTGTCAAAAATCTTCTTGAGCCAGAACGTTGAATCCTCCAGTTTTTGAAGCGTTTCCTTGTGTTCTCGCTGGCGAACGGAGTCAAGATTGCCTTGGACAAGCGTGTTCAAGTTAGCGAAGTCCGTTTTTTGGGAAGCCTGCATCGGTCTCATTTCGCCCAGATCAGCGAGCTTCATTCGGTTGACCATGTTTCCTTCCTTGTCCCGTTCCTGTTCGATGCTGAACTTCGAATCCAACAGTGCTTTTCGTTCTTCCTCGGTCTTTCCATCGAACATTTTCGCAAGCCCTGGTGGTAACTTCCCAACCGCCAGCGTTCGCTCGAATCTCTCGTCGACGTCATCATTAGGATCGCTGCCAAACGCGAACTTGATTTCCTCCTTGAGCTTGTCGGAGAAACCAAACTTCTCAGGATCGGTGACGACTTCCTGCCCGTCGATACTCTGTTTGAACGGCGTGAACTCACCAGAGAGTGCCGCATTTCGCTCGTCAATCTTTCTCTTTTCATTCAGATACTCAAATCGCTCACGAGCTTCTCTGTCTGCGTCCGCTGGCTCATTGATGACGTTCGCCTGTGGACGTCTTACGAATCCATCTGGCACCTCGGGGCCGACGAAATCCCCCGGCTTGAACTGGTTCGCCTGTGATTTCCTGACGAATCCATCAGGCAGCGGTGGCAATGCACCGACTTTCCATTCAATCGGGGCGTTCGCTAGCTTCTCAGCCCCGCCGACGGGATCGGCACTGTAGGACTCTTGGAGCATCTGCTTCGCGGTGGCTTCGGCACGTTGACGCTGCTCGCGTTTTTCCTGGGCAGTCTGGATCTTGACCGACTGGCTCATCGGTTGTGACTTGCCAATGTATTCGGCACCACTGTTGATTGCTGACACCGATGAAGTAATTGCAGCGTCCGTTCCGCGAAGCATTGCGACTTGTGGAATCAATTGGCTAGCCCCATACGCTCCCGCTGCGAGGCTCTTGGCACCGAAGCTCGCTACGCGTCCGGTTGCTTTGTCCGCCATTCCAGCGACCTGAGCAGCCTGTGCGATGAGCGACACCGTATTTGCCGTTGTGCTAACCAGCCCCTTTCCGGCGATGCCTCCAGCAGTCTCCGCAACGTTCCTCACGCCGCCCGCCCCAGCAACCGTTAGTCTCGCGATGATGTTCAACTTGTCGATGAACGGGCCAATCTCTTTGCTGACGCCAATGAGTGCGTCACGCAATTCGTTAATGGACTCGGAGTCAGCCGCTTCGTTGAGTGCCGCAAGTGAATCTCGAAGCGGTTCAAATAACGGCTTCGCTAAATCCATCGAGAAGTTCTTGTATTTCTTCGCGAGATTGTCGAGTTGACCCTGGAGCGTCGTTGACTGTTCCAGCAGATTCCCTCCGAATGTTTTCTCCAGGCCCTTCAAGATGCCAGCCATCAACTTATCGATGCCGATTTTTCCAGATTGAGACTGCTCTTGCAGTTCGGTCGATGACATACCGAACTGCTCTTGGATGATAGGTCGGATGGGAATTCCAAGATCGGAAATCTGGCCGATTTCATCGCCCAAAAGTCGACCGTTCGCTCGAATCTGAGTGAGTGCCCGGACGATTCGATTCGTACCTTCCTGCAAGCCGACGCTTGATGCCCAGGGCAATCGCACGTTCAAGTGCCGTTAAAACCGGCATAAATACCATCGAGGACTGCGTCATCCCATCCGGCTCGCATGCGTTTGCCACGAATGTTGTCCTTCACAGTAGTGTCACGTTGCAGAATGTTGAGTGCCATA
>JBGSKM010000105.1:0-6485 GCA_041741195.1 Pirellulaceae bacterium
CGCCTTGGAACCGTCGACCGACCAAACCGCGTACTGCTGAGGGTGGAATGCCGGCTCGGGGAGCGTCAAGCTTCCGGTCCCAGGTCCGACGAAGAACGAAACACTTTCAGAGTCCCAGTCGTCCAAGTCGAATGCCCACCACGCGCTCGCAGCGTCGCGTGGTGCAGCCTTCGATGAGAAGAGCAAAGCCGCTTCATCATCTGCTTGCAAGTCGGAAGTGAAGTTGCGGAACCCGTTGGGGTCCAATTCAATCGTGAGCGATGGCCAAGTCCACGCGTCTACCCCGTATGTGCGTTGTCCAGAGTTCGCGGAGTCTTTGTGGTAACCGTACAGCTCTAGAAACTTCTTGGGCGTCATCGTGGCGGCGTCGTGAGTCTCGACCCAGTTCGACATGAACCGCTCGAGTTCGAAGCCGAGAAAGCCTCGAATCGTCCGCTTCGTTTGGACCACGTCCGCCGGGCGAGTTTGTCCCGGTTTGATGATGGCGAATCGCTCGAAGCCGGCCCAATTTTGCTGGCTGGTGAACGGGTCCTCGCTGAGTGTGTCGCGAAGCCAATCGGGGCTATCGGTAACGCAAATCAACTCGGCCGATTCGGAACCCGGCGCGAAGCCGATGAACTCGTAGTGCTTGGCGACGGTCCCGGCCGCACCGGAAAATAGAGCTTGACCCATGATGGTGATCACTTTCGCGGATTTTGTCCGCGCATGCAGCGGCCGTTTGACACGGTTAGTCAGCCGGCAATTACTCCGACTCGAAAGGGCTTTTCTCCCCGGCCAATGCCGGATCAAAGATTGGCACACGTTCGCCGTATCAAACGGCCGTTGCATTCCTGGTAAGTCGAGAGGGTAATTGCGGGCGTTGTCGTCGATCGGGAGGACACTCGATCAACCGAGTCGTGATGGTGACTAAACCAACACGACAGCCAGACAGATGCACGAAGTATTCGCGATCGGCGCCCCCGTTGTCAACACTGGTCCCGTATTTTGTTCGGGACCCCTCGCGTCGTCGATGTTTCGGGGCGTGATTCGCGGGGCGGCTGGGCGTTGTGACTCAGTGCAAACCGGAATTCCGGTTTGCACTTTGGTGAGTCGCAGTGATCGGCGGGAACGATGGGCGTTGTCGTCCAACTGTTAAGATCATCGTAACGGTTGCCCACCTAGGTCGCAGTGATCGGCGGTGGGCCTTCAAATATTGGAATTCCAATAAATGAACCCAGTTGTGTCCATTATGGTCACAACTGCCCACCGAGGTCGCAGTGGGCAACGGGAACGATGGGCGTTGTGTTTCGGGTCCTCAAATTGAGGCCCCAAAACCTCGGCCAGTTGAATCGTTCACCAAGTGTCCAACTACCGATCGGCACCACGAAAGCACCGCTTTTTCCACGCAATACATTACGTAGCTACACAATATACATTTTCTGCCCAATCCACTGTTGACTTACGTAGCTACGTAAGTATCATACCCATGTCAACGCGAGGCAAACCACCTGAGACGATGACAGCGGAGGCAGTGGCGAGCTAAACGGGCCAAGCAGTCAGAACCCTAAACGGTTCAGCGGGAGCGAGCACGAGCTAAACAGGTGCTGCGGTGAGTTCCACCAGACGGGACAGCGGGGAGCGGACCACGAGCTAAACAGGTGGCCCCATTTTTCACTGGTGATGGTGCTGGTATGGCCAAAAAGAAAGTCGCGTTTGGGCGTCCGCCTCGGGCCAAGAAAACATCGGATCAAGTTATCCGGTACCGATGCACGGCAGACGAAAAGAAACTCGTCACCAAGTTGGCGGAGAAACTGACCGGCGGCGATGTGTCGGCGTTGTTGCGGTTGGCTGTCCAGCGTCTTGCCGAAAGCGAGTACTAGGCGAGCCGCCAAACATCGACCCGCCGGCCGTCTCGAGTCGTCCGCGTCCGCGTCAATTCGCCGATCGCGTGAAGGCTTCGCAAGTGTCGCTTGATGACGTCCCTTTGCATCGCATCGACAGCATGACGATTGATGTCGTCGACAATCTCCCGCACCGTGGCGCCAGTTGGATGCCGGCGGATTGCTTGCCGGATCTCGTAATCAATTCGATGGGCCGACAGAATGCGTCGATCGGCTGCTGTGATCGCGTTCAAGTGATCTCTCCGGTTTTGATTCCCCATCACCAGTCGCCGAATTTGTCGTCAACGATTCAATGAGTCGTTCAACCTCGCTCCACAAGAATCGTCGGCTGCTGGATCCTGGTACCGCGACCGACCGCAATTGCCCATGTTTCTCCCATCGCCCGATGGTCGTGCGCGACACACCAAAAATCTCGCCGACCTGTATTTTGGTCAGCAAGTGATATTTGGTGCCGGTGATCTCGCTCGGCTTGGTGCTCAAGAGTGTCCTCCAGCGTAAATGCTGGCGTCGATTCTCGATCGTGAGATTTATGTGAGCAATTTCCGTCGCGAGTAACTTGTCGAATGCCTCGTCATTCACGTTGCCAGTCTCAACGACACCGCGAGCGATCGTTCGATTTTGCGTAGCTTCGTCCAGTAGTGGAGCGATACGACGAATTTCGGAAACAGCTTCGCTACTCGCCTTGTCCTCAATTTCCGCCTGACGATTTAGCTCGTCATTTTGACGAGCAATGTCATGGTTTTGCATGGAAAACTCATAACATTCTTTGGGTGCTTTCGATTCCTCAAAGCATTCCGAAAGCTTCGGCGACATCTTGCCCGTGTCGCTGAGTTTTCGAAGTTCAAGCCGCAATTCGTCGCGTTTTTTTGCCGCCGCATCGATCTCGGCTTTGGTGCGGAAACGCATATCGCTGTCGAGTTTTTGGACGCTCTCGGGGATCGGCCTCGGGCCTTTGGTGGTGGTGAGGAATGCCATCGTCCCGCCGGGTAGCTTGGTGTCGGCCGCCAGTAGCAACCGGCCCTGGTCAGTCGTGGGACCGGACCGCGTGATACGTTGATTTACTGTCGTTGCCATATTGTTAGATTCCTTCCGAGATTGTTATGAGAAGTTTGTCCGAATCGCCTAAGCGACCGGCGCGGCGTCGACTGCTTTGGCCTTCGTCATCGCCGCCAAAATAAGCCCCATTTTTTCGGCGACGGAGAGGTTTTTCGTGGGCCAGTTGCCGACGACACCACTGGCGAAAGTGATCGCGGTTGGCTTGTCATTGAGATAGTCGCGTGAGCGAATCAACGACGTCCCCAAGTCCTGAGGAACGGCAGGCGGGCGACCCGTGATGCCGGATAGAGACGCGAGCAATTCACGGTGGGCATCCTGGCCCAGCTCCGTCGCTGCGGGTGACGCACACAGTACGGCCGCCGCTGTGAGTAGGTCCGCCTCGTCCTGGGTTGCGACGATGTCCGGCCGATAAATCGAATTTGACACGTTGATTCCTTCAATTGGTGGTGTTGAAAGCGGCCGATGCCGCGGGTAATTGGTGGTCGTTATCGAGTTCGCGCCGCGATGAATCTTCGGATTGATTGTCGCGACGTATAGAGTTGGTTTCCGATCCGGACAGCGTCGAGCCGCACGCCGCCCACGCCGCGATGAATCCATCGACATAGGGATGCCTTGTCGAAATGCCGGCCGGTGAGCTCCTTGAGCTCTTTTCGGGCTCCGGTAATATCCAGCACGTCCTCACTGAGTACGTTGCTGATTTTCTGGTCAACGCTGGGTGACTTTGGAGAGGCGTGGGATCGTTTGAATTTTGGTGCAATCATGTCATTGCCTCGTGAGCGGGTATGAGTGGCGTCTGTTGCATCCGTAATTCAATGCGTGAAAGTGTGAATTAAAACTGTGAATTAAAAGAAAGAATAAATTCACACTTGCGGCGATGTTCAGATACGAAAAAAGCCCGCTAATTGCGGGCTTTTTGATTCGTGTTCGACAACGGAAAAAGGCGATTTAACGTGTCCGTTTTAGGCGTCGCTGATTTGATTCACGCTTTTGCTTGGCAATTCTGCCGCGGTCGATCCTTTTTGAGATTGTGTCGCGGGCGACAACTCGCTCCTTCGCAAACTGCGTGATACAGTTCGAGTTGTTTTCCTTACACCAGCGTTCAAAGTCCTCTAATGTCTCGATGTCTTTGGCTTCATTGCTCTTTCGGCCTCGCCTTCCTTTCGGCATGGATGCTTTCGACGCCGTTCCCTGATCAATTAAAGTGATCCCTGGAACGCCTGCGTCAATCCACATCACCCACGTTGAAAGTTTCTCGTCGATCGCTTCGCGAATCAATCTTGGCGTCGAAGTCTGCAGCTCCCGGCCGTCTTCGCCGACCATGCTGGTCCACAGCATTTCCACTCGGCCGCCTAGTTCTCGATCGACACCGGGCGTTTCCAATCGCAGGCCAGTGGCGACGATGTTCCGAACCAAATAACTCTCCAATTGGGCCTTGGGAATTTCCCAAGTCGCGACGAAATTTGCCCATTCGAGACTCGTCATCGACTGCATCAGCCTTACCCGGGATCCAGTGCCGTTTGGGTCGTCTGCATCGAGCTTCGAGACCAATTTGTTCTCATATCGACGAACGATTCTGAGGGGGCAATTGACTTGAAGTATCGCCGCAATTTCTCGGAGTGTTACCGCAAACCCGTCAAAGTCGCAGGCCGACAGCATTCCGTTTCGAGCGTCGCGCTTGCGAGCAAAGTCGATCGCTTTTTCCAGACAAGAGCGGAGTTCGGTGAGTGTCTCCGACTTCGACAAAACGTCCATGTTGTTCCTTCATTCTTTAGATGGCGACACCGCCGGCTGCGGAGAATGAAGAATCCGCGGCCGGCATGTGTCGCCCAATCCTGCACCGTCGCGCGGGACTGTTATGGTTATGTCGCTTGGCCGTCACCAATCGACGCTAGCATTATCAGTCGATCACAGTTTTGGGGCAACCTTGGCGGCTTCAATTGCCTTGGCTTCGCTCAATTTGGCGTAGACCTCGGTCATATCGACGTGTGAGTGACCGAGAAGCGCCTGAGCCGCTTCGACTCCCAGCAAGTCCCGGACGATCGTGCCGGCAAGGTGACGCAGTTGGTACGGAAACCAGTGTGGGACCCCTGCCTTTTTCGCCGCGTTCTTGATTGCAATTCGATACGAGTCTTTGTTGTAGTGGCGCCCCGGTAGCCGCTTCCCTTCGCCGCCCTTGAGTCCCCCGCGGTCCCTTTTGCGTCCCCGGCCGTTTCCGTAGCCCGGTGGCGTTGTCCGTTGTCGGGCTCGCTCTTGGCGGTACCACTCCATCGACTCAGCCGGGCGGAAGCAAAATGCCTCGGGATCGCGACTCAAGAACGGAATGATTGCCGCGCGAGCGTCACCTATGATCGGGACCGCCTTGGACTTGCCCAATCGAGCCGTTTTGTGCTCCGCCGGCCGATACATCCAAGCGTCATCATTGGCCATGTCGATGTCGCAGGGACGCATCCGGCACAGTTCGCTGGGACGCATACCCGTGGCCGCCTGAATTCGAATCATGGCCTTGAGCGTGGGCGAAAGGACTTTCGCGGTCGCGCGGACGTGCTCAAGGTTTGCCGGCGTCACTGGTGTCGACTCCCTGGCGGTTGTCTGACCGAATCGCAGGGACTCAAGCGACTCGAGTCTCACGATCACCATCGGGTCAATCAGTTCGCGGCTTAGCGCGTAACGAAAGATCCGAATGACGCTACGCGTTTGGGTGTTGGCGTACTTCCGGCAATTGCCGGATGCCACGAACAGGTCGCGTAGTTCAGATAGCTTGCGGGGGCCAAATTCATCGGCCGGCGTGTTCCCATACTCATCGTCGAGCGTCGTACAGAGATTGTTGTATCTGCGGTGCTGAGTTTGGTTCGTTGCAAACTTGATCGCGATCCAAACTCTTGCCTCGGCAGTGACATCCGCCACCGTGATCGGCATGTCGGCTTGGTGGACTTCGTCGCTAGGCGCTTTGCCGGTCGCGATGTACTCACCAACGAGCCGCCGATACTTCGCCTGTGACTCTGGCGAGTTGTGCGGGCCAAGGTAGTAGTATTTCCCTTGGATGTAGACGCGAGCTTGGCCGGAAACGTGGTACTTGTATTCCGGCACCGCTTTTTGCGGGCGAGGCATGAGGAACCCCTTTCGATTTGGGTTACTGGTGCGCGAATACCAGTAACTCGGTTTGAAAGCGGGTCGCACAGCCTTTCGACTGGATACGCTAGGAGCGTTCCGACCGGGAAAAAACGACGTTTTTGAACAACTGAGCAAGTCGGGCTGGCGGGATTTGAACCCACGATCTCTACACCCCCAGTGTAGCGCGATACCAGGCTTCGCTACAGCCCGTTTGATTTGGCACGACCGGCCGTAGCCAGCAGTGATGTTTCTCAAGGGTCCTAGAGGTTAGTGGACAGCTGCGGTTCACGCTAGGCCGTTGGTAACTATTCAGCCTGTTGAAATCGATCTTGGCTGAAACGGTGAAATTGGTTCTGTTGACGCGATCATGGATGAATCGCAGTCCACAGCCGTCGCCGACCCGTCAGTCGATACCAGTCTACTGGATAAGCTGCTCCA
>JBGSKM010000106.1:0-8190 GCA_041741195.1 Pirellulaceae bacterium
CCACTTTGAATGGTAGTGGCGTGGTCGAACTTCATTCATCGACCGCGAGTAGTGAAGAAGATGATGTGCGGGTTCGTGCGATCGGCGGAGGCACACTGACGATCGGTGCCGGAGTTACGGTTCGTAACAGCTCGACGTCAACTTTTACGACACTTGGAGACTTGGCCACTGGAGCGCTGGTGATCGCAGGTAAAGTCAGTTCACAATCGAGCGGTCAAACGTTACGTGTAACTGGAACGACAGTTGCGAACACTGGCACGCTGGAGAGCCTGGCTGGCGAACTGGATGTGAACAACCTCATCGGGCACGTCAATAGCACGTCGATCACGGGTGGCGATTTGGACTTAGACGGTACGTATGATTTCAACGCTCCGGTCAACGTGCCGGTGGGTTCAGGCAGTCTGACGCTACGAGGCAACTGGGACAATAACAGCACGATCACGCAGGCCGGCGGGACGATCTTTTTAGGGGATGTGTTCACGGTCGCGGACCTGGGCTCGTGCACGGGAACAGGCGGCTTGGTCAGCATCTTTGGCACGCTCGATGGCGTGGGAGCGCCGACCAATGAGACATTGACTATCGATTCGACCCGTCAGTGGCAACTCGATGGTGGAACGTTAAAGGATGTCATCATCACTGGCGGCGGTGATGCCTTGAAGCCGTTCCAAATCACCAGCGCCAGTGGGACGCTTAATAATGTCACACTCGGTTGGAATACGACACTGCGTGGCGGTATCAGTGGCAGCGGCAATCAGGTTAACGTGCTCAATGGTTTGACATTAGCGAACAATAGCCTGCTGAGGTTGGAGCGGACGACCGCCAACACTAATAACGCCTTTGACGTCGGCGTGAACTTTGCGGGTAATCAATCCTTCAGTGGCAATGGAATTGTCGAGCTGTTCAGCGCGGTCGCCAGCGGCAACGAAGAAAACGATGTCCGTGTCCGCCCAACTGGTGGTGGTACGTTGACGATTGGATCCGGTATTACCGTTCGCAATGCGACCAACTCGTTTTTAACCACCCTCGGTGATGCGACCGGGGGAGCAATCGTGATCGCGGGTCAAGTGAGTTCACAGTCTAATGGACAAACATTGCGAGTAACCGGATCGACGGTCACCAACAGCGGCACGCTGGAGAGCGTGACAGGCGAACTGGATGTGAACAACCTCACTGGGCATGTCAACAGCACGTCGATCACGGGTGGCGATTTGGACTTAGACGGCACATATGATTTCAACGCTCCGGTCAATGTGCCAGTAGGTTCGGGCAGTCTGACGTTGCGAGGCAACTGGGACAACAACAGCACGATCACGCAGATCGGCGGCACGATTCATTTGGGTGATGTATTCACGGTCGCGGACCTGGGCTCGTTCACGGGAACAGGCGGCTTAGTCAGCATCTTTGGCACACTCGATGGCGTCGGAACATCGAACAACGAGACATTGACGATCGATTCGACCCGCCAGTGGGAACTGGCCGGTGGGACGCTGAAAGATGTCACGATTACGGGCGGCGGTGATGTCTTGAAGCCGTTCCAAATCACCAGCGCCAGTGGGACGCTTAATAATGTCACACTCGGTTGGAACACGACACTGCGTGGCGGTATCAGTGGCAGCGGCAATCAGGTTAACGTGCTCAATGGGTTGACCTTATCCAACAACAGCCTGCTGAGGTTGGAGCGGACGACCGCCAACACCAATAACGCCTTCGACGTCGGCTTAAACTTTGCCGGTAATCAATCCTTCAGTGGCAATGGAATTGTTGAGCTGTTCAGCGCGCTTGCCAGCGGCAACGAAGAGAACGATGTCCGTGTTCGCCCGACGGGTGGTGGAACGTTGACGATTGGTTCTGGCATTTCCGTTCGCAACGCGGCCAACTCGTTTTTAGCCACCCTCGGTGATGCGACCGGGGGAGCGATCGTGATCGACGGCATTGTCACGTCACAGTCTAACGGTCAAACACTGCGTGTGACCGGATCGACGGTGACGAGCAATGGCACGCTATTGAGCATCGCAGGGGAACTTGAGACGAACCATTTGACGTTGAATCCGGGTAGCATCGTCACGATCCCGGCAGGTTCAAGCAGCCTGACGCTGAAAGGGAACTGGGACAATAACGGCACGATCACTCAAGCTGGCGGAACGATCAACCTGGCGGACGTGTTCACAGTGGCGGACCTGGGAACGTTCACGGGAACGAGCGGGACGGTTAACATCTCTGGGACGCTAGACGGCACGAACACGCCGACGAATAACACGTTAACCATCGACGCGACGCGACAGTGGCAACTCAGTGGCGGAACACTCAAGAATGTCATCATCAGCGGTGGTGGCGACGTGCTCAAACCATTTCAAGTTACCAGCTCCGGGGGAACGTTAGATAACGTCACGCTGGGTTGGCATACGACATTGCGAGGAGGGTTAAGTGGTTCCGGAAATCAAGTGACGGTTCTGAATGGATTGACGTTGTCCAACAACAGCGTGCTGCGATTGGAGAGGACGACGGTCAATACCAATAACATCTATGACGTCGGTTTGAACTTCTCTGGTGCCCAAACTCTCGGTGGCAATGGCATTGTGGAGTTGTTTAGCGGGCTTACTAACTCCAATGAAGAGAACGATGTCCGTGTCCGTTCGACCGTTGGCGGTACGCTAACGATTGGTTCTGGCATTACCATTCGCAACGCAGTTAACTCGAGTTTAGCGACACTCGGTGATGCCACTGGCGGTGCGTTTATCAATCAGGGAAGGGTTGTTTCTCAATCCAGCGGCCAAACGCTGCGTGTGACCGGGTCGACAGTCACGAACACGGGAATATTCGAGGCGGTAGCTGGCACACTAGGCCTGCAACCGACGACACTAACGAATTTTGTCGCGGGAACTTTGACTGCGGGAACGTGGAAACTCTCGGGAGGTGTATTGCAGTTTCCGGGTGCAGATGTGGTCACCAACGCGGCGACGATTTTTCTTGAGAATCCGAACTCAAGATTCTTGAATGCCACGACTGGAGTCGATGCGCTGAAAAATTTACAGACAACATCGCCAGCGGGCCAATTGTCGATTGCGAATTCCACCCGACTGGTGTCTCTCGTTCCGTATACGAATTCCGGCACGACGACGATTGATGCCACCAGCACCTTCATTGCGAATCAAACGCCGAGTCAGGATTTAATCGGGCTCTGGCACGCTGAGAATAACGCCTTTGATGTCGCGGGGGCGAATTTCGGAACACTTGCCAACGGGGTCACCTATGCTGCCGGGAAAGTTGGCCAAGCGTTCAACTTCGATGGTGTCAATGACTTGGTCTCGACACCCTTGATTCTGTCCTATGCAACCGGAGCCTCGCTGACCGGTTGGATTAAAACTTCCGACAGCGCTGGCACTTTGATCTCCGGCGGTGGCGGAGCCTCCGCGTCGCGGGGCATGGGACTGTTTATCACCGGCGGCGCATTGACGCTGTATGGTAGCAAGGCCACCGGCGGGACCTACAACTTCCAAATCAGTGGTCCGATTGTCAACGATGGGCAGTATCATCATGTCGCCGCGACTTGGACAGGAACGACGGACGTCGGCTCGGCCAAACTGTACTTAGATGGAGTTTTGGTAGGCACCGCAACGGCGCTTGCAACGATCACGACGGACAGCCAAACAACGCAGTTTGGTCATCACAGTTCGTTCAACGCGGGCGCCTATCCTGCATACGAGGGATTAATTGATGAAGTCGCGATCTACAGTCGGGCGATTTCACCAAGCGAGATCCAATCGATTCTCAGTAGCAGTGATATTTACACACAAACTGCTGGGACGAGCATCGTCAACGGTACGCTCGTCGCCAAAGAGATCCATATCCAAGGTGGCACGATCGGTGGAGGTGGTTCGATCGTTGGTCCGATCTTTATCGAAGCTGGTGGAACAATTTCTCCCGGAAATAGCCCCGAAATTATTGATGTTGATGACTTCGATTTGGGTGTCGGCGGAACCTTGCTCATTGAAACGGGCGGTACGGTCGAGGGGACAGATTATGACCAAGTGAACGTCACCGGCACGGTAACGCTGGCAGGAATTTTGGATATCGACGTCTACAGCAGTTTTCAAAAAGGGACGCAGTTCACGATCATCAATAATGATGGCGTCGATCCGATCGTCGGCACGTTTGCCGGGATTCCTGAAGGCAGCGTGATTGATAACGGCTACGACGAGTATTTGATCACGTACGTCGGCGGTGATGGCAACGATGTGGTGTTGACTGCCCTGACCACAGTACGCGTCGTGACGAATACGAATGATTTCGGCAGCGGCAGTCTACGCGGAGAAATGCTCGCGGCAAACGCCGTCGCGAATGAACCTGCGGCGATCATTTTTCACATTCCCGGAAGCGGCCCTCATACGATCACGCCGTCCTCGTCACTGCCGTTTTTGAGCGATACGACCTACATCGATGCGAGTAGCCAACCCGGATATTCCGGCACGCCGATTGTCGAACTGAACGGCTTTCTTGTAAACGGCGATGGCCTGACCTTTGCGGCAGGTAGTAGTGACAGCCTGGTGCGGGGGCTGATGATCAATCGCTTCGGTCAGGACGGAATCCAAGTCATCTCCGCAGATCGGAACACCATCGTCGGTAATTACATCGGCAACTATCTGTCGACGGTGGTTGACTTAGGCAATGGCGGTGACGGGATCGTTTTGTATGACAGCGTCGACATTATCATCGGCGGTCCCAACGAGAGCGATCGCAATGTGATCAGTGGCAATAAAGACGACGGAATTCATCTGGACCTAGGGACGGCCGGGACGATCATCGAGGGCAACTACATCGGTCTGAACGCCGGCGGAACGAATGATATTGGAAATCGCAATTTTGGTGTCCATGTCAGTTCCTCCGGAGGACCGGTAAGTCTGCAGAACCCTCACGACAACTATATCGGTGTCGTCGGCGGCGCTCCTAATGTGATTTCGGGTAACGATCAGAAAGGTGTCTACATTCCGTCGAGTGCGTCGACCGGGAACGAGATTGTCAACAACATCATTGGGTTGAATGCGACCGGTACCGCTGTCGTCCGTAACACGCATCAAGCCGTGCATGTCAGTGCAAGTGATAACATTATCGGTGTTGCTGGCGGTGGCAATACGATTGTCGGTGCGACAAGTGAAGACGCGGCGATTCAAATCGACAGTTCGACCGGTAACAAGGTTCAAGGCAATCGCATCGGAACTGACATCACCGGTACTGTCACGCTGGGGAGCTATCGAGGTATCTCGTTGTCGGGCTTTGGCCATCTCGTTGGCGGCAAGAGTTTCGGTGACGGCAACACGATTCGCGGAATGTTCGATGGCGGCATCATCTCGACGGCCGGCAACACGTTTTTAGGCAACTCGATCTTCAACAGTGACGATGCTGGCGAACCCGGCACTGCCTTGGGCATTGACATTGGCTTCGCTGGCGTGACGACGACCGATATGCCAGTGATCGACTTGGCCGTCGCAGGCGCGAGTTCAACGCGTGTCGGCGGTTCGATCAACGGTACTGCGGATTCAGCGTATCGAATTGAAGTTTTCGTCAGTCCCACCGCAGGTACGACCGGCTACGGCGAAGGTCAAACGTATCTTGGCTTTGTCAACGTGAAGACCGACGCGACTGGATTTGCTCGCTTCAACTTCGCTACGTCGGTGCTAGTCACGACCGGCAATTTCGTCTCCGCGACTGCAACCCGCGAAGGAGTCGGCACGAGCGAGTTTGCACTCAGTGTGGCGGCTCGTGATTCCTTGAAGGTGCTCAGCGCCAACGATAGCGGCCCAAGTACATTGCGCCAGGCGATCCTTGATGCCAACGCCAATGCTGGCGGCGACCTGATCGAGTTTTTGTTGCCTCCGATCCCGGTCACCGTCTTGCTGCAGGGGGGACTGCCGACGATCACTGGACGAACGGTCATTGATGGTACAAGTACTCCTGGATATACCGGTCGGCCTTTTGTCGAAGTTTCTGCGAACAACTCTTTCACGCACGTTTTCGATTTTGCCAACACCGCGGCAGGATCTGAGCTGCGAGGATTGGCGGTCGGTGGCGGGACTCAGTTCAATGTTGTTGTCGGAGCCGACGATGTGCTGATCGCCGGGAACTTTATCGGAGTCAACCTAACCGGTGTCGCCACGAATCCTGGCTTTGTGGGTGTCGAGATTTCCACAACGGCGTCGCGTGTTACCGTTGGCGGCAAATCGGCGATGGATCGAAACGTGATCGCTGGAAACAATGTGGACATCGAAGTCGCCGGAGTTGATCACAGAATCCAAGGTAACATTATTGGCCTCGCATTCGACGAGTCTCAACCATTGTCGCCTCCCCTTGCAATTGGAATCAACATTAGCGGAAGCGAGGCCATCATCGGCACCGATGGTGATGGCGATGGCGACGAGTTCGAAGGCAATATCATCGCTGGTTATAGCAGCGGAACGGGAATTCGGCTGGACATCTCGTCGCTCAATGTGATCGCTGGAAATCGCATTGGCATCGCATCCGATGGAGTGACTTCGTATGCGAATGCGACAGGGATCTCATTACTGTCCGCTAGTAACCAAAATCGTATTGGCACGGATGGCAACGGAGTTTCCGACGCCCTGGAAGGAAACGTGATTAGCGGAAACCAAACTGGAATTGTTGTTGATGCATCCACAAATAATGTGATCGCTGGCAACTACGTTGGCGTGAATCCGGACGGTACGATTGCGATTGGCAACTCGGTTGAAGGGATCTTGGTGAATGCTGACGAGACCACGATTGGCGGCCCACTGCTCAGTCAACGCAATATCATCTCCGGCAACGGCATCGGTCTCCGTCTAGCGCCATCTACGAGCGATAACCGAGTCTTTAACAATTTCATCGGTTTGAACGCCGCTGGGATGTCGGCGATACCAAACCTAAGTCGTGGTGTTGAAACAGGATTAGGAAGTACCCATAACTTTATCGGTACGGACGGTGACGGGACCGACGATGAGTTGGAAAAAAATGTCATCGCTGGAAATGCAAATTTTGACTTACACATTGATGGTAATTCAAATTTCATTTCTGGCAATTTCATTGGCACCGACGTGACAGGGCTAACGAAAGTATCCGGGGGAGCAACCGTTCGGGTTGAAGGGGATAACGTCTTAGTAGGTACAAACGCTGACGGTGTCTCTGATGCCGCTGAGCGGAACGTGATTTCCGGTCAAGTCGAAGTTGCGGGCCAGAGCAACACGTTTGCTGGGAATTTCATCGGCATCGGTGCTGATAGCGCAACATTATTGGATACTGTCAGTTTCCAAGCTGAGACTGGATCGGGACATCGCCTTGGTGGAGCTGTTGAGATCGAGCGAAATTACATCGCTGGATTGGTTGACGTTTCAACAGCGATGATGATCGTGCAAGGAAATCACATCGGTGTTTTTCCGGACGGCATAACGCCCACCGGTGCCGGGATGCTCAGGATTCAAGGCAGTGGAAGTGATAACAACCAAATCGGTGGGGCAAACATAGGCGAGGGAAATGTTATTAGCCAAGTAACTGTCTCGGACCAAGCAGACCTTAATATATTCGAAGGAAATTTCATCGGGACGAATGCTGCTGGCACAGATGGCCTCGGCATTGATGCGACAGTGTTTGTCATTGAGCAAAATGCGTCGTTTAATTTCATCGGCACACCAGCCGCCGGCAATGTGATTTCGTCGTCACACGTTGCGGTGGGTCCGCAGAGTGAACAAATCGCGATTTGGGTCCAAGGCGCGGGGACAAACAACAATGTGATCCAGAATAATATCATCGGTCTGGATCCGATCGGTGTTTGCATCGTTGGCAATTTTCGGGGCATCGTGATTACCGATGGAGCCTCGGGGACACAAGTCGGCGGACTTGGGCCAAGCGAGGGCAACACGATTTCTGGCAATGGTAGCGGCACAGCATCCGCAGGCATTTGGCTCGACAGTTCACCCGCCACTGTGATCGAAGGCAATCTCATTGGCACAGATAAGTCAGGAACTTTGGCGCTAGGGCACGGTTATGGCGTCTATGATCTTTTCGGGTAACTATTCAGCCTGTTGAAATCGATCTTGGCTGAAACGGTGAAATTGGTTCTGTTGACGCGATCATGGATGAATCGCAGTCCACAGCCGTCGCCGACCCGTCAGTCGATACCAGTCTACTGGATAAGCTGCTCCA
>JBGSKM010000107.1:0-6200 GCA_041741195.1 Pirellulaceae bacterium
TATGGAGCAGCTTATCCAGTAGACTGGTATCGACTGACGGGTCGGCGACGGCTGTGGACTGCGATTCATCCATGATCGCGTCAACAGAACCAATTTCACCGTTTCAGCCAAGATCGATTTCAACAGGCTGAATAGTTACGAATTGCTGAGGCACCACAAACGAGAGATGCGGCTTGTTGATTCCGTGAACGATGAAAAACGGCCTTTCGTGTTTTTCCGAAAGCCAGCCACGGGTGTTCTTTACAATTGCCGTGTCGGGCATCGACTCGATGCCAACGGATGCCGGTCCAATGGATAAAATGCCGCCACCGATAATCTTATTCGGACCATCCTTCGGGGCATGGTCGCTGAACGGTGGCTGTCGATGTGTCCACGCAGCATCCAGACGGTCGTTCGGCAACCAATGGTCTTCCTTCGCGTGGTAGTACTTCCCGGTGAGGTAAGTGTCATAACCGTGACGCTTAAAATTTTCTTCCAATGCGATGGCCGACATCGCTTGATTCGACCGGGACATCCTATCACCGAGTTGATAGATACCAGTTTGGTGCGGCGCCAGCCCGGTCGCGACTGCCACGCGTGACGGATTGCAAATCGGTGCGGCGCAATAAGCACGAGTGAAGTTGACCGAACGCTTTGCAAGCCGATCAAAATTGGGCGTCTTGATTCCTGGATGATTTTGAAGCAATGAGACGTAGTCGCTCAGATCATCTACCGCGATCATCAAGACATTCGGCGTGGATGAGTCCGCGCCGAGGGTGAAACAGCAATTGAAAGCGACTAACCCTAAAAAGGCAGCATGCTTCGAAAAAGGGAGCATTAGCTTCTTAAGTATTTTTTCCATTAGGGAATCCTGTGGATCGTCCAGTAGACTTCTTCAGCGAACGACTCGCCGGCTGTATCGTTGACATTTACACTCAAATGCAATTGATTGACAGGACGAAGCTGTGGGACGTGCAGCGTCAACGATTTCCCATCAGGGCTCAGCGTAACGGAATCAATCAAGAGCTCCTGCTTGCCAACTTCTCCAGTCTCAGGATGAAACGCATCGGAACCATAATTGCCGGTCCACTGATAGTTCCATTGCAACGCCTTATAGGAAATCAATTCCGTCGCAGATCTAGGATCCAAAGCGAAGTTGAAACTGATCCGAAGTTCGCCGTTGGCAACCTTACAATCGGCGACCATTCGGGTCGGCTTCCCGGTATATCGAACTCGCTCAATGCCGCCATCCGTTAAGCCTGCACGCCCGTTGTCATTCCATCCGTTCAGCCCGCAGACATAGAGTTGTCCATCGGTCGGATTGACGCGACCGCGCATGATGCCGTTGTTAAAATCGTGATGAAACTTCACAAGTGCCGCTTGGGAAACTCCGTCAACTTCCTGCACCATCAGATAGAACAAGTTGCCTTGACCAAAGCTCGTGTGCAGTAATCGCCGAGAAAGTGGTCCGAAGCGTTCGTCGTCCACGAAGACTTGCCCGCCTGAGGAGTTGTCGATTTCTTGCGGCAGCCAAATCACTGGCTGATCAAAAGTCTCGGGTGGCACGACTTTCTTCACGTCGATTTTGCCACCGTCAGGTGCCCAGACGCGGCCTTGTCGATTTTGGACGTATCCATAAAAGCCATCTTGTTCGACCAAGCTGACCTTGGACGCAGGCATCCAATTGCCTTGATTGTCGCTGACCGTCAATTGACCACTGGGCAAGATTCCCATTCCGTTGGGTGTTCGCAAGCCCGTGCAGACGACGTCCCGAGTTTTTCCATCGGCAGAAACCTTGATGATTGCACCGGGCAGTTTGAAGTCGGTGTATTGCCCGCTCTTAGCGTAGTAGAAATTACCTTGTGAGTCGGTCTGAAGATCAAAGTTGAACGCATGGAAATAGGTCGAGACGTCCGTATCGGCACTGAAGCTCTCATAAAAATCAGCTTCTCCATCCTCGTCGAGATCGTGCAATCGGGTTAATCGATCTCGGCATGTGACGTAAACCAATCCGTCAACTACCTTGATTCCGAACGGCTCAAACATGCCTCCGGCGAAACGTTTCCACTGGATGTTCAACAAATCATTATCGATCCCCGAAACGATCCAAACATCCCCGCCGACCGTTGCGACTGCCAGTCGCCCGTCCTCAAAAAAATCAATCGCGGACGTTCGAAACCAAGTGTTCCAGGGCGTGGACTCTGGGATCGAGATCGTGTCGACAGCATAGGCACCGGATTGAAATCCGACATAGCCAATCGTTTCAAACGTTTGCGGCCAGTTTTGTTTCCCGCCTTGGATCATCTCGCGAGGATTGATCGCTGTGAGATCTTCTAGCTGTCGCGAATCCAATGGCTCCGTTTGCCGGATCACGTCGATTGTTCGCGTTTTTTCGCCTGCGGGAATCTGAACAACCCAGCGGTTTTTTGAATCCTTCTTAACCGTCACACCATCAATGTCACCCAGAAGACTAGGACGCTCCGAACCTTGCTCCGCGTACCCAGCAGCTAGGACCAATGAGTTGCCGCCGGTAATTTGTAACGTATGGCGTACAGCGGTTTCACCTTTGATACTCGAAGGAACTTCGAGGACTTCACGACCGTCAATTGCATGGGACAACACGACTTGGTCACCGTACAGATAGTGACCATGATAATCTAACCAGCGCTTCGGCAACGGTCCGCGTGGTAACAGGTCTTCTTCGGGGTAGTCAAGCTTTCCGTCATGTCCCCAACGCCAAAGAGAAAGAGCCTCGATCAGCTTTCCTCGGGGCTTTGGATATCCTTCGCCGCGGCCGCGTTTGTGCTGGGTTTGATCGACGTCGAGGAATCCGCCCGACCAAATCGCGGCTTGATCCAGGGTATGCAAGTTGTAGGAAATCGAAACATCGCCCAATCCAATCGTAAACGCACTGCCCACGTCGCGGCCGAGTTGAGAAGCGAGTGCGGGGCCATAATCGCGGTCAGGATCGACTTGGGTCTCACCCATTTCCGTTCCAGTCGGTAGCGTTCGCAAGTACTCCTTGCTCACCGGCTGGTAATCCGGGTTAGATCCCTTCATGAAACGATCGCGAATGTAGGCGACGACTTCGTATCGTTCACGGGGCGATAGGTCGGACGCGGCACGCATCAGACCGTTGCCATGAGAGAGTGTCAGGAACATGCTATAGGGATCAGCACCAAATTTTACTTTCTGCGTCCCGAAAGCCCGAGCGGTGGACAGCGACGGTTTGTTGCCATCAGCGCCGTGGCATTGGACACAGGATGATTCGTAGATTTGCGCACCACGTTTCAGTTTGCCGCGTTCGACTTGCTCGATGATCTTGGCATGGTCAAGATTTGCGGTGTCGTCTCGAGGGACGAGCTGTTCCGGTGACGGCTTTAACTCTTCAGCGCGAGATGGACCGCCCGCTTGAATCGCGAATAGATAGCTCATCAGGTCCAGGAATTCGGCTTGTGATTTCAGCGATGAGACCAAGCCTTCGGGCATCATTGAAACCGTCGAATTGCTTCTAACTTCGATGTCATCTTTCGCGATCGAAACCTCTTCCAACAGATTTGCGGCGTCGCGCAAAACGATTGCGACTTCGGTTTCGCTAGCAACCATACCTGATTGCAATCGTCCATCCGCAGTTAGCAATTGAACGGTTTGATAACCGTCGCGGATCACTTTGGAAGGATAGAGCAGCGATTCGACCAGATGAGCGGGCGTTGCGGAAACTCCCAGTTTCGACAGATCGGGCCCCAACGGTGAAATGCCCTCGCCAGACCCGTGACACGTCGCACAGGCAGCGGCCGAGGTGTAGAACACAATTGCTCCCCGAGCGGGATCGCCACGCAGTTGCGTCTCATGAACGATTCGATCCACCTCGGCTTGCTGAAACAATTGTTGAAGCGAAACCGTGTCCGCCTTCGATGTCGCTGAAGCCAACGCCAACGCCAACGCCAACGCGATCGCGCCGCAAAGAACCACACGTTTTGCTTGTTTCAAAAGAAGCATCAAGGAAAGTCTGCTATGGTTGGGATAATGAGTTTGTCGACGACGTGGTATTGAAGACGTCAGTTCGGACTTGTATCTGTCGAACGAGTTTTAGAAGCGGAATTTGTTTTTTTAGAGTCACTGCCGACGACTGCCGCTTGTTTTATTGGAAACGGTGGTGACGCAAACTGGGCGGCGAAGGCGGTCATCATGGCTGCAACTTTGGCCGGTTCTTTCTCCGCCAAGTCAACCCGTTCGCCCACGTCATTCGAGAGGTCGTAAAGAGTGGGCTGAGTCCCGTTCGGTTTGCCACCTGTGGGGAGCAATTTCCATTTGCCCTGACGAAAGCCAAACAGACTTCCGGTTTTCTGCTCGATGAGCGAGTCGCGTCCAACGGGATCATTACCGATCAAAGCTGCGAGTTGATTTTCACTGTCGGGTGCTTGGCCCTCCGCAATCGTCTGGTTCGTAAGCGCAGCCAGGCTCGCCAGGAAGTCGACTTGGCTGACGAGTGCGTCGGACTTGCCAGACTTCACCTTCCCGGGCCAGCGAACGATCATGGGAACACGCGTGCCGCCTTCCCAGACGTCGTACTTGAAACCACGAAGGATGCCGTTGGGTTGGTGGCCATTGGTCGCGTCAGGATCGCCAAGGCCATGGACCTTGTCAGGCCCGTTGTTATCGAGGATGCCGCCGTTATCGCTGGTAAAGATCACCAGTGTGTCGTTGGCCAGCCCCAGCGTCTCCAACTTGTTCAGCACTTCACCAACCATCCAATCAAGTTCGACGATTGTGTCACCCCGTGGTCCACAGTGGCTTTTGCCAACGAATTTTGGATTCGGAACGCGAGGTACATGGATGTTGTGCGTCGAGACTTCGAGGAAGAAGTGCTCCGCCCGGTGCTGGTCCAAAAACTCACAGCTCTTTTCGACGATCTTGGTCGAGAGATTCTCGTCGTCCCACAACGCTGACTTGCCGCCGATCTGTTGTCCGATTCTCGGTACACCCATCAGGATCGAATTGGGAGTGCCGCGTTTGACGCGAAAGTTGACTTTGATCGGATCGGCAGGGTCAAGGTTAACGACATGATCGTTCTCGACCCAAACGCAAGGCACCCGATCGCCCGTCGCAGGCATGATCCACGCATAGTCAAACCCTATGTCGTTCGGCCCCGGTTTGATTGGCTTGTTGTAGTCGGTCGGCTCAGTCCCCAGACCTAGATGCCACTTACCAACGATTCCAGTTGTGTAGCCAGCACGCTGCAGCATCGATGGTAACGTGTCACGATCGGTGTCAATCAGCAATCCTCGGATGCCTGAAGCAATGCCGGTTCCCGGTTTGCGAAAGGCGTACTCACCGGTAAGCAACGCATAG
This sequence comes from Pirellulaceae bacterium, assembly GCA_041741195.1. Lineage (GTDB taxonomy): Bacteria > Planctomycetota > Planctomycetia > Pirellulales > Pirellulaceae > JBBSJZ01. Next base: position 5,332 of record JBGSKM010000107.1, read on the forward strand.
CGGGACGGCGTGCATATCGATGCGACACAGTGCGCATCCGTGAAACGAAGTCCCTCAGCAGCAAGTCGATCGATGTTAGGAGTTGAAACCTTCGTCGCTCCGTAGCATCCGACATCACCGTAGCCGATATCATCTGCGTAGATCAGCACGATGTTGGGGCGCTGCGTTTCGACTGCTGACGTCTTTGCCTGAAACGCGAACAGCGCCGAGATAGCTGTGAACGCCTGGAGGTAAATGTTGGGTTGCATCTTGTTTCCGTGATCGGTGTCACGAAGCTGGCTTACCGAGAAAAGCGAACTTGTATTTTGGTTGAAGTCACGTCAGTCAAGTGAATTGCGAGCTTCCGGCGATCATTGTTAGGCGTCTGGACCTTTGGACTGGGTGAAGTTGCGAGCGGTTCAGCGGGCATCAACGAGAAAGTCGCTACCGTTGGTGACAAAAGCTCAACTTTGAGTGACTTGCCTTCATTGGTAAGTAACGCCGACCGACCATTGTCGATCAGTTCGACGTCCGCCTCAGTGTGAAAGAAGGACCATAGCTCGCTGGGCTGTGGGCACTCGATCTCGTCAACCACTTCAAACGATCGTCTGCGATCCAACGTGAACGACCGCACCACACGACTCGCGTCGTCGTTGTAAGCGCTTGTGAGATCGAGTCTCGCCTTGGCAGTTTTTGGCTCAGAGACGAACGGATCGAACGAAGTTTCTCCATCGCGATTTTGGTCGGGGCCGGCATCAGGATTGAAAACGAGCGTGTTGTGGCCTTCAGCACGCGTGCGATAAAAATCCCAGCGATCGATTTTGTTTGTATGTTTTTGGTAGGTCTCAGGCTCTTTGCCAGAATCAATGATCCAGCGAACGCCGTCAGCT
>JBGSKM010000108.1:0-3278 GCA_041741195.1 Pirellulaceae bacterium
ACGGGACACGTCAACGGCACGTCGATCACCAATGGCGATTTAGATCTGGACGGTACGTATGAGTTCAATGTTCCCGCAAATGTACCGGTAGGCCCAGGGAGTCTGACGCTGCGTGGGAACTGGGACAACAACAGTACGATCACTCAAGCCGGCGGCACGATCTTATTAGGTGATGTGTTCACAGTCGCAGACCTGGGCACGATCACGGGAACTGGCGGCGCGGTCAGCATCTTTGGCACGCTTGATGGCGTGGGATCGCCCACTAATGAGACACTTACAATCGATTCGACTCGGCAGTGGGAACTGGCCGGTGGGACGCTGAAAGATGTCACGATTACCGGTGGCGGTGATGTCTTGAAGCCATTCCAAGTTACCAGCGCCAGTGGGACGCTTAACAACGTCACGCTCGGTTGGAACACGACGCTACGTGGTGGTGCCAGTGGCACTGGCAACCAAGTGACAGTGCTCAATGGATTGACGTTAGCGAATAACAGCCTGCTGCGTCTGGAACGAACCAGCGCAGCAAGCGGGGGTAATGACACGCTTGATGTCGGGCTGAATTTCACGGGAGCCAGTTCCACTTTGGGTGGTAATGGCGTGGTGGAACTTCATTCAGCGACGGCGAGTAGTGAAGAAGATGATGTGCGAGTCCGCGCCATGGGTGGCGGCACGTTGACCATCGGTGCCGGAATCACGGTACGTAACAGTAGCACGTCAACGTTCACAACTCTGGGAGACGCAGCCGGCGGAGCACTCGTGATCGCGGGCAAAGTGAGCTCACAGTCTAGTGGTCAAACATTGCGCGTAACTGGCTCGACGGTCACCAACAGCGGCACGCTGGAGAGCCTGGCAGGCGAACTGGATGTGAACAACCTCATCGGGCACGTCAACAGCACGTCGATCACGGGTGGAGACTTGGACTTAGACGGTACCTATGATTTCAACGCTCCGGTCAACGTGCCGGTGGGGTCAGGCGGTCTGACGTTGCGCGGCAATTGGGACAACAACAGCACGATCACGCAAGCCGGCGGCACGATTCATTTGGGTGATGTGTTCACGGTCGCGGACCTGGGCTCGTTCACGGGAACCGGCGGCTTGGTCAGCATCTTTGGCACGCTTGATGGCGTGGGAGCGCCGACCAATGAGACATTGACCATCGATTCGACCCGTCAGTGGCAACTTGATGGTGGAGCGTTAAAGGATGTCACCATCACCGGCGGCGGTGATGTTTTAAAACCATTTCAAATCACCAGCGCCAGTGGAACGTTCAACAACGTCACCCTCGGTTGGAACACGACACTGCGAGGTGGTATCGCCGGAACGGGCAATCAAGTGACCGTACTCAATGGATTGATGCTAGCCAACAACAGCGTACTGCGATTGGAGCGGACGACCGCCAATACCAATAACATCTACGACGTCGGGCTGAACTTCGCTGGCGTGCAAACACTGGGTGGCAGTGGAGTTGTGGAGTTGTTCAGCGTGCTCGCTACCGGCAACGAGGAAAACGATGTCCGTGTTCGTCCGACGGGTGGAGGCGCGCTGACGATCGGTGCCGGAGTTACGGTTCGTAACAGCTCGACGTCGACGCTGACTACTCTGGGAGACGCGGCCACAGGGTCGTTAGTGATCGCGGGTAAAGTCAGTTCACAATCGAGCGGTCAAACACTACGCGTGACTGGATCGACGGTCACGAACAGCGGCACGCTGGAAAGCGTGGCAGGCGAATTGGATGTGAACAATCTCACGGGACACGTTAACAGCACGTCGATCACGGATGGCGACTTGGACTTAGACGGTACCTATGATTTCAACACTCCCGTCAACGTGCCGGTGGGCTCAGGCAGTCTGACGTTGCGTGGCAACTGGGACAACAACAGCACGATCACGCAAGCCGGCGGGACGATCTTATTAGGTGACGTGTTCTCAGTCGCGGACCTGGGAACGTTCACGGGAACGGGCGGCTTGGTCAGCATCTTTGGCACGCTGGATGGCGTGGGAACACCGACTAATGAGACATTGACCATCGATTTGGCTCGTCAGTGGGAACTGGCCGGTGGGACGCTGAAGGATGTCACGATCACCGGCGGCGGTGATATCTTGAAGCCGTTCCAAATCACCAGCGGCGGTGGGACACTCAATAATGCCACTCTCGGTTGGAATACGACATTGCGTGGCGGTACTACTGGCACTGGCAATCAGGTCAACGTGCTCAATGGGTTAACCTTATCCAACAACAGCCTGCTGAGGTTGGAGCGGACAACCGCCAACACCAATAACGCCTACGACGTCGGTTTGAACTTTGCTGGTATTCAATCCTTCATTGGCAATGGAATTGTCGAGCTGTTCAGCGTGCTCGCCAGCGGCAATGAAGAAAACGATGTCCGTGTCCGCCCGACGGGTAGTGGAGCGTTGACGATTGGTTCCGGCATTACCGTTCGCAATGCGACGAACTCGTTTCTCGCCACACTCGGTGACGCGACCGGGGGAGCACTCGTGATCAACGGCATTGTCTCGTCACTGTCTAGCGGTCAAACACTGCGTGTGACCGGATCGACGGTGGCGAGCAATGGCACGCTGTTGAGCATCGCAGGGGAACTTGAGACGAACCATTTGACGTTGAATCCTGGTAGCATCGTCACGATCCCCGCAGGTTCAAGCAGCCTGACGCTGAAAGGAAACTGGGACAATAACGGCACGATCACTCAAGCTGGCGGAACGATCAACCTGGCGGATGTTTTCACAGTGGCGGACCTGGGAACGTTCACTGGAACGAGCGGGACGGTTAACATCTCTGGGACGCTAGACGGCACGAGCACGCCGGCCAATGACACGTTAACAATCGACTCGGCGCGACAGTGGCAGGTCAGTGGCGGGACACTCAAGAACATTACCATCAGTGGTGGTGGCGACGTGCTCAAACCATTTCAAGTGACCAGCTCCAGTGGGACCTTAGATAACGTCACGTTGGGTTGGCACACGACATTGCGAGGGGGGTTAAGCGGTTCCGGCAATCAAGTGACGGTGTTGGGTGGATTGACGTTGGCGAACAACAGCGTGCTGCGATTGGAGCGGACGACTGACAACAATAATAATATCTACGACGTCGGCTTGAATTTCGCTGGGGTCCAATCACTAACTGCACTTTAGGTGAGTTGTGAGGATAAAAGTTTTCGTCAGGCAGCCAAGAATAGTAGGCGTTCAAGTCGGTCGCGGATTTTTGCTTGGTCGGCGGCGTTTTGCAGATCGCTCAAAAATTCACTTCGCAGCATTTCGCG
>JBGSKM010000109.1:0-4093 GCA_041741195.1 Pirellulaceae bacterium
CGCCTCCGCCGCCGCGGCCGCGACCCCAGCAATCGCTTGCGGGAAGCGAAACGATCAAACTGATTGCCAGAACGCTGAAAAATCGTTTTCGATACATGAGTTTACCGTTAGATGTTGTGTGACCGATGTGTTGGGAATGGAAGGTGCGATCACTGAGAATCGCGATCGACAAAGCGGAGATCACTGCTTGTCCACGATCCGCTTGATGACTATCTCGTCCGTATCAGGAAGCGAGGCGCCAGCGATGGTCCGATCGAACGACTGCCAAACGTAGGCGTTGTCGTCCAGCCGCCGGAGTTCAATCGCCGCGGTGGTGGGAGTTCCGTCGGCGGTGACACCCGCCGTCTCAGCCATCCAACCGGTCGATGTCAGTGACCAAGTGCCGACGGCATGCCCGCCATCAGGACTGAACGTCCACGATTGCACTCGACCGATCGATGGATTCCAGCCGATCAATTGCACGCCCGAGGAAGTTTCGCCATCGAGTTGCTTCGTCGTGAAGTCACGCTGAACGAAATGCTCATTCGCAACCCAACGGCACGTCGAATTCATCTGAACGCCTCGCTCTTCAGCAACCCAGGAACCGATTAACCAACCCAAGTCCGCCGTGCTTTGCCGTGTCGCCGGGGTTTCAACCCATGAGTCACGAACCGATGCCATCAACCATTGCCCGTTCACTTTCAAATGGACAGCGGTGTACTTGCTCACACCCGGCGCGCCGGCGGGCGGCGGGTCGACCAGAGCGCGACCATCCTCGATCGCAGTATCGCTGCTCAGAAGTCGCATCGAGTCGATGACGATTTTGATCTTGGCTTCAGGATCGGCGGCAAAGTACTCCTGGTAATCCTTTGAGATCTCATCGCGTCCGACGAGAACGCGTCCTGCTCCGTCAACGTATTCACCGTCCTTGGTCCACAACGCGGCGACCGCATTCGCGTCGTGTTGATTGAAGGCGACCACAAAAGATTGTGAAGCTTCGCGAATGGCAGCCAGGTCAGGCGAATCAACTTTCGATTCGGCAGCTGCTTTTGTATCTACCTCACCAGTTACGGCTGATTCTTGACCAACACACTGGCCCGCGCCGGCGGCAAGCATCAAGATGACGGCGATCGATTTCACTTTCATTTTCATTCACTTTTACCTTCAATGGGAATTGGGCTTCATCAGCAATTCGATATAGGGAGATGCATTTTGAAGCTGCACACCCAGGGAGGATAGTTCTCGCAGTATCTCTAAGCCCGCCTTGTCAGCCGACTGTAAGTCCGACAGATCAAGCGTGCTCAAGTCGCTTGCCAATCGACATGCCTGAGTCAGCTCCGCGACGTCAGTTGCTTTTAAGTGACCGTCCACCTTCAAGACCGTTCCCTGTAGGTGTTTTGCCTCGCTGACATGGATAGTCAAAGTCGTTCCTTCGGGTTGGATCGCTTAGCAAGAGCCGAGAGACTCGGTTCGAGTACTCGTATAGCTACGATCGTGCCGCAGACGGGCAATCGCCACGAAATCAGCCTGTAAGTGCCTGTCTCGTAACTGCTTAGGTGCTGGTGATTAATTTCGCCCCCGGTCACGAGCGGCCAGCTTCTAGGGGGCAAAAATAAAAAGTTGCCCCTTAACTCTGCCCCTTGCCCCTGTCTCTTGCCCCTTGTGTCTATACTCGTGACTGACATCGACAAGGTCGAAGCGAAGGACCAGGTGATTGCCGCTGACCCGCGAAGGGTTGTAAGCGTGGCAGCCGAGGTGTCCGCCAAAATGCTGGAAGATCCATGAAAACCGAGTTGCTAAGACAACAGGCCTTTGGCGATCTGGTCGCAAAGATCCTTGCACGATTCGCATCAAGCACCGCGTTGGACATCGATAAACACATTGCGGAAAGTCTTGGGGAAATTGCTTGCTTCATTGGAATCGAATACGCCTATCTCGCTCACATTTCGGCTGACGATTCGTCCTGGTGCGTGACGCATGAATGGTGTTCACCCGGATCTCCCAGCCTGATCGCCCAGTATCAGAATGTTCCGATGGGAACGTTTAACTGGAATGAGCACACGATCATATCGGGTAAGACCATCGTCCTGAATTCACTGGCCGACATTCCAGAAGAGTTTCCCGATGACCGCGCGAGACTTGCGGCAACGGGCTTCAAATCGAACTTGCAATTACCGCTCTTTGGCGAACAGGGCCGAGTCAACGGCTGCATTGCCCTCAGCACGCTGCATCATGAAGTCACTTGGAATAGCACAGGTATTAAGCAACTCCGCTTGGTGGGCGACGCGATCGCAGGCCTCCTATGTAGGAAGCAAGCCGAAACCGAACTGCGTCAAGCACTCGAGGAGGTTGATCGTCTGACGGTCCAATTGCGAGCCGAGAATCTTTATCTTCAGGAGGAAATTGCAAACACGTTGGGGTTTGACGAAATCGTAGGCGAAAGTGCCCCGATTCGGCTCACGCTCGCCAAGGTCGAACATGTCGCGGTGACTGATGCAAGCGTGCTGCTACTTGGTGAAACAGGTACGGGCAAGGAGTTACTGGCCCGAGCCATCCACAATCGAAGTCCTCGCAAGGACCGCCCGATGGTCAAGGTTAATCTCGCTGCCTTGCCGGCAAGTTTGATCGAGAGCGAATTGTTTGGCCACGTAAAAGGTGCCTACACCGGCGCTGTCGCTGATAAGGTTGGCCGATTTGAATTGGCCGACGGTGGTACGTTATTTCTAGATGAGATCGGAGAGCTCAATTCCGACTTACAAACCAAACTGTTGCGGGTGCTTCAGGAGGGTGAGTTCGAACGAATCGGCTCGTCCAAGACGGTGCGTGTCGATGTCCGCGTCGTCGCAGCGACCAACCGTGATTTGCATCAGGCGATGGAGCAGCAAAAATTTCGTCCAGACCTCTACTACCGGTTGGCTGTCTTTCCCATCGAAATCCCACCGCTACGCTTGCGACGTGACGACATTCCGTTGCTTGTCTGGCATTTGATTTCAAAGAAACAGAAACGTTTGGGCAAGACAATCACCATCGTGCCAAAAAGCACCATGAATCTTTTGGTCAACTACGAGTGGCCCGGCAACATCCGAGAATTGGAGAATGTCGTCGAACGAGCGATGATTCTCACGTCAGGTTCAACATTAATGCTGGAAGGTCTCGTTCAATCGACCCCAACGAAGAAATCCGAGAACCCGGCAGCCAGCCCACCAGATGTTACACGGAGCGAGATCCTGAGAGTACTTGAAGAGTGCCAATGGAAGATCAAAGGCGGAGGCCACGCCGCCGAACGCCTCGGTCTCAAGCCGAGCACATTGAGGTACAAGATGAAGGTGCATGGAATTCAAAGGCCGGTACGATGACAGAGGCGCCTCGGGAGCAGCTTGACCCTACGGCGATCGCATCAAAACTTGAATGAAGTATTGGTTTGCCAGTTGTCGAAGTCCAACGCCTTGCATTTCGTATCGGCCTGGGCGACGAAACACGGAGTCGCTCTGGGGCAGACCCAAGTAGGCTCGAAAACCAACGAAATCACAGCCATCGACGAGCTACTGGACTTAATCGATGTCCGGGGAACGACCATTGCATTGGATGTCATCGGTACCCAGAAAACGATTGCCAAGAAGAATACCGACAAACAGGGCGACTACATTTTTGCGATCAAAAACAACCATCCCAAATTAGCCGATGCGATCCGAGAACACTTTGAATCGTTTCATGAACATGGACTGAGAAAGCGTGGCGTTAAAAAGCGATTCTACGCGGTGTGCGCGATTCCCGCTGCACTTCGGTCGATGACTCAGGCTTGGGCCGGACATTCGCTCATAGACGAGGAAGAGGTACGCTGACTCTATCGTGGTTTTGGACGCAGCGTTGGCTGGTCCGGTGGCCGACGCCGTATCGTCGTCCGGTCGATGAAACGAATGGCACGTAGTTATCCGTAAGTCATTTGCTGACATTGACATAGAAAAAGTGGGGCACGCTTGTGAAGATGGCTTGGTGACATAGACCCACCGACGGCAAGGAGGCCACTCAGATGCGTGATTCCAACTATGGATGGTTTCAACACAACTTCAGTTTCTTGCGGCGGCAGTTTCTACAAGATGGAGATTTGCCCTTC
>JBGSKM010000110.1:0-25061 GCA_041741195.1 Pirellulaceae bacterium
GCGGCGGCGGTGGCATGGGCGGCGGCATGATGGGCGGCGGCATGGGTGGCGGTGGCATGATGGGCGGCGGCATGGGCGGCTTTATGCGAGTGGCACCAGAGAAAACCAGCAAAATTTCTGTCACCACCGTGTGCTTGGAACATGGAAAGCCAGATCCCAACCCGCGAATGGTCTACACCATTGTGCCACTGGAAAACGTCACTTCGGACAACCGCGTACGCGTCCTGTGCGAAGCGCTCGGCAATCGCCAAGTCGCTCAAAACACGGCCCAGGCCGCAGCATGGCACCTGATGGACAACATGACCTGGGACGAACTCGCGGCCAAGAACCGCGTCGAAGGCAAGTATGTTGGCACGATCCGATGGTTCTCTCCACTCGAATTGCGTGCAGCATTTACCGTCGTCGGTGAAGTCAGCCGCATGGCCAGCGAGTACGAATCGGGCCAATATCAGGCCGCCGAGGAGCACTCCGATGCGGCGCGTGAATCCGCGGAGCGCGAAGCATTGCTTGGCAAGTCCTAACAGGCACGTCCAAGGGCCGTCGCCGAATGATTCGTCCAGCGGTAGAATTTAACAGCGAACAACTTAGCGGCGGGTCTGCTCATCAAACGCGGACTCGCCGTTTTTCGTTGATTCGTATTCTGCATTCAATCCTGCTGGATCGCTTTCTGTTCAATGGCACCGGACCGATGATTTCACGAACCGTTCAGCTCCTGTTGGTGCTATTGTCAACCAACATCGTCGGTGTCGTTACGGCCGCCGATGCGGTGGAAACACCCAGCGATTCCTTCTCGATCATGACGTGGAATTTGGAATGGTTCTACGACGAAAACCCATCCGACAATCGCAGCAAACTGGCCAAGGAAAAAGCTGCCCCCAGTCGTGACCAATGGAATTGGCGACGTGATTCGATCGCGGCTGCCATCGCCGAAGCGAATCCCTCGGTTTGTGCAGTCCAAGAAGCCGAAAGTCGGCAAGTGTTGTGGTACTTGACCAAAGCAATCGAGCGAAATCACTCGCTCGTCTACCGAGAGATGTGCCCGGAATCGAAAGACGTCTTCACAGAACAGGACGTCGGATTTCTCTACCGCTCGCCCGCGGAACTCGTTGCCACGACATTGTTCTCCCCGTCCAGTGCCGATCGCGCCAGTGGTGATTTCTACGATGTGTCCAAACACGTGCTAGGCGTCTTTGAGATTGCCACCGGGACCACGTCCGATCACGTCAACGTCACCGAACGAGTGATGGTGATGAATGTTCATTTACGATCCACCGCCGATGCCGAGAACATTCGCGTTCGACAAGCACGTCTCATCTATCACTGGCTCGCCGAATACATTCGCCAAGGCCAAAATGTCATCATCTTGGGTGACTTCAATACCGAAACCAAACCTCATAGCGAGGCCAATCGCCCGGCGAGCATCGCGTCTGGGCTAAGTGACATGGAGGTCGCGTCCGGACTGGAGCAACGAGAACTGGCTCACCGATTGGTGGATCTTCAAACCTTTCAAACTCCCGGGAAAACTCAAACGCATTTGTTAAGCGATCGTTCGTTTGACCGAATTCTTGTGAGCCAATCCTTGATCGACGACGACCCGAATCGCCGGGACCTCGTGTTCGAATCGGTGGAGGTGCGACGCGACTTGGCTGTCCAAGGCGGCGTTGATCAGCCGGAGGAGCATTGGGAGCGGTATTGGCAGATGCCTCGCGACCAGCGAGATTTGAGCGATCATTTTCCCGTCATGGCTAAGTTCAAAATTCAATAGGCTACCGCTCGATGACGAGTGAGCAGGAATCATCGGAACCTTTGTCGACGCCCATCATTCGATTGGCGGATCTGCTCAAACGCCGTGCAATGGTGGGGACGGGCGGTGAAGCGAAAATCCGCATCCAAGGCGGCGAAGTGCTCGTCAATGGCGTCGTCGAAACACGTCGACGCAAACAGTTGTCCCTGGGCGACCACGTGCAACTGGGCGAGTCGATCGCCGAAGTCACCTCGGATGATCTCTTGCCGTAAACGCCCCCGGTGCTGCTCGCATCGCGACGCGTATTCCGGTTTGTCGCAGTCGCGCAATCTTTTCCGGCTGGGCGTTTTCCGAAGGGATGAGTGGTGCCGAGGCAAGTCCATGCCCGGATTCGTCGATCAACAACAACGGACGTCTCAACGATTGGGGCCACCATTCATTTGTTGACCACCGCTTGGCGGAAGGACCTGCCAGAATGAAACGATCGGCACGAAACACAAGAACTCTACTCGCAGTGCTGGCATTGGGAGTATTCACGTCCAACGTCTCGGCGGACTGGAACAACTTCTGGCATGGCGTCCACGTCGGCAAAGAACGCAACAACGCATGGCCCGACCCATTCAACGAAGCCGACGCCATGCAAGTCGTCGCTCCGTTCGAGATCATGAAGAACAATGGCTGGCGATTGCACAACACCATCGGCCATGAGCTTTTCCGCAGTGGCGATGGCGCCCTGCTCGCGTCGGGCAACAAGCGTGTCGAGTGGATTGCCAGCCAGGCACCGACCAATCGCCGCGACGTTTACGTCATGCGCGGGCGAACGGAACAAGAAACCCAGGCTCGCATGGAGTCCGTGCGGCAAAGTCTGGCCAGCTTGAGTGTGGGAAGCGCGCCCAACGTTTGGGTCACCGACGTCGAACCCGCGACGGCTTCGGGGGCTTGGGCGACTCAAATCAATCGCACTTGGCTTCAAGAATTGCCGGCACCGAAGCTGCCTAGCACCAGCTCATCCGGCAAGGAAGGCGTGAGTAAATAGCGACGACTATCAACGTCATCCCGACAACTTCGCCAAGGCGGTCCTCTCCACGGGGCCGCCTTTTTCTAGTTTCACATCTCGGAATCGCAAGTGAGACTGCAGCGGACGCGTCCAAGGGACCGATTCGGATAATCGGATTAACTACTAATATCCGACTAAAAACGAGTTTGGCGCCGCAACCTGTTTCACGCAGCCAAACGATACGGGGACCCGATCGTGAACCTATCAACCATCCATCGTCGTCGCCTGCTCGCGGGAATCGTCGTCGGTACGTCGCTCATTATGTCCACTGGATGCGCTAACAGCGGCATGTCGCTCGCATCGATGAATCCGTTTGCGAAGTCCACCGCGACTTCCTCGGATCCATCGATGACATCCAAAGTTAGCGAGTCACTCGCGTCAACGGCCCAGGGCGCGCGAAATCAATTCGCCTCCGTCGGCACGACCGCCAAGAGTGCCGCCAGCAAGACCAAAGCAACCTTTACCGGTTTCTTCACCAAGTCCGATGCCACGTCGTCGGCCGAAGTCGTTTCGAAAACAGACCCGCTGAGCCTGGAGAACAAGCCCACCTCCGTCGGTCCCGAAGTTTTCGTTGCCAATGGCCAACTTTGGGAGTCGACCGGTAACTTCGCCAAAGCCATGGAAAGTTATTCCAAGGCGCTTGAGAGTGAAGCGAACAACGGACCGGCTCTGACCAGCATCGCGCGATTGCACTTCCGCCAGGGCAATCACGCTCAAGCCGCTGAGTTCTTTCAAAAGGCGATCCAACAAACGCCCACCGACGCCGGGCTGTTCAATGACCTTGGGCTGACACTGAGCAAACTCGGACGTCACAGCGAAGCCGAACAAGCGCTCCAGCGTTCACTAGTGCTCGCACCAGGGACGTCGCGATACGCGAATAACCTAGCGAGCGTCCGATTCGAAGCGGGTAACAACAACGGCGCCTTCGAAGTACTCGCTCAAAACAACAAAGCGTCCGTCGCCCACTTCAACATGGCTTACTTGCACTACAAGAAAGGCCAGATGGACTTGGCAAAATCCCATCTCACGCAAGTTGTGGCGACCGAGGCTGATTCTAGCGATGCTGCCGTGAACCGCGCAGTCGAACGATCTCGCGAGATGCTGGCCCAAATCGACGGGACGGTATCGGCGATCGCCCAGGCGGCGCCCCAGGCCACGGCGGCAGCGAAACAGTTCCTCGGCGTCGACACACCGGCGGCCTCCGTCCAGCAAACGAGCCAGACAGTGCCGACGTCACCCGTGTCGTTCAAGACCACGGGAACTCCTCTGACAACGACAACAACGGCTACGACGCCAACGGCCACGCCAACGCCCACGGCAACGTTGCCGACAAGCACACCACCAGCGATAACCGCACCCGCGGCCGCTCCGTCCACAACCACAGCTCCGCAAAGCATGTTCACACTGCCGCCGAATTTCGCGGCCCCAGGTGCCAAGTAATCTCTGCGATCTCTGGTACCTGGTGATCAAGCCCACCGAGTCCTCAGCTATCCGATTCGTCGGTCGGACGACCGTAGATTTCGGGATGCGGCAACGGTTGTGAATGCAATTCCGCCAAAGCGTTGGCTGCGGCGCGTTGCTCAGCGTCTTTCTTGTTGTTGCCCCAAGCCGGCGAGAAAGCTTTGTCGCCAATGACCGCCGCGATCAAGAATGATTTGCGGTGGTCCGGTCCCGATTCGCGGACGAGTCGATAAACCGGAGTGCTGGACAAATCTCGCTGGGCATACTGCTGGAGCGACGATTTGAAATTGCCGCCACCCTGCGTTTCGATGGCCGTAAAGACTTCTCCGGCGAGCCACTTTTTGAGCCGCGGACGAATCACGTCCATGCCGCCATCAAGATAAATTGCGGCCACCACGGACTCGAACACATCGCTGACCAGTGACCGAGGAAAGCTGCGATTGCGGGTCACCCCGCGACCGACAATCAGACAACGATCCAGTCCCAAAATGCAAGCGACTCGGCCACAGGAACGGCGGCTGACGACGCTCGATTTGATCTTGGTGAGGTCACCTTCGCTGTATTCGGGGTATTCCTCAAAGAGCCACTGGCAAACGGTCAAGCCTAAGATCGCATCGCCCAAGAATTCCAATCGTTCGTTGCTTGCCAATCGATGAGTCGCACCGGACGCGTGGGTCAAAGCCGCTAACAACAACGTCGGGTCTTTGAATTGGTACTCGATGATTTCTTGGCAACGGGCGAGCTTGTGAGCTTGATCGCCGTCGACACCAGCAACGTCGTCGACTAGATGGACATCCAATTCATGCCCAGAATGATGGCCGGATGGGTACGGAGAATCCGAATCGGTCACAAAATGCTCGCGTGCGAATGGCACCGACGAATGCAACACTGGCCGAGCATCAACATGCTCGACTCCAAAGCGCTGCAGCGAATCGTCAGCCCACTCAGGGAATGATACGTTCGTAAGGGACGAACGTCACACGCCGGTGAACGGGAATCAGCTCCCGACCGCCGGTGTGAGACGCTTAACTCCCAGACTAGCGACTGGACGAAACTTCTGCTAGTTGGAATTCGCCTCCCCGATATTCAATTTTAGCTATTGCTCGGGCGCCTCGACGGGCGTCGAGTTGCCAGCCGTCGCCAGCCGTCCGGCCCTGGCGATTTCCGACGGATCATCCAGCACAAAATAGTGGCCATGATCGGCGGTAACGATGACGGCGGTTTCGTCTGCGGAATCGGTACGAACGATCCAGTCGACGATTCGCTCCAACGCAGCGTCGGCACTGAGTACCGCGCCAATGCTGCTGTCCAAATTGTTGGCGTGATTGGCCCAGTCCACATCGCCGGCTTCGACCATCAACCAAAAACCATGCTCGGCTTTCTCCAGCACACACAGTGCCGCATCCGTCATCTCGGCGAGCGTCGGATTCTCTTCTAAGTCGGCAGCCGAGTAACGCTCGGTACCCTTGGCATCAAACGTCGGGTCATAGTTGCCATCGGCCGTCGCAAACGGCAAGTGGCCTCCGCGGGTTCCGAAGTACCCGATCAGTCGCCGTTGATCCCGCGCTGCCTCTTCGGCCGCGCTCGCCAGCGACTCGCGACCGCTCACGCCCGCGCGACGCTCGGCCACGATGTAACGTCCACCATTGTTGACGTCACAACGGCGCATATCGTCTTGGTGAAAATAGACATTCCCTTGCAAGTAGTTTTCGCCTTGCACGGAATCATCCGATTCACCCTCACCCCAACCGCCGCCGATCAATACATCGACGCCCGCAAGTGGTTTGTCGCGATGCGCCACCGATGCGAGTCCCACCAAGTCACGCGAGAGATCTTGATAGTCTTTGCGAGAAACGTTGTTCGCATAAGCGGCCCCGGGGGTCGCGTGACTGACCGGAACACTGCTCACGACGCCCACCAGAAACTGTTTCTCTCGTTGCAACATGCGGGCAATGGGTTCGACTTGGGTTCCATCGGAAAGCACATTGATGCTGCCGTTAAAAGTCTTGACCCCGGATGTCATGCTCGTCGCCGACGACGCCGAATCGGTGACCGTATGCGGTCGCTCGCGATCCAATCCCATCAGATAATCGCGACGCGCGAATTCGTGCCACGGATCACGCCCGCCGCGCTGGGGATCGTAACCTCCCGTCGATGGCTTTCCCGGATCGATGACCGTTTGCGAGTTGACATCCAACTTTGCACCGGAGTATTGGGCGCTGGTTACCATCAACCCATAATCGGTGACCAGTCGACGTTCGTCTTGCAATGCCAATCCGGTTCCCCGGCCGCGATCATAGCCGACCTTGCCCGTCTGATAGATCGCCGCCGCGCGTGTCGTTTGCCAATCCATGCCATCGAAGACCACCAGGATGATGTTTCGTTTGCCTGACTCGACCGCCGCAACTTGCAATCGATAGATATCGGTTTGGTCAAAGTAAACAGCCGTCGGGTTCAACGTCCCTTCGGGGACAACACCGTATAACTTCTCAAGACGCTCCGCATCGCCATACACACTTCCCTCGTCGCGCAGCCCGTCAAGTGTCAATCCAAAAGTGTAGATCGGTACCAATCGGTTACTGTGATTCAGCCAAGTACTGTATCGATCCGGTTGGTTCCCCCAGTGGCCCCAGGACGCTTTCTGTTCACGCACCGCTTGTGATTGCAATTCACGCATCCAGTCGACGTGCGCAGCTTGATCGTCGCCAGACACCACCCCGCCATCGGTCTTGCCAACGGCCGCCTCAGCGATCGAGTCGACGACCGATATGTCCTGGGCCGAGATCATGGAGCTCGCCACAAACGCGAGACACCAACCGAACGCAACGCAGCGTGTCAACATCATGGGGTACCAATCGACGGTTCGAATTTTCGTAGAACAAATTTGTTTTGTCAGGATACTACCCGCGTCGGGCGCCGGAACATCTCAAGCAATCGGAATATCACAAGCAAAATGCGTCCGCCTGGGAAGCGGGGGGACTCGGGACTCCGTATCGCCGTTGATATTTGCAGCCATGGCGGGTGGAACAGCAACATCCAGTAGGGAATTCTTCTCTGCATCTTCGCGGATCGTTTTTCGGCCGTGAAACTATGTGACTCCGCTAAGTGTCGTGATGCCTCGACGACTGGATTTCGGGTCGTTTTATCGTCGTGCCAATGCTCAAGGCCCCATTTTCTCGTCGCGCGCTTCGCCACCTCGCTTGACTCTCACCAGGTGACTGCGACCAATGTGGAGATCGTTTCGCCGCACTCTCGCGTTGGCCTTGTCGGTCGATGCGAAAGTTAAGTGCATTTCTCCTCTTTACGCTGAATCCATTGGTAACTTACGTTTCAATGATCGCGTGTGGTTTCCAAGCGACGGCACCGGCTCAGTCGCTCGAATCATTCACGCGACCTTATCTCCAGCGTTCGTCTCATCTTCATCGTTCCAGTCGACAAAAGTGTTCGATAGCATCCACCAGGAACTGTGGCCTCTCGGGGTCCGTCATCCGATGGGTTTGATCACCAAGCTCGCATCGAATCGTTGAATACTCGATCCGACTGGCCCAACGGTTGCTAACCCAGCAGTCGCCAGTTGTCTGGCAACATTTGGTCACCACCCGGAGTGGATGGTCTCGTCAATCTCACGAAGGAAGCATCGTGGTCGCATGGTTTTTGTTGGTTTCACTTGCCGTCACCTGTTGCGTCGTCGCCATCATTGAATCGTGGTGGCACCGTCGATCGCTCAGCCGCATTCCCATTCGGATTCATGTCAACGGTACCCGTGGAAAGTCCTCGGTGACGCGTTTGATTGCGGCTGGTCTTCGCGCCGGCGGCATTCGAACCTGCGCCAAGACGACGGGCACCCTGCCACGAATGATTCTATGTGATGGCCACGAAGTTCCCATCTATCGTCCCGGCCGAACCAATATCATTGAACAGAAACGTGTGGTCCGGGCGGCGATCGGGCAGTCCGCAGACGCACTCGTGATCGAGTGCATGGCGCTGCAGCCGATGTTGCAATCCGTGTGCGAGTTGAAACTGGTCCGCTCCACGCACGGGGTCATCACCAATGCTCGCGCCGATCATCTTGATGTGATGGGGCCGACGCGTTTGGATGTCGCCCGCGCCCTCGCGGGCAGCATCAGCGTGGGCGGCCAAGTATTCACCGCCGAAACACGTTCGGACAGTCTCGCGGTGTTCGCCGCCGCCGCTCGCGATCGACGATCCACGCTCCACGTCATCCGTGACTCGGACGTTGCCGACGTCACCGCGGCCGAGTTATCGCGATTCAGCTATTTGGAACATGCCGACAACGTGGCCCTGGCCCTTCGCGTTTGCACCTCCGTCGGCGTCGCTCGCGAAACGGCGCTGAGCGGTATGTGGCAAGCCACTCCCGACAGCGGCGCGATGCGAGTGTATCGAGTGCTCGATCGATCGCGGTGTCACACCTTTGTCAATGCGTTCGCAGCCAACGACCCCGAGTCCACGGATGCGATCTGGCACAGTGTCCTGTCTCGCTACCCCGACGTCGCCGAAAGCGTCTTGGTCATGAATTGTCGCAATGACCGACTGGACCGATCGATCACGATGGCCGACGCGTGTGCGGCATGGCAGCGACCGACGCGGTTCGTGGTGATCGGCAGCGGTACCGAAGTCTTTGTCCGCCGATTGATGTCGCGGGGCGTGCCAGCGAATCAAATCCTTTACCTGGCCGATCGTGATGCCGAATCGATCCGACGGACGTTGATGGAAAAATCCCTTGCATCCTCCGTCATCGTCGGAATCGGCAATGTCGCCGGACCAGGCGCCGAATTGGCCAGCGCTTTCCAGCGTCGACACACCGACGAGTCGATTCAACCATCCGTTGCACCAGTGTTGGTTACACCGTCCAACGTGTCCCCCAATTTTCAACTCGACACTGTGGGAGTCGCCTAGATGGAATGGCTTGCCGTATCGATCGCGATCGGTTTGATTGTCAGTTTGCTGTTTACCGAAGCGTACGGGTTGAGTGTTGGCGGAATGATCGTGCCCGGATATCTGGCTTTGCATTGCGACAGGCCCGGGATGATTGCGATGACACTTGCCGTCGCGGCGCTGACTTGGTTGATCGTGCATCAAGTCAACCGCGTCGCCATCCTTTTCGGACGACGACGTGTGGTGCTCACCATGGTGGTCGGTTTCGCCGTCGGTGCGACGGTGCAACTACTGATGGGACAACTGACGCCGGCGGCACTCGCATCGTCCGAACCGGAGTCGGTTGCGGCCACTTGGGCAGTGATCGGGTTCGTCATCCCAGGACTGATCGCGTTGTGGATCGACCGAGTCGGAATCGTGGAAACTCTTTCGCCCCTGGTCGTTGCGACGGGACTGGTGCGACTGGTGCTGATCGCCTTCGGGATGGAGGCCATGGTATGAAATCGATGTACTACCAATCTCATAAGATCTCCGTCCGCTCACTGGCGACGATGGCATTCGTCACGCTGGTGCTAGTCGCCGTGGTCCAGACGTGGCCATTCTCGCTCGACACATCGACCGAATCGGCGATGCTCGCGGCGACGACAAAGACCGCTCAAGCGTATGATGCGATTCATCATCATCGCCGCAATTTGGGACATCGTTTCCTCAGCGACCATGACCCGGGCCGAACCGGGATGGTGGGGCCATCGATGTCGCGTGTCACCTCGCTGCCGGGGCACTTGATCTCGAAACAAACGTCCGTCAATCCGCAATTCGCCGCCGTCATCATGCGATTATTGCTCGACGCCGGCGTGCGTCCCGGTGATCGCATCGCAATCGGGTGCACGGGTTCGTTTCCCGCGATGAACGTAGCCGCTTACAGCGCCGCGGAATCCCTTAGGCTTCGAACGAGCGTGGTGTCGAGCGTTGCGTCCAGCCAATTCGGGGCGAATCATCCGGAGATGATGTGGCCGGATATCGAAACATTGCTCAATCGCGAGGGTATTCTCTCGACGCGCAGTTTGGCGGCGTCTCGGGGCGGCTTTCGCGACAACGCCGTGGGCATGACCGATGACACTCGCGAAGTCCTTGATTTGGCGATCGAGCGCAATGGCTTGCCTCCGATGCATTGCAACTCGATCGACGAGAGCATCGACACCCGAATGAAGCTTTATCGCGAAAGCTCCGACGGTGAACCCTTCGCCGCTTACGTCAACATCGGCGGCGGTTCCGCATCGGTCGGCGGCACCAAGGGAAATTTGTCGCTGGGCTCCGGCGTCTTGTTTCCGCCCTCGCGTCAACAACGATGGTGGGATCGGGTGAGTTCTCAACCGGACCAGGAGCCGATCGATTGTGTTGCCAATCGTTTTCTTGCCGCAGACGTTCCCGTCGTCAATCTCATCGATATCGTATCGCTCGCTCGGCGGTTCAATTTGCCGGTGGGTCCCGTTTGGACGAGCGATGCCAGTGCGCTCGACTCGAAAGTTTGCGGGGCCTATCCGGTAAGCGAGTTGTCGATCCCGCCGGCGGTCCGCAAAACGACCGCGTATCGCCGAGTCGCTGCGGTGTTCGCGATTGTTGCGATCCTGGGCTGCGTCACCGCGCTGGCGCGGCCGCCCAAGTGGTGGACACGATTCTCTCGCCATCGCTTGCCATCGTTTTCGGGAACCACCGAGCCGACATGGATGGTCTAACAAGCAATCATTCGTCGCCGCCATCGTCCGCGGGCGATGACGTTCGATTGAGCATCGCAAAGGTAAACAGCCCCGATGAGTGTCCGTCGGTGAATCCGATATTGTAAGCGTAGGTGCCGACCGGCCGCATCGATTCGATCCCCAGTGGCCTCGCTTCGGCGGCCGATAACACCGGCAGCATCCTTGGCTTCGTTTGACTGGTTTGTTTTTCGCCCCGTCGCTTTTCACGGCACGTCGCGCACGGACATGATTGACGCAGCTCCCTCGCCGTCCAAGTCGTGGTCGACTCATCGCTCCACCGGATCACGATGGACGATTCTCCATCGCGTTGAATTTCAACCGGCGAAACATCGCCTTGAGGGATAGGCTCGGGCATCTCACTCTCCTTTTCTAAGATCAATCCAGCGCCGCGACTTGGCTTCATATAGCGGCAAGCTGCCTGGTGCCGACACGCGAACTTGAACACGCATCGACAACCGATCTCGCAATAACTCACCGAGCGTTTGAGAAACTTCGTGTTCCGCTTCGATCTCCAGTTCCAACTGGTCCATCTCGTCGCGTCGTCGCGCCGTCAATCGATACTCCGCCGCGGGAACGACCTCACGAACGATCGCCTCGATGCTACTGGGAAAGACATTCACGCCTCGGATGACCATCATGTCGTCGCACCGTCCGAGCACTCCTCCGTCGAGCCACAGAAAACGACAATCGCGATCGTGATCTCGAATCCCACGCACCATGTCTCCGGTACGGTAGCGGATCACCGGCCCGCCGTGTCGCCCCAAACTCGTCAGCACCAGCTCCGCAAGCTCGCCATCGACCGCCCGCCGCGGCGATCCTTCCGCATCAAACACCAAACACTCCGCAATGAACTCGCTTTCGATCACGTGCAACCCCAGACAACGAGCGTTGTCACCGGCCTGGGCAGATTCGTCGATGCACCCGAATCCCCAGGCGCCGATTTCACTAGCGCCCGAATGGTCCATCAGAGCGGCGCCCCACGCCGTCTCGATCCGCTTTCGAACACTCGCCACCGAACCGCCCGGTTCACCCGCGACAATGATGCGGCGAACTTGGCTTTCGCGGGATAGATTGATTCCCATCGATTGGGCGACGTTGGCCAAGTGCATGGCATAGGTCGGGGTGCAACAGAGAACGGTACATCCGGCCGAGAGAATCAGCTTCAACCGCGCCTCGCTCGACATACCGCCACCGGGGATCACCATCGCGCCGCGAGACACAAGCGCATCGTGCGCCGTCCAAAATCCAATGAAGGGCCCAAACGAGAACGCCATCATCGCCACGTCACCGCTGGTGATATCGGCGGCGTCCAAGACGTATTGCCAGCACTCGAGCCACCACTGCCAATCATCGGCCGTGTCCAGGACCGGCATCGGCCAACCCCTCGTTCCGCTGGTTTGGTGAAAACGCACGTAATCATCTCGAGGCAAATCGAAGATCCCCGCCGCATGCAGGGCTGACGCCCGGTCAATCGCGCCCGGCGCAAGTGGTTTGGCAGGCGACATTTCGCGGCCCCTTGGGGTCTCCAGCTCCTGCTTGGTGAGCAGCGGCAACTGCTGTAGATCGTCGAGCGACGTTAGCGGTAACGACGCGTCACACAGTTTTTCGCGGTAGAACGGTCGCTTGACGACTTGGGCGAGTAGCTCATTGAGCCGTATGAGCTGCATCGATGCAATCTCATCTCGAGACGCCTGTCGCGCGGCGGTTCGTCGTTTCAGTCGCGAATGCGCCCCCCCCAGCTCCGACACAGTCAATCCTCGTCCCGCGCGTCCGTAAAAGCGACGTTTATACACGAAAAACGCCAGCCAATGATGCTGCGTTTTTCGTAACCCGAAGCGTAAGCGAGGGATTTCCTGCACGTCCCTCGCTCACGCTTCGGATTGCGATCAACCCGGGCTAAGCAAACGGCCGCGTTGATAACACGGGCGTTTGGACTCGGGGAGGCGTCGTCGCTGGGAAAAGATGGGCCGCTTACGCAGTCTCTCGATCCAGTTGCGCAAAGAAACGATGAAGACTTGGTGAGTTCACGAATTTGGGATTGAGAGTGGGCGTTCGTGACGTGAAATAGGCATCCGACCAAGGGAGATGGACGGAGATTCGCGTCTGGCGACGAGATTCCCGGCGAAAGACGAGTCCTTCTGGGACGACCCAACAAAAAGAATTCCCGGACTTCATCCAATGCTAACAACGACTGCACACCGACTTCGTTAGCGTCCGCTTCAATACGCACCACACAGCCAGTCGGTTTACCGGCGGCGCTGAAAAAAGTGATCCATTTTCCATGCAGCCCACTCGCTCAATGATCTCTAACCACCACTCATCAGCAGCCCGCGGCTTCACGCTGATCGAAATGTTGGTCGTGATTTCGATCATCGGCATTTTGGCGGCGTTGTTGCTTCCGGCCATCGGGAAAGCACGCGAGGCCGCTCGTGGAACCCAGTGTCAAAACAACTTGAAACAATTCGGCGTGGCCATGATGGCTCGCGCCGTGGGCGCCCCCGAAGGCTCGTTGTGCACCGGTGCATTCGACTTTGAACGCGATGGCGTACCGACGGAAGTCGGCTGGGTGGCCGATCTCATCACCCGCGGTGTCATGCCCAGCGAGATGGCGTGCACCAGCAACGGCGCTCCACTTGCCAAAGCGATCGAGCAAGTCCTCACTTTGCCCACCGCCGACATCGAAAAAACCGACTGCCACGATCGTCTCGGTAAAGAAAAGTTTACGGACGAGATGGGCAGCGAAATTTTTAACATTGCTCGAATCATCAAGGGCGAGTCGACAGAGCCTGCCATGTCTCCTTCGTCAACGGAGCGAGCCGATTTGATTCAATCGAAAATGATCGAAAAGGGCTATAACACCAATTATGCCGCCTCATGGTTTCTCGTGCGTAGCGAATTCAAGCTCAGCACCCATGGAACGCCAGAACCGACACCATCAACTTGTAGCACCGATGGTCGCGGCAAGGCGGTCACGCGTGGCCCGCTTACCACTCGATTGATCGACACGGCCAAAGCTCCTGCAAGCTCCATTCCCTTGCTATGTGATGCGTCGGCGATTGGCCAGCTATCGGCGGCCGTGGGTGAGTTTCAGGCCGGAACGCCTTATGTCACGCCCATCGTGGGGATGCCAGTCCACTGTGTCGAGACCCCTACAACCTCCACTGCCGCGTTTTTAGAAACGCCTGAGTTCCCAGCAACCACACCGCGGGAAGGCACCGGCGGTTGGCTTCGCACGTGGAATTTTCAAGTACGCCAAGACTACCGCGGGATGGCCGCGATTCACGCCGGCATCGTCAATGTGTTGATGGCCGACGGCAGCGTGCGTGGCATCATCGACGACAACAACGACGGATTTATCAATAACGGTTTCCCAGCCCACAGTCCATTTTGGGAGAGCGATGAAATCGAAGCCAAGGATCTAGTGCTAGCTAGTTACTACAACCTCCATTCCAAGGGAGCCGAAAACTAAGCTGGTGTGTTGGCTTCAGCCGCCGACCGAACAACGATTCTTAACCTAAAACTAACACCGAAACGACGCCTCGAATACGCGTCCTAACCATAGACGAGTCTGCAGACGACTCAACTCCATCATCTGCAAGCGATGGCAACGACGGTTGCCCAGTGTCGACGCGATCGCGTCCAAGCAGGAATGCTGGGCCGACGTGTTTTAAAGAAAATCCAAGTGCAACCTTCCGGTTGAACTCGGGCGAGTCTGGGTCGAACCAGACAAAAGCGTTAGCGGCAATCACTAGCGTTTAGTGATTGTCAAAGAAAGAGGCGGGTGACCCGCAAGAACGATTCTGACTCAGCAAAAAGACGAGTCGTTCACGACGCGAGTCACCACGCCAAAACACCCCCTGATTGTGGGCAAGGCACTTCGCCTTGTCCAGTCGAAATGTTTTTAAGGAAAATTGGAATGAAATTGCGAAAGCAATCGATGGGCTTTACGCTCATCGAACTGTTGGTGGTCATCTCGATCATCGCTCTGTTGGCAGCCCTAGCGTTGCCAGCATTGACCAAGGCTCGTGAAGCCGCCCGCCGCACCCAGTGCAGCAACAACCTCCGTCAATTCGGTATTGGCATGCTCACATTTGCTGAACGTGACCCCCTTGGCCGTATGTGCACCGGTGCACACGACTGGCGTCGTGACGGATGTATGGACACCTACGGTTGGGTGGCTGACTTGGTCAACAGCGGCTTGGGTAACCCAGCAGAAATGCTTTGCCCCAGCAACAGCGCCAAGGGTTCGGAAAAGTTGAATGACCTTGTTGGTTCTATCAGCTCCAGTAACACCAAAGACGGTAACGTTCCTGCGCGTATGGCTAAAGGCGCTTGCGTCGCTTTGGTTGGTTCGTCAAACCGTGCTCAGTTCGTTGGCACCTCCTTCATCGAGAAGGGTTACAATAGCAACTACGCCGCTGGTTACCACTTGGTGCGCAACGCTCCTCGTACGACTCAACCCGGCACCCGTATCCAAGTTTGGAACGGTGCAATGAAGGGCTTGGGCGGAACCTTGGGTCCGATCCAATTGAGCGTTATCGACGGTAGCCGCGTTTCATCGAACAGCATCCTGATCATGGGCGATGCAGGCCCTGGCGATATCAACGAAGCTGTGTTGTCGAGCGACATTACCGACAGCAACGGGGAAGTCCTCCTCAATGCTGGTATGTTGTTGAGCGAAGCGTTCAATGACGGTTTGGCGTACGTTGACGGTACCGGCCTGACTGCAAGAGTTGCCTTGATCCCGGGTAACACGGTCATCGAGTCGCAAATCAACTGCGAGAAGGGCAATGCCACTGTTGGTAGCTGCTTCAACTTCGCAAGCGATGCTGCAGCTAACCGCACTGCGACCGGTTCGGGCAACAACCTGTTCCTGCAAGACACTCGTGACTGGTTTGCTCTACACGGCGGGGCCGCCAACATTCTTGCTGCAGACGGTTCGGTACGCGTGTTCTACGACGGTAACGGTGATGGTTACCTGAACCCAGGTTTCTACACGTCTGGCGGCTTCGATCCTGCTAACGTTGGCTTCACCAACGGTGAACTCGAACTGACGCCAGCCGATGCGTTCATGGGTGCGTTCATCGACGAAGCTTCCTTCAAGGGTCGCTTCGAAGGTACTTGATCTAGCTTCCCTAGCCGCTTGAGCTAGGTGATCGGATCTATTTATGCAGGTGCCCTGAATTCGTTCGGGGCATCTGCTTTTTTGATAGCCATTTTTTAACATAACACACCGCTTGCCCGTAGTGCCGCAACAATGTTCGCGTTAGCAGGATTCAATCGAAATTTAGTCGCCTTGGTCATCGGCTTGGGCTCGTTTTTGGTCATCGGTACGGTGATTGCCGCCGTCGTCCAGTACAAACCCTATGGTGTGCCGGATGCCCGTCGCGACGAGTACGAGCAGATTCTCGACCGGATCAATACCAACAAACTGCGAAAGGCCGAGGCGCTCAAGCACGGCGGAGCACGCGTGCATTTGCCCGAAGAGGTTCATGATTTTGGGATTGTCGATCCCGGCGCGATTTCGTTGGAGCACGAGTTCGTGATCGAGAACCATGGCACAACGGATCTGCTGCTCGAGCGAAGCGGCAGCAGTTGCAAATGCACCGTGGCAGAACTCGAGGAGCCAGTGATTGCACCGGGATCCTCCGGAAAAGTAAAGGTGATCTGGAACGCCGGGTCAGAGCTGCTCGAAGAGTTCGAGCAAGAGGCTTGGTTGAAGACCAACGATCCGAATCGAGATGCAATCATCTTGAAAGTGAGTGGCAAGATTGCTGCTCCGTGGGGAGTGGATGGATTGATGTACGCGAAGGAACAGTCCCTGCGAGGCGATCCGATGACAGCCTCGGTGACTTTGTACAGCCAAGTTTATGATTCAATGCTATTGGTGGAAACAGTGGCGTCATCGCCGAGAGTCACCACGAGCACAGGACCGGTTTCGTCGGATGACTTGGAGTTGTTGCGAGCCAAGAGCGGCATGCGGTTGCATGCGACTTACACACCGTCGGATACCCGCAGTAGTTTTGAAGAGACCGTCAAGGTACATTTGGCTGATCCAGAATCTGGCGAATCAAAGTGGCTTGAAGTCCCGTTTTCGGGTCGGTTCAAGTCTTCCGTGACCTTTTTCGGTCCCGAGCTTTGGAAGAATAGTGGTCTTGATCTTGGGTTGGTCGAGATCGGAAGCGAAAAAACGTGGTCGTTTGGTGTGCGTTTTCGCGCCGAAGATGAGGTTAAGGAGATATTTGTCAAGGGCGTGGAACCATCGTCACTAACGGCGTCCGTCCAGACGATCCAAAGTGTACCCGGGACATTTCGAGTGACGGTTCGATTGGCTGATGACGCCGAACCAGTGCGTTTCGTGGGTGATTCCAAACACGGATACGTCGAAGTCGCCTCACAAGAGGACCCCGATCTGGTTGGCTGGATTCCGCTGTTCGGGCAGATCATCGACGAAATCCAATAGGTAACCTCCCGTTCTCTGCTATCTTGTCCTCATGGTGCCACGCGACTCTGACGGCTTTGAGCGTACCAGCGAAGTTTGCCACGGAGGGGAAAGCTCGTAGCGCGGAGAATCAGTCGAAAGCAAGTCTTGGGCAAGGCGATCGAACGATTGACCATTGGTGGTGGACCCTAGGGAAATGGTAGATCGTCATTTCCCGCTTCTGCGGAACTGTCGTGACGTCGTTGACTCATCGAACCAGAAAGATACTGGCATTGGTGATTTGTGTGTTCTCCGCAGCGGTGATCTTTGCCATCTACGCTCCCGCACTGAAGTTCCCGTACTATTTCGACGATCTACAGGCGTTCGGGGGAGATTTGGAGCGGGTCGATTTACCTTCGCTCCCCAGCGTGTTCTCGCCGCTTTCTCGTCCGCTATTGCAGCTTTGGTTCTATTGGCTCTCGCAACTGGGCGACAACTCGCTATACGTTTATCGTCTTGCCGGGATTGCGATTCATTGCTGGAACGCGTTCTTGGTGTTCTTCCTTGCGGATCACCTCTTGAACCGCGTGACAAGGGATTCCGATCATTCGCGTAGCCTAGTGGTGGGAGGCCGCGAAGTTGCCGCATGGTTAGCGGTGATTTGGTTGTTCCATCCGGTTGCTGTCCAGACGGTTTGCTCGGTGGTACAGCAGGCGGAATCGCTAATGACCACTTGTATTATCACAGCTCTGTTACTGATCGCGAAATCCACACCAAGGCGTCTGTGGCTGCGGGCGATTGGTTTCAATTCGCTATTGATAGCAGGCCTTTACCTGAAGGTCGTCATGGTCGTGGTCATACCCGCGGGGCTGCTGTTGGATGCGATTTGTTTTCGTGGTTCCGTCTGGAAGACGTTTCGTCATCATTGCTTGATCCATTTGCCGCCATGGGCTCTGGGGGTGGTCCTCGTCGCGATCGTTTCGCCAGCGCTATTGCGCGCCGAAGGAGGAGTTGGTTTTGGAGGTGATGCTCCTCCAGTGCCTGTTTATTTCATGACCTCGTTGCGGTCGCTGGTAGAGTACTTTGGACTCGCTTTTTTTCCCAACAGTCTCGCTATCGATCGAGCTCCGAACTGGATCGTTTCGCCCGTCGATGCTTTCCCCTGGTTCGTCGTTGTCGCGGTGTATATTGGAACCGCGGTTTGGGTTTGGGTTCGATCGTCCAGGGTTGGCGACCCGCGCACACGATTGGTGGCGTGGCTTATGTTGATGCCTTTGATCGTCCTGTTGCCCACGAGTTCGATCATTCCGACGGCGGATTCGTTTTTCGAACATCGCATCTATTTCGCCATGGTTTTTGTCCTTTGGCTTTCCCTGTTGATTGTCAATCGAGTGATTCACTCGGTGTTGCCGTCGAGACTTCACCGACAAATGGCTTTCGCAATGGTAGGTTTGTCGATGACCGTAGGATTTGCAGCGAGAACGCAGTCGCGGGTGAATGATTTCAACACCTTGGAGTCAATCTGGCGATCGGCACTCTTGGTGGATCCTAGCAATGCGAGGGCTGCGCAGAATTGGGTCGCAGCGATGCAGGAAGCGGACCAAGAGAGCCTGATTCTACCTGCGATCAAGCGATTGATGATCGCAGCGGGCCGACGACAGCAGCGACCAGATGCTTTGGCTCACCAATTCGCCAAAGAACTACTGCGACGCGGAGAATCTACCGTAGCGACGGAGATTTTGGAGAATCTAACGTCCCGGCTTCCGGAGCCGAACGATCTGCTAACAAACCGAGCTCGTCGAGAATTTGGCGAAATTTGGTTTGATCTCGCCCTGGGCTACTCACAACTGGGTCGTCCCGATCAAGCACTGGCTGCCCTACAGAAGACTCAACTGGCTGCACCAGCCGACCCGGTGGTTTTTCAGTTTCAAGGCGACCTTTATCAGCAGCTTGGCGACGAGGCGAGGTCAAAGCGGGCCTGGGGCGAGGCTGCAAGGCTGTGGGAAAATGTGACCATTCCTTGACGTTGGCGACAATCGAAGTCCGCACGATGTTAAACCGTCGAATCTTTAACGCAACGAGGAGTGACGTTTGAACTTTTCCAAGTCCTTTCGAGCGCGATCCGCCAGTGGGTTGCCCGCCGCCGAATAGAGCTTCCATCGGTTTTCGAGCACCCATCCCTTCCAGGGCACGAAAGGCTCGAGTGCTCCGAGCGCTTCGATGGCTGGCTCGGAACCCAACGAGTCCGCGACGAAATAGCGAATCAAGGTTCGATCTTCGTCGAGTCGATAGTCGGCAAACGGTTCTTGAAGTCCATCAAAAAGGACTCTCGCCACGGCGGGGTTGCTCTCGGCGATGGAGGCTGCGGCCATCAGCGGAGCCCGCATCAATCGATTCATGCTCCATGCATTCGTGCGTGATGCATCGATGTAGAGGTCAAGGTGTTTCAATAGACCGTCGATGTCACCAATGCGCGCCGCATGAACGACATTCAAAGCGTGTTCCTCTGGAGGACAGAACGCACCGATGCGATCGAGCAGTGGGGCATCGACTTGGATTGCGTTTTCGGCCTGGACGTGGGCAAAAATGGTTCGTTCGATCGGACAACTACCATCGATCTCGACACCATCGAACCATCGCAAAGCGTCTGGATATTGCTGGGCTAGGTAGGCGTTGTAGGCGTTGACTCGGTTGGCAAGTTCCGGTCGAGATTGGGCCTCGTCGGGAACGGTTTGCCCCAAATGAACATACATGGCGATGCGACGCTGGCGCAGCAGCGCTTCGTTGACGAACGGAATCGTCGAACTTGGCAGATGGTCGTTCAGTTCCATCGCTCGTTGGTACATCGCACTGGCGTCAAATCGTCTCGCCGAGGTTCCCAGGCTTTTCGCAAAGGAATACTCCAGGTAGTTATGCGAATCCGTGTTGACGGTGCGTGAGGTCTGGGACAGAAGGTCATCGATCGTTTTTTCGCTGCAAATGTGATGGGCGAGCACCCCTTCGACATCGTCGATGCGCCACGCAGACCTCAGTCCCATTCCGAGATTCGGATCTTCTAAACGACGCTGAAGCTGATCGACGCTCAGTTTTTCTAGAGCCGATGAATCACCACAAACAAAGACAAGATCTCGGGCTTTGGTCTGCCAAAGTTGGACGTTGGGGAACGACTCACGGATGGTCGCCATGACGATGAATACGGTTTCGGGATCAATCTCGTAAGCCTGTAGCCACTGCAAAAACAGCCCGTCGCTTTTTAATCGTTGGCGCACGGCCGAATAGAAATCAACAGTATATAAGTTGGCAATGCCAGCTCGGTACGGATTTGACGGTTCGGATACAACGAGGTCATATTGCTCGGGGGCCGTGAGCAAATACTCTCGAGCATCGTTGACGTGTAGTTTGAACTTCGGATTTTCAAGGAGACCTTGGTTCAGGTTCTTGCATCTTCTTGCCATCTCCACAACGTTCGGTTCAAGCTCGACCACATCGACTTGTTGGACCTTCTGCGTGGAGGCGAGCCAGCCTGCGGATTCACCAGTGCCCAAGCCGATGACCAGCGCAGATTGGGGCGATTCATGAACGAGTGGGCCGAGCAGTCCCAGTCCGATCTGGGTGCCAGCGTCTTCATAAGCATTGCCATCGCTCTTGCCGTTGATCACGAACGCCAGTCCGTCGGTGGCAGTGATTGCCATGCTGGATTCGATTCCTTCGGCTTCCCAAATCACGACCCGATTACAACGGTTGACGAACTCCTGATCAGAATTGGGGTCTATTCCCTCCAAAATCGCACGCCCCGCCCCGATTCCCGCGTGTCGCCAACAGGCGCTGGGCCCAGCGGCGAACAATCCCAAAAACGCGAGTACGCCAACGGCGACGGTCGCCAAGACCCAATTTCTATTCCGTCGGCTCCAACCGATTAAACATGCGGCAGCAAGAGACAGCAGCACGGCAACACTCAGACGCCAGAGTCCCGGAGCCGAAAGTAGGGGCATCAACAAAAAGCCGCCTGCCAACGATCCACCAATCGCTCCCACGGTGTTGCTCGCGAATGTCCAACCGACGTGTTTTCCCACGTTCGTTCGTCCAACGCCCGCCAGGGAAATCATCAACGGGAATTGGAACCCAGCGATGATCGCTGCCGGAACAATCACCAAGGAAGCGACCAACGACCAACGCCAAATCTGTTCCGCAAAGTCGACAACGGGGATCGCTTGTTGGTGCAGAACATAGAGGGCCACACCATCGCCAATGCAGAAAGGAACAATGAGAGCCAACGCTTCGAAACAACAGGTGAGAGCAAGAAACCCCAGCGTGGGCTTCCATTTTCTTCCCAACAGGCTGTAAGCAGCGCCGCCCAAGCCAATGCCCAAGAGTGCAGAACACAAGATGATTCCAAAGGTATAGGTAGTGCCGCCCAGGAGCGGACCGAGCATGCGATACCAAACCAGTTCCATCAAAAAGAACACAAACCCAACGGTACAGGAAGCGAGGCAGACCATCGCGAACTCAGGAGCGTCACCGGTGGGTGCTTCGCCCGGCATTTCCCTCGACGCTGCTGGACGTGAAGGATGCGCGGAACTTTTCACCGGCCGAACTCGCGAAGATAGCTTCTTGGTATACGCGAGTGCCAACAAAGCGACGATGATGTTGAGCGTCGTCGCAAGCCACACCAAATTCCGATTCCCAAACCACTCCAGCAAATAGAACGCAGAGAAGAAAGCTCCGCCAACCGCGCCGATCGTATTCAACCCATAGACCCACGCGAGTCGCAATCGATCGGGATCATCCGTCCCGGAGACCGCTTTCGCGGCCGCGGGAATCGTCCCTCCCATCAAGAACGTGGGGCCGAAAAGAACAAAGGCGGTGCCAGCTAGCCTTGCGAACTGTGCCAACCCGGGACCCAACGTTGCCTGGCCACCACACCAGATGTAGCCCGCTGTGACAAGATCGATGAGCCAGGGTGTAAACGCGACCCAGATGGCGATGGCGAGTTCGAGCCTGGCATAAAATCGGATCGGAGCTACCGACAGATCGACGCGTTTTCCGAAGAAGAGATTGCCGACCCCGATGCCCGCCATGAACACAGCCAGTACCGCCGCAGACGCCATCGTCGTGGCGCCGAAGATAAGCTTGAGTTCACGCAACCAGACAATTTGATAGGTTAGCGCGCTGGCGCCGGAAAGCATTAACAAACCACTAACGATCAGCGCCGAAGCAGGCACTTCTGTGGGAGCCATGGATGATGATGGTCGTCTTAAGAAAGGACGGTTAATAGTCGACTCCAACGGTCCATTACTCTAGGTCTTGTTCGATTCTGGTCTTGATCCACATCAAGCAGTCGACAAGAAGAAAATCTGCCGCCCAATTGCCATTCAATTGTCCACGAAGGTCTGCACTCAAGGGGAGGCCTCCGTTCCTAAGCAATTCGCTCATTCCTCGCTCAACCGACCGATTGACTCCGGAAGGCCACGTCCCCGGCGTGAATTGGCCGCAGTCCTAAAAATGGTCGCCTTGCGAATTCCACATCCACTATGAAGGAATCGTGAATTCATCATTTGATTCGTTCGAAATCGACAGCGTCAAACGTTTTCGTAGCAGACGATCGTTATCGGTTCGTGGGGTGCGGACGACAAGGGCCTACCGAGCGTACCACCTATCGAAAGACTCGATTTTTTCGAGTGGTGAATGAGAGATCATCCTCTGTTCACGAGTCCGCCGGGGTCGGTGATTTTCCGGGCGCGTCGTCACGAAGCCTCAATCGCTACTACTAGCAGTCAAGTCGCCGCAGCCTACAATTCACCTGGCTTTGCTATGTCGCTTGCTGTCGAGTGGGGA
This sequence comes from Pirellulaceae bacterium, assembly GCA_041741195.1. Taxonomy (GTDB): domain Bacteria; phylum Planctomycetota; class Planctomycetia; order Pirellulales; family Pirellulaceae; genus JBBSJZ01. The sequence continues at coordinate 23,172 of JBGSKM010000110.1, forward strand.
TGCAGGATGCGTTGACAATTTGGCGCAGATCAAGAGCCGTTTGATCCAATAGCATTCTCGCGACTTCCCGCGTTTTCGCTTTCTCGTGATAGAAGGGTACGGCCAACGATCGATGGCAAGTAGAAAGAGACGACGAGCACCAAAGCCGATCAGTGAAGTCAACGCGCCTCGGGAGGGTAGTGAGACAGAAGGTCCAAATGGTTTCCATCATCAGGCGGTGTTGCTACGCGAACTGACCCAGCGATTCTGGTGGGTGGTGCTTATTGGTGTATCGCTGTTGGTCCAGTTCTCTTATCTCCACATCGGACACGTGTGGGATGACATTCGTCATCTTGGCCTCATCGGCGAAATCGCTTTGGGGCGGCTGAGTTGGATGGAGTTTTTTCTGCGGTTCCATAATGAACATTTCATCGGGCTTTGGAAGGTTTGGTACCTGCTGACGTGGCAGCTAAGCGGGACCAATCCGATCGGATGGCATATTGGCATCACACTTGGGCATAGCTTCAGTGCGATTTTCTTGTACCTAACGCTTCGCCATTTCGCTTTGGACTCGCCAATCCCGGCGGTCGCCAGTTTCGCCTGGGCCGGCGCGGCGATCGGCCGATGGGATAACCCCCTGCTGTGGATTGCCGCGTCTCACCTCTCGTTCGCCATTATGTGGCTAATGGCGGCAACGTGGTGCATGACGAAGTGCCGCGAAGAGCGTGGATGGTATTGGTGGGCGATTGCGATGGCGGCGTCTGTGACCGCAGCCATTTGTACGATGGGGGTGACCGCCCTCATGACTGTATCGCTCATGGTCCAGTTCGTGTGGTTGCATCAAGGTATGAAGTTGCCCGCCCCGAAACGGGGGGTATGGTTTCTTGCTTGGTTTGTTCCGTTTGCATGCGGCACCATTTGGCAGGTCTATGTATTAAGTCGAGCGCATCTGCCGACGACCGCGGGCCAGGAAACTGTCACCATCGGGGGCATGTTGCAAGGTACGATGACATTGTTCTCCGTCGCATTGGGACATCTTTTCAGTGGATTGATTTGGGACACACAAGCCTGGGGTGTGGCCCTCCCTGTATTGGTCGGTGCTGCTGCGTGGGCCGTCGTCGCATACGACAGCCGACTTCGAAACGTCACCATTTTGCTTTTTCTTACCTGTGCGGCCTACACGGTTGTCGTCGCGCGTGCGCGTGCCAATATGCCCCCGGATGTCCTCGCCTCATTCGGTCGGTTTTTATATGTACCGACACTTTCGTGGTGTGTGGTCATTGCCGTTGCGGCAACGAGCCTCGTCCAACGAGTCGTGCTCAAACCCAGCCTAAGGTTTCCCCTGTCGATGGCGCTCGCGTGTGGCTACCTCATTCAACAGTCGGGGCTTGCCGCCCACTCGTCGCAAATGTTTGTGGAGTTGAACCACGAGGTTGTGAATGTGCTTCCCGATAATGTTCGGTTAGTAGAACAACTGCAATCCTCACTGGGAAATGATACGAATTCGGTCGAAATTAGTGACTTTCCGGTATTCGTACGTCCCCTCTATCAACCGTTTTCGGTATTGCGCGCCTACGCTCGGCAAGAGAATCACGGCGGTGACTTTCGAGTCGTTTTACGACCCATTCAGGAGTTAGAATCGCTACGGAACGTGCTCCAAACAATCGACAACCCCGAGGCCCTTCGTTGGCTGGCGCTACTGGAAACGTTAGAAGCCCACCATTTCGTCCTGGGGCATTTCAACAATGACGCGGCACAATTTAATAAAAAAGTAACTATTCAGCCTGTTGAAATCGATCTTGGCTGAAACGGTGAAATTGGTTCTGTTGACGCGATCATGGATGAATCGCAGTCCACAGCCGTCGCCGACCCGTCAGTCGATACCAGTCTACTGGATAAGCTGCTCCATAA
>JBGSKM010000111.1:0-33358 GCA_041741195.1 Pirellulaceae bacterium
CTGGCGTCGCTGCGGCGACCACGGGCGGTGGATTGGCGGCCGCCACAGCTGCAGCGACTTCCGCCGCCGCAGCCGCCTCTTCTTCTTCAGTTTGCGATCTCGCCGCTTTCGCCTTCGCCCGCGCCATCATCTGATCTTCGATGCTGGCACCACCAATGCCGCAACCTGCACAAGCAATGAGCAGTGCGACGCAGGTGAGATACTTGGTTTGACAGAGAAAGCTCATGACCGCCTGTGATGGGATAAATAGATCGAGCTGGTCATTCGACGGATATTCGAAATCGGTTCGCTCGGGTGACAGTGTATGACCTCGCAACCGGCAGCATGTACCAATGAGACGAAGCGGCAGGCGAAATATGCATCCTGGACCATGGTCAATCAAGTTTAAAGTAGTCCCCCGCAAAATTGCCATTGGCGCGCCCCGAGTCTTCGCCTTTGCTACGCCAAAAATTCATAATTCCAGGCGTCACGCAACTCCCCCGTGGTCGAAGTTTCTAGGTGGTGTGGAATTGCAGATCAACGCTATCTTTCACCAAAACACCACACGCAACATCACGGACCGGTACAACTTCAAGCACGGGTTTGCGACCCACTTGACAAGTGGGCTGGTGAGCAGGGGCGAAACAAGAACGCCCGTGGTGATCTCCAGAAGCGCTCGGTCACCCACCGTGCGTTCGGATTGGACTCGGCATCGCGCTACCCACATCTTTCTCAGAAACTGCGGCGAGAAAAATTCAATCGCCGCCTTCCATTTGGCACCGAGCAATCCGTGCTGCAGGGCATAGAGCACTTGCCCCAGTTCCATGACCAAAATCGCGGGCAACATCACGATCAGTGTGGCAGTCCGGTAATGTACCGCTAACAGCCACCATCGATTCCGTTCCAGATATCGATAGCTGCGGAAGCCGGCCGAGTATTGATACTTGTGGTAGACAATACTTTCACAGCACAAGTGGGGTGGCCGGCCAAGCAAGTGCAATTGTAGGCCCAGCTCCGCATCCTCCAGATACATGAACAATTCTGGACTGAACAAACCATGTTGCCGAACGAGTTCGTGTCGGATCAGCACACTCGCACCCGAGGGATAACCGATCACACCGGAGCGCGTGACGCTTTCTCGCCGTTCGCGGTAGCAAGTGGTCAGTCCGAAACCAAGGAAATGCAAGGTGTTTCCAGCGGTGTTGACCAGTTCCGTTTCGGGGTGCAGAAGTAACAACGATTGCACAGCCCCGCTGCGCGGATGTTGGCGACTGTAAGTGATCGCCCGCTGTAAAAAGTCACGGTCGACGATGGTGTCCTGGTTCAGCAGGTACACGAACGCAAGATCCGGGAAACGTGAACTTGCTTGCTGGAGTAAGTAGTTGTTTCCTTCGGCAAAGCCTCGATTGGATTGCGACACGACGACATGACACTCGGGAAACCTTTGACGAACCAGGTCTCCCGATTGATCCGGTGATGCATTATCGAGCACCCATGTTTCGACCGCCAGGCCCGAAAAATCGGCGTGCCGCAAACTCGTCAAACAATCCGGCAGATGCGACTCCCCGTTGTAGGCGACGATCAAAATAGCAACGCGGTCACCGTCCACTCACATCAAGCCAGTTCGGGTTTGATTCGGCAAATTCCGCAATTTCCGCCAGGATGCTTTCGATCGACCGCTCGGGTCGCCAGCCCCAAACCTTTTCGGCCAACGACGAATCCAGCACCAGCCAAGGAACGTCAAAGATACGATTTCGTGCCACCGATTGCACCGGAGTCTCACCCCAACGATCCCGGCACCAATCGGACAATTGACTTAAGGACGTTGCCGAACCAGCTCCACCGGAGACGTTGATGATCCGCTGGTCCTTTGTGTGTTCAGCCGACCGCATTTGCAAGTCAATCATCGCGAACAGATCATCTGGGTGTAAACAGTCACGAACTTGGCGACCCAGTCCATCAAACCCAATCATCTGCAACGATCGTTTGGCACGCCATGAATGCAACCAAAAGCTAAAAATTCCCTGATCGGGACGACCGAACTGCCCGGCGCCAGCGATTACGCCGCACCGATTGACGAATAATGGAAACGCAAACGCGTTAGCGTATTCGATCGCGAGTAGCTCCGAGGCGAGTTTGGAACTACCGTACAGCGAAACGGGCGACCGAGTACTGAATTTCTCCGTCACCCCCGCTCGTGATACACCTTCTAATTGGCAGCATCGCTCGTCGACTGCGTACGCATCACGCTCCACCACGATTGGTATCGCACATAAATCCGCCAGCGAATAGACCCGACTGGTGCTCAACAGCGTCAACCCCGCATTCCATTGCTTGCACAACTCCAGCAATTCAAATGTGCCGAATAAATTCGTTTCGATCAATTGACGGGAGGAAGCCTGGCCCACGGTCCCGGCCAGCACCGACGCGTTGGCCGCGGCGTCGATGATCCAGTCACACCGTTCCATTGTCTCCAAATCGCTCCGCAACCGGACGTCACCATGAACGAACTTCACATCACACGCTTTCAATTTTTCCAAGTTCGAAGCTGCGCCAGGTCGAACCAGATTGTCAATGCCGACGACGGTTAGCTGATCCGACGAATAAGCGCGTCGTAACCGAACCGCCAACGCGTGTCCCACGAACCCACAAACCCCAGTAATCAATACCTTCTTCATCGAGCGATCATTTGAATTCTACGAGCTCACAAATCTTTGGATTGAAACTTAAGTCCTTTCGGCGACGGATCGTTCTTCGTGAATGATTTCTTCATTCGACGCATCCGTTTCGGTCGTTATGATCGGGTTTGGCTTGACGTAATCGCCACGACTGAAATAGCGTTCCAGCCAAACGTAAGCCACGATGAAAAAATATCGACTCCCCATTTCTTTAATTTTCAACTTGGCAACCCCGGTCCGGCGGTTTCGCCAAGTGATCGGGATCACGGTCCAGGTATAACCGCGGACAATCGCCTTCAGCGGAAGTTCCACCGTCAGATTGAAATGGGGCGACAGAAACGGGCGGCATCCGTCGATCGCGGAGCGGCGATACGCTTTGAACGCGTTGGTGGTGTCATTGAGCTTGATTCGAAAGAGCACTTTGATGAACCCATTGGCAAGCCGATTCAATCGCAATTTGAGCCACGGATAATCGATTACCCCGCCGCCTTTCATGAATCGGCTGCCAAAGACACAATCCCAGCCCTCGTTGAGCAAACGCCAATAGCGAACGACATCGCGACAGTCATCCGATTCGTCCGCCATCATGATGACGATCGCATCACCACTCGAGTGATCGATTCCACAAGTAATGGCTAGGCCGAATCCATGCGATGTTAGGTTTTGTATCGGTTTGAGTTCGGGCATCTCATGGACCAACTCGCTCAATATGGCCCACGTGCCATCGGTGCTCCCATCGTCAACAACCACAATCTCATGCGCGATCGATTGTAGGCGAAGTTCCAAATTTAAATGCTTGACCGTCGAAGCGATGCACCCCTCCTCATCACGCGCCGGAATGACCACCGAAAGTTTTTCAAGCATCACACAAGGCGCAGACGAACCGGAATATTCAGTAGCAACCCGGATATCGCTCATGCTGGTGTTTTCCGAGTCACTGGATTCAAACGGATAAAGCGGCGAAGCACTCCATCAATCAGACCTTCACCAAGTGCTAATGTGGAAGACGGGTGCGAGTGGACGTGGTCAAGTCGGAATGAATTGCGGAACGTTCTGGTTCGAGTTGACGTGATGTGAGTTGTGAATGACATTGCCATCATTCCGCTGTATTAGATGTATCAAGGATATTCAGCGATTCGCACAACTCGATCAATGTCGGATCTTTCTCCCGTCTTGCCGCGTTGCGAAGGTAAGTCAGAACACTCGGACGAGTGATCGCAAATGTCGTCAATACTTCGTAAACCCACGCTCGTACTTGAGTATCGGGACTCTCGAGCATCCGACGCAAATAGGCTTCGATCGATTCCGACCACACCGACGCCAAGCGAATGCAGAAAACAGTGGTCCGTATCGGGAAATTGCGATTGATTTGCGCTTCGATTACTGGCAACGCCTCTTCCCCCAGATCGCCAATGGCTAACCAGCAATACCATTGGACATGGAAATTGGAATCCCGACAGAAACGCAGGTACGTCGCCATGGGTAGTTTTTGCTGAGACATACTGCGCAGAAGAAATGCGGCGTCGCGCCGGACGGCCGCATCCACCGCGTGGCGGTCTCGCTCGAGTACTTCCAAAAGCAGTTCGTGGATGGCAGTCGTCGATATTTGCAGTTCCCACATCGTCCGCAAACGCTTGGTGGCGAGACCCTCGATGATACCGTCCGCCGTCCAGCTTCGTTCGCTCCGTGGAATTCGGCTTGACGGTTCAAAAACGTCACTCGAATAAACTCGACTGATACAGTGCAGGGCACCGCCGCGAGCGGCAATGGCATCGCTTGGTATGGGAATAATCTCCCGTGCGGCCGCTAGGTTTCCAAGCACGTCCAATGCCTGTGTATTTGCGTTCGTTCCTCCGGTATAGACGGGTACGATCACTTGGTTACCCGCTTCGATCAGATTTGCACTGGAGTACAATTCGCCACTGTCACCGCGCACCAGGGGAATCCGCTGTATCGGAAAATTACTCCCCAACGTGGCCCTGATCAATCGGCAATTCTCTTCTAACAATTGATGGTTGACTTGATCCTCACGAGCATCGATGGAAGCCACGACAAGGTTATCGCGGTTGATAAATGACATGAAAATGTCCACATGTCCGGTTCGTTCTCCCACCAATGGTTCAACAAAACAACAACGCTGGACTCCGAAAAAATGGTGCAAGATTTCGCGGATCTCTCGCTCGGAATAACCCCAGAACTTGTTTTGCGTTAGGACGGTTGTCGAGACGATTCCAGACCCCTTTCCATCAATGATCATGCTGCCACCGTCCAGGATGATCGGGACCGACACGAGTGCCGTTTGAGTGAGACGAGCGAAGCGAGTCGCGGCACGATCGTCGTTGGGCCGCAGCGGAGCGATGGGCAGGTAATCGGTTTTCAGCAGAACCCGCTGTCCCGTGGACTGCTCAATCGCCTCCCAGGGCAAATAATCACGGATCCACGGACCGTCCGCAGGAATACGGAGTATTTCTGTGTTGGGACGCGACCGAATTCGGTCGATCGCTATCGAGGATCGATCCTCGTTGCCCGACAACACCAATTTCACGGGCAAGGAAGTCTCGACTCGATCCAACGTGTCAAGAATGGGCCGCTGTTGATTAGGATCATTCGGCAACCCGAGCACCAAGACCACCGTGGATGGATGGTTCTCTGCGACAGCGACCGCCAGCGGCGCCTCGCCGGATTCCCTGCCCCACCATTGAACGGCGATTCCACCGAGAACCAGTAGCAAACCCGCACCCACCATCAGCTTCAGCGAAAGCGTCATTCCTTTTAAAGCATCCTTTGTTCGACGCGTTCGTGGTTCAACGGTAGTCATGAACAGGCTCATCGATTGGCTTGGCGGATTGCAGCGAGCGTTCGACGTGATAGCTCAAATTGTGGGTTGATTTCGAGAGCACGCTCAAAGCAGGCGACTGCTTCCTGTAATCGGTTGAGACGTAAATACGCATTCCCTAAGTTATGCCAGGCTTGATAATTTTCAGGCTGAAGTTCGAGCGCCTTTCGAAAGTAGGCTTCCGCCGCGGCGGGATTCTGGCGGGCGACCAGGGAACCAAGATTGTTATAGAGATTCGGATCGTTGACGTTCTTCTCCGCCGCCGCAACGTATTCTCGTAATGCACCATCGATATCACCTTTTCGGCGGAGCACGTCTCCTCGCGCGGCGTTCACCATCCCATCGCCCTCCGTGTCACCAAGTTTTTCAAGAATTTCCCAGGCTTGCTCGTGGTCATTCAAAAGCGAGTGAAGCTGTGCGTACTCCAGCACCCAAAACGTTCGGTTTGACGTTGACGTAGCGGCAAGTTGCTCGCGGACAAAATCTTTGGCTTTCACCAAATCACCCGCTTCCCTCAAAGTCTGGTAAGCGAGTCGCGAAGCGTCCGGTTGCACCGACGGTTGAAAGCTCGGTCCCGCTTGCGCGACGGCGACTCCGTACTCGTTCCAACGCCCCGCCGAGGCTAGCATGTTGGCCAATTCGCCCCACGCCAACGCCCGTTCGGAATCGACTCGAATCGATTTTAGGATGCGGCCTGCGGATTCCTGGTCCCCGAGCATCCAGTCCAATTGAGCTAACTTGATGGCGACGTTCGCTTCCTGTCGCCCATCGGCCAACTTCGAAAACTTCGAATAAGCCTCTTTCGCTTGTTGCCAATCGCTAGCAGCGACATGGACCTTGCCCAAGGCGCCGTACAAGTCCGCTCGCTCGGGTCGATTGGAGATCGCCTGTTGCAGGGCACTCACGGAATCGCTCCAACGACCATGTTCGGCGTAAACCGATGCCAGTCGGAGCAAATGGTCGCTCCCACCCGGAGTGAGCTGCACCGCTTTCTCTGCCGCCTGTACCGCACTTTCCAAGTCCCCTGCGGCGGAGTACGCGGTGGCCAGCGCATCATAAACCTTGGCCTGTTGATGCCCGGGGTATCGCTGGAGAATCGGAACCGAAAGAGCTGTTCGAACCAAAGTCACCGCGGCCTCGGGCTGCTTCTCATTGAGATGCACATCTGCCAAGTTGATGTAGGCCCGGTAATTTCCAGGCGACTTTGCAATCGTGTCGCTCCAAATCGATTTCGACGAGCCATAGACGAGAGAACGTTGGAACGTCAGCCATGATAGCCCGACCACCACGACAGTAGAAAGTGCGAAGGCGAATCGGTCGACGTTCCGTCCTTCGTTTCCGCGTCGGTGCGCTCGCGTCGTCGGTGCGATTCGCGCGATCAACGATCTTGCCAGCATCAAAACGAGTACGACCAGCCACGCGCTCGCCAGATACGCACGATGCTCAACGACTGTGTCGACAAGAGGAACAAGCGATGTCATCGACACCGTGATGAAAAACATCATGCCGAAAAGCCCCCACAGCCGGCGGCGCACCATCGCCCAGAAAGAAGACACGCATGCCGCACCGAACAAGCTCCATTGCACTAACAAGATTCCAGGATCGGTTTGGGGTGGCCAGAGGTAGTCGAAGCAAAGCGAGAACGGCCAGACAACTCGACTGGCATACAGCAGTAAAGCTTGAGGTTGGCTTTGCCAGTACTCGATCGGTGTCATCGTCACGAGCGAAAGTCCCGCCGAGTCCGTCGCGCTGGAGTCTTGAAGTCGCGGAATAATCACCAGGGGAATGGCGACCAGCAATGGAAGCGCAAGGAGGGGGTAAAAAGTTCTCCGTCGCGACAAGCACTTCCAAACACTGCCACCACTGAGGACGTAATCGACGCAGGGCAATATCAGAAGCGCTAGCACGATCGGCTCCTTGCACATCATGCCGATCCAAAAGCAGGCGATTGCGAGCCACTCTTGCCAATCCGGCATAACAAACCATCGGCTGCGCTCGGGATGAGACTTCGGCGAGGAGTCGACGGTACCAAGAAAAAAGTACAAACCGACCAAGAACGCGGCGCTCCACATCGATTCCATTCGCTGGACGATATAAGTCACCGCTTGTGTCGTGATCGGGTGAACGCCCCAGATCAGCGCCGCGACCCATGGTAGCGTGAAAGCCGTGTTCGGAATCTGGACAACCGAAGTCGGGAGCTGATTTTTGTCTCGCCGAGATTGCTCGTCGGTTCGCTCCGCTCTTCGAAACAAACGCTCGAGGACGCCCCACAACGCGATCGTTGCGACGAGATGAATCCCAATGTTCACCAAGTGATAACCGAAGGTATCGATGCCCCCGAGCAGGTAGTTGATGCGAAAGCTGGCGTTGGCAAGCCCGCGGGGCTGTAGCAACATCGGCAACATCGGCCCCTGCAAGACGGACGGATTCTCGTAGACCGCTGGCCGGTCATCAAAGATCCAGGCGCCGTGCAAGCCGGGCCCATGCGCCAAGGCGACGGGGATCGCAAGCAGCGAAAGTAATGTTAAGTAACGCATCGTTCTCGTTGGCCAGCGTCCAAACGAATGACCATGATCACCGCTTCAGGAACTCGCAGTAACGACGTCGGGTAAGTCCCCGTTCTCATCCAGCATCCGCAGCGAATGTACCTCTCGGGCGCGCCGCTGGTCAGACTGACTTCCCTGCAAATCTCCGGCGATTCGTCTGGCCCGGCTCCGCAAGTTGTAAAAATAAGCGTTGCGAAGCGGTTCGAGTTCAATGGCTCGGTCGACGAATCGCAGGGCGGATGCCAAATATCGAGGATCGACTTCGGCGTAGCGTAGCACATGTTCGCCAGCGGTAGCCCAAGTGAGTGAATCGCCAGGCAGATTCTCGGTCATTCGCTTCAACGCCCGAAGCGCCGATTCGGGTTGATTCACGGAGAAATGGATCGTCGCCTTCAAGAACAATCCGTCGTTGAAGGTCTCTGGTAACTCATTGAGAACCGCCAACGATTCCTCGATCCTTTGTTGAGCGAATAGTTCTCTTGCTTGGGAAACCAAGTTGAAGAGTTCTTGGGTGCGGGCATCCGGAAAAAGGTACCACGCGAACCTCAACTGGATCGCTTTCTTCGACAATCCCAAAGACTCGGCAAACGCACTGAATTCACCGAACCTGGACAGGTCCTCATCACTCCCCGTCTCATTCAATGTCCACACAACGAGTCCGCCGACCTGGTGGTCGGAAAGCAGCTCCTTGCCCGCGGCAAGTTCTTGTGCACCGGGAGTTCCAGGAAAGAGCAATGCTTTTCGCTGGGCGTAATACGGGACCACCGAGGACCAATCCATCCCGATTCCCACCAGCACTTTGTCCTTTTCCGTGAGCGGCGAGATGGATCGTCCGACCCAAGCATGTTCCGAACTGGGGTGTCGCTGCAGCGGCAGGTACAACGCGTGCGACTGGTAGATTCCCACACCGATCGTGAGAGTCGCAGCGGCAATCCCCAGCCACGCGCGATAGCCGCCGGCAGCAACCGCGTGCGAGATCGCGACGGACAACAACAGCAGCAATACCAGGAGATTGGCACAGAGGTAATAACTGTGCCCGTAGAGCGGAGCAAACAGGAACAGCGGAGCGACGAAGCTCAACAGAAGCCACACGTATTGCCGCCAATGCCGGTACGTCACCGCCACCACGAGCACCGAGGCGATCAACACGGTGGGATGGTAGATCACATGATTCAATCGGTACAGGAGCAAGATCGCCCAATCCAAATTCAACCGATCCGCCAACGATCCATAATTCCATGTCGATAGGTTTGCCGATGTCAACATTTCCCCGAATTCATTCTGTGACTTCAGCTCGTCGGCATAACCCACCCAACCTTTCGTCACCAGCACCGGGATGATGGCTAGCGCCAGCGAGATGAAAGCCGCCCTGGCCGTCGAGAGGTCGTGTTTCCGCCAATGCCAAGCGACCAAACCGATCGCGCAAGCATAGTAGGCAGGGAATGATGTGATCTTTTGCAGTGCCGCCAGACAACCGACAACAATAGCAAGTCCGCCAATGAACCAGCGGCCTGATCGGCAGTAATATCCCGTAAGCACCACCGTCCACACTCCCAGAGCGACAGCGGTCATTTCGATCATGAAGGTACGAGACCAAAACAAATAATAAGGATTCGCCAAAGCGATCATGACAACCAGTGTGCGATGCCGCCATTCCGGAATGATTGCCGCCGACCCGATATACACCCCCAGCAGTGCCATCGCATAAGACAGGATGCTGACCAATCGACCCGCGGGTTCCAAATCCAATCCCAATCGCGTCAATCCCACCACGACCCAGTGGTAAATCGGGAACTCGAAGGGGATTTTCCAGGGCGGTCCGAGGACGGGTGTCTTATAAGCGATAGAAAATCCATTCTCGTTCATGTAATAGCACGAGATCGCCGTCTGGGTTTGACGAAAACCATGTGCATCCACAATCGGTTGGTTCCACCCCACCGACCAACAGTACAGCGCATGACCAACCAGGATCACCAACAATCCTAAGAGAATATGGTCGCCGCTGGCCATCGCCATGCCACCACGTCCTGGATTCTCGCTCTGTATCAAAGAATTCTCGTCCGACATACTCGATTTGCTCGCGTCATGATATGAGATTCAGTCCCCAAAGGACGAATCCATCGAATGACGCACCACGCCCATCACGTGGCATCTGGTAAAGACTTGCGGTACCAATTGCTGTTCAGCAACACTCGATTCGAGCTTGCTTTCAGCTATCCCAGCAACAATCGCCGAGCAGACGAAGGTACCCATGGATTCGTCTAGCGATCCGACTTTGGCCCTCCCTCGTAAAAGCCAAATCGAAATCACCTCGCGATCATGCGGACGAGCGATTGTTGGACTCGGCAACGACTCGAGACCCGCCCGATTGAGGCCGCTTGCTATGGCATCATCAAATCCTGGCCGACTGCCTTCCAGCCTTCGGCGAACCGCGAATAGTTGCCCGCCGTCCATTGCCTGAGCACCGCCGGAAGCCGCCAACCGGATCGCCGCATCTCCACTCGCTGCTTCAAGAAATCGATCTTCTGTTGCAACATCGCCAGCTTTCGCGGCTCAATCGACCAAGTCGTCTGGTTCACCAGTCGGTCGTGAAGCGTCTGGAAGGCGAGCAAACGCTCCTCGAATTTTGCAAGCCCCATCTTTTTGGCCATCTGGTATTGCTGGTACCAATTTCGCTTGCACTCCCCGATCTGTTGGCTGGCATGTTGGCGATAGTCGACTAAACGAGCGTCGACAGGCCGCGCCTCACTCACCGCCGCAGCGAATAACGCAATCCAAGCGTCGTGAACGAGTGCGGTTGAATATGGCATCGCTGCCATCGCGATTTCACGGCGCACCGCCATCGTTGCCCCAGTAACCACAAAACGCCGCAGCAATAAATCAAAACCGAGTTCGCTGGCCATCATCGCTTGTGCCGAATCGTCGAAGCCGATCGCCTGCCACAGCGTGTATCCGATGGAAGATCGCATCGTATCGACCATGTTGGCGTCCGAGAAGGCAAAGCCGACGCGGGGATCAACCAGCGGCGCCACCAATCGGGCCACTTTGTCCTCGTGCCATGCATCATCCTGGTCGCAAAGTAAGACGACGTCATTTCTGCACAGTTCAATGCACGCCTGAAAGTTCCGGTTGCTGCCGCCGTTGACTTCCGCGCGACAAGAGCGGATGAAACCGGGGTGCCGCGCGGCGTATTCGTCGATCAGAGCACACGTGCCGTCCGTCGAACCGTCATCACGAACCACGATCTCGTCCACCGGATGCGACTGGTTCAAGATCGATTCGATCTGTTCCGCTAGAAATCGCTCGCCGTTATAGGTGCATAACGCGACAGAAGTGGTCAGCTCGCCCATGGTTTAAGATTGGTCAGTCAAGAACAAGTGATCTTACCCTCAAGTCATTGAATTGGCTGATCACAGAGAACGTCAGCGTGGCAGAATTCATTCTTCGAGTAGCTAAACTCCGTGGCGAATGACTGACCCGACGGCGAAGTTTCTCTAGCGACTGCCAATGCCAAGCGCCGGACGCGGTGCCCTGGCCAAGCCGACATGGAACGTTCCAGTGACTATCAATCTCGGCTGCCTAGCGGACTCCATCGACATATCCTCGGGAGAAACAGACGAGAAGAAAAACGCTATAGACGGCGTTGGGCAAACGGACGGAACACCGGTCTGTCCAACCGATCTGCATTTTCATAAGCGATTGAAGCCATGGAAGGTGTCCAAGCAGGAATGTCCATGATGGTTTCGGGCTCACGTCGCTCGCCAGTGAACCAAATTTCTGTTCCAGAAAATGATACGATCGCCCGACCATCAACTGTCGGGCCGCAAAGCTCGACACGCTCATCGGATGATTGTGAAACGCGATCGCGGCGGGTTCATAAAAAAGCTTCATGCCGACCTTTTCCAAGCGATAGGCAATGTCGACGTCCTCGTAAGCGGCGAAGCGAAAGATCGAATCGAAATACGCATCCAGGCGATCGAGCAAGTCGCGATGCAATGACACATTGGACGTGTAAAACAAAGTGCGCGGAACAAAGCCTCGGCCTGGAACCAATCCGTAGGCAAACTGAGGGCCATAATCACCGATGTACCTCAAGAACGGCGTCAACTTGATCTCCGGCCACCAACGCGTGTGCCCGGCAACCGCAACTTCGACGTCGTTGTCGTGCTCGGCATGGGCGGCTTGGTGTTTCTCGAGAAAGTCCGCTGTCGGAACGATGTCATCTCCAACGAATACGATCCACTCGCCACCGGCCAAGTCCAGACCCGCGTTTCGCGCAACGGCGGGACCAGCGTTTTCCTGTCGCTTGCGAAGGATCCGAAGCCGACTAGTTCGCTCATACTCGTCCAGCATCGCTGGCGTCGCATCAGTCGAACCGTCGTCGACGATGACTAACTCAAACGCCTCGCTACCGAGCGTTTGCTCTTCGTAACCCTGCAGCGCCTGCCGGAGCCGCTCAGCCCGGGAAAAGGTATTGATGATGACGCTGATCATCGTCGTGCGTCGCGTCCGAACGTCCGCAAATAGACATAGTCGAGGCTGTCTTGGTACGCCCTGCGGCATCGTTCAGAAGCCGCCGCACCCAAACTCGGTCGCCAGCGGCGCCAGTCGGTTTGATCGAGCACTTGGTAGAACTCTTGACGGTAGGGATGTTTGCACAGTGCACGCCACGGTTTATCGGGCGAGGTGAAGTGAACGATAAACGGATCGTGCAGCAGCGATTGAAAAACATGTTCCTCGAACGGGCTGTGGCGCCCATCGGGATACTGATAAATTTGTGCCCCTTGATTCCAGCGATGGTCGACCGTGTTCCAATGTCCCGCCAAAGCAACATTCAATGCATACTGGTCCCACCACAACACGTGTGCGGCGTGCTGGTGCAAACAATCCAACATCCGCTGCGTTAATCCCTGCTGCCGCCATTGCTGCAGGGCGATCAGCAAGACACCGCCGTTCAGGTAGGGGGCTCGCGGGTCGAGCCCCAGCTCTTCGTAATTACCGACTGGTTTGGTAGCGGCAATGTAGGGTTCGATATCGCTGTAGTGGTCAACCCCGATCGCAACATTGATGAACGGCGCGGCGTAATCCTGCACCGCCAAGGCCCAGAAGTGGTCGAGCGGTTCGTCCCACAGCTCGCCGATGTCATGGCGAACCAGCAAATCCGAATCGAGGTACAGGACCTTGTCGAGCGACTCCGGGAGCAGCTCCGGGAGCAGCATCCGGTAATACGTCAGATGGTTGACATGGTTGGAAACGCGCAGATTGCGCAGGCGACTGACGTCGGGACGCAGGACGGTCAGGTCAACCCGCGTCATCTCCCACGAGGCCCGCAGTCGCTCGAGAGTGCGCACCCGGATGCCGCCATCGAGCAGAAACAGTTGGAGGCGTCGATCCGGTGCAAGGTGATTCAGCAGCGACCGGATGGTCACGGCCAACGGCATGGCAAACCGATCATCCGCAGCACAGGCGACGATCACATCGGAGTTTGAGATCACGAGATAAACATTTATCGAAATTCTGCCGGACTATGCCAGCGTCCAGAGTCGTCCGGCGAGCCGCTTCGGTCCTCCGAACTCCTCGACAGCCCGAACCACCCCCGCAAAATCGGGGCAGTAGTCGTGTCCGGAGACGACATTGGTTTGAACCGACTGCGCCCAAACGATGTCCTTCTTTGTTTCCTCGTACGTATGCCAAGCGTCAAGAAAAACGAGTGCGGGAGCGGGTCCAGAATATTTTTCGAAAAACTTCTGTTTATCCATTTCGATTCGCTTCACACGATCACTCGCAACCAGGTATCGCAGCATTTGCGCCGCCGTCGCGGAATGTTGTTGCGAGTCAAGCAACCAGGGATTCCAGCAATAGTTGTCGACCGTGATGATTTCATGCCGCCCTTGATCAGCCAAAGCGATTTCAGTCGTCGTCGCCCCGATGAGTGTGCCGATTTCGATAATCGGCCTGGGTGTGGATGCCGCCTCTCGAACCAAATTGCGTAGCAAGTCGAGTTCCTCCTCGGTCAAAGTCGCTACCCGAGGATCAAATGGCGAAAAAGCACGCCGGACATAAGTCATGAGGGACATAGGAAGTATAGCGATGAGAGATGTAAAAATTCGATTGGATTATGTTGGCGGATTCTGTGAAACTTGCTTGCCGACGTCTGCTAGTTGGAGATAACCCGCCCGTAGACGCCGCGTTCAAGTTGTCGTAACAGGAGTCTAGGAAGCATCGATTTGAATCGACGAATCAGCGATACTGGTATCAATACGTGAAAGCGCCAGGGCCTTAGTACGTACGAGATGCATTCGGTATAGGGATTCATGATGAGTCGGACAAACCAACCGCTTCGTGCGACGGAACCCTGCAGCCACAAAGTAATCCCGTTGCGACTTTTTTGACTAGCGAAGAGGTAACGAAAAGCCGTCACGGCGTTACATTTTGGGGCTAACTCCTTCAAGCCAACCGTTCCGGAGTCGGAGCAAAAAGGGATGCTTCCCATGCATTCGGCAAATACTTTGCACAGTCGGTTGCTAACAACAAACTTATCAAGCCCTCGGATCAATTGCATCGCCTCGGACAAGGATTGCAAGCCCAGTTCCCGTGTTTCAACAGCATGGTCTTTCGCGAATTCTAAGATTCCATCGAATAGGAACTGGTGGCCCCACTGCGCAATCGCCATTCCCTGAGCGTCGAGAACCGGCATGACCACTCCATCCGTGCCTTCCTGGTAACGAAGAGTGCTGCCATGCACGGCAGTGGCGAACTGTTCAATGAACTTGTCCAACGCATTGACCAATCCTTCTTCATGGTCGGAATGGTCGTTGAGAAACGAGTGTTTTGCGCCATTCAATTGCACGTGGTTCTGTCTGCGAAGCCCAAAGTAGAATCCCACGATGTCGCACTTGAAATCGCCATGATTTAAAATCTGATACAGAGCGTCCTGCATCGTTCCTTTCCAGCCCACATCGACCAACGCCCACGGTTGATCCGACGATGGCGCAAAGGGCTTCAAATAGCGTCGCAACAGTTCCGCCTGTTCGGACGCGGAGTTTCTGATTTTGCTCGCGACCGCCGCATCACCGAGTGCGTTGGCAATCTGTGCGTTCTGGCGTCTCGTTAGAGGCGATAGCGGATTCAACTGATCCAACGATGGACACTGGATCCACTCACGAAGATCGGTCACATCCAGTTGCAAACGTCTAGCTACCTCCGCTAGCGTTGGATTTTTCGTTGTTTCCAACACCCAATCGAAAGCACTCGTCTCGATATAGTTTGCCGATGCTGCGAATTGCCAAGCCGATCGAGAACCATAAACATAGTGAAACTGTTCTGGGACGAAGCCGTGCTTATCCGCGAGTAGAACGGCGATTTCACGCAGGACAAAGCCATCGCGCGCTAGAAAACAAAGCTTCTTAAGTTTCTGTTCCGCAGCCCTTTGGAGTACCCAATCGACAAAGCCGAACAAGATTGGTCCGGCGATCGCATAGCCGATGGAAGAACGTATGTTGCCGGAATTCAATCGTGCCCATCGGGCGTTACCCGCACGAGCCTGCCATCGCGAGTCATGCTCGTCTTCGCCAAGCCGCTCCCAACTAGTCAGATGGCAAAGCGTCGATGCGTTCGTCTGAATACCAAGCCGTCTAGGTTGGTCAACGTCGCTAAATTTGTTGTCACCGACGTGCAGCATCTCATCGGCAACGATGCCCTCCTTCTCTAGTATGTGTTTGAAGAGCCGTCCTGACGCCTTGGTCCGGCCAACATCCGATGAAACATAGAGCTGACAGTGGTCAACGATTTCCGGAACCGCTTGGCGTAACAGCCCTGAGATGGTCTCTGCCGAGTGGTACATATCTGAAATGAGAATAACGCGCTTGTGATCTGCCAGAAGCTGGTTGATTTCACTGACATGTTGAACGACCGGCAAAATGACTTCATGTTCAATAGCAATCTCAAGCTGCATCAATTCCGGCTTGGCCGCTTCCGGCAGTCCGTTCAAATCGCAGAGCGTGGTGTAGATCTCACTGAGTCTGACCTCTTCCCGATTCGTTTGCCGCCGAGCAATTTTCTCGGCGGCAATTCGCCGGTTCACAAAATCCTGAAGAAGTCGACATTGTGGAATCTCGCACAGTCGTGTTTGCATCATTGAAAACACACCGGCCGGGGTGCCCACCGAGCGGGTCACGAGCGTGTCAAACACATCAAAGGAATAAACTTTGGTGCTGCACAAAGTTCCCGACAGTTGCATCAATTGACGACTTTATCGTTGGGCATGCGTCGGTGACCGGAAATGGCACGTTGATAGAGTTGCAGATGTTGATTCAAAGCACGCTCGGGCGAGTGATTCTCGATCGCTATGTCACGACACGCCTCAGACCACCGCTGCAACAATTCTGGGCTGCCGGCGGTCATCGTCAAAGCACTGGCGAGCCCATCAACGTCGCCCGCGTCGCAGAGGAAACCATTCGTGTTGTGCACAACAAGATCGGGTATCCCTCCCACTCGAAAAGCGATCGTCGGTGTTCCGCAAGCCATCGCTTCGATAATGCTGCATGGCAGATTGTCCGCCAGCGACGGAAACAAAAAGACGTCGCAGAGGGAATAATACTTTGCCAACAACTCGCGATCTCGAACAAAACCAGCCACAAATACATTCAGCCCCGCAACCAACTCCTCTTGCTTTGCGCTTGGCTGGCCAATCAGGACAACTTCCACCTCGCACGCTAGCTTACGCAGCGCAGCAAATGCCATTGCTACCCCTTTTCGGGGGTCATCGAGACTGTGTGCGGCGACCAGAACACGAAACTTCGGAACTGTTACAGGTAACAATTGTTTTTCGAGCAACGATCGATCCCGAGGGCGAAATTGATGAAGATCAACCGAATAAGGAACCTTCTCGACATGTTGATACCCTCCCCAGCTTGAAGCCTGTTCGACAAGCCAGTTCGATGGTGCAACGGCGACAATCCGATGAGATTTCGCCGTCGTTTGCTTGTAGGACTGCATCCACCGAGTTCTATCAACATTCGTTACTATCGGCCATTGACCAAGCTGAGGACAGTTCCCACACGTGGATTGATATCTCGTACAGTCCATCGAATAGATGCAGCCACCGGTAATCGGGGACATGTCGTGAAAGGTCCAAAGGACAGGACGTCGTTTGGCTAGCCAACGCATCGCCAGGGGAGAAAATGTTTCAGAGGTATCGTGAAAATGTATGACGTCGTAATTTCGGGAAGCGTTCCAGGCAAAGAGCGCTGAGGGTGGATCGAGATAACCTGGAAGCCCGAGATACTTTCCGGCCAAAGATCCTGCATGGGTTGCCACTCGAATCGGCAACGATTGAGAGAGTATTCGGTAAGGTGTAAGGGGATCACCGACAGCGCTTCGCACATAGTGATCTACAGAGACTTGGGGTTCCCCTGCAAGAAGATGGTACACATCCTCAGCGACCCGACTCGCCCCTCCGCCATCTGCAGTTGCCCTGCTGACAATCGCAATTCTCATTTAAAGACAGACGTCGACAAAGGAAATGCGAAACATTCCCCATCTTCGAAAGACTGTGATCCAAATCGCAATTTCAAAGACTGCATAATCTACCACCGACCACAATCGTTAATCCCAAACCACCTGCGTTAACTCGAAACGCGATTTAAGCACCTATCCGAACACCATTAGCCGCTTTGGCGCTAGCCGCGGTTTTCGGACCGCAATGCTCTACTCAGGCGGTTTCTGAAGACCAGTGGCTGTACTTTCGAAATCAACAAAGCGTCGAAGAAGAAAATAATAAGCAGCGTCGACCCACTTCCTTTGAAGCAACAATTTGTCACCAAGAGCGAGTTCACGCCTGCGATTAATTCGAGAACCGATGTATCCACTAAGGAAACGCCCTTGCCGCCACGGCGACTTTGACTGAAGCAGAGCACGTGCAACATCCTCCGGGCCGGAAAGGCTGGCAATTTGCTGGGCAACTGCGTACTCGAAATCACTTAGGGGAACGTCATCGCTCATCGATAGATAATAGTGCCAGATCACGGCGTTCGCTGCGGAACGCGGATTCGCCATGATCTGCGCGTTGTATTTGTCCTGCAATCGCGTGACCGCAGCATCGCTGAGAAAGATCGATCGGTTCAGTGCCGGTTGGTCGCGGAAAGTCCCGAAGGAGTCGGACGTTGCAGACCAATTTTGATGCCACGCCCTGCTAAGTTCTCGCGCTGAGTCTGTGTCCCGCCAAAAGATCACTCCACCGTTGAAGTAGGGACCCTCAATACGCCAGTTCATCTTCGCGAGTATCACCAGATCGTCGGGACATATCTGTTCATCAGCGGATTCCGTTGAATGATTCAGCGCTAGAGCAACATCGCTCGGTGTTTCAAAAATCGCATCGAGTTGACTGCGAACCAGGACGTCGCTGTCGAGGTGGAGAAAGTCACCCTCGACGCACTCTCGGACTCGCGTCTTGACATGACGATTACGAAAGGTCGGTTTGCCGTTTGGGGTGTCGATGGGGAGAACCGAATCGGCGAGATTGAGCAAGTGGTCGGAGTCTTCTCGCATCCGCACGAAAGATTCACGGTCGCATGCCACGATGATTTCAACCGATGGATTCGTGATTCGTAGGGAGCAAAGGGATATTTGTGTCATCGCGGAATAGCAATCATTTCCCGCTGTCGTCACCGTATAGACTACCCTTTTTCGCATTTTATTCCGAACGAAACAACCATGTCATCGCGAACTCAACCGACTGATGATTTTGACGAAGTACCGTAATGACCGAGCGGCACCACACGTGCTTCATTTTTCAAATGCCGCGAGAACGAAATGATGCTGCTTGATAAAAACGCAACCCGATGCGGGAGACTTGCTTTGAATCCATCGCTTGTGTCAGGTGAGCAACCAATGTCAATGCCTTCTCGCGGCACTGGTAACCTTAGTTTTTTTATACGCTTTATACCTACCGCAATTTACCTGATCAATTTCGTGCGTCGAAAGTGTTGATGATCTACCATGATCTATCCGCCGCGAACGAGTAGCGCCAAGCTTGTAATGTTTGTGCCGAGCTTTGTTGGCCAAGGAAGCTCACCAAGTGGCAAAGCTACGACGCCTGCGTCCTCTCGCATCAACCGTTGAACTGCGAGAAACGGGCCCGGTATGACTGCTAGATGGTTCATTGTCTTCCCAACTCGATCTTCTGGCCACAATGGCTCTAATTCCGGGAAGTAATCATGCAGGAGGATCACTCCGTCTTGTGAAAGCCTCTTAACAGCGAGTGGAATTTCGCCATATACAGCCGCGGCCGAGTGATCCCCGTCGAGGAAGATTAGATCGTAACTCTCCTCCGACCGCTCCAAAAACTCGACAGAGTCGGACACCTCGAATCTAACTCGGTCACCTAATCCCACGCGTTCTAGCATATCCTTGGGTGAGTACAGAGCATCGTAATGCAGCCATGGCTGAACTTCAGCAAAATTTACATCTCTGACATCCACAGTCGTCAATCGACTACCTAAATCAGGAAGTTGCTCGTGAAGCGCCGCGGCGATATGCAAAGTCGATGCACCGATGTGCGTCCCGATCTCAAGTACATTCGTCGGCTGTAAAAACTGTACCAAGTGCTAAATCAGCCGCTGATCACCGGGATTAACACCCCCTGTCATCTCCGGAATCCGTACCGCTTCCAGCTTTGACTTAACCCGGCTCCATTCACTCTTGCGCACGGGATCATTGAGGTAGTCCAAGAAATTCTTGGTGTCCCACAGGCGGAGTTTGGACTGTGAACAAGGCCGTAGAGGGACCTTGGAAAGCTCTTGATAGTCTTTAATCAAATTGTTCTGATAGGAATACCGTGCTTCCTGTTCCTTCCAGAGGCGTCGCCGCTCAGGAATCAAAAGTCTCAAAGTGTCGATTGCAAAGCTTTTCATATTCTTCACTCTTTCCGGAGCACAAAGCCAACATCTGCGCCAACTTGTCCGTCTGATGCAGTGGATTCGATAAGACGCGATCTATGGGCGAGGGAACGAGAGTAAATGCGACAGGCCAATGGGAAACAGATTTGTATTGCCAGTCCATTCCAATTCCCATTACAGTTGATTACTTTGGCAACTTGATTGCGTTCACAGATGAAGTGTATGAACGCAACGCGGCCATCAACGCAATGGGACTTGATCTCATCGAATAAACGCAGTCGTTTCACTCTGACGTAACCGTTTCGACGGCCCTTTTTCTCATCGCGATTAGCGTGTGGCTTGGTACACCAACGGCGTCGCAGAGTGAACTTGTCCGACGGCAACAGGAAAATCAAGTATAGTGAACATCACCAAGTTGGCGGTTTACAGGTCATGTAACAGTTAGTCGCTCGTCGGTTGCCGAAAGAGCTCAAGAAACGGAGCGATTTCATCTGGATAACGCATGGTTTAACCAGAGACGCGCAATGTGCCCCACGCGGCGGCGTCTTTCGGATCTCCCACGAAGATGTATTGCATAGGGCAACGCGTCCCAGTCTGCGACTTCAATACAATTCTCTAGCTCGTTCAATATTGCCGCGTGAGTTTCAAAAGGCATGTCTATCTTTTGCCAATGAAACTCGCAAAATAGCTTCTTTATGTGACAGATGATGCCACGATCTATAAGACTTCTTAAAATTGCGTATTCCGCGCCCTCGACATCGAGTTTCAAAATAATCTCGGTTGCCGAATCCGCCAACTTCTCAATGAAGCGACCAATGTCAACGCACTCGACCCGAACATTAGGACAGTGTGCATTCGCTATTGTTTGGGTAAAATCCACCGGTTTGTCAGGTAGAAGGGAGCTCCCGTCTCCATCCAAAGGGTCGATAGTGAAACTCGCATCGCCATCAAATGTCGAGACCGCTTTCTGTATGAGCGTGTTGGGCAGAAATCTATGATAGCGAGCAAAGACTGGATTCGGTTCGAAAGTAATGGCCTCAAAGCCAGGATTCTCTAGCAAGAATTTTATCACCGAGCAACGATCGTGCCCTCCACAATCGATAAATATTTTCTTCATGCTTTACGACCTTATCGGACACTACGAATACGGTGATTGGCGACAGCGTGAATACGCGAAATCGAACGCATCTCGCACGTCCGCAAGACGATGATCAGCCGACAGAAACAGGTGACTATTGTTTAAGACCAACATCATAATCGTATCCCGTCGAGGAAAGTATAGCGGACACAATCTCTTTTGGAATCTCAGAAACTTCCTTGGATCTCATCCGATACTCAATAAACCGGAAGATACTTTTTGGTACCCTTACCGCCCTAGAAAGAAGGTCTCCGTTCAATCTAGGCTCGGCGGGCAGCAACGCTTCGAATCGATCCTTGCGTACGAAGTATTTCTTCATGCAAAGTCGCAGCCACTCTTGAATATAGAGTTCGGCAAGACCTTCGTCGGCGGCATCAGGAGGAGAAACGCCTGCAAGTTCGACTGATAAGAACTGCTCCAGCAATTTGTACTGCCGCTGCCAGTCGTCTGACGTGATCAGGTCGATCCAGTGTGGAATTGATCCGGAAAGTCGGTGGGGGTGTTGTTCGCGGAACTCGAACGGGACTGGCAGTCGCTTGACTTTTCCAGACAGAACACACTTCATAGAAGGAATGACTTCCATAGCTTGCAAGGAAGGCCGGTCGAGTGCGCGCGAAGCATCGAAACATTTCACAACTGCATCCGTCCGTTGTAAGGCATAGTGGGTGGGCCGATAATCTGAAACATGCTTCGCCAAGCGAGCGAGTGGATCGTCTTGATCGAGATCGTAGTTCGGTTCGCCTCGAATCTTTCGTACCACAAAACGCTGACGATTTCGTTCCACACAGAAGTGAACACAATGACCCTGGGCGGCAGAATAGTCTGGGTTTTGTTGTAGAAAGCTTTCACACACTGTGATGCCTTCTGCAGCAATGAAATCATCGTCTGCGCAGTTCTGAGTAAATTCGGTCGTTACAAGCTTCACACCCGCCACAGCTTTGTCGAGCAAAAATATATCCGACGGATACTTAATGATCTGTAGATTCAAGCTTAGACCGTTACAGTCGGTCTCGTTTCCAGGTTCACTTGAATCCAAGACAAGAATCTCCCCGCCAAAATGCACGCGGTCATAGTATTGAAGCAGCCGTCGCAGGTAATGTGGTCGATTGAACGTGGGTACTAATACCGTAGTATTCTTCATCTGCGATAGCCGTCTTCGTTGCCTACTTAAGGTACTCAAATACTGTCGTATTACTTTGGCTTCGTAAAGGCATCTAACGTGCCGCTGTAAGTTGATGCTCGCTTTAAGTACCCATCCGGTGCGACCGTGATTAGGAGCTTGTGGTGGATGTCCGCGTCGATAAAGAACTCGGGGTGTGCTGACAAGAATGCGTGCACTGCGGACTTTGGGTTGTTGCCTGGCCCCCAGGCGCGGTCGCAAGACAAACTCGCGGGCATGTCCTCAATTAACGTGTCGAAGACGACGCAATAGCTCCCCGGGGTTACGAGTGTCGCATATGCTTCGAGCTCGGCGAGTACATGATCATGAGTATGGTTACTATCAAGGCACAGCATGACTCGCGTATGTCTAGAAGCAATCGATCGCACCTGATTGATGACTTCGGTAGACGTGCTTGATCCCTCGATCAAACGAATTCGAGATGCCATCGGATGTGCCTCGATTGCGGCTCTGTTGTGAGCACGAATCTCAATGTCTATACCGATAACACAACGGGTGCTTTGTCGCGGGTCAATAGATTCATTGCGTTCTGCGGCATCTGCCAAATCAAGTAGTGCTAGCATCGAAGCGCTAAAAACTAGCGAACCTCCATGGGCCACCCCAGTTTCGATGATTAGATCGGGCCGAACTTTCCAAATAAGTTCCTGCATCGCCCACGCATCTGTTGGGAACTGAATTGCAGGGCGATCCATCCACCGAAAATTGTAGGCCCAGCGATGTGGTGCGACCTCGCGGATCCAGATTCTAGAGAGGGCCTGTACGTCGTTGTCATCGGCAAGTCCACGTATATTTCGTGCTACTTCCTCGTCAAAAAGCTTACTGGGATTCATTCGTAAAGTCCCTCCAAGGTACGGTGCGCGGTTGAATATACTGCGACCCAGCTGCACCACAATTGGCAATTAGGTCAAGTGATGAGACATATGGCGTGAAGGGACCATGCAATTGCGGATACGGTAAACAGCGATAATGCATATAAGACACCATAACGCCTGCTTTCTCGAAAGCCGCATGATCCAAGTAGCCTCGAGCTCCATGGCCGGTTATATATTCAGTGCCCTCAACTTCCCTGACTATATCCAGCACGCGCTGACTTCCACCGCCAGTGATTTTCATGTCTGCAGAATGCAGAATGCGTAACGACGGATTGAGGGCGAAGTGACACATCAATGCCCGCGTCGTCCTGAACGAAAGCTCTCCTACGGAGGTAACTGGTGCTTGCACCACATCGTCGAACAGCTTCATCATCTCCTGAAAAAACGGGGCCTTTGAGTACGCCTGATGCAACGTTCCACGATGACTTGTTCGCCAGTCTTTCTGTTCATCAATCTGCACATCGACTATACGCTGACCAAGGCGCAATTCGCGCAGCGGAACCGTCAGCCATCGGCTACCGTTACCTGTCTTCGCCTGAACGCGATTCGCAAAGCTTCCTTTGGAGAATTGTACGTCATCGTAAACGACAAGTACATCCGCGAGTCTTAGCTGCTCAAGAAAGCCTACCCATGGAAAATACATCGGTTGAGAGATCACTACCCTCATGACTACAAGTCCATCGACAGTAGCAACTCCATAAGCAAAACGTCGTACCAAACCCCATCAAACAATGAGTGGGAGTGCAGGACGCCGCAATGCCTAAAGCCAACACGTTCATAGCAGCGTATTGCGTTTTGATTGTCTGCGCGTACTCTTAAGGTCATCTTCCGGAGCCCTCGCGTCGTGTGAAGATGGTCAAGCATAATGGTTATCGCGCGACCACCGTGTCCCACGCCCTGTGCGTCGGTTACTAGGGCAAGTCCTAACTCGCCTCGACGGTCGAAATCATCGATATCCGCAACCTGGATAAATCCTAATGGTGCGTGTGTGGTCGCATCTGCAATAATTAAGAATGCTCGGCCGGGCACGCTAGTGCGGTTTAGAAGCCAGCGGCGAACCTGCATTTCGTCACTGCCACGAACACGTGCAAGTAACTGCGCCTGCAGCGGGACATCGTTGCGGAGGCGCATGAGTAATGGAATGTCAGTTTGGCGGAATGGCCGCAGCAGCGTGTCGCCCTTTTGCAGCGTCATGTCCGGTAGTAGTCCAGAAAGACAACTCGCACGCTTCGGTCCTTTATCCATTGCATCTCCTCTACCGAGCTGCGCGCAATAGCAGGATTTAGCCCAATGAACAGGTCGTGCACGTTCAATGGAAGCGACTCTGGCGCGACGATAGGCGTACCAAAAATCGACTTGCCCTGGCGGAACGGGCTGACATCCAAAATGCACCGTACGGCGTTTGGGTTTCGAAGCGAATTTAGAATGTAAGTCCCGTAGAACCCTGAACCATAAATCGCAGCTGACCTTCCTGCGAGGTTCGCCTCCGCGTGCGAAATTGAATCATTGACGCTCTGCCAGTATGAAGCGAGGCTCGCTACTTGTGAGTCTAAGGAGTTTATGACTGGCATTGGTGATAGTTCGCCAGACTTAGTGGCTCGAAATACTAAAGCACCACGGTGAACGTCGTTCTCGATCACAATCTGCCTAAATCCGGAATCGCGCAGCATCCGGTGTAGCGATGGGGACGTAAAGTGGTTTACATGATCGATAACTACTAAGTCCGCAACGTTACCAAAAGTGTCGGGCACAATACCGTAGAAAACGCCCTCCGGCGTCAATAGCGATGCAACCCGTCTCACAGTATCGAGGGGCTCCGAGATATGCTCGAGTGCAAAAAATGAAGTAACCACATCAAACCGACCCAGCCAGTCCGTGGGCGTGTCCACTACGGCCTGTTGATTGTCTGGCACGATATGGCGCCAGCGTTCGCGGTATATCGGGCTCACATCGAATAGATGCACCTGGAGATCGGGACGAGCGGCTAATAGCCGAACCACCATACTGCCCTTGGCGCAACCGTAATCAAGAAGCTTGGCGTTAAACGATAAATCTACGCGATTCTGCAGAGTTTTTATCTGATGATCGGTGCGATAGGTAATATGGCCGTCGCGCACCTCATAGATCTGGTCTTCGTCGTCGCTGTCCAGGAGAATACGGTAATCGACTTGGTAGTAGTGCCTCTCATCTCGCAAGCACTCCCCACGTAGGTGGCCGCAGCCTTCGCAGAACCAAACTCGCACCTGTTCGTCCCGCCGCTCGCAAAGCGACGTTAGCGAACTGCCAGCCAGTGCCTCATATACTGGCGTCCCGAGCGGACTTCCACAAATATTACACAACATGCTGCTGCTTATGTCATTACAAAAAGTTCTGGGTGCACCTTCCTAAAGTCTACACCAGCAGCGAAAGAGCCCTTCCATCCGTACGACCGCCCCAGTTCATCGTTGAAGTTGAAATAGCGGAACTGCATCGACCACCGGCTACGAACTCCGCGATTGTGACCGGAAGCGTGTAGCACAAGGAAGTCCATGATTACTAGATCGCGAGGATTCGTCAGCGGCGATATTTGGCGATATCGCGCAACCCAAGCTTCTTCGTCTTTTATTTTCAAAGAGTATGCACCGGAACGGCCTGCACCTTCGGGGTCGGCGCTATACACGAGCAACGGACCTGCCTTGTGAGAACCTGGGCAAATCAGCACAGGACCGAGTTCCTCGGTGATTGAAACCAAGGGTGACCAATAAACCAACCCATCTATGCTTCGCAGTTGGGCAGGATACTCTTGGTGCCACATAGCGCGAAACTTGTCCTCAAAGGGATTGTCAATGCGGATGCCGTACCCACCAGCTGCGATAGCAGGAATAGATTGATCACGTAATTCTCGAAACAAAGCTTCATGTGCGGGGTGTGATACCAAGCGAATGAACGCCGGGATTTGCTTCACTGCGTCGTAAATCTCCCCACCCCAAGCACGATTGGCTGAGATCAGCGAGTTGTAACCGTCATCGAACGTAGCTGCTGAAAACTCGGATCTAGTATCGGGTATGCCATGACGCAACATGATTTGACCGATGACCTGATAAATGCCCCGCTGTATTGGCTCCACATCTTCGGTGTCATAAAACTCGCGCAAGACCAGAATACCGTTCTCGCGGAAAGCCTCTATCTGCTCTGAGCTGAGGTATCGCTTCATGAAATCTCTCCTAAGTGATCAGAAACTCTTCGAGATTTGAGACCACGCTACATACGCGGCAAACATCACGGTCGGTCAGGTCGTTATAGCTGGGCAAGTTGATCGCCCGCCGCGCCGTATCATTGGCGATCGGGTTCGCGGGTCTTCCGCCTAGGACAGGTAGGCCCGTCAACGGCCAGAAAAACAGTCGGGCGTCAATTTCTTCCACGCGGAAAACCTCCAACAAACGCTCGCGGGTCACACCAGTCCCTGATGCAAACACAACCGTTGGCATCCACGAACCGTTCACTGTGCCTGGCGGTTCGGGATTCATTGCAATCTCAGGAATGCCCGCGAATGCGTTCCGGTAGGCCTGCATGATTTCACGTTTCCGAGATACCAACTCATCGACTCGCTCAAGCTGTGCGCAGCCGATAGCCGCTTGCACATTGGACATCTTGTATTTATAGCCCACCATGTCGGCCCAGAATTGCTTTGTTTGACGGCGATCGCGACCATGGTTGCTTAACGTAAGCACTCGTTCATAGAGTTCTTCATCATTGGTTACGAACATGCCTCCTTCGCCTGTTGTTAGCGTCTTTGTTCCGTGAAAGGAGAAGACACCAAACCGTCCCATCGAGCCAGCTTTTCGACCGTGCCAGACTGAACCGATCGCCTCTGCGGAGTCCTCCACAATCGGTATACCATGACGCAATCCGATCGCTAGGAGCCGGTCCATTTCACAAAGATTGCCATAGAGATGAACGGCAATAATAGCCTTTGTTTTGGGCGTAATAGCCGCTTCGGCTAACGCGGGGTCGATACACCATGTGTCGGGGAGTATGTCCACGAAGACGGGCTTCGCGCCTAAATGAACGATAGGGGCTGCCGTTGCGATCCAATTGGTATCAGCCAGGATCACCTCGTCACCGGGTCCAACGCCCAGGGCGGCTAGGCCCATATGCAAGGCACCTGTGCAACTGGCGGTTGCGATCGCGTGCTTTACTCCTAAATGATCCTTGAATGCATTTTCAAATCGACCAATGTATTCGTAACAGCGTTCGCCCCAACCGTGGGTCACGGCGTCGGTCGCATAGCGGATCTCTAGTTCAGTGATCGATGGTTTGGTGTAGGCAATCCGAGTTGGCGTCGTTGTATTCTTGGGATGCGAATGCTCCTTTGCCTCAGCGGTGGAAGATGCTGGAATACATTGCAACTCCGGAATTGTCGTTACGAAAGTTGGATTCCATGCGGCTGAATACTCAAGCTGTGATGCAATTTCCCGCTGAAGGTTCCATGGCAGGATCACGATCACGTCAGGCTTGCGGCGACTCAGTTCGGCCTCGGACACGATGGGTATACGGCTGCCGGGGAGGTAGCGACCGATCTTGCCAGGACTGCGGTCGACTACAAACTCGATCAAATCGGGCTTGATTCCGGCAAAGTTTAGGAGCGTATTGCCTTTGGCGGCGGCACCGTACGCGGCGACTCTTTTCCCTTCGCGTTTGGCCTGAATGAGGTACTGTAAAAACTCATTCTTGATCTTCTCGGCTGCTGCCTGGAAGCCGAGGTAGAACTCAACGCTCGTGATTCCGGACTGCGACTCTTCTTGCAGGCATTCCGAGACGTGATGATTCACTTCGTGTCGCCCGGTGTCGATTCGCTGCGTGAAGACCCGTAGGCTACCGCCGTGAGTTGGCAACCGCTCGACATCAAATATCTGCAGGCCTTTTTTTGAAAATATGTTCTGTACGGCCATTAGCGACAAGTAGGAGAAGTGCTCGTGATAGATGGTGTCGAACTGTTGGTTCTTCACAAGTTCAATCAAGTGCGGAAATTCAAAGGTCGCTACGCCATGCTCTTTGAGTAGTTTTGTAAAACCACTTACGAAATCATTGATATCGGGAACATGGGCGAGGACGTTGTTGGCGACCAGAAGATCGGCTTGCTGATTGCGCTTGACTAGTTCCGTTGCGAGCTCAACACCGAAAAACTCTTCAACGACTTCAATTCCTTTAGCTTTCGCGGACGCGGCGGTGTTATGAGTCGGCTCGATACCCAGGCAAGGGATGCCCGCTTCCTTGACGTATTGAAGGAGATACCCGTCATTGGATGCAACTTCAATAACGGTGCTGTTTGTGTCCAACTGAAACCGCTGGACAATCTGGTTGACATATTGCTTGGCATGATCGAGCCAACTCGCCGACATGCCACTGAAGTAGCCATATTCATCGGTGAAGAGCGTTTTTGCGTCCGCGAAATCCTGCGTCTGTACCAGCCAGCATGAGTGGCAAACCATCACGCGTAACGGGTACCATTTTTCCGGTTTCTGAAGATCGGCTTCGGTAAGATAGGCGTTCGAAGGAGGCGATGCACCCAGGTCAATGAACTGGTGGATGACGGGCGATTGGCAATGACGGCAATGCATCATTGTTTTGCCACCGGCATCGTTAAGACGCTGACATCGATTCCACGAAAATCCTGCGTTAAGCCTGGTTGAGATTGATCGCGAGGCGACACGTCTGTCACGGTGATTGGCCACGCAATGCAAAGTTTTGAATCGTCATAGCGAAATCCTCCTTCGGCGGCAGGATTATAGTCGGCCGTATGGAGATATAGCAGTTCGGCGTTTGGTTCCAGAGTTTGGAACCCATGAGCACAACCTTCGGGAATGACCATCATCAATCGATTGTCGCTTGTTAACTCTTCCGCATGCCACCGAAGAAAGGTTGGGGAGTTCATTCTTACATCGACAGCGACATCGAAGACCCGACCTTTTAGGCAGCGGATCAACTTCATCTCGGCGTGCGGTGGGTGTTGAAAGTGGAGCCCACGGACCGCGCCCGCTTGAGCGGTGAACGACTGATTGATCTGGCGGATCTGGCGACTTCCGATTACTTCGTGAAGTTCGCTCAAACAAAAGCTCCTGGACAGCCAGCCCCGCTGATCGCTGTGTCGCGTCGTTTCCACAACGTAGACACCTTGAATGTCGGTTTCGCGGATGTTCAACGTGATAGGATCAGGGGCGCAAGTGGGTTGCTGGACTCGTAAGAGTTCAGTGGATTAAGTGAGTGCAGCGTCGGAATTCTTGCGAATCCCGCTACGGGAGAGGAGTGTGCCTTGTCCAAACATGCTCACGTTCGCTGGCGTCTTGGATGTAAGTGGCGAGTTGCTCATGGGAGATGACGCTTTCGTTTTCGCAGAATGCATGATACCAGGACGCGGTGAAGTCGATCGTTTCTTGAAACGACCATACCGGTCGCCAATCAAGATTTGTTCGAGCCTTGACGGTACTCAACTGTAGCATTTTCGATTCGTGAGGATGCGTTGCGCTGGTTTGGTGCCAACGCAACGTTGGCCAATGAACCTGCAATCGATTTAGAACATCCGCGACGGTATGTGGCTGATCGTTTTCGGGGCCGAAGTTCCATGCATCGGCGAATGTTGAATTGTCTTCCAAAAGTTGTTGCCCAAGAAGCAAGTATCCTGACAGCGAGTCCAAGACATGCTGCCAAGGGCGAACGGCCATGGGAAAGCGAACTTCGAGCGATTGACCGTTTTCAACGGCACGTGCGGCATCGGGGATCAGACGATCCTCCGCCCAATCGCCACCACCGATCACGTTTCCTGCCCGAGCCGTCGCAATCAAAGTGGAAGGTCTTTCCGCGTAGACTGACTGGCGATAGCTTCCGACCAAAAGTTCGGTCGCGGCCTTCGATGCACTGTAGGGGTCATATCCTCCTAATGCATCGTCCTCGCGATATCCTTGAGGACTCTCTTGATTGCGGTAACATTTATCCGTTGTCACTAGCACCATCGTGGCCAACTCGTCACATTTGCGACAAGCTTCCAATAGATTTGCCGTGCCCGTGACGTTGGTAGACCAAGTTTCGTATGGGTCTCGGTAAGACTTTCGCACAAGCGGTTGCGCAGCTAAATGAAAGACGACCTCCGGGTTGAATTGCTGAACGACCTCTTCTAGTCGCGAACGGTCTCTCAAGTCGACATGATGGGATGGGAACGCGAGGTCGACTAGATTCCAGTGGTTCGGGACAGGAAGTTCATCGAGTGAGACGCCGCAGATCTCCGCTCCTAACTGTGCCAGCCACAGCGACAGCCAGCTTCCTTTGAAGCCAGTATGTCCTGTTATCAGAACGCGCCGTCGCGCGTAGCAACCGCCAAAGCAGTCGGGGACGCTCATTAGGCCCAGCATTTCCAGGGAGCTTTCGCCTGTGACCACAACTCTTCAAGAAGAGTCTTGTCTCGCATCGTATCCATCGCTTGCCAAAATCCGTGATGTTGAAACGCCGTCAGTTGCCCTTCGGCAGCCAACTTCTGAAGCGGCGACGACTCGAAGCTCGTTTGGTCCCCTTCGATACGATCAAAGATTTCTGGCTCCAAAACGAAGAAACCGCCGTTGATCCAGGCGTTATCTCCTGCTGGCTTTTCCTGAAATTGTCGCACCTGTTCATTTTCGAGATTCAACGCACCGTAACGTCCTGGTGGCTGGATCGCGGTCAGCGTCGCGATCCGCTCCGATCGCTGATGATGTGCGATGAGAGCCTGGACATCGACGTCAGAGACACCGTCGCCATATGTAAGACAAAATGTTTCGTCGCCGACGAACCGCTGGACGCGTTTGAGTCGCCCGCCCGTGAGTGTGTTCTCGCCCGTATCAACAAGCGTGACGGTCCAGGGTTCAGCGGTTCGCTGATGAACGGTCATCTCATTGTTCACCATGTTGAACGTGACATCGGATGTATGCAGGAAGTAGTTGGCGAAATACTCCTTAACGATATACCCCTTGTACCCCAGGCAGATCACAAAGTCTTGGATCCCGTAGTGGGAATAGATTTTCATGATGTGCCAAAGAATCGGTTTGCCACCGATTTCAATCATCGGCTTAGGGCGCAGGTGCGACTCTTCGCTGATGCGAGTCCCGTATCCACCGGCGAGAATGACTGCCTTCATTCGCTGCTGACCGTCTCGCATCTATCGATTCGCCAATCCAGATCAGGACGAATGGGACCAGGGACACGGCTCGCGTAGCCATGACGCTGATTATCCAGCGTTGCATCAAAGTCTTCTGTCACTTGGAACTGCAATGCATCGCGTTCGAAGAACGAGACGGATAATCCTGGGTTGAGACTTGTCAGCGCGACGCCGACTGTGAAGGTACCGGCGTTTAGCAAGTGTGGGGGAATAACACAAGAGGCATGATAGTGACCGCGACGCTGACGAAATGGCCCAAGTTGAGTCGACGAAGCGGCGGTGCAGAAAACATATTCGCCGCTTTCGTCAAACACATGGAAGTTGGGGAAGGCGACCTTGTCGACGTCTTGATGAATGGAGTAGTCCATCTCGATTGTGATTGACTCGGACAAATCGAAAACTCCAGACTGTTCACCAGCCGAATTTGAAAGCCACGCTCGATGCAATTCAGCAACGTGATCGCCAATTCTTTTGTTCATTAATCGCGAGTCGAAAACATGACTTTGCCCTGCGGAGGCGGATCCGCGATAGTGATTCACACCTTCAATGGCTGCCCCGTCATACTGTAGGGCTCCGCTCGTCAAAACCAAAACGCGACTGCAAAGCGAACTAACGACTTGCATCTGGTGGCTTACGATCAGCACGGTGCGTCCTTGTGTTCTCAGACTTCGCATCCGGCCGAGACATTTCTTCTGAAAGTCGCCATCACCTACTGCGAGCACTTCATCGACGATGAGGATTTCACTTTCCAAATGAGCGGCGACGGCGAAGCCGAGGCGGACTTGC
Source organism: Pirellulaceae bacterium (assembly GCA_041741195.1). GTDB lineage: Bacteria > Planctomycetota > Planctomycetia > Pirellulales > Pirellulaceae > JBBSJZ01. The sequence continues at coordinate 32,077 of JBGSKM010000111.1, forward strand.
ATGCCGCTTGAGTAGTGCTTGACGGGGGTGTCTAGGAATTTTTCGACGCCACTGAAGTCGACGATTTCGTCGAAGCGTTTTTTGATCTCCGCTCGCGTCATGCCGAGGGTGACGCCAGAGACGTAGATGTTTTCTCGACCGGTCAGTTCCGGATGGAAGCCCGTTCCGACTTCTAACAGACTCGCGACGCGGCCGCGGACGCCGAAGCGGCCGCTGGTCGGTTCGGTGATGCGGCTGAGGATCTTTAACAGTGTACTTTTGCCCGCTCCGTTGCGGCCGATGATCCCGACGACTTCGCCCGGTTGGACTTCGAAGGAGACGTCTTTCAACGCCCAGAAGTCTGGGCTAGGTATCAGGTTACAGGCGTCAGGAGACAGGGAAGTGGAGGATTCGGACGAAGGGCTGCCGTTAGTGAGTGAGTTTTCGGTAGGGCCCGCGGCTAGCGCCGTCGGCTCAAATGATCGGCGGGGGAAGAATTGGTTGTAGGCGTAGCGGGGGAGGCCGGTCAGCATTTCGCTGAGACGGTGATAGCCAGGGCCTCCCGAGGTTCCGATGCGGAACTTTTTAGAGAGGTTTTCGACGATGATGGCGGGACGGGACAAAGTAGGTGACAGGGGTCAGATCAAGAAGTCGGGATGGTCAGTGGGTGTTGAACATGGATAGGCAGGATTGACAGGATTAACGGCAAGCCTTGTTTCAATCCTGTTCATCCTGTTCATCCTGTTCATCAATGTTGATTGTCGGAGATACCGTTGACGACGATGGCGGGACGGGACAAAGCAGATTTTAGGTTATTTAAGTCAGGGGTCAGACCAAGAAGTCGAGATGTTTAGTGGGTGTGGAACATGGATAGGCAGTATTTACAAGATGCACGGTGAACTTTGTTGAAATCCCGTTCATCGTGTCCATCGATGTTGACGCTTATCGGCTACTGGGAGGGTCATTGAACATGGATGTGCAGGATTCACAGGATGGGAAGTAAACTTTGTTGAAATCCTGTTCATCGTGTTCATCAATGTTGATTGTTGGAGACTCTGCGACAATGGAGCATTAGGTGGCTCGGTGAGGGTTGCCAGTTAATGCTAGACGCTGTGGATTTGGGACGGTCAGTGGGGACGACATGAAGCGGTGTGATCGGCTCCGTGCCTTGGTGACTTTGTGTGAGGTGATCCGTCGGCCAGGAGTCTCGCACGAAGGCTCAAAGTCACGAAGGTTCAGCGAGGTCATTCGTTGATTGGGTATTGACGAAGTGTGTCGCGGTTGGCCTGCGGAGGATCTCGGA